>JADJGF010000001.1:1887690-3195380 GCA_016708125.1 Ignavibacteriota bacterium | reverse complement strand
TCATCCGGATTACAGCTAATTGCAATAAAAAGTATTACAAACCGTGCGATAAATATTTTCATAATACTAATCCAATTTGTATTTCTGGAATTAATCTGAAATTATAGCTGTTTGAATAAGCAATCCAAACCGGATAATAAAAACGTGAGAAGTTTGCTTTTATTCCTATGCTCATTATATTATTTTTCCAAAGAGGCTGTTCAACAAATAATGCAAAACTATATCCGCTAATAGTATTTTTTTCAGTACTTATCTCAATATTATCAACAAATTGTGTGTAGAATGTATTTAATATTATTTCTGATTTTCCAGATACAGTAAACTTATCAAAGGCATAACCACAAGTGAAATTCGGGTAATGAAGCCATCCGATATTTCTGCTTGCAAAATCAAAATCATCCAGTATGCCAAACCAAAAAGCAACATCATAACCGATTGATACTGCAAAATTATTTTTACTATATCTCCAATTTGTTCCAATTAAAAAATGATTAGTTATTATGTTTGATGTAATACCGGTATGCAAATTAAAATTATATGGGATTCCAAATGTTGCATCAAAATTAATAAGCGGCGAATAAATTAAAGAATTTACCTCTTCAATAATCTCTTCCGGCAATTGACTAAAAGAAAGAGTTATAGCGCTCTTGAACTTCCAATTATCTAATTTTATTGGATAGAAATAACTTTCACTTTTTATATTATTTTGTTGAGATAAAACTGTTGCTTGACTTATAATTAAAGCAACAAATAATATTTTAGATATGTAATTATGAATCATAATTTTTTGATAAAATACTTATAAAGTATAATCAGTTTTAGTTGAGTAAATTCTTCTTCCATTCATCATAAGATTTTAATTCCGGTTTTTCATTCCAACTTTGTAACGAAGAAATATCTTTCAAACCGTTTCCGGTAATCATCAAAATTGAGTCTCCTTCAAGTTGCTCATTTTTATTAACTTTTTTATATCCGGCAAATGAAGCTGCTGCAGCCGGTTCTGATAGAATTCCATACTTTTGTACTAATATTTTTTGTGCGGAAATTATTTCATTATCTGAAACTTTAATTCCATTTCCGTTTGTATTTATAATTGCGTCAACTGCCATATACAAATTTCTTGGAGCTCCGGCGCAAATGCTATCTGCAATTGTGATAGCTGATTTATATTCATATTTTCTATTTTCTAAATAATCAACTATTGCAGAACTTCCTTCAGCTTGAACTGCATACAATTTTGGTAATTTTTCAATCCAACCTAATTTAATTAATTCTTTCAAACCTTTATAAATGCCCGATATTATTACTCCATCTCCTACCGGAATAAATATATTATTTGGTAATTTTCCGTTTAATGAAATAAACATATCATAAACCGAGGATTTTTTACCTTCAATTGTTAACGGATTAAAAGCCGTATTTCTATTATACCAATTTTTCTTTTTTGAAATTTCTAAACACAAATCAAATGCTAAATCATAATCTCCATCAACAATATAAATTTTTGTACCAAATGCTTGAATTTGAATTCTCTTACTTTCCGGAATATTTTTAGGAACGAAAATATGAGATTTCAATCCTAGCTTTGCACAAATTCCAGCAAGCGATGAACCAGCATTTCCGGTTGAAGCTGCTGAGATTTCATCAATTCCCAATTGAACTGCTTTTAATGCAACTAAAATGGAAGCTCTATCCTTATAAGATAAAGTTGGGTTTCTTGAATCATCAAAAATCTTAATTAGATTATTTTCATATTTAATTTCAGAAATTGGATTTTCAAGCAGTGTAAGTTTATTTACTTTCGATTCAGAAATATCTTCAAATTTATTTCCACTAAATTTCAAAGGCCATAAATATGGATATTCCCAAAACTTACCCACTTTATTTTTTAAATATTCTTCTTTTGATATTTCATTTTTTATTTTTTTATAATCATAAATAATCTCTAAAACTCCAATAAGCGGTTGGTTCTTCTCTAACTTTCCACATTTTGGACAAAGATAAATTTGATTAGATTCAATTTCATTTGCGTCAAATTCAGATTTGCAATTAAAACATTTGTATAAATAATTATTTATCATTTTTACATCGTTAAAGACATAATTGCTTTTGCTGTGTGAAGTCTGTTTTCAGCTTCATCAAACACTATTGAAATATTTGGGTTATCTAAAATTTCATCAGTAACTTCATTGTTTCTATCAGCTGGTAGAGCGTGCATGAGTTTAACATTTTTATCAGCAAGTTTAATTCTTCGATCATCACAAATCCAACTTTTATACTTTGCTAAATTTTCACTCATTTCTTTTTTGCAATCTGTTTCATTAGCTAAATAATCATCAACCGAATAATGCCCAAACCCGCCCCAGTTTTTGGGAATTACAACATGCGCACCTTCAAATGCTTCATCCATATCATTTGTAAATTTTATACTTCCTCCGCCGACTTCCGCATTCTTCATTGCTTTATCAACAATATCTTGACTTAACGGAAATTCTTTAGGATTCGCAATTGTTACATCAATTCCATAACGAGGAAATAGTAAAGCTTGAGTTTGTGGAACTGAAAGCGGCTTTGAATGCGTTGTTGCATAAGCCCAAGCTATGGTTACTTTTAATCCTTTTGGATTTTTATCGAAGTGTTCAAATATTGTCATTAAATCTGCTAAACCTTGGAAAGGATGATAAACATCATCTTGCAAAGACATAACCGGCTTACGCGAAAACGCAGCAAGTTCATCTAAATATTTTTTACCGACTCCATAAAAACAATTTCTGCATGCAATTCCATTTCCCATTCGCGATAAAATTATTGCAGTATCTTTTGCAACTTCACCATGAGTAATTTGCATTTTGTCCGGAGTTAAATCGTGCGCATGCCCGCCCAGCTGAGTCATTCCGGCTTCCATTGAATTTCGAGTTCTTGTAGATTGCTCAAAAAACATCATGAATAAAGTTTTGTGCGGTAAATCCAAGTGATTAATTTCTTTGTAGAATTCATCTTTTAGTTTGAATGCTTTGTTAAATACAATATCTAATTCTTCTTTTGTCCAATCTTCACAAGTAAGAAAATGTTTTCCTTTTAATTTACTTTCCATAAATACTCCGAATAAAAATATTTTATATTTCTTTTTTCCTTGTCATGCTGAATTTATTTCAGCATCCAATTTGTTCATTAGATTCCAGAACAAGACTAGAATGACATGTTTGTTATATTAATACTTTGCAACAAAATTTGTATAAAATGCAGTTGCTTTTACCAAATGATCAATTGGAACTTTTTCATTTGGTGCATGAGCTAAAACTTCATTACCGGGTCCAAACCCAATAACCGGAATATCATAATAACCGCGGATAGTTACGCCGTTTGTTGAGAATGTCCATTTATCAACTTTTGGATTTTCTTTAAATAAATCAGAATATGCTTCAACCCCTTTCTGGACAAGCGGATGATCTTCCTCCAATTTCCAAGTAGGAAAATATTTTTGCATTCCATATTTTAATCCGGTGTAGGCAATTTCTTCATAATTTAAAAGTTCAACTTTCGCATTCATGTCTTTCACAATTTCTTTCACTTGATTTAAAGCTAATTCTTTGTCCTCGCCCCAAGTTAATCTTCTATCCAAATGAATTCTGGCAAAATCAGAAACTGCACAAAGAGATGGACTATTTGATTTAAATTCCGAAATTGTGATTGTACCCTTTCCTAAAAATTCATCATGAGCTAAACTTTCATTTAATTTTTCAATTTCCAGTGCTGCACGAGATGCCATATAAATTGCATTCTTTCCTCTTTCCGGCGCAGAACCATGAGACGATACTCCATAAAATGAAACGGCAATTTCCATTCTTCCTCTATGACCCCGATAAATATTGAGGTTTGTGGGTTCGGTGATTACAACACATTCCGGTTTTATTTTATCTCCCTCAACAATATATTTCCAGCAAAGTCCGTCGCAATCTTCTTCAATTACTGTTGCTGTAAAATAAATTGTTAGATCTTTTTCTAATCCTAATTCTTTAATTATTCTTCCGGCAGTAATAAACGCTGCAGGTCCACCTTCTTGATCTACACTTCCTCGCCCGTGCACAAATCCATCCTTTATTTCTCCACCAAGAGGATCAAAATCCCAATTTTCTAAATTGCCTAAATCTACAGTATCAATGTGTCCATCGAATGCAATAACTCTTGGACCATTTCCAATTCTGCCAATCACATTTCCAAGTCCATCTATTTTTACTTCATCAAATCCAGCTTCTTCCATCATAACTTTTATTTTTTCACAGACTTCTTTCTCTTGTAAACTAAGCGATTTTATTTTAATCATTTCAGATAAATTTTTTGCCGTATAGTCTTTATATTCTTCTGACTTTTTAATAATTTCTTCAGTAATGTTCATTAACTTTCCTCGTTAAATTTATTAAACAATCTTTCACCTTGTGCATAAATTTCATTTAATATTTTTGTTTCATCAATATTTTTGATTTGAAAATTATCTAATTTTATTTCTCCATTTTGAACAACAGTTTTAATAGGTCTTTCCAAAATTCCATAAATGTAATGTCCCCAGAAATTATTCTGATTTATTGGTGTCGGCGGAACATAATCCCATATTACAAAATCTGCTCTATCGTTAACTTGTAACTTTGTAAAATCCGGGAAAAACTTTTTAATAAAATTAATTTGATCGAAATAAGTTTTGATCATTAAACTAAATGAATCTTCAAAAGATAAACCGGCATTTCGTAATTGCAAAAACAATTCTTTAAATGATCGAGCAACATTTGCATGCATTCCATCAGTTCCAACTAATATTGGAATTTCTTTAGGAATCATTTTAAATTTTTGCAAACCGACTGAATTATTCATGTTTGAATCAATATTAAAAATGAGTGAGGCACCGGAATTTTTTATTAATTCAAAATCATTTTTATCCAAGTGAATTCCATGAGCTAAGATACTTTTATCATTTAACAAATTATATTTTGTAAATCTGTGCATTGGTTTAGCTGAATATTTTTCCAAGCTTATTTCAACATCGGATTTATCTTCACAAAGATGAACATGAACTCCCCAATTATTTTCTTGAAGTAATCTTGATGCTGTTTCCAAAGTATCATCATCAAGAGTGAATGAAGCATGCAAACCTAAAAGTGAATTGGAATTTTCAGTTGTATAATTTTTTAGAAAATTAATATTTTCTTCAAATCCATTTTCTCTGTGCACTTTTCCATTTCGATCAGTCGTTTCAAAACAAAGAACATTACGAATATTAAATTTCTCAAAAGTTTGTGAGATTGTTTTTAAACTATCTTTTGCAAAGTTTGGTGAAGAGTGATGATCAATAATATACGACACACCATTTATAATTGATTCAAGTGCTGCCATTTTTGTTGATGCTTCAATCATTTCCATATCTAATAGCGAATCCAATTTCCACCAAAGATTTTTTAGAATATTTGGGAAAGTTGACATATCCCCCTTTATTGATAAGCCTTTCGCCAATCTTGAATAAATATGATCGTGAAAATTTACATTTGGGATTGTGAGAACTTTTCCGTTTGCATCTATTGTTTCAGAATTTGTCGAAGTGTTTAAATTTGATAAATCAAAATGTCTTTCGGAAATATTAATAATTTTTCCATCTTCAATTTCCAAATCACCAAAGATTGGGGAAACTGATTGATCATTTATTTGGCAAATCCAAGCATTAATTACTTTCAAGAAATTACCTCAATAAATTTCCCATAACCAATTTTTACTTCAGCATCGTTTTCTTTATCCATAATTACATTTCCGCGTAATATTGTTTTTTCTACTGTAGCATTAAATTTCATTCCTTCAAATGGAGTATATTTACCTTTGCTATGCATATTTTCCGAATTAATAATTTCTGAATCCCATAAATTTATAATTGCGAAGTCTGCATCATATCCAATTTCAATTTTTCCTTTTTTTCTTAAGTTAAAATACTCAGCAACATTTGTTGAAAGTAAATTTACTGTTTGCCTAAATGTTAATTTCTCTTTTATAAATCCTTCACTAAATAAATATGAGACTCGATGTTCAATTCCTGGAATTCCACCGTATACATTCCAAAAATTTTCATCTACTTTTTCTTCATTTGGATTGCAACCAGCGTGATCAGTAGTTACAAAAGTAAGTGTTCCATCTTTTAGTCCGTTCCACAAAGCATTTTGATCATTATTCATTTTTACTGGTGGTGCAGCTTTTAAATAATTTCTTATTTTATCATTCAAAAAACTATCTTGAGTGAATTGCAAATAATGCGGACAAGTTTCTGCAGTAATATTTATTCCCTCTTTTTGAGCTATACGAATTGCATTTAATCCGGCTTCCGAACTTAGATGAACAATATGAATTTTTAGTCCAAACTCCTTTGCAACAGAAATCATATCAATAATTGCTTTTTCTTCTGCATCTGTATTGCGAGCCAAACAATAATATTCCCAAGTATTTTGATTTGCAGTTTTGAATCTCTGCATTTTTGATTCAATCATAAATTTATCTTCTGCATGCACAGCTTGAGGTTTACCAGTTTGCTTTATGTATTTTGCAATTATTCTCATCTGCTCCAAATTTAAATCCTTAAACGATTCCATTCCGGAAATCAAATAAGTTTTAAATCCGGCAACACCCAATTCATTTAACTCAATAATTTGTTTTCCAATTTTATTCCCAACTTCAAAATCATTTCCGCAAACTCCACCCCAAAATGCAAAATCAATTATACTTCTATTTTTTACAGCTTCTAATTTTTTGTGAAAATTTTCTGGCGATGTAATAGGTGGCAAAGATGTGCATGGCATATCAATAATTGTCGTTACGCCGCCGAAAGCTGCAGCAGTCGATGCATGTTCAAAATCCTCGCGAAATTCAAATCCGGGCGTATCAAAATGCACGTGTGGATCAATAGTTCCGGGAATTACAATATTAAATTTCCCATTTATAATTTTTAAATTATTTGAGAAATTTTGTTGTGGAATTTGCTTAATTATTTTCTCTTTATTTTCTCCACTTTTTAATTCTTGCCAAGTAAATTCTTGTTCAATAATTCTTTCCACTTTTTCGATTTTATCAGAAAAGTAAATATTGACCGGAGTGAAATTATTTTCGCTTGTATTAATAAAGATGTTTGTTAGTATTTTTTGTTTATTCATCATTGCAAAGTCAAATATTTGTCATTCCCGAATGATTTTATCGGGAATCTATCAAATGGATTATTAGATTCCGGATAATTACTTCCTAATTTCCAGAATGACAATTCAATTAGAATTTAATATTTTAAATTGTTACTCCGGTTTTTGAATTAAATTCTTCTATCAATTTATCCCAAGTTGGAACAATGCTGAATCTTTCATTCCAATAATTTTCGTCATACCATTGAGCATTTAATTCTTCAACAGTTTTACCTTGCTGTTCAACCCATGTAAAATATTTCAAATTATGAATTGTTTTTTTATCATAGTAATTCAATTCTTTCAAATAATCAATACTTTGCTTTTTGATTGAACCGTACCAATCCAAATTTGCTTGTTTCTCTGAATATTCTCCAAGTTGTTCTGTCATTTCTATCAATCGTGAATCATACATATCTTTTGAGTCTGTAAAAATTGTAAAGATTATATCGTTCTCATTATACTCATTATACTTTGCTAATTTTATTGAACTAAGCAAATTACTGATTGATGAAATTCCTAAATAACTTAATTTTTCAACAACATTTTTATCAGCTCCAAGTTGAGCTAAAAATTCTTTTCCTTCCGGTTCATTAAATAAACGTAAAACTCTCATTGGATCTTCATCATCAATTGCAGCAATAAAATCCGTGTTCTTAACATTATGAACCCAAGGTATATGTTTATCGCCAATTCCTTCTATTCTATGTCCGCCAAATCCATTCATCAATAAAGTTGGGCATTGTAGAGCTTCCGAAGCTAAAATTTTAATTTGCGGATTTACTTTTCTCAAATAATCTCCGGCAGCAATTGTTCCCGCAGAGCCAGTTGCACTTACATAACCGCTAAGTCTTTGATTTTCTTTTTTAATTTGATTAAATAATTTTTCAATTGTATAACCGGTAATTTCGTAATGCCAGATTGGATTTCCGAACTGATCGAATTGATTGAATATCAAATACTCATCACTCTTTGCCTCAAGCTCGTGACATTTATCATAAATTTCCTTTACGTTGCTTTCGCAGCCCGGAGTTGCATAAACTTCTTCTGTTCGTTCACGAAGCCAATCAAATCTTTCTTTGCTCATTTCTTCCGGCAAAATTGCAACAGAATGAACAGAAAGTAAATTGGAATTAAAAACTCCGCCTCTACAATAATTTCCGGTTGAAGGCCAAACTGCTTTGTGATATTCGGGATTGAATCTTCCGGTTACCAAGTATGGAGCTAAACATCCGTATGTTGCACCAACTTTATGCGCACCGGTTGGAAAGAATTTCCCGACCAAACCAATTATTCTAGCATTAACTCCGGTAATTTCTTTTGGGATTTCTAAATAATTTATTTCGCCAATTCTTCCCGTTGTTGAATCATTACACCAATTTATTCTAAATAAATTTAATGGATGAAGTGCTTGTAGATCAATATTATCAAGCTTATTTTGAATTTCTGTTGGAATTGATTGCGGTTGTTTGAGCTGTTGAAATGTTGGTAAAATTATATTTTGTTTTTTACATCTTTCAATTGTTTTGGTAAGATATTCTTCATTTTCAATATTCCATTTCCACATAATTCCCTCAATATTTGAATTGATTTACAGTATAAATCTAATGTTTTTGATTATGAAATACTTTGCAATTTCATTTATCAAATTTCCAAAAATTCATAATCTTTTTTTTGCAGATTATAAAATTCAATTACATCATTTAGTAAACTTTCGCGAACTACAATTATAACTTTTGTATTTAAATTTAGTTTGTCTTCAATTATAAAACTAAAAGATTTATTTAATCCTTTTTTTGTCAATTCTAATTTTCCTATTTCATCAATAATTAACCAATTAGGATTTTTTAAATAACTTTCTATCAAAATATCATTCGCCCAATCAAAAGATTTTTCAAGAAAAAAATATTTTCCAACATTAATTATATTTTCACTTTGACCGGATACTTCAAATTCCTTCATAGTTTTTGAAGAAATATGATACAACATTCTTCTTTCGTTTACAATCGGAGCTAAAATTCCATCAACAGAATTTAATGTATTTATATAATTAAATAATTTTGTTGTTTTACCGGAATGAATTTTCCCGGTTAATATTTTAAACTTTTTGCTCAATTTTGTTTTTCTCAAACAATAAATAATGAATTAAAATTTTATCCAAAAAAGTAAATATTCTTTTAATACTTTTAATATTCTGTGTTTCATTCCATGAATATTTTATTATTGATTTTATAATTGGAAATACCTCAAGAATATTTTCAATTTCTTCTGCTTGCTTCTGTTTTCTTTTTATTAAAAACGTGTTCACAATTTTCAAGGCATTCGGTGAAATAAAATAATACCAAATTAAAAGAATTATTACTGATCGAAATAACATAATTATAATATTGATAGAAATATTTTTATCAAACTCTTTTATTGTATAAGAAAGCAAAATTAGCATAATGGAAAAAATAAGAATTCCAATATTAGATGGCTTCTGCCACCACTTTCTTTTTTTCTTTTTGAAATTTCTGTTTAAAAGAAAATCATTAAGTTGATCATTTAATAAAATGTTTTTTTGTTCGTTAATATTTAAAAGTTTTTTTGAAAAACCGGCAGCATAAAAACCCGCCATAATTCCACCGATTAAATGAATTGAAATATATATTCCAATAATTAAGTAGCTAATTTTGGGAAGAAGAATATTGTATGAGTTCGGCAAAATTTGATCTATTACAAATTTGAAAAAAATATCAATCGATTCCCAAAGCGTCATTCCAAAAATTACAGTTAGAACAAATATTTTTTGCACAGCAGAAAACAATAGTGATAAAATTCCTAATAGAATTGGGGAAATTTTATTGAATCCATTAAAAAATAAAATATACCCGAAAATGAATTGTATCAGAACAGCCAAATATGCGTTTAATGGAGTGTAAGGACTTACAATAAATTTTACAATTAATACTTTAATTGTCGATTCAAAAATTTCTTTTCTTGAGTCTGAAAAATAAGCAATTAGTGAAATAAAAATTACGGCACTGCTTCCTATAAATAATCCAGTGAGTGGAATTTTAAGAACATGTAGAATTCCACCGAGAGCTGCTTCACTAAAAGCCCACAATGCAGTAATTTTATTAACAATAACTTTATTTGAAAATTGATTTTCGATTTTTAACTTCCGATATATTCTATGATTTAGCAAGAATTTGTCTTAAATATATTTTTTTAAAAAAATTCTTTAATAGCATAAAAGGTATTTTTGTTTTAATAAAAAAATGTATATTTAAAACAAGTTGTTCTTATCGTTTCCTTAATGATTCATCAAAACTAAATTATTAAAATAAAATTACAAATAAATAATGGAGTTCCTATGGCAAAGATTGTTATAGTTGGAGCCGGATTTGCCGGACATACTGCAGCACTTTATCTCGGCGATTCATTAGGGAAAAATCATAGTGTAACTGTTGTGAACAGACAAAATTATTTTGCTTACATTCCTTCATGGGTTTGGGTTGGCATTGGACACATGCCTCCCGAAAAAACAACTTTCCCACTTGAACCAGTTTATTCAAAATTAAATGTAAATTTTATTCATGGAAAAGTAACCGAAATACATGCGGATAATCAGTTTGTTTTAGCCGAAGAAAATGGTTCAAATAATATTAAAAAACTTGAGTATGATTATTTAATAATTTCCACGGGACCAAAATTAAATTTTGATGGAACAAAAGGATTAGGTCCAAATGGATTTACATATTCAATTTGTACTTTGGATCATGCCGTTGCTTCGCGAGATAAGTATCTTGAAATTGTTGAGCGAATGAAAAAAGGCGAAAAGCAAAAAATTGTAATTGGTACCGGACATCCCGGAGCAACTTGCCAAGGTGCGGCTTTGGAATATATAACAAATATTCACAAAGATTTAGTTAAAAAAGGAATTCGCGACAAAGCGGAAATGATTTATTTTTCAAACGAAAGAGCTTTAGGCGATTTTGGAGTTAGAGGAGTTCAAGCTAAATATAAAGGTGAAGTTGTTTCCAGTGAGGATTTTATTGGTGCGGTTTTTAAACAATACGGTTTCGATGTTCAAGTTCAAAGAGGTGCAAAAGAAGTTAATGAAAAAAATATTTATTGGGAAAATTTTAATGGTGAATTTGGTGAAACTGAATATGATTTTGCAATGTTGGTTCCGCAATTTCTTGGTCAACCTTTTAAGTATGTTGGAAAAGATGGAGAAGATATTTCAAGCAAATTAACAAATCCCGGTGGATTTATTTTAGTAGATGGAATTTACGGATTAACGTGGGATGTACTTTCGGAAAATCCGGATGCGTGGCCCGCAGTTTATCAAAATAGAAATTATAGAAATATTTTTGCCGGAGGAATTGCATTTGCACCTCCGGGACCAATTTCCAAACCGCACACTACACCAAACGGAACATCAATTACAGCCGCTCCTCCAAGAACCGGAATGGTTTCTGGAATTATTGGAAGAATAATTGCTAAAAATATTATTGATCTGATTGAACGCGGAAGAATGACTCACCATGAAAGAATGAGTGATATGGCTGCTGCATGTATTGCTTCAATGGGAGATTCTCTTTGGGATGGTTCAGCAGCTACAATTATGATGTATCCGGTTGTGCCGGATGCTAGGAAATTTCCAAATGAACAAGGAAGAGATTCCTTTGTAACTCATATGGAAATGGGTTTAGCCGGTGCATGGATGAAAAGAATGATTCACACAACATTTATGCACAAATTAAGAGCTCGAATTGGTTGGAAAATTATTCCAGAATAAAGGAGTTTGAAAATGCAAATTACAAAACAAGATGAAAAATGGATGAATAATAAAGTTATTCAGTTTTTTAGATTTATAATTCTTAATCTTAAAATTCTAAAAGCAGTTGATCGAAGTAAAAGATCATGATTTTAAAATATTCTTAATCTTACTCTTAATCTTTTTCTTAATCTAATTGTGAATATTTTTGAGTAAGATTAGGATTAAGAATTAGAGCAAGAAAAAGATAATTTACTAATTCTATTGTAAATTATTTTAATTATTTATTTACAACAATCCTCATTAATGGCACAAAATTTTTAATCCGCAATTTTGATATATTTGATTTCATTTTTTTGAAAGATTCTAAAATTTTTATGATTAAACTTGCGCCAATTTTTATAATAGTTGCAGCAATGCTTTGGGGTTTTGATGGAATTGTATTACGTCCCGAATTATATTCTCTTCCGGTTGTTTTTGTAGTTTTTATAGAAAGTTCAATAACTGCAATTTATCTTTCACCTATTCTTGTAAAAAATTTAAACGTTCTCAAAAAATTAAATAAAAGTGATTTACTGGCATTTTTCGGCGTAGCATTATTTGGCGGAGCTATTGGAACTTTAAGTATTACAAAGGCATTATTTTATGTAAACTTTGTTAATCTTTCAATAGTTATTCTAATTCAAAAATTACAGCCATTATTTGCATTAACATTAGCCGCAATTTTCCTAAAAGAAAAACTTCCTAAACAATTTATTAAATGGGCAATTTTAGCAGTTATCGGTACATATATTATGACTTTTGGGTTTCAGATACCAAAAATTAATTCTGATAATAAAAATTTATTTGCTGCACTTTATTCAGCTCTTGCGGCTTTCAGTTTTGGATTTTCAACTGTATTAAGTAAACGTGCACTAAAAAATATTAATTTTGAATTAGGAACTTATTTGCGTTTTGGGATCACTGCACTAATAATGCTTATTTTTGTTTTAACTTTTAACGAATTTGATACAATTAAATTTGTTTCAAATTCTCAATGGTTAATTTTTATATTGATAGCTTTTTCAACTGGTGGTCCAGCAATTTTTCTATATTATTATGGATTAAAAAATATCACAGCTTCATCATCAACAATTCTGGAATTGGCTTTTCCACTTACTGCAATAATTCTTGAATATATTTTACACGGAAATATTTTGAGTTTTGTTCAATGGATTGGAGTTGCAATTTTAATTTACAGTATTACAAACGTAATAAAATTAAGCAGTTTAAACATCAAAAGTTAACGGAGAATAAATTAACTTTCTGAAATAAAAATGTTCATTCTTGAATTAAACTAATTGATTTGATAAATTTATTATATAATAAACTTGGAGAAGTGTAATGCCAGAATATCAAAAACATTTGTATATGATTGTTTATCCAATAAATGCAATGGTTGCATCACAACTTGAACCTGATAGATTTGGTGAACACTACACAATGGGAAGTGCAAAACATTTTAGCGGCAAAGTAATTTTTGCCGAATTAGATATTAATTTTAGAAACGATTATTTTGAAATAGACAAATATTTAGCGCTAACAGTTCCAGATGAAGGCGGATTGCCTAAAAAAACAAAATTTATTTCATCATACAATGTTTTAGAACATGTTGATCTTTCTGCAATCAAAAAACTTTTTTTATGTACAATTAACGGAAAGGTTTTGCCGATTGAACCAGCTGAATATACAGCATACAACCAACCCGGAATGATTAGAATTTACCAAGAAATTACTCCACTTGAAACTCTTGTTGCTTCTACAAAAGATCAAAGAGATTTTGGCAAATTTATAACTACTGGTACAAAATCTAAAGGTGCACCAAAAATTTGTTTTACACAAATTGATTTTAATATCGATCACTTTTTTGAAATTAATAAAAACAAAGAAATTTTTACAATTGATTTACCAGGTGTTAATCCATACAGATTTTTTAATTGTGTAAATGAACTTGTTGATAAACCGGAAAAAACTACAAAAACAATAAGTCTGGGAAGTTTGTTAAAAGAAATTTCTTACAAATTTTTACGTCATGGATTTTGGTTTGCCGCCGGAGAAGAATTGAAATTTTTCCCAATGCCCTCTGAAACAGAACTGGAAAATAAGTACTACTATTGGTGGAAACACGTATTATAATTTTATAAAAAAGGCGAGTCATCTGATTCGCCTTTTTATTTTTAAATCTCTTAATAATTTAATATTCTAATTTTCTTTTGGTTTGGGAAATGCAAACATTTTCACAAGATTTATTTTAATCTTGCTTGCGTGAAGAATTACAAAATCAAAATTATTAATTTTAACTTTTTCCCCTTTTGCGGGAATTCTTCCAAGATGAGAAGTTATAAATCCGGCAATTGTTGCGTAGTCTCCATCGGGAATGTCTAATTCATATTCTTCATTTAAAACATCAATTTCAATTCTTCCGCTAAGCACAAAAGTTTTATCATCAATTTTTTTGCAAACATCCGGATCTTCATCGTATTCATCTCTAATTTCGCCAAACATTTCTTCAATCAAATCTTCAACGGTTAATATTCCGGCGGTTCCGCCAAATTCATCAACAATAACCGTAAATGAAATTCTCTTCTCTAAAAATTCGCTAAGCATATCAAGACTTTTTTTTGTTTCCGGAACAAATAAAACTTCGCGAAGCACAGATTCCAAATTTGCGGGATTCTTAAACATATCATAAACATTAACAACGCCTTTAATATTATCTAAGTTCTCATCAAACACCGGCAATTTTGAATATCCGGATTCAATAAAAATATTTATTACTTCACTAATCGGAGAATCAATGCTAACACCGACAATTTCCGTTCTTGGCGTCATTGCTTCATAAACTTTTTGCTCTGCTAAATCAATAATATTTTTTATTATATCAGAATCTTCTTCATCAACATTTCCAACTTCTGATCCTTCAACAATTAGCGAATGAATATCTTCCTTATGCATAATATCGGCAACTTCATCCGATAAATCTTTTTTTCTTGTTAATAAAAGTGAAATTGAATCCGTTATTTTAACTAAGGGATATAAAATAAAAGAAATAATTTTAACCGGAATAGAGGAAATTAAAAGTAAAAAGTCTGAAAGTTCTCTACCAATATATTTGGGAATGAGCTCGCCAAAAAGTAAAAGTAGTAATGTTGAAATAAGCAAAATTATTGGTTCGCTAAAATTATAAATGCGTGTAAGAAAAATTGTAATCAGCGAAGCGAATGCAATATTTACAATGTTGTTTGATATTAAAATTGTTGAGAAAAAAGTTTGGGGATTATTCATAAAAAAAAGTGCATACTTTGCGGCAATATTTTTTTTTCGCGCCAATAATTCAATTTTAAGTTTGTTGGAAACAATAAATGCAAGCTCAGCAGAAGAAAAAAAACCGCTCATCAAAAGCAGAATGAATAATGCAATAAATTCAAAAGTCATTTCTAATAAACCTCATCTACATTTATATTTTCAATGTAATATTTTAATTCTTCTCCATTCGAATTAAAAATTAATTCAAATGTAACATTTTTCTTTTTATTGAAATTTTTATTTAATGATAATCCTTGCAAAGTAGAATATATAATTTCTTTGGAAGATTTTTCAATTTTCTGAATCGTTTTAGGTTGAATAAAATATAATTCGCTTTCCTCTTGATAAACTTTAATGAATTTTAATTCAATATCTTCAATTTTAATTTTATTATTTTGCGGAATAATAAATTTACCGCTTACATGAAATTTAGAATCGGAACCCGGCATTAAGTTTACCCAGCTTACGGTTTTTTCAATATTCAAATCAATATCGTTCATTTTTTTTGAGATTATATTTATCCCGCTTTCCTTCTTTTGAATTTTGGTTACTTCAGAAGATGAACAACTTATATAAAATAAAATTGTTACTAGTAAAAATATTTTAGTAATAATGTTTGTTTTCATTTTATCTAAAATACAATTGCTTCTTCGTAAATTCCAAACGGGACTTTTAGAACTTCTATCATTTCGCCAAGCGTTACATAATTTTCCGCAGCTTTAATAAGAATCGGCATAAGATTAACATTATTTCGCGCTGCAAAATCAAGCTCATTTAAACATTCTTCAACTTTTAAATTATTTCGTCTTTCCTTTAATTTAGCTAATCTTTCCTTTTGTTTTGCTTCAACTTCTTTAGAGATTTGCAGAATTGGAATATCAATTTTTTCATCTTTCTCAATAAATTCATTTACGCCGACAACAAATTTTTCTTTCTTATCCAGTTCAATTTGATATCGATAAGCACTAAGTGAAATTTCCTTTTGAAAATAACCGGCTTCAATTGCGGGAATTACTCCACCCAAAGAATCAATTGCAGCAAAAATCTTTTCAGCTTCTTCTTCCATTTTATCTGTTAATGATTCAATAAAATAACTTCCGCCAAGCGGATCAACTGTATTAATTACGCCGGTTTCATATGCCAATATTTGCTGAGTTCTTAAAGCAATTTTAACAGCCTTTTCACTTGGTAATGCTAAAGTTTCATCCATAGAATTTGTATGAAGTGATTGAGTTCCTCCAAGTACCGCCGCCATTGCTTGAAATGCAGTTCGCACAATATTATTTTCCGGCTGCTGCGCTGTTAATGTACAACCCGCAGTTTGTGTATGAAATCTCATCCACCAAGATCTTGGGTTTTTTGCACCATATTTTTCTTTCATGCGTTTTGCATAAATTCTACGAGCCGCTCTATACTTTGCAATTTCTTCAAAGAAATCTAAATGAGAATTGAAGAAAAAAGAAATTCTTGGTGCAAATTCATCTATATCCATTCCCCTTTCAATTGCATGTTCAATATATGCAAAGCCATCAGCGAGAGTATAAGCCAATTCTTGTACTGCAGTTGCGCCAGCTTCTCTTATGTGATATCCGCTTACAGAAACCGGATTAAATTGAGGAACCTCTTTTGTAGAAAACTCAATCATGTCAGTAATTATTCGCATTGAAGGTTTTGGAGGAAATATAAATTCTTTTTGCGCAATATATTCTTTTAAAATGTCATTTTGTAAAGTACCGCGGAGTTGATCAAATTTTACACCTTGTTTTTTTGCCACTGCAAGATAAAATGCATATACAATTGCAGCCGGAGAATTAATTGTCATGGATGTAGAAACTTGTTCTAACGGAATTCCATCAAATAAAATTTCCATATCTTCCAAAGATGAAATGGCAACACCGCAAATTCCAACTTCGCCAATACTCATTTCATGATCGGAATCATAACCCATTAAAGTCGGCAAATCAAACGCAACTGATAAACCGGTTTGTCCGTGTGATAACAAATATTTAAATCTCTCGTTTGTATCTTCCGGTGAACCAAATCCGGCAAATTGCCGCATTGTCCATAACTTTCCTCTATATCCGGTTGAATGAATTCCACGTGTATAAGGAAATTGTCCGGGGAATCCGATTTCACTAAAATTTTTATTCTCTAAATCTTCCGGCGTATAAAGAGGATTTACAGATTCACCGGAAACGGTTGTAAACTTTAAATTATTTTTTACGGATTTTTCAAAACTGTTTTCAAATTTTTCTTTTCCATTTATAAAAGTATTATCCAAAATATTTTCCTTTCATCTTTTGCATATAAAATAATAAAATTAGAGTTTATTTGAAGACGATTATTTTCAGATTATTATTAAGTTCTTCCAAACCTTTTATCAAATTCTGTTAACGGAATTTTAACAATAATTGGTCGCCCATGAGGACAAACATAAGGCATAGATGTTGCGAAAAGCTGATCAACTAAAATCCGCATTTCTCTTTCAGTTAATTTATCGCCGGCTTTAATTGCCGCTTTGCATGAATATGATTTTGCTATATTATCTTTTTGCTCTAAATGTTTTTCTTGATCGTTATTTTTATATTCATTTAAAATATCCAAAAATGTTTCAACTTCGGAACCAACATTTATATCAGAAGGAACTCCATCAATTACTACAACATTTTTAGAAAAGAATTTTAGTGCAAATCCTAATTTTGATAAATGCGGTTCAAGCTCCTTTACCAATAAATAATCAGCCGGATCAAGCTGTAAAGTTTGGGCAAAAAGTAATTGCTGTGTAAAAGGTAAATTTGCTTCAAATGAATTTATTGCTTTTTCATACAAAATTCTTTCGTGTGCAACATGTGCATCAATTATCATCAATCCGCTTTTTATTGGAGTTAAAATATATTTACTATGAAGTGCAACAATAAAAGTCGTATCGCCTTTTGGAGTTTCTTCAAAATTAATATTTGTTGGCGAATGATAAATTTGTTTTGTCGTATCTTCATCAAAAGGATGATCTGAATTTTCAATAATCACCGAATTTTTAATTTTATTATTTAACGAATTAAAAAGTAAATCAATTTTATTTTCGTTATAAGTTTTGGGTTTCTCTTTCCTTATTGTACTTTGACCAATAAAATTGGGGCGATCATCAAAATTATTTTTACCAACCGGATTTGGATAATTATTTTTTATTGATGTAGAATTATTTTCATTCTTGTTTAATTCAATGTTTGGAATTAGATCATATTGTCCCAAACCTTTTTTAACAACTGCTCTTATAAAATTGTAAATATTTTTTTCATCGTCAAACTTTACTTCTAACTTTGAAGGATGAACATTTACATCAACTTTCTGCGGATCTAAATCAATAAACAAAACAAAAAACGGATATTCACCTTTTTCAAGTAAATCATCAAAAGCTCTAAACACAGCATGATTTATTGATTTATTTGTTACAAATCTTTTGTTGATGAAAAGATATTGATCACTTTTACTTTTTGTTAAATAGGTTGGTTTTGAAATATAACCGTAAACAGAAATATAATCTGTTATTTCTTCAACTTTAATAACACCATCAAGAATATTGTCTGCAAAAATTTGCGTCATCCGTTCATCTAAATTTGAAGCTTTAAAATCAAAAACCAATTCGTCGTCGTTCCATAATTTAAAACTAATTGATGGATTACTTAACGCAATTTTCTTAAATGAATCAAGCAAATGTTTTAATTCGGTTGCGTACGATTTTAAAAAATTTCTTCTCGCCGGAGTATTGTAAAATAAATTTTTTACCGCGATAGAAGTTCCTTTTGGAAAACTTCCTTTTTCAATTTTGAGTTCATCATTTTCAACTTTTAGAAAAACTCCGACTTCACTTTCTCGTGTTTCTGTTTTTAGTTCAAAAATACTTACCGATGCAATTGAACTTAAAGCCTCACCTCTGAATCCAAATGTATTTATATTATTTAAATCTTCAATTGTGCTAATTTTACTTGTCGCGTGTCGCTCAATACTTAACAAAGCATCAGCTTCATTCATTCCAATTCCGTCATCAATAATTTGAACGAGAACTGTTCCGGCTCTTTTTATAAATACATCAATATTTTTTGCACCGGCATCAAGAGAATTTTCCATTAATTCTTTCAACACAGATTCAGGTCGTTGAACAACTTCCCCGGCTGCAATTTTATTAGCAATGTTATCGGGCAATATTTTTATTGAGTTACTTTTCATTTTTTATAAATGGAAAATACCAAATTATTGTTTCTTTTTTCGTTCATAATAATAAACATCGAAGTCATTATTTTTTTCTAATCGAATTAAATTCCAATTTGAAAAATTAATTTTAGGAAATTTTGTATCCCCTTCAACGGAAAATTTCATCACGGAAAGAATCATTTCATCTGCATTTCTTAAAGCAGATAAATAAATTTTATAACCGCCGCAAATAAATACTTTTTCAAATTTATTTTTTCTTAAATAATTATACGCTTTTCCTAATGTTGGAAAAATTAAGAAATCTTTTTTTTGTGAAGTTAAAGTTTTTGAAATAATAATGTTTGTTCTATTGTTTAATGGTTTATCAAAACTTTCGAAAGTTTTTCTGCCAAAAATTATTGCCGAATTTAACGTAGTAAATTTAAAGTGGTTTAATTCAGATTTTGATTTCCATGGAATTTTTCCATCGCTTCCAATAATTCCATTTTGTGATACTGCTGCAATAATTATTTTTTTTAATTCTGTTTTATTTTTTACCACGGAACTTTTATGTTAAGCTGTTCGAGTTTTTCTTCAAATTCAAATCGTTCTAAATTTTTAATAATTTTTTCATCCTTCTCTTTCAACCAGCCGAATTCTTTTGCCTTTTCTACCGCTTGTTGATTTTTTCCATTTGAAATTAAACTTAATAAATCTAATTCTAATCCGGAAAATGATTTTGAATTTAATATGTAATCTTCAAAAGCTTGCCAAGCTAAAGGAACCCATTTTTTTACAATTTCATTTCCAATTGTTTCAGCATATTTTCTAATTTCCAATTGAGCATGTTTGTGCATTCTCAAATGCAGAAAATGTAATAAATTGTGAAGATCAATTTTCCAATAAGCTTCCGTGTATGTTGAAAGCGGCAAGTCTTTTCTTGCTTGTTCGCGAGCTACACCTTTTTCAATTCTATTATTATATATATTCCAAATTTCTTTGTGAAGATTTTTTTCTTCATTAGAAAGTTTTGTACCTTCATCAATTGATAAAAAGCCTTCGCTTCCTTGTTTATTTGAGGTCGACTGCAATCTCCATTCATCTTCATTTGTTTTTGAAGCTTGATCAATTGCGATAGAGTAACGTGTAGAATATTCATTTACATTTGCGGTTCTGTGTCTAATCCATTGTCGCCAAGTATCCATTGGAACACGAACGTGTAATTTTATTTCGCACATTTCAAAAGGAGTTGAGTGCTGATGACGCATTAAATATCGTATCAAACCTTTATCTTGACTAACTTGCTTTGTTCCGGCACCGTACGAAACTCTTGCAGCTTGCACAATTGATTGATCGGAACCCATATAATCAACAACTCTAACAAATCCATCATCTAAAACTTTAAATGGTTTTCCAAGAATTTCATTTAATGAATTCACCATTGTTGGCTGTAAATTTTCAAAAACTTTCTCTTCGCTCATTATTCCCTTTAATAATATTTTTCTAAACTAAATTTTTAAATTCTTGAATTAATTTATTTTTCAATTCAAGCAAATCTTGACTAATTATTTTAACTTCACCTAAAACCGGCATAAAGTTAGTATCGCCGTTCCATCTTGGTACAAGATGAAAATGCAAGTGAGTATGAATTCCCGCTCCGGCAGCTTTCCCAATGTTAGCACCAAAATTAAATCCTTGCGGAGAAATTAAATTTCGCAAAGCAATTATTGCAATTTTATTTAGTTGAGTTATTTCATTCAATTCTTCATTTGTAAGTTCAACATAATCCGATAAATGTCGGTATGGAATAATCATTAGATGTCCATTGTTATACGGATAAAGATTTAACATCACAAAATTTAATTTGCCTTTATATACAACAAGGCAGTTTTCATTTTCCAAATCGTGATTTTCTATTCCGCAAAAAACGCAACTTTCGTCATCTTTGGCATTCTTAAAAGAATTTATATAATTTGAACGCCAAGGCGACCACATCTTTTCCAAATTGATATCTCACTAAATAAAAGAGGTTGTTTCTTTATTACTGAAAACAACCTCTGAGTTTAAAAATGTTAAAAATAATTATTCTTCTTGTTTCGATTTATTATATTCTTCAATTACTTTTGCTTCAACATCTTTCGGAACCGGTTCGTAATGTGAAAATTCACGACTGTGAATTCCCCTTCCGGAAGTTAAACTTCTTAATTGAGTTGAATATTTATAAAGATCTGCTAACGGAACTTTTGCTTTGATAATTTGGAAAGGTCCCTCAGCATCCATTCCGGAAATTTTTCCGCGTCGACTTGAAATATCTCCCATTACATCTCCCATAAATTCTTCGGGGACCTTAATTGATAATTCATAAATTGGTTCAAGAAGTACCGGATTTGCTGCAAGAAATCCTTTTTTAAAAGCTTGCGAACCGGCAATTTTAAATGATACTTCATCAGAATCTACGTTATGGAAATTTCCATCAAACAATGTAACCTTAATATCAACAACTTTACTTCCGGTTAAAATTCCCTTATCCAATATTTCTCTAATTCCCTTATCAACAGCAGGAATAAATCTACCTGGGATAACACCACCGACAATTGCATTAACAAATTCAAAACCGCCGCCTTGAGGCATTGGTTCAACTTTAATAAATACATGTCCAAATTGTCCGCGTCCGCCGGATTGTTTTTTATGTTTATATTCTGCGTTTTCGCAAATACCGCGAACAGTTTCTCTATAGGGAATTCTCGGCTCAACTAAATCTACTTCAACTTTATATCTGTCTTTTAAAAGTTTTGTTGCTAAAGTAAGCTGAAGTTCACCTTGTCCCGAAATAATTGTTTGGGATAATTCAGGATCAAATTTTACTTGAAGTGTAGGATCTTCTTCATGAACAGTATGCAATCCCGATGAAATTTTATCTTCATCACCTTTAGCTTTTGGAATAACTGCACCTCTAATTACAGGATTTGGAAATTCAATATGAGGTAAAATTATTCCCAACTCTTTGCTGCATAATGTATTATTTGTATGTGTATCTTTTAGTTTTACAACAGCACCAATATCACCAGCTAAAAGTTCGGTAACTTCTGTTCTGTTATGACCATTAAGAACATATAATTGTCCTAATCTTTCCGGTTTATTTCTTTCTTCATTAAACATATCCAAACCGGGAGTTAGCTTTCCAGAGTAAACTTTGAAAACCGAAAGTTCACCAACGTGTGCTTCCGATAATGATTTAAATACTAATAAAGCCGGTTCACCTTTGGGGTCACATTTAATTTCAACCTTTTGTTCTGATCCAACTTTTATTGCCGGAACCGGTTTTCTATCACACGGAGCCGGTAAATACTCAACAACAAAATCAGCAAAATCAGCTAATCCAACACCTTTTTCTGCAGAAACAGCAAAAAGCGGAATTAATGATCTTGAAATTATTGCATTTTTCAATCCTATTGCAAAATCTGCATCACTTAAAGTACCTTCTTCAAAAAATTTATTCATCAATTCTTCGGTTGATTCAGCAACTTTCTCTAATAATTCTTCTCTTAATTTATCGGCTTTTTCTTTAAACTGTGCGGGAATTTCTTCTTCTGTAACTTTTTTAGATTTTGGATCGCCAAAAGTAAATTTTTTCATTTTGATTATATCAATAACGGAATTAAAATTTGGCCCTTCATTAACAGGAAAACTTACAACTGCAATATCATGGCTCAATCTCTCTTTTGCAACTTCAACTGTTTTATCAAAATTAGAATGTTCATTATCTAATTTATTAACCATTACTGCAGCAGGTAAATTTAATTTTTGAATATATTCCCATGCAGATTCAGTTCCAACTTCAACACCTTCCATACCTTTTAGTACAACAATTGCAGTATCTACAACGTGCAAACTTGATTTAACAGCGCCAATAAAATCCGAATATCCGGGTGAATCTAATAAATTAATTTTTGTGTTTTTCCAAATTAAATGTAATGCAGAAGCTGATATTGATATTTGTCTTTCAATTTCATTGGGATTAAAATCTGATGTTGTAGTTCCTTCGGCAACTGTTCCAATTCTGTTTATTTCACCAGCAGAAAAAAGTAAAAATTCTGATAAGGAAGTTTTTCCACTTCCGCCATGACCAACAAATGCAATATTTCTAATTGCATCGGGAGTAAAAGCACTCAAAATGCCTCCAAATATTTTTGATGTTATTATTCAGCAATTAATTATATAATTTTCTCCAAAACGCAGAAACTCCTTTTGAAATTGCAGATACATTATTCAATAAATCCTGAACCGGATTTCTACCGGCGTAATTTTCATTTCTAAAGGAAAGTTTAGAAACTGTATTTCTAACATTTTGGATAGTATTACTTATATCGAAAATTCTTCTTTCGGTTTCCTCACTAATTTTTGCAAATTTTTCTGTAATTATAGTGAGGTTTTCAAGTATTGGTTCAAGTCGATTATTTAAAATATTTATATCTTCCCGAACAATATCTAACGTATTATTAATTTTCCTTAATGCAAATATTAAATAGATTCCAACAATTATAGCAACAATTATAAGAATCACTAATAAAACATCTAAGATTGTCATATATTAAGCTTCTCGTTCAGTTTTATAGGTTTCAACGCCGGCTTTTATTGCACTTTTTAATTTATCGCCTTCTTTGCCAAATTTTTCTTTTCCCGAATCAACAATATCTTTTGTTTTTGATTTAGCATCATCTAAAATTTTTTCAGCTTCGGCTAATAAATTATCTACTTTTTCTTTAGCTTCAGAAATAAGTTTTTCTGATTTTTTTTTTCCATCATTAATTAACGAATTTGCTTTTCCTTTTGCTTGTTCAAGATAATCTTCAGCTCCATTTAGAAATTCATCCGATTTCTCTTTAAGTTCTCCGCGTAATTCACGTCCGGATTTAGGAGCAAATAATAATCCTAAAACTGAGCCAATTATTGTACCTGTTAAAAGTCCTAAAATAAGTCCTTTACTCATTCCATTTTCATCACTCATTTTATCCTCCAGTTTGTTTATTTAATAAATTTTATATTATTATCAAAAAATTAAAAAATCAAGATAAATATTTATTCAAAGATTAAGTTTACTAAAATACTATTCACATTTTTTTTTGATTTCTTTTCCAATATAAGAATAAACTTAGAAATCCAATAACTATTGGAATCCACAAAGTAAAGATTCTTATTAAAATTGTGATTGCAGCAGCATTACTAACTTCAATTCCATTCTTAAATAATAAATATGTTAAAGAACTTTCGGTGGTTCCTAAGCCAGCCGGTAACATACTTACCGAGCCTAAAATTATTGCCAACGAATACGATGAAACTGCCTTAAGGACAATTATATCGGTTATAAAATTACTTAGAATTATATAAAAACAAAAGAATTCCATTAACCAAGCTAAAATACTTAAAATATAAATTTTAGGATTAGCTAATATTTTTCTGCTTTCCAGCAGAATTTCCAATTTGGATGCATCAATTTTGAGAAATTTAATTTTACTGAGAATATTTAAAATTTTTCCATAAACAGCAGAGTTATAAATTGCTAAAATTAGAATTGTACTTAAAAGAAAAAGAATTAAAAATGTTGTTAGATTTTCCCAAAAATATAATAAGAATAATGCTTGAATAATTAAAAGAGTTAAAAATTCACTGAATCTTTCTGCAATTATCAATGGAATGCTAATTTCATAATTGATATTATTATTTTTTTTAAGAAGGTACGATTTAAATATTTCACCAAACTTTCCCGGTGAAATACTCATAATTAAACCGGAACCAAAAATTAAAAGTGATTGTGAAAAATTAACTGAACTTATTCTTAGCTTAAGTAAAAAATGCCATCTAAAAAATTTTATTAAAAGTATTATAATTGAAATAAAAAAAGTTATAAATAAATTTGAAGTTGAAATTCTGCTTAATGAATTTAATAAAGATTTGTAATCTGAATAAAATGCCAAAAGGATATAAATAAGAAGTGCGAAAATTATGGTAAGAATTATATTTCTTTTTAAATTTCGCAAAATTTCAATTTAATTTTTCAAGTGCTCGGAAAATTTTTGCAATTGGAAATCCCATAACATTATTATAACAACCATCAATTTTTTTTACAAACAATGCGCCAAAATCGTCTTGAATTCCATAAGCTCCGGCTTTATCCATCGGACTTCCAGTATTTACATAATCTTCAATTTGCTTATCACTAAGATTATAAAATGTAACTTTTGTTTTTTCAAAATCAATAATATTTTTTTTCGATTTTGCATCACAAATTGCAAAACCAGTGTACACAATGTGAGTTTTTCCGCTTAAATTTTTCAATATATTTTTTGCATCATTTTCATTAATTGGTTTGCCGATTATTTTATTATTTAACACAACAATAGTATCGGCAGAAATTACAATTCCATCCTTAATTTTTGAAACTGCTTTTTTACATTTTTCACCTGCAAGCCGTTTTACATTTTTAAGCGGTGAATGATTTTTGTTTATAATTTCTTCGTGATCAATTGAAATATGATGAAAATCTATTCCCAAAGAATGCAGCATTTTTTTTCTTCTTGGTGAATTTGAAGCTAAGTAAAGTGGAACACTAAGATTTAACATAGAAATTTGGAGAGAAATGAATTATCGGAAAAGTGCTTTTATACTTCCCCAAGTTTTTTTAACACTTGAAACATTATCATGAACAACTTGAGTGTTCATAACAACTTGAGATTTGTTTCCGCTATAATCAACAAGAATTAATCCATATGCGTAGAAAGAGCCTGAAGATTTATAAGCATTTTCATCAATAAAAATATATTGAGAATTATTCCCTTTTGCTTTAACAACTGCTATCGAAGTCAGATTATCTTTATCCTTCCCTCTAAGAATTTCAAATTCCTTAACATTTTCTTCAACAATTGTTTGCCAAGATAATGTAATACTTTCGCCGTTACTTGAAGCAACGAAAGAATCAATTAAAGTTCCGCCAATTGTTGTGGAAAGAATAAGAAAAAAAGTGATAAATATTTTTGTTGGAATTTTCATGTTTTTAAAATAAGTCACATAACTAAATAATGCAAGTAAATAATCGATTAAATGAACAATTTTTTTATTGTAATAAAATGGAAATATTCAAACTTCACAACAAAAATAAATAAAAATGATTTTAATCACACAAGAATTTTGTTATTTTAAGGTTTGGAACTCATATATACAATTTGTCTTGATTTTATTTAATAATATTATTTATCTTGAATTTTTAATTTTTGATTTGAAAAAGGAGTTAGCATGATAAAAAAAATTACTTCAATTCTGTTTTTTTTGACAATATTTTCAAGTCTAATTTTACCTCAAACTT
Source organism: Ignavibacteriota bacterium (assembly GCA_016708125.1). Taxonomy (NCBI): domain Bacteria; kingdom Pseudomonadati; phylum Ignavibacteriota; species Ignavibacteriota bacterium. The sequence goes on along the minus strand of JADJGF010000001.1, from coordinate 3,168,526 downwards.
TTGATGGAACATGGTCGGTTGATTATGTTTTACCTGATAATGAGTTTAATCCAAATAGTATTGGACAGAGGACAATGTCTGTTGCAGTTGTTGCGGAAAATTCTTTTGTTGCTCTTGCCGCAAACTATGGGAATGGAACATACTATTTAGTAGGATACAAAAATGCTTCGCAAAATACGGGGATATTAGGAACTTATCCCTATAGTGCTGACAGTTTAAAGATGAAATGGATAGATGGATTTAATCAGGTCTTTTTAGAAACACCTAGAGATATTGTTTCTTATAATAATTTGATTTATGTTCCAAGTAATGATGTAAATCATAATATTTTAGCTTTTGAACTTAAAGCCGATAGTATTTATACATACCCTCAAAGATATAAAACAGGAAACAGAGAACTTTGGGCAATTGACATAGATCAAGCAGGACATATATTTGTTACTGTTGCTGGTGATTCTTCAACTCCTGGTTCAGTTTTAGTCTTTGAAAACCCATCAATAGCTGGTTGGAATTCACAGGGTAACAAGGCAACAATTTTACATGAAATAATTCTTCCAAACGCTGGAACAGCTAGAGGAATAACTGTTAATAGTGAAGGAACACTAATATACGTTTCAAATTACTTGACGAGAGAAATTTATTGTTATGTTGGAAATCCTAACGATGGTTATTCATTAAATAGTGGATTCAACTTTAATGCAAATAACACATTCGAAGTTGGTGCTGTCACACTTGAAGTTGGACCTTGGGGATTACAATATATGAATAATAAAAATTTATTATTTGTTGGTCATGATGCAAGTTTTGTTAGGTCTGAGGGATATAATTATGGTCGTTATTATATTCTTAATCCAAACACTGGTGAAATTTTAGATACTATTAACGTTGCAGAATGGAATGTTAAGCAATCTGGAGTATATAATAATCCTGATAGTTTAGGAACAGCATCAGGATATGCTGCAACTTATAATCTCGATTTTGATGAAAATTTCAATGTTTATACTGCTGCATATTATGGTTGGTCTATTGAAAAGTGGACTTACTCTGGTGAATTACCAACAATAGATATTACTATTACAGATATTGAAATTGATGGAGAATTTATTCCCGAACAAATTCAATTAAAACAAAATTATCCAAATCCATTTAACCCAACAACAACAATTGAATTTCAAATTAATAAACAAGATGAAGTTTCTTTGAAAATATTCAGCATAAATGGCGAACTTATTACAAATTTAATTAGTAACTCAGTATTCTCCCCCGGCAACTATAAATTAACATTTGATGCATCAAAATTAGTTTCCGGAACTTATTTTTATCAACTAAAAGTCGGACAAAAAATATTTTCAAATAAAATGGTTCTATTAAAATAATTTCATTCATTCACAAACAAATAAGGAGGCACAATGAGAAAAATTAATATTACATTTCTCATTATTTCATCATTACTTCTTTCTTCAGTTCTGTTTGCACAAACAGATCTTTTCAAAAGAAGTGCTTTAATCCCAAACGATACACTTGATGTTGGCGGCTGGGGTGAAGCAATAGTAGGTGTAGATTTCGACGGTGATGGTTTAAAAGAAATTTACGGTGTTTCTAATGACTGGTCAGATCTTGCTGGTTTTGATTGGATACCAAGAATTTACAAATATGAAAACAGCGGTTCAGGCTGGGAAGTTGTTTGGTCAACAAGATTACCTTTAGAAGGTCAAAATACATGGCCACCACTTGCTGCCGGTGATTGGGATAAAGATGGTAAAATGGAAATTATTTGGGGACCAGTTAACAATTTTGGCGGCGGCGATTCAATTTATACAAGAGTAATTGTATTTGAAACTGCCGGTGATGGCTCAGATGTAATGGGCGTTGATAACGGTGATGGAACATTTAAAGCAAATGCTTCATGGACAATTATTGACACACCTAATTATAATTTAAGACCATTTAAATGGCATTTAACAGATGTTGATTCAGATGGAACTGAAGAAATTGTATTTGGTGCAAGAGCCGGAGCAGAAAGATTTGGAGTAATTTCAGTTGATAATATTCCAGATGACGCAGATGGTTCAGAAAATTGGACATTAGAAGTAAGCGCATTATCAGATACAAATTTTGTTGTAGATGCCGGAACAATTTATGACATAGCAGTTGTTGATAGCGTAATACTTTTAATCCACAGTAACGGAAATGTTACTCCAGTAGTTTATTCAAATGGTGCTTATACTACAGAACCTGTTCTTACTGGATTTGTTCCAACTGGATCTTGGAAATCTTCAGTAACTGTTGATATAAACAATGATGGAGTTAAAGAAGTACTTGTATCTGGATGGGGTTCTTCAAACCAAAATGTAATGCTATTACAAATTGATAATGGTTCATACACCGCTACAAAGATTGCAAATATGTCATCTTTTATTGGTGTTGGCGGACAACTTTATGGCGGAGATGCCGGCGATATTGATGGAGATGGAAATCTCGATTTAATTGTTGGTACTCGCGGCGGAAGCCCAAATAATGGAGTTTATAGAGTTGAATATCAAGGCGGAAGCATTACAGATCCTGCAAATTATTATATCTCAAGAATTGATGAATTATTGTATGCAAGCGGCGGTCGTTTAGATGTAGTAAGAGTCGGTAATTTAGATGATGATACAGATTTAGAAGTTGTATATTCAGGAATTCCCGCAACTGGTTTAATTCCATTAGTATTATTAGACAGATATCCAGTAGAAAACTTATTATCAATTGCTGAAGCAAAAGTTGATGCTGATGGTGATTACGTTCCAGATTTAAAAGACCAAACTGTTACTATTTCCGGAGTTGTTCTTAATAAAACTCTTTCAAGCGGTACACAAATCTTCGTTCAAGATCCAACTGGCGGATTACAATTATTTAGTTCCGCAGTCGGTCCAGATTTGAATGTTGGCGATAGAGTTATTGCTACTGGAAAAGTCGCTCAATATAATGGATTAAATGAAATTGAATTAACCAATCCTAGTACCGAAATTACTCTTGTTGATACTGCAAGAGTTGTTATTCCAAAATCTTTAACTATTGATAATTATTTAGCTAACGCTGAATTATATGAAGGAACTTTAGTTAAAATTACTGGTGTTGCAAAAACTGCAGAATCTGCTGCTTGGCCTGCTTCTGGAAGTAATGCAAATTTGACTGTTTGGACTGGTTATGGTTCAACTCTTACCGGAAGAATTGACAAAGACACAGATGTAGATGAGGGTGCTGAACCAACTTGGCCTATTACCTTTTCAGGTGTTGCAACTCAATTTAGTACTGTTACTCCTGCAAATGATGGATATCAAGTTACCTTTTTAAATTATGCAGATATTACTCAAAATGTTTCTGTTGGACCACTTCCCTATTTTGCATTATTAACTCCTGAAGATAATTCAGTTATATCTGTTACAGATTCAGCTCAAACATTTGACATAACTTGGGAAGCCGCTACAGACTTAAATAATGATGTAATCGGATATCAGTTTGTTATTTTACCCGACGCATTTGCAGCTCAATCAACTGAACCAAAAGTTACAGTTACAGCACTTGATATTTTAGGATTACTAAATGGAGCTGATTCATTAACTGCTGAATGGACTGTACTAGTATTGGATGCAAATTCACAATCCGCAACAAGTATGGACACATTTACTGTTACTCTTGTAAATGATATAATAGCAGTTGGTGTTGATCAAACTATTCCTTCAAAATTCTTTGTAGATCAAAACTATCCTAATCCATTTAACCCAACAACTACAATTAGTTTTGGTTTACCGGAACAATCAGTTGTTGATTTAAAAGTGTATGATATTTTGGGTAGAGAAGTTGCTACAATTATAAATAACAAATTATTAAAAGCTGGTTCATTTAATTATAATTTCGATGCTTCAAACTTAGCAAGCGGAACTTATATTTATAGATTAACAAGCAACAATAATGTTGTTACAAAGAAAATGCTATTACTGAAATAAGATTGCATTTTTAAGATTTGAAAGCCAGGCTAATTAGTCTGGCTTTTTTTTGAATAATTCCAATCAAGTGAATTATTAGAGCAAAAAATAATCCAATAATCATTGGTTCAAATTCACTTAGAAATGTTGATTGAAACTTCGATCTAATAAAAATCCAGATAATACTTGTTATCAACCCAATTAATATTTCAAAAAGTGCAAATGTTTTATCAATACTTATTTTTGGATAGTAAGCTGATACTACAACAATTATAAGCCCCGGAATGCAAATACTTCCTATTATATACCAAAGTTCAACTACCGATTGAAAATAATAAGCAATAAATATTGAGAGAATTAGAGTTACCACTATTCCGAGTTGAGTTAGCTTGATTAAAATTTTATTATCTTCGTTTATTTTTATGAAAAAAGATTTATAGAATTTATTACTAATATTTTCATTTAGTTCTTTAGAATTTACATTAGAAGAAGAAGTTGTTTTGATGAATAAAATTCGTGAAATAAAATCGACACTAAAGGTTGTTGCACTCAAAAAAATAAAACTATTTAAAGTTGATAAAATCGTTGCAATCATTGCCGCAAAAAATATTCCTTTATATCCCGAAGATAAAATATTTTGTGCCAAATAAGGAAAAGCCAAAACTGGGTTTTCTAAATTGGGTAAAATTGCTTTCGCATATAATCCGGTTGTGTTTGTTAAGAAATCAAAAAAAATCCAAAAAATAATGGAAATTAGAATTCCCCATTTGGCGATTTTTCCGCTTTTTGCTGAATAACATCTTTGATGGAAACCCGGATCTGTAAAAGTCCAAAGCGCAATTAAAAACCAAACTGAAATAAAAGTAACAGAAGCTTCACCGGTAAGCGATAAATGTTGTTCCGGTAAATTTTCTTTAAGAAATGTAATTCCACCAAAATTATTTTCTGCAACAAAAACAATAATTATAAATCCACAAAACATTACAAAAAATGAAAATGCATCTGCCCAAATATTTGATCTATAACCACCTTTTATTAAATAGATACTTGCCGAAACTGCACTTATTACTAATGCTAAAAAAAAATCTATGTTAAATATTAACGAAATTATTTGTGACATCATTAAAAGATATGGCGCCGGCGAAACTAAAATAAAAACTAAAATTGCAGAAATAAGACTAACTTTTTTTCCGTAAATATTTTCCAACTTATCCGGAATTGTATATAATTTTGCTGATCTAATTTTTTCTGCAAAAGTTAAAGCAAATATTATTGCAAAAATATAATACGGAAATCCTTGCGTTAGCCAGCTTACCAATCCGTATTTATATGAAAATTCTCCAACTCCAAGAATTCCACCGTACCAAGTTGCAACATTCGTTAAAATAAATAATACCATTCCAACATTTCTTCCGGAAAGTAAATAATCTTCATCGTTTTTCACTGAATTTATTTTAGAAGAAAATAATCCAATTGAAACTATTCCAATTAAAAATGAAATAATAATGAAAATATCTAAAGTGCTAAATGAGATCATTTTTTACTAAAGTTTGGAAGTCTCTAATTACAAGAATTATTCCTCCATCAATTTTTAAATTTACATTTTCAGATGTTGCTAAATTGCTTGTACTTTCCTTTTTTCCAAATGGAAGTGAAATATTTTTCAATTTATATTTCAATCCAACAGAAGTTATTTTTGTTAATGAGTCGATTCCATATAAAGAAATTGTTTCTCCTTTTTTAGCTTTCATATTTACATTTCCGGTATAGGCTTTTAAAAAAGAGTTTTTATGTAGAATAGAAATATTAATTTTTGAGAAGAATTTTATTACAATTCCAATATTGCAAAATGAATGATCTAATCTGTCTCCTGTTCCGCCAAGAAGAATAACATGTTGGTATTTTTTCTTAATTAAATATTTTAGCGCTTTTTCAACATCTGTATCATTTTGACGGGAAATTTTTATTACCTCAGCTTTACTTTTAAAATAATTTAAAGTTGAATCAGTAATTGAATCTAAGTCTCCAATAATAAAATCTGGAACAACATTAATTTTTCTCGCAGAATTTGCACCGCCATCTGCGCATACCAAAGTATTATATCCTAGTGTTTTAAAATATTGGATATTTTTTTTTGTTGGACTTTCACCATTTGCTAATAAAATTGCTTTCTTCATACTTATAAATTTGTCAAATTATTATTGAAAAATTATAAACCAAATTTTACTCCGGCTAAAATATTTCTTTCTGCTGCGGGATAAAAATCACCGCCTGTTGCATAAGCAGCATAAAGTTCATCGAAAATATTATTAACTTGTAAAAAAACTTTTGCAGATTTCAAAAATGAATTTAATTCAAAATTATAACTACCAAAAATATTCATTACAAAATAAGGGTCAACTTCATTATCAAAATAAGATACAAAACCGGGATTTTCTAAAATTAGTTTATCTAATTTTTTATCATAAATATCTGAAAAATATTTTCCAACATATTTACCGCTAAGTTGAATATCCATATTTTCAAAATTCATTTTTACAATTGCATTAAAAGTTAAATCTGGAAATCCGGAAATTGAATTATTTGAAAGATCAATATTTTTTGAAACTGAATTTCCTAATTCATCTTCAAATGTAATAAACGAAATTCCTTTGTTAATATAATTTTTACTGAATGAAGAATTTAAAATAATTTCAAAGTTGGATAAGAATTTTACGTTCCCTTCCATTTCAATTCCAGAGTGAATTGTTTCATCAACATTTCCGGTTATTGGCTGACCAAATCTGTCTAACTGACCTTGCTTCACAATTTCATCTTTAAAAAGCATATAAAATAAATTTACATTTAATCCAAAGTTACTTTTTGATATACGTGCTCCCATTTCAATGTCAGTCATAACTTCCGGTTTAACTAAAGGTTTATCGAAATTATAATTACCAAAATTATCTAATTCAAATTGTGGAGTTTCACCAGCGCTTGATTCAGCGGCATCGTAATAATTTTTTAATCTTGGTTCACGTGTAACTTTTGCAATTGAAAAATAGGAATTTATTGAATTATTAAACGCGTAATTTAATCCAAATCTTGGATTCAGATATAAATCGTTAATTGAAATAGAATTATCTAAATACTTTTCATTCAATAACTTATACTCGTGAAATGAAAGTTGAATTTCTGCCATTAAATTTAAGTTTTCTGTTAAATTATAATTTTCATTTAGAAAAAAATTAACTATATCTTTTCCGCCTTCATAATAATAATATTGATAATTCTGAGATACATTTGCGGGAATATTTTCTGCAAATCTAATATTTCCCCAATGTTTTGATTTATGATTTCTATATTCTAATCCGGCAACAAACTCACCATTATTATGCTCCCAAGTTATTCTTGGTATAAATCCCCATTGTTTATTTTTAACTTCTGCATGAATTATTGCATTTTGCGGAGCAAGTGTAGAATCAAAACCATTTTCTTTTAATCTAAAATAATCATCATAATAAATTGACCATGAGCCATCATAGTTAAAAAATCCTTCACCAATTACAAGAAAAAGTGCACTATTTATTGTTAGATTATTTGTGATTTTAAACTCATTCAAAACTTCAAAATGAGGCTGAGAAAAGTTTTCTATTTCAGAGGATTTTCTTTCAACTTTGTAAGTATATAAATTTTTGTCAGCTTCCCAATAAGACAAATTCTCCTTTCTCAATTCCTTATTCTTAATTGCAAATTTTGGTAATCCGGTATAAGCTAATCCATCAGAAATTGGTCCGCCGAAAAAATTTATTTGCGTTGTTAAATTTTTATCATACCTCGCCGCAGAAATATGATACGAATTAAAATCCACCCAACTTTTTTGTCTATAACCATCACTTAAAATTTTAGAAAGTTTTGCATAAATAGAATATTTATTTTCAATTAAACCGCTTGAAAATTTTGCACTATACTTTTTTGTGTAATAACTTCCGGCCGAAAATGATAAATCAAAATTTGGTTTATCCGAAAATGGTGAAGTAATAATATTGATTGAACCGCCAATTGATGGATATCCAATTGAGCCAGCACCGGCTCCTCTTTGCACTTGAATTAATTCAGTACTTTCCAATAAATCTGGTAAATCAAGCCAATAAATATTGTGATCTTCAGGATCATTCTGAGGGATTCCATTTACAGAAACAGAAATTCTTCTTTGATCAAATCCACGTATGCTTAAATAATTATAACCAATTCCATTTCCATTTTCAGAGTATGAAGTTGTAGAAGGCAAATATGATAAATATTCCGGAACATCTTGAACAGAATAATTTTCTTCAATCTCTTTTTTACTGATTTTTGAAAATGAAGTCGGCGATTTTTTTTCATCTGAAATTATTGCACTTACGATAATAGATTGTAATTTGTAATCTATCCATTCTAATTCAATAATTCGATTTGAGTTAAGAAATTCTTGAAGTTCGGTTTTATAAGTTTTATATCCAATATAACTTATTACCAAACTATCATTTGGAATTATTTTAGATTTTATAAGAAATTTTCCATCAAAATCTGTAACAACACCTATATTATTTTTGGATAAAAAAACATTTGCTGAAGTTAAAGGTAATTTTGTTTTTCCATCTAAAACAGTTCCAGAAATGTTAATCTCTTGTGAAAATATTAAATTAGTTAAAACAAATAAATATATTAAAATGTGTTTCATAAAAATTCCTTCGAAAATAATTAACAATCAATTTTCATAGGGATTTTTGCGATGAGAATTGGATAAAACAAAAAAACCAATTCCCATAGAGAAAAGGTTTTAAAAGAATAGAAACTCATTTCCCTACGCCAGAATTACCCGGATCAGGTTCAAGGGTTTGCTCTCAGTCACTATTGTGACACCCCTAATGAAAATATATGTAAACTTACAAAGTTTTTATTTTTTAATCAATCCAATTAAGTTTCTGTAAATATAAATTGAAACTCAGAATAGATTTACCAAAGTTTTAATTTTTTTAATTTCTTCTTTGCTTCTTCTTCTAGTTTTTTCTTTAACTCATCTTCTTTTTTCTTTGCTTCTTCTTTCAATTTTTGTTCAGCTTTAATTTTCAATGAGTCAACTTTTTCTTTAACTTCTTCGAATACTTTTTCCTTAATTTCTTCAACCGCATCGCTTACAATATTCTTTGCAATATCCGAAGCTGAAGTTTTTATATTCGGTGAATCAATTGTACCACCAATAAATGCTTTAACTTTTATTTTATCTGACTTAACTAAATCCAAATCTTTTTTCAATAGTCCGCTAATTGCTGAATTTGCTGAACTTCTTAAATTACTTGCCGGAACATCAATTTCCATAACATAATCAATTGATTGATCAATACTGTTCGAACCGGAAAAAGTTATATCATAATTACCAACTTTATACGAAACCGGTGATATATAAAATTTTCCGTTTTCAATTTTAAAAGACGGATTTACATTTTTAATATTCGGATTTGACAATTCAGATAACTTCAAAATATTTCCCAATGTAGTAAAGGGTTTAAAGTTTTTGATTTCTATTGAAGCTAAATTTAGTTTTCCGTTGCTGTTAAAAGTATTCCAATCCGGAATTAATTCATTATTTAAATTTGTTGTAAAAGTTAAATTCGAACTAAAATTTCCTTGGATATATTTTGCTATTGGCGCAAATTGTTTTACAGTAACAAACGAGTTATAAGTTTTATTAATATCGAAATTAGAAATATTCATTGCAAATTTTACTTCCGGATTTTCTACCGATTCATCCTTAAAATAATATCCGTTGCCAGATAAAATTCCATTCATCAAATTCATAGAAAGATTCTGCATATCAACTTTACTATTCTTCACAATTAATTTTCCTTGGAAATTTTTGATATCCAAATTGTCATAAATCAAATTTTTAATATTAGATGTAAGAATAAATTCAATATTTTTAGGAATATTTACTGCAGCGATTTTTGTCGTATCAGAATTTGCTTGCTGCGTTTGGGTTTCATCACTGATGAATGGATTTAGATTTAAATAATTTGAAGAAATATTGAGTTTGCCAAACAAAATTCCATCCGATAGGAAAAATGAAATTAGATTGTTTAAATCTCCCGATGCTTTTAAATCACTTTCACCAATTTTTGCATTGAAAGAATTTAGTTCAACTTTTTTAGGAGTAAAATTTAGTTCAGAATTTGTAATATTTATTTCTTCTTTTAGATCGGCAGATTTATATCTGAAGTTTTGTAAAATTAGTTTTCCATTCGCATTTAAGTTTTCATAATCTTTTGTTTCAGTTTGAAGATTTCCATTAAAACTAACATCAGCATTAACAATTCCACTTAATGTTGTAACATTTTCCAACTGGATTGCTTTTTTAAGATTATCAAAATTAATTGTACCTTTTATTGCCGCATCTACAAAAGGAGATTCTTTAATATTTGTTAATTTTAGTTTCGCATCAAAAGAATCTTTACCAAGTTCAAAATGTATTTTGCGAAGGTCAACAATTGTGCTATTAATTTTTCCGTCATTATTTTCAATAAATAAATCAACGTTTACATTATTAACCGGAACCGGCAAATCCGGATAACTGAAATTAGCATTGCCAATATTTAGTTTTAGATTAAAAGTAGGAATTATATTTTCTTCCATACTTCCTTTTACAAATCCATTAAGTTTTGCATTCCCGCTGGCTTTTAAATCAGCAAAATTATTTTTATAAATTGCCGGGATTAATGAAAGTATATCTTTAAAATTTGAAGTCGGTGAATCAAATTTTAAATCAACAAAAATTTCATCATTCGGAAGTTCAACTCCTCCACTTAAATTAAAAACCAAATTATTAATTTTAAACTGATTATTTTTTAGAAGAAATTTTTTGTCTTTCAAATTCACATCAAGATCCATTACCAAATCTGCTTTTACTCTATTTAAATATTTCACATTTTCCATTTCAAATGTTAATTCATCAACTGAAGTTTTTATGTTAAGAATAAAAGACTCTTGACTAAAATCTCCATCACCGGAATGATTTAATCCTTTAATTGCCGCAACCATATTTGAAGTTTGATCAATGTAAGCAATTTGTCCGTTTTTAATTTCATACGAATTTATATCAATAGAAATATTTTGCTCATCCGATTTTTTTACAGTATCCGTAATTTCTTCTTCCGGAAAAATATTGTAATTAGCACTGCTATCTTTTAAAATATATACAAAGATTTTTGGATCATCTAAATTGAATGAATTTATTTTTATTTTATCTCCGCTGATTACACTCATCAAATCAATTGAAAATCCCAAATTTGAACTGCTGAAAATTGTATCGCCTTCAAATGGAGCTTTGTTTACAATCGCTAAATCATTTAGAGATAAAGATAAATTTGGGAAATCGGAAATTAAGTTTAATCCAACATCATTAAAATTTAATGTTGCATTTAATTTCTTATTAGCTTCTTGTTTAATTAAATCAGTGATTTGTGATTTGAAGAAAAATAGTAAAACTAATATTGCAATCAAAAGTAAAACAAAAATAACTCCAACAACTTTAAAAACTTTTTTCATTTTATATCTCCAATATTTTTCACAAACTCAAATTATGATTATATTATAAAGAGTTTTTCTGATTTTTTTATAAGCAAATTCTAAAATTTTTATTGATATAAGTAACAATTTTTTAAATTGAGATACAAACCATAAAATCTAATAATATGCATAATACTGCAATTTTGCTTTTAAGTTGTAAAGATCAAAAGGGATTGGTTTATAAAATCACCAAATTAATTTATGAACTTAATGGAAATATAATTGATCTTGATGAACATGTTGATCCAATAGAATCAATGTTTTTTGTTAGAGTTGCGTGGAGTTTTGATGAAAATTTATCAACTAAAAATTTTATTAATCAATCGTTTTCGGTTTTAGCTCAAGAATTTTCTGCAAATTGGAAAATTAATTTTGATGATGAAAAACAAAATGTTGCAATATTTGTATCAAAATATGATCATTGTCTTCATGAAATTTTATGGCGTAATAAACTGAATGAGTATAATATTAATATCAAATTAGTAATTTCAAATCATACTGATCTTAAAAAATTAGCTGAAAATTATCTAATTCCGTTTTACTATTTTGAAATTAACCAAAACAATAAAATAGAAATTGAGCAAAATGAATTAAGCATTCTAAAAGAAAATCATATTGATGTAATTGTTCTTGCAAGATATATGCAAATTTTATCAGCAAATTTTGTAAACGAATTTCCGAACAAAATTATAAATATTCATCACTCGTTTCTTCCCGCATTTATTGGTGGAAATCCTTATAAGCAAGCGTATGAAAGAGGTGTTAAAATAATTGGTGCAACAAGTCATTTTGTAACAAATGAACTTGATGAAGGTCCAATTATTGAGCAAGATATAATTCGTATTTCACACAATGATTCTTTAAAAGATTTGATTATAAAAGGAAGAGATTTGGAAAGATTAGTTTTAGCCAGAGCTTTATTATTTCAAAGTCAGAATAGAATTTTGGTTTACGGAAAAAAGACAATAGTATTTTAATTTATTTTAATCCCACAGATTTATTTGCTTTCACTTTTATTTCATACTTTTTAGAAAAATTATTTTCAAAAAGCGTAGCATTAACTTTAACTCCGGAAGAAGATAAATCAAATTCGGCGGAATTAATTGTGTCTATTTCATATCCTTCATTTTTACATTTTGTGAGAAAATTATTTAGTTCAACATTTGCAGAAGATTTTGAACTATAATTATATGAACATTCTGCTTGAAAAACCCCTTCATTATCCGAAACAAAAACAGATTGTGAATTATTAGTTTTGTAAAATATACATTGCATATTGGGATTGCTTCTATCTTGATGAATCGGTTTACCAAACTTTGAAATTACAAAATCAATTTTCTTTCCAATAATTTGATAAACTTTTAAATTTTGTGAAATGTTTGGCGAAGGAATAATTTGATTGAGCACAAAAACACTTATAAACAACCAAGAAGTTTTCATATAACCTCCTCGTTTATTTGTTGTAACTATTTTATTTATAATAAAATAAAAGTGATTTTGTATTAAAATTTTTTAGAACTTATCTTCATTCCTAATTACTGAATAATATATATCAAACGCAAATTAATATTTTAATTTATTTTTGATTCAACAAAATTTAATATTTCAGATAATTTATTTTGTGCATCATTTTTTAATAATGAACATTTTTCTTTCATACTAATACAAAATGTTTCATCTTTAATTTCTTTTAAATTTACCAGCACATTATAAATTCCGCCAAGCACACCGGAATAAGCCATTTGCGCTCCAACGCCAACATCCGTAATTGAATTAGGGTTTCCAAGCTTTACTACTGTAAATGAAATTTCCAATACTTTTAGTGATAATTCAGAAGTTCTTAAAGGCACATTTACAGCTTTTTTTAATCCATCTAAAATTGCAGCTTTCCTAAATTCTTTTTCCTCATTTGTGATATTTGGCAATCTTTTTGCAATCATATAATCATTAAATGCACGAGTATCTTCATCAACTGCTTTCAACAAATCATCTTTAATTTGCTGAGATTCATTTGCACAATTATTTAATATTTCATCAATGTTTTCAGTTCCTCTTTTAAAAGAAGATAAATTACTTACCATTGAAGATAATGCTGCCCCTAAAGCACCAGCAAATGCTGCAATAGATCCGCCGCCAGGAGCAGGTGATTCTCTTGAAACTTCATCCACAAAATCATTTAATTTCATTTCGATTAATGAATCAGAATAATTTTTCGGTAAACCTAAAACGCGTTCTTCTATTTTAAATTTTGAAACATCATCTAAACCCAATGATTGAACTGCGGTATTTAAAATATCTTTAGTAGGAATTCCGGTTGATCTTCCTTGCTTCTGCAAATAATATTTTCCAGATTCATACAAAGCTTTAAATGGTACCATACCGATAATCTCACTTCCAGTAACAATTAAACCTCTGTCAAATGCTAATTTTCTTGCAGCCTCCAAAACATGATGCATAGAAGTTATATTATAATCCGTTAAGTTTATTGATATTTGCGCTCTATCAAAATCTTTAACCATCCAGCCAATTGCTTTGCAGTTTTGGAACATCCCATTTTTTTTTACAGATTCACCTTCGGGATTATTTGGACTAATTTCATTCAATTTTAATAATTCAATCAAATTATAATTATGAATTTCGTTACAATGAGAAATTGTTTCATTAATAGTATTACCAATAAAATCGCAGTCTCCGCAAGGATAAGAACCGTTTTCATATTTTACTAAATTTTCACTTTTATAATAATATGGAGTTGAAACCGGTCGTCTTGCTGATCTTCCCTTTTCCCTTAACTCGTATGCAATATCAATTGCATGAAGTTTTTCCCTTGTGTTTAGATTTATATTGTAAGCAATTAAAAATTCTCTTACACCAATTACTGTAGCGCCGCTTTTTTTATTAAATTCAATTGGACCAAAATCCGGTTTCCAATTTTCATCTTTTAATTTTTCTTGTAATCCCTCGTACTCACCTTTTCTAATTACAGCTAAATTTTTTCTATCGTACTTCTGAGCAGACTTTTCATATAAATAAACGGGAATATTTAATTCCTCACCAACTCGTTTAGCAACTTCTTTTGAAATATCAATACATTCATCAATGCTTATTCCATTTACCGGAATAAATGGACAAACATCCGTTGCACCCATACGCGGATGGGATCCAAAATGTTTTGACATATCAATTAATTCCGACGCTTTTTTAATTGATTGAAATGCAGCCTCTGCAACTCCTTTTTTATCACCAATAAAAGTTACAACCGTTCTATTCATATCAGCGCCACGGTCAACATCAAGCAGTTTTACATTTTCAACTTTTTCAATTTCATCGGTAATTTGTTTGATGATATTTAAATCTCTACCTTCAGAAAAGTTTGGTACACATTCAATTAATTGTTCGTTCATACTTAACTCAATGATTTTAAAATTCTATTTCAATATCGCCAATTGGCCAACGTGGTCTTAGGTTTAAAGTATCCGGATAAAATTTAAATTCTTCGGAATATTTCAAAGAATCAAAATTTCCAAATGAATATGCATTATTCGAATCTTTATCATCATAAATCCATAACAAATATTTTCCCGGAATTATTCTATCAAATTCAAATTTACCATCTTTAATAATCTCTTTTTGTAACTGAGACTTTTTATTTTCTATATTATTAATTACAACTTTTACATTTTTATTTTTTGATTTAACAATACCGCTAACTCCGGAAAATTCCATATTACTGATAGTATTGATTTTATTGATTAAAACCGTATCTATTTTATTTCCCGCCAAATCTATAATATCCTTAAAATCTATTTTAAGTTTGTAAATAGATTTTGGTTTTAGATCTTTTTCCGGAATTATTTTTATTGACGCATCATCAATTTTTGAAAAATTAAAAGTTATTTCACTGCTATCCGGATTTAAAAATTTTATATCATTACTCAAGTTGGATATATCAAAAGCATCTGAAAAATTTATAATAAAATTTGGCGATTGATAATCAATTGTATTGCTATTAAATGGTGTATTAAGTTTTGAAATTTTTATAATGTTTGTATCAGCTTTTTCACTTGGTGTAAAATTTATACTTTGTGAAAGCATTTCATTTTTGCTTAAGTCAAATATATTTTTTGCAATTAAATAAATATTATTTTCAACATTCAACGAATCTACAACGCCTAGAATGTATTCACTTTTTTTTGAGTTTCCTTTAAAAACTGTTTTCACATCAATAGTTGAATTTTGTGTTGAGTCAATTATTGAAAAATTTATATTACTAAGTTTTGAACTATCAATCGGTTCATTAAATTCAACTACAATATGATTTTTATCAGTCATTGTAATTGCTTGAAAATTTGGCGGAAGTGTATCTTCTTTTGTTAAGAAAAAATTTATATTTTCAACTTTATTAAGTGAATCAGAAATTATAATACTATTTGTAGCATATCCAATTAAATCCTCACCTTTATCATAAACTAAATTTTTAAATTGATCTTTGACAGCAAAAAGTTCGTAAGTTCCGTTTGCTAATCCACTAATTTTATATTCGCCTTTTTTATTAATTTGTGAAACGTAATTAGGTTTATTTTTATAAATATTTAACGTATCGCTTTTATTTACGTAAGCAAAAATCATAGTACCGTCTGCTTTATCAGCAAATATTTTTCCGCTTATATTTCCGCTATCAATTTTACTTCCGGTCGAAAAAGTTAAAATAAATGGTTCAATCATTTTATTGTTATTGTTGATATCTGTAACTTCAGTACCAATAACAATAGAGTAGGTTGTGTTCTCTTTTAATTTTTCATTAAAATTTATTTCCACGGATTTATTTGTCCAAGAAAATTCCGGTACATCTTCCAAAATTGGCGAAATGAAAAATGCATCATTAATTGTTCGTTTGTTAACGTATTCAGAAAAAGTAAATTCAATATAATTATCTTCAAAATTTGTCATTCCATTTTCCGGATATGATGAAATAATTTGCGGAGGAATTATATCTTTTTCTCCACCGGGAGGTGAAAGTTGATTTGCGCAACTCACGAATAAGAAATTGAGAATCAATATTATGAAGAATTTTATTTGTTGTTTTCGCGCCAAATTCTATACCTATTTACTTGATTTTGATGTTCACGAGAAGATTCAGAAAATACATGTCCGCCTTTTCCATCTGCAACAAAATAAAAATAATTATGTTCTTCGGGAAATAACGCTGCCATAATTGCTTCTTTTCCGGGATTATTAATTGGAGCTGGTGGCAATCCATAATACAAATATGTATTAAATTTTGAATCTATTTCCAAATCTTTATAAAGGATTTGATTGATTTTATCACCTCTTTGTCTAAGCACATACTGCACCGTAGGATCAGCTTGCAGCTTCCAATTATTTTTTAATCTATTATAATAAACTCCGGCAATTCTTTTAAACTCCGGAATAATATTTGATTCGCCATCTATAATTGATGCCATTGTTAAAATTTGATTCTGATCCATAATCAACAATTTCATTTGATCAATAACTTCTTTCTTCTCAAATATTTTTTTTATTTCAGAACTCAACTTTTTCAGAATTTCTTCTTCATTTGTTCCATCATAAAAATAATATGTTTCCGGTAATAAATAACCTTCCAAAGAAGTTACATTTAAATTTAAACTTTTGATAAATTTTTCGTCCGTAGATAATTCTAAAAATCTTTGTTTATTAATCCCCAATTCTTTATTTAAAAGTTCTGCTAAATTTTCTTGCCAAATACCTTCTTGAATTGTAACTAATTTTTGATTTTTCGGACGACCTTCAATTAAAAGTTTTAATAACTCAACATAGTTAATTCCATCCGGAATTTCATATCGACCGGCTTTAATATTTTTATCAGCTCTAAATAAATATGAAGCTAACTTTAATTTTACTTTGCTTGAGATTATTTTTTTATTGTAAAGTGAATCAATAATGGAATTGAAAGTTGAACCTTGTTGTATATCTATTAAAATAGATTTTGATGTTCCATTAAAATTTGGGCTATAAAATGAAAAAGAAAAAAATCCTAAAGTAAAAATTAGTAATGCGATAAAAAAATAAATTTTATTTTTAGAAATTTTGAATATTTTTTTAGAAATTTTTCTTTTCATAAACTTTTTAAAAATAATTTATGCCAATTTATTTGTCACAGAATTTTCAAAATAATCTTTTGTTAAATTAGGATATGCATTTGAACTTAACGGAAATTTGTATCCTCCCTTAAAATATTGAAATCCACGCAAAGCAATCATTGCAGCATTATCACCGCAAAATTCAAGATTAGGGATGACAACATTTTTATTAAATTTTTTCCCAATTAAAATTATTTCATTGCGTAATTCTTGATTTGCTGCAACTCCGCCAACCAAAGAAATACTTTTTATTTCAAATTCACTTAAAGCAAAAATAACTCTTTTTGATATTGATATTATGGCAGCTTTTTGAAAAGATGCGGCAATATTTAGTTTATCATTTTCAATCAATTCTCGTGAATTTTCAATATTTTGAATAAATCTTAAAACGGAAGTTTTCAATCCGCTGAAAGAAAAATCAAATTTATTTTTTGTTTTTCCGATTGGAAAATCTATCGAATTTTCATCGCCGGTTTCCGCATATTTTTGAATTATTGGTCCGCCCGGATAACCAAGTTTTAACATTTTGGAAACTTTATCAAATGCTTCGCCAATTGCATCATCAATTGTAGAACCCAATTTTACTATTTCAAATTCACTTTTAACTAAAAGCAATAAAGTGTGTCCGCCGGAAACGACAATGCACAAAAATGGAAACTCAGGTTTTTCTTTCATCAGAAATCCAGAAAAAATATGACCTTCAATATGATTAACCGGAATGAAAGGTTTGTTCAATGAAAGCGCTAAACTTTTACCAAAAGTTAATCCGACTAAAAGCGCTCCAATCAATCCGGGACCAGCAGTTGCAGAAATTAAATCAATATCAGTTAATTTTATATTTGTTGATACAAGCGCCTGTTTTAATAACGGAATTATTTGTTGAAGATGTGCTCTGCTTGAAAGTTCGGGAACTACTCCGCCAAATTTATTATGAAAATGTTGAGATGAAATTAAATTAGTTAACGCTTCGCCATTTTTTAAAATGGAAACGGAAGTTTCATCACACGAACTTTCTATTCCGAGAACAATCATTAATTAAACTTAAATATACTTTTTGCAATGTGTCCGGCAACTTCCGGATTTTCTTGCATTCTTCGAATTGAATAAGCGTACCACTTTTTCCCGTACGGAACATAAATTCTAATTTTGTGACCATCCGAATTTATTTTATCTCTAAGTCTTTCCGTTACGCCGTAAAGCATTTGAAATTCATATTTATCTTTTTGCAATTTCATTTCATCAATAATTCTATATGCGCCATTTACTAAATATTCATCGTGAGTTGCAATTCCAACATAACTTTCATTCTGCAACATTTTTTCAAGAAGTTTCAAATAATTATCTCGAACAGATTGTTTATTTTTATAAGCTATTTCTTCCGGCTCGATATAAATTCCTTTGCACAATCTGTAATTTGTTTTTATTAAATTTAATTCTTTAACATCTTCCATTGTTCTTTTTAAATAAGCTTGAAGTACAATCCCAACATTATCAAATTCACTTTGCAATTTTTTAAATATTTTTATTGTCGTTGATGTATATGGAGAATCTTCCATATCAACTCTGACAAAATTGTTTAATTCTTTTGCTTTAGTTAAAACTTCTTTTAATTGCTGATAAAAAAAATCTTCATCAATACTTAACCCTAACGATGTTGGTTTTATTGAAAGATTAGCTTTTAAATTATTCTGACTAATTGCGTTTAGAACTCTTAAACATTCTTCCTTTTCTTTAATTGCTTCCTCTTTAGTTTTAATTGCTTCACCTAAAACATCCAAAGTTGCAAAAATTCCCTTTTGATTTAACTGCTTTACAACATTAATTGCATCTTGCAAAGTTTCACCGGCAATATATTTTTTTGCAAAAATATGTACAACTGATTTGGGCAATAGCTTAACAAATGATACGATAGTTTGATTTACAAAATCCACATTTACCTCAATTTTAATACATGAAAAATAAATGTTCGCATCGTTCTAAGCAAGGAATGGATTATACTTTTGAAGGATTATAAATTAAATTGTTTGAAATAATTTTAGGAAAAATTCTGATTTTGATTTTAGTTCATCTAAACTTTTATTGTTTTCAATAATAAAGTCTGATTGGGATTTTTTTATTTTCTCCGGAATTTGATTCTCAATTCTTTTTGCAATTTCATCTTTGGAAACTTTATCTCTACTGCTTACTCTTTCAATTCTAATTTCATCATCAGCCGTAACCAATAAAATGTAATCAAAAAGTTCTTCCATTTTGGCTTCAAATATTAATGCGGCTTCAACAAAAATTATATTTTCAGAAATGTGATATTTTTTTATTTCTTCAGAAATTTCTTTTATTGTTGCCGGATGAACAATAGAATTTAACTTTCTTAATTTTTGTTCATTTTGAAAAACAATTTTTGCAATAAATTTTGAGTTTAACTTATTTTCCAGATATGATTCATTTCCGAATTCACTTTTAATTCTTGCAATTACTTCAGAATCATTTTGCATTATATTTTTTGCAATTTGATCAGCTTTAATTACATGAAATCCCTTTGTTTCATAAAACTCAGAAACTGTAGATTTCCCGGAACCAATTCCGCCGGTTATTCCTATTGCTAATTTTTTCATAATAAAAAAATACCGGAATAAATCCGGCATTATAAATTTTATTTATTTTGCGTAAGCTATTTTTCTTACTTCACGAATTACCGTAACTTTTATTTGTCCCGGATATTCCATTTCTTCTTGAATTTTATGAGCAATATCTTCAGCAAGTTTTTCCGATAATTGATCATCGGCTTTATCCGGCTCAACAACAACTCTAACTTCTCTTCCGGCTTGAATTGCATAGGTTTTTGCAACACCTTCAAAAGTGTTTGCAATACTTTCAAGATTTTCCAAACGTTTAACGTAGCCTTCGAGCGGTTCTCTTCTTGCGCCGGGTCTTGCACCGCTAATCGCATCGGCAGCTTGAACTAATGCTGAAATTGCATGAGTCATTTCAACATCTTCGTGATGACTTGCGGCAGCATTAATTACAACCGGATGTTCTTTATATTTTTTTAATAACTCAGCGCCAAGTAATGCATGCGGTCCTTCAATACTTTTATCAACTGTTTTGCCAATATCATGAAGTAAGCCGGCACGTTTTGCAATTTGTTGATCAAAGCCAAGTTCTGCAGCCATAAATCCGGTAATATATGCAACCTCAATACTATGCTGTAATAGATTTTGTCCGTAACTTGATCTGTATTTCATTCTGCCAATAAATTTTACAAGATCTCTATTAACTCCATGAATTCCTAATTGAATGAGAACATTTTCACCTTCTTTTTGAATTTCTTCATCCAATTCTTGTTCAACTTTTTTTACAACTTCTTCAATTCTTGATGGATGAATTCTTCCATCCGCAATTAATCTTTCTAAAGAAATTCTTGCAATTTCTCTTCTAAACTGATCAAACGCCGATAGAATAACCGCTTCGGGAGTATCATCAACAATTACATCCACACCGGTTGCAGCTTCAAAAGCTCTAATATTTCTTCCTTCTCTCCCAATTATTCTGCCTTTCATTTCATCATTTTGAATTTGTAAAACAGAAACTGTTGTTTCAACTGAGTGATCAACCGCAGTTCTTTGAATAGCTTGTACAATAATTTTTTGAGATTCTTTTTTTGCTTCCGATTTTGCTTTATCTTTAATTTCATTTACAAATTGTGAAGCATCGGATTTTGCCTTATCAATAACGTTTTCCATCAGCATTTTTTTTGCTTCGTCTTTCGTTAATCCGGCAGTTTTTTCCAATCGTATATTTTGATCAGCAATTAGTTTATCAACTTCTTCTAATTTTTTTTCAATTATTTCTTGGTGTTTCTTAATTTGTCTATCAATTTCTTTATTCTCTTTTTCTTTTTCTGTTACCAATTCATATTTTTTTTCTAAACTTTGCTCACGCTGCTCAATTTTCTTTTCATAAACTTGCAGTTTCTGAAGTTTAGTATTTTTTTCGCCATCAAATTCTTGTTTCTTTTTTAACCATTCATCTTTAACTTCTAAAAGTTTTTCTCGTTTTATATTTTTTGCTTCTTTTTCAGCATCTGCAATAATATTTGCGGCATTTTCTTTAGCCACACTAATTTTATTTGATGCGATTTTTGAGTGAATAAACCAGCCGATTGCAAATGCTATAACGAAAGTAACAACGATTGCTGCTACAATAAATAATATGTTACTATAATCCATAATGCCTCCAAAAACAGAAATAAAACCGCAACTGCCAACTAAGGATGGAAAAACTCATCCTTATTAGTGTGGGAAACTGCCCAATGCTTTTTACTTCCACTAGTCCGTTACCGGAATCCGACGAATCGGATTGAGGCCTGTAATACACATTGTGAGTCAGAAACCCTTAATGAACTTTGTTAGTTTTTCATGTATTAATTGGCAGTGCGGAAATTTATGATGGAATGGACTCAATATCAGATTTGTCTAAAAGAAGCTTTATTTTTTTAATTTTATCAGTTGCTTGTATACTAAATTCTCTAAACTTATTTTTTTCTACGGATAAATCATAGGCAATATTTAATGCAGCTATTATAGCAATAGTTTCTGTAGGCTGATCTTTTAATTCCGCTTTTGTTTCATCCATAATTTTATTTACATAGTTAGCTAATTCTGTTGCAATTTCTTCATTTTCTACGAGCAATGAAAATTCTTTATCAAATATTTTTACTTTTAGCTTCTTTTTTTCTGACATTTTGTCTATTCTGTACCTAAAACTTCAACACTAATTTGTTAATTAATTCTACGATCTTATATGATAATCAATTCTTGCAATCAGATCATCAATTTGATTTTTCAAATTTTGTCTTTCTTGCAAATCTAAATTTGTTTTTTTAATTCCACCTAAAGATGATTTTTCATCAGCAGTGTTTAATTTTTTTTCCAATTCTTTAATTTTTAAAACAAGAACTTCGTTTTCTTTTGATAAACTTTCAACTTTTTGCTTAAGATTAATTTTTTCACTTGTAACAATTTCTGTGTCTGCAACATACCCCTGAACCATTTGTTCCAATGATTCAATTTCCTTCATGAATAAATCATATTTTGTAGATTCACTCACTTTAACCTCTTAATTCTGCGTTAAATTTAATTTTAACAGCTTCTATTGTTTTCCAAAAATCTGCATCAATTTCTTCTTCGCGTAAAGTTTTGGCTTCATCAAAATATTCTAACTGAAATGCTAAACTTTTTTTGTCCATACCTAAACTTTCGCTTTCAAAGATATCAAATAAATTTACATTTTTCAATAGGTTAGAACTAGATTCTTTTATTGTCTTCAATACTTCAAAATAGGTAATTTTTTTATCTAAAATGAAACTAAAATCTCTGAACACTTTCGGATATTTTAATAACGGAATATTTTTCTTTAATAATCTATCAAAAGTTTTGAATTGAGTTAAATTATATTCTACAACAAAAACATCTTTAGAAATATCAAATTTTTCTAAAATTGCTTGATTTATTTTTCCGCCAATTCCAATAATTTTATTATCAATTTTCTGAGTAAACCCATATTCAAAAATATTATCATCACATTCAAATTCTTTTTCAAATTTTCCGTTAAAATTTAATGATGATAAAATTCTATCGTTAAATCCAACTAAATCATAAAAATCAAATTCTTGATTTTTATGGAACCAGCTTGAACTTATTCTTTCTCCGCATATTGCCAAAATTAAATTTTGATTTTCTTCAATATCTTCAAAACTTTTTATATTATTATTTACTGATGAAAATACTTCGCCAATTTCAAAAAATCTTAAATCGGTTTCTTTAACTTTTATGTTTCTGGAAATATTCATTAATATTCCCGGAAGCAATGTAGTTCTAAGCGTTGACATTTCGGTACTTTGCGGATTTAAAACTTTAATCGGATTTTTACTTCCAATTATTTTTTCATCGCTCAATAACGAATTGCTGATTACTTCATTAAATTCCAACGCAATTAATTTATTTTTTACCGAGTTTTCAAAATCAGTTTCATCAACTTTTTTGTTCAATGATAAAGAAATTTTTTGAACCGGTGGAATTTCATCCAATCCATAAATTCTAATAATTTCTTCAATTAAATCTATTTCGCGTTCAATATCATTTCTGAAAGTTGGAACTTTTACTTCAATTTTTTCTTCATCGGAATTTACAATTTGGAATTTTAGTCCAACCAAAATTGATTTTATTTTTTCTTCGGAAATTTTGAAACCTAATATTTTTTCAATTCTTGAAAATCTTACATTAAGAATTTTCTCTTCAATTTTATTCGGATAAACATCAATTATTTCTGTGATAATTTCACCACCGGCAATTTGCTGAATTAATTCTGCAGTTCGCAATCCGGCAAATAAAGTTCCGTTTGGATCAATTCCTCTTTCAAATCTGTAAGATGCATCTGAAGATAAACCTAAATGTTTTGCTGTTTTTCTTACTGATGAAGGATTAAAATATGCACTTTCAATTAATAAATTTTTTGTTTCTGAAGTTACTTCGGAATTTTCTCCGCCCATTACTCCGGCAATTGCAATTGGTTTTTCCGCATCGCAAATCATTAAATCCGAAGAAAACATATTTCTTTCTTTTGAATCTAAAGTTGTGAATTTACCTTCACCAACAAAATTTTTAACAATAATTTTACTTCCGGAAATTTTATCTAAATCAAAAGCGTGCAAAGGTTGACCAACTTCATGAAGAACAAAATTTGTAATATCAACAATATTATTTATTGGTCGCAAACCAATTTTGGTAAGTTTATCTTTCAGCCATTTTGGTGATTCGTCAACTTTAATATTTTTTACAACAATTCCGGAATAGCGCGGACAAGCTTGCAGATTTTCTATTTTGATTTCAGCAAATTTATTTTTTTCAACAATTTTAAATTCAGTTTGAAGTTTTGGAAGATTTAGTTCGCGATTAAATATTGCTGATAAATCTCTTGCTAAACCAATATGACTTAATTCATCGGAGCGATTTGGAGTGATTGCAACTTCAAGAATTACATCATCCATATTTAACGCTTTTGCAAGCGGTTCACCAATTTTAAGATTTTCATCTAAAACCATAATTCCGGAATGATCTTCGGAAAGTCCGAGTTCATCTTCTGCGCAAATCATTCCAGAAGATTTTTCACCACGAATTTTTGCTTCTTTAATTTCAAATTTTCCATTTGGAATAATTGCACCAACTTTTGCAAACGCAACTGTTTGTCCCGCTTGAACATTTGGCGCGCCGCAAACAACATCATAAATTTTAGTTCCATCGTTAACTTTGCAAACAGAAAGTTTATCTGCGTTGGGATGTTTTTTTACATTTTCAACTTTTGCAACATTTATATTATTAAATTCACTAGATTTATCAATTACTTCTTCAACTTCAGATCCGGAAGTTGTTAATTTATCAACAATTTCTTGAACAGAAATTCCCTCTAAGTTTACGTATTCTTTCAACCAATTAAGTGAAACTATCAAAACTTTTTCCTCACTTTATTTAAATTGATTTAAAAATCTTTTATCGCTATCGTAGAAAAGTCTAATATCGTCAATTCCGTATTTAAGCATAGCCATTCTTTCAATTCCCATTCCAAATGCGTAACCAATATATTTTTCAGAATCTATATTTAAATTTTTCAAAACATTCGGATCAACCATTCCGCAGCCAAGAATTTCAAGCCATTTTCCTTCTTTACCTTTCGGCTGCCACCAAATATCAACTTCTGCACTTGGTTCAGTAAACGGAAAAAAACTTGCTCTAAATCTATATTTTACATCTTCGCCAAAAAGTTGTTTTGCAAAATAAACTAACGTTCCTTTTAATTCTGCAAAAGTAATATCAGTATCAATCACCAATCCTTCAACTTGATGAAACAAGCAGTAACTTTTTGCACTGATTGCTTCATTTCTATAAACTCTGCCCGGCATTATTGCACGAAACGGGGGTTTGCTATTTTTCATTAATCTAACTTGAACCGGCGATGTGTGTGTGCGTAATAAAAATGATTCAGTAATAAAATATGTATCTTGCATATCTCTCGCCGGATGATCATCCGGGAAATTTAGCAATTCAAAATTATTTTCATCAGATTCAATTTCCGGTCCGGTATAAACTGAAAAACCCAATCCTTTAAATATTGATTTTATTTCATTTAAAGTTTGAGTTAAAACGTGAAGTGTTCCAATTTCTTTTTCTCTTCCGGGAAGTGTTAAATCAATTTGATTTTTATGCGATTGATTATTTGCATCAATTTTATTTTTTAATTCATCAAAAATATTTTGAGCAATATTTTTCTCTTCATTTAAAACTTTACCATATTTAGGTTTTTCATCTTTTGATAAAGTTTTGAATTCTTCAAAAAGCTGCGCATAAATTCCGTTGCGGGAAAAATATTTTATTCTAAGATTTTCAAGAGATGAAGAATCAGAGATAGTAATAGAATCTTGTAAAAATTCATTTTTTATTTGTTCAATTTTTTCTTTCATACCGATTCTTAAATTTAAAAAAATACCCCTAAAATTAATCCACCGTTAAAAGGAAGATTTTTAGGGGTAAAAATTAAGCAGTAACGAATTTTACAATATCAGCAAAGGCATTAGGATTTTCAACTGCTAAACTTGCAAGAATTTTTCTATTAATATCAATTCCTTTTTGACTCATTGCATTAATTAAACGAGAATAAGTAGTTCCGTTAATTCTTGCTGCAGCGTTAATTCTAACAATCCAAAGACTTCTGTAAGTTCTCTTTTTATTTTTTCTATCTCTATAAGCAAATTGCAATCCTTTTTCAACCGAGTGCTTTGCAACTGTATAAACTTTACTTCTTGAACCCCAGTAACCTTTTGCAAGTTTTAATAATTTTCTTCTACGTGCACGAGAGGCAACGTTATTTTTTGCTTTAGGCATTTTACACAAACTCCTTTTATTGAATCATTGTTTTTACGCGTTTGAAATCAGCATCAGAAACAAGTGTAGCTTTTCTTAAACCTCGTTTTGTTTTTGTACTTTTTTTGGTAAGAATATGAGATTTAAAAGCTTTGTTTCTTTTAATTTTTCCGGAACCGGTTTTTCTAAAAGTTTTAGAAGCTCCTCTATTACTTTTCATTTTTGGCATAATCTAACCTATTTATTTTGTCTTTTTACTTTTTATTTTTTTTGGCTGAAGAATAGCATGCATTGCTTTTCCTTCAAATTTAATTTCATGCTCAACAGTTGAAACTTCACCTAAACTTTCAATAAATTTTACTAATAATTCTTTTCCGTGATCTTTGTAGGCAAGTTCTCTTCCTTTAAAAATAACAGAAACTTTAACTTTATTTCCTTCGCTAAGAAATTTTTCTGCATGTCTGGATTTGAATTCAAAATCATGTGTATCAGTATTAGGATGCAATCTAATTTCTTTTAACACTGTAACATGTTGTTTCTTCTTTTGAATTTTCTCCTTTTTCTGTAATTCATATTGATATTTTCCAAAATCAATAATTTTACAAACCGGTGGTTTTGCTTGAGGAGCAATTTCAATTAAATCCAAACCTTGTTCTTGAGCTTTTTTTAGTGCATTAAATGAAGTATAAATTCCTAATTGCTGGTTATCCGGTCCAAGCAATCTTACTTCTGGATGTCTTATTTCTTCATTAACGCGCTGTTTTTCTTGAGCGATGAAAACCTCCTAAATTAGTTAACAGATAATTTATTTATTTCTGATTTAAGATTCACTATAAATTCTTCTAAATTTAAAGAACCTTTGTCACCTTCTTTATGTTTTCGAACTGAAATATTTCCGGATTCTTTTTCCTTTTCACCTAAAATTAGCATATAAGGAACTTTTTGATTTTCACATTCTCTAATTTTATATCCAATTTTTTCATTACGAGTATCAAGTTCTACGCGAATATTATTCTCAACTAATTTATTTTTTACTTCTTCAGCATAATCTAAAAAGTTTTGTGAAACCGGAATAATCGCAACTTGAACAGGTGCAAGCCAAGTTGGAAATGCTCCGCCAAAATGTTCAATTAGAACTCCCATAAATCTTTCAATTGATCCAAACAAAGCTCTATGAACCATAAACGGACGATGTTCTTTTCCATCTTCTCCGATATATTTCATGTCAAATCTCTCGGGCAAATTAAAATCAAACTGAATTGTGCTCATTTGCCATTGTCGATTCAAAGCATCTTTAACTTTAATATCAATTTTTGGTCCGTAAAAAGCTCCGCCGCCTTCATCCATTTCATATTTTAATCCTTCAGATTCTAAAGCTTCTTTTAACAAATTAGTAGCTTTATCCCAAAGTTCATCACTTCCAACAGCTTTTTCCGGTTTTGTAGCGACATAGTATTTCAATTTGTCAAAACTGAAAGTTTTCCACATATAGTTTGAAAAACGGATTACTTCAATAATTTCAGCTTCAATTTGTTCTTGAGCACAAAAAATATGTGCATCATCTTGAGTGAATCCTCTTACGCGTAAAAGTCCGTGCAAAACACCGCTTTTTTCATATCTATAAACTGTTCCAAGTTCTGCCCATCTAAATGGTAAATCTCTATAAGAATGTAAATTTGATTTATACATCATTATATGAAAAGGACAATTCATTGGTTTTATATAATAATCTTGTTCATCAATTTTCATTGGGGCAAACATACTATCTTTATAATTTACAAGATGTCCGCTTGTTTCCCACAGCCAACTTTTTCCAATGTGAGGGGAATAAACTAATTCATACCCATTTTTTAAGTGAGCTTCTTTCCAAAATGATTCAACAACATGTCTAACCATTGCACCTTTCGGATGCCAATAAATTAAACCGGGACCAGCTTCTTCTTCAATGCTGAAAAGCCCAAGCTGTTTACCTAATTTTCTGTGATCTCGTTTTTTTGCTTCTTCTAAAAGTTCCAAATGCTCATCTAGCATTTTCTTTTTAGGGAATGAAACTCCATAAATTCTCTGCAAACTTTGGCGTTTTTCATCACCACGCCAATATGAGCCGGATATATTAATAAGTTTTACATATTTAATTTTTCCGGTTGATGGAATATGCGGTCCGATACATAAATCAGTAAAATTTCCTTCGTGATATAAACTTATTACTTCTGTTTCACCATCAAGCTCAGAAATTATTTCTTGTTTATACTGATCACCAACATTTGTGAAAAAATCCAATGCTTCAGTTTTGCTTAATTCTCTTCGTTGGAAAGGATTATTTTCTTTTGCAATTTCCAACATTTTATTTTCAATTTTTGCTAAATCTGCTTCCGTAATTTTTGTATCAATATCAAAATCGTAATAAAAACCGCCTTCAATTGCTGGACCAACTCCAAATTTTGCTTCCGGAAATATTGATTGAATTGCATGAGCCATTAAATGAGAAGTTGAATGCCAATATGAATGTTTTCCAATTTCATCATTAAATGTAAAAAGCTGTAAAGTAGAATCATAAATAATTGGTTTATTCAAATCAACCAATTTAGAGTTCACTTTTGCAATTAGAACATCTTCAGCTAATTTTGATGAAATTGTTTCAGCAATTTGTAAAGATGTTATACCTTTATCAAATTCTTTTTCAGAACTATCCGGAAATTTTATTTTAATTTTTTCATTCATATTATTATAAAAAAAAACGGAGTAAACTCCGAAATTTTGTGGGTCCTAAAGGATTCGAACCTTTGACCTTCTGCACGTCAAGCAGACGCTCTAACCAACTGAGCTAAGAACCCAGTCTGATAAAAGCTTAATATCTTTTTCTCCAAAAAATATTATAAATTTTATTTACCCAAATAACCAAGTACCGAGGGCCGGACTCGAACCGGCACGGAAGAAACCTTCCATTGGATTTTAAGTCCAATGCGTCTACCAATTCCGCCACCCCGGCATTTAGGTATTTTCAATTTTTTTAAGAACTTTCATTTAAAATGAAACGTAAATATAAACTTTTACCAATTTTTATGCAATTAAATTTATTAATAGTTAATAACAGCTTTTTAATTGGAAATTGATCTAAAAACTAATTTTTCTAATTCCAATGTGACAAATTGCAAAATCATATTTAACCGGATCATTTTGGTCAAAATTTTTCAACTTTTCTGTTATTTCTTCTGCCATTTGCCAAGAAACATTTTTTCTTTTTGTTAAACCTAATTCTTTGCTCAGCTTTGCAATATGTGTATCAACCGGAATTATAAGCTGTTTTTTATTTACAGCTTTCCAAATTCCCAAATCTATTTCATCTTTCCTAACCATCCATCTTAAAAATAAATTCATTCGTTTGCATGCGCTTCCGGAAAATGGATCGGGAAACATAAATTTAACGCCTTTTGTGGATGCAGAAATTCTTTCCGAAATTTCAATTAAATTTTTCGAAAAAAATGAAAGTGAATTTTTAATGTTTTTATCTTGATCAAAATAATAAAGTAAAAACAGATGTTTTATTGATTCGTATTCTTCCAAAATATATTTAATAATTTGGAAAAGTTTTTTTACATCATTCCCGGAATAAAATCGATGTTTAAAATTCTTAAAGAAATCTTTATGATTTTTCGAATCAAAATTCAGAAAAAAATCAGTTGGTGAATTTCCAAATAAATTATGAATTATTTCCAATGAATTTAAAATTTGTGTTACGCTTCCGTAAGCAAATATGCTGGAAATAAATGCAGAAATTTCTATATCAGATTCTCTTTTAAACTTTCGCGGAAAAATTATAGGATCGGGATAAATTTGGTTTGCGTCAAATTTTTTGTAATGATATTCTAATTTTCTTTTTAATTGATTCAATTTATTTTTTATCAATAAGTGATAACATTTCTTTTATCGCTTGTTCAATTCCAACAAATATTGAACGGGCGATTACAGCTTGCCCAATACTAACTTCATCTATATTTTCAATCAGCATAAATTCTTTCATATTGTAATAATTCAAACCGTGACCGGCATTTACTCCGAGTCCTAATTTTTTTGCATGTTTTGCGGCTTGCCTAATTCTTTCCAGTTCATCAAAAATATCTTCTTCAACTTTTGAGTTTGCGTAAGTTCCGGTATGAATTTCTATTACATCAGCACTAATTTCTGAAGCTGCATCAATTTGATTTAAATCCGGTTCAACAAAAAGTGAAACCGGAATATCAACTTCGTGCAAACGATCAATTGTATTTCTAATTAAGTCAATATTATCAATAATATTTAATCCGCCTTCGGTTGTAAGTTCTTGTCTTTTTTCCGGGACGAGCGTAACCAAATCCGGCTGAACATCACAGGCAATATCAATTATTTCTTTTACCGCTGCCATTTCAAGATCGAGTTTTGTTTTTAGTTGCTCTCTCATCAATCTTAAATCGCGTTCATTTATATGTCGACGATCTTCACGAAGGTGAACTACAATTCCATCAACGCCATATAATTCAGCCATTAAAGCATAAGTTACCGGATCAGGATTTTCTTCACCGCGGGCATTTCTTAGAAATGCAACATGATCAACATTTAACGAAAATTTCATAATTGCAGCCTTTTAATTTTTCAATTTAGTTACCAAAAGTTACAAATTTTTTTTAAATCAATTCATCAGAAAAGATAATATATCAAGAGAAATTAAAATAAAACTGTGGATTAAAAATCCATACCAGATTGATCGAAATCTTAATGCTAAATATCCTAAAAATATTCCGCCAAAAATTGATGCAAAAGTTTCTATAAAAGGTTTTCCATTATGCAAAATTACAAACGGAATTATTTGAATAAATATTGAGTAAATTCCGAATTTTTCTTCTAATCCAAAAAGTAAAAATCCTCGGAAAATAAATTCCCACGAAAAAATAAATATGATAAATCCAATTTCATAAATAATGAAAATTAAGATATCATCTTTCGCACTTTGCATAAGCGGAAAATATTCAACAAAATTTTCTGATTGCGAAAGTAAAAATATTATGGGAATAAAAACTAGAATTGATATTCCGGAAATTTTAAACCCAATTGAAAAATTTTTGAGTGTTAATCCATATTTAATTAAATCTTCTTTGAAAATATATTTTATGATAAGAATGGGAATAATTAAAAAAAGTATTGTATCCAACAAAAACCAAAACATAAATGAGTAAATTTCGTTGGAAGGAAAATCATTTTTGTAGAATTGAAATTGTTGAGTAAAAAATTTTGGTGTTGAAAAATACCAGCTTATTGTAAACAGAAATATTGAACTTAGAAATATTGTAACAACTTTTTTATCTAGTATTTTGAATTCATTTTTTATGATAAGAAATTCATCAATAATTGTTTTTTTCATAAAATTATTTTTACAAATGATTGATAATTCCGCTGGATTTTTATTTAAGTAAATAAAATCAACTTCATTTTGAACCCGCTTGCAACTGGCAAGTTTATTTTAAAATCAATTTTTAGATGCTGAAACAAGTTCAGCATGACAAAATCAGAAATTTTTAATTTGAAATATTTTTCAATAATGAATTAAAGAATTTACATCATAGTTTTTTAATAAATCTCTTCCATTTAAAAAATCTAATTCAATTATAAAAGAAATTTGTTCAACTTTGGCACCAAGTCTTTCAACCAAACTGCACGCAGCTTTCATTGTTCCACCGGTTGCCAAAAGATCATCATGCAATAAAACAATATCATTTTTATCTAAAGCATCTTTATGAATTTCAATTGAATCGGTTCCATATTCAAGCGAATATTTTTCATTAATTTTTTCTGCGGGAAGTTTTCCCGGCTTTCTTATCGGAACAAATCCGGCATTTAATTTATTTGCAAGTGCACCGCCAAAAATAAATCCGCGAGATTCAATTCCCACAACTTTTGTAATTCCTTTATCTTTTGATAAATCGTATAAAAGATTTAAAGTAATTTGAAATGCCTCTTTGTCTTTTAACAATGTTGTAATATCTTTGAAGATAATTCCCGCTTTAGGAAAATTTGGTACATCTCTAATTAATTTTTCTAATTCCATAAAAACTCCTAAAATATTTAAAACTAAATTTTGAATAAATTAATTTTAAAGACAAAATTTTAATAATAAATATGAAGCTGAAATTCCAACAATTCCACCAGAAATTATTTGCGGAATTGTATGAACTTTAAGATAAAATCTTGACCATCCAACAAATATTATTACTGCCAAAAAAAAATAAAAATTATTTATAAAAAGTGAAGCACCCAACGGAATTCCGGCTCCCATTGAGTGTGCGCTAATTTTCCAAAATCTGTTTACGTTTAATATTAATATGCTGCAAATTAAATAAATCATCCATAACATTATAATTGATTCATTTAGTTTGAAAATTCCCGAAAGAATAACTCCAAAAATTGTAAACAAAATTGCATAAATGTAAGGAACGGTTCTTTCCTCTTTTATTGTTGCATCATCATTTATGATTTTACCTTTTTTACGGAAATAAATAAAAGTAAAAATTGGAATTGATAGTCCAAATAGAAATGAAATTATTATTGAAATCCATAACTTAAAATCTGACTCAAAATAAATTGAATAGTTGACGAATATTATAAAATTTAATATTGGCGGGACAAATAAATATGAAATGATTTTTGCAATATTTTTTAAGTGCATTATTTTTTGGTGTAGAAACCTTCGAGTTTTTAAAAACCTTGGAGGTTTAAAGATTAATTTTCTTCTAATTCTTGATGCTTTAATAAATGTTCTTTATAATTTAATAAAAGTTCTTCAATAGAATTGTATTCTTCAAGCTGCATAATTTGCTGCTTAATTTTTGAAGCACCGTAAAGACCTTTCAAATATCCCGAATAATATTTTCTAAATGGAATAATTGCTTTTTCACTAATTGTGATTTCATATTTTAAGTGGCGAAGTGCAGTTGAAATCCTTTCTTCAACATCTACAATTTTTGATACAAAACCATTTTCAAAAATTTCTTTAATTTCTCTAAATATCCATGGATGATTTATTGCTCCGCGAGCAATCATAAATCCATCAGCGTTAGTAATTTCTTTTGCTTTTAATGCATCTTCTGCCGACATTATTCCACCATTTACAACAACGGGAATTTTTACTACTTCTTTAATTTTTGGAATCCAATGCCAAGCCGGTTCGCCATCGTGACCTTGAACTCTTGTTCTGCAATGAATTGTCAATGCTTGAACACCAACATCTTCAAGCCGTTTTGCAACATCAAGAATCTCAATTGAATTTTCATCCCAGCCCAATCTTGTTTTAACCGTAACCGGAATTTTAACAGCATCCACGATTTCCTTTGCCATTTTTTGCATATACGGTGGATCTTTAAGTAAACCTGCACCGGCTCCGCGGTTTGCAACTTTTTTTACCCAGCATCCGGCATTTATATCAATTATTTCCGGATTTTCTTGTTCTGCAATTTTTGCAGCTTCACGCATTGCATTTATTTCACCGCCGTAAATTTGAATTCCAACCGGTCTTTCTTCGTTTGTAATTTTTAATTTCTCATGTGTTTTTTTATTGTCTCTAATCAACCCATCGGAATTTACAAATTCTGTATAAACAATATCGGCACCCATTTCTTTGCATAATTTTCTAAAAGCAATACTTGTTACATCTTCCATTGGTGCAAGTAGTAAAGGATTTTTTATTTCTATTTTTCCAACTTTAAACATTTTAATAGACTTTATATTTTTTTGATTTCATAAAATAAAATGAAATTATTAATGTAATAAATGTAAAAATTGCTCCCGTTAAAAATGGAAATTCATAACCTAAATAATCGAATGCAAATCCACCCCAAATTGGACCTAATACTCTTGCCATTGCTGATATTGATTGATTCAATCCTAATAATCTTCCTTGTTTTTCTTGATTAATTTCTTTGGAAATTAATCCTAAAATTATTGGCTGTAAACTTCCCGTTCCAAAAGATGAAATTGCAGAAATTATTGCAACTCCCAAAAAGTTGTATCCAAAAGGTAAACCTCCAATTCCTATAATCATAAAAATCATACTTACAAGAAGCAATGTTTCATCTTTAAAATGTTTTAACAAATATCTTAGCAAACCGCTTTGCACAAAGGCGCTTGCTAATCCCATAATTGTATATAACAAACCAATTTGTCTATCATTTAAATTGTAAACTTTGTATCCTAAAAGTGCAAAAGTTCCGTAAATATTTGCCATTGAAAAAACAATTACAAAATAAATCATTACAAAAAATGCCAATCTTTTTTGAGCAAATAATTCTTGAAAAATATTTATTGATATTAATCTTTGTCTTTTTTGAGTCTCAATTTTATTTTTAACAAGGGATTCTTTTAAAAAGAAAACTGCAAATATAAATGCAATAAATGAAAAACCGGCAGCAACATATCCGACAACTTCATAACCATAATGCGCTAAAAAGCCACCCAGCATTGGTCCAAATACAAATCCTAAAGCAAATGCTGTGCCGATAATTCCCATTCCTTTTGTTCTATCTTTTGTTTCGGTAATATCGGCAATGTAAGCTTGAGCCGCAGAAATATTGCTTCCGCCAAGTCCGGCAATAATTCTTGAAATTAAAAGCATTAAAAAGGAATGCGAAAAACTGAAAATTATATATGAAATTGCAGTCAATAAAAGTGATGCTAAAATTATTGGCCGTCTTCCAATTGTATCCGAGTAATTTCCGACAATTGGATTAAAAATAAATTGCATAAACGAAAATGCGGCAACAAGAATTCCAATTTCAAAATCTGAAATAAAAAGTACTTTACTTGCAAATGTTGGCAAAATTGGAATGAGTAATCCAAATCCCAGAAGATCAATAAAAACCGTAATAAATATAATTGTGAGTGAAGTTTTTTTATTCATATTAAAATTTCAACGTATCAATTTTTGCCGAATTATTTTTTGATAAAAATAATTTTACATTATCATAATAAGATCTTTTCATGCTGTCAACATCTGCAGAAGTTAAAAAACTAAAGTTTGTTGTATCATTAAAATTTTGCGAAGGAAGAATTCGATATTCTTTTTTGCCATCAATTTTTCCCTTGAAAATCCAAATTGGTAAAAAATTAATATTTGAAACATAAACAGAATCCGTAAAAATATTTTTAGTAATATCGAAATTAAAAATTAATCCGCCGTCAGAATATCTCCATCGCTGATTTGAGATAAAATTTCCTAAAGAAAAAGTTACAATTGCGCTATCCAAATTTGAGTTATTTGTTTTAAATTTTTCAAATTGCTGAACAACATGCGGATGGCTTGCAAGAATTACATCGGCGCCATATTTAACAGTTTGGTTTGTAATTTTTCTTTGGTAAGAGCTAACTTTCTTAGCGTACTCGTTTCCGAAGTGAAAATAAACAATTATCAAATCGGCATTTTTATTTTTGAGATTTTTTATATCATTTTTAATTTTTAAAGTATCTATATGATTAATAAATTTTTGTGGAAAAGTTTTTGCGCTTTTATTATTGCTTCCGTAAGTGTAAGAAAGTATTCCAAATCTTAAACCTTTTCTAACAAACAAATTATAAGTTTCTACGGAATCTTCGGGAATTGAAGTTCCAATTGAAACAATATTAACTTTTTTCAAAACTTCTATTGTTCTTTTAACTCCATCAATTCCTTGATCGTTTGCATGATTATTTGCTGTAAATAAAAAATCAAATCCGGTAAATTTTAATGCTTCAGCTAATTCGTTCGGCGTGTTAAAAAATGGGTAACCGGAATAATTTTTTGTATTTCCGGCAAGAACTGTTTCTAAATTTCCGAATAAAATATCTTTCTGGACAAGATAATCTTTAACAAAATTAAACATCGGTTTGAAATCGAAACTATCCTTTTCAACTTTTGCAGAATTAAATTGGGTTGAGTGACACATAATATCACCAACACATGAAAATGTAACAGTAACGGTTGAATCAATTTTTTCCTCAACTTTTACGGTTTCATGTTCAATAAAACTTGGATTTAAAACCCAATAAAAAAGTGATAATAAAAAAGTTGGTAGCAGAATATATTTCATTTTCATATTAAAAAATAAGGCTGTCCATTACAAAATAAACAGCCTCAATAAATTGTTCCTTATTAAAATAAAAAAGAATTAAGCTTTCTTTTCAATTTTTTTTGATTGAACTTCATTTCTCATATCTTGAGCCATTTTCTTTAATTCGCTTAAAGCTTTACGAACTCTGGTTCCAGCTGCTGATTGTCCTTTTACATAAAATTTTTCAACATCTGTTTCCATATTTTTAACAAATTCTACTAGTTGTGTGTACTTATCGCTCATTTTGTTCTCCTTTTATTTGGTTAATAATATATTAAATAGAATTTTCTAAAATAATTTCCGCAATATCTTTTACATTTATTTCTTCTTGTTTTTCAAAGGCTTTTACGCCATCCGTTAACATTGTCATACAAAACGGGCAAGCCGAAGCTACAGTTTCTGCGCCGGTTGAAATTGCTTCTTCCGTTCTGTTTACATTAATTTTCGTACCTTCGGTTTCTTCCAAAAACATTCTTCCGCCGCCGGCTCCGCAGCAAAATCCTTTGTCTTTATTTCTATCCATTTCTAATAATTCTAAACCGGCAACCGAATTTAAGGAATTTCTCGGAGAATTGTAAATTTGATTATATCTGCCAAGATAACATGAATCGTGATAAGTTATTTTTGAATTTACCGAATTTTCCTTTAATTTGATTTTTCCATCGCTGATTAAATTTTCTAAAATTTCCGAATGATGATAAACTTCAAAATTTCCGCCGAACTGAGGATACTCAATTTTTAATGAATTATAACAATGCGGACAACCCGTTACAATTTTTTTAACTTTATATGAATTTAAAGTTTCAACATTTTCTTGCATCATCATTTGAGCCAAATATTCATTGCCTAATCTGCGGGCTGTATCTCCATTGCATTTTTCTTCTGTTCCTAAAATTCTAAAATTTACGCCGGCTTTATTAAATAATTTGGCAATTGCTTTAGTAACTTTTTGATAACGTGAATCGTAACTTCCGGCGCATCCTACCCAAAATAAATATTCGCAATTGGGATCTTCAGCCATTGTTTTAACATTTAAACCTTCTGCCCAATTTGCTCTATCTTGGTGATTAAAAGCCCACGGAGTAAAATTTGTTTCTAAATTTTTAAATACGGGATTTAATTCATTCGGAAATTCAGATTCCATCAAAACTAAATTTCTGCGCATATCAATAATTGTATCAAGATGTTCAATTGTTACCGGGCATTCTTGAACACAAGCTCCGCAAGTTGTGCAAGCCCAAAGTTCTTCCGGTTTTATGTAATTATGGATTAATGTTTTTTCTATAACTTCAGCGTTTACCGATTTATCTAAAATTAACGGAGCTTTTTCAACTGTTCTCTTTCTTACATTAATTATAATTTCTCTCGGCGAAAGTAATTTTCCGGTTGTATTCGCGGGACAAGCATCAGAGCATCTTCCACATTCCGTACAAGTGTAACCATCAAACATTTGCTTCCAAGATAAATGATCAACATCTGCTGCGCCGTATTGCTCAATTGTTTCATCTTCCAAATTGATTTTTGTAATTTCAAATTTTTTATTTCCCAATTTTTCAAAATATACGTTTGGAATTGAAGCAAAAACATGCAGATGTTTTGAATATGGAAGAAAATTCATAAATCCGAAAATTGTTAAAATGTGAATCCACCAAAAAATTTCATACCAAATATTTGCATTTTCCGAAGTTTGAAAAATAATTTGCGAAATTACAAAACTTACCGGGCGAACTTCCCAATTTGATAAAGTGAAATTATTTTTTGCAATATGAGCAGAATTTTGTCCGAACATAGAAATTACAACAAGTAGAATTAACGAAAGTACAATTGTTGCATCAAGCAGACTTTCTTTTCCGTGTTCCAACCTTTTTACTTTCTGTATGTATCTTCTGTAAAACGCAAACAAAACTGCAAAAATTACAAGAACTCCAAAAATATCTTGAGTTAAAGTGATTATTGAAAAAATTGGTCCAAGAAAATTGAGTGAAAATTCCGAATAAAATCCTTGCAAAATTGATTCCAAAACGGCAGAAAGAAAAAGTAGAAATCCCCAAAAAATTAATACGTGAACTGTTCCGCCAATCGGCTCGCGAAGAATTTTGGTTTGACCAATTGCAACTTTTAAAACATTTTTAATTCGTTCCGGAACTTTATCGAATCTATTCTCTTTTTTTCCAATGCTTAAATAATTTATTAATCTTTTTAAATTGAAATACAGAAATGCAAAAGCCGCAATAAATACAATGATGAAAACTATATTTTTAATTCCCATAATTAATTCTCACCAAATGAAGAATTGAAGAAATTTAAAGTTTTATTTAGAACAATATCAAGCGCTTTTGTACTTCCTTCAAAAGGATGTTTTACATCAAAAGTATGTCCGGTTCCGTGAATAATTTCAAGCTGAGTAAATCTTTTATCGGCAAAATGATAAATTGTATTTGCTTCCTTTACCGGAACTGCTAAATCTTGATCTCCATGAATAATTAAAAATGGCTTTTGAATTTTTGTCAAAGCTTTTTCAATATTCAAAATTTCAGAATTTTTCTCAAAATCTTCAAGAAACAAAATATTCATTCTCATTTTCTGCCGCGTGCGAACATTTAAAACTTCCACAAATCCTTTTCGGTACCACTCATCTTTTTGTTTCCTTGAAAATCTATCAAAATTTGAAATTGTTGCCCAAGCTGCCAAAGCATCTACATTTTCATTTTGAGAAGTTTCTATTATTGAAATTGCTCCGCCGCGACTATGACCGATTAAACCAATTTTGTTGTTTGAATTAACTTTTCCGAAAAAATTATTTTTATATGCAGAAATTATTTGATTAAGTTCGCTAATTTCCCGCGAATATGTATTTTCTGCAAATTTATCAAGCTCGGTAAATTCCGTAAAATTTTCACCAATTCCATTGTGCGAAAAATTAAAAGTTATAACAAAATAATTATGTTGAGCAAAAAATTCGGCTGTGTACGGTCCAAATCCCCAATCTTTAAATCCTTTAAAACCATGAACCAAAATTATACAATTCCCTTTTTCTAAATTGGAATTGCCGAAAGTTGTGATGTTAATTTTAAAACCATCATTGGTTTGGTAATAATAGTTTTGACTCATGGATTGAAATATGCTTATTCTATGCTGAAAAGTCAAGATTTGATTAAAAAAACAAGTTTTTCGTAAATTTAATTTTAAGTGGTATAATTTTTTTTATTTACAAAAATTGAGACCAAAAATTATATTTTATTGAATTTAAAAATCCTTAAGTTTATAACCGATAAAAATCTCCAAATTAATTTGAAAATATCTCACAAAGATTTTTAAGATTTTATGAACGAAAAAAATAAATATGAAATTAAGGTTGTTGAAAGTTTAAATGAATTGAAAAAGTTTGTTGAATTTCAATATACACTTTATAAAGAAAATAAATTTTGGATTCCTCCGTTAAAAAAAGATGAACTTCTTTCGCTTCGAAAAGATAAAAATCCCGCATTTGATTTTTGTGATGCAAAATATTGGCTCGTTTACAAAAATGGTGAATTAGTCGGAAGAATTGCCGGAATTATTAATAAGAAATTCAATGAAAAATTTGATAAAAAAATAATGCGTTTTGGCTGGATCGATTTTATTGATGATGAAAAAGTTGCGAATTTACTTTTTGCGGAAGTTGAAAATTGGGCAAAAGAAAATAAATTGAATGAAGTTGAAGGTCCGCTTGGCTTTACGGATATGGATGGAGAAGGAACTTTAATAGTAGGTTTTGATGAATTAAGTACGCTCGGTAATATTTATAATTTTCCATATTATTCAAATCTTATTGAAAAAAGCGGATATTCAAAAGCTACGGATTGGGTGGAATATGAAGTTTCTATGACTTCAGATCCGGTTCCGGAAAAGATTACAAGAATTGCAGAAATTGCTTTAAAACGAAATCATCTTCACATCTTAAAAGTAAAAAAATCAAAAGAATTATTGCCTTATGCAAAAGAGATATTTTACGTTTTAAATAAAGCTTATAAAGATTTATACGGATTTGTTGAACTTTCCGATAGACAAATTGATATGTATGTAAAACAATATTTTGGATTTATCAAACCGGAATATGTTCCGTTAGTTTTAAATGATAAAAATGAAGTTGTAGCATTCGGAATTACAATGCCGTCTTTGTCGAAAGCTTTGCAAAAATGTAACGGCTCACTTTTCCCGTTTGGATTTATTCATGTTTTAAAGGCGATGAAAAAAAATGAAAGACTTGATTTATATTTAACGGCGGTTCGTCCGGATATGCAAGATAAAGGTTTAAACGCAATTTTAATGAATGAAACAAACAAATTAATTATCAACAAAAAAATTACAATTGTTGAAACCAACCGCGAACTTGAAGATAACTCAAAAATTCAATCTCAATGGAAATTCTTCAAAAACCGACTACACAAAAGAAGAAGATGTTATAAAAAATTGATTTAGATTTTTATTAAATGACTTCTCTTATTACACCTTGCGTTGCTATTTTATCGTTAAATGTAAGATAGCTAGTTGAAACTTCAACATTTTTTTCAAAACCGTTTTTTGTTTTTATCGTCATAAAATATTTTTTCTCAACATCTTCGCCGTTTTTTATTTTATCGGTTCTAACTTTTAACATTTCTTTACTTTCTTCGGAAACATAATTCAATAAATTAAAATCAGATTTGTAAATTTCTTCTTCAGTAATTTCAAGCATTTCTAAAAATTTTAGATTAGCAATTTCCAATTTATTTCCAATAAGCAAATAAACGGCTTCATATAACTTATCAATCAGAATTTTATATTTATATTCAGATTCATTGAGTTTTTTGTAAATCTTTTTTTGTTCTGTGATGTCTTCTACAAATACTTCATAATATAATATTTCATTATTTTTATCCTTTACTTGCCATGCGCTTTCTTTAACTTCTAATAGATTTCCATCGCGTTCAACAAAAATTTCTTCGTAACCGGAGATTTTTCCTTCTCTTGCAAGTATTTGTAAAAATTTATTTCTGCTATTCAGAGAATAATAAATTCTGTTGATTTCCTGCGTTATCATTTCAGATTGCGAATTGTATTTTAGCATTCTGAACATTGCAGGATTTGCCATAATAATTTTTCCGTTATTATCAATTCTCATTATTCCTAATGTAGAATTTTCAATCATCTTTTTGAATTTATAATTATTGTGCTTTAATTCTTCTTCCATCTTTTTTCTGATTGTAATATCCTGCTTAACGGCAATAAAATTTTCAATTTCGCCAAAAGAATTTTTTACAGGTGTAATGGTCATTTCCTCAAAATAAAAGCTTCCATCTTTTTTTTTATTTGTAATTACACCAAACCAGATTTGCCCTTTGTTTATTGTATCCCACATATTTCTGTAAAAAGCATTGTTGTGAATACCCGATTTAAGTACTCTTGGATTTTGATTTATCATTTCTTCTTTTGAATAACCAGTTAATTTTGTGTAGGAATTATTTATATAAATAATTTGCCCTGTAATATCAGTAATTACAACGCCGTTAGCCGCAGCCTCTAATGCTGTATTTATTAAATTATAAGATTTTTCTTTGTGCTGCGATTCTATATTTATAACTGAGTGGTTTTGTTTTTGCATAAAAAATTATTCCAAAATTGCTGATTTGTTATTAAGTCTGATTTTTGTGGTTAAAATAAAAGTGAAGGAGCGAGTCCCCCAACTGCTCCTCACTCTTAAACAATCCTAATGACTTGGATTGTTCTAATTATTTCATCAAAAAATAATAGTGAAATTTGACCCAACTCCTTTTTCACTACTTGCAAAAATTTCTGCTTTATTCAAATCACAATATTGTTTTACTAATGAAAGACCCAATCCATTTCCATCAAACCTCC
The DNA here is from genome assembly GCA_016708125.1 of Ignavibacteriota bacterium. Classification (NCBI taxonomy): domain Bacteria; kingdom Pseudomonadati; phylum Ignavibacteriota; species Ignavibacteriota bacterium. The sequence continues at coordinate 3,125,930 of JADJGF010000001.1, read as the reverse complement.
GTGTATAGCCAGTAGTTTCTTGAGAAAAAGGATTAAACATATAACCAATAAACTTTTCTGAAATTCCAATTCCTGTATCAATAATTGAAACTGATATTTTGTTGAATAATGTTTGTTTTAAATAAATTGTAACCGAACCTGTTCGTGTAAACTTAATTGCATTATCAACTAGGTTTGAAAAAACATCAATAATTGATTTTCTATCCAAGACAAGATTTGCATCATTTACTGCGTTAATTAGTTTTAAAGTTAAATTCTTTTGATCTGCAGCGGGTTTATATTCAGCTACAATTTTTTCTAAAATTTCTAAAATATTTACATCGCAAAATTCAGGTTCGTAATTATCTGTATGCAATTCCGATATTTTTATTAATAATTCTATTGTTCTAAAAATTCTTTTCCCGGCTAAATCCATATGCTGAAAGGCTTCGGATAAATCTTCAGTTATATTATCACCAAGATCTAATTTTATTAATGATGCAAAACCTAATAAGGAATTTAACGGTGTTCTAATTTCGTGCGAGATTTGTGTTAAAAATTCTGACTTAAGTCTATCTGATTTTTCAGCATTTTTTTGACTCTGGATTAATTCTAATTCAATTCTTTTATTATCCGTAATATCTCTAGCAACGCCGAAAATTATATCATCTTGAGGATAAGAATACAAATTCCAAGATAACCATCTGAAAGAGTTATCCTGACACATTACTCTATTTGTAAATTGAATACACTCAATGCCGTTAATTTTTTGTTCAATTAAACTTTGCGTTATTTCCTTATCATCTTTATGAATAAATTCAATCCATGGTTTTGAAAATAATTCTTTGTTTTTCCAGCCAAGGATCTTTGTCCAAGTAGAATTTATTTCTTTTAAATATCCGTCAAAACCGCTAATTAATAAAAAATCAATTGAATGTCTAAATACCTTTTGACTAATTTCTTTAGCTTTTTCAGCTTCTTTTAAGTGAGTAATATTTTGATGTGCGGCAACAATTCTTTTTGAACCATTTTCCGTAAACGAAGTTAAATTAAGCGAATACCAAAGTTTATTTTCATTTGTTTTAAATGGAAATTCAATTGTAAAATTTATTCTTTCATTTACTAAAATTTCATTAATTGCAGAATCCGTAATGCTGAACGAATATTCGTCATCCGAAATTATGTTAAGAATATCTAAATATTTTTGATCAATTCCATAATCAAATATTCCATTAATCGACTCTGCAAATTTTTTCCAAGATTTGTTCGCATAAATGATAAAACCATTTTCATCAATAATTGTAATCAATTCATTTAAAGAATCAATTGTTGCGTGATAAAAACTTTTTGATCCATTAAATTCTTCTAATTTGCTTTTCCATTTAGCTACAGAATTTATAGTTTTAAAAAAATCCTCTTTATTGTATTTATCAATTAACAAGAAATTGCTTGAAGAATTATTTAGCAGCGATTCAAGAATTGGATCATCTTCATTATCTAAAATTATTATTTTGCCAATTTGCGGAAATTCTTTTTCAAGTTTTTGATATGTTGTTATTCCGTTCCATCCAATAATTTTTGAATTCAACAAAATAATATCTATTCCGAAATTTAAAATTAACGTTTGAAGATTTTCCAGATTTGATGTTTCAGAAATATTATACGCGTAATGATTTATTGAATTTATTGTATCAATAACTTTTTTCTTTTCTGTAGAATTATCATCAATAATCAAAATATTTATATTTTTCATTAGTTGAACCTTTCTGTGTTCATTTTATTTTCTACTCGTGATGCAATAAGTTTTGCAATTGATTGATTGCAATTCCATACATTCAGTAATTCTACAAATTCTAATTTAGATATCTGATTTTCTGCTTCTTGACTATTATCCAATGTAATTATAATTATTGACGCGTTTGGGAAATTTGATTTAAATCTTGCTATCTCTGAATTCAAATTTTTATCAAATAATGTATTATCTATTATTAATAATTTGGGTATATAATTTCTTTCATCGTTATTTATATTTTGATAATCTAACACTAATGGTGTTGTGTGAAATAAAGTTTTAATAATCTTATTTACTGTGTGCATTACTAATACTAATTTTTCTTGAACAATTATTATTTCATTATTCATAAATTTTATATTTATCCTTTGCGTAAAGCAAGTTAAAATAAAATTGGTAAACTGAGTATAGTTGAAAATGCTAATGTTTTGTAGAATTATTAAGACCGGGTCTGTAGTAAAATTCCTACAAATTATTTACTTGACGTATTTTTTAACTATTTCAATGAGTTTAAAAATATTTTCAGATTTATCAAAATATTCTTCAACTCCAAGTTTTTTTGCTGAAGATTTATATTCATTATCTAAAAAGTTTGAATATAATATTGTTAATGGTCTATCTTCCTTAATTTTGACCGACTTTAATAAATCCAAACCGGTTCCGGATTTTAACATCAAATCCAAAATCATTATATCCGGTTTGTATTTTTCTATAGCTTTTAATCCTTCTTCAACATCTTCTTTTTCAATAATGGCTTTAATTTCTGGAATAAAAGTATTTAATGATTTCACCAAAGCCTTTCTAATATTGGCGGAATCATCCACAATTAGTAATGTCATAATTTTCTGGTTTGTAAGTTGTACGAAAATAGAAATTAGAAATCTTAAAATATATAGTGAAATGAATGATATTTATGTAGTAAAATTACTACATAATTTTATTGAGAAAAATTAATCAACTAATTTATTTTCAATTGCATAGTGAATTAATTCCGATGTAGTTTTAAGTTTTAATTTTTCTAAAATTCTACCGCGATAAGTATTTACTGTGCTTACACTTAAAGATAGGTCATCGGCAATCTTTGTCTGAGATTTCCCTTTTGCAATTAAATGTAATATTTGAAATTCACGATCGGATAAATAATCGTGAAGAGGTTTATTGGAATCCATGCTAAATAATAATTGTTCAGAAAGTTCCGGACTAATAAATTTTCTTCCGGAGTAAATTTTTCTAATTGCTTCTAAAATTAACATTGGATCCGTATCTTTTGAAACATAGCCGCTTGCACCGGATTTTAGTGCTCTAATTGCATATCTTTCTTCCGGATGCATGCTTAATATTAAAACATGCAATTTTGGTTTTATTACTTTTACATCTTTTAGAACATCCAATCCGCTTTTGCCTGGAAATTGAAGATCAAGAAGTAAAATATCAGCATCAGTTTTTTTTATAATTTCAGAAATTTCATTTGGGTTTTCTGTTTCCGCAACAACTTCAATATCAATTTCGTGTTCTACTAACTTTCTTAATCCAGCTCTAATTAACTTATGATCATCAGCAATAATTATTTTTATCATTTCAAAGTCTCCAGCAAAAAAGAGAAGAAGCAATTTATTTACAAAGTAATTTCAAAAATTATACTTGTGCCTAAATTTTCTTCACTTTTAATTATCAGTTCACTTCCAATTTGAGATAATCTTTCCTTCATTCCAATAATACCAAAGGAATTTTCCTTTTTAAAATCTTTTGTATTTATTCCAATTCCATCATCGTTAATTAATACATTTAATTTTTCTTCAGTTAAAAACAAATTTACTTCAACATTTGATGCGTTTGCATGTTTTACAATATTACTTAAAGACTCTTGAATAACTCGGTATATAATATTTTCTTTTTGTGAATTTATATTTACTTCTTCAAAATTAAAGTTAAAATTTATAATTAATTTTTTATTTTTTTTGAATTCATCCACAAGATGATTTAGTGCAGGAACCAATCCCAAATTATCTAAATATTCCGGTCTTAATGAGCGAATTAATTTTTTTATATTAATTTTTGAAGTATCAACTATTTGACTCATTTCATCCAAATCGTTAAGCAATAATTTCTCATCATATAAATTATGATCAATATTATTTTTAAGTAAACTTAAATTCATATTTAATGAAGTTAAAACTTGTCCCAATTCATCATGAAGTTCACGAGCTAAATTTTTTCTTTCATCTTCTCTAATATTATCAATGTTTGCAAACAATGCTCTTAGTTGATTTTTTGTATTAATCAATTCGATTTCAGCTTCTTTTCTTGCAGAAATATCCAAATGAGTTCCAGCTAATCTTTTTGGATTTCCATTACTATCTCTTTCAACCACTTTCCCCTTATCTAAAATCCAAATAGATTTACCGTTTTTATGCTTCATTCTATATTCGGCTTCATAAAATTCAGTTAATCCATTTAAATGATTTTTTAGAACTTTATCTACAAAATATAAATCATCCGGGTGAACTAAATTTGTCCAAGAGCTGTAAGATTCACTTATTTCATTTTTTGTATATCCAAGCATTTCAGCCCATCGATCATTAAAATTTGTTTCATTTGTTGCAACATTCCAATCCCAAGTTCCTAAATCAGCACCACGAAGTACAACTTTAAATCTTTCTTCACTTAATCTAAGTTTTTCATCAGCATGCTTTCGTTCAGTAATATCTTTAGAAAAAGAAATTGCGAGTAATTGATTTTCGTAAGTAAAATAATTTACCGTAACTTCTACCGGAAATGAAGTTCCGTCTTTTCTTGTGTGAGTTGTTTCAATTGTATTATAAATATTTTCTCTAACAAAATTTCTATGTTTTTTGAATCTTTCCGGGGTCATACTTTTGTCGATATCAGAGATATTTAAATTAGAAATTTCCTCTTTGGTGTATTCCAAATAATCACAAGCGTATTGATTTGCATAGTTTATATTTCCGTCTTCATCAATCTTAAAAATTCCAATGTTAGCATTTTCAATTGCATATTGTAAAATTATTAATTGTTCCGTTGATTTCTTTTTTTCTGTAATATCTAAAAAAGTTCCAATACCCCAATTAATTTTTGATAAATTATTTTCATCATTTGAGAAAAGTATTATAGATGAATCTATCCATCTAATTTCATTGTTGTCTAAAATAATTCTATAAGTTGCATATGATTTTATTTCTTCTCCCTTTCCAATAATATTTTCCAATAAATCTTTAACAAGTTGTAGATCATTAGGATGAATACGATTAAAAATTTCTTCTGGGTTTAATTCACTCTTGTTAAATCCGAATATCTTTTGTGATATTTCATCAAAATAAACGATATTGTTTTTTATATCGAATTGATATGTACCCATATTGGAGGAATCAAATGCAAGCTGCATTTTTAATTTGCTATCGTTTAACTGATTATTTTTTTCTTTAATTGTACGGTAATCGTTTCTAATTAAAAGAAAAATAATTATCGATGTTGTGAAAATGAAAAACAATCCTTTTACAGATTGAATATATTTAAATGATTCAGGAGTAGTAAAAATTTCGAAAGTTATTTTATCAGAATAAATAATCCATAAAATTGAAATAAAAAGATATATTAACGAAATTTTGTAATGAGGTCTTTTAAGAAATGTAAAAATTCTTTTTAATAAATTTTTAAAAGTATCCAATTTCTAAACTTTTATTAATTCAATTCTTAAGCAATTTATTAAAATTTATCTATAAATCATAATTACAATTTATTTGAATTTATTAGACTTTGAACTAAATTTAACTAAGCAAGGATCTTACATTATTTAATTGTAAAATCAATTTCAAATTGTAATTTTATTTTTAGTTCTGAGAATCATTAACTTTTATTTCTACAATCTCTAAGCGAGAAACAACATGATGAAAAATATTGTTCTAATTTGTCTTTTTATTCAGTCCTCATTTATTGCACAAACAGATTTAGATTTACCTTCAAAATTTAATGTTACTTGGAACACGCCAAGCAAAGATTATAACGGTTCCATGCCTATTGGTAATGGTGAAATTGGATTAAATGTTTGGGTGGAAGAAAATGGGGATTTACTTTTTTACATAGGAAAAACTGATAGTTGGGATGCATATGGACGATTATTAAAAGTTGGCAAAATAAGAATTAAACTATCTCCATCGCAAAAATTTCCATTGCAAAATTTTGATCAAACTTTGCATCTTGAAAATTCAACCATAGAAATAAAATATAATAATTGTAAAATTTTATTATGGGTTGAAGCAAATAATCCGGTTATAAATGTTGAAATTGAAAGCAGTGAAGAAATAAGTCCTATTGCTTCGCTTGAATTTTGGAGAACTTCGGAATATCAATTACCAAAGATAGAAATTAGTGATGTAATGTATGATCACAGTATTCAAAATAATCAAATAGAACCAACAATTGTTGAACCGGATTCTATTCTAAATTTGGATAATGAAATTGGATGGTTTCACATCAATAAAAAATCAGTTGGACAAAACTTTACATCGCTTCATCAAGGACTTCAAAATTTTAAGCGAGCTGATCCACTTTTAAATAGAATTTTTGGTGGAATTGTTGTTACTGAGAACCCAATAAAAATCGATAATTCTAGTATCAAATCTAAAAATTCTACAAAGCATAGATTTAGTATTTATCTTTTGACTGAACATCCTTCCACTCCAATAAAATGGTTAGAGAATTTAAATTCTTTAGTTAATAAAATTGAGGGAATATCCATAAAACAAAAATTTGATCAACACAGTATTTGGTGGAATAATTTTTGGGAAAGAAGTTGGATAGATATTTCTGCAAATAATTCAAATCCAAAAGATATGGAAGATGCTTTCACTGTTAGCCAGGCTTATGCTTTGCAAAGATTCATAAATGCGTGTAATGGTCGCGGTGAATATCCTATAAAATTTAACGGCTCAATTTTTAATGTGCCTTTTAAAGATGCACCTGGTGATGCAGATTATAGAAGATGGGGTCCCGGTTATTGGTGGCAAAATACTCGGCTTCCATATTACTCAATGCCGGCTTCCGGAGATTTTGAAATGATGTTACCTCTATTTAAAATGTATGCAAAAGATAATTTTGAATTATTTAAATATCGAACAAAATTATACTTAGATGTAAATGGCGTTTTTATTCCAGAATGCATTTATTTTTGGGGCGATCTTTTTACCGAAAGCTATGGCGCTACTCCATTTGAAAATCGTTCAGATAAATTGCAAGAAAGCGGATGGCATAAGTGGGAATGGGTTTCCGGACTTGAACTTGTTTATTTATTGTTAGATTATTTTGAATATACTAATGATGAAGAATTTCTTTCAGAATATGTTTTACCAACATCAAATGAAATAATTGCATTTTTTGATAATTTCTACAAAACCGAAAATGGCAAATTGGTAATGAAACCTTCGCAGTCCGGTGAAACTTGGTGGAAATGCTTAAACCCAATGCCAGAGCTTACAGGATTGCATTCTGTTGTAAATCGTTTGTTAAATCTTAAATCTGACAAAATTAATATTGAAATGACTGATTATTGGAAAAGTATAAAAAGTAAACTTCCGGATTTGCCGATTCATGAAAATAATGGAATTAAAATGTTTGCTCCGGCTGAAAAGTTTGAGAATAAAATGAATATTGAAAACACAGAACTTTATTCTGTCTTCCCATTTCAGTTGGTAAATTTTAATTCGCAAAATAAACAATTGGCTATCGATGCTTTTAAATATAGATTAGACAAAGGCAATTGGGGCTGGAGACAAGATGATATTTTTGCATCTTATCTTGGATTAGTTGATACAACTAAAAAATATTTGGTTGAGCGTGCAAAAAATAAAAATGCTGATTCACGTTTTCCTGCATTTTGGGGACCAAATTATGATTGGACACCAGATCAAACTCATGGCGGAGTTTTGATGAAGACTTTGCAATCAATGTTAATTCAAACCGAAGACGATAAAATTTATATTCTTCCAACTTGGCCAAAAGAATGGGATGTAAAATTTAGACTTAATGCACCAAATAAAACTACGATTGAAGGAAATTATTCAAAAGGAAAATTTGAGATTATTAATATTTCTCCGGAAAAAAGAAAAAGTGATATTGTTATTATAAATTAGAATTATAAGAGACTTCTTAAATATTAAAAATATCATTCCCGTGAAAACTGAATTCTAGCTGGATTCCCACTCCTGCCTGCCGCAGGCAAGTTCGTGGGAATGACAAGCACTATTAATTTAATTTTTCAGAAGTTTATATAAATTAGTTTGATATTTTGTATTCAATTTTATGTTTTCCTTCAGAAAGTTCAGTTGGTTTTGTTGATGAACAACTTTTGTTATTCAAAATAAAATTATACAATTTATATTTCGTTGGATGATATAAAATTCCGTAATAATTTTCTGGTATAGTAATTTCATATTTATAAATTGAACTATCTTTTCGTTCCCAATTTACCTCAACTTTTTGTGTTTGATTTATAGGAATATCACCTTTCGCCCAATTAATTTCTTCACTTACGAAAGGTTTAATTTTAATTTTTTCAAATCCCGAAAGTTCTGTTGAAATACCAAGAATATTTTTTGACATGAAATACAGAGGTGAACCTCCCCAAGCATGGCTATAATCACCTTTATAACCAAATTCAGTTTCGTCATTCCAATTTTCTTTTAGAGTATAAGTTTCAAGATCAATTCCATTCTTCCATTTATCAATTAACTTTAATCCATCAGTTTCAAATTTCTCAATATGTTCAATTGCACTTAAAACGAAATATGTAAAATACGGTTGAAGCTCAATTTCATTCTGATTAAGCACATAATTCAAAATCATTTCTTTTTTTCCTGCCGGAGCAATATCATACAAGACTGCCAAAGTATTTATATGCGGACTATATGTAATTATATTTTCGTCTTCCGGCAACCAAAAATGCTTATTTACTTTACTTATAAATGGAATACCATCTTTGTAAAGTTCTTTTTGTTCATCCCATAAACATTTATTGATTCCTAATTTTATTTTTTCAGCCAAATTTAAATTAGACTCTTTTTCTAAATTATTTCCAATAACATCATTTAATTTTGCTCCTTCAATTAAAGATTTATAATAAAATGCTGTTAAATAACCCATACCTATTACTGCCGGCGGGTGATGCGCATTAAATTTATTTATTTTTATCCAATCCATAAACATATAATCTGGAGCTTGACTTAATAAGTAATTTGAATCGAGATATGTTTCAAATAAAGCATTCAATTTATTTACATCTCCAACAAGCTCTTTAACTAAAATTGTATCTGATGTATATTGAAAATAATTGCTAAGCATCTGAACCCAAAGCAGTGAATAACTTGTATGAAACATATCATAATTATTTTTTTCTAACATTTTTGCTGTTTTTATTAAATCTTGTCTAATCAACCAAGGATCACCAAATGCGTAATAATTTGACATTGATTCAATTAAATAATCTCCGGTACAAGCAAGTGGCTCTTGGTGTAATGGTGAATCTAAATAAAGACTTTGCATACACATTTGTGTTGTCCGACGAATTATTTCCCATAGTTTTGTAAAGAAAGGATCAGAGCATTCAAAATTACCAAGATAGTTAATGGGATAAGATGAAAATAGAACTTCAATTGAATTTATTTTTAAACCACTTTTTGAAATTATCTCAAAAGTTAAATTCCTGAAAACATTTAAATATGGAATTGTATAATTGTTTTCGCCTTGCTTACAAACGTAAATAAATGGTCTATTGATTTGTGATTTTTCCGAAGGGTAAATTTTAATTGTATCGTTTTTTGATGCATTAATGCTAAAAGAATAAAATCCGGTTATATTCTTACCAAAATCTAATTTGAATTTTTCATTAAATAACGTTTGATTATAAAGATCATTAATATTGATTATTTCTTCAACGTTATTAAAATTTTTTACAACACTCGTTGGCTCAATTTTGACTTTAAGCGGTGTTTGAATTTGACTCTGTTCTAAATATTGATATTTATCTGCATCTAATATTGATGCATCTGACCAATTTTTATCATCATAATTTAATTTTGTCCAATTACTTAATTCACTATATGAGTTAAATATTAATATATTATTTATACTTGAATAACTTGTATCTAATTCAGCTTTCCATAAATTATCAGTCGAAAGAAATGTTTGATTTTTTGCCGAATCGATATTACAAATAAATTTTCCATTTCCAGAAGTAGTTTCGGATAAAACAAAATCAAATGAAAATACTTCTACAGCAATAATATTTTCACCTTTTATTAAATTATTTTTTATATCATGTGTAGTAAAATACCAATCCTGGGGTGGAGTTTTATCTTCATAATCACTTCCAATATTTGGAGGTCCTTGACAAATAAAATTGCCATTCAAATAAGCTCTAAAAGAAACATCACCAGAAATATTAAGAATTGCTATATCAGGTATTTTATCAATTTTGAATTTCTTTCTGAATAATGCTCTGTATTTTTTATTTGTAATTTCGTTATTGTTTATCCAAGTAGAAAAAGTTTTTTGATAATCGTAAAATTTATTTTTATTTAACCAAATCCAGTTACCTTCCCATTCTTCTTTTGGAAATAATTGATTTGGATTGAAGTTATTCTTGTTTACATAAATCCCCATTGAATCTTTAGTAATTGTTAATGGCAAATCATTTGTTTGGTAATTATTTTGAGATAAAAGATTTACTTTTGTGATAAAGATAAGTGCAAAAAATATTGCATAAATACTTCTAATGTTTTGTGTAATATAATTTTGAACACTTAAAAAATTCATCCGAATATTTCCTATCTAATATTAAAAAGATCTCTAATTTTATTTACTTGTATTTCATTCGTTGGATTAAAAGAGTCACTTTTTGCATAATTTAACATGCTATTTAATAACTGTTTTGCTTCTAGTCTGTTCTCCGAATTAGTCAGCAAGTCAATACCGGTAAGTATAATTTTACCTTTTCCAATTTTTGCTTCAATAATAAGTCCTAATGATCTTGCGGTAAACCAATCGTCAATAATTCTTACAACTGGTTCAATATTATTTCCAAGCTCACTTAATATTATTGCATTTGAATGACTCATCGCATCCCACCACTGATAATTGCTATAAGATTGCGTAGGAAATTCATGCAACATAGGATGATTAGGATTACATAAAATTCCTAAAGTGTGCGGAGGTTGTTTATTTGTCCAAGCAGTATTCCAAAATATACTAGAAAATCCTACTGCTATATCTCCACCTTTATCATTTTTAATACTTCCCTTTTTAGGAGTTATAATAACCTTTCCGCCATTTTCAATATAAGTTAAAATATTATCATTAATTTCCTGAACAATTTTTACATCTCCATTTAGTTCAGTATTTTCAGAATTTGGGTAAACCCAAAAATTCCAATTGTTAATATATTTATCAACTCTAACTTCAAGTCTATACATTGCCGGCGAATTCAATTGGTTTAAAGAGTATTCAATGTTGCCTAAGTTTATTGCATTCCCAATTGGAATATTTGTTTTCTCATTTATTCCATTTGCAATTTCATTGTTTTGTAAATCAAAAATTTTCCAACTTGGAGTTATATTTTCCATAGGCTTAAAACCGAAATGAGCAACTTCAATTGGTACAACTAAATCCTCATTATCAGAATAGACAAACTTAGGAAATTTTGCTAATGGTACAGTTGAGTTACAGAATTGACTATATTCATCAGCTGTGACATATCCTTTTTCATCCCAAAACGGATCTAGAACACCAACCAATGCTGTTCCTTGGCCCGGGAAATCGTGAAGATCCAGTAATTGAAATCCTCCCATATTTTTAGTCCGTAAGGCTGCCTCAATATCTGCTTTGTAGCAAAGGGTTTGTAATTTTCCGGATGCGTAAAGAAAATCATCGGCAAAATTAAATAAGTTATTATTCTCTAAGAATGATTTAAATATTTCAAAATTTTCAGGGAATAAAACTCCATCATATTTTAACATTTCTTTGAAATTCGGATAAACACACCATTGACCAATTTCATGACTAATGATTGGTTTGCTTTTTGACTGAATTATATTATCCCAATTATAATTTGATTTGGGCGGTTCAGAATTTATAATACTATTTAATCCTGCACCCCAAAGTTGAATTCTAGGTTCAAAATTACTTATAAAATCATTTTCTTCTATTTCGGGCCATCCGGCAGCACCGGCATAAAGTCTGCGATTATCATATTTCTTCCAAAATGAAACTAGTTTATTTAAATATTCATTCTGATTTTCACCCGCGGGTTCATTACCATATAAAAGAAAACAAAAAGACGGATGATTTCCATACTCATTTATTATTCTTTTGCTTTCTCTGTAAATATATTCATCAATTGGTTTATTATCACCTATTGCTGATCCTTGATTTGCCCATGAAGCAGCCTCAATTTGTAAATACAGACCTATTTTATCAGCAGCAGTAAATGCAGCTTTCGGCGGGCACCATGAATGAAACCTAATGTGGTTTAAGCCAAAACTTTTAGCAATCTTAAAAATTCTTTCCCACTCTTTTACATGTGTAGGCGGATATCCGGTTTTAGGAAAAATTGCACATTCTAATGTTCCACGTAAAAATGTTAAATTTTCATTTATTCTAAATTGAGTTTTATCGACTGTAATTTTTCTTAACCCAAAATTTTCATTCTTAGCATCATAAAAATTTTCACTTATAAGTTCGGCTGAAAGTTCATACACATTTGGTGTAAATTCATCCCAAAGATAAAGTACATCAGAAAAATTAAATTTATTTATTATTGTGTCATTTAGCGGATTTAAATTAATTTCAGAATTAATAACTGCAAGTTTTTCACTATCCAAAGCGCCATTTGTATTTTTGATTGTAAATCTTAGATTGCATTTTACCGGTTTGTTAGTTTCATTTTGTATTATTGTTTCTATCTTAATTTCTTCGTTTGTTAAATCTGAATAAATCTTAATTTGCTCAATACTTATAACACTTTTCTTATTAATTGAAATTTCACCAATGATTCCGTTCCAGTTAGTCTGCGTATGATCCGAAATACTATGTGAATTTTCACCGGGATTTATTTCATTTATTCTATTATCAATTCTAATAGAAATAAAGTGTTTTCCAGTAGAAAGTTTTTTTACATTAAATTTGTGAGGTGTGCTTAGTGAATTATCCGAGCCAAGTAAAATATCATCAATCCAAACAGTGGACTGCCAATGACATCGTTCTAAAAATATTTCAATATCTTGATTTATCCAATCAGATGGAATACTAATTTCACGTTTATACCAAGCTACACCAACGTAATGTTTTTTAGGTTGTAACCAAAATGGAATTTTAAAATTATTAGGATCTCTGAATTTTTCGTATTGTGAAAGTTTGAAAAATGATGAATCTACTATATCACCTGTCCAATTTGTTTTTAATGATATTTTATTACCTTTATCATTCTCAGCCATAGATCCGGGAAGAGTAATAGTTTCACTGAAATTTTCTAAATACCATTTTTCTTTAATTCCAACATCAAGCGAATCTATCTTAAACTGCCAAATGCCATTTAATTCTATTTTTTTCTGCGAAACAATTTTACTTTGCATTATTGTTAAGTTTATTAAAACAGAATAGATAAATATTTTAAACATATTATTGTCCTATAAAAAAATATTCTACAATTATTTTTATATAATTTTTGAATAACGATTATGCATTTTTGATATACTTTTTAGATGACTCTTCTTTAATATATAAGTAAAATATTTTTCTTAAGTATGACTGCTAATAAAAGAATAATTCAATTGATTAGCTTTCTTATTAAAATATAATTTTATTTAGAGATTTTTGAATTTAATTTTTGTTCTCATTTATATTTTTGGATCTTGTTATTCAACACAAAAAAAGGTTTCTTTTAATAAGAATATCAGCATCATCATAATTCAGAATTCCCTTTTCAATTTCATTTGCAGATGAAATAAAAACAGAAATATGATTATCATTTTTTACAAATAAATCTTCGTTTAAATATTAAAACTATTATACTCTTCCTCACTCATCCAAAATTGTGAATCTACAATTTTTTGTATTTCAAAATATATTGTTAAAAATTGGAACTAAAATCAGATAATTGAATTAATATAACGATAGTAAATACTTGATTATTCAATATTTCATCATTACTTTATTTTATTCTTTACCATTAGGTTTGGAATCTAAAAAGGATTTGACGCTGAACCAGTTAATCAGCTTGTTTCAATTTTATTTATTTTAGTTAAAAATAATATTATAAAAAAGTAAAATTTTAAAAAGGTTCCGCTCTGATAACAAAAACCTAGGAGGTTTTTCGTTAAGGATAGTCAGAGCGGTCGTTTCTTAATTCAATAATAATGATTTGAACCACTTTTGAATATATCAAATTCGCTAACAATACAATCTTTAATTCTAAGTGTTCTGTTCAGTAAATTATGCAATTACTTTTTTCAAATATAAATCCATCAGATAAAGTAGACAAAAAGAAAACAAAATTGAAAGTGTGATCGGATGCCATAAAAAACCCGAAATTATTTCGATGAAATGCAAAATGCTATTAATTTCCTCTATCGGAGCCCAAGAAATAATTCCGGTAATAAATGAAAGAAGAATAGACATAGAAACATATAATATCATGGGGATGAAAAAAATTTTATCGCCTAAATTTGAATATGTTATTGTATTCCCTTCTGATATTTTAATTTTTTCAAGAGTATCACTTGTAAAATCGGAATTTGAAATATGCTTTAAATCAGAAGTTATTAATTCCCTGATAAATTCTTTATCATTTATTTTCATACTAATTCCTTTAATTCATTTTTTAAGGATATACTTAGTCCGTTGAATAATTTTAATCTTGCTCTTTGAAGCAAAACTTTCAGATAGTTTTTTTCCTTTTCAACGATTTTAGATATTTCTTTTAAACTCATATCCTCATAGTAATAAAGTGAAAGTATTGTATATTCAAGTTCATTTAACTTTGCTAAGGCTTCACTTATTAACCGTTTCCGGTCATAAGAATCAAGATTATTTATTGCACACTCAATTTGATCACTTCCTAAAGTTTCAGTAAGATTATCATCAATTTCCAAAGTAAGATTTTTCTTATACCTTATCGAAGAAATAGCCGTGTTATAAACAATCCGATAAAACCAAGTTGAAAACTGGCTTTGATTTTTGAATTTATTCAATCCTTTAAATACTTTAACAAATGCATCTTGAACAATCTCCTCGGCATCTTGCTCGTTTTTACAGATTTTGAGGGCTATATTAAAAGCCAGACCTTTGTATTTGTTAATTATAGCTGAATAGTCGCAATTCTGATTTTTATTTATATTAATGTCCATAGACAATCAATATTCTATGAAATTTCAGATTTGTGAAAATATACAAGCATTATCCCGCAAATAGCTAAAATCATTGTGGAGTATGCAACAAAGTTTGGTACATTTAAAAATATGTTAAGTAAATATCCAGCCAATACACCAAGTGAAATACCAATAAATAACAATCCTATTTTAAAATTATTATTTTGATTCTTTGGTTTTGTATCCAAAAGTGAAGGATCCATTCCCTTTTCAATTAAAGCAGTTTTTTCTTTGTTTATAATGTGCTTATTTTTATAGTCAAGGTAGGTCAACCAACCGACGAAAATCATTCCGAAAATTGGTATTAAATACTTAAAACTCTCGTTCATATTTTTTCCTCAATTAAATTTTAATGACTATTAATTAGACGCTGTCAATTATCAATCGGTATCAATTTGTGATGAGTTTTTTTGATAGAATAAAACTAACCGGCGTTTTAATAAACTTAATTTTTATTGTGAAGTGCATTTTGAATTGCATATTCCAGCATCATTAATTTCGAGAAAAGCAGCATTTGCTAATTTATAAATTGCTTTTGATAATATCATAGTTTTTCTCTTCATAATGTAAACCATTACGTTAACTTTTATCTATAGAAAAATTTGAGTACTCTTCTTCACTCATCCAAAATTGAGGATCCACAATATTTACTTCTTGGTAGTTTAGGTTATATAGTTTGTAAACCATTACATCTATTTGGTTATCTGTTTTGGTTATTTCTTCTTGGAACTTGTTTACTTCTGTTTTGTATTCGTTAAAATATTCTTCACTTCCTCTTGTTATTTAATTGATAATTCACTTTAATTTTTTCGATTTATCACTTAACTGTTTTTGAATAAATTCTTGAAGTTCTTCTTCAGTAGGCAATTGTAATTTATACTGACTTATCAACATGTTATTTTTATCTGCCAATGCATAACGAACCATTTGTGGTTTACTTTCTGTGCAGAGCAAAATTCCTATTGGTGGATTATCACCTTTTTGTGATATTTTATCTTTGTAATACTGTAAATAAACATTAAGCTGACCTATATTTTCATGATTGAAGCTTTCTGCTTTTAGCTCTATTAATACATGGCACTTTAATATTCGATGATAAAATACCAGATCGACATAAAAATATTCATCATCTATTAAAATACGTTTTTGTCTGGCTTCAAAACAAAATCCGTTGCCCAATTCAAGTAAAAATTGCTGGAGATTATCCATTAGCGCTTTTTCCAATTGGCTCTCTTCAATTGTTTCATGTAATGGTAAATCTAAAAATTCAAAAACCATTGGATTGCGAAGTGAAAGTTTAATGTTTTCGGATTGAGCATCGATGTTTGCAAGTTTACTTAATTTTTCTTTGTCAAGTGATAACCCCGAACGTTCATAATAAAGCGAACTTATTTGTCGTTTTAATTCATTTACACTCCAAGTACCTTTCATGCACTCTATTTCATAAAAAGTGCGTTTCAGATCTTCTCTGATTTTTATCAATTCTACAAAATGTGAAAAAGACAAATTACTTATTAATTCAACTGGAGGGACAATTAGCTTATCTTGGGGAATTTTTTTAGGATTAAATTTTTCTAATATAGCCGGAAGCATTTCTAATTTCTGAAAAATATTTTTACGACTTAAATCGTCAGAGTGTATCTGACTTTTTATTTTCAATTGGTCAGATAACGTCTGACTAATTTGCGGATATGAAATATAAAACTGTCTGTTAATTTTAAGTGAAGTTACAGATAGTCCTTTAATTTTTATTTTTGTTGATAAAATTTCTAATAATTTATCTCCATATTTGGCTTTATCGCTTCCATTTTGTTCATATTCTACTATATTAAAACCAATCAGCCAATTGCGTAGTGTATGCATAACGTTTATTGCAGATTTTGCACGGGATTGCAATTCATTATGAACTGAAATTATTAGTGATGCTAAATTATTTATATTCATTTTTTATCAACAGCATTTATTTCAAATCTATTATACTCTTCTTCACTCATCCAAAATTGTGGATCAACAATTTTTACTTCTTCATAGGTTAGGTTGTAAAGTTTGTAAACCATTAAATCTATTTCGTTATCTGTTTTGGTTATATCTTTTTGAAGCTGATTTATTTTTGTTTTGTACTCGTTAAAATATTCTTCCCATTCATCCTGTAGTTTTAGAGAAAGAGATATTCTATTTTTTTCTAATTCTTTTCTGAATTCATCAAAACTATTTTCATAAAAGTAATCTATTTTTTTTGAAATTTTTTCAAATTTAAAATTTCCTTTTAATCTTCTAATAAACTTATTTTTATTATCATAAAAATGATCATATAATTGAATCATATACTTTGATTTTTCAATAAAAGATATTTGATTTTTTAATTCAATTTCTTTAATTGGTAATTTTCTAATATAGTCTAACCCATATTTTCTAGCTCCTCCCATCTTCACTGGACAAATTTGAAATATAATCCAAGAAATTAGTTTTGAATTCAATATGCTTAATAAATAATAAATATTATTTTTTGTATTATCTACTGTGAGTGAATGAGATGTACCTCCACCAAAAGCAGTCCCAATTTTATCTAAGCAAAAGTTAGGTTTGTTACCAACATCATAAAATATTATTTTTGTTTTTTTTAAATCAATTGGATTAACTCTTCTTATAATTGAGTACCAATCAAGACCAATTTCTTTAAGAATTTTTCTACTATCTTTTCTCGATTCTAATTCTTTTTTATTCTGTAATAAAAATTTATAAGCACTTGGAAATTTTTCTTTAAGATTATTTTCCTTAATTATTTCATTATTTTCATCATAAGGATATATAATATATTTATCTAATTTTTTTATTGAATATCTTGCATAGTTATCTGGCTTAATAAAAGGCACTAATATTTCTTTTTCTATATTAAATATTTTATTTTGAATTTCATCAATTATAAAAGATTTATCATTACCAGTAATAATACCATAAATAAAATTAGCGCTATTTCCGAGTAAACTAGTATTATTAAAAATTTTATTTGTCAATCTGTTTTGTAAATTAAAATTCCAAGATTCATTATCAAAATCATTATAATAAAATTTATTAAGTTCATTATTATTTAAGTCATTAGAAATTTCTTTTATTTTTATATAGTCTATAAAATCCGTTTTTTTTTTAGAAAGATTTATAATTGAAACATATGTTGATAGACCTTTGAACACAGTTGTATCAGATAAATCAATATTTTTATACAATTTATTTTTTATTATTTCACGAATCTTTCTTCCATATTCAGCTTTAAAAAACTGATTTGAAGTTATAAAACTAATAAGCCCATTGCTACTTATTATTTTTAATGCTCTTTCAATAAATAATATTGAAATATCAATTCTTTTATATGCTCCATTCATATTTTTTTTAAACCAATCAATTACAGCATATTCAAGTTGCTGTACTCTTACATATGGTGGGTTACCAATTACAACATCAAAACCGCCATTGCTCATTATTTCCTTAAATTCTTCATTCCAATTAAATGCTTTATTTCCGGCTACATTCGGATCATCAATTAAAGAATTTCCGCATTTTATATTATTGCTTAGTGTAGAAAGTTTTCTTCCTTTTTTTGCAGTCCGCAGCCACAAAGAAAGTTTTGCAATTTCAACAGCTTCCTCATTTATATCAACTCCGTAAATATTATTTTCAACAATTTCTTTTTCATATTCGGAAATTGTAAATGCTTCTTTCAGCAAAGAGCTTTTATGTTCATCAATCCATTTATGCTCTTTTATTAAAAATTCCAGCGCTTGATTTAAGAATGCTCCGCTCCCGCAAGCCGGATCAAGTATTTTCAGCGATAAAATATATTCTCTGTATTTATCAAGGTTGTCAAATAATATTTTTGCTTTCTGGTTTAACTTCCCTTTTTGCGTTCTGCTGCTTTCTAAAATTGTTTCATCAATTTCATCAAGATTTAATTCTCTTTTCTTTTCGGTACACAAAGAGCCAATTGTATTATCAACAATATACTTTGTAATGTATTTTGGAGTGTAAAAAATTCCATCCTTTTTACGTTTGGATTTTTCACGCTCAACTAAATTGCCTTCCAGTTCTGCGGTTAGTTCTTCAATTTCCGATAAGCTGTGTTCAAAAATATGTCCTAAAATATTTACGTCAACTTCACTGCTGAAATCATAAGAAGAAAGTTTAATTATATCGGTAAGTAAAATTTCATCGTCAATTTTTACATTATCCAGAATTTCATCTTCTTGAAATAATCCTCCGTTATATGCCGGAACCGAATATTCTTCGTAAGTGTGACCAACATTTAAATGATTGAAAAATTTTACAAATCTTGTGTAAAGCGGTTTTGCTTCATCCAGCGATTTTAGTTGTTTCCATTGATCAACAATTCTGGTTATTGAATTTGGCGGAACCAATAAACTATCTTCTGCAAAAAGTATAAACAAAATTCTGTCTAATAATTTTTGCGAACTTTTGAACAAGCTTAGTTTATCAAATTGCGGATTATTTTTTACAAGGTTATTATAAATTCTATGTTTGAATTGCGAGTAATCTTTGTAAAGTTTATCGGAAATATTTTCTTCATGTAATCTTGATTCTTCTTTTACTTTTAACGGAATTCCGGAAAGAATATTTTTACAGTTTAGAAGAAAGTAAAAAAGTTTGAAATCGTTTTCCGTAAATGTAAAAAGATTGAATTCTTCCCACTCGGTTGCATTATCTATATAAAAGTTAAGTTTTTCAAAGTTTGATGTAATTACAAATCTGCATTTATTTTGATGATTTTTATAATTAAACGCTTGAGTTGTGATTGATTCCAGATTAACCGTTTTTGTTGATTTAAGCTCAATCACTCCGATTGCATTGCAATCTTGAAGAATTGCACCATCTGCTTTTTTAGAATCAGTTTCATTCTTAAATTCTGTAGTAAGATTATAGTTTTTATCGGGATTTATCGTATATCCCAAAACTTGAACAAATATTTCTCTTAAAAATCCTTCTTGGTAATTTTCTTCCTTTAAGAGTTTAATATTTTCTATTCTTTCAGAATCACCGTAAAATTCTTTGAATTTATTGTAAGCAGAAGTAATTTCTTTGGAATCTAAATTAGAAAGGTATTTCTTAATTACAGATTTTTGGAAAAGGGACATAAACAAATCTCAAGTTTAACATCAAACTATTTAATAAAGAATAAATATAGCAGATTTGTAAAGAAAACACATAGATAATTTATGAAATTATAGCATTTCGACAATATGACAAATTTAACAAATGTAATTACAATTATGAATGGTTGGATTTTGATAAAAATAATTTTAATTAATCTTCAAAAACAATTATCTGTTCATTTAACAAATACTACATTTATCAGAGATTTGTCTTTTTAAAAATATATTCAAGATTAATGTTTTTAAACAAATTTAGTAAGTAATAAAAAATATTTCATATGTTGAGAAGAATAATAATTTCAATTTAATATTCTATAAATGAATTAAATTATTTTAACAGTTTTGTAGAATTTCTAATAATAAATTCCGTATTCATTACCACTCTTTCAATAGGCATTATTTGAGAAGATTCAATATTATTAATTAGAATTTCTGCAGCCTTTCTTCCTATCTCTTGTAATGGAGCTCTAATTGTTGTTAAAGGAACCGGATAAATTTGTGAATAAAAAATATCATCATTTCCTATAACTGATATATCTTCCGGTATTTTTATTTTTAATTCTTTCAAAGCAATCATAACTCCAAGCGCTTGCTGATCATTGAAGCATACAATTGCAGTTGGATATTCTTCCTTTTTTTTATCTTTAAAATATGCTATCGTTTTTGTAAAACTTTCATCATAACCGGAACCAATATCAACAATCATATCTTTATGAAAGACCAACGTGCTTTCGCTAAACGCATGGCGAAATCCTTGAATTCTTTCTTGTGTATGTGAAGATTTGTGTGGTCCGGCAAAATGTACAATTTTTGAGTGTCCGCCATCTATTAAATACTTTACTGCTTTTTTAATTGCTTTCAAATTATCTATTGCAACTACATTGGCTTGAATTCCTCTAACATCTTCTAAAAGTACAAATGGATAATTCACCATTTTCAGCTTAAAAAGATGTTCAATTTCGGATGTTCCTTCCACAACCGGTGCAATTATTGTCCCTTTTATATCTTTGGTAGAAAAAATGTGAGAAAATCTAATTTCACTTTCGTGATTATTTTCCGAACTTGTAATTATTACGGAATATCCTTTACTATTTGCGTATTCTTTTACTCCGGCAGCAATAGATGTATAAAACGGATAACCTAAATCTTTTATAATTAGTCCAATTGTGTTATCAACTTCTCCATTTTTTAACTTACGTGCAATTCCTTTGGGTCTGAAATTTAGTTCTTTCATTACTGCCAAAATTTCGTCTCTTGTTGATGGTTTTACGGAATTTTTACCATTAATTACTGCCGAAACTGTGCCTTTGGAAACTCCCGCACGTTGAGCAACATCAACAATTGTAATTTTTTTCATCAAATTCTCCGGATAACATTTAGTCTTTCTATCTAAAAATTTTCTAATTGAACCGATTTAATAATCTAAAAATAACAATTTTAAGTCTATTCCTCAAAAGTTTATAAACTAAATCCTTATGATTATGAATCTTTATTTCAAATAAAATATTTTACCATTTTTGATGAACTTCCGATTTTATAAACTTTTCATAAACAAATTTAACTTTTTCCATTAATTTAGCGTTTATTTCTGGTAATTCTGAAGAAACTGAATTTTCTCTAACTTGACTAACATTTTTCCCGCCGGGAATTGCACAAGTAACTGCATCAAATTCTAAAATCCATTTTAATGAAAATTGAGAACCAGAATTTGTTCCGATTTTAACTTCGTACTTGCTTCGACACACAACAGTAATAAGACTTTTATAGTTTTGAGACTTATTTATTATTAATAAGATAAATTTTCGCAGCCCAATCTTGTGAAGATATTTTTACGTTTCCTAGATAATTTGGAATTATTATTGTTCCCTTTGCATCAGATTCTACAATTACTTTATTTAACCATTCTCCAGAAATTGTATTATACCAAGAAAAAAAATATTCCTTTTGAGATAGAAAATTTTTTAGGATAGGAATTTCTGATTTGTTTTCAAAATATAGAAGTGCAAAATCTTTTTCGGAATTTCGCATCATATAAATCCATCCGTCTAATCCGTTTTGTGGACTTCCTTTAGTTTTATTTGGAACAACATCATCTCTTGCAATTAATAAATTTTGAAATTTATTTCCTTCAGAAAAGATAAATGAATTAAGGTGTTTCATATAATTTGCAGATTCATACTGTAGCGCTTCCCAAAAATGTGGACGTGCACCATTCGGTTCTCCTGTTGTTGTAATATCGTAAGCAGCAGTTCCATGAACATGTCCACTAAGTCCGCCAGATAAAACCGAACCATACATTTGAGCTCTTGCAAAATAATTATCTCTTTCTGAATTTGCTTGAGGACGCTCACCATTTGGCTTATTAATTTCATGATTCCATCCTGTATAATATGGCTCAAAATTAATTGCCGGATACGGAGGATTTAGTTTAAATATAATTTCCAGAGAATCGGCAACTCTATGATCCCTTGGTTTATTGCCCACACTATGCATAGTTAACCAAGGACAATCTTTATAATGACCAAACACTGAATGAGTTGAACTGCTTATTAATGATGTTACAGGTTGACCGAAAGGTAAAGAACCATAATTTTCCAAATGATATGTTAAAGCTTCATTAAATGCTTGAGCAGTAAGACTAAAATCTTTTGGAATCCAATCAAGATGAATTCCGCTAAACACAATATTATAAGCTCCGTATCGAGAAATTAAATATTGGAAAAATCTTGCGAAAGTTTCATCAAAATCAAAATATGCTTTCCAAGATGGACCAACATCTCTTCTAACTGTTTCAAGTAATGATACAAATCCTTGTTGAGATAAAAATTCCATTTTCTTATCTAAACTTTTAAAATATTCCGGATTTATTTTAGTAAAATCAGAAACACCCTTATAATCTCTAGACATTTCGAATGGAAGATTTCCAAATTCATCACGCATATTTTTTGAAGTAAAAGTTCCCCAGTAACTTAATCCTCCCGATGCATCAATACCTTTTGCTTCGCTTACATCATAACCAAATTTTTCCCAAGCATTTCTAATGAAAATATTATTGGAATCCGCATAAGTGCTTGGATGTATATCAGAATCCCAATTTGGGAAACAAGAAATCATACTTACTGAATTAAACCCTTGATTTTTTCTAAACATTACTGCATCTTCAAAACCAATTCCTGGGCTTGGTTTATAATCATTATTGGTTTTTGCATTTCTAAATGGTAGTCGCCAAGTGCTTCCGGCTAACCAAGTATCTCCAACCATAAAAAAAGGATTTCCATCTGCATATTGTAATGCATGTCCGTTTTTTGTCGCTCTTAAGAATCCTCTTCTATTTGGATTTTTATTTTTCTCTTCTTCAGTCCAATCTATTGCATTAAAAGAACCGGATTTATTATTTAATCCATTATCATCATTTTTGTTGGAAAAACTTTTCCATTTCCAATTACCAGGTTCTGTAGCAACTATTCGAACAACAAAATTATTTCCGCCATCCCAAAATCCATAAACTCTTTTTTCAAAATTTGGTCCTTTTAATTCAACCCAAATTGTAACATCCATGTAAGAATTTTTATAGTCATTTTCAGCATTGAACTTTATTTCTTTCATTTCCCAAACATGAATTGTATCAGCATTATTTGCTAATAATAAATTTGCAAATGAATTGATTAGAAATAAAACTAAAATATATTTTGATAAAAATATTTTCATTGATTTTAATTTAATGGTTGCTGTTAACAGAATTGAAATGAAGTTTTGATGTATTAATATCTACTTTATTTTCTAATGAATAAAAATTTGCATTTATTGCCCCAAGCGGACGAATCAGTAATCCTTTTGTTGTTCCACTTATTAATCGATTTAAAACCGGTGCAGATATTGTTATAAAATTTTTTCCTTCTTTATTTTGTACAACTTCAAAATCATAAATCATTTGCGAATTAAAAACTTCAGAATATTTTTTCCCTTTTGTTAAAGTATTATAAGTAACTGAATTCTGATTCCATTCATCATCGCCGGCAAAAATTTCAATAACTCTAACTTTACCAAATTCAATTCCAAAATCTTCGCCAAATGTTTTAATGTAATTGCCACCATTATACATTGAGTGTGTAGTTAATTCTAATAATCCAGCATCGGAAATTTGTTGATTTTTATAATTTGAAAAATCCCAACGTAATATTCCCCACTGATTTGAATTTATACTCATTACATAAATAGAATCTTCATTTTCTTTTATATGAAAATCATTAAAATTTACATCCGGATAATCTGGATTTATTATACAATCATGATTTACATTTAGATGATTTGTAAAATTAGTTAATTCTGGAATTGGCGGATGATACGCAACTGAGTTTCCTTTATCCGGTTCAAGTTCATTAATATTCACAATATCGGCGCGGTAATAATCAACATCAACTTTGTATTTTTCTAATCCGAAATCTGTTGCACAAAGTTGTACATAAACAGCATCGCCGGGTTTCGCGTCAAAATTTTTTGTTGTCATACTTATAACGTGCCAGTTAGTTGTATCGGCGATATCAAATTCCATTAAATCAATATGAAAATCAGTTGTACGATTTGTATTAACCATAAAATTTAATCTGCGAGGAGCATTATGCAGCCTAACTTTAGCCTCAACTCTTAACTGATAATTTGGATCTTCTAATTTTGAAAGATCAAGCCATTTAGTAACATCACGTTTTATTAAAGTCCAATAAACATTATGCTTATCCGCAGTTCCATCAATAAGCATTGTTGCAAACTCTTTACCGGCAACAAAACTTAATTTAGGGTTTCCATCACCAACTAACGCAAACCATCCTTCAATGTTTTCTTTATCAAAGTTATCTATAAATTGTGCGTTATACTTTGGACAAGTTAAAGATAGAATAATGATAATTTTAAAAATTATTTTTTTCATGAATATTTATTTTAATGAATTTATGAATTCAAATTAGATTTAATAAAAACATTATTAAAATTTAATATTTATAATTTTGCAGTTTTTCTTTTCCTGTAATTTTTAAAACTTAGAAACGCGATTAATAATATTGCCGGAAATAAAAACCATGGCGATGTTACAAAATTATGTACTAATATTTCTATCGATGTACCTTGATGTACATGACCTTCATGTGCAAAAAGTGAAGGAGTTAATGCAAGTGTTGCAAAAGCAATTTTATTAATTATTTTTTTCATAGCGTTCCTTTATTAAGTTTGATAAATAGTCAGGACTAATATTATTTTTTAAAGCAGATTCCATAATTTCGTTTGATTCCGGTTTAATTTTTTCTTCTCCATTTGGCATTTGAGATACTTTCACATTGAACTTACCAAATTCTGTTTCAATTTGTGTAAACTTTCTATTTAGTTCAATTCGCTGAATTGGATAATATCTAACACCGATTGTAGATGTAAAATTTAATATAAAATTTGATATTTCATCAAGATTACTTTGTTCACAAATTATATTAAGTGTAATTCCGGGTCTCCCTTTTTTCATTATTACTTGAGTCAGATAAAAATCAATTGCTCCAATATTTAATAGCTGATTCTGAAATTGAATTCCCAAAAATTCATTATTCATATCATCAAAATTTGTTTCCAACATTATTAAATTTTGTGCTTGATTTGTAATTTCAGAAATAGATAATCTTAATACATTTGGCAGATTAAAATCTTTTTCGCCTGCACCGTATGCAGTTTTTAAATCGCTTGTTGATATTTGATTAAATTGTGGATTTAGATATTTAATTATTGCCGCTCCGGTTGGCGTAAGTTTTTCACCTTCTTCTTCTCCATAATTATATGGTATTCCTTCAAGTATTAATTTTGTTGCAGGTGTTGGAATTGGAAGTTTTCCATGAGCAGTATTTACAAATCCTTTTCCAGTATTTAATGTAGTAAGATAGGAATTTTTGATATTGAGTTTATCTAATAAAAAAGCTGTCCCGCAAATATCAATGATTGAATCAACCGCTCCAATTTCATGGAAATGTATTTTTTCAATTGGGATATTATGAACTTCTGCTTCTGCTTTTCCAATAATTGCAAATATGTCTAAAGCAATTTTTTTTGCGTTATCATTTAATGATGATTCATTTATAATTTTAATGATATCACTTAAATGTCTGTGGTGATGTTGATGAACCTTATCAATCACTTTAACATGTTTGCACGAAATTCCATTTTTCATCACATCTGTAATTTTTATTTCAGCATGATCGCCAAAATTTAATAAAGCAGGCAAACTTATCAATTCATCAAATGAATTTGTTAATTGAGCGAGCGCACTTAAAAACATATCGCCGCTTGCACCGGAGAATGCTTCTATTTTTAATATCTTTGTCATTATTTTAACCTTTCAGAATTCGGTAAGCGGCAATTGCTGCGCCATAACCATTATCAATATTTGTAACTGTTAAACCATTGGCACAACTTGATAACATAGAGTTTAACGCAGTTGTACCGCCTTTTGCAACACCGTAACCTACACTTACCGGAACTCCAATTACGGGTTGAGGAAATAATCCGGAAACTAAAGTTGGCAATGCGCCTTCAAAACCCGCGCAAACAATAATCACTTTTGCTTTTAAAATTGCATTTTCTTTTTCAAGTAATCTGTGCACACCGGCAACACCAACATCCATAATTTTTTCTGTTTTTAATGCCAAAAATTTTGCCGTATAAAATGCTTCATTTACAACAAATTCATCTGAAGTTCCGCCGGATAAAATCATTACATCCGGATTTTTCTTTTTAACTTCCGGAAATTTTCCAATCAAACATATTCCGGATTTTTGATCATAAAAAACATTTTTAAAGTTTGTCTTTATTTCTAAATATTTTACTTCTTGAAGTTTTGTAATTAAAATTTTCTTTTCATATTTAAGTACTTCTTTAATAATTTTTAGAAGTGTTTCAACATCTTTAGTTTCACCGTAAATAACTTCAGGAAATCCAATCCTATTTTTACGATTGTGATCAATATTATAATTCATAAATTACTCTATTAAGCTTTCCGGAGATTAATCCCTCATCATCTATTAAACAATTATCATAACCTAATTCTTTTAATTTTTCTTCAATTTTTTTGAAATGAATTTTTAAATCATCAATTTGATTATTCGGAACTTCAATTTTTGCCGAACTGCCGCTTGTTCTAACTCTAACTTCTTCAAAACCAAAATCATTAAGAATCATTTCTGCATCTTCAACCATTTTTAATTTTGCTTCATTTATTGATTCACCATAAGGGAATCTGCTGCTTAAACAAGGACTTGAAGGCTTATCCCAAACTGATAAATTGAAATAATTAGCAATTTCTCTAATTGACTTTTTAACTATTTCACAATCAATAAATGGACTTAGAATATTATTCTCTGAAGCAGATTTTAATCCAGGTCGGTAATCGCCCAAATCTGAATAGTTATTTCCATTAATAATTTTATAATTTAGATACTTAGAAGTTGCCAAATTTGTTAACTTATCATAAAGTTCATTTTTGCAAAAGTAACATCGGTTAATTGGATTTGAAGAATAATTTTCATTTTTCAATTCTTCGGATTTAACAATTTCGTATTTAATATCATGCTCGTTACAAAAATTAATTGCAATATTTAAATCTTTTCTTTTCAGACTTGCGGAATCGGAAATTACAGCAACGGTGTTTTCTTTCCCAAGATATTTTCTGCATAAATATGTTGCTAAACAAGAATCCACTCCGCCGGATAAAGCAATAATTACTCTGCCATAATTTTTAATTTCGCTCTTTAATTTTTGTAATAAAGTTTCGATGTTTTCTAGGTTTTGAGGCATAAAATTCAATTCAAAAAAAATTTATTTTTTTAATTATATTTTTAACAAAATCATTAACTATATTTTTTAAAGTTATTACTATGTAAATAAGATAGGGAAAAATTACAACACCATTAATTTTTTCCTATTTTTTTACACTCTAATTTACATTAATTGTTACAACAGATTTTGCCGGAAGACTAACACTTAATTTATTATTAGATAATTTGAATCCGGAAAATGATTTTATATTCACTTTTTCTTGTTGTCCAAAATCATTATAATCATTCATATTTTCAGAATTTATGATCTCACCTTTTGCCAAATTAGCTTTTAATATTCCACGCAAATCAATTTCAACTTCCAAATCTTTATTTGGGTTAACATTTGCTAATGAAATATTTATATCTCCATTTGCGGATTTTGAAGCCGATGCAGTTACAGCCGGAACTTTATCTCCATTATATTCATAATCTTCGCACGAAATATTTATTGGTAATAAAGTAGCATCTTGATGAACTTTGTACATTTTGAATAAATAGAAAGTTGGTGTTTTAACTAGCTGATCTTCCTTTGTTAATAACATTGCTTGTAAAACATTTATTGTTTGTGCAATGTTTGCCATTTTAACTCGTTCTGCATTGTTGTTAAAAATGTTTAAGTAAATTGCTCCCATAACAGCATCACGCAAAGTATTTTGTTGATATAAGAAACCGGGATTTGTTCCGGGTTCAACCTCATACCAGCTTCCCCATTCATCTGCAATCAATCCAATTTTATTTTGCGGATCATATTCATTCATTAAACCGACATGTTTTTTTAATCTTTCATCAACCACAAAAGTATTTTTCATCATTCCGAACCAACCGTCTTCCTTAAATTGTGTAGCAGAACTTTTGGGATTCCATCCGGGATAAACTGTGTAATAGTGAAATGAATATCCTTGAATTAAATGTCCAAACTTTTGTGTTTTTTTCATTACTGTTTCTGTCCAATCATAATCAGCATCAGTTCCGCCGCTTGCAACTTTATATAAATTTCTTCCATGCATAAATGTTGAAAATCTTTTAAATTCATCTGAATAATAAGCCGGTTCCATATTTCCGCCGCATCCCCAACTTTCATTTCCAACGGCCCAATATTTTACATTCCAAGGTTTTTCTCTTCCGTTTTGTTTTCTTAATCTTGTCATAGGACTTTCATTATTTGAGTTTACATACTCTACCCATTCTGCAGCTTCTTCAACAGTTCCACTTCCAACATTTACACACAAATATGGCTCAGCTCCAAGAACTTCACAGAGATCGAGAAATTCATGAGTCCCAAAACTATTATCTTCTGTAACTCCTCCCCAATTTGTATTTACAATTGAAGGACGATTTTCACGTGGACCAATTCCATCCATCCAATGATAAGTATCTGCAAAACATCCTCCGGGCCAGCGAATTACCGGCGGATTAATTTCTTTTAATGCATCGATTACATCTTTACGAAGCCCACGAATATTGGGGATTGGTGAATTCTCTCCAACCCAAAATCCTTCATAAATACAATTACCTAAATGTTCAGCAAAATGTCCGTAAATATTTTTATCAATTTTTACTTTTCCTAAATCACCATTTACAATTATTTTATTTCCGTCTCCGGCAATAATTGAAAATACGGCAATAAAGTAAATCAAAAATAAATGTTTAAGTCTAATCATAATTTTACTCCTCAAGTTAACTTTTGAAATTTATAATTTATGTAAAGATTTCGGAAACCATACTTCCATATTGATTGTTGTATTTTGAACAGTTTTAATTTTCGGTAGCCAGAAATTATCAGTTAATTTAATATTTCTTATATCCACATTGCTGATTGGATAATCTTTAAAATCTAATTTATTCTTTTGTGCAACAACAATCGTCGCAACAATAAATATTATTAATAATATTTTCTTCACTTTTATCTCAGACTAATTTTTCAAATCGTTATAAATTTTATCTTTTCCTTCATAATAAAAATTATCAAAATATGCTTTGTTATTACTTCCTTTTCCAAGAGAGGTTGCATACAAACCAAATACCGAACCAACAAAATCTTCCGGAATATGCGCACGGATATAAGTTCCATCAACTTTATCCTTCATCAAATTCCAAGTTTCATTATCAAAAGAATATGAGAAAGAAAAATCCCCGCCTTTTATATCAATTTTTAAAACCACATCTTTAGATTTATTTTCATCAAAAATTTCCCTACTTTCAATCAATTCAATTCCATTATTATTGTCGTCCATTTTCACACTTCTAAATAATTGAATTACTTCTTTATTTTCTTCAAAAGATTTACATATAAAATAATGTTTGTTTTCATTGGTGAAAATTACAAGTCCAGCTTTTTCATTTTCTGATTTTGGAGTGAATTGCAATTTTGTACTTGCCACACAAGCATTATTCTGCTGACGATGTCCCAAAAAACTTGGATTTCCCAATCCACTGCAAGTTTCTTCTCGCAATTGTAATTCTACATAACTTTTCTTTTCATCCAAACAAAACCATTTTGTTAAAGGAGTTCTGAGAAAAATAAAATTTTTGTGTAATTCATTTTCATTAAAATCATAGGTTCTCGAAAAATTTCCGCTGTATTCAATACTATTAATTTTTTCATCAATATCAATATTTGGATACGGATAAGAAAATTTAACTTCTGCAAAATCCGGATTAATAATTGGCCACATATCTCCTTTGGAATTTGGGTCTTCAATCCATTTAACCGGAGTTAAAAATGTTTCTCGTGCAAGATTGTAATAATTTTTTTCGAATGGTTCATACGGACGAATGCCTAAAAATATTGCCCACCATTCACCATTCTGTGTTTCAAACATATCTGCATGTCCGGTTGATGTTACCGGATTTTTCCTTTTTGGATCAAGAGTTCTTTGCGTTAAAATTGGATTACCTTTGTATGATTCATATGGTCCCCAAATATTTTTACTTCTAAAAATTACTTCTGAATGATTATCTGCGGTTCCGCCTTCTGCTGCCATCAAATAGAAATATCCATATTTTTTATAAATGTGCGGACCTTCAATCCATTCTGGCTTTTTACTAATATCAGTACCGCCATTTATTATAATTTTTTCTTCACCAACTACTTTTAAATTTTCAATATCGAATTCATACATTCTAATTGTTCTGTGACCACTGTATAAAGGTTTATTCTCCGGTGCATCACTGTTATATAGAATATATGTTTTCCCGTCATCTTCAAAATGCAATGAAGGATCAATTCCATTTATTTCCGGAAGATAAATTGGATCGGAGTAAGGTCCTTCAGGTTTTGTAGAAGTTACAACAAAATTTCCGCCGCCATCAACAATTGTGCAAGTAATATAAAATATTCCTTTATGATAATTAATTGCCGGTGCAAAAATTCCTCTTGATAAACCCAAACCATTTGTATTAAATGTTTTAGGATTTTCTAGTGCGTGCCCAATCAATTCCCAATTAACTAAATCTTTACTATGAAAAATCGGAATTCCAGGGAAATAGGTAAAAGTTGAAGTTAGCAAATAATAATCGTCACCAACCCTTGTAATACTTGGGTCAGGATAAAATCCAGCTAAAATTGGGTTAGTATATGTTTTATGAACATCAATTTGTGTACAAGAAATCAATCCAATTAGAATAGCAAATAATAAAAAATTTTTCATAATATTTTCCCAAAATTAAAATGATTTAAATAAATTTATTAACTCAAAAAATATTTTGAGTTTTTCACTTAATATATTTTTCAGCAAACTTAAGAAACGTTTCCCAATTAGGTGAATTTGTATGTCCACCAAAATGTTGACGAAACCCAATTTCTCCACTAATTAATTTTGTACCCATTTCAGGGAATTCTGAAACTCCCAAATCTTTTTTACCAAAAAGTTTGTAAACCGGACCGGCATTTACTGCCGCAAGAAACATTCCTTTTGCATCAATCCAATTTCCTTCTACTTCCGGAGAACCAACGCCTATAAATATTGGTCGAGGAGCACATAAAGCAATTAATTCATGAGAATCAACTGGCAGATCATTAGCAGTTAATGGTCCGGCATATTTTATATAATTGCCGCACATCCAATGATATTCATATTCCGATGCAATATTTTCAACTTGCTCCCCAAATATTCTACGGTGTAATTTTGCACCAGCTGCCCCGGAAGATCCAATAAAACCAATTGCAAAACGTTCATCAAATGCCATTGTAACCAATGCAGCTTTGCCATATCTGGATAATCCTTCAATTCCAACTTTTTTCGCATCAACATTTTTATCAGATTCTAAATAATCTAAAACTTTACTTGTGCCCCAAGCCCATGCGCGCAAAGCTCCCCAATCATCTAAGTCTCTTGGTTTTCCTAAATTGCATAAACCAATAATCCCTTTTGTTAATCCTGCACCATTATCATCTTGATAACTTGTAGGAATTAATTCTACAAATCCCCAACCTTCATTTAACAATTGTATTTGCCATTTATTAAAATCCGGCGGAAGCTTGGATACATCAAAATTTGGGAACAAACTTAAATCAAATGTAAGATGTATCATAATCGGAACTGGTTTTTCAATTTTCTGCGGAAGAACAAGTGTTGCTTTTATTCCAACATTTATAAGAAGATATATTGAATTATCAACTTTACCAAGTAAGTGCTTTTTAATAACCGGTATATTTTCAATGAAACTATTTTCTACTTTGGTTACTTCCCAATTTACTTTTGGAATGTTAAAAGGGAGTCTGCCGTAAATTTCTCTTTCAAATTCTTCAATAATTTCACTTCGTCTTTTTTTCAACCACATTTCTGAAGTAGTTACTTTCTCACCGTTTTTGAATATAAGTGGATCCGATAAACTTGTGTATGGTGAAGCTTTTGATTCATCAACATTTGCATAATTAGAATCTGCTGGGTTACCAGATGGACCAGGACGGATTGATTCAATTCCCAGAAGTTTCATTAATCTTGCATGGTCTTCTTTTGCTGATAATATTACCGGTGGCTCAATAGATATATAACTAGTATCTGATTGTGCAGAATGCTGCATTGAAAAAATGATAATAAATAAGTTGAAAAATTTTCTCATTGTTAATTCCAATTCGTACTGCAAAGCTGAGCAAAGCTCAGTCTTTTTTTTATATTATTTAA
This sequence comes from Ignavibacteriota bacterium, assembly GCA_016708125.1. NCBI lineage: Bacteria > Pseudomonadati > Ignavibacteriota > Ignavibacteriota bacterium. Next base: position 3,092,594 of record JADJGF010000001.1, on the reverse strand, counting down.
GTACTACAAGTTTCTTTATGGCAGAAAAATTTCCTGCTGACAATTGATAAAAATAAACTCCACTTGAAATATTTTTTGCATCAAATGTAATTGAATAATTTCCCGGTGATTTAACTTCATTGACTAATGTTTGAATTTCACTACCTAAAATATCATAAACTTTTAACGAAACTTTTGTTGTATTAACAATGCTGAATTGTATTTCTGTTGCTGGGTTAAACGGATTTGGATAATTTTGTTCCAATGAATAATTAGTCGGTAAAGATTCTTTTATTTCTTCAACTCCAACTGGATTATCTTTTATGTATTGAACCATCCAATCCATTGCCGGTCTATTTTCTCCATCTGTGTGAACCAAGAAACAAGTGGTCTGCCACATTTGTCCTTCTAAATAACCCCAAAGTGTAATTCCTTTTACTCCTGGATGCTGCCATAAAACAGGAAAATATTTTTTATATAATTCTAATTGTTTTGCGTCATCGGGGGTTCCGGAATCATTAAGATTACCTAAATCTAATTCAGATATATATATTGGCAATCCGGTTGCCGCAAGTCTATCTAAATTACTTTTTAAAGTACTTGTGTTTGTATTTTCTAATTCGAATCTGTGACCCTGAACACCAATGCCATCAATCAGATTTCTTGCTTTAAGTAAATTTATTATTTGAAGATAAGATGTTGTTGCAGCGTTATCATTTATAATTCCATAATCATTCAAAATAAGTTCTGTATTTGGTAAATATTTTCTTGCCAATTCAAATGACTTAATAACCCAATCCAATCCGGTTGCTCCATTTCCACCTAATGCTTTTTTATAGTTCGCTCTACCATTAATTCCATCCGGTGGATTATGATTTGTTAAAGGTTCGTTAACAACATCAATCATATCGATGTCCGGATATCTTTCACCAACTTTTCTAATCCAAGTTTCAATATATTTTATTTGCTGAGCAGAATCCAAAGCAGAAATCCAAGAAGGCTGCTGCTGCCCCCAAATTAATGTGTGATTTTTGAAAATTAAATCATTGTCTTTGGCGTGATTATATGCTCTATCTAAACCATTCCAATTCCACAATGTTGTATCTTGTTGAGAAGCAACAGATCCCCATTTACCGGCATTCCCCGGCGTTAATTGATTCCAATAATTTGCAAATATGTTATCCTGTATATCTCCGTATGCATTTCCTAAAAATTTAGGCATTCCTTCAGCAAACGGAGGTCCTTCATAAAATTTACTAGAATCCGGTTTATCCATCGTTTCATTACCGGCTAAGGAATTATCTAAATCTTCAACAGTGAAAAATAAGTTGGCTTTTCCAAATGCGAACTTATCAAAATATAAACCGTCTTCTCTGCTTGCAATTTGAAACGTGTTTGTAAGACTATCTAAATCAACATAAAAATATTCTTGTGTTGAATCAACCGGGAAAAAGTTTTTTGTAACATTTACCCATTTCCAGACTTCAGAGGCTGCAATACCAATATCATTAACATAATCTTCCGCTGCTGAAAAACCAGCACTAGCTAATCCATTTACAAATACCCAATCATTTGCGGAAGTATCATTTTTATTGCCAAATCCTTTACCTGAGAAAAAACTGTCATCATTAAAAGTTCCGGAACCAACTCTAACGCGTGCAAACAAATTATATTTTCCGGAATCTTCAACAGCTACTTGATAGGTTATAACACTATTTGAATCTTCCGGGAAACTAAGTCCGGTATAGTTTTTTGTTGTTGTAACAAAAGTAATATCTCCCTCTTGCTGAACTGAAAAATTGCTACCAACAATTCCGGATTCAGCTTCAACTATTATTGGTGTTTTCGCAAAATCTTCACTAATAATTTTTAAATTATCAACGTAAATTGTATTACCAACATTCCCAGCATAATTAAAATGGATTGGTGCTCTAATAACAGTTTGACCATCACTCACTGAAAAAGTTAATTTAAATTCTTTCCATTGTGTAGTTAGATTTGCTGGTCTTAACGCTGCATATTCCGAATATGAATAATTTCCAACTGTAAAATTTACTTGTGCACCAGGTTTCTCTGCTTTTGCCCAAATCGAGTAATAATATGTTTTCCCCGGCTCTGCATGAATACTATCTGCAACTATTTGAATATCCCAATTATTTGTTGCCACCGCTGCAATTGTTATCTTTAAAGCCTTATTACCATCTTGAGCATTAATATCAATAATTTGATAAACCGGTGAAGGTGATATTCCGTCAGCAACTTGAATTAACCATCCATTTATTTCTGCTCCCGCAACAACTCCTGTATCAGATTTTTCAAAACTTCCGTTTGTTACTAATTGTGCAAAAATATTTCCAGAAATAAATATTGCTATAAAAAATGTTAGCAAGAGGATAAAGATTTTTTTTCGCTTATATTCCATTTTGAGTTCCTCATTTTATTTAGTTATTATAAATTTTTTCGTTTCAGTAAAATCCTTTGATTCCAATCTATAAAAATAGACTCCGCTTGATAAACCTTCTGAATTTACAATTATAGAGTAATTACCAGCTTGAAGAATTCCTTTTTGTATCGTTTTAACTTCTTTTCCTAACACATTAAATATTTTTAAAGTGATATAACTTTGCTTAGGAATAGAGTAATTTATATGTGTGGTAGGATTAAATGGATTTGGATAATTTTGATAAAGTTTAATTTTATTAGGGATTACTGAACTTTGTTCAATTATCGATGTTAAAATTGGTCGTGTTTTAAAAACGGATTTTCCCGCAGTTATAAATATAGTTGTTCTATTACTTTCACCCCAAGCACAATTTGAAGCAGAAACATTTGATGGCAAATTAATTTTTCCAATTTGTTCTCCATTGGGAGAAATTACCCAAACTGCAGATGAACACGTGCAATAAATATATCCAGCTGAATCTGTTTTCATTCCGTCTGCATAACCATTAACCGGAATTGAAAAAAATAATTTTTTGTTTGTAATGGTTGAATCATTAATAACATCCCACACATAAATTTTATGTGCTTGCGAATCATTTACATAAAGTTTTGTTTCATCTGGTGAAAAACAAATTCCGTTCGGTAACGTTAATGTTTCTAAAAGTTGAAGATTTCCTGTTGGACTAATTCTGTAAATTCCGTTAAATGATAATTCTTTTTTTTGTCCAACCGGAATATTAAAATCCGGATCTGTAAAAAATATTGAGCCATCAGATTTTACAACTAAATCATTTGGGCTATTTAATTTTTTCCCTTCATAATTATCTGCAAGCGAAGTTTGAGTTTCATCATTTTCAAATCGAACAATTCTTCTTTTCCCCATTTGTCCGGCAATTAATCTTCCCTCCAAATCATAAGTTAATCCGTTTGTGCTATCAGAATCATTTAAGTAAATTTCTTTCCCATTTTCTTGAGACCATCTATAAATTTTATTTCCTTTAATATCAGAGAATAATAATCCTAAACTATCATTCCAGATTGGTCCTTCCGGCTGCTGAATATCTTTTACAATTTCCTCAACAACTAAATTTGGATCAATTACAATTTGTGAAAATATTTGTGATTGAAAAATTATCTCAATAAATATTAACAATAAAAATTTCTTTATAATATTTCTCTGCTTTTTCATAAAAATCATTTATATCAACTCAGTATTTTTAATAACTATTTTATTAAAATCATTTTTTTTGTAATGGATGAATGTTCTGTAATTAATCGATAAAAATACACTCCGCTTGGTAAATTTTTAGAATCAAATCTAACATTGTAATTCCCGGAATTTAATTTTTTATCGACTAAAACCTCAACTAGTTTTCCAATGTTATTAAAAACTTCTAATTTCACTTTACTATCCTTGAAAATTGAATATCCGATATTGGTAGATGGATTAAAAGGATTCGGATAATTTGATAAATTTAATTTGTAAGATTTCAACTCATCATTTTTTATTGATGTTGTAATATTTTTGAAATAAGAAACACCTTTATCAGTTGCTATCCAAATATTATTATTTTTATCAACTTCAATATCAAAAATATTATTACTTATCAAACCATCCACCTCAGTATAAGTTTGCCAAGTAGTTTTATCGGCTAACATTTTTGAAATACCTTTTCTTGTACCGAACCACATTGCATTGTTTTTATCTCTAATTATTGCGTGAACATAATTTTCAGTAATTCCACTTGTGTAAGTATTATAAATCCACCAGTAGCTAATACTTTTTGTATCAGTTCCATAATGAGTAGAAACACCTTGTGTTGTTCCATACCAGCGCAAAGTATCATCGGTAACGTAAATTGTTAAAACAGTGTCCGATGCTAATCCGCTCCATGTAGTTATTATATTTGAAGCGGAAGTAATTCCATCTACACCATTATATTTAAGACGACTCACACCACCACCGGATGTTCCAACATGAACCCAATTATCTGACAAAGTTTTTAATGAATTTACTTTAGGATTTTCAAAACCGTTTCTTTCATTAAAACTGTAAATTCCGGAGTTTGTAATTATTGATAAACCATCTTCGGTTCCAATCCAATTGTTTACAAAACCATCAAGCTCAATTGCTTTAACTTTGTTGGATATAATATTGTTTGAACTTTTATTTATATAACTGGGACTTGTTACAATTTCAGTTTTATTGACATTTAAAATTATAACACCGGAATCTGATGCAACCCAAAGTTCTTGAGTAGTGTTTGGTAAAAATGATATTGAATTAATTTTATTTGTTTTAAGTCCATCTTCTACTTTATAAACTTTCCAATTTATGGAATCATAAGCACATAAGCCATTGTCTGTTGCAAACCAAATTGTTCCATCACTACTAATAGCCATTGAATTAACCATATTATTAGATAATCCACTATTTTCTGTTGTATATGATTTCCAAGTTTGAGCAAAAACAAAATTGGTGCAGATTAAAGTAATTACGAAAATGTATAAGAATATTTTTTCCATATTATTTTACCAGTAACATTTTTTTAGTTTCAGAATAGTTTTGATTATTTGATTTAACTATAATTTTGTAGAAATAAATTCCGCTTACAGAGGTTTCGCCTAAATAATTTTTTCCGTTCCAATCAATTTTATATTCACCGGAAGAAAGTTTTTCATCAACCAAAACTTTTACTAATCTGCCGATTGCATCATAAACAATCATATTAACATTCGAATTATTTTTTATACTAAAAGTAATTGTTGTGCTTGGATTAAATGGATTTGGATAATTTTGATGTAGCCTAAATTCGCCTGGAATATTTTCTTCATCAATTCCAACAACAATTAAATTGCTAACCAAAACCGATTCCGTATAATTAGAATTTTCCGAAGAATTATAAGCTTTAATTCTATAATAATAACTCGAAACTAATTTATCAGTTTTATCAGAATAATTTGTTTGATTTGCGGAAACTGTATCAAGAATAATAAAATTAGCATTTTGAGAATTCTCTTTTCTTTCAATAATAAAACCTTCTTCAGAAGTTGAATTATCTTGCCAACTTAAATTAACTATTGAATTATCTATAACTTCTGTATTTAGCAAACTTGGAGCTTCGAGAATATTTGTAGGTTTACTAATTTTTACTAACTCAATTCCGTTTCCAATTCCTAAATTTTTTGAATATTGTTTATCTATTGAATTATTCCAATGCTCGTGAACACCAAGACTTCCGATTATTGTTCCATCATTTTCCGGATCGTACATAATTCCTTCCGGCCAATTTGATGAATCTGCAGCTTGTCGTAAATAATCAGAAACTCCATCCATTTGAATTACATCAACAACATTTTCATAACTTGTTGGATATCTTTCTTTAGTAAATTCAGTTCGAACAAAATCGTATCCAACTGATTCAATTGCTACGGGATCAAGTGATGCAAATACTGATGAAGTCCAATCATTATTAAATGGTTCCATTTGCCATTTTGCTGGTGGATTTAATTCATGATCGGTTCCCCACAAAGCATCCATCAGATAAACCAAATTTTTCTTTCCGAGAATTTCATGTCCCATCAAATCAACTTGAACTCTGTATAATCCATAACCGGGTCGTGCAGTTAAACCAGTTTCACCCGGAAGCATCAGCCCATTATGTAAATGATTTGCTCCATCTCTTGTGTGTGAACCAAAATGATTTTTTGCAAACATTGTAACCCCACCACGAACGTGTCCTTTCATCTGCGGCATATTTATCATGTATTCCATATCTTCATAAATTTTATATAGTGCGTCTTCATAAACCGGACTACCATCTCGAACAAGTACTGTACCTCGATCAGAATATTTTATTAGCGGGGTTGTACCTTTTTCGGCAAGCTCTCTGCCTAAATTTGTATGCCCATAGTGATCCAAATAATGTACGTTTGGAAATTCCGAATGCAAATAATCATAAATATGTTTGTAAATAATTTTCATCGGATCACCAATGTAAATATTTTCTTGCGGTACTTTTACAACATTTACTAATTGACGTAATATTGTTTTAATAAATGTCGGTGAAGATTCTGAAAGTCCATAATATCTGTTAACACTTCCCCACCACGATTTATAAACTTTTGTTAAATCTTCATCATTATAATTTCCGCCCCAACTGCTTGTGGCATTCATTTTTAAGAATATTTTTTCTCCGGATTGATAACCAACCTCACCTTTGCCTCTTGTATTATTATGAAATTTAAATATTGCTTCCCATGCCGCAGAATCTGAGGTTGATTTGGTTAGATTTTGAATTGCTTGAGAAAGCATTTGATCCACAACAGATTGATTAAAATTTTCTTCATGAAAATATGAATGATTTTCTTCCATCGGATCAAAATTTTCATTTGTTGCATCCGGATTGTGAACCCAAACAACTCTGCCCGGAATTATTCCAACGGGCACTCCCATTGGCTGATTTGGCTCAAGTACAGCTTGCTTAAATACATATTTATTTTTTGAATCAGCAAGTGAAACAATTCCATCTTGACTAATTGCAAAAACTGCAAGTATTCCTCCGACAAATAAAAATATAATTGTTCGGAAATATGATGAATTTGAAAAAGCAGTTTTCATTTTTGAAAATGCAGTAAACGATGCAGTAATCCCAATTAACCAAAGTACAAAACTTGTTGCAATTGGAGTTGCAGCTTTTACACAAGGATAAGCAACTCTGCTTGGCTTTGGAATTACTCGAAATGCAATCCATAATAATGCTGCTAATCCGACAAATGGAAAAAGTAATTTATAATATCCTTTTGGTAAAATTATTTTTCTAATCTTACCGGATTTCGGACAAACCTTAACGAATCTTTGAAAAAATTCATTCATATTTATGACTCCTACTTAATTCGCACATTTAACAGAACTACTAAATTTAATTTGTATTTTATTCTATAACCTTTACTTTTATTTGAGCAATTGAATGCGGCGGAAATGAATATTTTAATTTATTTGCATTCACGCTTATTTCTTTTACAACTGGTTTATATTCATCTTGTTTATCAAAAGAAAATTGTTCTTCAAGTGAATCCGAGTTTAGTAAATTAACTTCAGCTTTGCTGGCAAAACTTCCCTCTGTACTAATAATTTCAGTCGTAATAAAATTTTCTTGATTGCGGTTTACAACATTTATAAAAACAGTATTGCTTTCCTTATTGTAAACAGAAGTTACATCAAGATATGGAATTCCCTTATACTTAGCAGTGTTAAAAGTATCACATTCAACATAAGTATCGATTGAGTTTCCTAAACAATTTGTTGAAAACATTTTAAATGCATAAAACAATGGAGATTTATAAGTTCCTTTCTCCATATCATTTGAAAGCAAAGAAGTAAGCATTGTGAAGTTTGTCATTTTTACAACATCTGCATGGCGAATAAACGAATTTAAACATTGTGCAATCGGCAATACCGATAAAAAGTTTCTTCCGAAAACTCCCCATTCATCAAAAGAAATATGAATTTCATTTTTCAATCCTTTCATTGCTTGCATTGCTTTAATTTCTGCGGCGGGAATTGTAATTTTTTCTTCAAAATCCATTGCACTTTGTCCCATATAATCATAATAATCATCACTTCTTTCCCAATATCTATGAATTGAAATATAACTTATCATATCTCCCAAACCGGCAAGAACTTTTCTATTCCAATCAATCCATTGACCAGTTGGTTCATAATATGAAGAACCGGAAGCTACTAATTTTATTGATCCATCCACAGCTTTCATTGCTTTTGCAGCTTCTCTTCCTATTTTAACATAATCTTCCGCATTCTTATAACCAAGCTCCCAAGGATATCCGTCAACTTCATTTCCTAAATCCCATATTTTTACATTATATGCTTCTTTGTGCCCGTTCTTTATTCTCAAATCTGAATAGTGCGTTCCTTTTTTGTAATTGCAGTATTCAACCCAATTATGTGCATCTTGTATTGTACCTAGTCCAAGATTTACGCAAACCACATTCTCGCTTCCAATTGATTTATTTAATTGAAACCATTCATCTGTCCCAACATGATTGCTTTCCAATCCACCCCACGCAAGATTTATGCGGGATGGTCTTTTATCTTTTGGACCGATACCATCTTCCCAATTATAACCCATTAAAAAATTTCCTCCGGGCCAGCGCATATTTGTAATTTTCAATTCTTTCATTGCTTCGATGTAATCTTTTCTAAATCCATTTTCATCAGCAAGTGGTGATTTGGGATCATAAAGAGTTCCATAAAGTGTATTAAAATCAACGGTATCCGGCAATCCCATTCTTGCGCCATTAAAATGAATTGGTTCCATAAATACGCCATAAATTTTGGGATCGATTTTTCCTATTGTTCTTGTAACATCAATTTTAATTTTTGCGTTTTGCCCAATTATTGTAAATGCACAAGTAAGAAATAAAACTGCTAATAATTTTTTCATAATCATTCTCAATATTTTTTTAATAAATTTTAATAATTGTTATTCAAAACTAATCCAATCCACTACTACTTTTTTACCTTTATTTATTACAACAATATTTTGATTGTCGGTTGGAACATTTGCAATTTTTGATTTAAATATTTTCCAATCATCTGATTTTTCAATTTCAATTTTTGCAATTATTTTTCCGTTAATATTTCCTAATCTTACTTCTAATTCTCCGCCTTCTGATGACATAGCATTTACAATAATTGATTTTAAATTTTCATTTCCGAACTCGACACTATTATATTGAATCCAAGAATTTTCATTTTCAAAAACAGTTTTCCATCCTTCAAACTTTTTTGTTGTATCTATAAATTCAATATGAACATTATTTTCACTTTTTAAACTGTATCTATCAATTTGAATTTTTGATTTTGCATTTGTTAAACCAACTCCGCGTAAAGTTGGAATCACTTTTTGAATTGTTCCATCTTCATTGAAAAATAAGCTGTCAATTCTTGTTGATCTGTTTTTATCAAAGTGCGGAGATAAATCATTAAAATGATAAAACAAATACCATTGATTTTTAAACTCAATTATTGAATGATGATTTGTCCAACAATTTGGTGATTCATCCATAATAATTCCGGTAACTTTAAAGGGACCAAGCGGATTATCACCAATTGCATATTCAAGTCGCTCTGTTTTATTCTCCACATGCGGATAAGTTAAATAATAAATTCCGTTTCGCTCAAACATGAAAGGACCTTCTTTCAATCCTTTCTCCGGAAGATTTGGAATTATTATTGGTTCTTCAGCTAATTCAAGCATATTGTCTTTTAGTTTTGCGACAAAGATATTTCTTGCCGACCAATACAAATAAGCTTGCCCGTCCTTATCAATAAAAACATTCGGATCAATTCCTCGAACATTTTTTATTGGTTCGTTTTGCGGAGTGAATGGTCCGTATGGTTTATCAGAAACTGCTACTCCAATATTCATTCTAAATTGAGTTGAAGTATCTTTGTTCATCGCCGGAAAATAAAAATAATATTTTCCATTTTTTTCAATGCAATCCGGAGCCCACATACTGTAAGTATTTGAATCAACCCAAGGAACTTTATTTTGACTAACAATTACACCGTGATCTTTCCAATCAGTTAAATTTTCTGAAGAAAAAACATGATAATCTTCCATACAAAACCAACCGATTCTTCCTTTACCTTCAGTTGCCAAAATATCATGCGAGGGATAAAGATATACTTTTCCATCAAAAACTCTTGCTGTTGGATCAGCAGTGTATTGATCCATTATTATTGGGTTTTGCGCTGATATATTATTAAGCAAAACGAAAAGTAAAATCAATAATATTTTATATCGTAATAATTTCATTTTTATTTTCCAAACAACTTCTAATATTTTTATTTTCAAATAAATACGTTATAACTATTCTTTAATTTCCGAACAGTACTTTGCGCCGCATCTATAGCAGACAGCTAATGGTTTTTCTCTTCTGTACTTTCTAAATTTTTCTGCTTTTTCAGAATTCCATATTTCCTCAATCGAATTATTTTTAACGTTTCCAAAAACATAATCCGGAAAATCAATACAGAAATTTGCGTCACCATTTGGCTGAATATCTATTAAACTTTCTACATTAAAACATTTTTCTGATCCAACAACTGAATAAGAATTATCAAACCATTCCTTATATTCATTAATTCCAAACGGCATAAACGGGAAATTCTCAATTCCATTTAAAGACGAAATATATTTTTCATATTGAGTTTTGAAAATATTAAAATCGATCCCCGAATCTTCATTATAAAATCCTTTCCAAGAATATGCTTTAGTATTAAAATATTTTAATAATTCATCTTCATATTTTTCACCAACTTCAGAATTAAAAAAATAATATGGAACAATATTGATTGAGCTTATTCCCATTTCTCTTGCAACCTTTGGCATTTCGCCTAAACCTTCATAAGAATATTTACTGATTGTAAAGCAAATACTTTTACTTAATGGTTTATTATATTTTTTCTCAAGTTCGTTAAATAAAGCAATATTGGTTTTAATTTTTTGATAACTTCCTTCAATTCCGCGAACTTCATCATGAATTTTTTCAGGTCCATCAACAGAAAAAGTAATATGCATATTACCCAATTGGACAAGTTCTTCGGCAAATTTTTCTATCATCGTTCCGTTTGTATCAATAGATAAAAACAGATTTTTACTATTTGCATATTTTATCAAATCCATAATTTTGGGGAAGAGAAATGGTTCTCCTCCCCTAATTAAAATAATTCTAATTTTATTTTGAGAAATTTCATCAATGAGTTTTTTCCAAACTTCCAAATCCAATTGTGGATTTGCATCTACAATTTTATTTTTTACATAGCCGGTTTCACTCCACTGCCCGCACATTTTACATCTTAAGTTGCATGCGTTCAAAAGTGTGAAAGAAATAATATTTGGGAAACTCATTTTAAAATTCCTTACAAATTATTTTAATAATTCTTTAACAGCATTTGCTAAGAAAACATAATCTGCAGAACCTCCAACTGTAACTTCGTTTTCTCCCCATAAGAACGGCCAATCATCTTTGTTTTCTAAGAAATCCGGTTTAAGTAACATAACTCCGGGAACAATTCCACCAGCTATTGTTGTGAAATCTGCTCTGTTATTTCCATAAGCAATTTTCTTAGACTTTGTTCCAACAGCATTTACAAAAGAAAGATTAGAATATGGATGACATCCAAAAATATAATTTGCACCTTTTATTACATCATCTTTTGTCATAATATCCGGATATAATTTATAAGCAAAATAATTTGTAATTGCAGTTGCAACTACATTTCCACTTCCGCCCCAACCTCCGGTTGCTATTGGCATTCCGTATGGATTTTTCTTTTCTAACTCGGTTAGGAAATTTTTATACTTAATTACATAATCTCTTAATTTTGTTTTGAAATTATCATCCATATATGGAGTGGCTTTTAACGCTACTTTAATGCTTCTGCTCAAGAAAAAACTAGGATCAATATGAGGATCATCAATTTTTGGTGGTTCAAGAATTGACCAAATCTTTTCTATAAATCTATCAGCATATTTTTGCTCTTTCGTTGTTATATATAATTGAAGAACAGATTCAATATCTGCACCTCTTGCCCATCTTGTCCACCAAGGATTATCATCTTTAATTGGTTTTTTAAGTATTTCATCAGCTTCTGCTAATAATCTTTTTGCATTTGTTAAACTTCTATTTGCGAGATCATCATTATATCCTTTTAAAGTGCGAGCGGCTTCTGCTAATGTTGCCGAAGTCTGAAAATCTAAAAATGGCAAGCGTGTAGTGAATGCCCAACGGTCATCCATTGTTCCGCTTGATTTTCCATCTTTTTCAAATGGTTTTAAATCTGGATTATACGGAAGATTATCCGTTTCAGTCATTGCATCACCAAGATGATGATATTGATGTAAATTTGGAACAATAATTCCCATTACCGGGTGACCAATATTTTCACATTGGGCAACAAGATTCAATGTTCCATGCTCAATTTGCTGGAGGATATCAATTTTTCCATCGGGACGATGAATATCAACATAACGAGTTTTTTGATCAATAAAAGTTTGATCACGTTCAACTTTAAATTTTTCCCAAGTATCAACAAAACTTGAAATAACATGATTATGCGAGCCGGTTTGAATATCAAAATCACCGGCATCAAACCATCCGCCAACAGCCATATTAGGAATTCTTTCATATGGTTTAAATTTTGTATCTGTTGTATCTCCCATTTTATAACCATCATAATGTTGATGATTAAGCGGCGCTTGAAGACAATCATCCATAAATGGTTCACCGTGCCAAACTCTATATGCTTCATTTACTTGCATGTGATCCATTTGAACCGGGAACCAAACATCCATTGTTGGATGCCAAACATCTTCATAAACATCTTGATTGATTCTAAAAGTATTTGTTTTGTGATCACCATACTGGATATAGTAAATTCCCGATTCTTTAACTGAACTAAAATCAAATTTTGCATAATTATATCTTAGATATTTTCCCCATTCTTTCACATCACCATTAAATTTCTCAACAGTTTTTCCATCTGAAGTAATTTGAAATACTTTAGCATTATTTAACTGAGTATCATTTTTATCTAATTCTATAACAGCAACTTTTTCTTGATTTGGCGTATAACCAACTTGAGAAAAACCAATATTAGGTTTTCTAATCCAATTTGGAATTGTATTTGCTTCAAGATACCACTCAAGTACTTTTCCGGTTTTCTTTATCGGAAGCAAACTTCTTACAATAAACCAACCGTTTTGTGCAACATTGCGACCATCTAATAACATAATTTCTGTATCTAAACTTTTTATCGTTACAAAACTTTCTAGACATTCTGGTGATAAAACAATTGACTTTCCTTTTGCTAACGGCTGAGGAACAATAAATTCACCAAGTCCTCTATCATCAAAAGTCGTGTGTCCGGCAAACTGTGTTATTTTATTTTTTATCGGTTCAATCTTCGTTGTGCCCGAAGGATATCTTGGAAAATTTCCAGCATTTCCATCTACCATAAATGTTTTTTCAAAATAAGTTGAAGGTAGAAATTCCAAATTAAATCCGGCACGACCTTCTAATTTTTCCGGAACCGGATTATCAAGATATACACTTATCAATACACCATTTTCTTTTGCAGTTACATTTATTTTGGAAGTAAAATCAAACTCTTCATATTTCAAAACAACATCAATACTATTTTTTTCTTTGTCAACTTTTCGATCAACAACCATCGGAACTAAATCCCATTGCTCCGGAGTGTTTGCCAATCTTACTGCGCCGCCGGTTGATGTACGCACACCATGTTGAATTAATTCAATACCAGCAGTTTTTTCATCAAAAAACATTCCGTTGTATTGATTACTAAAAACTAAAACATTAATTCCTTGTGCTTCAAAATAATCTGATTCATTTAATTTAAGTTTTTGTGCAAATGAATTTTCTGTTAAAATTAACAGTAAAATTAACAAAAGTGCAAAAGTTGCTGATTGTTTCATTATGATTTCTCCATATTTCAATCTTAAAGGTTTTTTAAACTTTTGATTTTGTTTAATATTATTCTTCATCTTACCCCCACATTTATGATATTAAAAAAATATTAGCGAATATATTTCAAATTATATATTTAAATTTTTTCGGCACTTGTTCTAAACCAATTGAAATCAACATAACCACCAAATTCCTTTGTAGCATAGTTAAATAAACAAAATTTATTTCCCGTGAATATTTTTAAACTAAATCTCATTTTTAATTCATCACCAATATTTGTAAAATTTTTATTATCAATACTAAATGAAAAAGTTGCAGTTCCAGATCCAGCTGGAGCATCGCCCGTAAAAATATCTTCGGCACCCGATCCGTAAATTGCGTTAGCTTTTAAATAAATTTTATTTCCGTTAACTTCAGTCGAATCAATTATTTTTCCATTGTTAAACATAATCACATAATTTTTATTATTGTTTTTTCTTACTCCGATAAATGCATACGGATCTTGAAATATTGCTAATCCGGCAATATCACCATCTTTCATATTTTCAAAATTTAATTCTGTTGTTCCAACTGTTGCTAAAGTATCGGAATAATATGCAAACATTCTTTGTGTTAAAGTATTTTGTGCTTTTTGCAAGCTGTCAACAATTCTAACTGTTTTTAATCTTAAGTATCCGTGATTTTCTGAAAGTGACCATTTACTTTGTTCCGGATTATGATTCCATCCCCATTGCATTCCCAATTCTTGAGTATTAAATTCATCAGATGTGGGAAATATTTTTATTGGATATTCTTTTCCAACATTGGGCTTTTTATAATTAACTACAGCTTTTCCATCAACGCCAACCATTGGCCAACCATCAATCCAAGTCACCGGCTGCAATGATGGGAAACGACCGAAAGGACCGCTATCAACAAAAAGCATTGTCCACCATTCTCCAGTTTGAGTTTTAATTAGTGCTCCTTGATGTATGCCAAAGTTTGAGCCATGAGTTTTTTCACTAATTACAATTTTTTGTTCATATGGTCCGTAAATATTTTTTGAACGAAGAGCAACTTGAATTCCGTCTAGTCCTCCGTATGTGCAATACAAATAATAATAATCGTTAATTTTATAAACATGAGCACCCTCTAAACCTTTTCGAATATCGCCGACGTAAACAAGCGAATCTTTGCTTATTGGTGTAAAATTTTTATCAACTTCGGTAATTCTAATTTCACTATATCCATGAGCAACAAATATTCTTCCATCTTCATCAAAAAATAATCCAGGATCATAAAACCCTTTGGGTAATTTTTTAATTTCCCAAGAACCTTCAGCTTTTTCTGAGGAGCAAATAAATCCGCCTTCATCAAGAGTTATAAACAATAAATAAAATTTTCCTTTATTGTACTTTATACTTGTTGCCCATTGTCCGTGTCGATATCTATTACACCCATCAAGATTATAACATGGACTAAAATCAAATCTAGGAACCGCATTGCTACAATATTCCCAATTAACTAAATCTTTGGATTTAAGAACTGTTACTCCGGGGAAAATAAACATTGTTGTGGTAACCATATAATAAGTATCATCTACAAGAATCACATCTGGATCTGGAAAATCAGCCGCAATAACCGGATTTGTAAATGTACCATCCCCATTATCGCTGTGAAGTTTTTGTGCACTTAAATTGGTTGCAGATAAAATAATTATCATCAATAAAATTATTTTAGGTATAAACTTTTTTTTACTCATAATTTTACTCATACTATGCAATAATTATTTTTCTGTTTTTATTCTTAGAACAGTTAATGACATTGCCAGTAGATCACAATTAAATTTTGAATGAATTTTCATTGTTGATTTTTCTGGCATAATTTTTACAAGATTATCAAATGAATTTTCATCTTCCGGATCACCAAATAAAATTGTTTTCTCAGCTTCTGAATAAATTTTAAAATTTGATAAATCAATTTTAATTGATTTCATTTCAAGGCTTGCATTAACTAATTTTAAAATTATATCACCGCTTTCGCTATCTTTAACGCAAGATGAAGCTAAAGTCGTATCACTTTCATCAAATGAAATAATATTATCATAATACGTTTCACCTTGATTCGTCATAAACATTTTTTGAACATGGTAATTTGGT
Organism: Ignavibacteriota bacterium; assembly: GCA_016708125.1. Classification (NCBI taxonomy): domain Bacteria; kingdom Pseudomonadati; phylum Ignavibacteriota; species Ignavibacteriota bacterium. The sequence goes on along the minus strand of JADJGF010000001.1, from coordinate 3,076,518 downwards.
GTAAGTAAAATTTGATTATTGTCAAAAAATATCAAGTCGGTTTTCCACTGTGTAAAATCTTTTTTAGCAAGCATAGGTGCATATGATGCCATAACAACTACATCGCCATTTCTCTCTAACGACGTTAAATAAGCTGCTTCGGTAATTGCATTTATTATCTCGTTTCCCCAAGAAGCATATTCCCCAAGATAAACTTTCGATTTATTTCTATCGTATTTATCATAACGATTCTGATTTGCTAAAAGCCAATTGGGATCGACATAATAATGCTCATCAACAATTGGGATTTGTAATTCATTTGCTAATTTCCATCCTTTCTCAAAATCTTCTCCACTGTGAAAAGGTCCGGTTGTACCAATTATTGTTATTTCCGGATGTTTTGATTTTACAACTTCAAATATCATTTTAAATCTTTCTTGAAAATCCGGTGTCATTTTATCTTCATTGCCAATCCCAATAAATTCTAGATTAAATGGTTTTGGATGTCCAGCTTCAGCTCTCTTTTTACCCCAAGTTGAAGTAATTGGACCATTTGCCCATTCAATTAAATCAAGGATTTCTTGAATATATTCATCCATTTCATTCATTTGCAGTGCTTTCTGCCCAGTACCTCCAATTCTCCAGGTTCCTCCGGAATTCTGACAACTAACCGCAGCTGGCAATACCGGTAAAGGCTTTGCGCCAATATCTTCACAATATTGAAAATACTCAAAATATCCAAGACCGGTTGTTTGGTGATAACCCCATATATTTCTCTGTTCTTTTCTTTGTTCAATTGGACCGATTGTATTTTTCCACCTGTACATATTACCCAATCCATCGCCATGCACAAGACATCCTCCAGGAAAACGAATAAACTTTGGTTTCATATCGGCAAGTACTTGAGCAATATCATTTCTTAATCCATTTGTGCGATTAAGAAACGTTTTTTCCGGAAATAAAGAAATTACATCGATTGCAAATTTTCCTTTGGTTGATGCCAGAATCACTAATGTTGCACTGTCACTTTTTTCTGATGCAATTAAACTTGTTGAATATTTTTTCCAATCTTTTGAAGAAGTTGTAATTTGATTTTCAGCATATTTAATTTTGCCGGATGGACTTTGCAAACTTATTTTGAAATTAATTGGTTCTTCTGAATATTGATGTACAAAAAAAGTAAAATTATATTTTTCACCAGTCTTAATTACCATTCCGTTAAATCCGGAATTTTTTAAACCAACTCCGGTATCACCAATATAATTACCTTCATGTCCAACATGTTCAACATCAAGCACTATGTAATGCGGATTGTTTGAATGAATTGGTGAATTTGTTTCTACACTAATTCTTCCATAAGAAAACCCGGGTGAAATATATTCCCAGAAAGAAAAGGGATTCCAACTTTTTTGTTCTGTAGGATTATATTCAAACGAACGGTTTTGCACAAGCTCTGCATAAAGTCCGCCATCTGCTGCATAATTAATATCTTCAAAAAATAATCCAAATAAATTGGAGCTAATTTTTTTTCCATTGTTTGCTGATTGTGAAAATATTACTGTAGAAAATAACACACAAAATAAAATCAAGTTGAAAAGATTTTTTGTTATGTTAATTTCTACTCGGCAAAATATTTTATTAAATTTCTTCATTCTTTTAGCAATATTTTATTTGAATAATAATTGTGCTATGTTGAATAAATCATGACGCCAAACCGGCCAGGTATGTCCGCCGGGATATTCACTATATTGATAATTTATTTTCATCTCATCAAATTTTTGAATCATCAATTGGCAATTATTGTAAGCAATATCTTCTTTTCCACCCATCGAAATCCAAAATAATTTTAAATTTGTATTTATTTTATCAACATTGTTTCGTATAAAATCATATTGTGAATTCGCTAAATCTTTTTGCATCGGTTGGATCCAACCCGAACTAAAAACTCCCAAGTATGAAAACATTTCTGTATTGTTAATTCCGGCATAGAGTGTTTGAAGTCCGCCCATTGATAAACCAGCAAGTGCGCGATTTTTAGAATCTGTTTTAACTCGATAATTATTTTCAATAAATGGAATAACAGATTTTGATAATTCTGTTTCAAACATTTTTAAAACTTGATCACCGAACATTGGGGCATCAATATTTCCATCGGGCATTACAATAACCATTGGGACTGCTTTTTTATCTGAAATTAAATTATCTAAAATAATATCTGTTTTACCTTGAGTTGCCCATCCGCGTTCATCTTCGCCTCCACCATGCAATATATAGAGCACTGGATATTTTTCATTAACATTTTGATCATAACCGGGAGGAGTATAAATATAAACTTGTCGCCATCTGTTTAAGACATTTGAAAAATATTTTTTAATTCTTATATCACCATGAGGTACATCTTTCAATTCATAATAAAAATCATTTTTGTGTGGAATCTCAATTCCCGAAGCCATTCTACCCATACCGTAAAAAGTTTCACTTGCCGGATCGCAAACTGCAACGCCGTCAATCAATAATGAATAATAATGAAACCCTTCACAAATCGTATCGGTTATAATTTCCCAAACACCGCTTGTATCTTTTATCATATCATATTTTTTGCCCAAATCAATCTGAACATTTTTTGCTTCCGGAGCTTTTACTTGAAATATTACTCTATTATCTGGTAAAATCTGCGGATACTTTGCTCTTCTAACATTACTTGATGCCGGAATTCCCAAAGGGCTGCATTGTGAGAATTTTGTTTCGTCAACATTTTTAAATATTATTTTGGAAAACATATACAAACTATTTTTCCAAACTTTAAAATCATGTACTCCGGGTTCTATATAAAAAATATGTGGAATATTATTGTCTCTTGCATATTCATGTGTTCGTGTACTAAAAGGAATTAAGCCATCGTTATCTCCACATGAAATCCAAAGCAATTTTAATTTCTTTTTAGATTCTTCCAGATTTGGAAAAAGTTCCTTCGGATTTTTAGTATTTGGAGCAGAAGAAAACCCGCCAACCCAAGCAAATTTGTCTAAATTTCCAAGTCCAAAATTTAATGATTGACCGCCTCCCATTGATAAACCAGCAATTGCACGATGTTCTCTGTCAGTTAGAACTGGGAATGTTTTTTCAATAAAAGGAATAAGATCATTAAGTAAATCTTTTTCAAAATTTGCAAATGCATCAACTTTTTCTTTATCAAAAATATTTCCAATTGCTCGATCATCTTTCATTGCTCTGCCGTTTGGCATTACAACAATCATTGGCTCAATTTTATTTTCAGCATAAAGATTATCAAAAATTATTTGCGGCTGTGCACCTTTCAACCATTCTTTTTCATCTCCACCAATTCCATGTAAAAGATATAATACCGGATATTTTTTGTCTTTAGAAAATTCCGGCGGAGTATAAATTATTGCTTTTCTTTTTGTACCAACAGTTTTTGATTCATATGTAACTGAATCAATTTTTCCATGAGCAATATTTTCTCTATAAACGTCAAAGCCAATCGGAGCTTGCTTTTCAAGATTTTGTGCTTTTAAGTAATTGCAACTAAATAATAAAAAAACAATAAAAATTATTCGAATATTCATTTAATCTCCATGATCAATTAATTCAATTTTGTATTATTTTTTATGGTAATCATTGTTTTTATCAAATCTTTTAAATCTGAACTTTTTCCGTAAAATATTTCATACTCACCGGGTGTTACCATCATTTTATCATTGAATCTATCGTAAAATTCAAATGAATTATACGGCAAACTAATAACAGTATTTTCTTTCTTCCCGGCAGCTAAATAAACTCTTTGAAATCCCTTTAATGTTTTAAGTGGTCCATCAACATCTTTTAATTTTTTAACATAAACTTGGACTATTTCTGTTCCATCTATTTTGCCAGTATTTGAAACCGGAATTGTTATTTCTATTGATTCATTTTCCTTAATCGTGAATTTACTCAGTTTTGCTTCACCAATTGAAAAAGTAGTGTAACTTAAACCAAAGCCAAATGGGAAAAGGTGATCAGACATATATCTATAAGTTCTTCCTTGCATTGAATAGTCTTCAAAATCAGCAAGTTGCTGTAAATTTTTATAAAATGTAATTGGTAGTTTTCCAGATGGATTATAATCACCAAACAAAACATCTGCAACAGCTTGTCCACCGGATTCACCACCATACCAAGCTTGAAGAATTGCATCACAGCTTTCAGTTTCGGGAACTAATGCTATAGCTGATCCTGAGCAATTAACATAAATTACTTTCTTCCCAGCTTGTTTAAGAGCCTTAAGATAATTTCTTTGAACAGATGGAAGTTCAATTTCAGTACGATCACCGCCTTTAAAACCCGGATAAGAAACCGGCATTTCTTCGCCTTCCAATTGTGTTGAAAGTCCTCCAACAAAAATTACAGTCTCAATTTCATCTAATTTACTAATGAGTGCGTTATAATCTATATCTACTTCTTTCCCAAAATTAAATTCAATATTTGCTTGCCAGTCATTTAATTGAGCAAACTTAATTTCGATTTTATATTTTCTACCGCTCTCAACTTTAAATGGAATTCTTGAAGGAAGAGTTCTCCAATTTTCATATTTTCTAATTCTATTATCATCAACTAAAAGTTCAAATGAACCTGTTGCTCCACACTTGAAAACAATTTCTTCACTTTCAGTTGCTTCGAATACTGTTTCATATTTAGCAGAAAAACCTTCTAACTTAACTCCGGAAGCAAATTCATGTTGTCCAGCAGTAGTTAATTTTATTGGGTTTTCTAATTGGTCAGTAGTTACAATATCTCCGGTAAAATCTTTATTGTTCCAGTAAGTAGCTTTGAATCCTTTTTTTCCTTCAAAAGAACATTTTGCGAAATAACTATTTGTAACTTTATCTTCAACTAAATCACAACCTTTATCATAAAATATTTTATTTTCAGAAAGTTTGGTTTTAATTCCATCAAGAATTGTAATTGTTCTGAATGGTTTTCCGTTGTAATTTCCCCAAAGCATAACTTCGTCATCGGCATTAGGACCAATTACAGCAATCTTTTCAACAGATTTTTTAATAGGAAGAATATTATTTTTATTTTGAAGAAGTGTCATTGTTTGAAGTGCCATATCAAATGCGAGTTTTTTGTGCTCATCATTATTGACGATTGATATGGGAATTTTTGTCCATGGAACCAATTCATCTTTATCCATTTCACCTAAATCAAAACGACCTTTTAAAACTCTCATCAACCTAACATCAATTTCCTCCTCTTTTACTAATCCTCTTTCAACTGCTTCCGGTAATAATTTATAATTATGATTTATCCATTGACATTCAACATCAGTTCCAGCCAAAACGCCTTTAGCAGCAGCATGAACTGCATCTGATGAATATTTATGAGTAGTATAAAAATCTCCAATTGCACCGCAATCGGATACAACTAAATGTTTAAATCCCCATTCATCTCGTAAAATGTCTTGAAGTAAACGACCATTTGCACAACAAGGTTCATCATCCAAACGCTGATAAGCACACATAACTTGACGTACATCTGCTTCTTGAACTAATGATTTAAATGCCGGAAGATATGTTTCCCATAAATCCCGAGGATCAACATTATTTAGATTAAGTGAATGACGGCTCCACTCCGGGCCAGAATGAACAGCATAATGTTTTGCACAAGCAAGAAGTTTTTTATACTTTCCATCATCTGGACCTTGAAGACCTTTAACAACCGAAACTCCCATTCGTGAAGTTAAGTATGGATCTTCACCATAAGTTTCTTGTCCACGTCCCCAACGTGGGTCACGAAAAATATTAATATTAGGTGTCCAAACAGAAAGACTCAAGAAACGTTTATTTTCTAATCCTTTTTGTTGAGACTCATTATATTTTGCACGAGTTTCATCTGAAGTAGCGTTAAATATTTTGTATACAAGTTCGTCGTTGAATGAAGCAGCCATTCCAATTGGTTGTGGAAAAACTGTTACATCATTATTATTTGCAAGACCGTGCAGAGCTTCACTCCACCAATTAAATTTCTTAATTCCTAATCTTGGAATTGCATCTGATACGTCACACATTAATGCAGCTTTTTCTTCAATAGTTAGACGAGAAATCAAGTCATTCGCTCTTTCTTCTGAACTTAAATTTGGATTTTGATATGGATATGACTGCCCAAACAAATTCAAAGTAACCGTTATGGTTAATATTATTAAAAATATTTTTTTCATTATTCTCTCAATTTATTTTATAATCAATAAAATTTATTTTATAACAAAACCGGAATTTGGACTTAGCGTTAATTTAATTGGTTTTCTGTATGAAATAACCGATAGAGTAAGATCTTTTAAATCTTGTGAATCTTTAAATATTTTACCATTTGATTTGCTTTTGATAAATGACAAATCTAATGTTAAACTTATTTCTTTATCTTCAGAATTAATTCCAGCTATATACCATTCATTACCTTTTTTTCTTGCTAGTACAACATACTTACCGGGATAACCATCAATAAATTTTACGTCATCCCATGTTTCTGGTAAATTCTTCATAAATTCTTGAACAAAATCCTTTTGTATGTACATTCCTTTTGGTGTTTCAGCTATATGTTGAATTCCAGAAGTAAATAAAACAGATAACGCAATTTCAAATCCCTTTGTTGTTTTACGATTTATATTTGGAATTCCGGAAAAATTAACTGGTGTAAAATCCATTGGATCAAAAAGATTTCTTGTAAATGGAATTATTGCACAATGTGCTGCTTGGCGATCTGCATTCGATTGATCAAAAGTCACATATTCTTCACCACGAATTGATTCCATACTTACCAAATTTGGATAAGTTCTGTGCCATCCGCGCGGTAATGTACAACCATGAAAATTTACTGCAATTTTGTAATCAGCGGCATCTTTTAAAATATCAATATAATATTTCATCATCGACTGCCCATCACCTCCGAAGAAATCTACTTTTATTCCGGCAATTCCCATTTCTTGTAATTTTTGAAATTCATTTCTTCTTGATTCTTTTGAAATCATTTTATTATGTGGTGTAAGCGGAGTTGTATTCCAATCACCAGCAGAATTATACCACAATAGTATTTTCACATTTTTGGTTTTCGCATAATCTGCAAGCTCTTTTATTTTTTCATATCCAATTTGCTTATCCCAAAAAGCATCAATCAAACAATATTCCCAATTCATTTTGGAAGCAAAATCAATAAATCTTTTTTGAGTATCAAAATTTGTAGAATCATCTTTAAGAATTACCCAGCTCCAAGAAGCTATACCATGCTTGAGCCAAGAAGACACATCATATTTTTGTGGGATTGCTAAATCTGTTCCGATTGTTGATTCTACAAGTCCACCTAAATTTTCTGAAATTGCTATAATTCGCCAGGGCGTAAACCACGGTAAAGTTGATTCTGGTAATGCGGACTCATTTCCTCTGGTTTCTTGTGGCTGAGGAAATTGAATTGAATATTCGCCATCCGGTGAAAACTGACCTAACCGAGAACCGCAATAATTTGTATCAACTGCTGTTTCCGTAATACTTATCCAATAATTTTTAAAATTGAATAGTGCCGGGAATACCCAACCGGCTTGAAATGGAGAAACTGTTCCAACCGGAATTTCCATTTGATAATATTCTTCATAAGATGGCTGTGAAAAACTCCAACCAGTTCGTGCATCCGGGCAAGGCTGTAAAAATGCTTTGGTGGAAGTATCAAAATGAAAAGATGTTGCTTCATTATAAATTTTTAATTTCGCATCTGAATTTTCCGGAAAGTGATATCTAAATGCAACACCATCATTCGATACTTGGAAAATAATCTCTATTTTTTTTGAATCAGAATTTTTCAAATAAAATACTTTTTTATTTGCTGAATAATTGCATTCTAATCTTTTTCCATGAAGCAACTTATACTTATCATTTACAACTGTAACATTCGAAACTGAGTCAAGAATTAAATTAGCAGAAAAATTTCCATCGCTTCTCACAACTCCCAATTTAGACTGCTTAAAAATTGATTCACCCAAACTTGAAATTGAATAAACTGGTTCACCATTTTCAGTTATCCTAAAATTTATTGATAGTTTCTCGTTTGGACTTTTTAAGTCATAAATTTTATTCGCAAAAGAATCTTTTGCAAAACTTATTATTATGACAATAATTGCTAATCTGAATAATTTCATTATTTCCCTATAAAAATATTTTTTAATGTTTTATCAAGAAAAATTATTTAAATAACTTTTGTAATATTACACTCAGATAAAGTTTGCAGTTCATCCAAGTATGTCCGCCTTCCGAAATAAATTTTTCATAATTAATTTTCTTTTCATCAAGAATGTTTAAATAATCTAATACTACTTTATATAAAAAATCTTCTCTGCCAACTCCAATCCAAAATAATTTTAATTGTTGATTAGTAAGATTTGGATCAGCAAATGCGCCGGCATTATTTCTATCAAACTCTTCTTTCAACATTCCGGGAGCAAATCCGCAAACCCAGCTAAATTTGTCTTGATTATTCAAACCGAGATATAAAGTTTCGCCGCCGCCGCCGGAAAATCCCGCAATTGCATAATTGTCTTTACCTTCTTTTATTCTATAATTTTCTTTAACAAATGGCATGAGATTGTTTAAAAAATCTTTTTTAAATTCTTGAAGGTTTTCCCAATTTCTTAAACTTCCGGAAGATTTACTAATCGCTGGATAAGCCCTTCCATACGGCATTACGATAATCATTGGCTCAGCTTTTTGCTGATCAATTAAATTATCTAAAATGAAATTTGCTCTTCCGACTTTCGTCCAAGTTTCTTCGGTATCGGTTGTTCCATGAAGCAAGAATAGAACCGGATAATTCTTATCAATATTTTTTTCATAATCCGGAGGAGTATAAATTACTACTGGACGAATTCCAAGTTCTTCAGAATAATAATAACGATAAGAAACTGTTCCATGGGGTACATTTTGCACAGAATGAATTAGCGGTGTTTTATCATTAATTTCCACAACACTGTTTTGAAATCCTTCATTTGGAAATATTGCTGAATTATTTGGATCTGCAATACTTATTCCATCAACAATAAAACAGTATGGATACATATCTGGTTTTACCGGACCAACCGTTACACTCCAAATTCCTACAGAATCTTTTTCCATTAATTTTGGCTGTTTTTCAAATTGTGCATTAAGTTTTACTTCTTTTGCAGAGGGTGCAAGGAAATTAAATGTAACTGTAAAGTTTTCATTTACTTGTGGAGAAATAACAACCGGTCGGTTTCCAAATTGAGCGAAATAAATATTTGTAAATAATAAAGTCAGAATAATAATATGCAGAAATAATTTTTTTTCAGTTTTCATAATTTCCTTCATCTAATATTTAGTTTAACTTTTTCAACCATTTTAAAATTGGTTCCATCCATTCTTCAACTGGCTGAGATAATACAAATCCATGATTTCCTTTGGGATAAATATGCATCTCTGTCGGAACATTATTAGTCTTCAATGCTTTATAATATTCCAAACTATTTTCTACATCAACAACTTTATCATCTCCGGTATGAGTAACATAAGCTGGCGGTATGTTTTCATTTACTTGCAATTCATTTGAATAAAAATCAATTAATTCTTTTGTTGGATTTTTTCCTAAAAGATTTTCTCTAGATCCCAAATGAGTTAATCCTTCTTGCATACTAATTACCGGATAAATTAATATTTGAAAATCGGGTCGTAAATTTATGTTTGAATTATTTTCAATAATTTGCATATCAAAATGAGTTGCAGCTGTAGATGCTAAATGTCCGCCAGCAGAAAATCCCATAATGCCAATTTTAGATTTTTCTATTCCCCATTTCTCAGAATTTTCTCTCACTAATTTTATTGCTTGAAGTGCATCTTGAAGAGTACCATTTTTTTTATCAATCATTATTGAATCATTCGGAAGACGATATTTTAACAAAAATGCATTAACTCCATTTTTAGTAAATTCTTTTGCAGTTTTAATTCCTTCCATTTCATAAACAACAACGCCATAACCTCCGCCGGGACAAATAATAACAGCCAATCCGTTATTTTTATCTTTTTCGGCAAGAAATATTTCTAATTTAGGAATTGTTACTTTTGAGAACATTCCATTTTTAAATTCTTCCTTAATGTTTGATTTTTTCGAATTAGGAATTTCTCCGGAATACAAATCAATTATTTCTTGGGCTTGTGTTAAAGAAGTTATTACAAAAAATATCAGTAAAATATTTTTAACTAATTTCATTTCTTTCATCCTACATGATTTATTCTATTTAAATAACAATTGTGCAAATTGATATAAACTTCTACGCCAAGTAAGCCATTCGTGCGCTGTTTTAGGCGATTCATAATAAACATGTTTTACTCCGGCTTCATCTAACATTGCTCGAAATGCTCCAACAGAACCCGGAAACGGATTTGGTTCTTTTGTTCCTATTCCTAACCAGAATAATTTAATTTTTTCATTCAGCAAATTTCCGTCTTTGAAGATCCCATTCATAAATGTTTGTCTATCAATTTTATCACTGCTTGGATAATTTGATGTTCCGCTGAATCCGCCGATGCAAGAAAATTTTTCAAGATTATTCATTGTGATTCTTATTGTTTGATTTGCTCCCATTGAGAGACCAGCCATTGATCTATGTTCTCGATCTGCAATTGTTCTGTAAGTTGCATCAATCATTGGAATTATTTCTTGAATTAAAACTTCTTCAAACACAAATTTGGGTGGAGTTTTTTTATCAGAGTTTTGAGATTCTTCAAACGCATAACCATTATCCATAACAATAATCATTGGTATTGCTTTATTTTCTGCAATTAAATTATCCAAAATCAGATTTGCAAAACCTTGATTTCTCCAGCCGGTTTCATCTTCAAAACTTCCGTGCTGCAAATACAAAACAGGAAACCTATTAAATGTATTTTCATTATATTCCGGTGGAGTATAAACAAAACATCTGCGCCATTTTTTTGTAATTTTAGAAAAGTAATACTGTTCACAAACATTTCCATGCGGAACATTTTTTAATTCATAGAAATCTTTATCATTAGCAGGAATTTCAATTCCGCTTCCCCAACGACCAGCACCATAAAAGTATAAACTTCCGGGATCGGGAACTGCAGCACCATCAACCCAAATTTGATAATAATGAAATCCTTCATCTTGCGGATCAGATTCTCCAATCCAAATGCCGTCTGTATTTTTTTTAAGATCATATTTCACAGCACTAATATCAAGCTGAACTCGTTTTGATTCCGGAGCTGAAATTGAAACTCGAACTCTGCCTTCAGAATTTACTTGAGGAAATTCTTTTCCCGGCTGAACTGTTGACGATGGTTTAAAATCTTCAACAATAGTTTGTGCAAAGTTTATGTTGATTGATAAAATTATCAGAATAAGAATTAACTTTAATTCAAATTTTTTCATAAAAAAATCCTTATTTATTAAATACTAACTGTGCAAATTCATTTAAACAACGTCTCCATGTCTGCCATTCGTGGGCAGTTTCAGGCGAAACATAAAAATGAGCATTTATTCCTTCCTTAGATATTTCTTCCGTATTTTTTTCCGGATCTCCGCCAAAACCTCTTCCGCCATTTCTAAAGTTTTCAAGTTCTCTGCCTCCAGTACCAACAAATACAAGTTTTACTTTTTCTTTAAAACCAGGAGTATTATTAACATCTTCCAGATTTATACTTCCGCCGCTAAAAAGACCAATTTGAGAAAATGTATCCAGTTTTTTTAGGGTAACAAGTTTTGTTTCAAAACCACCCATTGAAAGACCAGCCATAGCCCTATTTGGTTGATCTGTTAGAGTTCTAAAATTTGAATCAATGTATGGAATAAGTTCATCCACTAAAACTGTTTGAAAAGGTGTAATATCAAAATTTCTCAGTCCGCCCATTTTTACATCATTTGTCATTCCGTAAGTCATTACAATTATAAATGGATTTGCTTTTCCGGAAGCTATAAGATTATCCATAATAAAATTTGTTTTGCCTTGGTTAGGCCAGCCATATTCGTTTTCTCCATATCCATGTTGAAGATAAAGCACCGGATATTTTTTATTTACATTTTTTTCATAATCCGGAGGAGTATAAACAAATGCTCTGCGAGAAGTGTTTGTACTTTTTGAAGGAAAATAAATTTCTCTTATCTGACCGTGAGGAACATCTTTTAATTCATAAAATTCTTGATCGTGCGCGGGAACATCTACTCCGCTTCCCCAACGCATTGCACCAAAATAATATAAACTGTTTGGATCCGGCACTGCTGCACCATCAATCCAAAGTTGATAATAATGAAAACCTTCATCTTGCGGTGCAGATTCACCAGTCCATACACCAGCTGTATCTTTGTTTAAATCATATTTTACTGCACTAATATCCAATTGAACTTTGTGCGCATCCGGTGCGGAAATACTTGTTCTAACTCTTCTTTCTGAATTAACTTTTGGAAACTCTTTGCCCGGTTGATTTGAAACCGTTTTAAAATCTTCAATAATTTTTTCTTGCTCTGATTGCGCAAAATTTGCTCTGCTTAATAGCAAAACAAAAATCAATATTTTAATTGATTGTTTCATTTTCTCTCCTTTTTAAATTCAACTTTTACTTTTTAAATTGATTTCTTTGTTTATTATTTACAATACTTTTAATTCATTATTTATCGTTTAAAACATTATTAAACCGATTCAATTTTTAATAGTAAAATATACAAAACTTTCTGATTGTTAATTTTATTTAAAGAATAATTGTAATGTTTCTGTTAGATAATGTCTGGAGTTCATCCACGTATGACCTCCGCCGGTAATCAATGTTTTATGTTCGATATTTTTTTCTTTCATAATTTCCATAAATGTTGTTGCTTGTTTATAAAGAAAATCATCGCTGCCAACGCCAAGCCATAAAAGTTTTAAATTTTTATTTGTCAATTCCGGATTTGAATAAATATTTTCAAAATACTTATCGAAAACTTCTCCTGTTAAAAATGCACTGTATGAACAGATCCAAGCAAATTTATCAAAGTTCATAAATCCTGCAAATAATGATTGACCGCCACCTCTTGAAAATCCGGCAATTGCACGATGTTCTCTATCAGCAATAACTCTATAATTCTCTTCAACGTAAGGAATTATATTTGTGGTTAAATCATCACTAAATAATTTATACATATCTGCGGCTTGAATAGTATTCGGATCCGGAGTGCCGCATAACATATTTCCATATGGCATAACAACAATCATAGGAACTGCTTTGTTTTGCGCAATTAAATTATCAAGAACATAATTTGTTCTTCCAACTTTAAACCAAGTTTCTTCCGTATCTGTTGTTCCACTAACTAAATAAAATACGGGATAATTATTATTGCTTTTTTCATAACCCGGGGGAGTATAAATTAAAAGCGGTCGTGTTACTTTTAATGTTTCCGAGTAGTAATAGCAATAAGTTACTTTTCCATGTGGTACATTTTGAGTAGAATAAAGATCGGTTTGCTCTCCGGGAATATCTACCAAACTGCTTTTAAATCTCTCATTCGGGAAAATATTTAAATTGTTCGGATCAGCAATTGAAATTCCATCAACAATAAAATTATATGGATAAATATCCGGCTCAATTGGCCCTAATGTAATAGACCAAATTCCGGAGCTATCCTTTTCCAATTTTTGATTTGATTTAAGAAATTGCGCACTTAATTCAACAATTTTAGCATTCTTAGCCATAATCTTAAAAGTAACAGATTTATCATTATTGAAAACTGGTGAATCAACCGGCTGTCTTCTAAAATTCTGAGCAACTATTTGATTTGAGAAAGTTGCAATACAAATAATTATTATTAATTTTGAAAATATTTTTTTCATTTTCCCACTAAGATTATTTTTTTCATTGACTTAATTATTTCAAAATTTTATGGTAATATTTTTACAATTATTCTTTTATAACTGCACAAATTTGGCTCACCCTTATCCGTAACTTTAAGAATAAAATGTGCGGTTTCTTCTTTTTCAACCTTTGGAGCAATGACATAAGCTCCATGAGAATTTTCAGATCCTTCTATTTTAATTAATGTTTTATACGTTCCAGCTTCTGGATAATTGAACCATAAGAAACTGAAATTATCTCCATCCGGATCGCTTGTATTAAATGCATCCATTCCAAAACCTTGTCCGGATTTAACTGTAATTTCTTCAGCATTATCTAAAACAATAACAGGTGGATGATTGGCTTCTTGGAATGATTTTTTACACCAATCCATTCTTGCAGCAAAATCATTTTGAAAATCATCTCTCCAACGCCACATTGTAACTTTGTTATCATTGAAAGAAACTGAATCTAATTTTACAGTTCTGCCAAATTCATTTGAAATATATGGTGTAAAATTATCCACAGCGTTCGTCCATATTATTCTTGTTTCAGGTTCAAAAGGAACTCCCGAACCGCCTTTTTTCTGAGTAGAAAAATCAGGTTTATAAAACTCGTATCTTCCACCCCAACCGCCCCATTCTGGATGTTCTGGATTGTTTAAGCCATTTGGTATTAAAGATAAAAATGATGGAGTATCTCCCTCCATTCCCCAAGCAACATCCGGATAAACTGCTCCAAGTGGACCATGAGATTGCTGTATATTTTTCGAAAGCCATGAATTACTAATTGAAGTATTATCAATATTTTTTACATAAGTATTAATTGCACTCCAAGTTGCACTGCCATAATCATCACCAGGGCTAACAATATAAAATAAATCCGAAAAATTATTTCTAATCCAAATGCCACTATCATCTTGATCAGAAATTGTATAAACACGAAGTTTAGCAATTAATTTTTTCTGTTCTTTTTCTGATTTTGTATTTTTTATTTTAAATAAGGATTGTGCAAGTGTATTTGAACCGCCCCAAACTGAAATCCATAAAGGGCGATCATCATTTCTTTCAAGTTCATTAATTATCCAATCAGAACCTTCTGAATCTTTGTTTTCCCCAACACCCAACATCCCATATTCCGGAAGTCCTTTTTTAATTATTGAAAATAAATTTTCTGCTTTGGGAAAATTTGGATTATGTATTAATAAATTTGGTTGAACTTTTTCATAAGCTTGAACAATTTTTTTTATTGATTCCGGATTGATTTTAGTTTTCATCCAACAAGAAGTTGTTGCAATTATTCCTTTTATATCAATTTCATTTGAATATAATAATAATCGTACTAAAGATTGTGTATCATCCGGATCAGCTTCAATATCAGTAAGTATTATCACTCTGTGCTTTTGAATACTTTGTGCAAATAATAGGTTTGTTACTATTAAAAAGAGAAACACAATAAAATATTTGCTTAGAAATTTCATAAAAATTTATATTTATTTAATTGTGAATTCATAACTCTGCCCAACTTCAGTTTGAATATCATATAAAAATGTTTCTCTAATATTTAATTTATTCAGCTTAGCTTTATCTGAAATTAGCGGAGCTTTATTTTTAGGTGTTTGGTAAAATGAATTACTGTTTTCTCCTTCAGCAATTTTCAAAAAATTATTATCTGAATTCAATTCATCATAAACACGGATTCTGCAATTTCCACCTATTGTTGATTTAATAATTAGATTTGCAATTTTACTATCTTTCCATTCTAATTTTTCAACAACAAATCCGCCTCTCGCTCTAAGTCCGGAAATGCTTCCATTTTCCCAAACATTTGGTAATGCCGGTAAAATGAAAATTGCTCCATCATCGCTTTGCATAAGCATTTCAGTAATACCGGAAGTAAATCCAAAATTGCCATCGATCTGAAACGGTGGATGCGCATCAAACATATTAGTATATGTTCCGCCTTTTTCGAATGAATCTTTCTCAACCAAATTTATTTGATCTTTGATTAATTTGTAAGCATGATTTCCATCCAAGAAATTTGCCCACAAATTTATTTTCCAATTCATAGACCAGCCTGTCGAAGGATCACCTCGATAAATTAAGGATGTTCTAGCTGCATCAAATAATTCCGGAGTTCTGAATGCGGAAATTTGATTAGAGGGAAATGCACCATATAAATGTGAAACATGACGATGTTTATCTTCCGGATTATCCCAATCTTCAATCCACTCTTGTAATTGCGAATGCTGACCAATTTGCATTGGCGGTAATTTTGCAAGAACAGAATTCATCGTATCAATAAATCTATTATCAGTTTTCAGAATTTTTGCAGCTTTTATAGTTTTTGAAAATAGATCAAATAGTAATTGATTATCCATCGTTGTTCCATAAGATATAGATGATTCAGGATGAATCGATGGAGAATTTTCCGGAGAATTGGAGGGAGAAACCACTAACCATTTATTTTTTAGTTCTTCAATTAAAAAGTCTAAATAAAATTCAACTGCACCTTTCATAACTGGATAAATATTTGCCAAATATTTTTCATCACCGCTATACTCATATTTTTCAAATAGATGCTGGCAAAACCAAGCGCTTGCCATAGGCCACATTCCCCAATATGCTCCGTCAACTGGTCCAGTTATTCTCCATAAATCCGTATTGTGATGTAGCATCCATCCATTTGCACCATACATATCTTTCGCAGTTTTTCTTCCAGACTCAGAAACTTCTTTAATCATTTGAATGAACGGTTCATTCATTTCACTAAGATTTGTTGGCTCTGAAGGCCAATAATTCATTTCTGTATTTATATTGACTGTATATTTGCTATCCCATGGCGGATAAAGATCTTTGCACCAAATTCCTTGTAAATTTGTGGGCTGACCTCCGGGACGTGAAGAAGAAATTAATAAATATCTTCCAAATTGAAAATATAGTGAAGCAAGTTGAGGATCGTTTCCGTTTGCAAAATTTTTAATTCTTATATTGGTTGGATTTTTAACAGAATCTGTAATTCCTAAATCAATTGAAACACGATTAAAATATTTTTGAAAATCAGAAATGTGATTACTTTTAATTTGATTAAAATCTTTTGTAAAAGTATTTTCAAGATATGAATTAGCCAATAGATTTGGGTCACCACTTATATCATTATAGTTTTTATAACTTGATGCTATCGAAATAAAAATTATTGCTTCGTTTGAATTTTGTATAGTTAAACTGCTATCATTGGAAAATATTTTTCCGCCATCAATTTTTATTTTTACGTTTGCTTGGAATTTTAATGCACCCTTTATTGAATCGCAATCCGTTGTTATTCCGGACATTATCAATAAATCATTACCAATTGTTTTCACATCAACTTTTGTCGGACGATTCATTGTTGCAGTAAAATTAATTTTTTCATTTTCACTAGCTGATATTCTTAGAACAATTACTTGATCTGGAAACGAAGATAAAATTTCTCTTTTAAAAGTTACTCCATCAACTTCATATATAGTTGTGGAAATTGCATTTTCAATATTTAATTCTCTATAATAATTTTTGTAATTAGAATGATTAGGAAAAGTTAGATTTAAATTTCCAACAGTTTGATAAGGCATTCCATGAGAATTTTTACTAATAAATTTTTGATTAATTATATCTTGCGCTTCTTTAGATTTCCCTTCAAAAAGTAATTTGCGAACAATCGGTAAAGCTTCTTTTGCTTCGAGATTATCATTTCTATGAGGCTGCCCAGCCCAAACTGTACTTTCATTTAATTGAATAATTTCATTTTGCGGATCACCATAAACCATTGCGCCAAGTCTGCCATTACCGATTGGCAATGCTTCAATCCATTGTTTAGCTGGTTTATCATACCATAATTTTAACAAAGTTTCACTTTGTGCATAAAAATTTGCTACGCTTAAAAAAGACAAAACAATTACATTTATTGCGCATCGTATTGTTTTATTTTTTAGATAGTTCATTTCATCCTTCTGAAAAAATATTTTGGTCATTTTATTTAACCAACCTAACAAAATAAACTGCTCCGGCAGTGCTGTTCGGCAGAGCTTGAAATTTTATCCTAACGAATTCTTTATCTTCTATCATAGAATTTGGAATTTTATATTCAACATCTATAAATTCTGATTGATACCATCTTCCGGTATTATCTTCGCTTATTAATTTTTCATCATCAATAAAAATGTCAAACTTTCTGCTTCCCCATTCATAACCATAATAACGTACAATTAATGATAAATTATTTTCCCCATTTGTTGCTAAACTATAACTGAAATATCCTCCGTCTTTTGCATCGCGCCAAAATTCATCAAAAAAAACTCCAGTACTAGAATTTGAAGTTTGTATTAAATGATCAGTTTCAGGTTGCTGTTCTCCAGGAGCAACAAAATCTAAAGTACGATTTTCCAAAGCAAGTTTTGCTTTTTCATCTGCAGCAATAGAATCAATACGCGATTCATATTGACTATTTGTTAAAGCCATCCAATACATCATATATCTTGAATCATGAATTTTGAAAAATGGTTCAAGTATAATTTCAATAGGATTAATGAGATTTAAATCCGGATCTTTAAATGTGAATGGTTTATTTTCAACCGGAATTAATTTGCTTGATAAATTCTTAATGTCATCAGAAATTATGATTGGAGATTTATCTAAAGGCAACCTTTTACCACTTGCATATTGCGACCAACGTCCGTCATCAGCTATTAATCCAGCTAAATCTTCCGTCCCAGTTTTAGCACCAAGTAGAATTGGACCATGAAGAAATGCAATGTATTCTGAAACGTTAGGCAGACTTTCTATAGAATTATGCATTGGTAAAAATATTTCAATTGTATCACCAATATTCCATAAACGTTCTATCGCAAAATATGATGAAGAAGAAGCCGTCACCGGAAAAGTTTCACCGTTAATTAAAACTTTTAATTCACCTTCATTAACCCATGATGGATATCTAATCATTACTTTAAATTTAGATGAACCTTCAGTAATTATTAATTTTGTCTTTTCTTCATATGGAAAATTGGTTTCTTGTTTTATTTTAATTTGCTTTTCATTCCAATTTAATTCTGAAGCGATAAATAGATTAACAAAAAGTGAATCATTATGATGTGTATAAATTAATTGATTGTATTTACCATGATTCTCCATTCCGGTTCCAACGCAGCACCACATTGCTTCGTTTGGAGCTGAATAAACTCTATAATGTTTAGGGCGTGCTGGAGTAAAATAAACGTATCCGCCATGTTCCGGATGTTGTGTCGATAAAATATGATTGTAAAGTGTTCTCTCGTAATAATCAATATACTTAGCAGATTTATATGTTCGGAACAAATCTTCTGTTAACTTAAGCATGTTATACGAATTACATGATTCCGGACCATCAATATCAATTATATAATCTTTTGAAGCTTTAACTGTAGGAAAATGCTCCTTTCTGCTGTTACCGCCAAAAACAAGTGTTCGATTTTTTGTAACAGTTTCCCAAAAATAACTGCCAGCATCTGCAAATATTTTATCACCGGTAATTTCTGCAATTCGTTGAAAACCAATAAACTTGGGAATTTGTGTATTAGCATGAGTATTATCAAGATTATCTATTT
This sequence comes from Ignavibacteriota bacterium, assembly GCA_016708125.1. NCBI lineage: Bacteria > Pseudomonadati > Ignavibacteriota > Ignavibacteriota bacterium. The sequence goes on along the minus strand of JADJGF010000001.1, from coordinate 3,057,048 downwards.
TTTGTGATAATGGATCAAGAAATTTATTATGAGAGAAACGTTTTGCAGCATTAATATATTTGTCATCATTAGTAATTTGATATGCATCTGCAAAAATTTCATTCATTCCGCCGTGTTCGGAATCAAGCATTATTTGCATTTGTTCATCAGATAATTGTGATGTAATATTTATCGCCCAATCACAAAAATCAAGAAACATTTCTTTTGATATTTCATTTCCGGTATAAAGCCAAGCATCTCTTAATCCGGCAAACATTTTATGCAAATTGTACCAAGGAGCCCAAGAAGATTTGTAAACTTTAAACTCTCCATTCTTTAAATTATTCCAAATCTCTTTGCTGTTTGGCATTCCGCCAATATAATTAACTCCCCATTCGGTATTGTTTATTGCGTTTGAATCTTGACAAATTTTTAATTCGGCAAGCATATATTCAATGCGCTTTTTACACTCAAGATTTCCGGTGGCTGCATAATTCATTGCCATTGCAGTTAAATAATGTCCGCCGACATGACCATCTAATCCATCCCAATTTGGGTAGCATGGAGCTTTAAGTTTCAGACCAGCTTCTTTACGATAAGGAGCTAATAATCGATCAACATCATATTCTAACAAAACTTTAATATTTAAATCGCGTGCGTGTTGAAAAGGTCCTTCAAGTAATTTTACATCTTGTAATGGAAATAAATTTGGATATAATTTTTCTTGAGATTTTAAAATTGAAGAAATAGAAATTAACAATGCTAAAATCAAAATCATTTTTTTTATTAAATTGTTTTTCATTTTGTTAATCCAAGAAATTTCATTTAAATTTTTCTTTTACCTAATTAGTTTTTTCAAGTTGATTCAATATTTCTCGTTTTAATTTAATTGCATCTTCGTTTTTTTTATCAACATCTAAACATTTATTTATCATACTCAATGCAGATTTTAAATCTCTTTTTTCGAAATATGCAACAGAAAGATTATACAATACAAATGAATTTTTCGGATCGATATTGTATGTTTTGGTTAAGTGTTTAATAGCTTCATCATATTTTTCTCTATATAATTCTATTATTCCAACACGTGTAGAAGTATAATCAGCAAGATCTATTTTTTTTTGGTTATAGAAATATGTGATTAAAGTATTAAAGTCTTTTAGAACCGGATATTGATAAAGAATTGTATTTATATGTTTCAAATAATTTTTAATATCATCTCTTCTCAAATAAGTTTTAGCTGCAAGTAAATGTGCGTCAGTCCAAGATAAACCTTCTATCTTGTAAACTGCAATAGAATCCGTTAAATCCTTGGGTTGAAGCATATTTAAAAAGTCTTTGTGTTGAAACTTAGTCATTGTAATACTATTCTTAACATAAGGCCAATTGTGTTTTAAAAGTGTAATATTATAATTGCCGATAGCTGAATCGAGTTTTGTAAATACAAAATTTGCTTTCGTTAAACTATCTTGTTTAGCAAATGGTATATTTGCATTTTCTGTTTTTGGAAGATATCCCTTCTTTTCCATGCAATTGTAAAATGCTTTTCCAATTAGTTGATATCCTTCAACATTTGGGTGAAGATGATCTACAATTAAATTGTCGCCAACTATTCCGCCCGAACTTTCAGAATTAAATATTGAATCAATCGGAACAGTCGCAACATTAAATTCTTTTCCAAGTTGATCAATTATCATATTCATTTTGGAAGGGGCTCTAAATCTAAGTGCATCAAGATCTTTTGCTAATCTGAATAAAGAATCTGCTTTCTTAAAATTATCATTCTTAAAATTATCCCAAGCCTCTTCGTAAACTTTATCAGTATTCTTATATCCTTGGGTTGCAACAGAAATAAAAGGTTTTTGATCTTTTAAATTGCTTGCCAACTTACCAATAATTACCGGAACACCTTTTTCTTTACATAATGTTAAAATGTCCGTAAAATTCTCTTTAAACTGCTGAAGTCCGGCATTATACACATCTGAATCTAAAATAATGTTTTTGTCATTTGCCATTTGTGACATCAGCGTGCCGGATGATTTTATATTTTCTGATGAAAAAAATAATGAAGTCACCCACTGAATTGAATTGCGAACTAATTGAGTAGTTTTAAAATTATTTAGATATAATATTAAATTTATCAGATTTCGAGAAGAACCAAATGATTGAACCGAACCAACACCCAAAGCTCCATAATATTCATTATGTCCGGCATAAATTAAAATTAAATCGGGTTGCTGATCCAAGACTTCGGGGAAAAGATCTAGTATTGTATATGAGTTTACTGCTGTCATACCCAAATTAACAACCTCAATGTGCGTATTTGGATATACCAATTCCAATCTTTTTCGAACATAACGTGAAAATGATCCCATTGGACTATAAGGATATCCTTCTGCACTGCTTCCGCCTAAAACAAATACTCGGAAAGAATTTGTCTTTTTTTGTATATCAAAATAATCTTCGCTGGTTGTGGGATTGAAATCTCCACTTGTAAAATATTTTTTACTAATGTTTGAGTTAATTACATATTTACCTTCGCCGGCATCTATCCATTGAGTAAAATCATAACCATAATTAATGTTTCTCAATAATATTTCCAGAAGGATTAAAAATAAAATTGGTAAAAAAAATAAAATTGCATAAAACCATTTAGGCGTTTTTTTTGCAGAAGCATTAATAATTTTTTTTACTTCAAAAATGGGGACATTATATTTCTTTGAGATTTCGTGCGCAGAAAGTTTATCTTTATCTGCAAAGATTTGTTTTTTTATTTCTTTTGATATTTTTGAATTAAATTTCATTTTCTTAAGCAATTTCTGTACTATTTATTTAAAATCATTTTTTTACTTTCAAAGAAGTTGTTCACTCGCATAGTGTATATGTAAATTCCTGTTGCAAGGTCCGAGCCATCAAATTTTACATTATAACTTCCGGGTTCTTTTATTTCATTAACTAATTCTTTTACCTTTCTGCCAAGCGCATCATAAATTGTAATATTTACATTGCCTATTTCTTTTACAATATAATTTATAGTTGATGACGGGTTAAATGGATTTGGATAATTTGCATGTAGATAATATTCTGATGGCTCATTGTTTTCTACAAGATATTCTTCTTGATTATACTGCTGTGTTTTCGCTAGAACATTACTATTCAGCACCAATTTGCCACTGTAATTATCCTTCAACTGAGGAACTTGTTGGCCACATGAAGCTCCAATGGTTCTGTAAAATGTATACCCTAAAAGACCTTCAGCAGAAAGAATACCATTTATATCTGCTGCAGCATTATTTCTTAAACCTTCAATAATAAATTCTGTAAAACAACCATTTTCTAAATAAGCTAATTCATAAGCATTTTGATTGGCTGTGCAAGCAGAAAGAATTACGCCATTTGTCATTTCATCAACAAACACTCCGGAATTACATGCATCTATTATTGCAGTGAATTGATTAAAACCCTGATAACCAAGAAAGCTATTAATATTGTAGGGAGCAAGATATTGAGGTAAATCACTATGATAGGTTAGAATTCCATCTGTAGATCCGTGACCAGAAAAAAAGAATAAATTTGTTTTTCCAGTTCCGCGTGGCATATATGCTAAATCGTCACTTAATTCATCGCTATTAGCGTCAGTATTAATTTTATACTCAATATTTGCCGCTAAAAAACCTTGATGATTTATTAAGGTTTGTTTCATATCATATGCATCTTGTACTGCGTATTGTAGATTATTTGCAACTCCATTGTAATTATCTATGCCAGCAATTACAGCATGATATACTATACTTTGTCCTTTTAGAACTATACTGAACAAGATCATTACTAATATACTATTTTTAATTTTAAACATTTTTTCTCCCTTTTTTATGGAAAAGACTAATTACTCAATTTTTAGGGTCTATCCGAAGAATCAATAAATTCACATACCTCAATTTCAGATTCTTTTTTATCTATTTTACGCATGTAACTTTTCCCGTCATCAGAAAAACCAATAACTTGACTGCCGGCAAGTTGCTCAATTATTGAAGACAGATCTCTTTTACCGTAACGCACTATGGAGCCCTTTGCTGCTTCAATCCCTTTTGTTTTAATAGCTAAAAATCCACCCTCTATTGCCATTGATAAAGCATTTACATTAATAATATTATTTCTCTTACCGTATAATGAGGTAAATGTTTTTTCATCAGTACATAATATTATTGATCCTCCTGTTGGAATCCTTATTCCTTCGTTTTTACTAGTCTCTTTATGTAAAACATTAATTGTTTTAATATGAGATAATCTGAATCTTTCCAGAAAAAGATCATTTTCTGTTGGGTTTAATATTTTTAGCCAACTTTTGTTTGTTTCCTTTTTATTTAGACTAACCTGACTTATAATAAGTTGATTATCAGAATCTTGCGCAATTAGAACGCATGTTAATGTAAAAAAGGTTATAAACAATACCAATGGAAATACTTTTAAGAATTTTACAATCATTTTAAACCTCCGTTTGTTTTGATTTTATTTTGTTTATTTTTGGACACAAACAAAAAGGCAAAGCCGTTTAATCAGTAAACATTAAAGGTGCACAGCCTTGATATTTTGTTTGTAAAAGGGAAGAAATGTGTTGCAGCAGCTTCTTCCCAGTATTATTTGTACAAATGTTACATTTTTCATATTAGTTAAAAAGATACTACAACTCCACGGTTTCTTAATTCCGGTATATATTGTGTTTTTGAAATTTCATCTAATGGATTGCGATTTATAAATATTAAATCTCCTTGTCCAAAATTAGTGTTCTTTACCAATGGTTCAATATTTGTAATTTGATTATCAGCTAAATCAAGATATTTTAAACTTTCCATGCCTTCTTCAAGAGGTGTAATATCAGTTAAATTATTATTATCTAGTTTAAGCTTATATAACTTATTACAATTGGATATCCCCGTGATATCTGAAACTGTATTAAAATTTAAGCTCATGTAATCACAGTTTGTTAATGTAGAAACAAAAGATATTTCTTCAATATCATAATCGCCTACCCATAATGTTTCTAATTTTGTTAATCTCGAGATGACATGAGTATTTTTTAATTTTGGACCATTCTGAACTGAATAATTAATATATAGTTCACGAAGTTCCGTCATCCCTTCCAAAGCAGCAATATCTGTAATTGGGTTCCATGCTAAAGAAAGAAATGTTAATTGGGTCAAATTCTTAAGTGGTGAAATATCTGCTATTATATTAGTAGATAAATCTAGTATTTTCAAGTTTATCAGATTAGCTAAAGGTGAAATATCCGCGAGAATTCGATTCTGATTTAAATTAAGCTCTTCAAGCTTTGTTAAACTAGATAAGGGTTCTAAATCTGTTATTTTATTTGAACTTAAATTCAGTATCTCAAAATTTATGCAATTCTCGATCCCAATTAACGAAGTTACATCACCAAATATTCCTAGTGAATTAAAAGATGTCATCGATTCCAGCTTCTCCTTGGTAAGTTCACCTTTAGGATCTTTTAGTTCAAATCGTATATATGCTTCTAATACAGCGTCTTCAAATTTGCTTTCACCCCTTTCACCTACTTCTATTAATACTTCATCCGGTTCACTATCAGCAATACCATCATTTACCACTAATGAAAACTTGTATGTACCTGGATAACTAAAAGCAACATTTGGCTGTATTTCAGACCAAAGAATTCTTACTTCAGCCGGATTAGTAGAATCAGGTATCCAATCATAATATAGAACATCTCCATCGCCTACTTTACTTTGTGAACCATCTAATGTAACATATTGCCCAACTTTCACACTGTCATCTTCACCAGCTTTAGCAATCGGCAACTTATTAACGGAGATATTTATTGTCGTGTCATTCTCTATTGGTAAATTATCAATCTTCTTCCAAGCTATTCTTGGTTCAGTGTTGGCTGTATTTTCTATCTTTAACTTAAAACTTATTGGTTTGCCTGATTCCTTTTTAAGTTCGCTTGCCGAAACAAAGTGATGGTTTAAACTCAAACTGTTCTTTATGTCTGCTTCTCTCGATAAAAGCATTTTATTTACAATAGTTTCTTTTCCAGTTTTTAATCGATAAAAGTATATACCAGTTGCAACTTTCTCGCCGATACTATTTCTTCCGTCCCAAATTATTCCATGCACACCGGCATTTTGTTGACCTTCATGATACTTTTTTACTTCTCTACCCAGCATATCATAGATTGTAATGCTTACATCTGAGTTTTCTTTGAGTTTATATGAAATTGCCGTCTCACTTGAAAAAGGATTAGGGTAATTTTGTCCCAATTCAAATTTTGTTGGTAATTGATTTTTCGTGCTTTCTACTGAAGTAATTACATCAATATTATAGTTTCCGAATTCATCACTAAATGCTTCGTATCGCTTTGAGGTATCATCTGTTTCAATAAATGATATTTTTGCATTCTTCACAACTTCAGTTTTCGTTGATATATTTCCACTAATATGTAATGTTTGGGCGGTTAAACTTTTTGCAAATAACATTGCTATAAAAATTAGTAAGTATAAAATTTTAAGTGTTTTCATCTTAAATTCAAAGTCTTTGATTTAAATTTTTATTCAATCAAATCTGATGAGTTCTTGAGCTTAAAAAAACAAAAATGATTAAGTACAAACTTAATCCGGTAAAAAAACTTAAAGTAAAACCAAAAATCATAGATAGAATAACTGCCGATACCGAACCAAGAACTGAAAAAATTCCGTTAACACCATACATCCATGGAATATATTTTATAAAATTTTTCTGCTTCAATAATTGTATTGCTGTAGGAAATGGAATTCCAAGAAAAAATCCGAATGGCAGTAACAAAACAAAACTTACAATTGCACGAAATGTTAATCCATAAACAAGAAGCGGATTTAAAATTAACGGATGTATAAAAAATAAAATCACTCCGGTAATTACAATCAAACCGGAAATCCATTTAAGGCGTTTTATAATATTTTCGGGAAATATTTTCCCGCCAAAAAAACTTCCAATTCCCATACCAACAAGCAATGAACCAAGAAGAATGGACAAAGCAATTGTTGGCGAACCCAAATAAAGAATAAATTTTTGCAGTAATGCAATTTCCAAAACCATAAATCCAAAACCAATGCTAACAAAAACAAAAAGCGGAAGAATAACATTTTCTTCTTTTTTAATTTTAATATTTTTTTTCGAAACAGATTTTATTTTCTTTAGTGGAATAACAACCGATAAAACTGCAAAGATCAATACCGCAATTAGTAGATATTTCAAATCTTCGGGTAATCCTTTTTTAACTTTGTAAAAATAAGGGCTATCATCAAGCACCGGTGAAATATCAGAGCTATTCTTTGCAATTAATTCTTCCAGCGAACTTCTGCCATCTTTAAGAGTATTTAAAAGAATATTTTCAATTTGATTATTGCCCGGAATATTTACAAATGGTAAATAAGCAATCTTCGGTAAATCTGCGGGAAAAGTATTTGCAGTTTTAATAATATTATTAATTTCTTCAATTGTGTAAGCGGATTTTTTAATTACTAAAGTTGGGGAATGTTCATCTCCAATACTTAAAAAATGATTAACTGCAATTGAATAACTTATTCCATTTTCTTTAAATGCATATAAAGCAGTAACAATAAGTCTAACAAGTTCCCATTTGTTATGAACAGTAAAAATCAGTTGCCCATTCTGGTTTAAAATTTTTAAATAATCTGTAATTGCTTCAACTGTTAAAAGATAATTTTCGTTGGAAGCAATTCCATCAATAATTTGGAATTGTTCAGTTGATGGAAGAGCTAAAATTATTAAATCGTAAAACTTCTCAGATCTCTTTAAAAAATGTCTTCCTTCTGCAATTTCAATTTTCACATTTGGAAAATCAGTATAAATTCCGCCGTTAAAATCTTTATACTTTTTTACTATATCTACAAAATCCGGATTTATTTCAACTCCGGTAATATTTTGCACATTACTAAGAATCCCGGAAAGAATTTCTTTTCCACCACCGGGACCAATAACCAGCATATTTTCTTTTTCTTCTTTCTTTAAAAATAAAAGAGGAATTGTTGTTGAATTTCGAATCAGTATATCATTTAGCATTTTGTCATGGTTTTCAATGTTTCCATTGAATTCATACATTTGCGTTCCGGCGGCACCATCAATAAGTAAATGTTTTACGTAACTTTGATTTTCAAATTCAACTAAATCCGATCTTCCATTTATACTCCATTTGCTTTCAACTATTTCCGGTGTAATATTTGAATTATCTAAAATATGATAAAAGTCTTTTTCCGGATAATTACCGATAGGAATTTTTCCAAGGAATTCATTTTTCCCAAAAACAGTTAACAAAATTGCAATTGACAAAAGACTAAAGTAATACAGCAAGAGTTTATTTCTTTCAACAACAAAAAAATTAGCTGCAGAAAAAACTAAAACTATCGCAAGAAATAAAACAGCATTTGGTGCATTAAAAAAAATGAAAATAAAAATTGAAATAATAGAACCCAACGCCGCGCCAATTAAATCAGCGGCATAAATTTTATATCCGGAATTTGCAAAGTTTTTAAAAAATTCTGAGTAAACTATTCCGGCAAAAAAAAATGGTAAAAACAGAAGAGAAAAATAAATGTACGGATTTGTTATCGAGAATAGAATTACAACTATAATAAAAAATATTAATGAAACTCCGGTAAGTGAAATGTATAAGCTAAATATCTTATGATTTTCACTTTTCGTTTCATCTGGTTTTATTTTGTAAAAGGAAAAAATTCCGCCAGTACCAAGACCTAAAATAGATAATGATAAAATTATAAATGCATAATTCTGAACGAATATTACCGAAGAAATTCTTGTGGATAAAATTTCAAAACAAATAACTACAGCTGAGATTAATAAGATATTTAAATTTACAATTTTAGAATTGTTCATCTCTATTTAGCGTTTATTGCCTGAGATAATACATCTTCATAAATTTTAACATTGTATTTCTTCATCAGCTTTGCATTAACTTCATCCGAAATTTTTTGACGATAATAATTTTTAAATTCTTCTTCTATTCTTTTTCCTTTAACTTCATCAAATGTGAGCTGTTTTTCCGGCATAATGTTAATTGCTTTTATAACGGCAAACTGTTTTCCCTTTTCGACATCATCAAATTCAATTGGTCCAGCAACTTCGTTTAACTCCAATTTAAAAGCAGCTTCAGCCAAATATGGCGGTTCAATACTTCTAAATGATTTTAGGGAGCCATCACGTTCACGTATATATGTTTTAACAAACCATCTATTAGAAATTTTTTCAAATGGAATACCACTATTTATATCTTCAATTTCCTTCTCAGCTTTTTCTTTATCGGAATAAATTCTTGTATAAAGATTTATTTTTTTTAGTTGATAGAATATTGAATCTCTTTGCTCATCGTAAAATTTCTTTAAAGTTTCTGGTGTGATTTCCGGAATATTTCCTTCAATAATTGCCTGGTTGTATAAATAAGACAATTTACTTTTAACAACTAAATTATCCGTATATGGATTAATTATCTTTTCTTCCAATCCAATTTTTTGCGCAGCCTTAACAACATTATCATCATACACTGCTTCTGAAATAAAATCTTTTACACTTTTGGGATTTAATTGGATATTTGGATTTAAAATTACAACTTCATCAAGAAGTCTAAGGAATTCTTTTAAATCAACTTTACCTTTGTTATATGTTAGAATTTCAAAATTGTTACCGTTTGAAATTGCATTTTGCATTGTATCTTTATAAGCTTCGCCAAAGAATTTATCGGTATTTGACCACTTAACAATTTGATCCAGACCTCGTTCATTCCATATAATAGAGCTATAATCTATAAGATTTTTCCTAAAATCACTGTACTCATCATTGTATGTTTGATAATATCCCTTTTTAAGATCAGAAATAATTGCGTCTTTCATTTCTTCAAAAGGTTCTAATTTTATTTTTTTTGCGTCGATCGCTTTTAAAATATGAAATCCATCAATATTGTACAGCACTTGCGTAGAACCAATTTGCAATTGATACGCAACAAAAGCCAAAGGATCATTCATACTTTGCGACCAAGTATAATTTTTTTGTGCGCTTACTAAAGTATTTTGAAGGGAATATTTTTTAATAAGCTCATCTATGTTTAAATTATTACTAATATAATTTTCAATTTCCAAAGCTATTGCTTTTAGTGAATCAAGTTTTTGTTGAAATGTATTTTCGGGAATAGGTAATAAAATATCATTGCAGATAACTTCTTTATCCATTTCCTTATAAGCTTTAGCGGCAGCACTATCATTTACATATTTTGAAGCAAATTTTTTATCGAAGTATGAATTAATTATTTCACTATTTATTAAACGTCTTTCTTTGCTCATTAAATCTTTGTTTTGATCTAATTTTCTATCAAAGAAATCAAATCTTTTCAGTTGGTTGGTTACTAAATCATTTAGTGCATTTTTATAAACTTTTTCTTTGTCTCTAAATTTTTGGTTGTAATTCCAGTCTTTAATATATTGCTTCAAATCACTTAATTTAACAATATAATCTTCACCAATTTTGGCAATTATTAATTCGTCTTCAGAAGAATTAGCATTATTATTAATACAGCTTAAAATTATAAAAGCTAAAATTATAAGTATAAGATATTTCCTTAATTTCAACACGTGTTTTGCTTTGTAAAAAGGCATAACTTAAAAACTCATTTTGTGAATAAAACTTTAAACCACTTGCATTTTATATAAAACCCCGGCAAAATTCAATTACCGGGGTAATTTTGAATCCGTGTTATCAATAATTAAAAACTATTTGATTAATAACATTTTCTTTGTTTGTACGAAACCATTTGCATCCAATTTATAGAAATAAACTCCAGTTGATAGATTTGCACCATTGAAATTTATTTTATAGTTAGCAGCATTCTTGAATTCGTTAATTAAAGTAGCAACTTCTTGACCAACAGCATCATAAACTTTTAATGAAACATTTCCTGATTTAGGAATTGAGAAGTTAATAACTGTTGAAGGGTTAAATGGATTAGGATAATTTTGATCTAAACTGAATTTTACTGGCACACCATCAACTTTTTCCACACCAACTATTCCATTAAGAGTATTATGAATTACTGTATATTCTGCATCTCTTTGATTCATCCATTCTGTATATTTAGCTGGGAACCATGCTAAATCGCCAACTGGAAAACCGCCAAGACCTGCAGTTAATAAATCTGCATCATCATATGAAAGATCAATTGGTGTCGGCCAGTCTGCATATATGAAATTATCTGCTTCTGGGTTATTTGGTTGACGCCAAGCAGTTAAAGAACCAGAATATGTAGTATCTACAGTTGCAATTGAAAATTCTTTCAATACTTGAAGTTGAGTAGTAAACAACACATCAGTTTCTGCAAAATTAGGAAGTTTTGAATACCATGTTCCGTTAGTTAATTTAGGATATGTAGCATCATCTGCAAACATTGCAGCAGTTCTTGTATTCATTGGGATCATTTGTGAAACCCAATCAGTCATTCCATTTACTGCACTGCCATTTAATGTTGTTGCAACATCACTTAGACTTGGGTCCCAATAAGTTAAGTTTCTATCTGCATAGAAAGATGCACCGTTTGCCAAAAATGTAGAATCGGCATGTAAATTAACAATACCCATTGGTAAGCCTTCAGGATCAACTTCACCGGCATCAGCGCCAATTAGCACAGCAGACATTCCTTGCACATTAGTATTTACAAAAATATTATTTGTAACACTATAATTTGGATGTCCGCCTCTGTTCATTAGAGGATATGAGCTACAATTAATAAAATTATTGTGATTGAAAACTTGTCTGTTAATTACATAATTATCTCTTGATTTATACAAAAGACCTTGAACGTTAACGTGTGTATTATTTTCAACCCAAATTGTATCTTGATTTGAGAAGAAATCCAACACACCACCATTACGACGGCATGTATGGCCTAACAAGTTTACAAAATAATTATTTATAAAGAATATTCTTGAATTTGTAGGTTGACCACCAATAACTGTCCAAAGGTTATGTTCAATAATACAGTTTTCAACTTGTATTCTCATACCTGGGCCTGCTAAACCGAAGCAATTCCATCCAAGACCACCAGCAGCATTACCAACAGCCATATTTATATTCTTCACAAGAAGATCTGAACCACTTGTAATAAATGGAGTAGTATTTCCACCTTCCAACACAGCACCAGCAACAACTGGTGGAGCATCGCCTTTACTTGTTTTTACAGATTCGGTTGTTTCACCCATAATAATTGTTTTTTGGGTTGCAGAAGTTGTTGGGTTATTTGCAAGAGTATAATTTCCAAATGCTTTTAATACATATACACGTCCAGCAGGTACATTAAGTGTATCCGCATTTATTACGGAAAACAGTGCGTTTGGTGCCCCAAAGTCGATATCATCTTTAATTACAAGAGAATCTCCACGATGTTCTAAAATGTAGTCTTCCAATGTTTGTGAAAATACAGTAGCTAACGGTAGTAATGTTAATACCGCCAGAAGTAAAAGTAACTTTCTCATAAATTTCTCCTTATTAAAATAATTGATTTAATGAGCAAAAAAGGTTAAAAAATATTTGTTTGTTAATAACTTTCTCCTCCTTATGTTTATTTTATAATTATACTATTTGTTAAAAATTATACCTTAAATTAAATTGATAAATTGTTGGCGAATATAAAACCGAAACTAAATTTTCTGTTATTGGAGAATCTTTTGTAAGTCTAAATTTCCTAAATGATTCAATTCCGTTATGGAAAATATTTAATCCATTCAGTGATAGACTTAAACCTTTAATTGGTAAATCTTGTTTAATTGTAAAATCCCATCTATAAATATTTCCGGTATATGAAGTTTCTTCTGGTCTAGTCCCAATAGAGGTTAACACATTACCTCTCATATTAAACGATAAACGACCTGAAAATCCTTTATAATCAACACCTAAAGCAACGTTAATTACATCGTCCGCTTGTTGAAGCAACCTGCCGCTGTAAACAGTATCATTTGTTGTAAAATAAGTTATAGTTTTACGGGGATTATTTGGATCTGGAACCGTTATTGGTATATTTCTAATTATGCGATAATCAATATTTGATCCTGATTTTGTATAGTTCACATTTAATACTAGTGAATTTAATGGCTGAGGTAAATACCAAAAGTTTGTTTGCCAAGATAATTCAACACCTCTAATAAAACCTAAGTTTGGATTATTCAACGATGTATTAACAATATCTGAAGCTTTAGTTTGATATTTAAAATCGTTCCACAAAAGTGCTGAATCCGGCATGAATACATTGTCGCCATACAAATCAATATTTCCATAATAAATTCCTGTTCTGTACTGTGCATCTTCTAACTCTTTATAGAATCCATTAATTGTAAAAAGACCAACAATATTACTGTAAACAGATGCAATAACATCTAAGTTTTTTGCTGTTGTTGGTTTTAAATTAGGATTACCAATTACATAATTACTGCCCGGGAAAACAGTCATTTTAGGAATAATTTGCGAATAATCCGGACGTATAATACTGTTCGTATATGCTATTCTCATATCCGACCAACCATTAACTTGATATTTTAAATGAAAGTTTGGGAAGTAATTTATATCATATCTATCAACATTGTAATAATCATAAGGAACAACTGCTGTTCCTACTTTTGTACTAATTGCATCGCCATAAACATTATGTGTAACAAGAGTAAACTGAGCACGATAATTCATGTTATAATTTTCATAACGAAGACCGGCTATTAAAGTAAGGTTTCTAAAGAAATTAAAAGTCCCCATAATATAACCAGCCGTAAAAGCTTCTGAACCATTCCAATCATCTCTCCAACTGTCATCCTCTTTTAAAGCAGATTCCCAGCCTGTTTGAGCTAAGTAAAGCCATTCGTCATAAACATCAGCATCTATTACATATTTAAATCCATTCTTAAAATCATACTGATCGCTTAAATAATTTTTCCCTCTATCAAAATCATCGTCTAAAACGTCAGTTAATCTCATTCTATTTTCAGCATCCCTATGTATAGGGAAGAAATCTTCTACTCTGTTATATGTATCATCATCAGATGAACCGGTGTAAGTTCTATTAAAATCATTAACGCGTGTTGTTTTCACATATTTTCCGCCAGCTTTAAATGTTGCCGTAATATCTGTGGAAAAATTAACAGGTTTCGAAACATCAAAAGACCCATTATACAAGTGTTGATTAAATCTATTTTTAATAGAAGATACCCAGCCTTCCAAAGTTGCACTATCAGGATCGGAAGGATTAATATTATCAAAAATTGCATAGGCTCTTTGTAAAGTTATCCCAGCTTGAGCAGTTCCAGTATATCTAATTGGTAAACCATCGGAACCAACTCCAAAAGGTGCATCAAAGCCAGTTTCATTATTAAAGTCAGTCCATCCGTTACCGCTTCCCCATGGGGAATAAGCATTTCTTGTATATTGATTTGTACTTGAATGAGCTAAACTTGCTTCTACTTTTAAGTCACCAAAACTATTTTCAGCTTGCAAAGCGTTGATCCATAAATCTCTGCCAAACTTATTTCTATCAACTGTATAATGAATATCTGTACCATCAAAATCTAACCCAATAATATTATTTCGTTGGTCTGTAAAATTTCCTGCATAAGTATTTTGTAAAATAATTTTACCGTTCGGCAGCTTATAATCCATAAGAAGACTGCCCCCAGCTATATCTACAATGCTTCTTCCATATCCAAAATTTGCACTATTTGTAAAGTAAGCAGACTGTCCATATGCCAAATTACTTGAACCGTCTCGTGTAAGTCCAATTGAAGCAGTTTGATTTCCTCCATCGGAACGATCGGCATTAGCTTGCAAAAACACACCGAATTTATTATCAAAAAATCTATTACTTACGCTTCCCCAAAATTTATAATTATTATAATTTCTATCTGAATAGTTATAATTTCCTTGAGTAAGAACATCGAAGTGAAGGTCAGCCGGTGCTTCCATCAATTTTAAATTAACAACTCCTCCAATTGTGTTTGCATCCATATCGGGGGTAATAGCTTTTACAACCTCAATACTGGAAATCATACTTGATGAAATAAAACCAAGATTTGTTGAACGGGTTTCCATATTTGTTGATGGTAATTGAATACCGTTAATTAAAACCTGATTTAATTTTGATTCCATACCACGAATTACAACTTCGTCTCCATTCATGAGAGAAACACCAGGTAAACGACTTAGAGCTGTTGCTGCGTTATCATCCGGTAATTCACGGATTTGTTCGGAAGAAACTACGTTAGTAATTGTGTTAGATGTTAATTGCCTGTTTATAGCTTCCAACTGACCTGATGCTTGACCAGTAACGGTTACAGTTTCGCCTTCAATTGTTTTAGCTTCAAGATAAAAATCTTGTTCAATTGTTCTATTTTCAATTATATTTATTTCAAGAGTTTTTGAAATATAACCAATATAAGAAACCTCTATTGTATATTGACCAACAGGTATATTACGAACAATATAATTTCCTTCTAAATCTGAAGCAGCCCCTAAACTTGTACCCTTGATTGAAATATTTGACCCAAGTAATGTTTCTGATGAATTTTGATCAAGAATTTTGCCTTTAATATTACCAGTTTGAGCAGAAACAACTGTTTGTAAAACAAAAAATACTGTAAGGCAAAAAAGCGAAATTAGTTTTCTTTTAGAAAAGTAAATACTTAGCCACATATTTTTTCTCCTGTTAATTAATGAAATTCGTTTTGTAAAAATTTTATTTATTAATAATGCTAAAATTTTTATTCCCATAAAAAAAGTCCAATTTAATTATCACTATTTTTTCTAACAAATAAATCATATTCAATTTTCAACATCATTTTATTATTTAAAGGATAGAATAACATTAAAGCAGCACCAATTATTCCAAATACTGCCGGATAAAAACTCATTAGTAATCTTATCCCCATTATTGTTTCAGCATTTTGTACTTCGTTTGCTACAAACCCGTAATAGGCTAAAATATATCCAACCAATGCACCACCAATAGTTAATCCCAATTTTAGAGCAAACAATGAAGCAGCCATTAACAAACCGGTTGCTCTTCTTGTATTCTTCCATTCAGAATATTCAGCAGCATCTGTATACATAGCCCATTGCAGCACAGATACTGGTCCCCAAGCAAACGATATTAGAATATTTATAAAAAATATTAATATTACATTTTCTGGTTGTATAAAAAAGAAAAGACTGCTTCCTACTGCACTTATCAATAAACAACCTACATAAGTATTCTTTTTATCAAAACGCTTAGATATCCATTTTGTTAAAATTGCACCCAGTATGTTGAAGATTGTTCCAGAAAGTAGAAATGTAGAAGTAAATGTTTCGTATGGCAAATCAATTATATTTCCAAATAAATTCATCTGCTGATCGATTACATAATATTTAAAGTAATAAACAATTGATGAGCTTCTAACAACTATAAATATTAATTGAAATACAGTAGCACCGCCAATCAACAACCATGCTTTGTTTGAAAATAAATCCCCTAAATCTTTTTTTAGTTCAATTTTTTGATTTTTTGGCGGTTGCACTCTTTCTTTTGTTGTAACAAAAGTAATGAATAGAAAACTCAAAGCTAGTAGCCCCAATACTCCCATTGCGTATTGCCAACCAATAGCATCATTTCCATTTCCAAAATATTTCACTAAATATATTGTTGAGCCTTGAACTATAAGTCCGCCAACAAAAGCAGCAACAAATCTAAATGAACTTAATTCCGTTCTTTCTAAAGAATTGGGAGTTATTACAGCCATTAAAGAAGAATATGGTACATTAACGATTGTGTACATTACCATTAAGAGATTATAAGTTATGTACGCATAAATTAATTTCCCGGACATATCATAATCAGGTGTTGTAAATGTTAGAACTCCCATTATCACCATTGGAATGCCAAAAAAGAAAATGAAAGGTCTAAACTTTCCCCATTTTGTATTTACTCTATCAGATATAACCCCCATAATTGGATCATTTACTGCATCAAATATTCTTGTAACTAAAAACATGGTTCCAACTGCTGCTGCAGGCAAACCAAAAACATCTGTGTAAAAATTTAGTAGAAATATTATAAACGTCTGAAAATAAATATTTGAAGCAGCATCTCCCAAACTATAACCAATTTTTTCTTTTAATGTTAAAATTGATTTGGAGGCAAATCCATTTGAAATAGCTGCTTCTTCTGAGTATTCTTTTTTTATTTGCACAAATTTTCCAATTTTAGAAATTATTCTTTAACGATAATTCAATGTGAGTTTCAATAAATCTTCATCTTTTGATGAGTTTCCAACCATAATATCAAATTCACCAGGCTCTGCTGTAAATTGCATTTCAACATTTGTAAATGATAATTCTTTTTTCGTTATTTCAAAACTTACTTCTTTCTCTTGATTGGATTCCAATGTTACTTTTTTAAATCCTTTCAATTCTTTCACCGGTCTTGTTACTGAACTTACTTTATCTCTAATATATAATTGTACTACTTCGGTTCCCTTTATTTCGCCTTCATTCTTCACTGTGACTGAAACAATTACTTTTTCGTTTTCAGTTATTTCTTGTTTATCAATCTTAAGATTAGAAATCTTGAACTTTGTATAGCTTAGTCCAAACCCAAATGGATAAAGCGGTGTAATATCATCAAACAAATATCCTCTACGCGATGATGGTTTGTGATTATAGTGACATGGAATATGTCCCACCGATCTTGGAATTGATATTGGCAATTTCCCGCTTGGATTTACATCCCCAAATATTACATCTGCTACAGCATTTCCAGTCTCTTGTCCCAAATACCAGCACTCCAATATTGATGGTACTGTCTTTGATATATAACTTATCGATTTTGGTCTTCCGTTAAATAGAACAACAACTATCGGTTTTCCGGTTTTTTGTATTTCTTTCAATAACTCATTCTGTCTTCCAACCAAATCTAAATTTGTTCGGTCGCCTAAATGAATCTTACTCCACGCTTCTCTTGAAGTTTGTTCATTACCGCCAATTGCCATTATTACAATGTCTGATTTTTCTGCTACTTTCACAGCTTCTTCTATAAGTCTTTTGTCTTCTTCCAGCTCAGATGGAACAACCGTATCTTCATTCCATGATCCACCGATTGTTATTTTACATCCTTCACTATAGATAATTTCATATTTGTCTTTTGCTTTGTTCTTTATTCCCTCTAAAACTGTTGTATAATATTTTGGAGTTCCGCTGTATCCTCCAAGCATTTTTCTATCTGCATTTGGTCCTATTACCGCAATTGTACTTTTTTCTTTTAGATTTATCGGGAGAAGTATGTTATCATTCTTTAGCAAAGTAATTGTTTCTTGGGCGGCTTTCAAGGCTATTTTTCTGTCATTCTCTAATTTATGTTCATTCTGAATAAGCGTTGGATCTACATACGGATCTTCAAATAATCCCATCTCAAATTTTGCTTCCAGCATTGGTTTTACTAATTCATCAATTACTGTTTCGCTTAGTCTTCCACTTATTACCAATTCCTTTAGATTCGGATAGCAATCTATTTCCGGAAGTTCTATATTTACTCCGGCTTCTGCAGCAAGAAGAGCAGCTTCTTTCTTATCCGCTGCAACATTATGACTTACTGTTTCTTCTTTATTGCTTAACTCAGTTATTGCATAATAATCAGATACTACAAATCCTTTAAAACCCCATTCGTTTCTTAAAACATTTCTCAAAAGCCATTTATTTGCATGAGATGGTATTCCATCAATTTCATTATAAGATGCCATAACGGAATATGGTTTTTCTTCTTCAATTACTTCTTTAAAAGGTGCAAGGAATACATCCCGTAACACTCTCTCAGAAAAGTTTGCAGGTCCGCAGTTTGATCCCGATTCAGGTTGTCCATGTGCTGCAAAGTGTTTGAGAGTAGCTAATACTTTATTTTTATCTTTAAATGTTCTATCGCCCTGAAATCCTCTAATTGCTGCTTTACTCATTTCACCAATCAAGTAAGGATCCTCTCCAAAAGTTTCTTCAACTCTTCCCCATCTCGGATCTCTTGCAACATCTAATACAGGTGTAAGTGCTTGATGAGCTCCTCTTTTTCTAGTGTCTTCAGCTATTGCCGAATATATTTCTTCTACAAGTTTCGGATTAAATGTAGCTCCCAACCCAATCGGTTGCGGATAACTTGTCGCTTCTTTTCCCGCCAATCCATGCAAACATTCTTCGTGTATTATTACCGGTATGCCCAATCTTGTTTCTTCAACAAAATATTTCTGAAGAGAATTTGCGAATTCTGCCATTTCTACTGGACTTAATCCACCATTGGTATCACTTATTCTTCCTATTTGTCCTAATCCGCTTGGTAAATTTTTTCTCATTAACTCATAATTAAGATTTCCACTCTCATCCAATATCAGTTCTTTTTTCTGATTCCATATACATAGCATCTGGGCAATCTTTTCGTCCAAACTCAGTCTGCTCAATAAATCTTCCACTCTTTCCAAAACAGTTAAATATGGATTTTTATAATCTTGTGTCTCTACTGAATTAAGTGTTTCAGTTTTTCCGTTCATTTATTTTTCCATCTCTTTTATTTTCTAATTTCCATTTTAAGCTTCTTAAACATAATGAATTTTTGCTCCTTTTTAACTATTTCAAATAATATATTTCTTTATTGAATCGTTTCAATTTTTTAATTAAATACTATTCGAATTGTTAATTTAACCATTTTAGATAATTATATTGGATTTTAGAAACTGTAACTGATGAATGCGAAAAAGGTCGACTTTATTAATTTTGTTCAATATCATTTGCAATAATTTAGATTATTTTTTCAAAAAGATATTATTGTTATACCAAATTAAATTAGCTTTAATAAGTTAACAAAAAAAACCATTTTAAGTTTTTTATTAACCATTTTACGCAACTATTGACTATTTATAAAAGCTAGTGAAATCATTTCACATTGTGACAATCTATAATTAATTATAAAAATTTCAAATCAATTTTTAATCCCAGTATGTACCAAAATAATTTATTCTTAAAAAGAAAGTAACATCAAATCTTGATTATGGCAATATTTATTTAATTGAAAATTTGTAAATAGTAATGTGCTTGTATATTTCCCCTGGATTTAAAATTACTGATGGGAAATTTAATTTGTTTGGTGAATCTGGATACTTCTGTGTTTCGAGGCATAATCCTGTTCTAAAATTATATTTTTCTCCATTTCTACCAATTGAAGTTCCATTTAAAAAATTTCCAGAGTAAAATTGTAATCCCGGTTGATCCGTAAGTATTTCCATCAATCTACCAGATGTAGAATCATATAAAGTTGCTACTTTTTGTACTCTTGCATCGTAATTATTCAGTACCCAATTGTGATCATATCCCTTGCCATAAATTAATTGTTCAAAATTTTCATTTATATTTTTACCAATTTTTGTTGGATTCTTAAAATCCATTGGCGTATTTTCTGTTCTTTCTAATTCACCTGTTGTGATTAAACCATTATTTACTGGTGTATAATAATCTGAGTTAATCATTAATTCATGATCTAAAATTGTATTTTGAAAATTTCCACTAAGATTAAAGTATGAGTGATGAGTTGGGTTCATTATTGTAGATTTATCTGTAGTTGCAAAATACTCTATTTTTAATTCGTTATTTTCATTTAGCGAATAAATAACATTAATAATTGAGTTACCAGGATATCCTTGTTCACCATCATGACTATAATAAGTTAATTTAACTGATTCACCATCAATACTTTGAACAAATTCACCTTTCCACAAAACTTTATTATAACCAATTTTTCCGCCATGTAAATGATTTTCACCATCATTTATACTTAGCTGATACTCAATTTCATTCAATTTAAAGTTCCCTTTGTAAATTCTATTACCATAACGTCCAACAATTGCTCCAAAGTAAGATGTTCCATTAACATAACTTTCTAGATTGTCATATCCTAAAACCACTTCTTCTAATTTACCTTCTCTATTGGGAACTTTTAATGAAGTTATTGTAGCTCCAAATTCTATTACTTTTAATTCTGTTCCCTTTTTATTTTTAAGTGTAAACGAATAAACTTCTTTTTCGTCTGATAATTTTCCAAAAAGTGATTTTTTGTTGTCAACAATTTGTTTTTCAATTGCACCACATGCCATGAACATAAAAAATATAAGAAACAACATAGAATTCTTTTTCATTTTTCCCTCAATAAGTTTTGAATTATACTTGAAAAAAAATACTGGCTTTTGATATATTGTAAAAGCCTAAATAAGTATTTTTATAACCATATTACGCAAAAGTTAAAATGTTTAGAATGATTTATTCTAAATTTTTTGTGAGAGTTTTCTAAATTGGGTTAAACTTAATCCATTTTCTTTTCTAAAGAATCTAGCAATATGCTCAATCCCGGTAAAATCAAACATCGAAGTTATTTCCGAAATAGATAAATTAGTTTCCAACAACATACGTTTTATCATTTCGGTTCTAACTCTTCTTATTTCTTGACTAATTGTTCTATGAATTGTTTTTTTGAATCGATTCTCTAAACTTCTTCTGCCCAAACAAGTTTGTTTAACTACATCTTTAATTTGAATTTTATTATTTGCATTACTTCTAATAAACCTTACAGCTTCTACAACATCTTTATCATTTACCGCAAGTAATTCTGTTGATTGCCTATGTATAATATGAGTTCCTAATACTATAATATCATCATAATTTTTTTGTTTGCCGTCCATCATTTGATCCAGTTGTTCAGCTGCAGCATAACCAGCTTGTTCAGTATTCAAACATACACTTGTTAATGGTGGATCTGATAAATCACAAATTAATGCATCATTATCTACACCAATAACAGCAATCTCTTCTGGAACTTTAATTGTTAGGGATTTACAAATCTCTAAAACTTGCTGACCACGATCATCATTACAAGCCATAATGCCTATAGGCTTAGGCAAACTTTGAATCCATTTTCTCATTTTGGATTGTTCGATTTGCCAAGAAATTTGTTTTGAAATATCTGTTTGATTATACAAATATATATTTTGACCTGCTTCTTCTATTATTTTTTTAAAATGAAATTTTCTCTGGTTAGACCATTCAATTTCATCAAAACCGCAAAATGCAAAATTACTTAAACCTGTATTCATCAAATGTTCAGCAGCTAATCTTGAAATTGATTCTGAGTTTGTACAAATTGCCGGCATATTTGCTGGTCGGTTTGAGTCATGTAAAGCTAAAATAGTTGGGAGATTCATATCCATTAATTCTTTTTTAATTAATGAATTTCTCATAATTATGCCATCAGCATTCCATTTTGATAAATGTGGAATAGATGTTTTAAGACCTCTCGGTTCCCAGTAAAATGACCAAGGTCCGTTTAGTCTTGAATATCTTCCAATTCCAAAAAGTAGATCTCTCCCAAATGCTCTTGATGATTCAAGCAGTAAAATAACTTTTTTTAATTTTCGCATAATTTCTAAATAAGCTGAACTTAATGTAAATGATTTATTTCGTTTGTGTTATAATTTACGTTGCATGATTATTAAAATCAAATAATTACGTTTTAATTTTATATCATATTTGTAAGTAAAGAAGTATTCAATTTAAAATTGCAATTTGGAAATATTTTATTGAATATATATATTAACTTTTTTAACTTATAATATTTTTATTTAAATTATAATTATTAAATATATATTGGACCAAAAAAGCTTTGAAAATAGGAGATGGTTTTAAGATGTTCCAAAGTAAGAAGTAGGAATAAAGTTCTGGTTTAAAGAAAGATTTGATGATTTTTAAAAGCCTAAAATCAATTACACAAACTATTTTCCAGACTTCAATACTACTAATATTTTTCTTAAATTCAACAGGTGATAGGCTTCACCTGACATGTCCCCAACCAGAATTTGTGATTCAGTGATGATTCATATTTAGCCACTGTATCATGCTAAAAGGTTAGGGTTTTTTATTTTATTCAAAAATTTACTCCCTTTTTACTCACCTGACATTTCCTTTAAAATGGAAAACCCTCATAAGATATTGTCTTATAAGGGTTTACGTTGTGGGAACTATAGGATTTGAACCTATGACCCCCTGCTTGTAAGGCAGGTGCTCTGAACCAGCTGAGCTAAGTTCCCGTTCAAAATTTGAGATGTAAATTTAGCTTAATACTAAGAATGATGCAAATTTTATTTTTATATTTTGAGCGAGCGACGGGATTCGAACCCGCGGCATTCAGCTTGGGAAGCTGACACTCTACCAACTGAGTTACACTCGCAATACTATTTTTCTTTGTAAAAAAAATAACCATATTCGCGAAAAATTCAAAACTGCATTTATTTAAATAACGTAAAAATAATTAATGCAATAATTGGCGGGAAAAAACCGGCAGCAATAAACCATTTACCTCTTCCATTGATTCCATTTTTTCCTTTTAGAATAAATAATCCCGTAACATTTATAAAAATTAAAGCAATTGCAAAAATATCAGAAAACCATTTCCACTCTTTCAAACTATTTCGGTGGAGAACATTTACTTCATAGAATAAAAATCTTTTGGTTACTGCTTCGTAAAAACCAAGCATTCTTGAAAAATCAATATGGAATGATGCATCTTCATAATAAATTTTTACTTGGTCAGAAGTTGGTGAATCATAAAGTTTATATTTACTATGATTAACAAGTCTGCTAAGTTCAACAATATTATTATTAGAAATATTTTCAAATTTATATTCCGCTGGAATTTTTAAAGTATCTTTTTGTATTATAAAATCCTGATTCCAATCATCAACGTGATTTAAAGCCAATCCGGATAATGAATAAACAATTACTAATGCCGAGAAAAAATATCCTAAATCTCTATGTAGGTCGTTATTGAGTTTTCTAATTTTTTGTTTGTTCAATTTTCTTTACTTACAATTTTTGTTTCGATTTTTTTTGCAAATTCGTTTGTAATTTCAATAACCCATTTCTGTATGTTTTCATCAGGCAAAATTGCGTCCGGTTTGTAGATTATTCTTTCGCTAGAATTTTTTATTTTTTTAATTCCATCTCCAATAATTTTTATTTGGAACATTTCATCATGTGCTACTAAAACTGGAATTACAATTGCATTATCTTTTTTTTCTAAAATTTGATTAATTGCAGCAGTTGTTGAATCAGGATCATAATGTGCAACATGTCCGCACCAGCCGTAAGAAAAATCTTCTATTCCGATATTTACTTTTACACTTTCTCCGACTTTTGTGAGAAGTTCACTCCATTCTTTATTGTAAGTTTTATCACCGTATGCAATTAAAACCAATCCTTCATTGGAAACATTTTTACTTAGTGCAATAACTCTTCTTACAACATTTTTTTGAAGTATATCAGTAAAATCTAACAATGGTGTAATGTGTACTTTTGCCTTTGGTGTATATCTTTCTATCTTTTCAATTTTCAATAACTCAATTGAGTGCTTATCTTTTTTTCTGCCTATTATTGTTGGAATATCATCAAAAGAATGTGAGCTTACAGTAAGAAAAATAGGGACTAAAATTATATCTGTGTAATTTTCTTTATCAAACTCTTTTAATCTTGTAGCAATTGATGGTTCATTATATTCCATAAAAGCAGTTTTAATTTCTATAATATTTTTATTTTTTAGAATTTCACTTTTTACACTTTCTTCCAAATCAATTAGTGCTTTTCGCCAAGTTGATGAATGCGAGCCGTGATTGACAAGAAGCACGCCTATTTTTTTTGTGTTAATTTGTTTTGCTTTAGTAATCTCAATTAACATAAAAGAAAGAATTATTAAAGTGAGTATTACAGATTTATAAAATGTATTCATGATTTCCTTTCTAAATATTGATTTAATAATTAGTTCAGATATTTCCAATCAATTGAAAATGTACCCGAGTTTCCTTCATCATCATAGTAATTATTTATTTCCAATGCGGTATATTTTCCATCTATGGTTTTTACAACATAAACATAATCTTTCGGAGTTAATAAATGTCCCTCACCGTAACTGTACCAGCCAAGTGTTACATAATTTTGGTTTTTATCAGATTGAAATTCTGAATCTGAAATAATCGAAATATTTTCAATGGAAGTGTTTTCTATTTTTTTAACTTTTACATTATTGCCAAGCCAGATTGAACTTCCGGCAATTTTTAAATGATATGAGTCAGTTGAGTTTACATTTCCATTTTCAAACGAAAAATATTTTGCTTCAGAATATGCATTTTCAGATTTAAATGAATCAATTGGTGTTGAAGAAAAATCCAAACTGATGCTTGCATTATACTTATAACTAAAATGAATGCTTGAAATTTGATGAGTAATAAAATCATAATTGTAATTTTTAATTTCTAATAAAGCAAAATTTCCGGCACATGTTTTAATAATGTAAATTTCATTTTTAACTTCATTATTTGAATCATACCAATTCTTACCAATATAAGCTTCTCCAAGAATATCATCTTTCGCAAATTCTGATTCTGCCGGAATGGAATTAATATCACTAAGTGAAACTGCATCAATAATTGCAATTGATGAATTTGGTCCGCATAAAATTACCGGATCGTTAGGCATTGTAAAATATTGACAAGGTGCTGATTCAACAGTTAATGGAACTGTTCCGAAAGCAATATCATAATTTATTGTTTCATTTGTTTCCGCTGAATTTGTGCTGAATGTAAAAAAATGCTTACCATTTGTTTTCACATTATGCGATTTAAACTTCTGTATTTCTGCAATATTTTCATTTTTCGGATCAGTTGAATTTTCATTGCATGCAAAAAGAAACATTGCAAGAATTATTATGTATAGTATTTTTTTCATTTTATGATATCCATATTAATTTGTAAAAATTTTGTAGTGAGTAAAATCCGGAAGATTATAATTTTCAATAATTGCATTTTCCAGAATTGATTTAAATTCAATATAATCTGAATTTTTAACGGTAAGAACAACCGGTTCAATTTTAATTCGAAAGGGTTTTTCTAGTTTTGTTTTTTCATCCGAACAATCATACTGATACAAAATTGAAATTATATGCTGCATAGATTTAAAGCTAATATGCATCTGAACCCCATTATAATAAAGGTTAAACGAATTACAACTTTCACATTTGGTTAAATAGCATATTTTATTTTTCAATACTTCCTCGTTTGTTTTGTTGAGTTTATTTGTAATTAAATTTTATTCCAATATGCCATTCGCGCCCGGGCATTGGCCCCCAAGTTTTATTTACATAATCATTCAGATTTCTCAAACCGAGATGAGCATCAAGTATTTCTGTAATTTTATAATTTAAATTTGTGTGGAATAACCAATAAGAAGGTATGCTTTCTTTTATACCGATTTGAGCAATTTCATCAAAATCTGATAAATAAAACTGCTCACCAAAAAATTGCCCTCTTATATTGAATGATAAAGATTCAATAAAATTTAAGTTGATGGAAAAATTTAATTTGTGATTTGATTTGAATGGAAGTGATTCATTTGTCTGAAAATCTTTAGAATCAAAATATCCATATCCAAATTTGAAATTCATAAAATCTAATGGAAAATATTCTATCTCAAAATCTCCGCCCCAAGTATTTACTTTTTCCAAATTTGCAGTTTTGTATAATCCGTAATTATCAACAATTCCTAAATATTCGTAATCAATTAAATTTGAAATTTTGTTATAATTTAAATGAATTCTAAAATGGTAATTATTATCATTCCAATATTCAAAATCCGTTTGAATAGATAATGATTTTTCCGGCTGCAGATTTGGGTTCCCGGAGATATGATAACCGACCGTTAAATTTACATACTCAATAAATAATTCTTTAAATGAAGGTGAACGAAAACCTTCCGAATAAGAAAATCTTATTCGCGATGTATTTGATGGCTTTAACATTATTGTGGCTTTTGGTGTAAATTGACTTCCATAAACTGAATGCGCATCTAAACGAATTCCACCAAGAAAAGTCGACCAATCATTTAATGTAATTTCATCTTGAAGAAAAATATTATTTAAAGTATTATTTTGATTTTTTCCAATTACTCTATCAGATTTAATTTCTTCATACTCAAAAGAATATCCGCTATTTATCAAATTACTGCCCACAGAAAAATCAAATAACAAATCTCCGCGCATAAGTTTTTCATCTGAAATATCACCTTCTTTAATAAATCCGCTGCTAATTACTTTTTGATCATATTTATGATTATATGCCGAATATTCAATTCCGGATTTAATATTTAGTGAATTAAAAAATTTCTTAGTCGCAAACTCAAGTCTTCCGGCAAAATGATTATTCTCAATTTTGTCTTCAAAAATTTGACTGCTTTGTGAATTGTGATTTTCTGTAAAAAATAATGTTCTAAAATTCACTTCAGAACTTTTGCTTAAATTTCTGTTGATATTAAATTGACCATGATATTTTTGATATGCCGTTCCGTCTTCAGATGGCGTTAAATCATTTAGATCATATCCATCATATTTTCTGTAACTGAGATTTAAACTTGGTTTCCAATTTTGAATTGGAGCGTTAATATTAATATTTCCGTCAAGTCTTCCGTAACTTCCGGTGATTAAATCAGAATTAACAGAAAAATTATTATCAATTTTATTTGTGATAATATTTATAACTCCGCCCATTGCTTCACTTCCATATAATGCAGAAGCGGCTCCTTTTACAATTTCAATTCTTTCAACTTGGTTAATGGGAACTGCGGAAATATCAAGCTCCCCGTTTACTCTGCCGATCATTTTAATTCCATCAACTAAAATCTGTACATGCTGGCTGCTAAATCCTTGAATTTCAACAGTGTTCACTCCGGTTCCAAATTGATTTTCATGAATCACGATTCCGTTAATTTCCGAAAGTGCTTGCTTTATATCACTCGCTCCGGAATTTTGAATTTGTTCTTTATTTATAACTCTTGTGGAAACCGGTGTGTCTTTTAAAAATCTTTCGGTTCTTGTTCCGGTTACAACAATTTGATCTAAATTTAGAAGAGATGGTTTTAAATAAATTTCGACTGGTTTCTCAGAATTTATTTCAATAACTTCCGTGAAGTATCCGATGTAAGATGCTTTTAGTTTTCGGGATTTTATATCAACATTACATGAAAATGAAAAATTTCCATTTTCATCGCTCAAGCTTCCAAAATTAGTTTCTTCCAAATAAATATTTGCGCCAACTAAAGGAAGATTTGTTTTTGAATCAAAAATTTTTCCTTTAATAATTGATTGCGGTAATACAACTATTGACGGAATAAAAAATATTAAAGTAACAAAAATTAGTTTATGTGAATTTAGAAATCTATTTGAAATTACCACTTAAATTTATTTATCCTTATTAAGATTTAATCTTAACTGTAAATAAAAGATAAGCGGAACTTTTTATCAATACTTGGGATTAAGTAATTTTAGATACTAAATTTTTAGTATGTGAATTTTATTTGAAGGTAACTATTCCATTTCTAATTGAGGCAACAATTAATTCCGGAGTGCTTTTTACATTCATTTTTTTCATGATATTTCTACGGTGCGTTAAAACTGTATTTTCGCTGATAAAAAAAGTTTGGGAAATTTCTTTATTTTTTTTCCCAAGAACAATGTGCTCTAAAATTTCTTTTTCTCTTTCACTTAACAATTCGTCAATCATTTCACTTTTCTGTTCGTTCAGTTCCTTATCAAAATTATTCATTACATATTCATAAATTTTTTTGCTGTAATATTTTTCTCCATTGTGAATTTTTTTTGCGGCAAAAATTAATTCTTCCTTAGTTGTATTTTTAAGTAAATATCCTTCCAATTTATATTTAAGCAATTCACTAATATGTTTTCTATCATTATAATCAACAAGAACAAGAATTTTTAGATTAGGAAAATCTTCCTTTATTTTTTCAATTAACAGACAAGTTTCATCTTTAGTTTTTTCAACTTCGCAGATTAGTAAATGCGGTTTATACTTTATAATTTCATTATGAATTTCTTCAGGTTCAACTCCATATACTTCAAAATCATTCAATCGTTGAAGAATACAAGTTATTGCAAAATTCATTAAGAAATATTTATTTGCGATAAGGATTTTTATTCTTTCCAATACAAAGTCTTTATTTAGATTTGATCTAAATTACTAAAAAAAACGAATCTAAACAAAACATTGCAGAAGTTATTTACAAAGAATTGATCAACTAAATTGAAATTTTGATTTACATTTTTCTTTATTATTTAGCAAATGAGTCGGGATAAGTAGCAAAATTAATGCTTGGTTCATTTGTGTTGTGAATCCAAGTATCAAATTTTCTTTCATCTTCATAAAGAACTATTACTCTTCCGCCTTTATCAAAATCTCCGTATGAATTTTTTCCGGTTTTACAACCGTAAGCAAGAGCAATATTATTAAGTGTTCCGATGTAATTATTATTATGATCGTGCCCAACGAACATTCCCATAACATCTCCGCATTCTAAAAAAGCATTATACATTCCAGAATTAATTTTTGGCGAACAAACTTCTTCGTCTCTATCACCAATTGTAGTTGGAAATTTTTTAATTAAATCATATTCGGGAAGCGGAATGTGGAAAAATGCCAAAGCAGGCAATGGTTTCATATCATTGTTAGTTGTGAAATTTTTAGAAATATTTCTATACCATTGAATTTGATCAAACTTTATCCAATCATAATTACCAAGTTCTTCATTATCTTTTTCATACGTATATGCATTTGAATCAATAAAATAGAGTATGGTTTTTAGGTTATCAGAATCCGAAGATTTTACTTGAAGCACATAATTTCCAACTCCAGAAATATTTTCTGGTCCAGCTTCTGAGAAATTATAAGGAAGCGTTACCAGATAATCCATAATTTCTTTATTTGAACTTCCTTGTTCATAATCGTGATTTCCAAAAACAACAGCCCATGGTATTTCCAATTTTCTCATTGGCTCGGTTACTATTTCCCAAGCTTTTTCAACCGGTTTTGATGTAACAATATCACCGGTTAAAACAACTAAATTTGGATTTTCTTTTTTTATTATATCCGTCATCATATTTATTACACTATCTGTTTCAGATTGGTTTTGAATATCCAAATGAATATCTGTGAATTGTAATATTTTAAATTTACCGTCTTCATTAAATTTAAGATTTTTCATAGGTTGTGCATTATTTTGTGTAAATGTAAATTGAAGTAAAATTAGAATAAATAAATATATTTTTGTAGAAATTAATATTATTTGTTTCTTAATATTCATACCTTCTCCATAGAAAACTTTTTTATTTTTGTACTGATTTTAACATATGAATAATAACATTTTTTCTAACTATAAAATTCTTTGAAGTTTTTTAGATATTGTTATTGCAAAAACTAACTTGGGAAATATATCATTTGCATTAATTAAAATTATTACTCATAAAATTTATTGCAAAAAAATAGGAAATTTCAAATTTGATTTTTATTTGAAGTACTCAAAGATTCAAAAAAATATTAATTTGTGATATAGATATTATCTTTTCCAAATCAAACATTATTTCAATTAAATTTTTATGTATAAATTTTAAATAAATTTTAATTATCAATTTATTTTGATAATTAAATATCAAAATGTTAATTTTCGATCAAAATTTTTCGTTATTAAATTATACTTTAGTTTATCTTGGTAAAAAACAAATCTGCATTTTTTTCGTTTGGAATAATTTTAAGTCTTGTAATAATTAGTTTATTTCTTTTCGATACTTTTCTATTATTTCCATTAAAATTATTTATAATAATTTTTCATGAAATTAGCCATGTTTTAGCTGGAATAATTTCCGGCGGGAAAATTAATTATTTAACATTTGATTTAAACTTAGCCGGCAAAACTTCAATTGAAGGCGGAAATTCAATTATTATTGCTTCAGCCGGTTATTTAGGAAGCTTAATTTTCGGCTCTTTGTTATTTTTATCTTCATTTTCAATTCGCTTTAAAAAATGGTATTTAAGCATTTTGGCTCTTGTCGTTTTTATTGTAACAGTAAATTTAGTTAAGGGTGAATTACAAATATTTCTTGGATTAATTGCTTCACTAATACTGTTTTTAATTCCAAGATATTTGCCTGAAAAAATCTCAAAATTATTTCTTCAATATTTTGGATTGGTAAGCTGCTTATATATTATTTCCGATATTAAAGAAGATTTACTTACGCAAACAATTCGCGAAACAGACACTCAAATTTTAGAATATTTAACCGGAATTTCTTCAAATGTTTGGGGATTTATTTGGTTTATAATTTCAATTATTGTGATGTTATTTCTTCTAAAATTTACTTTTAAAAATTCTAAAAATTAATTTTGCGGCTGTGTGTCTTTTACAAAATGCAAACTAAATAATCCTAAAATAAAAAATATTCCAACCGAAAGAATTGCAAATCTTTGATTTCCGGAACTATAACTAACTAATCCAAAAACTAACGGACCAATAACCGCGCTGCTTTTTCCAAACAAAGAATAAAATCCAAAAAATTCAGTTTTCTTACTTTCCGGAGTTAATTTTGACATAAGACTTCGGCTTGTTGATTGAGTTGCGCCCATTACACTTCCGGCTAAAAGTCCAACAAAATAAAAACTTTTAATCATAATTTGTTGATCAGAAATATTAAAATATTTAGATAAAATTTGAACTATAAAACTTTCGCTGCTGCTTGTGAAATAAGCAAGCACAATTGTAAAAATCCAAATGAATAATGAAATTATTATGGATTTTTTTTGTCCGATCGAATCAGAGATAATTCCAAATAATATTGATCCAAAAATTGCAGTGGTTTGAACAATTATAAAAAAAATAATTAATTCAATCATTGTAAAATTTAAAGTTGTTGAAGCATAATTTCCCGCAAAAAATATAACTGTATTTACTCCTTCTATATAAAGGAAAAATGATAAAAGAAATAATGCCAAATTTTTATAATCTTTAAGATGCTTAATTGTATTCCAAACTCTGCTAACACCAATATTTATAAATGAAATGCTGCTTTCAACTTTTTTTCTTGAATCATTTAAAAACAAAAATAATGGAATAGAAAAAATAAAAAAGAATAATGCCGCCAGTGGAAAAGTTTCTTTAATTTTTCCCGATTCAATAAATGGATAAGACAATGCTAAAATAATTAATGAACCTAAATAACCCATAGCAAAACCATATCCACTGACTCTTCCATAAGTTTTTCTTGATGTAATTTCCGGAAGAAATGAATCGTAAAAAACTAATGCTGCTTCAAAACCAATGTTTGAAAGAATAAATAAAATTAAAGCTAATAAAATATCACCTTCGTGAGTAAAATAAAGAAGTGATGTTGGAATGATACAAAGCAGTGTGAAGAACAATAAAAATCTTTTTTTGCCGGCTGAATAATCTGCAATTGCACCAAGAATTGGTGAAATAATTCCTGTAAGAACCATTGAAATGCTAATTCCTAAACTCCAAAATAAATCACCGATTGGTAATTTTTGTGCAATGACATCTTTGAAGTAAACAGCAAAAATAAAAGTTACTACAACGATCGAATATGATGTATTTGCAAAATCGTATAAAGTCCAAACAAAAATTTTAAATTTATTAGAATTTAAATTTAATTTAGGATTGTTTTGGAAGGGAGTTTTCAATAAGTCCTCTGCCCACTTTTTTTAAATTTCCTCCAGTTTTAATATCGGCAAGAATTGCATCCAAAATGCCGTTAATAAATTTTCCGCTTTTCGCAGTGCTATATTCTTTAGCAATTTCGATAATTTCATTTATTGTAACTTTTGGAGGAATATCTTCAATATATAAAATTTCACCTACGCCAATTTTTAACAATATTAAATCAACAACTGCAATTCTAGAAACATCCCAATTTACAAGTCGTTTTTCAATTTTACTTTCAATTAATTTTCGATTTGCAATAATTGAGTTAATAAGTTTTGAACAAAACTCTTTATCTTCACTTGATGTAATTTCTGTAAGCTGATCATTCATTATATCTGATAAACCAGCCGCTTCCATTTCATAAGCATATAAAACTTGTAAAACTTTTTCTCTTAATTTTCTTCTTTTAGATTTCATAATTTTGATTACTCATTTTCTAACTTGCGGAATATATTTTTTTAATTCCCCCAATTTGTTTTAATCTTTCTTCAGCAATTTGATTTGATGCTAAATGTGTAGGAATATTCTGTTCCTTAGAAATTTTAATTACCTTACTCAAAACATCGTAAATTCCATCTGCTTGTTTTAATGCACGATCTTGTCTGTAACCTTTTAGTTCATTTGCAACGTTTATTAATCCCCCGGCATTTATTACATAATCCGGTGCATATAAAATTCCTTTTTCCTTTAACATTTGTCCATGCTTATTTTCATCTTCCAATTGATTATTTGCAGAACCAGCAATTATCTCACATTTTAATTTTGAAATTGTTTTGTCATTAATTATTGCACCTAAAGCACAAGGCGAAAAAATATCACAATCTAAATCATAAATTTTTTCCGGAGAAACAACTTCAGCATCTACGGAATCTAAAACTGTTTTAACTTTAGATTCTAAAATATCGGATATAATTATTTTTGCACCTTCATTAAATAAATGTTCACACAAATAACGAGCAACTCTTCCGGCGCCTTGAATTACGATTTTTTTACCATTTAAAGAATCATTTCCCCATTTTGCATTTGCACATGCTTTCATTCCCATATAAACTCCGTAAGCAGAAACGGGAGCGGGATCGCCGGAGCCTCCCAACGCTTTAGAAATTCCGGTAACAAAAGATGTTTCCATTAAAACGTATTCCATATCATTAACTGTTGTTCCAACATCTTCCGCTGTAATATATCTTCCGGATAATCCTTCAATAAATTTTCCGAAAGTTCTAAATAATCTTTCTGATTTTTGTGTTTCCGGATTTCCGATAATTACAGCATTTCCGCCGCCAAAATTTAATCCAGAAACCGAAGCTTTATATGTCATTCCTCTTGATAATCTTAAAACATCATTTAATGCTTCATCAAAACTTGCATAATCCCACATTCGTGTTCCGCCGATTGCAGGTCCCAAAGTTGTATCATGAATTGCAATTATCGCTTTTAATCTGGAATCCTTATCTGAACAAAAAATTACTTGTTCATGCCCAAATTTTTCCATAACATCAAAATTTTTCATTGTATCTCCATTTAAAAATCAAATTGCAAAAAACCAAAACATTACCAAACTTACACAGTCACGAAATCTGTAATAAAATGATT
This sequence comes from Ignavibacteriota bacterium, assembly GCA_016708125.1. Classification (NCBI taxonomy): domain Bacteria; kingdom Pseudomonadati; phylum Ignavibacteriota; species Ignavibacteriota bacterium. The sequence goes on along the minus strand of JADJGF010000001.1, from coordinate 3,022,749 downwards.
TTTGCATATTTAATTTATAATTTGAACTTATTACTTCTGCATTTAGATTATAAAAATCCGCCATTTCTTCAATTCGCTTAAGATGAAATTGGTCCGAAATAATTAAAAATTTTTCAGCTTTGTTTTTCTCAAGAATTTCATTTTTTATAAATCTAATTTGCTCATTTGTTGTTGAGGTTTTCTCCTCAATAAATATTTTTGTTTTAGGAATTTTATGAATAGTATTTAAATAATTAAAAGCAGTTTTAGCTTCACTTAATTCTCCGGGCGCATTTCCTCCCGTAAGCTGAAGTCTTTCAACAATTCCTTTTTTGTAAAGTTCGGCACCTTTTTCAATTCTGCCGGAAAATATTGGACTTGGTCTATTTTTACTCCAAACTGCTGCACCTAAAATTATTCCGTAATCAAATTTAGTTTGGTTTTTTGTTAAACTAAATTCACTTGTAAAAAATGTACAAATAAATGAAACTGCTAAAAATAAAATTATTGTAAATCCAACTGCAACGCTTGAGAAGAAATATGATAATAACGGATAGCCTAAATATGTAAACCAAATTAAAAATAAAACGAACAAAAAGAATGCTTGATTAAATACAAAAAATATTGCGGGAATTATTTTCTTTAAAGGATATCCAAGTAAATATTCGTCTGCAAATTTGAAATCAACAAAATTAAAAATTATAATTACAAAAATCGGTAGTAAGTATAAAATAGAAAATGTAATAAGCATTCTTGATTTTACAACGGTAAAACTATCTTTTTGTTTTAAAAGTAAGAATGCGCCAATTATAAAAATAATTAATAAAAAAATACTTATAAAATTTCCGGTTTTGCTGATACTAAACTCAACAAGTGAAAGATTATTTTGATAATACTTCACAAAAAAAAGCAGAAAAGTATTAATTACTGCGATGAACGAAACTATTAAAATATTTTTTATTTGATAAGACATTAATTACAATTTAGGAATAATTTTAATAAAAATTTCGTCTTTTTCATTTACTGAAACTTTTGAATTTATTTTGAAAATAGATTTGATATTTTTTTCGGTTAATACTTGTTTTGGTGAGGAATCAAATTCAATTTTTCCATTATTCATCAACAAGACTCTTTTGCTAAAAAAACTTGCCAAATTTAACTCGTGAGAAATTAACATAATTGTTAAATTAAATTCATCATTCAATTTTTGTAATATATTAAAAATAGCCACTTGATGTTTAATATCTAAATGAGCATTTGGTTCATCAAGCAAAATTATTTTTGGTTCTTGAACCAAAGCTCTTGCAATTAAAGCTCTTTGAGCCTCACCGCCGGAAACTTCATTTATACCTTTATGTTTTAGATGATCAATTTCTAATATTTGTAAAACGTTTGCAATTTTTTCTTTATCCGTATCATTCTCAATTCCAAAAATATTTTGAAACGGAGTTCTTCCCATCATAACAATTTCATAAATAGAATATTGGAAAAACATTTTATTTATTTGGGGCACAAATGAAACAATTTTTGCAAATTCTTTTCTTTTATAAGAATTATAATTTTTTCCTTCTAAAAAAATTTTACCGTTATTTGGTTCAATAAGATTTGCAATTAATTTTAGAAGTGTAGATTTTCCAGAACCGTTTGGACCCATAACTGTTATAAATTCGCCGGCATTAACAACTAAATTTAAATCGGAAATTAAAAATGAGGATTGGAGAGAATTTGTCTCGTATCGAAAATCAATATTTAAAAGTTCAAGAAAGTTCATAATTCTAAAAATATAATTGCAAAGATATGAATTTTAAATGTAGGTTTTTACAATTTTATAAAATTGCACTCAAAAAAATGAGTGCAATTAATTTTATTGAAGTGCAAAAACAATTGGAATTGTTATTCTTACATAAACTGGTTTTCCTCTTTGCTTTCCCGGCGTAAATTTAACAGATTTAAGAGCTTCTATTGCAGCTTCATCACAACCAGCTCCAACTGCTTTTAATACAATTATATCGATTGGATTTCCAATTTTATCAATTGTTGCTTGCAGAATTACTTTTCCACCTATTCCGGCTTTCTGAGCAATTTCCGGATAAATAATTTTACTTTGCAAGGATTGTAATCCGCCAATTATTTCCGGCATTTCTTCAACCCAAATAAATGGCGGTTGTTCATCTATTTTTTCAATTTCTTCTCTGTAATTTTTTGCATCAGAAACATTGGCGGTATGAATTAAATCAGTATTTTCAATTTCAATATCAATTAATTCCTCATCTTCCGGAATTTCGATGGGAATTATTGGTATTTGCGGAAGAGGCGGTGTTTTAATTCCATTTGTTATTAATACATCCTCAACTGTAATAAATTCATTTTCAATTTTTTGAATATGCGTTTGCGATTTTACTTCAGGAAAAAACCTAAATGCAAAAATTACTAACAAGATTGAAAGAATCATTCCAACTTCAAAAATTCGCTGATGTTTTAATTTTAAATCTACTTTTGGATTTTTGGTTAGCATGGTGTTATCTCCTTGCGAAAGTGATAACGTTTAAACATAAATTTTTAAGATTTGTTTCAGATAGCAAAAAAAAAAGCGTCTAAAAAGACGCTTTTAAATTTTTCAAAAAACTAAATTAGTTTAATTTGAAAAGAATTGGAATTGAAACCTGAACTCTAACAGGTTTTCCTCTTTGTTTTCCGGGTTTAAATTTAGTTTTCATTACGGCTTCAACAGCAGCCTCATCACAACCGGCACCAATGCCTTTAATTACTTCAGCTTTTTGTACTGTTCCGCCTTCATCAACAAATGCTTTGATATAAACTCTGCCTTGAACACCAGCTCTTTTTGCAATTTCCGGATAAACAATTTTTTCTTGAATACCTTGAATTCCACCAATTGGTTCTGGCATATCTTCTACTGCAACAAAAAACTCAACAGCAACTTCCTCTTCCTCTTCTTTAACTGGCGGAGGCGGAGCTGCAACATCTTCATTAATATCAATTTCCGTATCTTCAATTTCGATATCTTCTAATTCATCATCAGATGGAGCTTCAATCGGAATAGGCGGTTTTGGTGGTGGAGGCGGAGCAGTTTCTTGCTTAGTAATATCAACATCTTCAACTTCAACCAATTCTTGTGGTGCCTCTATTGCTAAAGCATCACCCTCAATTTTTGGGAAGTACTTAAAAGATAAAATTAAAAGTAAAAGAGCAATTATTACACTAATTTCAAATACTCTTTTGTATTTTAATTTTAGATCAACTTTTGGATTTTTCGTTAATGCCACTGCTTTCCTCCTCGTAAGAAAAGAATGTATTTATTTGAGTTCTAACTTAAAAAAACATTCAATTATTGTCAAACGATAACGCAAATATTAAACAAAATTTTTACTGATTTGTTTCAATTTGCATGTTTTTATTACGAATAATATTTATAAAAATTCTAATAACTAAAATTCCAATTAAAGTTCCCGATAAATCTGCAATCCAATCAAAAAATTCTGCGGATCTATTTGGTACAAAAATTTGATGAATTTCATCAAGAACGCCATAAGTAATACAAATTATAAAAGTGTAACTTAGGTAAAATTTAGAAAGACCTTGCCATTTTTCTTGAAAATGAAGATTCAATCCTAACAAAACTGCTAAAATTAAATATGCGCCTAAATGTTTTAGTTTATCCGAAATTTCAAAAACATCTACATAAGTTGTTGAGGGTAGCGTAGTTCCAATAAACAAAATAATCCAATACAAGATTAGAGGAATAACCAAAACCTTTAATCTATTTTCTTTTAAATATTTATACAAATGATTTTCTCAAGAATTTTATTGTTGAAGGAATGTAATTAATTAATTTTGCCGGTGTAATTCCAAATTCTGATTCTTCATCGGCAATTAAATCTGCTGCTAAACCATGAATATATACTGCCGAAATTACCGAACTTTCTATTTTTTTTGTTTGTGCAATAAATGAAGTTATAATTCCGCCTAAAACATCTCCGCTGCCAAATTTTGCTAAACCTGCATTTCCGGTTGTATTTATAAAAACTTCACCTTTTTTATTGAACAACAAAGTTGGACTTCCTTTTAAAACCAAAAATGAATGAGTTTCTTGTACAAATTTTCTGCCATATTTTAGCAAATTATTTGTCAAATCCTTAAATTCAATTCCTAATAAATCTGCAAATTCTTTATGGTGCGGAGTAAATGCTGAATCTGATAAATTTAATTTTTTATATTTTCCCTTTCCTAAACTAAAAATTGCATCTGCATCAATTACAATTTTTTTAGAAGAATTATTTTTCAGAAATTCAAAAACAGCATTTTGAGTTTCTTCATTTCTTCCCAATCCGGGACCAATTAAAATCGAATCAGACGAATCAATTTTAGATTGAATTTCTTCCAAATTTCTAAATTGTAAAATTTCGGAATTTTCATCTTTGTAATTCAGCACAATCGCAGAGTTCATTTGTGATTGAACTAAATTCTGAATTGATTTTGGAAATGCCAAATATCCGGCGCCGCTTCCGGAAATCATTGCAGAATTGATTGCAAAAACTCCAGCTCCGGGCATTTCTCCTGAGCCGGCAATCACCAAAACTTTTCCGGCAGAATATTTATTTAAATTTGTTTGCTTTACCGGAATTCCGGAAAAAGCATCTTCCGGTTCAATTAAATATTCGTTTACTTCTAATTTATCAAAATAATTTTCGCCAATTCCAATTGAACCCTTTACAATTTTACCGGAATTTAACTTACCTTTTTCGTAAAAAAGTCCGGTTTTTAATTCAGCCAAAGTTACAGTTAAATCTGCTTTGAAAATTACATTTCCGTTTGCATTTTCAAGATTCAATCCGGTTGGAATATCTATAGCAATTTTTATAGAATTTACTTTATTTAATTCTTCAACAATTTCTTTAATTGGAGATTTTAATTCACCTTGCGAACCGGTACCGAGAATTGCATCAACTATAAAATCAGAATTTTTTACAAAATTTAAATCGGATAATTTTTTATAAAATTTAATTTTAAGATTTTTATAATCTTTTGAAATACTTTCTAAAATCTCAAAATTGATTTTTGCATCGCCGGAAATTTCATTTTTATTTGGAATTACAAAAACATTAACAATAAAATTCTCAACAGCTAACTTTCTTGCTAATGCAAATCCATCGCCGCCGTTATTACCTTTTCCGCAAACAATTGAAAATATTTGATTTTTAGAATTGTTCGGATATTCATTAAATATTTCTGTTTTTATACTTTCCGCAGCATTTTCCATAAGCAATAAACTTGGAATTGAATATTTTTCAATCGCAAATTTATCTGCAAATCTAATTTGTGAAACATTAAAAAGTGGAATCATTTTTTTACAAATTCCTATTCAATAAAAATTATATCTTCGCCAATTTCCAAAATTTCCAATTTATGATTTTCACTTGGTTTTAATGAAATTTTTCTATGCGATTTTGTATCAAAAATATCTTCGCCTTCTTCAACAACAATTAATTTTATTGTTTCATACTTAGAAACATCGCTTAACATATCTTCATGATCAAAAAAATAAATTTCCGTAAATTCATCAAATTTTTCATAATACGCACCTTCAGAAACAGAACTAAAATCGTAAATAATTTCATCATCAATAACGGCTTTTAAAATATCGCAAACAAACGGAAGCAAAACTCTTGTACCGTAAAAAAGTCCGTTAACTTTTTTTTCTAAAACTTGATCAATTGTTCTCATTTATACTCCAAAATAAAAAAGTAACCAAACTAAAGCGAAAACCGGCAATAAAACCGGAATTGAATATTTAATAATATATGCAAAAAAACTTGGCATTTTAATTCCGCTTCTTTCACAAATAGATTTTACCATAAAATTTGGTCCGTTTCCGATATACGACATTGCACCAAAAAATACAGCGCCCACAGAAATTGCCGATAAATAAATTGGATAATCAATAGAAAGCTGATGAACTTGTTCAATATTATTTACATCCAAACCAAATTTGCCCATTGCTGCGCTAAGAAAATTTAAAAAAGTTGGTGCATTATCTAAGAATGCAGATAAACTTCCGGTTGCCCAATAAAATATTCCAGGAACTAATTGATCACCTAAAACATTTGCTTCATGTGCAATTAATTGCAGTGCCGGAATCATTGTTGCAAAAATTCCAATAAATAAAAATGCAACTTCCTTAATTGGTTCAAAATCAAATTCATTTGCTTTTAAAATTTCTTCATCGGCATTTTTATATGCAAGATAAACTATTGAAAACATAATTATTTCTCTAATTCCAAAAGGAAGCGGAGATAAACTTGGAACCCAAGGAATTATTGCCGGATCGATAAAAACTGAGAGAAGAATTATTATTAAAAATCCAACATTTTTTAATCCTTTGAATTCAATTTTTCCGGAATATTCATTACTATCATTTTCGGCAATGTTTTTTGAATCAATTATGTAGAAAATTATTAAAATTAGAAGAAGTGCTATAATCCAAATATACCAAATGTGACCGAAAAACCAGAAAAAATTAACACCGCGTAAAAATCCTAAGAATAAAGGCGGATCACCAATTGGAGTTAAAGCTCCACCAACATTACTTACAGTAAAAATGAAAAATATAAATTGGTAAGGTTTAATTCTTGTTTTATTAAGTTTTATAAATGGTCTGATTAAAAGCATCGATGCGCCGGTAGTTCCGATAATATTTGCAATTACAGCACCGAAAAATAAAATTCCGGTATTTAGTAGTGGTGTGGATTTTTTATCAATCTTAATTAAAATTCCGCCGGATGCTACAAATAATGAAGCGAGCAAAGCAATAAAAGCTAAATATTCTGTTAAAGTGTGAAATAAACTGTGTGTATCACCAAGAACTAATGCATAATAAACTACAGTTATCAATCCTAAAAATATTGAAACTTTTGGATAATGATGTTCCCAGAAATGATGATAAAATAATGGTCCAGTTGCAATCATAAGTAACAAAACAATAAAAGGAATTACCATAAAAGTTTCCGGTAATGTGTGAGCGCCTTCCGATGCAAATAAATAACTTGGAGTTTGAAGTAAAATCAAAAACAATAGTGAAAGTTTAGTTTTCATAATATTTGAAAGTTTATTTTAGAATTAGGGTGTATTCCTATAAATCATTCTTGGAAATGGAATTGTTTCCCGCAAATGCTCAATTCCGCAAATCCAAGTTACTGTTCTTTCCAAACCTAAACCAAATCCCGCATGAGGAACCGAGCCGAATCTTCGTAAATCCAAATACCATTCAAAATAATGTTGTGGTAATTTATGTTCATTTATTCTTTGTAACATCAAATCTAAATTATCTTCTCTTTGACTTCCACCGATAATTTCTCCGTAACCTTCCGGAGCTAAAACATCAACAGCCAATGCTACTTTAGGATTTTCCGGATCGCGTTTCATATAAAAAGCTTTAATTTCTGCGGGATATCTATGAACCATAACCGGTTTATCAAATTGTTCGGAAATTACAGTTTCATCAGTTGCACCTAAATCATTTCCCCATTCAAATTCATGCCCTTTCGATCGTAAAATTTCCACGGCTTCCGTATATGAAACTCTTGGAAAAGGTCTTACAACTTTTTCCAATTTAGTTGTATCTCTTTCCAAAATTTCTAATTCCGATCTGCAATCTTTCAAAACTGTTTGAACAATATATTCCAAAAATTCTTCCGCTAAATCCATATCATCATCAAGATTATAAAAAGCCATTTCCGGTTCAACCATCCAAAACTCTGTTAAATGTCTCCTTGTTTTGGATTTTTCAGCTCTAAAAGTTGGACCAAAAGAATAAACTTTTCCCAAAGCCATTGCGCCAGCTTCAGCGTATAATTGTCCCGATTGTGTTAAATACGCTTTCCCCAAATCAAAATATTCCATTTCAAAAAGTGTGGAAGTTCCTTCCGAAGCATTTGGTGTAATTATCGGAGGATCAAATAGTGTGAAATCTCTCTCATCAAAAAAATCTCTGATTGCTTTTACAATTCTGTGTCTAACTTTTAAAATTGCAGCTTGTCTTTTTGAGCGAATCCACAAATGTCTTTTATCTATTAAAAATTCAATTCCGTGATCTTTAGGTGTAATTGGATAATCAACAGAATCTCCAATTAATTTTAAATCTGTAACATCAAGCTCAAATCCGCCGACTGCACGCGGTTCAGATTTCACAATTCCGGTAATTTCAAAACTGCTTTCTTGAGTAATAGAATCAGCCAATTGAAAAACTTCTTCGGAAACATTTCCCTTAAAAACTATACATTGTAAATATCCGCTGCCATCTCTTAAAATTAAAAATTTTACTTTTCCGCTTGATCTTTTATTAAACAGCCAGCCTTTTAATGTTACGGAATTTCCAATGTGATTTGCTAAATTTTTAATGTAAACGTGTGAGATCATTTTTAATCCGAATTGTTAAACGATTTTATTATGGTTGTTAAAATACCACTTTTCGTAAAAGTTTCACAAATATTAAGTTAATTAAATACGTTTTGAAGGTTAAATTTTGGTTAAGTTTTTCGTTTTAACGAATCAAAAATAATTCCTTCACGCAAAGCAAATTCGGAAATTACCATTTCTTCAATTTGGAATTGCTCAAAAATTGATGATAACAAAATTATTCCGGCGGGAATTATATCTGCTCTTTTTTCATCCAAACCAACAATAATTTTTCTTTCTTCCAAAGTTTTTTTTGATAAAATAATTTTTTGAATTTCGAGTAAATCATCTTTTCTTATTTTGAAGTTATTCAAACTTTCAAAATTATCTTTTTTGAACTTTATTGAATTTATTAGATTCCCAACAGATAAAATTGTTCCGGAAGTTCCAATAACTAAATCTAAATTAGCCAAAATACTTTTACTTTTTAATTCTGATAAATTTTGTTCAATATATTTTTTGCATTCATTTATATTAGATTCGGAAATAATTAAATCTGGGAAAAATTTTTTAGTTAAACGAACCGCACCAAGTTTTAAACTTTCCGAAAAAATAATTTCGTCATTAATTCCAACAATAAATTCCGTGCTTCCGCCGCCGATATCTATACAGAAACATTTTTTATTTTTAATTTTAACGGAATTTGAAACTCCCAAATAAATTAATCTGGCTTCTTCAATTCCATCAATAACTTTTATTTGGATTCCGGTTTCATCAAAAATTTTATTTAAAAATATATTTTGATTTGAAGATTCTCTCACTGAGCTTGTTGCAACTGCAAAGATTTCTGCTTTATGATTTTTTGCAATTTCCGAAAATCTATTTAAAACTAAAATCGATTTTTCAATTAATTCTGCGGAAATTATTTTTGATTCGATTGTAAAATTTTCGCTTAAACGTAAAACTTCTCTTTCGCGATGAATAATTTCTAAATTTCCGTTTTGTAAAATTTGAACAATTATTAAGTGAAATGAATTTGAACCAATATCAATTGCGGCAATTTTTTTCATTGTTTGAATTTTTAGAAAAGTTAGTTTATTTGTCAATCTCACAAAAGTACTTATCAAAATTAGAATAGTCATTTCGAAGGAGTATACGACTGAGAAATCTGTTTAGCTTTTCAGACTTCTCCCTTCGGTCGAAGTGACAAGCGCATTTTACAAACTATCTAATAAGAAGATTTCCAAAAATAATTTTTTATATTTCTATCTGTAAGCCTATACATATCAGAATTGGCAATTTAATATTCTAAAAATTTTTACACATAATTATTTATCTGATGGCGGGTTTTCTTTTTCGTCAATTTCTTCAAATTGCGCATCAACTGCATCTTTTTTATTAATTCTGCTTTTTACATTTTCTCTTTCAAAAATATTTTCATCAGAACTTTTTCTTGATGAATTCCGAAACATATTTACAATTACTTTGTAACTTTTGTAAAATATATAACCAATTAAAATGTAAAATAATAATCTAAATAGTCCGGTCATTTTTATACTTTTATTTTAGGATTAAAATATTCTATGAAACCTCTATCTTTTCTAAATATTTGATTGAAAAGTTCATCAAAATCATCTTCTTTATTTACAAAATCAATATCGGTTGTGTTAACAATTAACAAAGGCGTTGAATTATATTTGAAGAAAAAATTATTATAAGCTTCGCTTAAATCTCTAATGTAAGTTCTAGTTAAATTTTTCTCGACTGATCTTCCTCGTTTTTTAATATTATAAATTAAACGATCAACACTTGCTTGAAGAAAAATCACCAAATCAATTTGTCGCAAATTTCTTTTCAATAATGGAAAAACGCTTTCGTACAATTTTAATTCATCGCCGGCAAGATTCAAATATGCAAAAATTTGATCTTTATCGAAAAAATAATCCGAAACCAAATATTCCGTAAAAAGATCTTCTTGATTAAATTGTTCTTGCTGCTTAAATCTATTAATTAAAAAAAACATTTGTGTTTGAAATGCGTAACGTTTTCTGTCATCGTAAAATTTTTCTAAGAATGGGTTATTTTCAAATTCTTCCAAAACTAATTTTGCCGAAAGTTTTTCCGCCAATTTTTTTGATAAAGCTGTTTTGCCGGCTCCAATTACACCTTCAATTGCAATATATCTCGGTTGTTCCAAAAAAATCTCCATATTCAAAATTATATTTTCAAAAAAGTTCTAAAATGAGGATAAAGAAAAATGCTAATTATTGATCTAAATTTCTAATCCAAATTTACTAATTATAAATTTATGTGATAATTTATTTAAGTATTCTTTTAACTTAATTTTTGTTGCCGGATTTACCAAATTTTTAGATAATTCCAATAACGGAACCAAAACAAAATCGCGATTTACCAAATCTTTATGCGGAATTGAAATATTTTCATCGGCAAAAACCAATTTGTTGAATAATAAAATATCCAAATCAATTTCGCGCGGTCCCCAATTTTGTCTTTTAATTCTCCCAATTTTTTTCTCAACTGATTTTGTAAAATCAAAAAGTTCTTGCAAAGTAAAATTTGTGTTGAAATTAATTACTGCATTATAAAAATTATTTTGTTCAATATTTCCGTAAGGCAAAGTTTCATAAACAGATGAAATTTTTACGTCAGAAATATTTTCATTTTCGCTAATTAATTTTATTGTTTTTTTAAAATTTAATAAACGATTACCAACATTTGAGCCAATTCCAATATATACTTTATTCGTTTCTGCGTTTTTCAACTTCTGCTTCCACATGTTCAATAATTCCGCCGACCGGAACATTATTTTTTCTAACTTTCACATTAATTTTTTCTAAAATGGGATAAGTCTTTAATAAACTATCTGCAATAATTGTTGCCAAAGTTTCTATCAAATAATATTTTTTTTCATGTATTACTTTATTAATAAATTTATAAACTTCATCATAATTTATTGTTTTAGATAAATCATCATTTGCGGCAGCTTCCGTAAAATTGAAAAACATATCAACATCGGCTTCAAACTTTCCGCCAATAAACTGCTCTTCTTTTAAAGCTCCGTGATATGCATAAAAAACCGCATTTTTTATTCGAACAACATTTAACATTTACAATTCCTTTTTATTAAGAATATATTTTCTTAATTGCTTAAAATTAGCAAATAAAATTCCAATTAACACAAAAAGTGCCCCAACTAAAACTTTTGCAGAAAGTTGTTCGTTAAGTATCAGCCAGCCCAAAATTAATGCAATAATTGGAGTTATAAATGATGAAAGCGCTAAAATCACCGCGTTAATTTGCTTTAACAACCAATAATAAATTGTAAAAGCAGCAATTGTTCCAACAACAGCTAAGTAAGAAATTGAAAAAATTGCTTTAGTGTTAAATTCCCAAATTGATGAATTTTCGAAAAGGAAACTTAACGAAATCATGGAAATTCCGGCAATCAACAACGGAATTGCATTTAGCGAAAACGGATGAAGATGACTTCCCCATTTTTTTACCACAACTGAGTTTGAACCTTGAATTATTGCGCTTAACAAAACTGCCAATAATCCTAAAGTGTGATTTTCAATATCCAATTCTAAACTATCTAAAAAAATTATTAGAATTCCGATGAAGCCTAAAATTACACTTGCCAATTTGAAAAAATCTGCGGATTCTCCTTTGAGAATAAACCAAGAAAATACGAAAACGGAAAATGGAAAAATTCCGAACAATACTGAAGCTAATCCGCTTGGCACGAATTGCTCTGCCCAATAAACCAAACCAAACGGAATTGTAAACGAAAAGAATGCCAAAAAAATATACATTTTTATTGAATTGGAATCCAAATGCATTTCAATTTTTTTGATAAATACGATTGCAAAAATTATTATTGAAGCTGAAAGAAAACGCAATCCCGCAGAAATTAAAGGAGTTAATGAATCCAATCCCAGCCTTATTGCAAGCCATGTTGAGCCCCAAATAAGACAAATTGCTACATATCCCAAAACAATTTTTAATGAATTACTCATTTGTTCCTTTCATAGCAATTACGCCAAAAGCGCGACCGGAATTTTGTTTATCTCTTCGAAATGAATGGAAATTAGAATTCCCAAAACTGCAGATTTCATCAACTTCAATTTGATTTTCTGGAATTCCGAATTTCAACAAAATATCTTTATTCGCAGATTTCAAATCGAGTAAATATTTTTCTCCATTTGGAAGTAAATATTTTGATTCAAACTTTTGAGCGAATTCTTTTCCAACTTCATAATTTTTTTGAGAAATTGAAGGTCCAAAATAAACAACCAAATTTTTTGGATTACACGAAAATCCATCAATTAATTTTTGTACAGTTTTTTCCAAAATTCTTTTTTCTGTTCCTTCCCAACCAGAATGAACTGCAGCGATTACTTTTTCTTTAATTTCATACAAATAAATATTTGTGCAATCCGCAGTTGAAACTGCCAAACCTAAATTTTTAGTTTTTGTAATTAATGCATCTCCGGTTAAATTTTTTTCAAAACTTTCTACAAAATTTATAATATCACTATGATTTTGTTTTTCAATTACAACATTTTTTGAGTTTAATCCTAATTGATTAAAAAATTTCTCGCGATTACTTTCAACTATATTTTCATCATTACCAATCGATTTTGACATGTTGAAACTAAATTTATCATTTTCATTTAATTTAATTTTTTGACTGAAGCCGAAAATAATTTCCGGAAATTTTTCGAATATTTTCGATTTGTGAATTTTCATTTTATATTTTTTAAAAATTGAAGTGAAATTTACGAAGAAGTTTTGGAATTAAAAGTTGTAAATAATTTTTACTTACTTTGATTTGTCTTTAATTGAATCAACTACAGTTTTTCCATATTCCGATAAATTGAATTTCTCAGAACTTTTAAGTTCAATTAAAACTCCAAGTTTCATCGGTTGATCAAAATCAATTTTAAAATCGTTTTGAGTTGGAACTAAATACGGAAAAAAGTTTACGGAATAGTTCTCCGTAATTTCTGTATTTGGATTTGTAATTGTGGAATCATTATAAATTTTTCTGTAATACTCAATATAGGCAATGTTCTTTTCTAATTTTAAAAAACCATTCTCAAGAACTAAATAAATTTCTCCATTTGAGTTTATCATTCCAACAACATTCTGATCAAGATTCTCAAATTCTTGAGAAAATAAATTTGAAGAAAAAAATAAAATGCTTATAAAAAGTAATTTCAAATTTTACTCAATCTGTAAATAATTGTAATTATCGGAATAATTTCTATGAAGTGAAAAATTATGTAGTGGATGAAAATTTTCATTCACTACTTTTATTAAATTCTAAATTACTTTTAAAGATTCTTCCAAATCGGTTAAAACATCATTTACATTTTCAATTCCAATTGCTAATCTTACACCACCGGCATCAATTCCACGTTCAACTAATTTATCAGCGGGAATAACAGAATGCGTCATTGAAGCAGGATGTTCAATTAAAGTTCTTGTATGACCCAAACTTACCGCCAAAGTCATTGTGTAAGCATTTTGCGCAATATGATCCATTAACTTTTTACCGTTATTTTTTGTTTCTTCGGGAGTATTTCCTTTAAGTACAAAATAAATTAAACTTCCCGGTGCAAAATTTCCATAGAAATCTATCATTTGTTTTTTTGCAATTTCATACTGCGGATGAGATTTTAATCCCGGATATTTTACAAATTCTACTTTTGGATGATTTTCTAAAAACTCAGCTATTTTAATTGATGATTGAATTTGATGTTTTTGTCGAAGTGCCAAACTTGGTAATCCGTAAGTTAAAATTGCCCAAGCACTTTTTGTATTTAATACAGCGCCAAAATCTTTTCTATAAAGAAGAAGTGCATCACGATATTTATTTTTACCGATTACAGCGCCGCCCATATCTGTTCCAAATCCGCCCATTCCTTTTGTTAAAGAATGAACAGTGAAATCTGAACCTAATTCTATTGGCCTTTGACTGAACGAAGTTGCAAAAGTGTTATCAACTACAATTGTTAATAAATTATTTTCGCTTCTTGATTTATTAATTTCATCAACAATTTTTCTTAATTCAATAATATTTATAATATCCAAATTAGGATTTGCCGGAGTTTCAAAATAAATAACTTTTGTGTTTTCATTTAGGACAGAAAAAATATTTTGGAGATTTGTTAAATCAATCGGATTAACCTTAATATTTAATCGCGGATACCAATTATTAAAAAGCGAAATTGTACATCCGTACAAAGTGGTGTGCGTAATTATTTCATCACCGGATTTTGTAAGAATTCCTAAAACTCCGGAAATTGCACTCATTCCGCTTGCAAAAGTAACAGCCATTTCACCTTTTTCAATAAATGCCAAATTTTCTTCAAGCATATCTTTATTGGGTTCGCCGAGTCTATCATAAATAAAAATTGGCTGTTCATTTCCATGAGCTTCAGTTTGAGCAAATTGCATAAACCCTTCCGCACCGCGCTCAACAGAATCAAGCCTAAAAGTTGTAGATGATGAAATCGGCGCAGTTACATGATGACTGTAATCCCATTTATTTGAAACATTTTTTCCATAAATTAAATGCGTATCCATCGAATATTTAGAATCATTTATTGATTCATTTTTCTTTGTTTTATTAATTTCAGACATTTTACTCTCCATTTTTAATATTTAAAATTACGGAAAGTGTTCTAAGAAATCTAATTAAAGGAGAAATAAATTTTAGATTGATTAGGAAAGATAATTTGAGTTTGAAGAATTATTAAAAAATTGCAGTTTAGTTTTAAATTGAGAAGAAGAATATTTTGAGGAATATTTAAAAGTAATAATGAATATTTTTACAAAAAAGCCGGACATGTTTCAGTCCGACTTTTTCATTAATCATTCTATTATTTTATAAGCATCATTTTTTTAGAAATTCTAACACCATCAGCCGATAATTGATAAATGTAAGTACCGGAAGCTAAATTTGAGGCATTGAAATTAACACTAAAACTTCCATTGCTTAATTTATTATTTATTAGCGTAGCAATTTCTCTACCTAAAACATCAAATACTTTTAGAGTAACAATTCCGGGTTTCGTAATTGAGAATTTAATTTCTGTAGTTGGGTTAAACGGATTTGGATAGTTTTGATGCAATTCAAATTCATTTGAAACTATTGCACCTTTTTCTTCTTTTACATCAGTTAACCAATCTTGCCATTGAGCTTTTTTCTCTGGAAACCAGTTTAAGTCACCTAATGGAAATCCACCTTCGGAAGCGGTTTGTAAACTAGTGTTTGCATATGCTAAATCTTCAGGTAATGGCCAAGCTGGTGGATAAGCCATTTTATATGTCCATCTATCCGGAGTAATTTTGTTAACAAAAATTTCATGAAGTTTACCAATAAGTGCATCAACATGATTTACGGCATCAACATCATTAAATTGCGGATCTTGGTTATAAGTAGTAGCTTCATCAACTTTTATTCCGGGAGAAACTATAGGAGCTTTAGTTTGCAGAATATTTTTAGTATAATCATTCATCCATCTTGGTTGTTCAACTTTATTTAACACTTTATCAGCACCGCCAGGGAATGTAATATCAACCATCGTTTGAACAGTATCATTATAAGCATTAATAAAATTGGTTAATTTTTCCGGGTAAAAATAATTATTGTTATTTATTTCCAAAACTCTATTTAAATCATTAATAGAACTTGCGGGAACACCATGCTTTTCATTAACGATATATTTCAAACCAGGCATAACCAAAGTTGTATCTCTAAATGAAGCAGTATCAGGAATGTTAATTACAATAACGCTGCTTGAAATAGTATCAGGTCTGGGGAAAAACCAATCGCCGTAAACTGCAGGTTTGTAACCAGCTGCAGTAAAAGTTGAATAAACAATATTATTTTTGATATGAATATTTGTATTATAAGAACTTAGGAATGTATTTCCTATACCATATAAAATTGTGTTGTGTTCAAAAAGTCCGTAATTAACATAACCGCTTACACCCAAAATGTAGCTTCCGCAAGAAAGATAAGTATTATTAACAAACTTAACAGTATCTAAAGGATATGTATTTCCTACAGTTTTAAATGCTTGTCCATAAAGCCAAGATCCGCCGGGATAAATTAAATTACGAAATTTGCTGTCTTGAACATCAATTTTACTCCAAACACCACCTTCTAAAACTCTAATTCCACGAGCTCCAAAACCATCAAATACGCAATTTCTAACCTTTAAATTTATTGCACTATCCATAACTGAAATAGCACTGTTTAAGGCGTTACTGATTGCGCCGTCTTGTCTAATTCCAAGCATATAAATATTATGAAATTCAACATTTGAAACTGCACCATAAAGATTAAGATAATTTTGAATTGATGAGTTATCGGCTAAAATTTTCGGAACCAATACCGGTGGTCTTTCAGTTCCATTTGTTGCAATCATTTTAAAAGAACCACGAATATTAATTGGAGCATCCAAAGGATAAATGACACCTCTTTGTAAACGATAAACGCGATTTTGATTTTTAATTACACCACCTTGTAAAGTGTCTCCATTAATAATTGAACTAATGTTAATTGCTTCTAACGGTGCAATATCAAGCGTATCTGAATCTTGCGCAAAATTCGTGCTCGGTTTAAATAAAATTAAACCAAAGCCCATTAGTAATAAAGTGATAAGTTTTTTCATTTAGTTTTGCCTCCTCTTTGATTGAATATAGTTAATTAAGTGAAATTACATTTTAATTCTTATTCCAAAATCTCCGGTCATACCATACCTCTGTCGTGAAGCTGGGAATGCTGTCTTTTGATTTAAGTCAACATCATCTTCAGAGGTAATATTATTCAAGTTAAAAAATAGCTGAATTCCATACCATGGAAGTTTTTGCTTAAGCGACAAATCAAATCTTAAATATTTATCGGAATGTACTCTCTCTTGAAGCCAAAATGCAGCTTCTTTAAAAACATTATCTTTATATGAAACTGAAAATCTGCTTGAAAATCCTTCGTAATCATAACCTGCCGAAATATTAAAAATATCATTTGGCTGATTTAACAATCGCGCTGTGTAAAAGGTATCTATGAATTCATATTTTTCAGTTCCAGTATATGGATCATAACCCAAAGAAATTCTTTCTGTTCTTGGATATTTTGCATCCGAAAAAATATGAGTATAATTTACGTTAAGAACAATTCCGGAAAACGGCTGTGGTAAATACCAAAAGTGTGTTTGCCAGTCTATTTCTATACCATAAACATTTATCATGTTAGTATTATTTATGTAAGTATAAAATTCTCTGCCGGCTAAAAACTCTGTTGGGAATTCGGGAAATTCTTCACTAATTTTTTCTGAAGTCGGAAATCTTGCTCCTGTATTGAAAATCAAATCCTTAATATTTTTATTAAATCCACTTACTGTAAATAATCCAATTTCATTATTATATATTGATAATGCTAAATCTAAATTTTCAGATTGTGCCGGTTTTAGTCTATAATTATTATACGATATAGATGATTCGCCAATTAAATATTTTGGTGTTATAATGCTGTAAGCTGGATAATTTAAAGTATTTGTATAAGCAAAATGAAACTGTAACCAAGTTAGAGGTCGATATTTTAAATTTAACATAGGTAAAAAATAACCGTGAGAAATTTTTTCTGATGATTTGGTATATTGTAATTGACCCGCAATTAAAGCTAAACCTCTTATGCCATTATAATCTGTTGTTAAATTTTGATATCTAAATCCGGGAATTAATGTTATATCAGAACCGATGTTTAAAATAAACATTGTATAAGCGGCATCTTTAATTTCAGTTCCGGAGTAATCAGAAGATTTTGATGATGCAACTTGATACTTAAATCCAACTTGTGCGGGATTAGTTCCGGCATTTGCAATTGCAATATCTCCTGCTTCCAAAACCAAATCAATATTAGCCGGACTACCTAATTCATAATCTCCATCTAAAAA
The DNA here is from genome assembly GCA_016708125.1 of Ignavibacteriota bacterium. Classification (NCBI taxonomy): domain Bacteria; kingdom Pseudomonadati; phylum Ignavibacteriota; species Ignavibacteriota bacterium. The sequence goes on along the minus strand of JADJGF010000001.1, from coordinate 3,004,369 downwards.
ACTGCCATATTCATAATCGAGATCAACAAAATCATCATAAGCTAAAGTAAGTAACGGACCGCCAGTACCAAGCGGAACTGTTTTTATATTTAATTCATCTGCCATTGCTAAAACTACTGTTTGGCCATCATCAAACATACTTCCGAACCAATATTCATAATTATAAGAACGTTTTCTATATTGATAAGAACCGCCAAATTTTAAAGTTCCTGTTATATAATTTGAAAATGCAATATCTGTTTTAAGATCAAGCCCGCCGGAAAAAGTTCGGTCTTCCGTAATGCTGTTTGAATAAGTTATACTTTGTAAATAACCATCTGTCGCATCATGTTTTACATAAGATGATAATTCTTTTGGAGTTAATTTTCTTAAATTCGGAACATCGCTCGGATTAACGCCGCCGGGTTGTAAGAAAGAAAAGTTTAGTGAACCTGGCGCATCTCTTTCTGAATATGAATGCGATAATTTAATTTCTGCATCAAACATAGCAACTTTTTGTTTTGCACTTAACAAGTTGCTAAAGGTAGTTAATTTATACGGTGCATTATTTATGTTATATGTTATGTATCCATTATCTGAAGGGAAAGATTCAGATCGGCTTGATGATTTGGTATCATTAATACTCAAAAAATTCATTAAACCAATTTCACCGGAGCTGTGTTCATAATCTAACGTTATATCTCCGCCATATCTTTGGCGGGTTCTAACAACATCCGCTAAAGTCATAGAATTAAGAAGCGGTAAACCTTCATCACCTTTTGATTTATCTTCCAATATATAATTTACATCAAGTTCATTTGCGCCTAAATTTTTATCTTCAACATTTACTTGAATTAATACACCAAATTTTTCATCAAAAAAACGCTGTTCAACCGAACCAACTAATTTATAATCATTATACGATTCTCTTAATCCGTTATAAGTTCCTTGTGTAACTAATTCATATACCGGATCCGTAGCTTTTTTTTCAGCTTTGCGCATTCCAAAATTCACAGTTCCACCAATTACCGAAGCATCCATATCCGGAGTGATGGCTTTAACTACTTCAATACTGCCAAGCATATTTGAAGAGATCATACTCAAATCGGTAGCTCTATCACTTGAGCCGGAGCCAATATTACCGGGCAATTCAACTCCATCAATTGTAATTCGGTTATATTGCGGAGATAATCCTCTTACAACAACTTGAGAACCTTCACCTCCAGTTCTAATTAAAGAAATTCCCGGGAGTCTGCTAACCGATTCAGCGGCATTGGCATCCGGCAATTCTTGAATTCTTGCAGAAGAAACAACATTTTTTACAGAAATGGAATTTAACTGTTCATTTATTGCATGCTGCTGACCTATAGCCTGAGATGTTACAACAACTTCTTCACCTTGTAAACTTTCCGGAAACAATTTAAAATTTATCTCAACAACTCTATTGCTGGATATGTCAATTTCTTGTTCAATTTTCTTGTATCCAACATATGTAACTCGGATGATATATTTTCCGGTGGGAATATTATTTATGCTATAACTTCCATCTACCTTAGCTGATCCGCCAAAGCCGGTTGAAACAAGAAATACATTTGAGAACGGAAGTGGTTCACTAGTCTGCTCATCTGTTATTGTGCCTTTTATACTTCCGGATTGAGAGTAAATTGAATTTGAAATTAATAAGATGGAAACAAATAAAATAAAATTGAAATTCTTTAAAATAATATTCACAAGTTTTCTCCTTATTTTATGATTTAACGAAAACTTATAATTTTGTCAAAATCAGAAATATGATTAATACGAACAGTATTTAAGTTATATAAATTGAAATTTAAAATTTGATTTTTTCTAAAAAAGAAATTGAGATTTGTATTATGTGAAAAAATGATAAGTATACCTTTAATGAAAAACTTTTCAAAGCAAAAGTGCAAAAACGTTAAATTGTAGATTTGTAAATTATGTTGTAATAATTTCATATAATTAAATAGAAAGTCAACTTTTTAAATCATAATTTCTATAAACTTAATCGTGTTTAACATAAGAAGTAGTCTATCAATTAACTAATACAAATTAAAAAAATTATATTCTTAAAACAATATCAATAATTTATGCTATAAAGTTTAGCTGATTTGATTAAAAATCAAAATTAAATTATTGAATACCCACGGAGAAATTCTTCGGTTTTCATTCTCTTTCTTCCTTCCGTTTGAATTTCTAAAATTTGAATTGCATTTTCTGAAGAGCCAATAAATATTTCGTTTTTGGTTTGGGATATTTCTCCAATTTTCAAATTTGAATTTTGTAAAACTTTAGTTGAGTAAACCTTATACAATTTTTCATTATGATAAAAAAAAGTTCCGGGAAATGGAGATAATCCTCTTACTAGATTATGTATTTGATAAGCGGACTTGTTCCAATCAATTTCACAAATTTCTTTTGTAATTTTTGGGGCCGGTGTTGCAATTTTATCATTTTGTTTTTGCAGTTCAAATTTGTTTTGCTCAATTAAATGAACTGTTTTTAAAACTAATTCTGCGCCCACCAAACTCATTTTATCATGTAAAGTTTCAAAATTATCTGATTCCTCAATTTTAACATTTTCAGATAAAATAATATTTCCGGTATCGACTTTATCTTCCAAAAAAAATGTTGTTAATCCAGTTTCTATATCACCATTTATCAATGCCCATTGGATCGGTGCAGCTCCTCTATATTTTGGAAGCAAAGATCCGTGCAAATTGAAAGATCCAAATTTTGGAATTGTGAAAATATTTCTTGGCAATATTCTAAATGCAACAACAACAAATAAATCTGGATTTAATTCTTTTAAATCTTTTACAAGATTTTCATCTTTTAAATTTTCCGGAGTGAAAACTTTGATGTTATTATCAACAGCAAATTGCTTAATTGGAGTTGGTGATAAATTCTGCCCACGACCGCGAGGTTTATCCTGTGCAGTTACAACAGCTAGAATTTCATGATAATTTTCGTGAAGAATTTTAAGAGAAGGAATTGCAAAATCTGGAGTTGCAAAAAAAATAATTTTCATGTTTTAAATTTCTAATTCGGTTACTGGGTAATCACAATCTACTTCTCTATTATGAATCTTTTTCAACAATTTTAAATGCTTTTTTCTTTCACTTTCGCTAATTCTATCCGGAATCATTTTCCCAATCAGATGATCGTATTCATGTAGAATAACTCTTGCAAAAAAATCACCGGCATCAATTTCAACTTCTTCTTCATTTGTGGATAAATATTTTATTTTAATATCTTTTGCTCTTTCAACGTCTGCTCTAAGACTTGGCAAACTTAAACATCCTTCTTCCAAAATTATTTTTTCATCGGATTGTAAAATTATTTGTGGATTTATCATTGCAACGGGTTTTATACTTTCGCAATCTTCAACTGTTGAAATATCAACAACAAATATTTGTTTATCTAATCCAACTTGATTTGCAGCTAATCCAACTCCATAAGCGTTTCGCATTGTTTCAAACATTTTCTTTACAATTCTAATTATGTCATCATCAATTGCTTTAACCGGTTTAACTACTTTTCTTAATATCTTATCGCCGTATTGTGTAATTGGATAAACAATCATTTAAAACTCATCCTTATAATTTTGATAAATAAAAATAATTAAGTTTGAGTGAAGATAAAAGTTGGTGAAAATAAAAAACCTCAGCTTTTGACTGAGGTTTGTAATTAAGATTTACTTAATTTCTATTGTGCGAGGTTTAACTCTTTCTACTTTTGGAAGATTAATTGTTAACCTTCCGTTATCAATAGAAGCAACAATTTTTTCTTCATTTACACTATCGGATAGTTTGAATTTTCTGTAATAATTACTTGGATCAATTTCCTTTAGCAAATATTTTTTATTCAAAACATCTGAGAAATTAGTTCTTCCCATAATTACCAAATCGCCGTCTTCAACTTTTATTTTAACATCTTCTTTGTTAACGCCCGGCATATTTGCAACGATGAAATAATCATCATTTGTTTCGTAAATATCTATAAGTGGTGCAACCCAAGATTCAGTTTCGAGAGCTTCCTCCCAACTTTTTGTTTCATCAACTTGCGTTAATACTTTTGTATCTTCCATTTTTTTATCTCCTTACTTTCTTTATTTCTTTTAATATAATTTTCTATTTGTCGTCATCAACAACTTCATAAGAAGCATCTTCTACATTTTTACTCTCATCTTTTGGTGCTTCCGATTTTGGTTGAGATTGCTGTGCATTTGGATCAAAACCTTGTCCAGGTTGATCTTGAGCACCCGGTTGCTGATATAAATTTTGTGCCGCATCACTCCAAACTTTACTTAATTTATCAGTCGCAGCTTTGATTGTATCAGTATTGTTTGTTTTAATTGCTTCTTCTACATTTGCAATTTCAGCTTCCAATTTTGATTTTGTATCAGCCGGCAATTTATCTTTGAGTTCTTCAATTTGTTTCTTTGTCTGAAAAACTAAATTATCCGCACTGTTTTTTATATCAACACTTTCTTTTTTCTTTTTATCTTCAGCGGCATGTTCTTTAGCTTGATTTTTCATTTTATCAATTTCATCTTTGTTCAATCCACTCGAAGATGTAATTCTAATACTTTGCTCTTTTGAAGTAGCTTTATCTTTTGCCGAAACATGCATAATTCCGTTTGCATCGATATCGAATGTAACTTCAATTTGTGGAATTCCTCTTGGTGCCGGCGGAAGTCCTTCTAAATGAAATCTTCCTAAAGTTCTGTTATCCGAAGCCATTGATCTTTCGCCTTGCAGAATATGAATTTCTACACTCGGTTGATTATCAGCGGCGGTTGAAAATACTTCGCTTTTCTTTGTCGGAATTGTTGTATTTGATTCAATTAATTTTGTCATTACTCCGCCCAAAGTTTCTATTCCAAGTGAAAGTGGAGTTACATCTAACAACAATACATCTTTCACATCACCGGCTAAAACTCCGCCTTGAATTGCGGCGCCAACTGCAACAACTTCATCCGGATTTACACCTTTGTGAGGTTCTTTTCCAAAAATTTTCTTAACTAAATCTTGAACTTTCGGAACTCTTGTTGAACCGCCGACTAAAATTACTTCATCAATTTGTGAAGCGGAAACTCCGGCATCTTTAATTGCTTGCTCACAAGGTCCGGCTGATCTTTCAATTAAATCATCAATTAATTGCTCAAATTTTGAACGGGAAATTGTTATGTTCAAATGTTTTGGACCATCTTGAGTAGCAGTAATAAAAGGTAAATTTACATCAGATTGTGTTGTTGATGATAATTCAATTTTAGCTTTTTCTGCGCCTTCTTTTAATCTCTGCAAAGCCATTGCATCTTTTCGTAAATCAATACCTTCTTGTTTTTGAAATTCATTTGCAAGAAAATCAATTACTCTTTGATCAAAATCATCACCGCCTAAATGTGTATCACCGTTAGTAGATTTTACCTCAAAAACTCCATCGCCTAATTGTAGGATAGAAACATCAAAAGTTCCGCCGCCTAAATCATAAACAGCAACTAATTGTTCTTTGTTTTTTTTATCTAAACCGTAAGCCAAAGCTGCGGCTGTCGGTTCGTTAATAATTCTTCTCACCAATAATCCGGCAATTTCACCGGCATCTTTTGTTGCTTGTCTTTGTGCATCATTAAAATAAGCCGGAACAGTAATTACGGCTTCGGTTACTTCCTGACCTAAATAATCTTCGGCAGTTTTTTTCATTTTCTGCAAAACCATTGCACTAATTTCCGGCGGAGAATAAACTCTGTCATCAATTTTAATTCTTGCAGATCCGTTATCTCCGGACACAACTTTATATGGCACTTCTCTAATTTCAGTTCCAACTTCATCAAATCTTCTTCCCATAAATCTTTTCACGGAAAAAACTGTATTTGTCGGATTAGTTACAGCTTGTCGTTTTGCCGGCTGCCCAACTAATCTTTCACCACTTTTTGTAAAACCAATTACAGATGGTGTGGTTCTTCCGCCTTCTGCATTGGGTATAACAACCGGATCGTTACCTTCCATCACAGCTACGCATGAGTTTGTAGTTCCTAAATCAATTCCTATAATTTTACCCATTTCATTTCTCCTTAATTAAAAATTAAGCGACTCGAAATGAGTCGCTTTTAACTTATTTAGTTTAGCTCAATAATTCTTTCTTTTGCAACTTTCGGTTCAAGTTTATTCAATTTGATTGCAAGCATTCCGTTATCAAATTTTGCTTCAACATTATTTGAATCAACTTCTACCGGCAATGTGAAACTTCTTTTAAATTTCCCGTAAGATCTTTCTTCACGGTAATAATTTTTTTCTTTTTCTTCGGAAACTTTTTTCTTTTCACCTTCAATTGTTAAAATGTTATCTTGCAATGTGATTTTTAAATTTTCTTTTTTAACACCCGGAATTTCAGCATCGACAATTATGTTTTTTTCATTTTCAGAAATATCTATTCTCGGTGAAAAATTATCTTTTTCAATTTCTGTAAAACCCGGAAATTCATCAAAGAATCTTTGAAAACGGTTTGCTAAATGATCAAAATCTCTCATTGGTTCAAATCTTAAAAGTGTCATGTTAATTTCTCCTTTTTATTTTTGAATTATTTTTGTTATTTAGTAAACAGATTATGTGCCAAAAATTATTTTTTGCATAACTTATTGTAATTAAATGAGTTAATTGATTTTTGGAAATTTTTACAATTTTGCCATATTGACATATAACAGAAATATTGGCGTGATATTTTCATTTTTGGCTGAATGAATGTCAATTTGTCGTATATAAATGGAGGAACTATGTTTAACATTGAAGAGTTTGATTTAAAATTAGAAACAAGTTTTATAGGAAGAAATTTTATTTATGTTGAAGAAGTTAATTCAACAAATGAATATTTGAACACGGAAAGTGAAAATTTAGAAAATGGAACTGTACTTTTAAGTGAATTTCAGATTGATGGAAAAGGGCGGCTTAACAGAAAATGGTTTAGCACAAAAAGTCAAAATCTTACATTTTCAATTTTGCTTAATAAAAAATTAGATAAAGTTAACCTCAATCACATAAATTTGGCGGCGTCTTTAGCTGTTGCAAATTCAATTGAAAATCTTTTTCAGTTGAAAACTGAATTGAAATGGCCGAATGATATTTTAGTAAAAAATAAAAAGTTAAGTGGAATTTTACTTGAATCAACTTACAATGGTGCAAAACTTGAAAAATTAATTATTGGAATTGGAATAAATGTAAACCAAACAAAGTTTGAAGGCGAGTACAAAATCAAACCAACTTCATTAAAATTTGAAGTAAAAAAAGAAATTTCTCGCGAACGTTTATTAAGCGAAATCCTAAATAATTTTGAAATGAATTTGATTGAACTAAAAACTAACTCAAAAAGAATTTTAAATGAGTGGCGCGATAAATGCAGAATGATCGGCGAACATATTACAATCGATTCAAATAATCAAATTTTACACGGGATTTTTTATGATATAGATGCAAACGGTTTTATGATTTTGAAAATTGGTGATAAATTAGAAAAAATAACAAGCGGAGATATTTCAGTAAAATAAGCTTAAAAATAATTTTAATATTAAAAAAATTGTTATAGAAAAATGTTTGAAATCCCAAAAAGCAAATTACAAAAATCAAACAATTCTCAATATTAAAAATTCTAATAACAAAAATTTGTTGAAATATTTAAGAAAGTAATAGTTGGGAATCGAATTTATATTTTTGGAAATTTTGGTTTTATGTGGTTTTTATTATTTAATTTTTTTATTCACAACAATTTTACACTAATTAAATGAATGCAACTTCTAAAAAATTAGATTAATGAGCTTGTCATTCCCACGAAAGTGGGAATCCAGTGAGAATTCGATAGATTCCCGTTTTCACGGGAATGACAATTTGAATATTTAAGAAGTCTATGAATATTTATAAGCAATTTAGCCATAAAACCATATTCAATTTTTCATTTTTACGATCGGAAAATTATGCATGTATATTTTGATAACGCTGCTACAACAAAACTACATCCAAAAGTTTTGGAGAAGATGCTTCCGTATTTAACAGAAAATTATGGAAATGCATCCGCAATTCATTCATTTGGGAGAAAAGCCAGAGTTGCGATTGAAGAATCCCGAGAAGTAATTGCAAATTTTATTAATGCAGACCCAAGTGAAATTTATTTTACAAGCGGCGGAACCGAAGCAAATAATTTTATAATTAATGGAATTGCTAAAACTGAATTTCTGGAAAGTGGAAGAAATAAAATAATTACTTCAAAAGGTGAACATCATTCTATTTTAAATACTTTTAAAAAATTAGGGAAGGAAAATTATAATCCAACTTTTATAAATATTGATGAAAAATTTCTCCCAAATTTAAATCAAATAAAAAGTGAAATTAATTCTGAAACTACATTGATTTCTTTAATTCATCTTAATAATGAAACCGGAAGTATTTTTGATTTTACAAAATTGGAAACGAAAAATATTTATATCCACACTGATGCAGTTCAAAGTTTTGGGAAAATAAAAATTGATGTAAATGAATTTGAGATTCATGCACTTTCGGCTTCCGCACATAAAATAAATGGACCAAAAGGAATAGGAATTGCTTATGTAAAAAGTGGAACGCCTTTAGAATCATTTATTCTTGGCGGCGGACAAGAAAGAAACAGAAGAGCCGGGACAGAAAATGTTGCGGGAATTGTTGGTTTTGCAGAAGCTGTAAGAATTGCAAAAGTAAAAATGAATAATAATTTTGAAAAAGTGAGTGAATTAAAAAATTATTTTATTGAACAACTAAAATTAAATTTTGCAGATAAAATTTTAATAAACAGTTTTGAGAATTTCTCACCTTATATTTTGAGTATAACTTTCAATCCGGAATATTATAAAAATGATTCAGAATCAATTTTAATGTTTTTAGATATTACTGGAATTGCCGCATCATCCGGTTCAGCTTGCACTTCGGGAACTTTAAAACCTTCTCATGTAATTTTAGAAAGAGGGAAAACTATTGAATATGCAAAAGGAACTTTGAGATTTTCGTTTACTGTAGAAAATAATGAAGCAGAAGTTGATTTTACAATTTCGATTTTAAAGAAAATTGCCGCGAAAAATCAGAAATAAATATTTATTCCTTTTAAAAATCTAATTCATATACCCAATTAACTGAGAGATTTTTTCCTTCAAATCTTTACGATGAACTATAGAATCCACAAATCCGTTTTCAAGTAAAAATTCGGATCGTTGAAAACCTTTTGGCAAATCTTTTCCGATTGTTTGTTTAATTACACGCGGTCCGGCAAATCCAATTAAAGCTTTTGGTTCTGCAATAATTACATCGCCGAGCATTGCATAACTTGCAGTTGTTCCGCCGGTTGTTGGATCAGCTAAAATTGAAATGTATGGTAATCCGGCATCTGCTAAACGCGCCAATCTGCTGCTGGTTTTTGCCATTTGCATTAACGATAAAGCGCCTTCCATCATTCTTGCACCGCCGCTTTGAGAAATTATTATCATCGGAATTTTATTTTCGTAAGCTTTATCAATTGCGCGTGCAATTTTTTCTCCAACTACAGAGCCCATACTTCCGCCAATAAATTTAAAATCCATACATGCAAAACTTACTTTCTTTCCGTTAATTGTTCCCAAACCCGTTTTTACGGCATCGTTCAATCCGGTTTTTTTTATTGTTTCCGTAATTCTATCTTTGTATGATTTTGTATCTTCAAATTTAAGAGGATCGGCGGATTTCATTTTTTTATCAAGTTCTTTAAAAGAGCCATTATCAAACAAAATAGAAATATATTCATCACTATTAATTCTAAAATGATGATCGCATTTAAAGCAAACCCACGCATTCATTTCTAATTGGCGCGCGTAAATAATTTCTCCGCACTTTTCACATTTTATCCATTGCCCGTCCGGTACATCTAACTTTTTACTTTCGGGAGAAATATTTTGTTTGGATCTTTTAAACCATGCCATCTATTTTATTCCTTTTCGATATTCGCAATTAGTGTTAAAACTTGCGATGGATTTTTAGGATCATTTGAAAATAAAGTTACAGTTCTTGCAATTTGTCCGGATAAATTTTTGGTATTAAATTCAATTTTCAATTCGGAATTTTCATTTGGTAATAATTTTTTATTACTCATTAATGCTGTTGCACAATCGCAAGATGATTTTATATTTTTAATTTCCAAATTGCTTGTTCCGGAATTTGAAACATTTATGCCAATTTTTAAAACTTTTCCTTCTTTAACATTTCCAAAATTATGAGTGTATTTTGAAAGTTTTAATTCGGGCTGAGAAAGAGGACTAATCGCATTTCCGGAAATTATATTTGCGGTAAATGATAATCTGAACTGAGGATTTTCCGGATCATTACTAATAATGTAAACATACTTTTGCTGTTTTCCCATTCTTCTATTTGTATCAAAACGAACACTAATTGTAGTTGTATCATTCGGTTTGATATCATTTTTTGATGGCTTTGCTGCTGTGCATCCGCAAGAAGCTTTTACTTTTGCAATTTGTAAAATTTCCCCGCCGGTATTTTGTATAACAAATTTATGAGTAAGAATTTCGCCTTCTTTAACATCACCAAAATTAAATTCGCTGCTTAATGCAGAAATCTTTGGTTTTGAAAATTGCGCGTTAACAGAAATATTTATAATTAAAATAATTGCTGCAACTAATAATTTTTTCATTGTACTCTCTTAATCTTAAAATCTTTTAAATAATTTGGTTCAAGAAAATCGTACTCAAAAGTTAATAAATCTCTGCCAAATAAATAAGCCCATTTTCCAATATAAGAAGCTCTTGGCGAACTTATAAATTTTATGTTTTCAATGTTTTTTAGATTGCCAAAAATTAGCGAATCTTCTTCAATTAAATTTATTAAATCTTTCTTTAAAGTTAATTCCGGATTATTAAATTCCATTGTACCAAACTTATAGTTTTTAAATTTTGCAAAATAACATTCCTCAATATTTGCGTTGTTTATTATATAAAATTCGGAATCTATTTTAATATAATCAGCAATTTCTAAAGCTAATGCGGAAAAAGTCGGAACGGGAATTATTGGCAAATTTGATGCAAACGCAATTGCTTTTGCGGCTGTTAATCCAATTCTCAATCCGGTAAATGAACCCGGACCAATTGAAACCGCAACACTTGTTAAATCTTTTGTAGAAATTTTATTTGAGTTTAGTAATTCTTCAATTGTTGGAATTAACTTTTCCGAATGAACATGTTTTAATAAAATATTTCTTTCGTCAAAATTATTTTGATCAAAATAAATTGCAGCGCTGCACAATTCGTTTGAAGTTTCAATAGCAAGAATTTTTTGATCAGTTTCCATTTTATTCATTTCGAATTACTACAATTTTCCTAACATCATTTTCATTTTGTTTGATAATTATTTTAATAAAATTCTTCGGTAAAATTTCTGGAAAGAGTTCCGCCCACTCAATAAATTTTACTGAATCTTCATTATTCAAATAATCATGAAAACCAATATCGTAAAGTTCTTCAGCTTTTTTTATTCTATAAAAATCAAAATGATAAATTTGAACTTTGCCAAAATATTCGTTCACAATTGCGAAAGATGGACTAACAACATTTTCTATTCCGTAATTTAAACAAATAGATTTTACCAAAGTAGTTTTGCCGCTTCCTAAATTTCCCTCAAGTAAAATTACATCACCATTTTTAATAATGTTTGAAATTTCAAACGCAATTTTATCCAATTCAAATAGATTATGAATTTCTTTTTGGATTAAAGTTTTCAATTAAACTTTGCTCTCCATTGTAATTACAGGCAAAATCATTTCTTCCATTGAAATTCCGCCATGCTGGAAAGTGTCTTTGTAATGATTTAAATACTTGTGGTATTCAGTCGGATAAATAAAATAATAATCTTCTTTTGCAATAATATAACTACCCGTAACACCGCGTTTTGGTAATTTAAATTTATTGGGATTGTTAATTTGCATTGCAAATTTTGGATCTACTTTTAAATTTTTGCCAAATTTAAATCTAAGATTTTTAGAAGTTTCTCTATCGGCAAAAACTTTTGCTGCTCTTCTTGTTATTATACTTCCGTGATCTGTGGTAACAATAATTTTTGCTTTGTTCATATTTGCAATATTTCTAAAAGTTCCGAATAAAGAAGAATGTTGAAACCAGCTATTTGTAAGCGACCGAAATGCAGCTTCGTTTGGAGCAATTTCTTTTATAAGTTCGGAATCCGATCTTCCGTGTACAAGCATATCAAGAAAATTTACAACAACTGCCATAAAGTGAGTTCGTTTATGCGAAACAATATTTTGCTCAAATGATCTTCCCACATCCGGATCAATAATTTTCATATACTTCAATTCATTATCTAATTTTATTCGCTTTCGATCAAGTAAAAATTGGAGCAATTCTTTTTCATATTTATTCTGACTTCTTTCATCATCTTTATTTTCTTGCCACAAATCAGGATAATAATTTTCAATTTCCGAAGGATACAATCCGCTGAATAATGAATTTCTTGCATAAGGAGTTGCAGTTGGTAAAATTGAATAATAGTAATCTTTCTCTATTGAGAAATATTCCAGCAAATGTTTTTCCATAAGCAGCCATTGATCTAAACGCAGGCAATCGAGAACAAATAAAAAAACCGGACCTTCGGCACTTTCTAAATGAGGAATTACAAATTGTTCTACAATATCGGTAGTTAAAAGCGGAACATTTTCTTCGCCTTTATTATGAATCCAATGTTCATAATTTTTTTCAACATATTTTGAAAATTCTTGATTGCATTCTTTCTTTTGCTCTAACAAAGTTTGCTGTAAACCAACTTCTCTATGACTGTCAAGCTCCATATCCCAATTTACCATTTTGAGATTTATATCTATCCAATCATCAAAATCCAAATCGTCTAAAAGTCGTCTTGAAATTTTGCTGAAATCTTCCAAATAATCTTTTGTAACATATTCACCGGAGATTTTTTTTCCATCAAGAATTTTTTTACAAACCATTAATATTTGCGATGGAACAACCGATTTTATTAGGTAATCGGTTATTTTACTTCCGATTGCATCATTCATTAATGATTCTTCTTCACTTTTAGTAACCATTACAACCGGAATATTTGGTTTCAATTCTTTAATGATTGAAAGTGTTTCCAATCCGCCCATTCCGGGCATCATTTCATCCAAAAAGATTAAATCATATTCTCTGTTTTTAATTTCGGAAATTGCATCTTTTCCATTTGTAACTGTGCTTACATCGTAACCTTTTTCGTTCAAAAATAAAATATGAGAACGAAGCATTTCGATCTCATCATCAACCCACAGAATTTTATATTTTTTCATTTTAATTTTTATTAATTATTGAATGGCAATGTGCACATCTAAACCGGCTTCATTTGTTGTAGTCGGCGGAATTCTTGACGCTCCTTCCGGTTCAACTGCAGTTCGTTTATAGAAAATTGAGAGTGTTACTTTTGAACTTAAAGTATATTTTATTCTCGGTTCAATTATTGTTCTTGTTGTTCCGTCTTGCGGTTTTCCGTCTTCGTCAAAATCTTCTTTATCCATTTCAAAAATTACAACAGAATTTTGCGCACTTGTGTAGGATAATGACATTTCAATATCATTTTTCAAATCCAAACCAAATAACGGAAGCGAAAATCCGGATTTTGAAAAACTTGCTGTAACGTTAATATCTCTCGAAAATGATTCAGTAATATTTCTTGTAGTAATTCCAAGATCAAAACTTGATTTTGTAGAATATTTAACGGCGCCGGTTAAATTCCCATCCCAAATATTATCGAACGTTACATTCATTCCGAGTAAAGGAGCAAATCCATAATTAATTCTTTGTGTTTGAGTTTGTTTTTTTCCATCCGGATCGACTTTCCAGCCTTCTGTATATGATGAAGAATATGCATGATTTAAAGAAACTGATTTAGCAATTCCTTTTATGAATTCAAATTTTTCGAGACCTCGCCAATCTAATCTCCAATTTGCCCTTGGGATAAATTTTGAAAATTCATTAAGTATAGGAATATTTTCTAAGATAGGAATACTTTCAAATCCGTCTTCAAAAGCTTTTGCAATATTTTTATTTTTGTCAGCTTGATAAATTCTATTAACTTCAATAATTCCGGCTTTTGAGAAGAAAATCGGTAAATACATAAAAGATTTATCTAAAGTTCCGGTTGATGTAACATCATTAATTTCAACGTTTCCAAATTCATCTGTAGTGATTCTTGTAGTTCTATTCATTCCCCAGCCAACATTCCAGTTTAAGCTTACAGTTGCGCCTTCCCATAAAGGTCGGGAAGTTTTAAAATCCAAAGAATTCTTTTCGGAAAAATTATCCGATAAATTTCCGTTTGGTGCACGCTTACCAATATTTCTGCTTAAGCCAAGCATAAATGCGCGCGATGGTCCGTTTTCATCAATTGACTGCAATCCCCAAAAATTTGTAAATCCGGTTCCTCGGGCTTTAATTCCGCTACCGCTTGCAGAAACTGATTGAGAGAAATCCATACTAATATTTTCATAATCAAAGAATAACCATTTTGATGCAAGTTTAAGATAATTTAATGCTATTGAAAATATCGGTTCTTTTGGTTCGGCTTGAACTGAATCTGCATTTTCTGTTTTATCTTCCAATTCATCATTTTTATCTGCTGAAACTTGTTCAGTTTTTTCTTCTTCAACAGAATCTTCACTAATATTTTTAACGTTTGCCGGTTTTCTTGGATTTCCCCTTTGTTTAGCATTAGCAGAAGCAGCGCCGACAACTTTTTCTTCCATAAATAATGGGGCAGTTAAGGATTTTAGCTTTATGCTTAATCCAGCACGTATATTATTAGAAAATCCGCCGCTTCTTCCTAAAGTATCCTGCTTAAAATTATTTTGCCAATTATAAGAATTAGTATATCCAAGTGTGATATTTAAATATTTATTCAAATCCCAAATTTGCGGAAGTTTAGGCTCAGTCTTCAAATTAAAACTTTGTGCGTAACTATAATCTTTGCCGAAATATTGCCCATTAATAATATCTCTCCAAATATCACTTTCAGAACGACCAATATCATCATAAGCAAGTAAGTGAGCAAAAGACGATGCAACATTTACATTGTATGCAACACCTAAATTTAATAATCCGCCTTCTGTAAATTTCCAGTTAAAACCAAAATCTCTTTTTGCAGTAAAATCCCGCTGAGTATTCATTGCGGCACTTTCCTGGCGGCTTAAGCTTGAGGAATTTCTTCTTGATGCAGATAAACCAGTACTAAATGTTTGAGGTGAAAAATAAATTTTAGCATTTTTGTAATCTTTAAATAGTTCAACAAAACTTCCAATTATAGGAATATCAGCAGCGAAAATATAATTTTCTTTACTAAAATTTAAGGAGTACTTACCGCTTCCATTCCATTGCCAGCCGTTTGAAAAAATCATTTGCGGATTTCTGCTATAAGATTTATTAAAGCTGAATGAAAACTGAAGATTATTTATTATATCTTCAATATACCAGCTCTTGCTTGGGATTTTAAATTTTATACTTGATAGCGACCAAGTATCAGAAATATTTAATGATTGAGAGGTCTTTCTAATTGTTTCTTCTGCAATATTCTCAGCTTGTTTTTCAGTTAAACCCGCTTCCTTTTGTTTATCAACTTCTAATCTTACCGCTTCATCAACATTTATATCCGTTCCGGGAAGATACAATGGTTTAGAAATTGATTCTGATCTTGCATAATTTACACTTAAGCTGCTTCCGGTTAAATTCCATGGAATAAATTTTAGAACATCCAGATTTACTGATCCGCTCCAACTTGAGTTATCTACTCTGGATCCAAATCTCTGGCTTAATTTATGAAAATAGGGATCAGTTTTACTTGCATTTAAACTTACTGTTAATAAATCTGCAAACTTAAATTGTGTTGATCCGCTATATGCCCAGCCCGGAGTATCATCAGCACCTAAAACTCTCAATTCATTTACCCACAATTCGCCGGAAACATCTCCGGTAGAAATACCTTTATTATTAGGATTTTTAATTCCAAATGAGAAATAATTTATTTTCGTTAATGAAGGATTTCCTTTAACTCCGCGCGTATGACCTGGTAACTCATCAATACTTTGAGAATAAAATTGTGTTACGTCTTCCCTTCCTTGTTTTATTGCAGTTAATTTATCAAACGAAATTGAAATTTCACTCCATCCATTTTTTAGAGGATCACCTTTTGTTACCGGCTGACGATATTCATAAAAGTTTGAGGTATCAGTTCCAAATCTAAAATATACTTCTGAACCATAACTATCTTCATTTTCGTAAAATGAAATTGAACCGGGCAAATCACTTTGATCACCGCGTATAAATAATTTCATTTCTTTATAATCAAAAACATCAAGAGGTTTGAATAAATATTTAACTATTTCTCGCGTATCTCCGTCTTGAAGTTTGTTGATTGTCAATTTTAATGCTTGCTCATTTTTATAAACAACTTCTTCGGTTTGTGTTCTGTCTCGTTCCCTTTGAACGCCGGGCGGACTTAGATAATTTGGATCATCTTCAAAATTTATAGTTGCAATTTCCAATGTTGTATCATTTTCACTTACTTTGCCCGGAATGATAACTTTCTGCCATTGATTACCAACCAAATTCATTTCAGCAAATCTGATTCTCAATGGTTCATTAGCTCCGTTTATCCAAACTCTAATTGCTTCAACAATTGTTAAAGTTGGATTACCAATTTTGCTTGTTGCTTGTCGTAAAGGAATTCTAAATTGTCTCCAATTTTTTTCTCCAATTCCGCTTATGTAAGGATTGTTTAACTTCGAAGTATCTAATGGAATTTCATATCTAAAATAACTGTTAACTTTATCAACGCCATAATTTTTATTTTTAAGATCTTCAGTATCAGGCAGTCTTCCGGCATCGCTTAATCTTCCGTTGCCTTCCGTACCATTAATTGTTGAATAGTCAAGTGATCCGAGGGAAAATTTAAAATTATCATTACTCGGATCTCCGTTTCCATCAACATCACCAAATAATGCAATTTCTTCTGCATCAGCTAAACCATCCAAACCAAGATCTTCATTGTCTTCAAGAATATCATTATAGGGCTGTTTGTCTTCTGTGTTAAATTCGTTATTGGGAATTATATCTTCACTAATTTGACCAAGATCAATTATCATTTTTGTGTCGGTTGATGATCTTCCAACGTCTATCCAAAATTCAATATATTCAATGTTTTCTTCAACCAAATTACCGGCTGAGGAAGAAAGTCCGCGCATCATTCCGCCCCAAAGTTTTGATCTATCATCAAGCCTTGGATTATAATTATAAGTTCCCCTTTTTGCAGGATTAAAAATATAATCAAGCACAGTTATATTTCCATCATTTCTTGCAACGTCTCTTCTTCCGCCCCAAATAGAATCAACAGTTACTAATGAAGGTAATCTATTAAACCAATAACTTTGTGCTTTATAATTCATTATTTCAGATTTTTCAAGATTTCCAATTCCATTAATTGAATCCGGAATGCTGATATCTTTCCACCCCGTATAAGAAACACCAACGGGAATAATTCTTTTTGACCTTTCAAAATCATCAATGTAGGCAATACTTTGGCTATTATCACTTTTAATTGTACTTTTTTTAGTATTTGGATCAGGACTCATATAAGCAAATTCACCTTTAAGATTAAAAGATGACATTTCCTTAGTTGAAATTAAATAATTTAAGCCTTTTGTAATAAACGGTAATTCAATTCCGGTTTGAAAATCCATTCCGAAAATTGAGTTATTCAAAGGCTCTTCGCCAATTCTAACTTTATCGCTAAGTGTTGTTTGGTTTAAATTTAAATATGAAAATCCAAATTTTGTTTTTTCGCTTACATCATAAATTCCGCGTAAACCTAAAAGTGTTTTAGATGCAAGCTGGAATAAATCATTTTTTTCGAATGTAATTTTAAGATTTGCACCGGGAACTAATGCATCTTGGTTACGGATAATTACTTGACCGATATTATAATCAACGCTATAATCTGTTCCGGCATCTAAAGTTCTTCCATCAAGAGTAACTTTTACAGAATTTTCCACAACGTTAAATCCAATGTTATAAACAGAAGACGCTGCCGCAGAATATTCGCCAATAATTATAAATTTATCTTGAGCTTTATCGTTTTTAGCAAAAGTTACGGTTGTATCATATATTGCTTGATATGCACGTTCAACACCAAAAGGAAAATCTCTGCCGAATGGCTGCAATTTTGGGAAAATTATTTCTCCCGTTTTAGTTAAGATTGTTCTGTTTTGTTCAAAATCAAAAGCTCCATCCGGACTTCCGCCACCGCTTTCATCACTTAAATCTAATCCAAATTCTTCAAGAATATTTTTCCCATCTAATTCTCTAACCGCTTCTTGTCCGGCAATTTGATAATTTATATCTAATTTAAAACCCTCTTTATTTACATCGCGTCCGCCAATCGGATAAATATTTTTTAACTGCAATTTCCAAGCATCAGCAAAAGTTCCGCCCGGCTGTAGTTTTTCCGGCTTTACTAATTTTAAAACCATTATTGAAGAAGTATCATTAATCTCTTTCAGAAATTCTCCATAATAGTGATCAAATATTCCATCATCACCTTCAATTCTGTAAGCAACAGCAATAGCATCTTCAGTATTTATTTGAGTTCTAAAACTTATAAATCCCGCATAAATATTAACGTCATAATCTTGTCCTTCAATCATTTTTACAAATCTTCCGTCAATAATACTTCTGCCTGGAATTGAATTATTCGTAAGTTGTTTGTAAGAATCTTCATAAGGAACTAAAGAAGTATCAGAAACTCTTGGAGGAAGATCAATAAATGCATTTGCTTTCCTTTCGTTGCTGATATCTATTCTTTGATCAGTTGTTTTCCAAACTTCAATTTCTTTAATTTTATGAAATTTGCTAACAACCGGATTTGCATTTGCATAATATTTCTCAAATAAATTTAGATTTGGATCGGTTGATGCATAATCTAAATCAACAAAATAATGGTTTTGTGAATAATCATAAGCGTGAATTTCAAACTCATTTTTCTGAGTTCCGCCGGAGACAGAAACTTCTTCAACCTCGCTTTTTTTCTGTGACGCTATTGCAGTTAAACTAAACGGACCAAGTTGAAAAAGTGCTTTAATTCCAAAAAGTGCTTCTCCTCCGCCAACCAATGGTGAAGTTTGCAGTGAAACGTTTCCGGCTTCAACATTTTGCACAATTTCATCTTTATAACCTTTATACTGAAGTTTAAGCTGATTTTCATATTCAAACGTACGCTCTGTGTTCCAATCTGCACCAATTGTTAATTTATCACCAATTAATCCATTAACATTAATTTGAACTTGCTGTTTAAAATCCGGTTCGTTTCTTGTATTTCCTAATAACGAAGCGGTTACTCCTTCTGTTGTTTCATTTCTCCAAGCACCATGAATATCAACAGCACCGCTAATTTTTAGACTAATTTTAGGCGGACCGAAAATACTTAAAATTCCAACGCTTGGCAGAGGAATTTCAATATTTGTGATGTCTTTAATTAATTGTCCTAAATCATCGCCGGATTCTTTAAGCTCATAAGTATAGCCAATATTTTCCCAAGAACTTCTTTCAACATTTTCTAACCGCATTTTTACATATTCATCTAAAGGAATTTTTAACGGCAATCTCACTTCGCTATTTGCAATAAATTCTCTAATTATTACAAAACTTCCGGTGGAATCCAATTCAACTGTTCTTTTTATAAATCTTTCGGATGGATAAGCAAAAAAACCAATTTTTCTATCTGGTTTAAGTTTTAAGAATTGATCGTCGGTTCTAACATATTTAAAATTTTTCAACCTATAAGTTGAATCAAGTTTCATCGAATCAAATTTAGTTGAATCATATTTCATATTTGACATTTTTAATGAGTCAAATCTTGTTGTATCGGAATCAAAAATATTTGTAGAATCTGCAACTTTCGAAAATTGATTTGGCTGGTTTGTTAATAATTCATCAAAATTCAGATTTATTTTTTCATAATCCAAATTTGTATGAATATTATTTTTTGAGGCAAATATAAAAGCAAAAGCTGATAAAATTAATAATACCAGAAATGCACTAAATATCTTTTTTTTATTTTTATTCTCTAACTTCAAATTGTACGAAAAGCCTAAATAAATGAGAATTTTAATTAACGTAAAAAATTATTCTATAAAGCCTCCTTTTAATAGGAATGGAAAATTATCTATTTCAATATTAATTATCAATAAACGAATTAAATAGTCAAAAATATCTGCCTATATTTTATGAATATCTTTTGGAACTGTAGCAACCGATAAAATTTCAATAATTTTGCTGTGTTCAATTATTGCGGCACTTAACTTATTTCCTCTAAAAGCGCCGGTATCAATATAAAGTGAATGAGAAGATTTATCAAACTTAGGTTCTAAATTATGAGTATGACCAACAACTTGTAATTTACCTAAATCCAAAAGTTTATCTCTGTTCCACATAACTCCGTGATCAGATTCAATTTCATGATCGATAATTTCACCAAGAATATTTAGATCTTTTTTAAATCCGGATTTAAGAAACTTTTTATAAAATGATGAAAATCCGGCATGAGTAATAAATGCATCTTCATGATTATACCAAAACGGCTGCTGTTCAATATATTCAATATGATCCCAAACTTTATCCGGTTCAAATTCATAAGCGGCTAAAGTTTCGCCGTTATCATTATGAATCCATGTTCTCGCAAAAATACTTCCCGGTGATTTAAAGAAATGAGAAAACATTAAATCATGATTTCCCGGAGTGAATTTAATCCCTTTTTCCTTAATAAAATCAACTGATTCCAAACAATAATGTCCGCGGTCCAACAAATCTCCAACCGAAAAAATTTCTGCACAGGGATACAGATTTTTTATTTTGGAATATAATTCTTTTAGGGTGTAATAACATCCATGAATATCGCCGATAACTGCAATCATTTTTACCTAAATGAAATATGTCTCTTTAGCAAATTTAGTAAGTTCATCTCTAAATTTTGGATGAGCAATTTTAATTAACGCTCTAACACGTTCTTGAATGCTTTTTCCAAATAGATTTGCAACACCATATTCTGTTACAACGTAATGAACATCACCTCTTGAAGTAACTACCCCCGCCCCCGGTTTAAGTATTGGAACTATTCTTGAAATTTTTTCATCCTTAGTTGTTGATGGAAGTGCAATAATTGGCTTTCCTCCTTCAGAATGAGCCGCACCTCTAATAAAATCAACTTGTCCGCCAATTCCGCTGTAAAATTTTGTACCAATTGAATCTGAGCAAACTTGTCCGGTTAAATCAATTTCTAATGCAGAATTGATAGCAACCATTTTATTATTCTGCGCAATTATAAAAGGATTATTTATATATTCTTGCGGATGAAATTCAAAAATTGGATTATTATCAATAAATCTAAATGATTTTTTTGTACCAAGTACAAATCCAGCGATAATTTTACCGGGATGCAAAGTTTTTTTCTCACCATTAATTACGCCGGTTTCAACAAGCTCAACAATTCCATCGCTAAACATTTCTGTATGAATTCCCAAATCTTTATGATTTTTCAAATTCTTCATTACCGAATCCGGTATTGCACCAATTCCCATTTGTATTGTTGAACCGTCTTCAATCATTTCCGCAATGTATTGTCCAATTTTATCATAACTTGCAAGCATATTTGGCGCAGTGTTTGGATCAACTTGCGGAAGTTCCATCAGCGGTTCACTTTGTTCAACAATAAAATCAATTTTATTTAAATGAATAAAACTATTTCCCAATCCGCGCGGCATTTGATCATTTATTTGAGCAATTACAATTCTTGATTTTTCTGCGGGAGTTTTAATATTTCCCACATCAATTCCATAACTGCAAAATCCGTGTTCATCCGGAGGCGAAACATTTATCAAAGCAATATCCGGAACAATAACTCCGCGTTTAAACAACATTGTAACTTCTGAAAGAAATATCGGAATAAATTCTGCTCTTCCCTCATTTATAGATTTTCGTGCATTTCCTCCAATAAAAAAAGCTTTGTGTGTAAAATGTTTTTCCATTCCGGGAGCTAAATATGGAAGATCGCCAACAATTAAAATATGATATAAAATTACATCACTTAGTTCATCTTTTTTTCTAACCAAAGCTTTAATAAGTTCCATTGGTGCAGCGCAGCCCGGTTGAATTACAATTTTATCGCCGGATTTTACAACTTTTAAAGCATCATCCGATGAAAAAACTTTTGATTTATATTTTTCGCGCCAAGTAATTTTTTGTGTTCTATTTAAAATTTCTGATGTCATTTTTTTAACTTTTTAATTCGTTGAAAAAATATGTAGTCTTCTATATTCCAAACTAAATGTATCGGCAATAACTTCGTTTGTACAAGTACCTAAATAAGTGCAAACTCCTTTTGATAATCCAAGATCACCTAACAATGCATTCGATAAGCCATTATCGGCAATATTCATAATGTATTCAAGAGATGCATTTGTTAATCCGTAACTTGCGGTTCTGGCAACAAGTGCGGGAATATTCGGAACGCAATAATGTATTACATCATGTTTGATAAAAATAGGATCCGATAAAGTTGTTGGATAACTTGTTTCAACGCATCCGCCTTGATCAATTGAAACATCAACAATTACAGCTCCTTTTTTCATTGTTTTAACCATTTCTTCGGTAATAATATTTGGCGATTTTTCTCCCTTAATTTGAACTGCACCAATAAAAAGATCCGCAAATTTTACGCCGCGTGCAATTGTTAAAGGATTTGCAACTACAGTGGTAATATTTTTTGAAATAGAATTTTCAATTCTTCTTAATCTTCGCAGATCATTATCCAAAACTATTACTTGAGCACCAAGTGCATATGCAGTGCGGGCAGCATTATATCCAACTACTCCGGCTCCTAAAATTACAACTGCAGCTGGTGCAACTCCGGGAATTCCACCTAAGAGAATTCCTCGTCCGGATGGAACATCACTTTTAAGAAATTTACTTCCAATTTGAACAGCAAGCTGTCCCGCAATTTCGCTTATTGTTTGTAATACCGGAAGATGATCATTTTTCTCAATCAATTCATAACTAATTGCAATTGCTTTCTTCTCAATTAATTTTTCAAGAATATATTTTTTCCCGACAGATAAATGTAAAAAAGAAAATATAATTTGATTTTCTTGAATTAGATTTGCCGCTTCGTCAGTCAGCGGAGTTACTTTAGCAATTAATTCAGCACGTTGAAAAACTTCTTCAGCGCTGTAAACAATTGTTGCACCAACATCAATATAATCTTGATCTGTAAAATGGCTTCCTAATCCGGCTTCAGTTTCAATAAATATTGAATGTCCGGATTTTACTAAAGCATCAACTCCGGCTGGAGCTATTGCAACTCTTTTTTCTTCTCGTAATGTTTCTTTTGGAATTCCGATTCTCATAAATAAAATAATTTAATTAGTTGTATATCAAAATAAATAGAATTTGCAGTCAAATCAAAAGATTTTTAATTCTTTCTTATATATAAGTAATTTGAAATAAAGGAATTAGCAAACCGGTGTTAAAGCTTTTTTTCCGTTAAGAACATTTATTATATTTTTTGCGGCAAGTTCTGCCATATTGTTTCTTGTTTCAAAAGTTGCGCTTCCGATATGAGGTAAAAGTACGACATTTTTTAGTTTGAATAGTGATTTATTTAAGTTAGGTTCGTTCTCGTAAACATCAAATCCGGCGGAAAATATTTTTTTATTCTTCAATAAATGAATTAAATATTTCTCTTCAACAATTTCTCCTCTTGCAGTATTGACCAAGATTGCAGTTGGTTTTAACAAATCAAGTTTTTCTTTACTTAGAAGATTTTTGGTTTCCGAATTTAACGGAACATGGATTGAGATAACATCGGATTCTTTCATCAATTTATCCAACGAAACTTTTTTGGCATTTAATTCTTTCTCAAAATCTAATTTTCTACTTTTTGAATAATACAAAATTTCACATCCGAAAGATTTCATTCGTCTTGCAGTTGCTTGTCCAATTCTTCCCGCACCGATAATTCCAACTTTTTTTCCGGTAAGTTGAATTCCTTGTAAAAGCTGAGGTTCCCAGCCTTTAAATTTTCTATTTCGCACAAAATTTTCTGCCTCAACAATTCTTCTTGAACAAGCAAGAATTAATGAAACCGCAATTTCTGCAGTTGCATCGGTTAAAACATTTGGCGTATTTGTAACAACAATTCCTTTTTGTTTTGCGTAATTAATATCAATATTATTGAAGCCCACGGCGTAGTTTGCAATAATTTTACATTTTGGTAACTGATCGATTAATTCTTTATCAAATTTATCCGATAAAACCGAAATAATTCCATCTGCATCTTTTGCATATTTTAATAATTCTTCTCGATTCATATTTCTATTTAATGAAAATTCTTTTACGGAAATTCCATTTTCTTGCAATAAATTTTTTGCAACCGAAGAAATTTTTCTTGTGATAATTACTTTCATTTTAACCAAATAATAATTTTACAATAAATATTGCGCCAAGAACTCCGGCGATATCTGCAATTAATCCGGCGGCAAGTGCGTGTCTAATTTTTCTAATATTTACGGCACCAAAGTAAACTGCAATTACATAAAATGTTGTTTCGGAACTTCCGAAAAATGTTGAAACTAAAATTCCAATCATCGAATCCGGACCGTGAGTAGCAATTATTTCCGCCATAACTCCTAAAGAGCCGGAGCCGGAAAGTGGTCGCATCAAAGCCATTGGTAAGGCTTCCGCCGGCATCCCAATTAAATTTGTAAATGGAGTTAAAATATAAATTAACATTTCCATTGCACCGCCTGCTCTAAAAATCCCAATAGCGACAAGCATTGCAACTAAATAAGGAATTATTCTGATTGCAACATTAAATCCTTCTTTGGCTCCTTCGATAAACATTTCATAAATTTTAACTTTTTTAATTGCGCCGTAACCAACAAAAATAAAAATCAACATTGGGATTGCGAGAATTGAAATAATTTGAATTATTGATTTAAATAATTCCGGATTTAGAAAACTCAAATAACTCATTAATGAAGTTGCTAAACCGGAAATCGCTAAAGCAAAAATTATTAGAATTGCTGCAGAAAAAATTGTTAAACCTTTTCTACTTGATTTTATTAAACCAGAAATTCCTCCTTCTTTAAGCGGAAATTTTTCTAAAATTTTGGCGGATGTAATTCCCGCAATTGTTGCGCAAGATGCGCCAAATACTGAAGTTCCGATAATTATTGCCGGATCGCTGCTTCCCGAAGCGGCTCTAACTGCAATTGCCGTTGCCGGAATTAATGTTAATCCCGCTGTGTTTACCGCAAGAAAAGTACACATTGCATCAGTTGCAACTCCTTTATTGGGATTTAATTTATCAAGTTCTTCCATCGCTTTTAAACCGAATGGAGTGGCGGCATTTCCAAGTCCCAACATATTTGCAGCCATATTCATAATCATTGCGCCCATTGCCGGATGATCTTGCGGAACCGAAGGATATAAAAATTTAGTAAGCGGTTTCATAACATTTGCAATAATTTTTATAAGTCCGGCTTCTTCGGCAACTTTCATAACTCCAAGCCACAATGTCATAATTCCAATTAAACCTAAAGCAATATCGACCGCAGTTCCGGCATAATCTAATGCTGAGTTTGTAACATCTTTCATTTTTGAAAAAGAAATATTTTCCAAAATTAAATCTGCCGAATATTTACTTCCATTTATTTTTTTTCCAATAAAAACTTCGCCGGTTAAATCATCTTCTTTGCCGGAAATTTTTGCCATATTTTTCCAAAAAACCGGAGTTTTCTCATCAACTATTAAAAATAAAATGCTTGATTTTTTTACTTCAGAAAAAGTTACGAATGCTTTTTGTTCAATATCAGTAAGGCTTTGCGTTTTATAGAACGAATTAAATCTTTCCTTTGGAATTTTGATAATTACTGAATTTTTCCCCGTTTGAAAATTTTGTGTAGAATCTTCAAGAATTATTTCCGCGGATAATTTTACATTATTCTGATATTTGTTTTCAGATTTATCAATAATATCCGTGGTAAGAGCTACGCCAATTCCTAACATTAATAAAGCAAGCCAAACATAATTTAACATTTGTAACTCCTTGATTTTAGAGAAGAAAAATTGAATTTTGCGATACAAGTTATAAATTATTACAATAATATAACATCAACATTTTTGATAATTATTTAGAAATAAAAATGAAAATTGCAATTTGTCAATTTAGCCCAAGCTGGAACAATAAAGAAGAAAGTATTTTAACAATTGAAAAATTAATTTCTAATTTGGAAAAAGGAACGGACTGTTTAATTTTTCCAGAAATGACTTTAACCGGCTTCACGATGGATGCGAAAGCAAATGCCGAAGAAATTGACGGAACCGGAATTACATATTTTCTCAAACTTGCGCGAAGAAAAAAAATAGAAATTTTTGCCGGAATTATTGAAAAAGAAAATTCCAAATTTTATAATTCATTATTTCACTTTAATTCTTGGGGAATAATTCAAGCTGTTTACAGAAAAATTCATCCTTTCACTTTAGCAAAAGAAAATGAAAATTATTCTGCGGGAAATGAAATTGTCGTTTCTTCAATTAATAAATTAAAAATTGGACTTTCAATTTGTTACGATTTAAGATTTCCGGAATTGTACAGAATGAATGTAAAACAAGGTGCGGAAGTTTTAATCAACATTGCAAATTGGCCGATTAAAAGAATTGATCATTGGAAAACTTTATTAAAAGCTCGTGCAATTGAAAATCAGTGTTTTGTGATTGGAGCCAATAGAATTGGGACTGATCCGTATTTTGAATATAACGGATGTTCAGCAGTTTTTAATCCAATGGGCGAAGAATTAGTTTTTGTTGAGAACGAAGAAAAATTAATTTACTGCGAAATAAATCTTGATGGCGTTAAAAATATTAGAGAAAATCTTCCTTTTTTAAGTGATATGAAATTGATTTAGTTTTGACTATAAAATTTACACTCCAAACATCTTTTTAATTTCATCATCAGCAATTGATTTTTGAATTTGTTCTTCTGAAATATTTTTTTTGTGCGAAATTAACTTTACAAAATCTTCACTCTTTAAAACTTCGCAGCTATTTACTTTTGCGTAATTATAAATTTTCAAATCGGAACTTACCACAATTAGTAATTTGGGATTTTTTTCAGAATCAATTTCATTAATAATTTCTGTATCAGCGGATTTATTATTAGAGTAGATAATTTTCATTTTTGTAGAATGAAGCGGATCATTTTCAAATCCATCAAAATGAAGATTAACTTTAACTTTTTTATCCGAAAAATATTTATCTAAAATTTTGATAAGATTTTTTCTTGATTGACTTTTATCTTTTTGTTGCAGTGTAAAAATGGATTTTATTTTTCCAATTAAATTATTTCCATCTATAATATATTTTTTCATTATAAAATTTTTTAATAAAATTATCTTCCGGAAATCCATCCGCCGGTTTTTGTTACTTTAACATCTCTTAATTCCGGAGCTTTCATTCTAATTTCAAATCTATAGCCGGTGTAAGTGCCAATTGGATTCCAGCTAAAATTCATTTCCCAGCATTCTAAATCTCTGTAAACTGTAATTCGCGGTGCGGCAATTTCATCATTCTGAAAATCATAATTTCCCATAACTCCAAATTTCCAATTTTTTGTTAGATTAAAACCAAGATTTACTCCAAGATTTGAACGTACAATTCCCGGCGCCGGCGATGGTTTAGAAAAATTGTAAGAATAATTTAAAGTTAAATTCCACGGAATAGAAAAATCAGTGTCTTGTTCTTCATATAATCCAACATGATCTTTTTTCTTGAATGATGTAAATTCTTCATCAGCTTCATCAGTTTTTTTTCCGGTTCTATCTTCTCCAGAAAGTTTTTCGGCGGATAAAGTTGTAGAAACAGAAAATTGTAAATTTGTAATTCGTAATAAACCTTTGCCGTTATTGGCAAGATATTGGTTGATCCTTTTTGTATCTATAAAATCATAAAATGTGTAAGATGAAGATCCCGAAAGATTTAATAAATTGCTGATATTTGTTCTATAGTTTAATCTCAAATCCGAAAGATTATTACTATCTGCCGCAAAATTATATCCGGTGGAAATATCAAAATTTAGAAGTGTAATTTTTTTAGCTTCGGAAGTTGTATCGGTTGGATCTTTCAAAGTTTTCATTTCAAACACATTGCCTAAAGAAAAATTTATACTTTGCGATTCTCCTTTTCCGGAGCCGCCAAACACTTCATTTGCGTACGGATCATATTTTACAATTGTTCCATCTGTTTTTGTATAAGAATCATAGTATCCCCATTTTTCATCGGAGAAATCCGGAGTATAATTGTAAGAAATACTTGGAATCAGCGTATGACGAAAAGCATCAATTCCCAACATTTGCGGCTGAAACATTCCGTACAATTTGGTTGAAGTTCCCAAACTAAAACGGAATGTACGAATCATATTAATTTCATGTTCATCTTTTGAAATTATAGTATCGTGATCACTTGTTTTATAAAATGAATTTAACAAACTCGGAGAATTTGCAATATCTTGAACGGTTTCAACAACATAATTTGTTTTTTTGTTATACCATTTTTCTACATAACTTAAACTTGGAGTAATATTAAAATAGCTAAATTTTGGCGAAGCGCTTGCGGTAATGTTATGCTGAATTCCGCCTCTGATCTTAATATCGCCCATAATATTACTTTTTTTATTTACTAAATTTCCCGAGTAATTCATTCCAATATATTCATACCATTTTTGATTGCTTGGCGTGCTTGATGAACTTTTAAACGGATAAAATTGATTTTTTGAAATTGACATATTTGGTAAACTTTCTTGAATGTTGAGTGAATCAAGACTTTGTGTTCGAGAATAATTCACGTTCATACTTATTCCATAATCATCCCATCTTTTAGAAAGAGTTGCATTAGATGTAATATTACGTTTTAGCAAATCATTATAACTTGTAGTATTATTTGTAAGATAAGTTCTTGATTGAAAATTTAAATTTGCAGATAAATTTAATGTCGGCGTAAATGTTTGACTATGTGATAAAGAAAGATTCCAATCCGTACTTCTTTGTTTATCGGGATCTTCATCTTCGCCAATTAAAATTTTGGAATAACCGATATTTAAATTTCCGTTAAAATCATATCTTTTTGCATATCGCAATCTGCTTCGTAAACCGTAACCGCCGCGCATATAATAATCGGCATTCATTGTTAAATCCATATAATCATTAACTGCAAAGAAGTAACCGAAATTTTTAAAATATTGTCCGCGGTTATTTATTGATCCGTAAGTTGGAGCAATTATTCCGGAACGTCTTCCTTTTTCATTTGGGAAAACTGCAAACGGAATTGGGATTGGAACCGGAACTCCGCCAATATGCATGAAAATCCACTTTGCAATTATTTTATCTTTTTGAATTACTTTCATTTCTGAGGCAGTAAAATGTGTATGCGGAGTATCGCTTTCACAAGTTGTGTACATTCCATCTTCAATAAAAAATGTATTTTTATCAACTTTATTTACATTTTTGCCCTCGTATCTTGAATCTTCTTTTTTATTTTTAGCCGCAGAAATAAATCCTTTTTTGGTTTTGAAATTATAGCGGAGTTTTGTTCCTTCGTAATTTTCATCAGCTTCTTTTAAAACCGGAGTTTGCGCCAAACCATTTACGGCATTTGTATCTGCCGAATCAATTATTCCTTCGGCTTCCAAATCGCTTGTCTCAAAATTTACATTTATTTTTCCCCCCGTTAAAGAAGTTTGTTTATACTTAATTTCGCCTTTCCCGTAAATAATCATTTTCTTACTGGGGATATTAAACATTAATGAATCTGATGCGCTGCTGTAAACAATATCATCAATTTCATTGGATTTAGTTTTTGCAGAATCGATTTGTAGATTTTGGTTTGAAGTAATCGAAGTATCAACTTTTAACAATGAAGAAAGTGAATCACTATTTTGTGCAAACGAATTACAAAATGTAATTCCCAAAATCAAAATTAGAAAAGCTATCTTCATTTGTGATTAATTTGTTTATGTTCTTCTATTAAAAACTATTCAACAATATTTAAAATATTGGAAATAATTTAATCATAAAATACTAATGAAGAAGCACCTTTAATTCCCGCATTATTTTTTAATTCAGCAGGAAGAATTTCAATTCTTGGTTTAAGCGAAGTTAAAACTCTTGATTTTAATGATTCTTTTGCGGCATCGAACAAAGGTTTTCCAAAACCGGAAACTCCGCCGCCAATTATTATATTGCATATATCAAGTATATTCACAATAGAAGCTAACCCATGTCCTAATGTTACACCTAAATATTTTATATAATCGATAGAAAATTGATCGCCAAGAAGTGAAGCTTCATGAATTGTTTGAGGAGTTAGATTATCTAAATCATTATTTATTAATTTGAAAATTTTAGAATTTTTTTGCTGGTTTATTTTTTCCTTTACGTCTCTAATTAAATAATTATTTCCCAAATATGCTTCCAAACATCCAATTGAGCCGCAATTGCATTTTACACCGTTATGATCAATTGTAACATGACCAATTTCTCCCGCACCGCCAAAATCACCTCTAAAAAGTTTTTTGTTATAAATAATTCCGCCGCCAACTCCGGTTCCGAGAGTTATCATTATAAAACTTTTTAAATCTTTCCCAGCACCATAAATTAATTCTCCAATTGCCGCAGCGTTTGCGTCATTTTCAACAAAGGTTGGAATTGAAAATTCATTACTAATAATTTTTCCAAGATGAACTTTTCCCCATCCAGGTAAATTTGGGGGATTTTCTACAGTTCCCTTTTTTAATGAAACAACTCCCGGTGAACCAATTCCAATTCCTGTAATTAAATTTTTGTTCCCATTTAATAAAGTAGAAATACCTTTTTTAATTTGTCCCAAAGATTTATCAACACCTTCTTCAGCCAATGTTGGTATAGAAATTTTTTTAACTATTTTTCCTTCATGAGTTACTAATCCAATTTTAATTTTTGTACCGCCTAAATCAACACCAACCGCATATTTAATTTTCATAACTTTTCTCTTAATTAAATGATTTATCAATAATTGTTAATGGACTTGGATAAGTTAAATCTCCAATTTGAGTTCCTAAAACTGGTTCTGCAACTATTCTAATATTTGAAGGCGAACCTTTTGCTCCGCCTAAATTTAACGCAAGGTTAACAAGATTATTCAAACCATCGCCGCTAAAAAATTCAAGTAAATCCAATTTCATTTCCAAAGGAATTGTTGTTGAATTTTCTATTGCGGGAACTGAAACCGGATTTGAAATATTTCCCGAAATCGTTTTTTTATCATTGATGTAAAGCGTCCATGGAAATGATTTTAATGAAATATCCGCAACTAAATTTGCATTTGATTTGTTTGGATTTTGCGCTAAAACATTTACTGTAAATGTAACCGGGAAATTTCCGGAAACAACTTGCGATGTTAATTTTAATAAATCGGTTGCTGCAAAATCTTTTAATTGTGTTTTATCTGAAATTAATAAATTCCCGACTTTAAAATTATTTACGGCTCCAAGTTTAAATTTCAGTTTTGATAAATTCATAAGTGAATTATAAACACTGCATGATGAAAATAATGCAGTTAACAAAACAAAAAGTATAAATCTTTTATTTATCATTTTAATTTTGACTCCTCAATTTTTTCCAAAATAATTTGAGCAACTTTTAGTGCTTCTAATCCATCTGCACCGCTAACAACGGGTTTTTTATCATCAAGAACAGCATCAACGAATAAATGCAATTCGTGTTTTAAGGCATTTATTTCTTTTACTTCCGGTTGTTCGTAAATTACAGCTTTTTTGTTTTCGCCAACTCCAATTTCACCGAATGAAAGAAAATGTTCAAGATTCATATCGTTGGGAGAAATTAATCTAAATACTTCGGAAACTCCCGAATTAAAATCCACTGAAATGTAAGAATCTTTTTGAAACATTCTCATCTTTCTCATTTTTTTCTGTGAAATTCTGCTTGCCGTTACATTTGCAATTGCACCATTTTCAAATTCAATTCTCGCGTTTGCAATATCAATACTTTCTGAAACCACAGCAATTCCGCTTGCTCTAACTTCTTTAACTTTACTTTTTATCAGACTTAAAATTATGTCAATATCGTGAATCATCAAATCCAAAACAACCGCAACGTCAGTTCCGCGCGGATTGAATTGAGCCAAACGATCTGTTTGAATAAATTTTGGATCAAGATGATATTTTTCCAAACTTAAAAGTGCGGAATTAAATCTTTCGATGTGACCAACTTGTAGTTTCAGATTTTTTTCTTCAGCAATTTTCACAACTTCTTCGGCTTGCGGAATTGTACTTGTGATTGGCTTTTCCACAAAAACGTGAACATTTTTTTCAAATGCTTTTTTAATTAAATCATAATGTGCGCTTGTTGTAGAAACTATTGAAACAGCATCAACCGAAGAAAGAAATTCATCAAGCGATTTAAAACTATTTGTTTTATTTTCATCGGCTACAAGTTTTGCAACATCATAATTTAAATCATAAACTCCAACTAAATTTGCTCTTGGAACATCTTTAATTAATTTTGTGTGAATTTTACCTAAGTGACCGGTTCCGAGAATTCCAACTTTAAGCGATTTCATTTTTATCTCAATATTTGCTTGTAACCAATTATCTGATCGTACTCACCAAAAAGCGGCGATTTGTAATACAAAAATATGGAATATTTATTATTTGTTTCCCAAAAATTTCCTTCAAAAATCCGCCAATCAATATTTTCAACTTTATCGTCATCAATATTTCCGGTAACAAATTGGTAATCGTAAATTCCTCTCTTTAACTCCAAACTAATTTTATAATTATTTTTAGCATAATTTAATTTATACCAAGGCAAAACTTCCCAATTTGTAAATGAGCCGACTATAAAAATATCTTCATCAATTGGGTCCGGCGGACTAAATTCAAATGTTGCAATTATGTAATCTGCATATTGATTATTTTTTTGCATCAAACTAAAACTTCCATTTAAATCTTTTTCACCTAATTTATAAAATCGGGAATATTCAATTCCATCAAAATGCGCGCGGGTTTGCGGATGTTGATATTTATTATGATCATTCAAATTAACTTGCCTATATTCTTTTCCGGGTTCTAAATCTCTTGTAATAAATGTAAAAGATTTGGAACCGTCCCATTCATAATTTTTATTTTCTTGAAATGAATTTTTTTCCAACATTTGCGAAAAATTAATTTCGTAATTCTTTATGATATTTACAAAATCTACTCTAAATGGATCAAGAGAATCCGGAATTACAAAAGAAGTTTTAAGATTTAGAACTCTATCCAATTCATTGTTTGATGAAATTTTTCCTTCTCTTCTCCAATTTTGAATATCTGTTTTTAATTCGACAATATTTTCAACAATAAAAAACTTTCCAAATTCGTAAATAGTTTCTTTATCATAAGAATCGGTAATATAGAAAATCCAATTTCCGCTTATGTTAAAATTCACATTATTATTCGGGAAAGTTTCATTTACAAAATAATTAGCTCCATCGGTTGTGTTTGGAAGTCTTTCAACATTTACATTGAACAAAGCGTTATCGCTCGTTCCTTGAAGTAGCAAATTATCATATGTTTCCCAATTTTTATTGCATGCTTGAAAATGAATTGCAAATGAAGGAATTTCTTCGGATTCAACTTCAAAATAAATATTTAATTTATCTTTAGTTCCGAGTTTTAAAACCGGTAAGGAATGTTGATTTTCATTAACATAAACTTTCAGACTTTTAATTATTGGTTCAGATGCAGAAATATTAATTTTAGAAAACAGCAATATCAAAAAAAATAAAAATGATTTTGTAAAAAAAATATTCCGTTTAAGAAATTTTATAATTGATTTGGCTTTCATTAATTTTTTAATTGTATGAATAATTAAGGCATAAAAATAGTAAATTTTAAGCGGTAAACAATGGATTGGATTTTGACCTAACTTAACGAATTAGAAAAAAAAGGGAAAAAATGCCACTAAATTAGCGGCACTTTATAAAGAAAAATTTTATTAAAAAGAATTTACTTTTGAGAAAGCTGTATATCTCCGCCGGAAGTAGTACAAATAAGTCTTTTTCCACCTTGGTTCAATTTTCCAATTAGTTTTGTCTTTGTTACTGAAACAATATTTGTATTTGAAAAATTATTGCGAATACTTCCTCCCGATGTTTTTATTTCAGCATCAGCATTTATTTTACTTGGAACAATTACATCAATATCTCCGCCGGAAGTTGACAGTTTAATATTTTGATCTTTTCCGGAATAATCCAAGAAAATATCTCCGCCCGATGTTTCCGCATTTACTTCGCCGTCTGCGGATTTTATTACAACATCACCTCCGGATGTTGCGGCATTTACTAATCCGCGTGCATCGCTTATTTGAATATCGCCGCCGGAAGTTGCAACATCGGAATTTCCGTTAAACTTTTCTAAAACTATATCGCCGCCGGATGTTGATGCGTTTAATTTTCCTTTTGAATTTTCAACGAAAATATCGCCGCCAGATGTTTTCAAATCAAGTTTACCGTCAATTGTTTTACTTACAAGATCACCGCCGGAAGTTTTCAATTCCAAATTAAATTCCTTTGGAACCATAATTTCATATTTCAAATCAATTTTACTAAACCAGCCAAAAATTTTGCCGCCTTCTCTTTCGCCGATTACTTCAACAGTATTTTCATCTTGATTAAAACTATATTCCATTTTTGATTCGGCATTTTTATTACCGAATATTTTTATATCAACTTCATTTTTATCCCAAGATTTTACAACAACATCGCCGACATCAGTTTTTACAACTAAATTTTCACCCAAGCTGACTTTAAAATTTTTCTTCTGAATTAATTCAAGTTCCTTTTTATCCATTTGCTTGGCAAAAGAAATATTCACCAAAATTAAGCTCAAAAGAAAAAAGAATTTTTTCATCAAATTATTATTCATAAATCCTCCTTTATTCACAATGTAATTTACATTTAATAATTTAGACTAACTTCAGTCAAAAAAGTTGGTATATTTGCAAAAAAATTATTTAAATAATTATAGAATATTTTAATGAAATTTTTACTTGTCTTTTTAGGCGCGGGAATTGGCGGAAGTTTACGATATTTTATTTCAGATTTTGCTTCAAAAATTTTTCCCATTTATTTCCCATTTGGAACTTTAGTTGTAAACATTTTGGGAAGCGTACTTCTCGGTTTTTTCATTTTTAGTTTGGATGAAAAAGAATTAATTTCCAACAGTTTAAAGCTTTTTCTAACAGTAGGATTTTGCGGAGGATTTACAACTTTTTCAACTTTTTCTCTCGAAACAATTAATCTTCTCCGCGATTCACAATTTCTATTTGCCGGTTTAAATATTTTACTAAATGTTGTTATAACAATTTTGGGAATTTATTTCGTCTATATAATTTCAAAATAGAAGGTAAATATGAATTATCTAAAAGCACAATTGCTAAGAATTTTTATCGGCGAAAATGATAAAATTGGACCAATTCCGGTTTATGAAAAAATAGTTGTTTCCGCAAAAGAAGCAAACCTTGCCGGAGCCACTGTTTATAAGGGAATTATGGGTTTTGGAAAAAATAGTAAAATTCATACAAGCAAAGTTTTAAGACTTTCGGAAGATTTGCCTTTGGTAATTGAAATTGTTGATTCGGAAGAAAACATTCAAAAATTTTTGCCAACAATTGATGAAATTTTAGAAAAATCAAATTCCGGCGGACTGATTACAATTGAACAAGCAAATATTATTAGACATTTTTCTTCAAAATAATTTGTTAAAATTTGTGAGTGTAAAATGAAAATCGAAAATTTACTTAAGTATTTTTTAACGATATTTTTTTTATTGAATAGTTTAAATTTTTCTCAAGATTCTGTAAAATATAGACATGTTGAAATTGGTGAAATAAGAGAAGTAAAATCAAAAATAAATAATGTTGAATATGAATTGATTATAAATTATCCATATTCATATTTTGAAGATACAACAAAATATTATCCGGTAATTTATTTTACAGATGGATTTTATGATTTCCCGCTTCTTTCAAGTATTTATGGCGGACTTTCTTACGATCAGAGAATTCCCGAATTCATAATTGTAGGATTTTCATACAAGGGAAATGTTGATTACGGAAGTTTGAGAATGAATGATTACCTTCCCACAACATTTGCCGGAACTAATATTGGAGGCGGTGCATCAGAATTTTTAAAAGTTGTTGAAAATGATTTTATACCTTTTATGGAAAATAATTTTCGAGTTTCAAAAGCATGGCGAGCGTTAGGCGGAAGTTCAGCCGGAGGAGTTTTTACTTTATTCGCAATGTTCACAAATCCCAGTCTGTTCAACGCATATATTTCTATAAGTCCGGCAGTTGAATTAAGCAATAATTGGATGTTTAATTTTGAAAATGAATTTTTCAAAAAAAATAAAGAGCTTGATGTAACTTTATATATGACCGGCGCCGAAAAAGAATTACCGGAAAGACCAAATTTTCTAAAATCGATAATTGAATTTGATAAAATATTACAAAATCGTAATTACAATAATTTTAAATACAAATTTAGAATGTTAGACGATGCTTATCATTCAAGCTCAAAACCGGAAGGATTTACAAGAGGAATTCAATATATTTTTGAACCGCTTTTGCAATTAAAATAAGATTTACTAAAGGCAATTTTAAAATTGAAATCTAAAAATTTTCAATTTCTTAATTGCCTTATTACAAATAATGAAACTTCTGAAAAATTAAATTAAAGGTGCTTGTCATTCCCACGAAAGTGGGAATCCAGAGAGAATTCAATAGATCCAGTTTTCACAGAATGACAATTTGAATATTTCGGAAGTCTCTAATATTATTTAAAATTTCTATAAATAACTAACCCGCTTATAACTGCTAAAACTGTATATATTAAAAAATTAGTTGTAAAACCGAATAATAAACTACCTAATCCAAATAAAAATGAATAAACCAGAACAACACCAAAAACCCAATTTGCAAAGGCTTTTCCAAAATTCATTTCACTTTTAATTGCGCCAACTTTTGATGCAATATTTTTCCATCCAATTCCGCCCGGATATGTTCTTTTGTAAAATTCTATAAGTTTATTTTCTTCAACCGGTTTTGTTAAATATGTAACGGCAATCCAAACTAAAGATGTTCCAAATACAATTGGATAAAGCGTAATTGGCGATTCCAATCCGTAACCATATTTTGCAATTGGATAAATAATTAATGGTGCAATCATTGCGGAAATTTCTGACCAAGCGTTTATTCTCCACCAATACCAACGTAAAATTAATACGGCTCCCATTCCGGCACTTGCATTAATTATAAATTCCCAGGCTCCGGAAATAGATGAAAGAAAATATTTTGTAACGACTAATGAAAAAATTGTCATTAAAATAATTCCTATTCTGGATACAGCTACATAATGTTTTTCTTCAGCATTATTTCTTATAAATCTCCTATAAAAATCATTAATTAAATATGATGTTCCCCAATTTAATTGAGATGCAATTGTTGACATATATGCCGCAAGAAAAACTGCAATTAACATTCCCAATAAACCAGAGGGTAAATACTTTAACATTAATTTGGGATACATAACTCCGGGATCAACTGTATTCTCATATTTTTCATAATAAGTTTTAAACTCGGCATTGTTTAAAAGATTTTGGTCAACGGAATTTAACTCACTTTTTGAATTAACTTTTTCTGCACTTTGGAAAAATGTAATGTTTTCTGTTTTTAAATTTTCTACTGTACTTCTTGGAAGCAAAATTAAAGAGGCTAACGCAACAATAATCCATGGCCAAGGTCGAACGGTATAATGTGCAATTGTAAACCAAAGAGTTGCAAGCACACTGTGTTTTTCATCTTTTGCAGACATCATTCTTTGGGCAATGTAACCGCCGCCGCCGGGATCTGCGCCGGGATACCAACTGCTCCACCACTGCAATGCAACGTGTGCTAAAAACGCTCCAACCGAAAGAGCAAATACTCCACTTAAGGTTTCACTTACTCCAATATTTCCAATTGATGGAAAAAATTCTAAAGTTGATTCCGGTAATTTATTTTTAAGATTTTCTAAACTTCCTATTTCCGGCTGCTGAACAATAATTATTGCCAGAACAATACAGCCAATCATTGCAAATACAAATTGGAAACTATCAGTTCGCGCAGTTCCTAAAAGTCCGGAAGCTGTTGAGTAAACTGCAATAATTAAAGCCGTAATTACTACCAAAGTAAAAGGATCAAAAGTTGGAATAACAACTGAAAATATTTTTTCCATTGCTTTATTAACCCAGCCCATTACGATGGCGTTCATAAACAAGCCGAGATATATTGCTCTAAATCCTCTAAGCCATGCGGCAGATTTTCCGGAATAACGTAATTCAACAAATTCAACATCTGTTAAAATATTTGCTCTTCGCCACAATTTTGCAAAAAAGAAAACAGTTAACATTCCGCCAATTGCTAAATTCCACCAAAGCCAATTTCCGGCAATTCCATTTTTTGCCACAAGCTCAGTAACAGCTAAAGGCGTATCTGCGGCAAATGTTGTTGCCACCATTGCAGTTCCGGCAATGTACCAAGGCATATTTCTTCCGGAAAGAAAAAATTCTCCGGTATCCTTCCCGCCTTTCTTTGAATAATACGCAGCAATTCCAAATACAACTATGAAGAATGTTACTATAACAGAAATATCTAACCAATTAAGTTCGCCCATTATTTTCTCAATTTATTCTTTAACAATATTTAATAAATTTTCTATTGAATTTACAATCATTAACTCGGTTTGTGCAACTGGTAACTTTACTTTTTGTATGAATTCAAAAATTGAATTAAATAATTCATTATTCATTTTCTTTTTTGTTGATGATAATTCTAAAACTTCCAAACCTATTTTTGATAATTTACAAAGATTTTCCGACATTGGAATTATCTCAAACAATATTGGAGATTTTTTTGCCGTTTCTAAAAATTCCGTGTGATTATTTTTCCAAAAATTTAATTGTTGAATAATTTTATTTTTCAATTCTAGATTATTTTTTTCAGATAAATAATTTTCGACAAGTTGATTAAATTCTCTTGCAGCCTTTGCATCTGCCGTTGCCGCATCAATCACTCTTGTTAACGGTGTTTGCTGAGTTTGTTCACGCAAATTATTTCTTTGATAAAATTTAACTGGTTCAATTACAGAGATTAAATTTCTTAATGATTCGGTTTCATTATTATTTGTAAGTCGCCTCAACATTCTTTCAAAATTTTTAATATGTTGCAAATCATGCTCTTCCAACAAATAACTAATATATTCAAGTCGCTTATACATATTTTCAACATCATTAATATTTTGCGGCGACCAAAACCTTTCGGCAATAGCTGCAGTTCTCGGCCAAATTCTAGAATCAATTGTTTCTGCTGAAATCATTTCTGCCCACATTGTTGCTTCACCGCCGAGAATAAATTTTTTCTGTTCTTCAGTTAAATTTGCATCTGCGGGAATTGGATCATTCAAATAATGAAAATCCGTCGGCTGAATTAAATCAATGTAATAATCATTTGACAGAAATGTTTGATATCCTTTTTTTGCAGATTCAATTAAAGCTTCTTTCCCCCGCCATGATTGTATTACAATATTATTTGGCATTGATGGATGAAAAATTTCATCCCAGCCGACTAATTTTTTCCCATATTTTGTTAAGATTTTCAAAAGTTTGTTATTGAAATATCCTTGCAAAGAACTGTTATCTGGAATGTTATTTTCTTTCATGAATTTTTGAATATCCAAATTTGCATTCCATTGATTTCCATTATTCTCATCGCCGCCAATATGAAAATATTCATCAACAAAAAGTTCACTCATTTCTTTGAATAATTTATCTAAGAAATCATAAGTTTTATCCAAAGTTGGATTAAGAGTTGGGTCCATCACTCCCCATTTTCTTTCAATTTTATAATTAAAAGGTAAGCTTGCTAACTCCGGATAAGCCGTTAACAATGCTGTTGAGTGACCCGGTACGTCAAATTCCGGCATAACTCTAATTCCCAAATTATTTGCATAATTAAGAATTTCTTTAATTTGTTCATGTGTATAAAAATTTCCGTCTGAACCAAGTTCTGTTAACTTTGGAAAAGTTTTACTTTCAACTCTAAATCCTTGATCATCGGAAAGATGAAAATGCATAACATTTAATTTAATTGCAGCCATTCCGTCTAAATTTCTTTTCAAAACTTCAATAGGAATAAAATGTCGGCTAACATCAATCAACAATCCGCGCCAAGGAAATCTTGGTGAGTCAATAATTTTACAAGTGGGAAAATAATACCCATTTTCATCAATTTGTAAAAGCTGAAGAAGTGTTTCAATTCCTCTAATTGCACCAATATCAGTATTGGCTTTGAGGTGAATTTT
This sequence comes from Ignavibacteriota bacterium, assembly GCA_016708125.1. Taxonomy (NCBI): domain Bacteria; kingdom Pseudomonadati; phylum Ignavibacteriota; species Ignavibacteriota bacterium. The sequence goes on along the minus strand of JADJGF010000001.1, from coordinate 2,963,784 downwards.
TATATCAGAAATATTTAATTCATATGATTCATCTTCATTCAATTTTACCAAACCAATTCGTTGAATATCAATTATTGCATTTGGATTTTTACTCTCATTTACAAAAGGATTATTGAGAAATAGTCCGGTTCGATTTGCCAATCTCATTAAAAATTTATTTGAATATATTTTCAATCGTTCAGAATTTTGAGAAACTTCTAAATTAAAATTTTCATCAACCTTAAATTTTCCATCGAGAAGATTTACACTTTTGGGATACGGCATTAGTTTAAGTTCTTTTATTTCAATTGCAGAAACTGAGTTTACAAAAAGCAATAGCAGTATATAAATTATTTGTTTCTTCATTTTTTACTCATGCAATACAGTTGAAAAATTAGTTACTTGTTATTAAGGAAAAATGGCTGACCAACTTTTAATCCTTCTACCATTGGCGGATAAGCTAACAATTCATCACCTTTTGCCGAAGACCAAAGCGTAAATAAATGTCCTAACATTTTTGGATTTTCCAAAGTTAAACTATAATACATTAAGTCTTTCATTGTTTCAACTCGGCGCCAGCTTGTCGGTAAAACTCTAAATCCCTTTTCAATAAACATCGGGATTGATAAATATTCAGTTGCATTTAAATTTTTGTAATCATTAAAATCTTCATAATGCCAATCGCAAATAATTATATCTTTCGGAATCACATCAATCGCATTACTCGTTTCATTTGCTGAAGATTCCCATTCGCCGTAATTAATTTTGTTTGCATCAATTAATCTATCGCCCCACATAAGCATTTCTAAACCTTTTTCTTTCACAATATAATTATGTAAATCATTCACAGCTTTTGCAAAAAGTTTTGCGGGATCTTTTCCTTTTGTTGATGGCGAAAATTCCGAACCTAAAAGAAATACTTCATCCATACCAACGTGCATTGCCTTTGCATCAAATGCATCAATTATTTCATCCAGCAAAGCAAAAACAATTTCATAAACTTTTGGATTTTCAACATCCCATTCTCTACAGTATAAACCTTTATTATTTGGAAATGCATTTGGAGTTAAATCAAACTCCGGATAAACTTCCAACAATTTATAAGTTTCTTCAGCCCATGATTGATGACCCACACATTGAAATTGTGGAATTATTTCAATTCCATTTTCTCTGCAAACTTTTGTAAAATTTTTTGCGCCTTCTTTTGTAATAACGCTATCGGTTTGTCTTAATTCGGAATGTGATTGAAAATAAAAGTTATAATCAATTTCAAAAATAATTTTATTAATTCCCATTGATGTAAGTTTAGGAATATTTTTCGATAAAGCTTCTAACTGTTTATCACTATTATAATGTAAAAGATGTACTGCGCGCCAATCTAATTTTGAGTTTTCACCAAGCTCATTCCATCTGTTTGGGTTATTGTAATCAATTTGTTTTATTGTTGAACATGATTGTAATGCCATAAAAATAATCAACGTAAATGTTATAAATATTTTTTTCATTGAAAAAGAATCCGAATTTTTTAGAAATTATTTTGCATAACAACTTCAACATTTACATTTTCACCTTTAGGAAAAATAGGAATAATTCCATCAATTATTTTTCCATTAACTTTTATTGTTTTAACACCTTTTTCAACTCCATTTGGATTTTGAACTTTGATAATATAAACTGCTCCGCGCCATTCTCGTCTTACTTCAAACTCTTTCCAATCAGACGGAATACACGGATCAATTTTCAATCCTTTATAAGTTGGCTGAATTCCTAAAATATGTTTTGTTGCCGCTGTATAAAACCAAGATGCAGTTCCGGTAAGCCATGGATGACGTGCTCGCCCATGTGCAGTATGATCTTTTCCCATAATAAACTGGCAATATGAATAGGGTTCGGATTGTCTAATTTCAATAATATCATTTTGATTATATGGAAGAATTGCATCGTAATATTTCATTGCGCGATTTCCGTTTCCCAATTTACATTCCGCAATTACTGCCCATGGATTTGGGTGACTGAAAATTGCAGCGTTTTCTTTTATACCTTTGTAAACTCTAGTAACATAACCAATTTCATCATTTGGTTTTCCATAAGCCGGCCATAGCAGATGAAGTCCGTATTTTGAATACAAATATTTATCAACAGCATTCATTGCTTTTTCTGCTCTTTCGTCTTTTGCAACTCCGGACATAACTGCCCAAGATTGTGCATTTAAAAATACTTTTCCTTCTTCAGCTTCATTTGATCCAATTTTCTTTCCGGATTTTGTAAATCCTCGAATGTACCATTCACCATCCCAGAGTTCATTTTCGCACGACTGTTTTACTTTTTCTGCCATCTCCAAATATTTTCGAACATCTTCATTTTTATCAAGAATTTTTGCCGATTCTATAAAAATATTTATTGCCCAATAATGCATAAATGAAACCATTGAGCTTTCGCCACCGCCAAGATTTAAGCAATCGTTCCAATCAGCACGCAAGCCTTGACAAATTCCATTATTGCCGACATACTTTGCAGAGAAATCTAAAATTTTTGTGAGATGTTCATAAACTGTTCCTTCACCTCCGTTTGCATAACGAACAACGTTATCAAAAAATTCTAATTCACCGCTTTCTACAATCCATTCACAAATTGAAGCAACAAGCCAGATTGCATCATCCGAACAAACATCTTCCATTCCATGCACAATATCTTCTGGATTTTTTGTCGGAACAACTGTTGGGAGTTTTACTCCCGGTAATTTATTTTCTTTTGGTTTGAAAACATCGGGATCAAAAAGATGAAGTCCATATCCGTAACTTGTATGACCTTGAAGCAGTTCGATAATTCTTTGTTTAGTCTTTTCCGGATTTGTATGAACAACTCCCATAATATCTTGAGAAGTATCGCGATATCCCAAACCAACTCTTCCGCCGGTTTCAACGAATGATGCAAATCTCGACCAAATTACACAAACCTCGGCTTGGTAAAGTGTCCAAATATTTATCATTGTATTCAAACCTTCATTTGGAGTTTTGCATATAAATTTTGAAGTTTTCGCTTCCCAATAATTTTTTAATCGATTAAATTCATTATCAACATTTTTTAAATCAGAATATTTAGATTTTATTTCTCTTCCTTTTTCTTCGCGTGAACCAACTCCAAGCATAAAAATTAATCTGGTTTCTTCTCCGCTTTGTAATTCTAATTTTTTATGCAAAGTTCCGCAATGGTTTCCACCCAATTCAGTACTGTTTGAACATTTCCCTTTTTCAACTGCAATTGGATCTGACTCCGATCTGTAACTTCCGATAAAAGAATCCCTCACGCAGTCAAAACTATCCGGATTAAAATTTGATGCAAAGAAATGAAATGTCCATGGTTCATAGAAAAAATCATACTCAATAATTTCATCTTTATAATTAGAACCGCTTGCATACAAACTCATTTGAAAATTCTGATTATCAATTTCAACATGGTGGAAAGAAAATTCCACATAAGAAAAAACGCTAAGCTTTCTTGCTCTTCCAGAATTATTTTTAATTTTAACATCCCATAATTCTACATCATCATCTATAGGAATAAATAAAATTTGCTCCGCATTTATATCATTATAATCACATTGAAATTTTGAATAAGACATTCCATGCCGACAAGTATATTTTGCTTCTGTAAAATCTTTGCCAACCGGCTGCCAAGAGATCGACCAATATTCTCCGGTCTCATCGTCACGTATATAAACATAATGTCCGGGGCGATCAAGCGGAACCCCATTTGGGCGAAATCTTGTAACTCTATGATGCTCTGTTGATTTATAAAAAGAATACCCGCCAGCGTTATGTGATATTACTGTGCAAAGATCTTTAACACCCAAATAATTTGTCCATGAAACCGGAACGTCCGGTTTTTCAATTACATATTCTTTATTATCATTATCAAAAAATCCGTACTTCATTGAATTCCTTTTTATAATTCATATTTAAATGCTGATTAAAAAAATAATTAAAGAATGGAATTATATTAAACATCCATAAAAACTTACAATAGGCTATTATGATTTTATTATTGAAATATGACAAAATGGTATTAAAGATTTTTAAAAAAATTTTTTGTCTTAAATTTTTGAGTTATGTTATAAATTATAATAAATGGCTAAATAATTTTTTATGGTTTCTTCTTATAATTCCTTTATTTCATTTACTAATTTACTGATGGCTTCTTTTGCGCTTCCAAAAAACATTAATGTGTTTGGATAGAAAAATAATTCATTTTGAATCCCTGCATAACCAGCATTCATCGATCTTTTATTTACAATTACTGTTTTTGCGTAATCAACATTTAAAATTGGCATTCCAAATATTGGAGAATTTTTATCATTCCGTGCAGCTGGATTTACAACATCATTTGCACCAACAATTAACGCTACATCAACATTTGGGAAATCATCATTTATATCTTCTAATGCAAAGAGTTTATCATAAGAAACTTGAGCTTCAGCCAATAAAACATTCATATGTCCAGGCATTCTCCCTGCAACTGGATGTATTGCAAATCTTACATTTATTCCTTTTTTCTCCAGAATGTTAGTTAAATCTCTAACAGCATGCTGAGCTTGAGCTACCGCCATTCCATAACCCGGAACAATAACAACATTTTGCACAGAATCTAACATCATAGCTAATTCCTCAGCATCAATTGATTTTGCTTCTCCTTGCGAACCACTCGAAGATGCACCACCACTTCCTGCATCTGCCCAGCCGCCAAGAACTACATTCATAAGCGATCGATTCATTCCTTTACACATAATGATTGTTAAAATAATTCCAGAAGCCCCGACTAAAGCACCGGCGATTATTAACATATTATTTTGAAGTACAAATCCCGTCATTGATGCAGCTAATCCTGAATAAGAATTTAATAATGAAACAGCAACCGGCATATCAGCTCCGCCAATTGGTAAAACCAGAAGTACTCCAAGCACCAAAGAAATTATTCCAATAATAAGTAACAACAGAATTGTTGTGGAGGGGTTCATTACAACGAGAATTCCTAAAACTATTACTGCAAGTAATAACAAAATATTTATAGAATTTTGGAGCGGAAATTTTATGACTTTACCAGATATTATTTCCTGCAACTTACCAAAAGCAACTAAAGAACCCGTAAATGTAACACCGCCAATTAAAATTGATAAAACAATTGTACTTCCAATTGCAATATCAATTCCATCACTACTTTTAAGAAGATGATAGAATTCTGCATAACCTACTAACATTGAAGCTCCACCGCCAAATCCGTTTAGCAATCCCACCATTTGCGGCATGCCCGTCATCGGAACTTTATATGCCATTAAAGCTCCTATTGCTGAACCAATAATTATTCCGATTAGTATATATTCAAATGTTAAAACTCTTTGATCAAAAAGTGTTATTACAATTGCGAGAAACATTCCTAAAGCTGAGAGAAAATTTCCTTGTCGTGCAGTTTTTGGTGAACCAAGTTGTTTTATGCCAAAGATAAATAGAACTGATGCAATTAAGTAAATTACGTATGATAAAACTTCCATTAATTCCTCACTTTTTCTTAAACATTTTTAACATTCTATCTGTAACTAAATATCCGCCAACAACATTTATTGTTGCAAAAATTACTGCTATCATTCCTAAAATTGTGCTTAAACCAAATTCATTAAATCCAGCACTCAAAAGTGCACCAACAATTGTAATTCCAGAGATTGCATTTGATCCGGACATTAACGGTGTGTGCAAAGTTGGCGGAACTTTTGTAATTAGTTCAAATCCAATAAAAATGGCTAATACAAAAACGTATATCAACATTAATAATTCATGAATTTCCATGTGCTATTCCAAATTAGTTATAATAAATTTTTTGTTCTTTCATGTACAACTTGATTGTTGTAAGTAATTAGTGAGCCTTTTACAATTTCGTCATCTAGATTTAATTCTATTTTCCCATCTTTTGAAATATGTTCTAAAAGTGCTAATAAATTTTTACTATAAACTTCACTTGCGTTGGTTGCAACTAAACTTGGCAAATTTGGTTCGCCAATTATTGTAACTCCATATTTTTTTACAGTTTTTCCTTTTTCGCTAATTTCACAATTACCGCCAAATTCAACTGCCATATCAAGCACAACCGAACCGGGACGCATACTTTTTATCATTTCTTCCGTAACTAATATTGGCGACTTCTTGCCCGGCACCAATGCTGTTGTAATTACAATATCTGCATTTGTAACATGTTTAAAAATAAGCTCTTTTTGTTTTTTTAAAAACTCTTCAGAAGCTTCTTTTGCATACCCTCCGGAATCTTGCATATTTTCATCTGTATCAACTTCAATAAATCTTCCGCCTAAAGATTGTACTTCTTCTTTCACAGATGGCCGAATATCCGAAACTTCAACAATTGCTCCTAATCTTTTGGCTGTTCCAAGAGCTTGTAAACCGGCAACTCCAGCTCCCATAATTACAACTTTTGCTGGTTGAATTGTTCCTGCTGCTGTCATCATTAATGGAAAAATCTTTCCGAGTGAATTTGCTGCCATTAGAACTGATTTATATCCTGCAATATTTGCTTGTGAACTTAATGCATCCATTTTTTGTGCGAGTGTTGTCCTTGGAATTGCATCCATAGAAATAACATTTATTCCCTTTTCAGCACAAGTTTTTGCTAAATCTGAATAATGAAGCGAATACATTAAAGTGATTAAATAACTTCCACTTTTGATAAATTCTGTTTCATGTTTGCCGGATGGATGTTCAGTTGGTCTTTGTACTTTCAAAATAATATCAGTATTGTAAAGTTCATCTAAAGAACTTATAATTTCTGCACCGGCTTCAATATACTTTTCATTTGTAAAACCTGCAGAAATTCCAGCATCTTTCTCAACTTTTACTGCAAATCCTTTTTTTATCAATTTTGCTGCTACATCCGGAACTATTGCAACTCTATTTTCACCTGGTAAAATTTCTTTAGGAATAGAAATAACCACTTTTTTCTCCTTATATAAATAAGATATAAACGTAAACTTAAAATAACTGATTGTTTTATAAATTCAAATGTTGATAAAAGTTTTTACTAAACAATGTATCATCAAATACGAAAATATTATAATATTTTCTTTATATTTTAGATGCGAATATCTTTTTATAACCTAAAGTAATATTTAAATTAATTGAGACATATATGGCAAAAATTTTGCATAAAGAAAAACTTTCTGAAAATGTATATAAGATGAAATTAGAAGCTAAACTTATTGCTGAAGAAAGAAAAGCGGGACAATTTATAATTCTTCAAATTGATGAAGATTTTGGTGAAAGAATTCCTTTAACAATTGCAGATGCAAATGTTAATGAAGGATCAATTACAATAATTTTTCAAGTAGTGGGATTGACAACCGATGAATTATCAAAATTAAATGTTGGAGATGATATTCCGGTTCTTGTTGGACCTTTAGGAACTCCAACTCACATAAAAAAACACGGAACAGTTGTTTGCGTTGGCGGCGGAATTGGTGTTGCACCGCTTCATCCAATTGCAGAAGCTCTGAAAGCTGCTGGAAATACAGTTATAATAATAATTGGCGCAAGAAATAAAGAGCTAATTATTATGGAAGATGAAATGAAAAAAATTGCCGATGAATTAATTGTCTGTACCGATGATGGAAGTTATGGAAGAAAATCTTTAGTTACACAGCCATTAAAAGAAATTTGCGAAAGAAATGAAAAACCCGATTTTGTAATTGCAATTGGTCCGCCAATTATGATGAAATTTTGCGCAGAAACTACCAGACCATATAATGTTTATACAGAAGTTTCGTTAAATACAATTATGGTTGATGGAACCGGAATGTGCGGCGGATGTAGAGTGAATGTCGGTGGCGAAGTTAAATTTGTTTGTGTTGATGGACCTGAATTTGACGGGCATAAAGTTGATTTCGATAATATGATGGCAAGACTAAACTCTTACAAAGAAATTGAGCATGATAAACACTCATGCTATTTAGATTCAATGATTCAAGAAAAAAGTTTATAATTGGAGCAATTAAAAATGAGTTATCAATCACCGGATATATTAAGTGCAAATGCAAAAAAAATTCTAAATGATTATATAAATAATGTCGATAGTCTTAAAGCTAAAGATAGATTAAAAATTCCACCACAAGAAATGCCGGCACAAGATCCAATTATTCGTGGTCAAAATCTGGAAGAAGTTGCAATCGGTTATACAATGGAAGAAGCGCGTGTTGAAGCTTTACGCTGTTTAGAATGTGTAAAACAAACTTGTATAGATGGTTGTCCGGTAAAAATTGATATTCCAAGATTTATAAAACATATCGCATATGGTGAATTTCAGCAATCGGTTAATGTTATAAAAGAAGCAAGTTTACTTCCGGCAATTTGCGGAAGAGTTTGTCCGCAAGAATCTCAATGCCAAGAAAATTGTAAAGTTGGAATTGCGATGAAGGATGTTGATAAATCAGTGGCAATTGGAAGACTTGAAAGATTTGTTGCCGATTGGGAACGCGAACAAGGCACTGTAAAAATTCCTCATGTAAAGTCTGAGACTGGTAAAAAAGTTGCAATTGTTGGAAGCGGTCCGGCTGGATTAGTTGTTGCAGCTGATGTAAGACGCGAAGGTCATGAAGTTACAATATTTGAAGCGTTTCACAAATTGGGCGGAGTAATGCGCTACGGAATTCCCGAATTCCGTTTGCCAAATAGTATTGTTGATGAAGAAATTGAAACTCTTATAAAAATGGGAGTGAAAATTCAAAAAAATTATGTAGTTGGAAGAACAAGAAAATTGACTGATCTAATTGATAAAGATGGTTTTGATGCAGTATTTGTAGGCACCGGTGCCGGTCTTCCATTATTTATGGGAATCGAAGGTGAAAATTTAGTGGGAGTTTTCTCAGCTAATGAATATTTAACACGCGCAAACTTAATGCGCGCTTTTGATAAAAAAGGTGCCGATACACCAATTTATCCATCGAAAATTGTTGCTGTTCTTGGCGGAGGAAATGTTGCTATGGATTCTGCAAGAATGGCTTTACGATTAGGAGCAGAAAAAGTTTATGTAATTTACAGAAGAACCGAAGTAGAAATGCCTGCAAGAAAAGAAGAAGTTCTTCATGCTAAAGAAGAAGGAATTGAATTTCACTTTTTGCAAAATGCAAAGAAAATTTTGGGTGATGAAAAAGGTAAAGTTAAAGGAATGGAATGTCTGCGTTATGAATTAGGTGAACCGGATAGTTCCGGAAGAAGACGACCAGTTGTTGTTGAAGGAAGTGAATTTACAATTGAACTTGATACCGTAATTGTTGCTATTGGAAATGGAAGTAATCCGTTAATTCATCAAACAACTCCAGAATTGCAAACAAATAAATGGGGAAATATTATTGTTGATAAAAATCAAAAATCATCAATGGATAAAGTATTTGCCGGCGGCGATATTGTGCTTGGTGCAGCAACTGTAATTCTTGCAATGGGTGAAGGAAGAAAAGCAGCTGCAGCAATTAATGAAATGCTTGCACAAAAATTAGCTTGATAATTTATTTTTATTATCAAAATTTTTTAATAAATCTGTAAAAACAAATTTGGATTCAATAGCTAAATTATTTAGGTGATTTTCAATATTTATTAATTTTCTAATAATGCTTAAGACTTTTGATTTACTTGAGCTAATTTGTAAAGTTATATTATTTGAATATATTTTATACGCTGCAAATAATTGAAAAAGATTAATTAAACTTTCAAACCTTTCTTTGCTGAAATATTTTACTTTTTCATATTCATTTACATCAATGTAGGATTGCGTAAATTCATTTTCAAAAAATTCTTCAATAAATTTTACTTCACTATTTTTTATCAAATCAAACAATTTAATTTTACTTCTCAATTTCATGAATTGTTCAAAATTTATTTGAAAACTATCTATTTTTTCTTTCTGATTTATCAATAAATTCAGAAGAATAACATTTCTTGTTGCTTCAAACTCATTATTACTAAATTGCTCAAAGACATTTTGAACTGTTTTTGTAACTCTTAAATTTTTAGGAAATGATTTTGCAATATTTTCGTTATAAATAATTTCTTTTGTGCAATTTATAACTTCATTAATAATGAGTATAACAAAATTGATTTTCTTCTTATCGGAAAATATTTCATTAATTCTTAAATCCGATTTAGTTTTTTTTACTTTTTTAATTTTAGTTATTTCGGTTAATTCAATAAAATTTCTTAAACTATGATGAAAATTAGTTTTCATCAAATCATAATTTATATCAACATTAAAATGATTCTTAAATTGTATAACAAAATTTGAATAATCCTCTTCAATTTTTTTAACAACTCCATTTATCTCTTCTTTTTCTACAAATTGTGTAAATGCCAACTCACAAAATTTATTTATGTTTTCTTCATTGAATATTTGTTTGAATGAATTTTGGATTGGAATTAATTTATGTTCTTCCAATTGTTCTTTAACATTGGAAATTTCTTTACCAAAATTTTCTTTATAAAAATTATATACAAATTCAGATTGGTCATAAATTTCTTCAATGTTCAGAAAAACTCTGTACTCAAATCCTTTTAAATTCAGAAATAATCCGTTATCGCAAATATCTTTTCCATTAAATAAATATTCTGTTTGATGTGTATTGTCTTTAAATATATAAAAGTGGAATTGGCTATTCTGAATTTTAAATTGATCCGAAATTTTAATATTTGTTAAATATTTATTTGCACTGTTATTTTTTAATTTTTGACGCGAAAAATTAATATATCCAGAAGTTGGATGAAATTTATTATTGTAAATTACCAATGCCTTTTCATTATTATGCGAATTACTATATGCAAAAACATTTTCATTCAAATTATTATTGTTATCAATAAAATCAAAGAACCAAAAATTATCAACTTCGGCAAACAAATATCTTTTTCCAAGAATAGGAAAAACTTCCCGTTCGTGTCTTTCAACAAGCCAATGTTGTGGAGTTTCATTGTAATAAGCCCGTTGATATTCCATGCCATATTTTTCCGTATAGCCTTCAATTTGTCCGTGAGCCAGCATTGGTAAGCCCGGCAAAGTACACATCATAATTAACACACCAAAATATTTATCGTCTGTTCCAAATTGATTTATAGCTGTTTCTTCATCCGGATTGCTCATAAAATTCACATAACGTTTTAAAATTTCCGGTTCAAACTCCAAAGTATTTGTAATTAATTCTCTATACTTTGAATTTTCTTCTTTCATCATCATATGCATAAAAGCGCTATTGTAAACTCTGTGCATTCCTAAAGTTCTTACAAAATATCCTTCCATTAACCAAAAAGCTTCCGCAAGTAAAAGTGTTTCCGGCATTTCATCATTTATGCGATCGACAACTTCGCGCCAAAATTCTTTCGGGAAAAATTCGTCAAATTCTTCTCTGGTCAATGCAAAATCTGCACGCGAAGGAATGTCTCCTCCTTTCCCCGGTTCCGGATACCACAATCTTGAAAAATGTTTTTTTGCCAAAGTCATTGCTGCATCAAATCTAATTACAGAAAATTTTCTTGCAACATCAAATATCTTTTGGATTACCGCTTCTCTAACTTCAGCTTTCAGCATATTAAGTTGAGCTGTGTCATTCCACGGCATATTCGTTCCGTCATTGCCGTGATAAATATATTTTACATCGCCATTACGCAAATCTTTTCTCTGAAAAACTACGGCAGCATCTTTCATCTGCCAATATTGATCTTCGAGACGTAATTCAATTTCTGAATTTTCCGATAAATTTGTTCCGGTAAAAGAATAATTCGGAAACGGCGGATAATCCAATTGTACAAAATATTCCGGATGTTCAATTATCCATTTAGAAAAAATTCCGGTATGATTTGGGACCATATCGCTGGCAAGTCTAATTCCAACTGATTTTGCATTATTATTAAAAACTCTATACGCTTCTTCTCCTCCAAGATTATGTGCAATTTCATAATCGTAAAGTGAATATGCGGAAGCAACTGCATCAAGATTTCCCATTAAATGTTTTATTCTTTTTGATGCATGACTTCTTTCCCAAACGCCAATTAGCCAAAGTGAATTTATATTCCATTTTTTTAAAAGTGCTAATTCTTCAATTGGAATTTTATCTAATGTTCTAATTTCTCTTTGATATTTTTTTGAGAGCTGATCTAACCACACATAAATATTTTTTGCAATTAAAACTAATTTCGGCATCCAGTTTGTGTCTGGTGTAAATTGTTCAAATTCTTCATAGTCTTTTGAAGCATCTTCAGCATATTTAAATTTTGATTTTCCTAAAACAAAACTTTCGGCACTTATTGATTTTCCTTTATATTGCGGAACAATTGTTGGAGCTCCGCCACCACCGACGAAACCACCATCAAAATGTTGATTAAATTTTATACTTTCGATATATAAATCTTTTCCACTTTCAATTTTTCTCATCAATTCAACATCAATCGAAATTCCCCATTCATTTTTAATAAATTCGAGTTGATCCCAAATACTATCCGAATGTTTTTGAAAAGGCATTTTAAGAAATGTAAACAAATCAATATTCTTAACTCCAATTTTAAGTTCTTCTTTCTTAAAGAAATTTTCCAATCTGAATATTGTTGATTTGTAATTTACTTTTTCAGAAATATATTCTTCGCTGAATAATTCCTTAAGTTTATTGAAAGCCGGATTTAAATTTGCAATGTGTAGAAGAATTAATTCTTCAGTTAAAATTTCTCTGTTCTGAATATTTTCCGTAAACTGATTTAAATATTCTTTCGGACTAACTTCATTTTTAAAAACTTTTTGAGGTGGAAAAATATTTATAAAATTGAGAAGTAATTTATCAAAATTTTTATCGCCCAAATTATCTTTAACACTTTTTATTGCATCTGAAAACGCATTTGGAAAATTTTCCTTAAAATATTTTTTTATTGCAAAGTGAAAAATTTCGTCAAGCAAACCCGCAGCATTAACTTCGCCCGGAGATAAGTGTTCATAAATATTTCGCTTGGAATTAATTTTTTGAGTAAAAACTCTAACTTGATAAAAATTTGCAAAAATTACATTTCCGGTAATTGAAAAAAATAATTCGTCTAATTCATATTTTTCACGTAAATGTTTTGCAACGTGGAATTCATAAGTCAACAGATCCAAACAAGATGAGTTTTTCATGTATTTACCAAAAATTGAAAGGAATTTTTATTTTGCTAAAATATAAATAAATAAAATCTTTTCTACAGTTTTAATATTCAACAATTCTCAAAAATATTCCAAGTTAAATTAATTCACAAAGTAATATATTCCCCAAAATTGATAAATAATTGTTATTAAGGTATATTTTAGTTTTAGATTACTATAACTAAATTGCAGTGAAATGACAGCTACACCATTAATGGCTCAATATCATAAAATTAAAAATCAGTATCCCGATACACTTTTGTTATTTAGGGTTGGTGATTTTTTTGAAACTTTTGAGGAAGATGCAAAAACAGCTTCAAAGGTTTTAGGAATTACTTTAACTAAAAGAGCAAATGGTAAAGCCGGTGAAGTTCCTTTAGCAGGATTTCCTCATCACGCAATTGATACTTATTTACCCAAATTAGTTAAAGCCGGATTAAGAGTTGCGGTTTGCGAACAAACGGAAAATCCAAAATTTGCAAAAGGAATTGTTAAACGTGAAGTTGTTGAAGTTGTAACTCCCGGAGTAGTTTTTTCCGATAAACTTTTAGAACATAAAAAAAATAATTATTTAGCTTCAATTTTTCTTGGTGATAATTTTGCGGGAATTTCATTTAGCGATATTTCCACCGGAGAATTTTTCACTTTTGAAACTCAAATTTTAAAAGTCGGTGAACAAATAGAAACTATTCAGCCATCAGAAATTATTGTTGCTAAAAAGCAATTTACTGAAATAACCGAAATTATTAATCAAGCAAAATATAATTGTAAAGTTACACGAATTGACGATTGGGTTTTTACTTCGGATTATTCAAATGATTTGCTGAAAGAACAATTTAAAACTCAAACTCTAAAAGGTTTTGGGATTGAAAATCTAACTTCGGGAATTATTTCTGCCGGATCAATTCTATATTATCTTAAGGATACACAAAAATCAAATCTCGGTCATTTAACAAAAATTTCTTTATACAATTCTTCGGAATTTATGTATTTGGATTTATCGACAAAAAGAAATTTGGAAATTCTTTACACAATGCAGGATGGACAAAGAGAAGGTTCGCTAATTTCTGTACTTGATAAAACAAAAACTGCAATGGGCGCAAGACTTTTAAAGAAATGGATTAACGCGCCATTGCGAAATAAAGAACAAATTGATAAACGTTTGGAATGCGTTGAGGATTTTCATAAAAATAAAAGTTTACGAAAAAATCTTCAAAATGAATTTAGAGAAATTGGCGATCTTGAAAGATTAATTTCCAAAGTCTGCACAAATCGAGCAAATCCTCGTGAATTGGTTTTTCTAAAAAATTCCATAAAAAAAATTCCTATTCTAAAACAATTACTTGATCAATCAAATTCTGAAATTATTGGAATAATAAATTCCAAACTTTTTGATTTAAATGAAGTTTTTGAAAAAGTTGAGTTAGCAATTGTTGATGATCCGCCTATTTCAATTACGGATGGCGGAATTATTCGTAATGGATTTAATGAAGAATTAGACGAACTGCGTGATCTTTCGTTAAATGCAAAAAGTTGGATTGCAAATCTTCAAAAAACAGAAAGAGAAAGAAGTAATATTTCTTCGTTAAAAGTTAGCTACAATAAAGTTTTTGGATATTACATTGAAATAAGTAATGCAAATAAAAATAAAGTTCCCGATAATTATATACGTAAGCAAACTTTAGTAAACGGAGAAAGATTTATAACTCCGGAATTGAAAGAATATGAAGATAAAATTTTAAATGCGGAAGAAAATATCGGTAATTTGGAATATCAACTTTTTAATGAAATTAGATTAGCAGTCGCAAACGAAGCGGAGAAAATTCAGAAAAATGCTCAGTTAATTGGAATGCTTGATTGTTATTTATCTTTTGCAGAATGCGCCGATGAATACAATTATGTAAAACCGGAAATTTCAAACGATGAAGAAATTTTAATTACAAACGGAAGACATCCGGTTGTTGAAAGAATTTTACCAGCCGGAGAAAAATTTACACCGAATGATTATAATCTAAATAATTCCGAAACTCAAATTATAATTTTAACCGGTCCAAATATGGCGGGAAAATCTGTATATCTTCGTCAAATTGGATTAATAGTTTTGCTTGCACAAATTGGTTCTTTTGTTCCGGCAGAAAAAGCAAAAATTGGAATTGTAGATAGAATTTATACGCGTGTTGGCGCAAGCGATAATATTTCCGCAGGAGAAAGTACATTCCTTGTTGAAATGCAGGAAGCTGCAAATATTTTAAACAATGCAACAAATAAAAGTTTAATTTTGCTTGATGAAATCGGTCGCGGAACAAGTACTTTTGACGGACTTTCAATTGCTTGGGCAATTACGGAATTTCTTCATGAAAATCCGAACGTGAATGCAAAAACATTATTTGCTACTCATTATCATGAATTGAACGAAATGGCTGAAATTTTTCCAAGGATAAAAAATTTCAAAGTTGAAGTTAGAGAATATGACGACAAAGTAATTTTTCTGCACAAAGTTTCATCCGGCGGAGCTGATCATAGTTATGGAATTCAAGTAGCACAAATGGCGGGATTGCCGGATTTTGTTACAAAACGTGCAAAACAAATTTTAATAAATTTGGAAGATAAAGAATTGACTCCTTACGAAGTCAAAAAACAAAAAATTCAAAAATTCAAACAAAATGAATTTCAGATAAATCTTTTTGAAATGAAAGATGAAGAATTGAGAAATGAAATTGCGGGAATTTCGTTGGATGAAATGACTCCGCTTGAAGCTCTGAACAGATTAAATGAATTAAAGAAAAAAGTAAATAAGGAATCTTAATGAAAAAAAAACTGATATTATTTTCAACATCGCTAATTTTATTATTTTTAATAAGTTGTAATAATTATACTCCGGAAGAAAAAGCATATATTAAATCAGTTGAAGAAAAAAGAGAAGTAATAGATGAATGGATGAAAGACGATCCAAATTCACCATTTAATTATAAGGGTAAAATTGAATTCAGCGGATTAAATTATTTTGATGTAGATCCATCATTTGTTTTTAAAAGTAAAATAATTGAATATGATGAAAAAGTTGATGTTCCCGTTTTTGGCACTAAGGGAGAGGAAAGAGCAGCACTTAGATTTGGTTATCTAAATTTTAATAAAGATGGTAAAGAATATAAATTAAATCTTTATGCAAATATGGGACAAGACAGTTCCGTATATTACAGCATTTGGTTCACTGATAAAACTACAGCTAAACAAACATACGGAGTGGGACGATATTTATCATTTGAACTTGATCCAAACAAAGATCATATTTACACTATTGATTTTAATTTGGCATTTAATCCATATTGTGCATATAGTGCTGATTATTCTTGTGCAATTCCAACGCAAGATGATTATTTGGATTTGAAAGTAACAGCCGGCGAAAAAACATATCATGACTAAACATAAAAAGGATAAATAAAGATGGTAGTAATTTTAGAAAATAATGCAACCGAAGAACAAATAAAAAATATAAAAAAACATCTTGAAGATTTCGGATTTCAAATACATGAATCTGCAGGAGTACAAAGAACAATTCTAGGAGCAATTGGAGTAAAACCCGGATTTGATACAAGAATAATTCGAATTCTTGAAGGTGTCGCCGATGTTTACAGAATAACATCTCCATTTAAATTAGCAAGCAGAAATTTTAAGGAAGAAAAGACTGTCCTTAAAATTAAAGATGTGGAAATCGGCGGAAATAAAATAGCAGTAATGGCCGGACCTTGCTCGGTTGAAAGTGAAGAACAGATTTTTAAACTTGCTGAAGTAGTTGCCAGATCAGGATCAAAAATATTAAGAGGCGGCGCTTTTAAACCACGATCTTCACCTTATTCATTTCAAGGAATGGGCGAAGAAGGTTTAAAATTAATGAGACAAGCCGCTGATAAATATGGATTGTTAGTAATCACAGAAGTTATGCAAATTGATCATATTGATTTAATTGCAAAGTACACTGATATTTTTCAATTAGGTGCAAGAAATATGCAAAACTTTTCATTGCTTAAAGAATTATCCCAAAGTACAGTTCCGGTAATGGTTAAACGCGGATTGGCTGCAACAATTGAAGAATGGTTAATGTCGGCAGAATATATTTTAGCGGGCGGAAATAAAAATGTAATCCTTTGCGAAAGAGGAATTAGAACATTTGAAACTTATACAAGAAACACATTTGATTTATCAGCAATTCCAATTGTTCATAAAAAAAGTCATTTACCGGTTGTTGCAGATCCATCACACGCAACTGGATTAAGAGATCAAGTTCCGCCAATGGCAAGAGCCGCAGTTGCTGCCGGAGCGGATGCGTTAATGATTGAAATACATCATGATCCGGAAAATGCTTTATCTGATGGACCGCAAGCATTATTACCGGATACATTTATTGGACTTATGGATGAGCTTCGTGCAATTGCAAATGCTATTGGAAAAACTATTTAATCATTTTTAATATTCATTTACCTTGAATGACAAAAATTATTGAGAATGTTTCAATTATTGGATTAGGATTAATTGGCGGTTCTATTGCAAAAGCGTTAAAAAATAGTGACCGCAATTTTTTTATTTCCGCTTTCGATGAACCTAAAATTTTAGAGAAAGCTTTAAATCAAAAAGTAATTGATGAAATACTTTTCAATGCAAATGAGTCAGTAAATTCTGATTTAATTTTTCTTTGCCTTCCTTTAGAAAACAATTTAAAATTCTTCAAAGAATTTGCTCCAATCTTAAATGAAAATACAATTCTTACCGATGTTTCCGGAGTAAAATATATTTTTCAAAAAGAATGGGAAAAATTAAAAAGCAAAGGAATTTATATTGGCGGACATCCAATGACAGGAAAAGAAGTTGCCGGCTTTGATAATTCCGATCCTCTACTTTTTGAGAATACGGTTTATATTGTTACCGAAGATTTAAATGCCGACAAAATACTTCAAGACTTTAAAAATATCATTGAATTATTAGGATCTCATATTCTTCACATTCCGGCAAAGCAACATGATGTTATTGCAGCAAGTGTAAGCCATTTGCCGCAATTACTTTCCGTAGCTTTGGTAAATTCTGCAAGTTTAAAAACTGATGACTATAACTTTCTAGATTTAGCAGCCGGCGGTTTTAGAGATATGACCCGCATTGCATCAAGCGATTTTAATATTTGGGAATCTGTAATTGTTAAAAATAAAAATCAAATTCTTAATGCAATTGAGGGGTTTGAATATGAACTTAAAAAAGTAAAAAGTTGGATCAACAATGATGATTTAAAATCCATTGAAAAATATTTTAATTCTGCAAGACAGCATCGTGATGAAATTCCAAAAAATAGCAAAGGTTTTCTTACTCCAATTTATGATATTTTTATTTTCGTTAAAGATGAGCCCGGCGTAATTAGTAAAATTTCAACAAAACTTTATAAGAATAATATTAATATTAAGGATATTGAACTTTTGAAAATCCGTGAAGGTAACGGCGGAACATTTAGAATTTCATTTGAATCAAAAGAAGTTGCTGAGCATGCAAAAAAAATAATTGGCAAACTTGGTTTTAAGTTTCGGGAATAATTTTTACAAACTAATATTCTAAAAAATTGTCAGAGGTTAAAAATGTTTATCACAAAAATTGTATTAAAAACAATTATAGTATTTTTAATTATGAATGAAATATTACTTTCGCAAGATTGGGCAAATTTAAACAGATTTAAAAATGAAAATGATTCTGTAAATATCAACCTCGATGAAGACCGAATAGTATTTATGGGGAACTCAATTACGCAAGGCTGGATTGAGCAACGACCGGAATTTTTTGACGGCAAGCCATTTATAAATAGAGGAATCAGCGGACAAACTACACCGCAAATGTTATTGCGATTTCGACAAGACGTAATAAATTTAAAACCAAAAGTTGTTGTAATTTTAGCTGGAACAAATGATATTGCCGGAAATACAGGACCATCAACATTAGAAATGATTTTGGATAATTTAAAATCGATGTCAGAAATTGCAAAAGCGAATGGAATTAAAGTTATTCTATCATCGGTTGTTCCGGCATTTGATTATCCATGGAAATCCGGAATGTATCCCAATGAAAAAATTCCGCAATTAAATAAAATGATAAAAAAATATTGCGATGAAAATGATGTAATTTATTTAGATTATTTTTCTGCTATGACTGATGAAAGAAATGGTTTACCAGAAAAATTTTCTGCTGATGGAGTTCACCCAAATGCAGATGGATATAAAATTATGGAGCCATTAGTTGAAGCAGCAATAAAAAAAGCATTGGAATAAATTAGCTTTTAGCAAATAAATTTTACTGATTTCTCAGCGCATCTTTCTCCATCAATTGCGGCGGAAACAATTCCGCCGGCATAACCAGCACCTTCTCCGGCTGGGAATAATCCCTCAACATCAATGTGCATAAGTGTTTCTTTATCTCTTGGAATTCTAATTGGCGAACTTGTTCTTGATTCAACTGCTAATATTTGAGCTTCTTCGGTAAAATAACCTTTCATTTTTTTGTTGAATTCAAATAAGGATTTTTTAAGACTTTCCGAAATTTGCTTTGAAAAAAGTTCATTTAAATTTGCTGATATTAATCCCGGGATATATGATGATTTTAATAAATTTTGCGAAATTTTATTCTTCACGAAATCTGTAACTCTTTGTGCCGGTGCTGTTTGATTGGCACCTCCAATCTTAAAAGCTAATTCTTCAATTTCTTTTTGAAATTCTAATCCGGAAAATTCTTTAAAATGATTTAAATGTTTCCAATCTTTTTCATTTACTTCAACAACCAAACCGCTATTTGCAAATGGAGAATTCCGTTTCGAAACCGACATTCCATTTAAAACTAATTCACCTTGATTTGTTGAAGCGGGAATTATTATTCCGCCCGGACACATGCAAAACGAATAAACTCCCTTATCATTAATTTGACAAGCTAAACTGTAATTTGCTGCTGGTAAATTCTCATGACGAATTTTTGAATGATATTGAATTGAGTCAATCAGCGCTTGCGGATGCTCAATTCTAACACCAATTGCAAAAGGTTTTGATTCTAATTTTAAATTATTTTTCTTAAACATTTCATAAATATCTCGTGCTGAATGTCCGGTTGAAACAATTACAGAATCAGCGAAATATTCCTCAGAATTATTTACAATTACACCTTTAATTTTTTTTTCAGAAATAATAAAATCTGTAACTCTGGAATTAAAGTGTATTTCCCCATTACACTTTAAAATTGTTTCTCTAATATTTTGAATGATTTTGGGAAGTTTATTTGATCCAATATGCGGATGAGCATCAATTGCAATTTCCGGATTGGCACCATGATAAATTAATAAATCTAAAATTCTGCTAACATTTCCTCTTTTATTTGATCGAGTGTAAAGTTTGCCATCGCTGTATGTTCCCGCACCGCCTTCACCAAAACAATAATTTGAATTAGGATTAACAATTCCATTTTGCATAATTGATTTAAGATCAAACCTACGATCTCTGACATTTTTTCCACGCTCAAAAATAATTGGTTTAATTCCCAATTCAATTAATTTTAATGCTGCAAAAAGTCCAGCTGGACCGCTTCCAATTATTATAACTTTTTTATTCTCTTTTACCGGATTAAAATTAAAATTTGATTGAATTTCTTTTGGTGATTCATTAACAAAAACATTTACTTTAAGAAAAAAAATTGGTTTACGCCTTGAATCTATTGACCTTTTTAAAATTACAACATTATTTATTTCACTAAAATTAAGATTGAGTTTTTCTGCGGAAAGGTTTTTAATAAAATCGTAATCGTTTATAAAATCCGGTGGGATGGAAATATCTATTTCTTTTATCATTTGTATCCTCTACTTATGAGGAAAGTTTATTTTATTTTTTTTTGCATTTATTCTTAATCTTTATCTTTTTCTTACTCATTAAAAAAGATTAAGATTAGGAGTATGATTAAGAAAAAACATTAGAATTTTAAATTATTAAAAAAGATTCACATCAACAGAAATGAAAAAAACAAAAAATTAATATGTTGATTTGTTAAATCCGCCATCAACAACTATGGTTTGTCCGTTTATATATCCGCCAATTTCCGAAGCTAAATAAATAACTGATGAAGCTATTTCTTCCGGTTTTGCCAATCTTCTTAAAGGAATTTCGTTTGCCATTTTAGCAAGCATTTCTTCTTTAGAAATATTTGCTTCCTTTGCTTTAACTTTTGCAAGTTCTTCAAGTCTGCCGGTTAATGTTAAACCCGGAGCTACATTATTTATGGTAATATTATATTGTCCAACTTGATTTGATAAAGTTTTTGCAAAAGCTGTAACTGCACTTCTGAATGCATTGGAAAGTAATAGATTATCTATCGGTTGTTTTACAGAAATCGAAGTTATATTAATTATTCTTCCCCATTTTTTTTCTTTCATTTTTGGAAGAACTAATTTTGTAAATCTTACTGCACTTTTCAAAACTTGATCAAATGCAAAATTCCAATTTTCTTCCGAAAGATTTTCAAAATAACCTGGAATTGGTCCGCCGCAATTATTTACTAAAATATCAATACTTCCTAATTTACTTTCAACAAAAGAAACGGTTTTTTCTATTTCATGTAAATTATTTATATCACACTTATAGAATAAAATTTCTTTGTTAAATTTTTCTCTAATTTCATTTGCGGTTTTTTCAAGCTTATCAATATTACTTGAACAAATTACAACTTTCGAATTTTCTAATAAAAATAATTCTGCAATAGCTCTGCCAATGCCAGTACTTGCCGCAGTAACTAATACAATTTTATTTCCTAATTGAAGATCCAAATTTATAATTCCTTAAAGATTTCCCTTAACAATTTGTTCGGTATCCATTGCAATAACCAATTCTTCGTTTGTAGGAATTCTTAAAACTTTAGTCTTTGTATTTTGCATCGTAATTATTGCTTCACCTTTTACGTTATTATTTAATTCATCATCTAATTCAATTCCTAAAAATTCTAAATCGTGACAAACATCTTTTCTAACTTTTACAGAATTTTCTCCAATTCCACCGGTAAAAACTAAAGCATCTAATCCGCCCATTGCTGCTGCGTAAGCACCAACATATTTTTTAATTCTATAAGTAAAAACATCAAATGCGTAAGTAGCTTTTTTATCACCTTCGGCAACTGCTTGTTCAATTTCGCGCATATCACTGCTTTCACCGCTAATTCCAACTAAACCGCTATGTTTGTTTAACATTGTGTTTGCTTCTGAAATGGTTAATTCTTCCTTTCCCATAATGTAAGTAATTATTGAAGGATCCAAATCGCCGCTTCTTGTTCCCATTAATAAACCTTCTAAAGGTGTAAATCCCATTGAAGTATCAATTGATTTTCCATTTTTTATTGCTGCCATGCTTGCACCGTTTCCAAGATGCGCTGTAATAATTTTTAATTCCTCATAAGGTTTTCCTAAAATTTCTGCAGCTCTTAAAGAAACATATCTATGCGAAGTTCCGTGAAAACCGTATCTTCTAATTTTATATCTTTTATAAAGTTTAAATGGAATTCCATATAAATAAGCGTGCGGCGGCATTGACATATGAAACGCAGTATCAAAAATTCCGCATTGAGGAATATTTGGTAAATGTTCTTTTGCCGCTGCAATTCCTTTTAAATTCGGCGGATTGTGAAGCGGTGCCAATTCAATATTTTCACGCAAAGCTTTTAAAACATCATCCGTTATTAAAACCGATCCGCTGAAATCTTCACCGCCGTGAACAACTCTATGACCAACCGCATCAATTTCGTCTCTGCTTGAAATAACACCGTGATTTGGACTTAACAAAACTGCAATCACATATTCCATTGCAATTGAATGATCCAAAATTTCACCGACAATTCTAATTTTCTCTTTCCCTTTTGGTTCATGAGTCAACACAGCACTGCTCATTCCAATTCTTTCAATCATTCCTTTTGCAAGCGCATCTTTGGTATTTGTTTCAATCAATTGATATTTGATTGAAGAACTTCCGCAATTTAATACTAATATTTTCAACTAAAATTTCCTTAAATTATTCAATAATATTTCCGTCATCATCATACTTGAAAAATCCTTCTTTAGATTTTTTCCCAAGTTTTCTTTCCCTAACTAATTTTCTTAAAAGCGGACAAGGTCTGTATCTTGGTTCGCCTAAAGTTTTCCACAATTGTTCCATCCAAGTTAAAACTTCATCTAATCCCATAGAATCAGCTAATTCTAAAGGTCCCATTTTAAAATTGTAACCAAGTTTCATAGCAATATCAATATCTTTTGCAGATGCAATTCCTTCGAGCAAAATGTGCATTGCTTCATTAAGTAAAGGAACGATTGCTCTTGTTGTTACAAAGCCAGGATATTCATAAACTTCAATTGCCGTTTTGCCGATTTTGCGCGCAAACTTTTTACATTTTGCAACAGTTACTTCCGAAGTATCCATTCCTTTTACCAATTCAACCAAAGGAACTTTTGGAACCGGATTTAGAAAATGCATTCCAATAATTTT
Source organism: Ignavibacteriota bacterium (assembly GCA_016708125.1). NCBI lineage: Bacteria > Pseudomonadati > Ignavibacteriota > Ignavibacteriota bacterium. Next base: position 2,940,085 of record JADJGF010000001.1, on the reverse strand, counting down.
ATCTTTTCTGTTTGTAACTTCGGCAATTTCCGTTAAACTTAAAGTTGATGTATTCGAAACAAAAATTGTATCGGGATTTGCAATTTCATCCAACTTTTTAAATAATATTCTTTTTAGTTGGTAATTTTCAACAATAGCTTCAATAATTACATCGCATTCTGCAGCTTCTTCTAAATCCAAACTCCATCTAATTCTGCTTAGAATTGATTTCATTTCACTTTCGGTCATTGCCCATCTTTCAATTTCATAACGCATTGAGTTTTGAATTTTTTCCTTCGCCAACTCAAGATTATTTTGATCCTTTTCAATTATTATTACATCAACGCCGGATGAAGCAATTGTTTGAGCAATTCCTTGTCCCATTACTCCCGCGCCAATAATTGCTACATATTCAATTTGATCTTTATTTTCTGCCGATGGAGCATCATTTAGTAAATCTTCTAATTTCAATTTTTTTTCTTCCATAACCGTATTTCATTAATTGATAAATATTAATTAGAGAAAGAATCAAGTTTTATACCACAAAAATAACCAGTAAATAATTGATATTCGATTATTTAGTAATCTTTTTTACTAAAAATGATAATACTGAAGTATAGAACGAGAATTAGAAACACCAAAGATGTTAAAAATGGCTGGAAATCATAAATTTTAGAAGACATTGCTAAGTCAGTAGTGATATCACTTAACTCAGAGGTTTGCGGAATAATATAATACAATATTTCCATTACTTTTTGAATGATTTGATTTTTTAAGAAAATTGATATTGTATCTCGAGCTTGTAAAATTGGAGATAATACAAAAAAAATCAAATATGAAAGCATCATTGCAAGAATTGAACTTTGAGTTAAGATACCGATTAAAATTATTAACGAATAGAGAGATGCAAAAGCAAAAGTGATTGTAAAAATACTATATAATAATGATGGTTCCCAAACCCCAAATTTTATTCCTATCAAAATCCAGAGAAAAACAACCAAATATGCAATATTCACTAGTACAATTAAAACTCCTCCAAGAAATTTTCCCAAAATAATTTGCCAGCGAGCAATCGGTTTGGAAAGAATAAGATCAATATTTCCTTTTTCCAGCATACTGGGAATAAAACTTGCTGCAGAAAAAATTGATAAAAATAATCCACCTTTAAATAAGGGCCAAATAACAAATCCTTTAAGCTTACTAAGCAATTCCTTAGTCACTCCAACCATATCGTGTCCATTTGATTGTGCACTAATACTAAAATCATTGAAAGATACAAATGTAAAAAGCAATGCAAACATAATTGTTACAAATGTTGAAATTGCAAAAAAAGCTACAATAATTTTTCTTGAAATTGCTTCTCTAATTGTAAAATTGGAAATCGTTAAAATATTATTCATTATTATTTTTCTCGGAAATTGATTTGATAAACATATCTTCAAGCGAACTTTTTTTCTGACTAAAACTTAGAATATTAATATTTGATTTTCGCAATTCATCCATAAAAACATTAGAGATTTTATTATCCGAAACTTCCAATTCAATAATATTATTGCTAAAATTAAATTTGTAAGATTTGCTCAAATTTTCGATCAAATCATTATTTAACTTTTCATTAATTTCAATAATACAGATTTCTTTGGAAACGGTAAGTTCTTCAACACTTCCGATTTTTATTAATTTTCCTTCATTTAAAATTGCAACTTTATCGGAAACTAATTCAACTTCGGAAAGCAAATGGCTATTGAGAAATAATGTTTTTCCTTGATTTTTCAAATCCTTTAAAATATCTCTAATTTCTTTTCTTCCAACCGGATCAATTCCATCCGTTGGCTCATCAAGAAAAATAATTTCCGGATCATGAATAATTGCTTGCGCCAAACCCAATCTTTGCATCATTCCTTTAGAATATTTTTTGATTTTGGTTTTTCTCCATTTTTCCATTTTCACCAAATTCAAAACTTCGGAAATTCTTGGAGAATTTTTATCAATTTCATATCCACTTAATTTTGCATAATATACAATAACTTCTTCACCATTTAGATAATTTGGGAATTTATGATTTTCCGGAAGATATCCGATTTTTTTTCTCACTTCAAAATTTGAAACATCTTGATCTAAAATTTTAGCATTTCCGCTTGTTGGAAAAACAATTCCTAACAAAATTTTTATCAATGTAGTTTTTCCGGCTCCGTTTGGACCAAGCAAACTAAATATAATTCCCTTTTCAACATTCAGCGAAACTTTATCCAAAGCTGTAATTTCATTTTTATTTAGAGCTTTGGTTTTAAATATTTTGGTTAGATTTGTAACTTCAATGGAATTCATTATTTCTTTAAATTTGTAATAAGTTTACGTAAAGATAGAATTATTCTTTGTTTTTTCTAAATCTAAACTTCTTAAAATTAAGATTTGTCATTCTGAATGAACAAAAGAATCTCATGACAAAATGATTGATAATATTTTATAAAGTTCAACAAATAAAAATTGAATATGCTGCAAAATAAATTACACGAATTTTTCGGATTTGAAAATTTTCGTCCCGGACAAGAACAAATTATTAAAGACATTTTAAATAAAAAAAATGTTTTAGTAATTATGCCAACCGGAGCCGGAAAATCAATTTGTTACCAATTGCCATCAATCATTTCCGAAACTTATTCAATTATAATTTCCCCGCTTATTTCTTTGATGCAAGATCAAGTAAATTCTTTGAATCAAAAACAAAAAATTGCAGCATTCATTAACAGCAGTTTAGACTTCTCAGAGTCAGAAAAAGTTCTAAACGAATTGCAAAATAGTAAAATAAAATTGCTGTTTGTTTCTCCCGAAAAACTTAACAACATAAATTTTGTTCAGCGAATTAAAAATTTCAAACCGGAATTTTTATTTATTGATGAAGCACATTGCATAAGCGAATGGGGACATAATTTTAGACCAAGTTACAGAAATATTAAAACTTTTGCTCAAGCAATTGAAGTGAAAAATATTTCTGCATTTACCGCAACCGCAACTCCCGAAGTTAGAAAAGATATAATTGAGCAATTGCAATTTGAAAATCCCGCAGTTCACATTACTGGTTTTGAGAGAGAAAATATTTCACTAAATGTTTTATTTGATAAAAATAAAAAAGAGAAAATTGCGGAAATTTTAAGGGAAAATAAAACTCCGACAATAATTTATTCTTCTACAAGAAAACATGCGGAACAGTTATCACAATTTTTAAATCTTCAAAAAATTACAAATGAATTTTATCACGCCGGTTTAACAAATGAATTAAGAAGAATTATTCAAGATAATTTTATTAATGGAAGAACAAATATTATTGTTGCAACAAATGCTTTTGGAATGGGAATTGATAAAAAAAATATTGGACTTGTAATTCATTATAATATTCCGAGTTCAATCGAAAATTTATATCAAGAATTCGGAAGGGCCGGCAGAAACGGTGCCGAATCGAAAGCAATTTTATTTTATTCAAATCGCGATAAAGAAATTCAAGATTTTTTTATTCAAATTAGTAATCCAAATGTTGAGCAAATTAAAAAATGTTACGATACGATTTTAGACTTTCACAAAATTGCAGTAAATATTAAAACTGAAAAACTTTTAGAAATTTCAAATGATTTAATAAAATTAATTGAATCGAAAGAAATTCATAAAGGATTGATTCCTTCAATAATTTCAATTTTGGAAGAAAGTAATTATCTAAAACTTCATTCACAAAATTCACTTTCGCATTTTATTCAAATAAAATTATCTCAAAATGATTTAAAGAAATATTTAAAGGGAATGTATAATTCCGAATTACAAGATTTTGTAATTCAATTAATTAAAATTTTCGGAAATTCAATTTTCAATTCAAAAGTGGAAATTAATTTTGATTTTCTTTATCAAAATTTTGGATATACTAAAAATACAATCAGTTCATTTTTATTTACGTTAAATAATATTGGAATTATTGAATACGATAAACCGGCGTTTGTTCAAAAAATTTCTATGTTAACTGAAAGAGTTGCGAGCAAAAATCTTAAGTTGAACAAAGCGGAGATTAATAAAAAAATTCAATTAGCTGAAAATAAACTTGACCAAGTTTTAGAATACGTAAATACCGATGATTGCCGTTTTAAATTTATCTTGCAATATTTTGGTGAAGAAACTAAAAATTACAAATGCGGTAAATGTGATAATTGTACGAATAAAAACAAAAATATTAATAACAATGAATTTATCAACGAAATTATTATTAGAACTTTTAAGGAATTTAAAGGAAGTTTAACAGAAAATAGATTGATCGGAATTTTAAAAGGAAGTTCGAATTCAAATATCGCAAGAAAAATTTCAACATTTGAAAATTGCAAACATTACTCAATTCAAGAAATTGAATTGTCAATTCAATTTTTATTGAAGAAAAATGTTTTGAAAGAAATAAATGATGAATTGGTTTTTAATCCAATGGAAGAATTATTTTTTGTTGAAGAAACCGAATTTGAAAATGCAGAAATTCAGAATAATAATTATGAAATTAATCTTGAATTATATAATAAATTACGCGAAGAAAGAGATTTAGCAGCAAAAAAATTTAATCAAAATCCGCAAATAATTTGCTCGGATAAAATTTTAAGAGAAATTGTAAAAGATAAACCTCAATCTTCATCGGCAATTTTACAGATTTACGGATTCAACCAAAGAATGTTTAATAAAATTGGTCCGGAATTTTTATCAATTATTAAGGAACACGCAATAACTGAAAATGAAAATTCAATTTCGAAAAAATTACCAAAACACATTTCACAAACTTATGATTTGATATTGAAAAAATATTCACTTTATGATATTTCAAAACTGCTTAAACTGCCGGAATCTATTGTGTCAATTCAAGTTGAAACAATAATTAGTTATTATCCGAATTTGGATTTTTCTCCATTAATCTCGAAAGAAGAATTTGATTTGGTAAAAGTGAATATTACAGATTTTAACGAAGATTTGAAATCAATAAAAAATAGAGTGGATAAAAATATTAGTTATTCAAAAATTAGAATTGTAAAAGCAATCCTTAAAGCTAATTCTTCTGCTGTTTAGATTTTAACGAATCCAAATAAGTTTGCGAGAGATTAAAAAATTCATTCCATTTTTCATCATCATACTTTAAATTTCTGTAACTGTTAAAGTAAGTGGAACTATCAATTTCATACTTTTTAAAAATTTCTTTCTTCTTTATTTCAACCGAATCTGTGCCAACGTAGAAATCTTCAACAACTAATAAATCAATGTAAATTTTTGAGAGAGTTTCAAGATCAGTACTTTTATGCTGTGAACAATTAAGAAGTGAAAATGAAAATGCCACAAGAAAAATTGCAGTAATTTTATGATAAAAAGTAAATTTGAGTTTGTCATTTCGAGAAAAAATTATTTTTAATTTTTCGAAGTAATTTTTTATCATTAGCATAATTGAAAACTATTTAAGTAAAATGTTGAGTAAATAATTTTCATATATCTTTAAATTTGAGATTTAGATTCCGGAATTTCATCCGTAATGACGAATTTAAATTAATTTTTCTTGCTTGCTTCAAAAAGAATTTTCTTTTCTTTTTCTGTTAAATTTTGATAACCGCTTTGACTAATTTTATCTAAAATTTTATCAATTGTTTCTTGAGAAATTTTTTCTTCATTTTTATTTGATGAATTTATATCATAAAACTCAACTTCCTCAGCATCTTTTTTCCCAAAACTAAATGGACTTTTCTTTTTCTTGAAATTTAGATTATCAGACCCACTTGATTTTGATTTGAAATTATCAAAAATTCGATCAAAATTATAATTGTTTTTCCTATCCAACATAACAAATAAAAATCCAATTACTGCTCCGCCTAAATGAGCTAAATGTGCAACAAAACTTGCATCTCCCACAGAAAGAAATTCAATAACCATCATAAAAACAATTAAATATTTTGCTTTAACGGGAATAAGAAAATATACGTAAATTAATCTATCGGGGAAGTACATTGCAAAAGCAACCATTACGCCATAAACAGCTCCGGAAGCTCCAATTATCGGTGCCGAACCGGTTCCCAATAATAATTGTAGAATTCCTCCTCCAACTCCGGCGAGCAAATAGAAAATTAAAAATTTCTTTGAGCCCATAATATTTTCAATTTCCATTCCAAACATCCACAACATCAACATATTGAAAAATATGTGTGAAAATCCGCCATGCAAAAATTGGTACGTAATTAATTGCCAAGGCATAAAATTCCAATATGTATTACTGAATGGAATTAATGCGAAATATTTTGTAATTAAATTATCAAGAAGTACTCCGCCAACTACAATATTTTGTGCAATAATTGAAATAAAAAAAACAATTCCATTTATTATTAAAATATTTTTTATAACCGGAGGGAAAAAACTAAATCCGCCAAATCCCCTTGGTCGATAATCATTATAAGCCATTAAAATTTCCTAAAATTAAATCTTTGTAATCACTTTTGGAATTTACTAAAATATTATTAAAAATAAATTAGTATAAAATTAAACCTCCGTATTTGAATAATTTACAAATTCCGGAGGTTTTGAAAGATTAGACTAAATTTGATTTAAAAGGTTTCAAATTTATTTATTGGAAAGAGCCTCAACTCCGGGTAAAACTTTACCTTCTAAATATTCTAAAGATGCGCCGCCGCCTGTAGAAACGTGAGAAACTTTTTCATCCAATCCGGCTTTTTTAATTGCTGCAGCAGAATCTCCGCCGCCAATTATTGTAATTGCGCCTTTTTCTGTTGCTTCAACTAAAGCTTCGGCAATTGCGTTTGTACCTTTTGCAAAATTATCAAATTCAAAAACTCCCATTGGTCCATTCCAAACAACTGTTTTACTTGCTAAAATTATTTCTTTAAATTTCTCAATAGTTTTTGGACCAATATCCAATCCCATTTTATCTGCCGGCATTGCGGTAACTGGAACAATATCAGAAAGTGAGCAATTATCAAATTCCGGAGCAACAACAACATCAACCGGAAGCATAAAATTTACACCGGAAGTTTTTGCTTTTTCAAGAATTTCTTTTGCGAGATCAACTTTATCAGCTTCCAAAAGTGATGTACCAATTTCCAAACCTTGCGATTTATAAAATGTGTAACCCATTCCGCCGCCGACAATCAAGTTATCAACTTTGCTCATTAATTGTTGAATTACATCAATTTTACCAGAAATTTTTGCACCGCCCAAAATTGCCGTAAATGGTCTTTTAGGATTTTGAACTGCACTTCCCAAATAATCCAATTCTTTTTTCATCAAATAGCCGGAAGCATTTTGAGAAATATATTTTGTAATTCCTTCTGTTGAAGCGTGTGCACGGTGAGCAGAACCGAATGCATCATTAATGTAAACTTCTCCTAAATCAGCTAATTGTTTTGCAAATTCCGGAACATTTTTTTCTTCTTCTGCATGAAATCTTACGTTTTCCAAAATTAAAACATCGCCTTCTTTCATATCATCAACCATTTTTTTCACTACTTCACCAACACAATCGGGAGCTAATTTTACTTCTTTTCCTATCAATTCACCCAAACGAACTGCTGTTGGTTTTAAACTATATTTTGGATTTGGTCCCCCTTTTGGTCTTCCCAAGTGGCTCATCAATATTGCCTTTCCGCCGTCTTTTATAATTTTTTCAATTGTTGGAAGCGCAGATGTAATTCTGATATCATCAGTAATTTCTAAATTTTCGTTTAGCGGAACATTAAAATCAACGCGAACTAAAACTTTTTTACCTTTAAGGTTTAAATCTTCGATAAATAATTTTTCCATTTTTACTCCAATGAAATATAATTTTTATGTTACAATTTTTATTCTAAATCTGAAAGTGTCGTTTCCAAATTCCGTTAGCTAACGGATAAATCGGGAATCCACATTTTTATTTGAATAGATTCCGTAAAAAAACAAACCGGAATGACAGAAAACTTTTATATACAAAAAACGCAGCCATAAATTTTGACTGCGTCTTTTATAAATTATTACAATTTATTTACTTTCCCATTTTTAACAATAAATCAACAACTCTGTTTGAGTAACCCCATTCATTATCATACCAAGAAACAACTTTGAAGAATCTTTTTTCACCTTTTAAATTATTTTGCAAAGTTGCGAGAGAATCATAAATTGAAGATCTTTCATCATGAATAAAATCTGTAGAAACAACTTCTTCGTTAGAATATCCTAGAATTCCTTTTAGATAAGTTTCCGAAGCTTTTTTCATTAGCGCATCAATTTCTTCAATTGAAGTTTCTTTTTCTGAACGGAAAGTTAAATCAACAACAGAAACATTTGCTGTTGGAACACGGAATGACATTCCGGTTAATTTACCTTTTGTAACTGGCAAAACTTCGCCAACAGCTTTTGCTGCGCCGGTTGTAGATGGAATTATATTAATTGCTGCAGCGCGTCCGCCTCTCCAATCTTTTTTAGAAGGTCCATCAACAGTTTTTTGTGTTGCAGTATATGAGTGAATTGTCGTCATCAAACCGTTTTCAATTCCAATTCCCTCTTTTAATAAAACGTGAACAACGGGAGCTAAACAGTTTGTTGTGCAAGAAGCATTTGACACAATATTATGAACTTCCGGTTGATATTCATCGTCGTTAACACCCATAACTAAAGTTTTAACATCACCTTTTCCCGGAGCAGAAATTAAAACTTTTTTTGCACCAGCGGCAATATGACCTTTAGCTTTTTCAGAATCTGTAAATAAACCGGTTGATTCAATTACGATATCAACACCTAATTCACCCCAAGGTAATTGTGAAGGATCTCTCTGAGCCATAACGCATTTAATTTTATCGCCATTTATAACTATTACATCATCTTCAGTTAAAGATGGATCGCTTTTTTCACTGCTTAAAGTTCCGTTAAATTTACCGTGAACCGAATCATATTTTAATTGGTAAGCAAAATATTTTGCATCTGTGCTGACATCAACTACAGCTACAACATCAACTTCTTTACCAAGTAATCCTTTATCAGAAAGTACATTTATTACTTGTCTTCCAATTCTTCCAAAACCATTAATTCCTACTTTGATAGCCATTAAATTATTCTCCTTTAATTCTATGTTTATGAAAAAAAATATTTATAATTGTCAAAGATAATATTTTACGAATTCAATTACAAAAATAGAGATATTTAAGTCCTAAAAATATTTTCTAATTTGCATCGTAAATTTACTAATCTGATAAAAAACTTATTTCTTAAATAGCTTAAAAAAACTTCAATTTCTGCATTTACCAAATAATCTATCAATTCCATGAAATTTTATTCATTTATAGAAATTGTAATTCATTGATAAGATGTTTTCTATCATAAATTTTATTACTTTGCAATCTAAAATTTTGCAATTCAAACAAATAGTTCATTGTGAAAATTAAAGCAGATTTACATACTCATACAACATATTCAGACGGAGCTCTCTCGCCTCAAGAGTTATTAGATTTAGCTCGCAAAAAACAAATTTCAGTAATTGGAATAACTGATCATGATTCCGTTAATGGAATTGATGAAGCTATAAAATATGGCAAAAAAATTGGGATTGAAATAATTCCCGGTGTTGAAATAAGTACGGATATTGAAGATTCGGAAGTTCATATTTTAGGGTATTTTATTGATTATAAAGATAAAGAGTTAAATAAAGTTTTGAAATTTTTTAGAGATGAAAGAATTGAGCGCGCAAAAAGAATTATAAAAAAATTAAATAAACTTAAAATTGAAATAACTTTTGAAGACGTTCTAGAATTTTCAAAAAATGCTCCAATTTGCAGACCTCATATTGCAAAAGCAATTTTAGGAAAAGGTTATATAAAAAATTATATGCAGGCATTCTATAAATATATTGGCGATGATGGTCCGGCTTTTGAAAGAAAAATTCATGTATCGCCGCAAAGTGCTCTTAAAATTATTAGTGATGCCGGCGGACTTTCATTTATTGCTCATCCGGGAAAAATGAAAGAATCAATTTTAAATAATCTTATTAAATTGGGAATAGATGGAATTGAAGTAGTTCATTCATCACATAAAAAATATCAGCAAAAATTTTATTCCGATATTGTAAATGAATATTGTTTGCTTTCAAGCGGCGGATCTGATTTTCACGGCGGATTAAGAAATGATGAATCAAATTTTGGTAAATATTTTATTGATGAATCGATTCTCAATAACATCAAAAATTCACTTACTTCAAACTATCATAAATAAAAAATTTTTTAGGTCAGAAAATTTTAGACTAAATGAAAATTTCTAAATTCTTATATTTTGAGAAACAGATCAGAATTGAGTGGTAAATGAAAAAAATAATATTATTAGTTTTTCTGAATATTATAACTTATTCGCAAACAATTAAAAGTTGGGAAAATTACTCCGCTTTTAAAAATGTTGTTCAATCATGCCAAATAGGAAATATCATTTGGGCTGCCTCTGATGGAGGAGTTTTTGCATTCTCAACTTCAGATAGTTCATATCAAATTCTAACAAAATCAGATGGATTGATAAGCCAAAATATTACAGCAATTAATAAAGATCAAAATAATAAATTGTGGCTTGGAACAAACGAAGGTTACATAATTGTTTATACTCCGGAAACCGGCGAATTGAAAACGATTTTAGAAATTTTTAAAACTGATAAATCAATAAAAAGTATTAATAATATTTTAATCAGCGGAGATACAGCTTTTGTTTCAACTGCTTTTGGATTAGCATTAATAAACACAAATGATTTTTCTTTTTTTGACAGCATTTTAAAATTTGGAAATTTTGCAAGTGAAACTCCTGTTAAAAAAGTTTATTTAGGAAGCACAATATTTGTTATAACTCAAGCAGGAATTGCTTTTAAGAAATCTGGCGCAACAAATTTATCCGCTCCAGAATCTTGGTTAAATATTAATATTTCTACTCAAATTCCAGCAGGTAGTATAAATTCAATGATTGAAATAAATAACGAAATTTACGCCGCTACCGATGAAGGTCTGCTAAAAAATTCAAACGGAATCTGGTCATCATTTTTATATAATAATTTTGAAGTTATAGATGTAACTGAAAAAAATCAAATGATTTATTCTTTGTTGGGAAACACAATTCACTTATATAACGGAAGTGACCAAATAATTGTATCTGAAAAAAATATTAACTTTAACAGTTTTTTTATTGATGACCAAAATAATTTATACATCAGCAGCAATAAAGGATTGTTACACTTTTCTGGAACGAATAAAAATTTTATTATTCCAAATTCACCGGAGACTAATGGCTTTATAAGTTTAGCCGTTGATTTTGAAAATAATTTATGGTCGGCAACAGGTAAAGATGGTGCAGGAATTGGCGTACAAAAATTTGATGGTTTAAATTGGTCAATTGAAAATATCAGTAACAACACTGAAATAATTTCAAATGATTTCCATAGAGTATCAGCTTCAAATAATTCTGTTTATTTTTCAAGTTGGGGAAGAGGATTTGTAAGATTTAAAGATGGTCAATATCAAAGATTTGATGCCGGTAATAGCGGACTTGTTGGAATTCCGGGATCGAACAGTTTTTTGGTTATAAATGATATTGAAGAAGATGAAAATGGAAATGCATGGATTTTAAATTATTGGGCTGGAGATAAAAAACCGATAAGTGTTTTAAAAACAGACGGAACATTTATAAGTTATGAATTAGGAAGCCCATTAATTTCCGACGTAATAAGTGTAAAAGAATTAGCTATTGATCAATATAATACTAAATGGTTTTCGGGAGATATTGGCGGGGGATCTGCAACCGAAGGACTTTTTTATTTCAACGATAATGGAACTTTAGAAAATTTATCAGACGATATTTGGGGAAAAATTACAGAAAGCAGCGGATTAAGAAATAAAGATATTAGAGATTTAGTAGTAGATAAATTTGGAGAAATAATTATTGGAACGAGCAGCGGGATTGATGTTATTCCTAATCCTACGTCTCCTTCTTCAATTAGAAACGATCAATATTTCGCAATTAAATCAGAGACAATAAATGCAATTGCAGTTGATGCAATAAATCAAAAATGGATTGGTACCGCAAAAGGCGTGTTCTTAATGAGCTCAGATGGCTCAACTTTACTTGCAAATTATAATAAAAACAATTCACCGCTTCCGGCAGATTTAATTAAAGATATAACAATTGATGAACAAAAAGGAATTGTGTACGTTGGCACTGATTTAGGTTTAACAGCAATTTCAACTATGTTTATAAAACCAAATGAAGATTTTAATGAAATTTTGGTTTATCCAAATCCAATTGTTTTGTCAAAAAATTCAGAAAACATTATAACTATTGATGGACTTATTGCAAATTCTGAAATTAAAATTTTAGATGTTTCCGGCAACTTAATTACAGAATTTAGATCAGTTGGAGGAAGAACAACATTTTGGAATTGTAAAGATTCGAACAATAAATTTGTTCCATCCGGTATTTATATAATTGCAGCTTATGATCCGGAAGTTAACAATGTAGGTCTTACAAAAATTTCAGTTATAAGAAACTAAATATGTTAGATTATTTTTTAGATTTTTAGTTAATAATTTTTTGATTTCACTTGATAAAATTTTATACAAAAATTTTTTTAATAAATTTACTTATCGTAATTCTCTTATTTGGATTATTTGAAATTTCAATTCGTTTTGCATTTCCCCAAATTCAATTACCAGGAACTGAAAAATCACTCTTAGAAGAAAATGTTTACTTTACTTCTCCCGGCTTAGTTGCAAATTCTCACGGATATTCAAATGGAATAATAAAATTTGTCGATCAAAATAGATTTTGGAAATTAAACTCACCAAACAAAAATGTTAAAAATAAAATTTTATTTTTGGGTGATTCTATTACTATGGGAATTGGAGTTGAATCTGATTCAACATTTGCCGGTTTACTTAATTCTTCATTAACCGAATCACAAATTTTAAATTCTGCTCTAATTGGATATTCAAGTTTAGATTATAAAAATATTATTAAGAAATTTTTTTTAGATGAAGGAAATCAAAATAAAATTTCCTCTGTTGTTTTATTCTGGTGTTTAAATGATATTTATTCCAACTTCACTCTTAACAATGAAATTGAAATTAATTCTTCAAATTGGCTAAATCGGGTTTTAATTTTTATTAGAAACAATTTTAAATTTTACCATTTTCTAAAACACATTTTTTTTGATAGAGCTGAATCTTATTATTTATATGATGAAAATTTTTACAATAATGAAAATTTGCAATTTCAAACTGCGGTTAAAAATTTAAAAGATATAAAACAAATTTTAGATTCTAAAAAAATAAATTTTTATGTCATAACCTTGCCGTATGAATATCAAATCAGAAATAAAAATGTTGTAAACTTCAATCCGCAAACTTTATTGGTTGATTCATTAAGATCATTTAATATTAATGCTATTGATATTTCTAAAAACATTTTAAAAAGTAAATTTAATTCAAAAGATTTATACTTATACGGTGATGGAATACATTTTTCAAAAGTTGGTCATAATTTGTTAAGCAAAATAATTCCAAATTCAATTCCGTTATAAATTTTATAAATAATTAAGTTGTAAAGAAATCATTAAACAAGATATATTTCCTTTCTTAATAAATTATTATAAAAAAATCTTACATGATTGATATCAACAACCTTTCCGTACAATTTACCGGCGAGAATTTATTTGAAAACGTAAATCTAAAAATTCTTCCAATTGATAAAATTGCACTTGTGGGTTCTAACGGAACCGGAAAATCTACATTTTTAAAAATGCTTTCCGGAAAACAATCGCAAGAAAGTGGAACAATAAATTTCAAGAAAGGATTAAAAATCGGCTACCTTCCGCAAGAATTAATTTCTACAAGTAAAAGTTCAATTTTTGATGATGTTAGAAATTCTCTTACTCAAATAATTCAAATAGATGAAAGAGAAAATATTCTTCATGATAAACTTCAACAACTTCCCTCTCACGGAATTGAACACGATGAAATTATTCATCAACTTGGAAATTTAAATCATCTGAAAGAAGAAATCGGTTATTATGAAATTAATTCCACAATAGAAAAAATTTTAATGGGCTTGGGTTTCGGTAAAGAATTATTTGAAAAATCCACATCCGAGCTTTCCGGCGGATGGCAAATGAGAGTTGAACTTGCAAAAATTTTAACTTCAAATAATGATATAATTCTATTGGATGAACCTACAAATCATTTGGATATTGATTCGCTTCAATGGCTTGTAAAATTTCTAAAATCTTTTAAAGGTGCAATTATTCTTGTTAGTCATGATAGATATTTTGTAAATAATATTTGCAATAAAACTTTAGAAATTTATAACAAAAATGTAACTTTCTATAAAGGCAGCTACAACGAATATTTAAATTTTAAAGAAGAAAGGGCTGAGCGATTAAAATTAGAATTTGCGGAACAACAAAAAAAGATTAAACAAACAGAACAATTTATTGAACGATTCAGATACAAAGCTACAAAAGCTAAACAAGTCCAAAGCAGAATAAAACAGCTTGATAAAATTGATAGAATTGAATTAGTTGAAACCGAAAATAAAATTCATTTCCATTTTTTTGATACAACTCCAAGCGGCGTTGTTCCAATAAAAATTATTAATGTTGCAAAATCTTACGGGAATTTAAATGTTTTAGAAAATATAAATTTAGATATTGAACGCGGTGAAAAAATTGCTTTGGTTGGACCAAACGGCGCGGGAAAAACTACACTTTCAAAAATTATTTCAAAGAGATTAGAACCAACTTTCGGAAAAATTGAATTTGGTCACAATACATTAATTTCATTTTATGCTCAAGATGTTGTTGACAATTTAAATTTGGAAAACGATATAATTACAGAACTTGCGGAAAGTGATTCTGAAAGTACAATTGCTCAACTTAGAACTTTGCTCGGTGCATTTTTATTTAATGGAGATGAAGTTTTCAAAAAAATTAAAGTACTTTCCGGTGGCGAAAAAGTCGTGTTGGGCTTGCAAAAGTTCTACTTACAAAAGCAAATACAATTATTCTTGATGAACCTACAAATCATTTGGATTTTGATTCAAAGAAAATTTTGCAAAATGCATTAATGAAATTTAACGGAACTTTAATAATTGTTTCTCACGATGTTGATTTTCTTAAACCGATTGTTTCAAAAGTAATTGAAGTTAGAAATCATAATTTAAAAATATTTTACGGCGGAATTGATTATTACATATCGAAAAA
Organism: Ignavibacteriota bacterium; assembly: GCA_016708125.1. Taxonomy (NCBI): domain Bacteria; kingdom Pseudomonadati; phylum Ignavibacteriota; species Ignavibacteriota bacterium. The sequence continues at coordinate 2,924,850 of JADJGF010000001.1, read as the reverse complement.
AGAAGAAATAGATTTTTCGGAAAACGATGAGATTTCAAACGTTGATGAATCAAATAAAATTACTCGAAAAGATCAAAAAAGATTTGAAGCTGAAAAACGCCAAAAATTTCATAAAGCAACAAAAGATTTAAAATCGCAAATAAAAATTTATGAAACTGAAATTGAGAAATTCGAAAATCTCAAAACAAATTTAGAATTAGATATGATGAAAGAAGAAGTCTATTCTAATCCGGTTTTAGCAAAGCAGAATAAAATTAATTATGACAAAGTAAAAAATGATTTAGAAAATTTATATATGAATTGGACACAATCAAGCGAAGAATTAGAAAGAATTTTGAAAGTAATGAATGAAGAATAAAATCAATAAGATATTATTTAATTATTCCTTCCGACTTTAAAATTTCTCGTGTAATATTAATTCTTTGTGGTAAATCTTTTTCATCATTTATATCAATATTAATTGCAAATATCCAAGTATCATTTTTAGTTTCAACAAAACCAACATACCAGCCAATTTGTTTATCTTTTTCAACACGTGCTGACCAACCGGTTTTTGCATATAATTTATAAGCATCGGTAGAATCAACCAAAAGAATATTTTTTACAATTTCCATATTTCGTTTGGAGAAAGGTAATTCATTCTTAATAAATTTATTTAAAAATAAAATTTGTTCAACGGCATTAATTCTTAAATCTCCTTCAAGCCAAAAAGTATCAATTTTATCACCGAGTTTTTTATTACCATAATTTATTTTTGTTACAAATTCTTGCATTTTTTCAAATCCAATTCTTCTCGCCAATTCTTGATAAAACCAAACCACCGAATATTTTATTCCCGATTTTAAATTATGATCTTGATTCCAATTATCGATAAATCTTTTTTCGCCATCCCATTTTATAATTTCATTTTCATCATTTATTACTTTGGTTTCAAGTGAAATTAATGAATTGGGAATTTTAAAAGTCGATGCCGGCAAATATTGAGTTTCAGCTCTATCGGAATTATAAACTAAACATGAATCTTTTGTTAAATTATAAAGGACAAAAGTTCCGGTAACATTTGCTTTATTGAAAAAAGATTCCCATTCATTTTTAACGAAATAATTTTCAGTAATTTCTTCAATCGGAGTTTGAGAAAAATTAGAAACCACAAAACAAATTAATTGAAATAATAAAATTTTAATTTTCATCTTTTATAAACTCCTCAACTAAAGCATATCCCCCATAGAGCGGAGCGTCATCGCCAAGAGTTGTTGCTTTTAAATTCACAATTTTTGCCGCATCTTTTATTGCTGAATTTTTAAATGCTTTTTCAATTTTTTCCATCATAAATTTTTCATTTGCTTCAATTAATCCGCCGCCTAAAACAATTGTGTCTAAATTTAATAATGTTGTAATACTTCCTAAAACTGTTCCGACAATTTTACAAGCTTTTTCAATTTCTTCAATTACTAATTCGTCCTTTTGTTCAATAGCTTTTTGCAAATTCTTGCTTTTAATTTTTTCTTTATCCTTAATAATTTTTCTTAGAGCTGTATTTTTCTTTTCTGATTTTTTAATAATATTATTTACAATTGCTGTTCTGCTCGCAAGATTTTCAAAAGTAGATTTTTCTCCGTCTCCATCAAAATAACCATTTGATCTAACTTTCATATGCCCAATTTCGCCGGCAAAAAATGATGAACCTCTGTAAAATTGTCCGTTAAAAATTAGTCCGCCCCCAATTCCGGTTCCTAGAAAAACTACTAATCCATTGTTAATTGTATTGTTATATTCAAAATATTTAATTCCCAAAGCCGCCATGTTAACATCATTTTCCAAAAGCATTGGAATGTTAAAATATTTTCCCATTTCTTTTTTTATGTTGAAATTTTCAATTTGCAAATTTGGTGCAACTGAAATAATTCCGCTTTCCGGATTTACAGTTCCCGGAACACCTAATGCCAAAGCTTTAATTTGCGATTCATCAATTCCATTTTTACTCAACAATTCTTTAATACTTTCCGCAACAGATTCTACTAAAAAATCAGCACCTTTTTTTATATCGGTAGAAACTTTTGTTCTATCAACAATTTGCTTCTCTTTATTAATTAAAGCAGAAAGTATTTTTGTCCCACCTAAATCAACGGAAATAATATAATCTTTTGCCAAGTTATTCCTCTAAAATTAGTTTTTATTGTTATTTTGTGCGGAGAAATTAAATTTTATCATTTTCAATATTAAGTTAAAAAAGTTAAACTTATCTTCAAAGAAAGATGGCAATAAAACCTTTAAAAAAATTTGGTCAAAATTATTTGACAGATAAGAATATTGTTCACAAAATGATTGATTGTCTGCAAATTCAAAGTTCAGATTCTGTGTTGGAAATTGGTCCCGGCAAAGGTTTTATAACTAATGAAATATCAAAAAAAGTTGAAGAATTTTACGCAATTGAAATTGATACACGAGTTATTGAAGATTTAAAACTTAATTTCCCAAAAGCTGAAATTATTAATTCAGATTTTACTAAAATTAATTTATGTGATTTGAACTTAAAATTTCCGTTAAAAATTATTGGAAATATTCCATTTAATCTTACGGGAGATATTTTATTTAAACTACTTGATGAAAAAGAAATTGTAAAAGAAGCAAGTTTTATTATTTCAAATGATATTGCAAAAAGGCTTACTGCACAAAAAAGGACAAAAGAATACGGAGCGATAACAGTAATATTTAATTATTTTTCAACAATTAATTTAGTAACAAAAGTTTCACTAAATGTATTTTATCCAAAACCAAATATTGATGCGGCAATAATTCATCTGGTTTTTGATAAATCAGAATCGCCTAAAATTGATAAAGAAATTTTTATTAAAGTTGTGAAAGCATCATTCGGAAATAGGAGAAAAACCTTAATTAATTCCCTTAGGAATAGTATATTTGCAAACTGTGATTTCACAACATTTGAGTTTAATTTCTCAAAACGAGCTGAAGAATTAGATTTAATTGATTTTTTACATTTAACAGAATTTATTCAAAACAATAAATGCCAATAGAAAACGAAATATCGAATGTAAAAACTGTTCTGCAAGTTGATAATGAACTTTTGGAAAGCATTACCGGCTTGATTGAAAATGAAGCAGAAAAAAGTTTGCTAAACATTTTTGCAGATTTACATTCCGCCGATATTGCCGAAATAATTAATAGATTAGATTTGGCAAATGCAAAATATGCATTTTCTCTGCTCGATACAGAAACTGCCGGTGAAGTAATTTTAGATATTGACGAAAGTTTAAGAGAAAAAATTCTTAAAGATATTGATGTTAAAACCATTTCTAATATTGTTGAAGAACTTTACTCGGATGATGCAACAGATATTGTAAGTGATCTACCAGAAACAATTGCAAGACAAGTTTTAAGAAATATTGATAAAGAAGATTCTGAAGAATTAAAAGAATTGCTCAAATATCCGGAAGACACTGCCGGCGGTATTATGACGAGCAATTTTGTTTACGTAAACACCAATGCAACCATCAAAGATGCAATTGAAGAAGTAAGAAAAAATGCAGAGGAATTTGAACATATCTATCACATTTATGTTTTAAAAGAAAATGATGAATTGTTGGGAATTGTAACATTAAAATCATTATTGGTCAATCCGTTAAATCTAAAAATTAAATCAGTAATCCAAGAAGATTTAATTTTTGTAACGCCGGAAATCGATCAGGAAGAAGTTGCAAACATTATGCACAAATATGATTTAGTTGCTATTCCCGTAGTTGATGAACATAGAAGAATGTTAGGAAGAATTACTTTTGATGATATTCAAGACGTAATCCATGAAGAAGCTTCTGAAGATATGCAAAAAATTGCCGGTTTAACTGAAGAAGAAGAATTTAGTTATTCAACATTTAGGGTTTCGAGAAACAGATTACCTTGGCTTTTTGTTTCGCTTGCCGGTGAATTATTAAGCGCATTAGTTCTTTCATCATTTCAAGCTTCAATAGAACAAATAATAATTGCAAGTTTTTTTATTCCAATAGTAATGGCAATGGGCGGAAGTGCAGGAAGTCAATCCGCTATTGTAATGGTTCAGGCAATAAACGCCGGTGATATTTGGAAAAATGATACAATGAAAAGATTATTAAAAGAATTGCGAGTTGCCTTTGTTAACTCACTTATTTGCACAATTGCTCTTCTTTTAATTACATATTTTGTTTTTAAAGTTGATTTAAGTTTTGCATATATTCTTTCGGCTTCTCTTTTTATTATTATGGTTAACGCAACAATGGTTGGAGCAATTGTTCCAGTTATTTTAGATAGAGCAAATATTGATCCGGCTATTGCAACTGGTCCTTTTGTAACAACTACAAATGATGTTGTTGGACTAATAATATATTTTTCACTTCTAACAATTTTCATCTCCTAAAATGATTTTTAGAAAAAGTATTTATAAATCATTAAGTGCAACTGATTTAGTTATTATCTTTTTTTATCTATTTCTTATTTCAATAAATTTAATTTTTCACAATTTAATTGATGAATGGATTTTATTAACTTCGCTGAACATAAGTTTAATTATTCTTGTTTTATTTTTTGCTGATAAAGCTGAAATTACAAAAAGTAAAATTTGGGAAAACGTTCATTTCTATTATGTTGTTCCACTAATTTTTCTTTCTTTCAAAGAAGTATATATTTTATTGGATGCGATTCACTCAAGTGATTATGATTCTTTATTAATTGCCGCAGATAGATTTTTATTCGGATTAGATCCAACAATTTTTCTGTATCAATTTGCTAATCCAATCCTAACAGAGATTTTACAAATCGCGTATGGAACTTTTTTTTTCCTTCCAATTATTTTAGGAGTTGAGTTTCAGTTAAAACATAAATCACGGGAATTTGATTTTATAATTTTTTTGGTTGTCTACGGATTTTTTCTTTCATACGTTGGATATTTTTTACTTCCGGCAGTTGGTCCGCGATTTACTTTACATAATTTTGAAACAACAAATTTAGAATTGCCTGGAATTTTTCTAACAAATTTTCTGCGAGAAATAATTAACTCCGGAGAATCAATTCCTTCCGGAACAATAAATCCATTTGAAGTTGTTCAGCGTGATGTTTTTCCAAGCGGACATACACAAATGACTTTAATCGTTATGTATCTTGCCGTTAAATTAAAGTCTTCAAATAAATTATTTTTTTTAATTGATGGTTCACTATTAATTTTTGCAACAGTTTATTTACGATACCATTACGTAATTGATTTAATCGGCGGCGTAGTATTTATGATTTTTACAATTTTAACCGGTAAATATCTTTTTAATTGGTGGCAGAAAAAAACCGGCAGCGAAGTTATTAATTACTAAAATTATGATAGAAAAAAAAACACAAGTAAAAAGAATTTTTGACAGCATTTCACATAGATATGATTTCCTCAATCATTTTCTGAGTTTGGGAATAGATTTTTATTGGAGAAAAAAAGCTTTAGAGTTAACAAAAATTTCTTCCAATTCAAGTTTATTAGATATTGCTTGTGGAACCGGTGATTTTTCAATTGCTGCAAAAAAAATTGGCGTCATTGAGATTATTGGCGTTGATCTTAGCAAAAACATGCTTTCTCATTTTATTGAAAAAGTTGATTGGATTAAAGGAAATTTAGTTCAATCTGTTGCTGAAGCAATTCCCTTAAAAAAAGAAATATTTACTAATATAACTGTGGCATTTGGTGTTAGAAACTTTTACGATATAAAAAAAGGATTTGAGGAATTTTTTAGAGTTCTTCAAAATAATGGAAAAGTTACAATTTTGGAATTTCGTTTGCCGAAAAACTTTTTAATTAAAAATCTTTACCAATTTTATTTTCAAAAAATTCTGCCGCTTGTTGGAAAAATAATTTCTAAAGATAATGAAGCTTATACTTACCTTCCGGAATCAGTAAATATATTTGATTCAAAAATTGATTTAGAAAAAATTTTGTGTGAAGTTGGATTTAGAAATATTGAAAAATTTTCTCTCACGTTTGGAATTGTACAAGTTGTAATTGCGGAAAAATAAAAATCCCGACTATTGATTGGATTAAACTAAGCCACGAATGCACGAATTTTTTTTTGACTTTTCACGTTTCCACTTTTTTACGTCTCAACGTTTTAACGTTTCTACGTTTTCACTTCTTCAATTTTCTTCTTCAACAAATTAAATGCTTTTGCTCTGTGACTAATTCTATTTTTATCTTCCAAATTCATTTGAGCTAAAGTTAAGTCAAATCCATCCGGTTGAAAAATTGGATCATAACCAAATCCATGTTCACCTTTAAATTCATTTATAATTTTTCCCGGCAAATCTCCCAAAACAGAAATTCTATTTTTTTCATCAACATAAACTGCACTACATAAAAACTTTGCCAAATGTGGTTCGGGAAAATTTTTTAGTTCATTTAACAATTTAATATTGTTATCATAATAAGAAACATCTTCTCCGGCATAGCGCGCAGAAAATATTCCCGGTTCACCATTTAATTGATCTACAGCTAAACCTGAATCATCGGCAATTACCGGAATTTTAAATCCACTAAAAATTTTATCAGCTTTAATAAATGAATTTTCTTCAAATGTTTTTCCATCTTCAATAATTTCTTCGGCAAACCCAATTTCTTCCATAGAAATAATTTCAAATTTTGTATCTGAAAAAATATTTCTTACTTCTATTAATTTTCCTTTATTTCCGGTTGCAAAAATTATTTTCATCAATTTAACTTTGCTCTTTTTAATAATTCATTAAGTTCAATTTTGCCTTTTTCGTATAATTCATCTTCATTATAATTTAATGATTTTCCATTGCGAACAACCCAATCGCCGTCAATCATTACTTCTTTAACATTTTCGTTACTTGCAGAAAAAATAATTGTTGAATAAATATTTTCATCAATTAATGTTTGATTTGGTTTCTCCAAATCCAAAAAAACTAAATCGGCTTTTTTACCAATTTCAATACTTCCAATTTCATTTTGCAGATTTAAAGCTTTCGCACCTTCAATTGTTGCCAAACGAAAAACTATTAAAGCATCCATCGCAGTTGGCGAATATCTTGGTTTTTGAATTAATGATGCCAATCGCATTTCTGTAAATTGACTTAAATTATTATTGCACGGCGCTCCATCCGCACCAAGCGAAACCGAAATGTTTTCTTTTAAATATCTTGGAATATCTGCAACTCCGGAACCAAGTTTTAAATTTGAAGAAGGACAATGAGAAATTCTTGTTTTAGAATTTTTCAACAATCCAATTTCCTTTTCATTTACGTGAATTCCATGAGCCAAAACCGTATGATCTCCAAGAATATTTATCGAATCGAAATATTCTATATTTTCCATATTGTGCATTTGTTTAACTGCTTCAATTTCACTTTTATTTTCCGATGAATGCGTGTGATAAATTGAATTTTGAAAATCTTTCATCATACTTTTTGTTTCTTTTAGCAAATATTCCGAACACGATAAAACAAATCTTGGTGCAAAACCGTATTTAATTTTTTCATTATTTGAATTGTGAAATTCCTTTGCAAGCTGATATGATTGATTCAAACTACCTTCAGTATTTTCTATAAATTTTGGATAAAGTGAATTTATATCCATCATACATTTCCCGGATATTGCGCGCATATTAGATTTTATTAATTCATCAAAAATAATTTCGTGATGATTAATTGTTCCCATATCCAAAATTGTTGTGGTTCCGCCTTTTTGTAATTCATGAATTCCTAATTGAGCCGAAAGTTTTAACGAATTTTTATCATGCGAATTTTCGTAAGGAAATATTTTTTTCTGAAGCCAATCAAGAAGTTCCATATCTTCAGCCAAACCTCTAAATAAAGTTTGACAAAGATGAACATGTGTTTGAACAAAACCGGGAATTAACGTAAGATTTGGAAAATTAAAAATTTCTACATTGAATTTATTTTTATCAATTTCTTGAACTGGAAAAATATTAATAATTCTATTTCCCTCAATTTCTACAGCGTGATTGAAAAGTATTCTATTTTGTTCATCAACAGTTAAAATATTTTTTGGAATAATTATTTTTTTCATTTCAAATTAATTTAATTGCAATTCTTGTTTTAAATATTTTCCGGTTAAACTTTGAGAATAATTAATTATTTCTTCCGGTGTTCCTTCTGCAATTATGTTTCCGCCAAATTCACCGCCACCCGGACCTAAATCAATAACGTGATCAGCAACTTTTATAACATCCAAATTATGTTCAACAACTACGACCGTATTTCCTTTATCAACAAGTTTATTTAAAACACCAAGCAAAATATTTATATCTTCAAAATGAAGTCCGGTTGTCGGTTCATCTAAAATATAAATTGTTTTTCCGGTTCCGACTTTGCTTAATTCCGTTGCCAATTTTACTCTTTGCGCTTCTCCGCCGGAAAGCGTTGTTGCTTGCTGACCAAGTTTTATATATCCCAAACCAACATCGTTCAATGATTTTAACTTTCTTTTTATTCGAGGCATTTCTTCAAAAAATTCTAATGCAGATTCAATCGTCATTTCCAAAACATCATTTATAGATTTTGTTTTGTACAACACTTCTAAAGTTTCTCTATTATATCTTTTTCCGTTGCATTCTTCGCAAATAACATAAACATCCGGAAGAAAATTCATCTCAATTTTTTTCAATCCATCGCCTTGACATTCTTCGCATCTTCCTCCGGAAACATTAAAACTAAATCTTCCCGGAGAATATCCTCTAATTTTTGATTCCGGTAATTGCGAAAATAAATCTCTGATAAATGTAAATAATCCGGTATAAGTTGCCGGGTTTGATCTTGGAGTTCGTCCAATTGGGGATTGGTCAATCTCAATTATTTTATCAATAAATTCCAATCCTTTTATTTCTATAAAATCCAAAGGAATTGTTTTTGAATTATAAATTTTTCGCATTAAAATTCTAACAAGCGTTTCATTTATTAATGAAGATTTTCCAGATCCGCTTACTCCGGTAATAGCAACAAATTTTCCAAGTGGAATTTTGAGATGAACATTTTTAAGATTATTTCCGGTTGCACCAATAATCTCCAAATTTTGATTTGTATCAATTCTTCTTTCTGAAGGAATCTCAATCGATTTTTGATTTAACAAATATGATAAAGTTATTGAATTTTTATTTTCATATTTTGCTAAACTATTTCTATCTCCATGAAAACAAACTTCCCCGCCGTGAATTCCGGCTTTTGGTCCAAGATCAACAATATAATCAGCGTGAGACATTGTTTCTTTATCATGCTCAACAACAATTACAGTGTTGCCCAAATTTCTTAATTCTTGAAGTGACTTAATTAATTTTATATTATCACTTTGATGAAGTCCAATGCTGGGTTCATCCAAAACATATAATACTCCGGTAAGCTGAGAACCGATCTGCGTTGCGAGTCTAATTCTTTGAGATTCTCCGCCGGAAAGTGTTCTTGCAGAACGATTAAGTGTTAAATACTCTAATCCAACATTTAATAAAAAATCTAATCTGGAATTTATTTCTTTAATAATTTGATGTGCAATAATTGCAGCATTGCCCTCAAGTTTAATATTTTCGCAAAATTCTTTTGTTCTTACGATTGATAAATTTGATACTTCACTAATATTTAATCCATTGATTTTTACAGCTAATGATTCTTTCTTTAATCTTCCGCCGTTACATGTTGAGCAAATTTGAGAATTCATAAATGATTCTGCCCATTCTCTAATTTTAGATGAGGTAGTATTTTCAAAATAATTTTGAACATACTTTTTTAATCCGGAAAATTTGTGCATATAATTTGCATTTTTTCCATTTCCAAAAGTATAAGTGAAAGGAATTTTTTCTTTGCTTCCGTACAGAATTATATTAAACTGCTCTTCTGTCAAATCTTTAATTTTAGTTTTGTAATCAAAATTAAAATGCTTTCCCACAGCTTCAAGCTGATTGTAAAACCATACTTTTCTTGGCTTCCCTATTGGTTCTAAAGCACCTTCATTAATTGTTTTATCAAAATCCGGAATTAACAATTTAATATCTAAATCTTTTTTTTCACCTAAGCCGTCACAATCGGGACAAGAACCATAAGGGGAATTAAACGAAAATGAATTTGGCGCAAGTTCTTGAAAACCAATTCCACATTCAGCGCAAGCAAAATGTCTGCTGAAAATATGATCCGCATTTTCAGAATTTATAATTAAACTTCCGTTTCCAAAATTTAACGCAACTTCAATGGACTCAGATAATCTAAATCTTGATTTCTCCGAAATTTGCATTCTATCAATTACAATTTCGATATTGTGAATTTTATACCTATCAACTTTATAATCTTTAGTAAGTTCAATAATTTCTTCATCAACTCTAACTTTTAGAAACCCATCTTTTTGAATGTCTTCAAAAAGTTCGCAGTAATGTCCTTTTCTTCCGCGCACAACTGGAGCGAGAATTACAATTTTCTTTCCATCAAAATTTTCTAAAATCTTATCAATAATTTGATCAGCTGATTGCTTTTTAACAACATTCCCGCAATTGTAGCAATGAGCCGTTCCAACTCGCGCATATAGTAATCTCAGAAAATCATAAATTTCCGTAATTGTTCCAACTGTTGATCTTGGATTTCCGCCGGAAGATTTTTGTTCAATAGAAATTGCCGGACTTAGTCCTTCGATTAAATCAACATCTGGTTTTTCCATTTGACCCAAAAATTGCCGGGCATATACAGAAAGTGATTCAATATATCTTCGCTGTCCTTCGGCAAATATTGTATCAAACGCTAATGATGATTTTCCCGAGCCGGATAAACCCGTAATTACTGTTAGAGAATTTCGAGGAATTTCTAAATTTATATTTTTTAGATTGTGCTCTCTTGCACCTCTAATAATTATTTTGTCTTGTATCATTAAATAAATTTGGAATTGTTCAAACAATTATATTAGTTAAAGGTTAGCTGAAAATCAATTTTTATTATTTATAAAATTTACTACAATGAATCATTCAGAAAAAATTTTAACGATTAAAAAAAATAACTCATATAAATTTAAAGAAAAAGGCTCCTCTTTTTTAGGATATGCAATTAATATTTCATCAAATGAAAATGTAAATTCTGAATTAAAAAATCTTAAAAAAGAATTTTATGATGCAACTCATCATTGTTACGCATACAAACTTAATTCCGGAGAAGAAAAATATTCAGATGATGGAGAACCAAATGGAACAGCCGGATTACGAATTTTGAATGCAATAAATCATTTTAATTTAACAAATATTTTAGTTGTTGTTCTAAGATATTTTGGCGGAACAAAATTAGGTGTTGGTCCACTTGGAAAAGCGTATTTTAAAAGTGCATTTGAAGTTTTGCAAACATCAGAAATTATCGAATTAACAAAATTTGAAAGAATCGAAATTTCTTACAATTATGAAGATATAAGTAAAATTCATCACTTGATAAAAAAGTTTGAATGTGAAAAAATTATTGAAAAATTTGAAAAATCACCCGTAATATCTTGTTATATTGAACCATCAAAAATAAAATTTCTTGAGACTGAGATTACAAATATTTCTCAAGGAAAAGCTCGTTTACAAAATAAAAATGAACAAATTTATTTAGAGTTGACTTAAATAAAATTTAAGTTGATAAAAAGTTCCGATTTACTTAAATTCATTTTCGGATATTAAACTCCTTATAAATTTTGATAATTGTATTTTAATTAAAATTTTTCTTTAAGAGGTAAGCATGATTTACACAAAAACCGGTGAATATGCGATTAGAGCAATTCTGTTCCTTGCAAGGCAATCAAGTGATATGTTAGTTATGTCATCCGATATTGCAAAAAAAGAAGATATTCCTTCACATTATCTGGCAAAAATTTTACAAAGAATGGCAAAATACGGTTATGTCGATTCTTACAAAGGACGCGGCGGTGGTTTCAAAATTACAAAGCTGGCTTTGGATAGCTCGATTTTAGAAATTGTAGAAAGAATTGAAGGTCCGGTTATTACATTAAAATGCGTTACGGGTTTGAAAGAATGTTCTGATGAACATCCTTGTCCGTTACATGATGAGTGGAGTAAGTTAAGAGATAATATTCACTTTTTAATTTCAAGTAAATCTGTAAGAGAAGTTGCTGCAGAATATACCGAAACATTAAAAAGAAAAGTATAAATTTATTTTTCACCAATTTTGATGGCTAAACCTAAACCATCACCAATTGGCAATATTGATGATTTTAATCCCGGGAAGTTCAAAAAATATTTGTTGAATTTTCTAATTACTTCCGTGCTGATTTTTAATTTTTCCGGGATTTCCTTTGAAGCTGTAAACCCTTTCCAAAGTAAATTATCTATCAAAATTATTCCGCCGATTTTCAATTTATCAAAAGATAAACTTAGTAATTTTTCATAATCTTCTTTATCTGAATCAAGAAAAATAAAATCATAAACATTTTTCAAATTTGGAATAATTTCAAATGCATTTCCTTCAATTATATTAATTTTTTCTGATAAACCAAATTTGGAAATGAATTCTTTGGCAAGTTTGATATTATCTTTACTTAATTCAATTGTGTCAATTTTCCCTTCATTTTGTAATATTTTAGCAACTCTTATTGTAGAGTATCCTATTGCTGTACCAATTTCTAAGAATGTTTTGGGACTATAAATATGTAGTAGAAGTTCTAGGAAATTTGCGGAAATCTTTTCTAAAATCGGAATTTTATTTTCTGCAGCAAACCTTTCTATTTCTTCAATTAATGGATCAACTTTAATTAGAGAATTTTCTAAATAATTTATTTGCTCTGGAAATAAAATATTAGACATGTTTACTTTAAAAGCATCATTTTTTTGGTTTCAGAAAAATCTGAAGTTCGAAGTGTGTAAAAATAAATTCCGGAAGCTAATTTTTTCGAATCGAAATAAACAGAAAAATTCCCCTTTGATTTATTTTCATTTACCAAAGTTGTAATTTCCCTTCCTAAAATATCATAAACTTTTAATTGGATATTTTGAAATCTTTCATTTGAAAGAGAATAATTTATAATTGTTCCATGATTAAATGGATTAGGATAATTTTGCAAAAGCTTAAAAGATTGCGGTATTTCTTCTGTTGTATCGTTAATTAAATCATCAAAATATAATTCATAAAATCCTTCTTTTGGATCTCTGATTATATTATTCTGCAAATCTTTATAAGTAAAATAAATTTTATTATTGGTTGAGGAAATTTCTGACGGTAATTCGATTTGATAATAAATTCCACTTTTTTGATTTACGGAAAACTTATTCCCACTTTCGGAAATCACTTCAACTGTATTGGTTTGAATTCCAAATGAATCGGAAATTATTTTATTTATAAAATATTTATCGGATATCATTTCTAAATTTGGAAATAAAATAGCTTTCAGCGAAGAAACTAAACCGTAACCGATACTTGTATTTGGGCTAACTTGATTATCACCGCTTTTAATCAAAATACTTCTAATTTGTTTATTTGATAAATGCGGAAAAGCTGATAATAATTGTCCGGCAATTCCCGCCACAATTGGAGCCGAATAAGAAGTTCCGTTTCCAAAAGAGTATGAACTTTCGTTTCCGGCATTTGCATTAAATACTGAAACACCTTGCGCAACAACTTCCGGCTTAATTCTTCCATCGTAAGTTGGTCCGCGTGAACTAAATGAAGCAATTGTATTTGAACTTGTAACTGCTCCGATTGTTAAAGTATTAAATCCATCACCGGGAGCAGAAATATAGTACCAATAAGTGGAATCATTCCCAACACTATTTCCTTCATTTCCCGCAGATGTAATTACTGTGATCCCCTTTTCAAATGCTAATTCTGCGGCTTTTGTTACAATTGTAGTTTTTCCATCCATATCTTCATAAGTATAGGAAAAATCTGTTTTATCAAATACGCTGTAACCTAAAGATGAAGTTGTAATATCAACCCCGATAGAATCCATCCATTCCAAAGCTGCGGCATAGTTATCTTCTTCAACGTGAGTTTCTGAAGGAACATATTCTGTTTTCGCTAAAATGAAAGAAGAATTAAAAGCTGGCCCTACAATTTTTCCTTCTTCAAATCCGGCTAAAATTGAGAATACGCTTGTTCCGTGATTATGTTGCGTTGAAACATCTTCATCGGTTTCATTTGCAGTTAAACTATCATTAAAAACAAAATCGTGTTCTGCAATCACATTTTTATTTTTTAGTGAATTTACAGTTTGCCAATCAAAACCGGTGTCCAAAATTCCAATAATAACTCCTTCGCCGGAAAAACCAAAATCGTGAACAGCGGGAATTTCCGAAAGTTCATTTTGTGTTAACGAAGATCCATAATCATATGTATAAGTTTGATTTGATTTTGAAAGTACGTTATTTTTTTCGGAATTATCATTTATTGGTTTTAACGATTTTAATTTTCTAACTTTTTCAATTTTTGAAATAAATGAAAATTCTTTAATTCGATTTAATTCATCATTACTAAGAAAAGCACTTACGGCATTGAACCATTTTAGCTTATTGATAATTTTAATATTACTTTCTTCCAACTTATCAATATAATTTTCATTTATTGGAAGATCGGAAATTGTTAAATAATTTTCACCCAAATTTTTCTTTCTTCGTTCAATACTTTTTTCTGAAAGAATCTCATTTGAAATTTTTTCTTTATCAGCAAACTTAGAAAGCACATCACCTTTATCTTTGAAGTAAATAAGATATTTTTCTTGCGCAATTAAAGATGCAGTAAATAAAATTGTAAAAATTATTATTGATGTTTTCATTACTTCACTTTTTTAACGAACTAATTTAGCAATTCTATTAAATCTTGTTGAGCCTAAAAGTTTGAAAAAATTACTAAATGGAATTTCGGGATTCCACGACCAATAAATCATTAATGCTTCACCTACAATTTTTTCGCGGGGAACAAATCCCCAATATCTGCTATCTGAACTATCGTCTCTATTATCGCCGATTGCAAAATAATAATCTTGAGGAATTTCATATTCGGTAGTTAATTTTCCGTTAATATAAATATTTCCATCAACAACTTTTACAACTTCTTTTCCATAATTTCTATTAATCAAAGTTCTATAAGTTTCAATATTTTGTAAAGTTAGTTTTATAATATCTCCCTTTTTGGGAATTACTAATGGGCCGTATTGATCTTTATTCCAACCGCTTCCTTTGGGGAAAATATCTGGTCGTGTGTAACTTTTTGGTAAAATCTGCGGAACTAAATATTGAATATTTGCTGGGCGATGCAACTCGTTTCCATTAACAAATATTACTTTATTTTTAATTTCAATAGTATCTCCGGCTGCTGCCACGCATCTTTTTACATAACTTAAAACTTCAGTTGGAACAATTACATCTCTATCTCCGGGATATTCAAAAACAAAAATATCGCCTTTCTCAGGCTCGTCTATTGCCGGTAATTGATAATACGGGAGCACAACATTTGTAAAAGGAATGTTTCTTGGAGTTGATGCTCCGTAAATAAATTTATTTACAAATAAAAAATCACCGACCATAATTGTTTGTTCCATAGAACCGGTTGGAACTCTTGAAGTTTCGATAAAGAATGTTTTTATTAACAAAGCTGCGATTGCCGCATAAAATAAATTTTTCCAAAAATCTAAAAATTTATGCAAAGGTGTTTTATTAAGTTTTATAATCTGCCTTTCTTTATTTTTTTCATCTTTTGAAAGCATAAGAATTTTTTCCAAGTTTAAATTGTGAACCTATTTATAGTTTTGTTATTCAATTTTGTTTCAAAGCAATTTCAAAAATTATTCATCAATTTGTAATACGGCAAGAAATGCTTCTTGAGGAATTTCCACATTACCAATCTGTTTCATTCTTTTTTTGCCTTCTTTTTGTTTTTCAAGTAATTTACGTTTTCTCGTAATATCACCGCCGTAACATTTTGCAAGTACATTTTTACGTAAAGCTTTAATACTTGTTCTGGAAATAATTTTATTTCCGATTGCGGCTTGAACTGCAATTTCAAACATCTGTCGGGGAATTAAATCCTTTAATTTTGTGCAGACTTTCCTTCCCCAATCATAAGCTTTGTCTTTATGAACAACAATTGAAAGCGCATCTACAACATCACCGTTAAGCATAATATCCAATTTCACAAGATCAGAAATTCTATAGCCAATAAATTCATAATCAAAAGAAGCGTAACCTCTCGTTGTAGATTTTAATTTATCAAAGAAATCAAAAATAATTTCTGAAAGCGGAAATTCATATTCAACATCTGCACGCGTTGGATCTATATAAGTTGTATTTTTATAGATTCCTCTTTTCTCAATTGCAAGTTTCATAATATTGCCCAAATATTCGCTTGGGACAACTATTTGAGATTTAACATAAGGCTCTTCAATTCTTTCGATATCGCCAACCGGAGGAAGTTCTGCCGGATTATCAACAATTACTTTTTCACCATTTCTTTTATATGCATGATATTCAACGTTTGGTAATGTTGTAACAATTGATTGATTATATTCGCGTTCAAGTCTTTCTTGGATAATTTCCATGTGAAGCATTCCAAGAAATCCGCAGCGAAATCCAAATCCTAAAGCTGCAGAAGTTTCCGGAATAAAAACTAATGACGCATCATTAAGTTGAAGTTTTTCAATTGCATCTCTTAAATCTTCATAATCATCGGAATCAGATGGATATAATCCGGAAAAAACCATTGGCTTAATATTTTTATATCCGGCAAGCGGAGCTTCTGCGCCATTTCTTGCATGCGTAATTGTATCGCCGACTTTTGTATCGTGAACATCTTTAATACTTCCAATGACGTAACCAACATCGCCGGTGCTTAATTCTTCAGTTTTGATTTTCTTTAAACCCAGAATTCCAATTTCCTCAGCTTGACAAACTGCGTTGCTTGCAAAAAATCTAATTTGATCTTTTGTTTTAAGAACTCCATTTACAATTCTTACATAAGCAATTGCTCCGCGATAAGCATCAAAAACCGAATCAAAAATTAGGGCTTGTAAAGGTTTGTTGGGATCACCATTCGGCGGAGGAATTTTATGAATAATTGCATCTAGAATTTCATCAAAACCAATTCTAGCTTTTGCGCTTGCTAAAATTATATCATTTTCTTCACAGCCAATTAAATCAATTATTTGATTTTTAATTACATCAACTCTTGCGCTTGGCAAATCAATTTTATTTATAATTGGAATAATTTCCAAACCCGCTTCAACTGCTAAATAAACATTGCTGATTGTCTGAGCTTCAACACCTTGAGCGGCATCCACAACAAGTAAAGCGCCTTCGCAAGCAGCAAGTGATCTTGAAACTTCGTAAGAAAAATCTACGTGTCCGGGTGTATCAATTAAATTCAGATTATATAATTTATTATCGGAGTGTGTGTAACTCATTTTTATTGCGTGAGATTTTATTGTAATTCCTCTTTCACGCTCTAAATCCATATCATCTAAAAGCTGGGCTTTAGCTTCCCTTTTAGATACGGTTCCGGTAACATCCAAAAGCATATCTGCCAATGTTGATTTGCCGTGATCAATATGTGCGATTATGCAAAAATTTCTAATATTTTCCATTATGTCTTTTAAAATTTAGCTTAGAAATATACCTATTGATAAGGCAATTTCCAATTTGAGTTAGAAATGGTAACTTCCGAAAATATTTAAAATGTTATTTCCATGATCCGTTAATTACAGACTGGAATCTATTGAATTCTCACTGGATTCCCACTTTCGTGGGAATGACAAGCATTTTTTAATTTAATTTTTCAAAAGTTTTCAATTGTTAAATCTTGGCAGTTTGAGAAATAATTTATTGCTGAAAATTAAGCGGAAAGATAAATGAAATTCGCGGCTCAATTTTTTTCTGAGGTTTGTATCGAATAAAATTATCATTTTGATCACGAACCGGAGTGAACGTCCAATTGTAAATCATAGAAACTAAAATATAAGGATTTAGTTTATAACCCAATTCCGCAAAAAGATAAGATCTATTATCCAAAGTAAATAAATCTTTTTCATCTTTAATATTTATTTTATCGTAACCGGCGCGAGCAACAAATACTCCATTTTCCGGAGAAATTTCTGTTCTTAAATTTAGCGAACCACTTTTGGGATTTTCATCATAACGCTGATAACTTCCGAAAACAAAAAATGAATTAATTACGGAAATTAATAATTCCCCGTAGTATCCATCGCCCACTTTTATTCCATCATTTAAAGTTTGAATTTTACTATTTACTGAATGAGATGTTTCATTAATTTGAAATCTTTCTAATTCATAAAATGAATTAAAATATGCCGGCAAATAACTTACACCATTCCATCTTCTTTCAAGTTTGGTTCTTACATCAACTAATCCAAGTCCATAAAAATCTAAAATAATTCCGGCGCTTCTTCCATTCCCAAAATCTAAAATTTCCGCATAATCATAATAAATATCGGAGTTAACCACACTTGTTCTAAGTAATGGAAGACTAAAATCAAAACCAATAATTTCTGTAGCGCCTAAATCTTTGGAGGATTTATATTCTTCTTTTATTGAATCATAATTAACTTCAACAACTCCAGCATTTTTATTAAAATCCGTAGAGTAAGTTGCTCCAATTTCAAAAGCTCCAATAATAGGAATATCTGCCAAAGTAGTTGCTAAAAGCGGTCGAGTAAAAGTTCTAAAACCAATAATTCCCGTTTCTGCAAATGTGCCGTAAACCGATTCAACACCATAATAATCAAAATCAAGATCAAACTCCAAACCTACTTTTCTTGAATCAAAACTTGGACTATTATTATACAAATACATTATACTTCCGTGACCAATTGTAGCAAAATCTAATGCTCCCAATCTTATATAAAACGGATCATTTTTTTGTCCGTATCTTACATAACGAATTAAACTGAGATAATCCGAAGTTTCATTAAAATTTTCGTGTCGAAGTTTTCCGTTTTTATCGAAGTCTAAATTAAGATCTAACCCAATTCCAAATTTGGCAAATGCAATTTCCGGGAAAAGATGAACCGAATAATATGGCTCTTCATCAATCCAAGTTAAACCGGCTGCACCGCCGATAAATCCTTCGTTGGGATTTGGTCTGAAAATTTGTGCGGAAGTTAAAATTGAAAACGTTAACCAAATTGTAAAGAATAATTTATTTTTCATGAAATTATAAATAATAGAATGAATAAGAAATTACAATGCCAAAGTATTAACAATAAACTTCTGAAAAATTATTTTAATAGTACTTGTCATTCCCACGAAAGTGGGAATCCAGAGGAAATTAAGTAGATTCTGTTTGCACGAGAATGACATTTTGAATATCTCAGAAATTTTAACTAATTATCGAAAAATAAATTTTATCTTACAACTGCTAATTTTTGTGTGATGTCTTGTTTTTTGCCGTCAACATCCATAATAACTTTATAAAGGTAAACTCCGTTTCCAATAAGGTCGCCGTCTTCATCTTTTCCATCCCAATAAATTTTATTCATATCAAAATTTAGTTGAGTTCCGGAAAGATTAATTTCTTTAATAAGTCTGCCGGCAACCGTAAATACACGAATTTTAATTTCATCGGGAATTTGCGTAAGCTTAAATGTAAAATACGTTTCATAGCTAAATGGATTTGGGTAATTATAAACTTCCAATAATTTTGCTTCATTCATTACGTTAAAAGTTTTAGTAATTCCTGAAGTCTGATCATCATTACCGGAAGCATCTTTACCAAATATTTTTAGTGTATGTTCACCGTATTCTAAAATTGGATTATACTCAACAGAAACTTTAGGATTTGTTGAAGAATAATTTATTTTAAGAATTTCTGGATTCGAAAAATAACTCACGTATTCATTATTAAGATAAACTGAAATTGATGATGTATCTGTTATTGGAACAAGAGACGGATCATTCAAATCAATTTTTATATTCGGTTTATTTGAAATATATTCACCGTCAAAAATTTCGTTGCCGTCAATAGTCAATGCCAGCGTTGGTTTTGTCGTATCACCAATTACATAAAACGGAATATTGAAATAATTATTATCTTCATACAATTCCATTATTTTATTCTCGCCATTAATAGAAATTGAGAAAGTTTTTATACCATTAAATGAAGAAGTTGGATATGATAAATTAAATTTCTTTCTCTGCTCAGAACCAATAGAATCAATAATAGTTTCAAATATTTTTTCTTTGGAATTATCCGGATTAACAACTTCAACTATTACATTTACGCTATCGGCGGTTGATTCACCGACATTATAAACATAAAATTGCAGATTGGCATTTTCACCTTGCTGGATTGTATCATTTTCCACAGAAACAACTTGATAATTGATTGCCAGTTCTGGAATTCCATCATAATCAACACCTAAAGATTTTAGAACCGGAGATGTGTTATTATCACCAGCTTTAAATTCAGCTAAAATTTTAATGTAAGGATATTTTTTTGCATCGATAAAACTTAAGGATGCTTCACCATTAACAATATTTAACACATCAAGCGTATCTTCAGAATTATCAACTTGGGAAATTAGAATTGGTTTGTAAATAATATTTGAATTATTTGGAAGAGAATCTTGAACAACAAAATTCTTCCAATTTGCTGAGGGACCGATGATATTTGTAATCAATTTTCCAGTAGATTTTTTTTGAACAAAAACAGAATCTATGAAAATCTGTCCATCATATGGTCCTAAAACTTTTTCAATTGCTGTTCCAGGTTCTGCACCTTTATAACTTATAATTGCCCAAGAACCTCTAAATATTAGTGAATCAATTCTTGTACTTCCAAGAGTTTTAATGGCATTTTTTAAATTTGCAGAGAGATTATTTCTAGCATCATCAGCGACACCCATAATAACTAATTTACCATCTTGGATTGAATTTATAAAATCAGCTAATTGCTGTACATTCGTCGGTTGGTTAAAAAGTGTTAACCAAAAAGCAGTATCTAATTCTGTAGAAACCGGATTAAACACAGCAATACCCATTCCAGCAAAAAAAGAATTGCTTAATAAATTTTCACCATTTTTTGCAATAACACATGTAGCACCGGAATTCCATCCAGCAGATAATACTGATAAAGTCGTAGAATCATCAGACAGAAATAAATTGTTAGAAATTTTTAAATCGATAACGTTCTGATTAGAAAAAGTAAAATCATCATTAATTAAAAATTTGGAATCATTATTAAAGAAAAATGATTTTTCAATTCCATACTCAGAATTATTTTCTAACTTGTAACGCATCCAATATCGATTATTATTATTTAAACTTAACGGAATTTCTGTAAGTAAAGTATCAGACAACTGACTTAATAATATTGAGTTTGAGAAATCTGTTTTTTCACTTAATTGAATATCAATTTTAAAACTACTTGAAGAATATGAAGTTGGATTGAGCAATTTTACTGAACCAACTTTCGAGTTTTCATTTGCTGTAGTAAACAAATCTCTTAAATCTTGAGAATAAACATTTACATTTAATTCAGCAGTATTATCATTTTCATAAATTTCATCAATTTCATTTAGAGGATCTAATAACACTGAAATTGAATGCACTCCTGGTTTATTCTTTGTCTGGACAAAATAAATCAATGTATCGCTTTGTTGAACAAATGGAATTGTAAGAATTTTAGAAGTAATAATTTTTCCCGAATAATACTCATCAATTTTAATTTTAAGATTTTCTGAATTTACAGTTCCGAAATTATTTACAACAATTTTTATTTGTGAAGAATCTAAACTTTCAATAAGATTTGAGCTTGTTAAAATATTAGATGAGGAAATATTCAGATTAGGTTTACTGGGAATTTTTATTCTAATAATTGGATCGCCTATTAAAATATTTGTCTGCATAAAGACTTTATTTACTCCAGAGTTCCCATAATTAGTAATTAAATCAATTTTGGATTTTAAATGTGCAGAACCAATTTCATGAAGTGAATCATTAATAATATCGTTATAAAATAAAGTTGGTACATTTGATGCGGTTGATAAAAAACCTAGAGAAGAATTACCAATATAACCCAGAGCTTGACCTTGATTATCTAAAATTGATTTTTCTCCAAAGCAAATAATATCCGGTTCTGCGAATTTATTTGTAGAGCATCCAAAGTCTGTAATGATGGGATTCCTATTATTTTTATTTTCCAATTGTAAAATTGAGTTTATACTATTATCCCAAGTTGCCGTACCACTATGACCTAAATATGAAATAAACACTCCCCCATTATCAATTGCATTTTGAAATTGTTCTGAAGAATATGGACTAAAATCGGATTGAGGATTTACAGTTTTGTAAAAATGCCATGAATTTCCATACAAAGGTGACGTACTTATATATTGATCAATTACTGATTGATTAACCGATTTTAATTGGCTAATCTCAATTTCAGTACTGCCTCCGGTAAAAAATAAATAATCCTTATTCCATTCGTCAAATTTCTGATTAATATTATTTTCAACTTTTGATTGATAATATTCAAGTTCTTCAGCTTTATTAATTGGTATTCTGCCAATTTTAATTTGAGGAATTGCAGAATTACTTTCATCCCAAATGCCATACCAATAATCACCAGTTGGATTTCCGTAAGAAGGAATATAATTTGTACTAAGTGAAACACCAGTACTCTGTTTTATATAATATTTATAATCATAAGTAGCGTCGCCAATTAAAACCAAATAAGAAAATTTTGGAGTTGCCCATTTGTTATATGCATTTATTAGAAATTCTTTTATTGATTCCGGAATTGGATATCCATAACCATACTGATCAAAAATATCATTAACCAAAATTAATTTAGATTTAACACCATAATTTTGTGAGATAAAAGCTATATAATCATTTACTGCAGCATCAAAGTTTTTGTGAGTTATTGCAATATATTCTGCAGTATTAGAGTTTGAACTTAAATCAATAAATTTTTTCTTTAATGTATTTTCTGGCAAAAAAGACTTATCGAATGAAGTTATTGAATATTTATCACCAACATTTACTGTATCAGCAAAGTATATTTTCCCATTTGCAACAGAATAATCCGATATTAATTTCAAAATAGGGAAAGTTCTCAGAATTGTATAATTCATCTTCGTAGCATTTGAAATTTCTAAAACTTTAATTCCCTTTTCAATATTATCTAAAGTGAAATTTAGACTATCATTTTCTAACATTAAAATTTTAGGATATTCAATCTCATACCAATCATATGCTAAGACATTTGGATTTGTACCATTATCAATTAAATCTAATCTTATTGTGTTAGTACCTTCTAATAAATTAGCAGAGTTTAGAACACCATTCATTAAAACCTGGTCAAATCTATTAACGGTTTGCGAATCAACTTTTATATTATTAACAGACATTGTGATTATATGGGAATCTGAAATAATGTTTGAGCCATAGCTGGATAATTTAAAATAAAATTTCGCATCTTTGTCGGCGACCAAATTTGAGCAATTAAAATTAAGACTCACAGATTTTCGCCAACTTGCAAGCCAATTCCAATACCATGTTTTATTTTTATTCCAATTTGGAGTTTGGTTTGATACTTCATCATCATTAGCATTTTGAAACCACGAGTTCTGTTCATAATGAGTTAATGATTGGAAATAATTGATAGTATCAGTGGCATTTAAACTTGAATTTATTTGTTCTGGAATTCTTTTACCAAGCTGATTACCCCAAGTTAAATAGTAATAAGATGTATCAGAATATCTGTTTAAGTATTCATTATAAGAACTATCTGTACTATTTAAAATTCTATTTGAAATCTTTGAATAATTTTTATTACCATAAAAAATGACATAATCACTATCATCAAATACTAAATCAGATTCACCTTTTACAAAAATTGGAATTTCTTCACCATAATTAAATAGTTGAAAAGTAGTTGGATTGACGTCAATAAAACTAATCCCATGATCAATAAAAAATTGTTTGTCGAGTTTATAAATTCCATCATTTATTATGGATAGTTTAAGATAATTTGAATTGAAATTTATCCAACTGTCATTAGAGTTAATTTTAAATTTTTGGTTAGTATTTCTAAATTGTTCTGCAATATCAGAATTGGAAATTATGTTTAATAATTCCTTATCGAATTCTGATTTTATTGCAATCGGATCCGCACTTTTTAACAATGTATTTTGTGGAAAAGAAAATTCAAGTTCATATTCTTCATCATATTGAATAGTATTTGTTTCAGATAAAAATTGATATGAATTTATTTGCACAACTGCGCAGTAAAAATCTCTTATCCAAGTAAAATCAATTATTTCTGCACCAATTTTAATTTCCTTTTTTACATATATATCTGGTATGGATTTATAAATTATTGTAGAATCATTTTGCTTAATTATAGAAGGCTGAATTGCTGGAATTGAATTCGTAACTTCTTTTGTTAACAAAGAAATGTATTTAATTTTTGGTTTTGAATTAAATGGAACTGCAATATAAATAGTTTTTTGAGGAAGTTTAAACTCACCGGCTTTTGATGGATTTGTAAAATTATAGTAATCAATAACAGAAATACTACTCTTATTTTCTTTTTTATAATCAATAGATTTATTGTTTAATCGAATAGCAAATGAATTACTTTTTACAGTTGTATTAGGAAAAAGTAATGTTAAGTTAATTAGAAAAAAAAGTATAAAAAAATATTTTTTCAATTTGATTCCTTTTTCATACTAAATTTAAATTTTATTATTCTAAATATAAATAATGGGATGCCGATTAAGTAACGTTTCCAATATTGTTTGGGATTATAAATTAACCGCACCAACCATTCAATACCGATTTTTCGGAAAATTATCGGAGCTCTTTTATATACTCCAGAAATATAATCGAGACCGCTCCCAACACAAATTATAAATTTTACATTACAGCAATCAAATAAATCTTTTGATACATTTTCTTGAACTGGAGTACCCAAACCAATGAATATCATATCCGGTAAAAATTCATTAATTTGACTTTTGATATAGTTTATATCGTTAAAATTCCTAGAGAAATTACCTACTAAATTCACGTTGGGATAATCCTTCAATAATACACTATTAATTGTACTACATGCTAATTCACTTCCACCCCAAAAAAAAACATCATATTTTTTTTGATCAGCTAAACGGAATAAAAAGGGATATAAGTCAGTGCCAGTTATTTTTTTTTTAAAGCTATTCTTCCCGTATAATATTTTAGCTGCAATAAAAATACCAATTCCATCAAGGTATAAATCAGAAAATGAAATTAGTAATTGGTAAAAACTTTTTCTTTTCAATGCTTCCAATAATATGTAAGGATTTATATTATGGATTAAATATTTCTGCCTTTTTGTTATATTTTCTTCGACTTTCTCAGCTAACTCTTCAAATGTTGAATTAGTAAACTGAAATCCAAGTATATTTATTTTTTCATTCATTTTAGGATTATTTTTATCAAAGTTAAAGTTAATTAAATAACAATTCTAATTTATTTCATTAAAAAAATATTCAAACAAATTATTCAGAAATAAATTGTTGACGATACAAATTCTCAATTTTATTGATATTTTTTTCAGCAGTATAATTTTCAATAACTTTTTTATAAAGGTTCTCACCTAATTTTTGTGCAAAGTCTGCATTTTCTAAAAGGAATTCAATTTTCTTAGCTAAATCTTCTGCATTTTCAGACTCAAATAAAATACCATTTACATTATGTTCAATTATTTCTGGAATTCCATCAACATTACTCCCGATAAACGGGATTTTTAAGTAAGCTGCTTCCAACATTACTAAAGGGAAAGGATCAATACGAGAAGATAAAATAATCATATCAAATATCTGCATGTAATTAAAAATATCTATTTTAGAACCTATTACTCTAATATTAGTCTCAAATTCTTTGCTTTCATTTATAATATAATTTTTATCAGCACCATCCCCGATAAAAATAAAAACAATATCTTGTTTATCCTTAATGATTAGTTTTATTGCATCCAACAGAATATCAATGCCTTTTTCCTCAATATCAAATCTGCCAACATAACCAACAATATAGTACGAAGGCAATATATTAAGCTCCTCAATAATTTCATTTTTATTTCTGGTAACATTTATAACATTTGGATTAATAAAATTATTTATAACAGCTATCCTTTTTTCATCAATTCTAAAATAATCGATTAAATGCTCTTTTATGCTTTCTCCAACTGCAACTAATTTATCAGCTTTGTAACTAAGTATTTTCTTTCCATAAACTTTACTGTGTACTGTAGTTACAACTTCAATTTTAATAATACATTTAAGTGAGCTTGCTAATAAATCGAAATAGCGATGATGGCAATGGATAATACCAATATGATATTTTTTACATAATTGTTTTAACTTAAAAATATTATAAATAATTTTTGAAACTGATATTGGCAAACTTGTGTTAAGATAAATACAGTGATTACTACATTGAAAGGCATCATCAACAAAGTTACTTAAGACATAATGAAAATTTAATTTATCTGCAGCAATTAAATTTTCAATTGCAGTTGTAATGCCGTTTATTTTTGTATAATCTTTAGTTAAATGCAGAATATTCATAAATAACTTTTATAAATAAAAACTATTTTTTTTTGAATGAGTATACGTACTAATGAATTGCTTTCTAGTTATATAAACAGCTCCATTTGTATCAAAAACATTATGTAAAAATTGACGAAATATTTTTATGTAACTATATTTTATGATATTATTATTAATTATATGTATAATGATCATGGTTTTTATCTTATTTAACTTTTTGAAATATGACTTCATAATTTTTCTGAAATTCTTTTTTAGCAACAATTGTTTTCAATTCATTATATATTTTGAATAATTTTTCTTTTTCATCTTCATTTTGCAAAAAATTATTAACTTTCTGAATAATTGTATGAGTTAAAAAATCATTAACAAATAAGGGATATTCTTCAGTTAATAATTCAAGATTTGAAGCAGTCTTATAGCAAATAACTGGTTTATAATTCAAAATAGCCTCTAAAATTACTAATCCAAAGCTTTCATATTGTGATTTTGACGGAAATAGTAAAAAATCAATTTTTTTGAAAAATATAGTTTTATCTAAGTTAGGATAAAAATATTCAATCTTATTATTCAGTATTCTTATTTTTTCCTTATATATTTTTTCTTTTACATCTCCCATTACAACTATTTTTGATTTTTTTGGCTCAAAGTAACTTGCAAATTTTAAAATGTCTTCAATCCCCTTTGAAGATGATATTTGTCCTAAATATCCAAACAAAAGTTGATAATCTGTTCTAGTCGAAGTGATATCAAAAGAGATATAGTTCTGTATAATTTGGATTTCAAACTGAGGGAAAATATAATGAATTTCATCATATGCAGCATGAGAAACTGTTATTAGTTTAGATTGACTAAAAATAAATTTGTATATAAATTTTCTGAACAATGAGATATATTTTGAATTCTTGCAATGTACATTTTTGCAATGTAACGTTATTATTAGTTTTGACCTTGAAATTAAAACAGTATATAGAAGTAAGAATAAACTGCCAGAATGATAATGGAATATAATATTTTGATTTTCTTCCTTTTTTATTTGAATCAAGAAATGAATGTACTTTATTACTCTTATTATTTTATTTGTAATTGTTGAAAATAATAAATTATATCCTAGTTGTAATGCTTGATCTTGTGCACTTCCAATTACCTGATTAAATATTTTATGGTTATAACTTTTAAGAATTTTTGATAAGTGAAGTGCAAAGATAAAAGTACCATCATAAGTTGATGCTCCAACAATATGAATAATTGTCTTTTTAATCATATAGAAATTTATATATCAATTATCTAGCAATAATAACATTTTTAAATAGTAGATAATAATTTAAGATAACTTTTTCCCATGTAAATTCATTTTGAATATTTTTTAATTTAACATTAGGAGTAGATATATTCTCATAGATAAAATTTTATTTTTCACAAGATAAAATATCCGTAGTTTGAAAATGCTTAGTTAATTCAATATGAATAAAAAATTAACCGAATAAATTACTTTTATTAAACCAAGAAGAGATTAGTTATGAAGACTTAGTTTTTTCACTTCATCTGCAACATAAGATCTCTTTATAGAGTGAAACTGTTTTTTCAATCATATCATGTTGATTAAAATATTTTTCGATAATCTCTGTCATATTTTTAACTTTTATTTTATGATTGTCAAAATTTAAAATAGCTTCTTCTAATTTTTGTGTTAGCATTTCAATATTCCCATTTTCAATTATTAAAACTTTGTCACTTGATAAAACTTTATCTAATCCTACAAAATTTGATGTAATTATTAAATTTTCAGCAATTCCAGCTTCAACAATTATAGTTGGAAAACCCTCTGCTATTAATTTGGAAGTAAAAACAAAAATGTTAGTTTCATACATTTTTTTTTGAAAATCACTAATTTTTCCTAAAAATATTATACCTGCATTTAGTTCATTATTTAGTTTTCTTAGTTTAATTTCTTCTTCGCCATCTCCAGCAATATAAAACTCAGCTTTTTGCTTTATTTCATTTGATAAATTTGCAATAGCTTTGATGTATTCATCAAAATATTTTTCTTTTACAAATCTTCCTCCGGTGATTACTTTTAATCTATCAGACCTTATTTTATTTATTTTAATAATTGGGAACCCATGTCTAATTAGAAAAATATCATCTTCTTTTCTAATTTTTCTCTGAATTAAGTATTCTCTAACATGTTCATTCACAACAATTATTTTATCTCCATTAAAATGATTCAATATTCCAATTTCTGGAAGTATTCCATGATTCGTAAAGATAGTTTTTGTTTTACTTAATTTAACAGCTTTTTGTGATAAACTTGCGGCATAATGATGATGTGAATGAATGATATCAATTTTATTCTTTTTAACAAAATGACGAATATTTTTTATTGCAAATATATAACCTTTAATTGAACGTGTTTCATGTCTAATTTTATTGTTTATTACTACATTTATTCCTAAACTTTCAAATTTTTCAATTGCATCGCCCCCACCGCAAATAACGTAATATTCATTTCCTGGGTAATATTTAATTAACCCACCGAGTAAATTGTAGAAGTGTTTACTGACTCCACAAACTGTTAAAAGCTCATTAACTAAAAAGAGGATTTTCATTTTATAATTTTAGAAAACAATGTTTGATTAAAAAAATGATATTTCCTTAATTGCCAAAAATATTTATATGATATTCTATTCGAATTAGTTATTAAAATCTTTTCAGAAAAAACTATTTCCAAAAACTTTCTAAACCACATTTTTCTAATCGACCGCGTCGAATAAAAAAGAATTATCTGAGTTAAGTAAAATATTATAATTGTTCTCGGTAAATATTTTATGATAAACTTAAAATTGTTTCTAAATCCATATTGATCAGCAACTATATTGTAATTTGTTTGATCTTTAAAGAAATGATATGATAAATAATTCTTATTGTAATAAATTTTAAATCCCAAATTATATATATCTGCAGCAACAGGTAATTCATGCTGAAAAATAAAATAATCTTTCGGCATAGGACTTTTACCTAATAAACCATTCTTTAAAAAAAAAGCACAACCTAAAAATATTGGCCAGTAACATTCAGAAATATGATGATTGGGAAGCCAGGATGTTCTAAAATTATCATTATTATCATTTAAATCTATAATATTTAGTGTAATTCCACCTATTAAACTATTTTCTTTTATTTTTTGAACACAATTCCCTAAAGCTGTTTTTTCAGGATAAGCATCATCATCCAAAACTAAAACATATTCTCCTTTTGCAATTTCAAAACCTTTATTCCAACCGGCAATCCCAATATTCTCATTTAATTCAATTAAAATTACATTAGGAAACTCTTGTTTAACCATTTCTTGAGTTCCATCAGAAGAAGCATTATCAACAACAATAACTTCAATGTTTTTATAATCTTGTTCGTAAACTTTTGTTAAAGTAATTTTTAATTGATCTTTTCTATTATAAGAAAGAATATTTACTGTAACTAATTGTGAATTTTCAGATTGATTCATACTTTAAAATATCCAAAAATTTTTTTTTCATTAAATATTCATTTGTCGCACCAAAAGAAAAGTGAAATACAATGCTTTCATTTGTTACATATTGATTGAGGTTGTTTCTGTTGGAAAATTCAAATAAATATTCTTCTTCAACTCCTAAAGCTGATGTATCTATCGATGTTAAAATATTAATAATTTTTTGAATTCTTCTTTGTTGTTCACGTTTTCTAATTTTAGCAATATTTTGATTTAATTCAGTTAATATTTGGTTAATTCTCCATTTTTTAGAGAAATTAGAATCAACTTTCCACCCACCCATCTTCTCCCAAAAATCGTGAGTAAAACTGATTGCCCCAATTGAATATCTATATGGAACGCCAAAATCTTTGATTTGTAAATTATTATTTATAAATCTTTCAGTGGTAATATCAATATTTAATGAATTTTCCCAAATAAAGTTGACTACTTCATTATTCCCCCAAACTGCTGGCTCCATACAACCTTGTATTATGTTTATATTTGGAAATCTTTCGTTGAATTTTTGTACAAGATTCATACTTTCTAAAAATATTTTCCAACCGTATCCATTGACGGGAATAACAACTGAACCAATACTTATGCTACTTTTATTTCTTTCTAAAACATTTACAAATCCATTTGTCCAGTTTTTAGTAACAAAAATATCATCGTCTAATTTAATATAAATTTCTGCTTTGAGTTTTTTAATAATTTCATTTTGTATTATAGAAATCTGATTGAAATTTTGTTCAAACACTCTTATATGAGAATATTTACAAGTATATGCAGAAATGATGTGTTTGACAGAATCAGATCCAAAATTATCAAGAATCCAAAGCTCAAATATATTCCAGTCAGTATATTTAAGTAATCTATTAAGTATGATAGTTAAAAGATGTGGACGATTATTTACAACTAAAAGAATTGGAATCTTTTTTTTCATTTATTTGACTGATTTAAAAATAGATTTAGCGTATTAGCAACCACTTGATCCATATTATAATATTTATATTCTGCCAAACGTCCGGCGAAAATTATATTATTTAGTTTATCAGCTTCATTATTATATTTTTTATAAATAATTTCATTTTCATTATTTGGTATTGGATAAAATGGTTCGCCATCTTTTTGAGAAAACTCTCGGCTAATTGTAGTTAAATTTTTTATTTGTCCGGATAAATGTTTGTGTTCAACAACTCTTGTGAAATCTACCTCTTTCTCAGTATAATTTACTTGAGCAACTTCTTGAAACTTTTCTTCATTAATATTCTCCCATTCAAATCTGATTGATCGATAAGGTAATTTCCCAAATTTATAATCGAAGAAATAATCTACTGGTCCGGTATAAATCATTTTATCAAAAACAATTTCATTTACAATTTTCTTGTAATCTGTATTTAGCAAAATCTCAATATTTTTATTATCTAACATTTTCTCAAACATTTTAGTGTAACCGTCCTTCGGCATAAATTGATATTTGTCTGTAAAATATCTGTCATCATCATTTGTTCTTACCGGAATTCTCCCGCAAACTGTTGAAGATAATTCCGCCGGATCTAAATTCCATTGTTTCTTAGTGTAAAATTTAAAGAACTTTTCGTATAAATCAATACCAACTTGGTTAATAATTATATCTTCCGAATTTTTTATTGGATATCTTTTTTCTTTAATCGAATTATAAAACTCTGCAACTTCTTCATCAGTCGTAAATTTCTTATTATATAATTTATTTATTGTCGTTCTATTTATCGGAATTGGATAAAGTTCATTCTTTAATTTCGCTAAAACTCTATGTTCGTAAAATCTCCATTCTGTAAACTGTGAAAGGTAATCAAAAACTTTTTTGCTATTTGTATGAAAAATATGTGGTCCATATCTATGAACTAAAATTCCATGTTCATCAAATTCATCATAAGCATTTCCGCCAATATGATTTCTTTTTTCAAGAATTAAAACTTTTTTATCTTGCTGGCTTGCAATTCTTTCTGCAAAAACACTTCCAGCAAATCCCGCACCAACAATTAGATAATCATATTTCATAAAAGATTGATTTAGAATAGTTTTTTAATTACTAAAATAAGCTTCAATAAATTTATTATAGAAGACTTTATTAAACCATAATTCAAATGCGGGATCTAAAAATTCATACTTCCCATCTTGGTAATGAATAAAATCATTATTTATTAATATTTCTCTATTCTTTGTAACATTTCGCGGAGTACCAAGTTTATACTTTTGCATAACATTTGCACTCGTTAATTGCTGCTCACATTGTGTAATGGCTTTTAATAAATTAATCTGCGTTTTACTTAGTTGTTCAATATCCTTTTGGTAAAGTGGAGTATTTGCAGATATCAATTCCTCTAATGCTTTTTTTATTTCTACATTCGTTGCAACTTTATCTGTTAAATTCCAAGTATAATGTGATAATTGCTGTACATACCATGAATGATTTTTCATAATTGTTGGAATTTTGTGAGCAATTTGAATTTTAATTAATTTCTTAGAATTTTTAAAACTATCACTAATAAATTTAACCCAATTTTCCGTTGATATTTTTTGCAATAAAATTATATCTCCAAATCTATAAAAAGGACTTGTTGAATTATCAAATATTTCCGTCATCATATGCCGTTTGCTTCCGAATATACAATAAGTAACATGTTTTTGTCTCTGCCAAATAGCTCTCATATTTTTTTCAAGATTTTTATAGTCAGTAAAAGTCGCAAGATTTTGAAATTCATCTAAACCGATAACAAATTTATTTTTTTTCTTAATTGCAATTTGTTCTGCTAAATCAAGGATTTCATTTTTATTTTTTTTTAATTCAGTCCAATTAAAACTTAGAGACAATTCAGAATTTGGATCAGCTCCAAAACTAATTTGGGGGATAAGCTGTTTAAAAAAATCCTTTGAATTTTTAATAAGATCTTCAATTTTAGTAGATGAAGCTTTAATGATTTCTTTTGCAAAAAGTTCTAAAAATTCTTCTTCACTACTTGTTAAAAATAAATCTACAATAATAGTTTTAGTATTTTTATTTTTTTTAAGAATATCTTTAAAAACTTTTTCAACAAGTGAAGATTTTCCCCATCTGCGTGGTGAAATTATTGTAGTATTTATTCCATTTGTTAAATTAGAATAAAGTTTTTTACTTTCTTCATCTCTGTTTGTAAAAGAAATATCTGCAACTACATTTCCATAAATGAACGGTGAATTTTTCATTTTATACCCAATAGTATTATACCACTTAGTATTATACCGAAAAATATAAATTTTTTAACAATATCAAAATTCTTAGATAAAATAATTTTTTAAAGGAAAGACATTTCAACTAATTTTAAATAACAACAAATATTTTTTTTCATAACTCAGATGTTGCTTTCTTAAAAACATTAATATTTTTACGTTTTAGAAAACTTAACATTTTTATTGTTACAACTAATTCGGTAATTACAACCGCAACAGCGCTTCCAAACTCAAAATAAATTGGAACAATTATTAGTGAAAGTACAATATTTAAAATTCCGGCAATAATAATAATGTTTGCAAATTCTTTTTTGAAACCAAGATTTATCATTGTTTGAATTCCCGCGACATTGCTAGCAAATATTATAAACGGCAATACGGAAAGTATTTTAAGCACAATAACAGATTTAAAATATTCTTCACCAAGAACCAGTAAAACTATTTGTTCAGAAAAAAGAAAAAGTAAAATGCTCAGCAGAAATACGAAACTTCCCATTGAAATTACATATTTTCTGATAAAGCTAAATCCGGCTTCTAATGATCTAAGAAATTCCGATGATAAATGCGGGAAAATAGTTCTTCCGGCCGTTGACGTAACATTCTGAATTGCGTATCTAATTTTATCTGCGGCTGAAAAATATCCAACAGTTGTATCATTTGTAAAAATTCCTAAAATGAAAATATTGGAAATTGTGTATAAACTTATTGATACGTTTGACAAAAAATAATGCCAGCTATCTTCAAGTTGATATTTTATTTGTTCAACGGTGGGAATAAATAATTTTAAATTAAATTTAATTCTTGCAATCCATAAGCCAATTAAGCCCGTTAGAATTGAACTTATTGCATTTAAACTTACCAGAATAATTATATCATCTTTTGAATTTACCAACAGAAAAATTGAAATTACCCAAAAAACTTTTACCAAAATACTTATTGAACTTATATATCCCATTTCTTCAATTCCTTGAAAAAACCAAATGGGAAATAATGTTGTTCCGAAAACCGCAAGGAATGAAATGAAATAAATCATTGCATTATCATTAAACTTTGGGATAAATAAAAGTATTGGAACAATTATCAAAATGCTGAGAAGAAATAATAAAATTTTTACTCCAAGAACCGAACTATAAATTTCTTCTATTTTTTGCGGATTATTTTTTCTATTAATTGAAATATCTTTTGTTGCCGAAAGATGAAAACCGTAATCTGTTAAAACTGTGAAATATCCGATAAATGCGTTTGCAAAAGATACAAGTCCGTAACCATCCGGACCTAAAACTCTTACTAAATATGGAAATGTTACAAGAGGAAAAAGATATTGTGAAATTTGAAGTGCAGTTAACGAAGAAAAATTCCTAAGTAAAGTTTTATTTTTTTGAATAAATATTTTAATAAAATCTTTAATAATCATTTATTTTTTTACAAGCCATTCTTGCGGATTTTGATAATTCCTTTCGTTCCAAATTTCAAAATGTAAAATGCTACCTTCAAGACTTTCATTAACTTGACCAATTAAATCGCCGGCTTTAACTTTATTGCCCTCCAAAACATTTATGTCAGTCATATGTCCGTAAACAGTTCTGTAATCGTCTCTATGTGTAATTATTAAAACACTTCCGTAACCCGGAATCCATTCAATTGCACTCACAATTCCTTCAGCAACTGCGTAAACATCTTTATTGTCTTTTGCAATTATATCAATGCCGTAATTTAAAGTTACGGTTTTTGTTTTATCATTTTTATTTTCGCCAAAATCTCTTCCGATTTTTGGAGATTTTATCGGCCAACTTAAAACACCTTTCAACTGGGCAAAATTTTGAAAACTTTTATAATTAAAATCATAATTATATTCTTTTATTTCACCTTTAAGTTTTGCAGTCCGCATTTGTCTTTCTTTTTCTCTTTCCTTTTCAATTAAATCAGCAATCATCTTTTTAATTTTAATCTCAATCTTTCGTTTTTGATCAATCTCAACATTTACATTTTTTTTATCTTTTTTTAACGAAGCCAATAAAACTTTTCTGTCTTCTCTTTTTTTATTTAGAACTTCCTGTTCACTTGCTTTCTGATTTTTTAATTTCACTTTTTCCGAAAGTTCAGTCTCAACTGAATTTTTTGCTTCACTTAGTTTTATTTGATTTTCCTTCAATTCATTTACATTTGTTTCGCTTGCTTTATGAACATAATCCAAATATTTATAACGAATAAGTAATTGATTAAATGAATCTGAGTTGAACAAATATTTTAAAGTTGAGTTATCGCCTTGTTTGTAAATCCAAACCAAATAACTTCCGTATTCTTTCTGAAGTGCTTTAATTCTAGATTTATGTTTTACAATTTGCGAATTCAAATTGAGGATATTTTCCTCTTTTTGCTTTTCATCCTTTTCTATTTTTTTTATACTTTTATTCAAAAGTAAATTTTGATGATCTAACTTTTTTAATACGGAAAGATTATTTTTTTCTTTTTTTGCCAATTCGGAAAGTTCACCTTCAAGCGATTGGATTTGCTTCTGAATATTTTTGAGCTCACTATTTTTATCATCAATTTTAATATCATTCTGACAAAAGAAAGTTGCAGCAGAAAATAATAAACCGAATATAATTTTTCTTACCATATTTTTACACTTACATCTTTTGGCAAATCAAGCTGCAGATTTCCCAAATTTTCGTTAACTAAAATATTTCTATAATCAATTGTAACTTTTTGATCATTAATTTTATTTTGAATAATAACTGTTGAAGGAATTGCAACATTATCAAACATTTCAAAATCTTTATATTCACCATCAAACAAAAGAGTCTTTTTGTTTTTGTAAAGTTTAAAATTATTTATTGCCAAATTGCTAATCTGTATTTGATACAAGCTTTGTTTATTATTTAACGTATCTAAATAAGTTAGGTGATATTCTTCATCGGTTAATTTATAATTATCTGGTTCAATTCTTAATTTATCCGTTAAATTTACCGCACCGGCAAAAGCATCAATTAATTCAGCAAAACTTAAATCAATGTGAAAAATTTTATTGAGAATATTGTTATCATTTCTTCCTTTGTAAACTGTGTTTTTCATTTCATCATAAAACTCAAATTCGGATGAAGTTATTAATGCTTGCGCTAGGTCAATCCCAAAAGGACCATAAATAACAAATTTTAGAGAATCCGGTTTTTTTAGAAAAACTTCAAAAGTAGCTTTTGCATCTATTTTTTCTGATTCAACATTTATTATTCCGGAACCTTGAAATGTTTTAATTTTTCTTCTATTTGCTTCCAACTTTTTTATTAATCTATCTGCCGTAAGTATTTCTTCTTCATAAACCGGCTTGCTTGGAACACAACTTATTATTGAAATAATTAATAAAATATAAATGATAAAATTTTTCTTGTTTGTCACTCCAATCCTTGCATAATTTTTTGTTCAACATTTTCTAATTTGGGATCTAATTTAAGAGCATCTTGCCAAAGCAATTTAGCTTTTTCTCTATTTTCAAGCTTGTAATATACATCTCCCAAATGATCAAGTAAAGTTGCATTTTTATCATCAAACTCAATTGCTTTTTCAATATGTATTTTGGCTTCTTCAAAATTGTTCATTTTAAAATATACCCAGCCGATTGTATCAAGGTATGATGAATTTTCCGGTTCTTTTTCAACAGAAACCTTTACCATTTTTAATGCTTTTTCTAATTGAACTCCGCGTTCAGCAAGCGAATATGCAAAATTATTTAAAGTTAAAATATCAGTTGAATCTAACGAAATCACTTTATCATATAAACTGTCACTTTTCGTAAACAAATCTTTGCCTTCGTAAATCATTCCCATTAGACTTAATGCTTGAACGTTTTTTGAATCAATTCGCAAAGCACGTTCAAGATATTTCAAAGCTTCATCACTATGTTTTATTTGATGTAATGAAAAGCAATAAGACATTGTAGAATTTAAATCATTAGGATTAATTTCAACGGCTTTTTTCAAATATGGAACTGCTCCGTTATGATCAGAACTTTGTGCTAATGATAAACCAAGTATAAAATTTATCACAAAATCATTTGGGAATTTTTTAACAGCATCTTCCATTTCGCTTGCGGCAATTGCATAATCTGCGCTTTCAAATAATATTTGTCCAAATCTAATTCGCAAATCACTATTAAGCGGAGCTAATTCTATCGCCTTTCTGAAATAATTTAATGTTAACGAATCATTTTTTTGTTTATTAGAAATTTCTCCCATAAACGCATTTATTTGCCAATCGGAAGAATCTTTATCAATCTGCTGAAGTACATTTAACGCAATGGGTAAAAGTGTAGAATCATTTAAACTCTCTGCATAAAAAGCGGCACCAATTCTCATTTTAATTTCAAACGGAATATTTGGTTTGTTCAAAATCTTTTTATATTCTTCCGCACCTTTATCCCATTCCTTCATCTTTACATAAGCATTTCCTTTTAGCTCAATAAGATTTATATCATCTGGGAAAATTTCCAAGGAATTGTTAACTGTATTTAACGCTTTTTCATATTGATTTGTTTTGATGTAAGATTCAACAAGCATTTTTTGCAATTCTAAACTCGAAGGATTTAATTCCAAAAGTTCTTCAACGGTTTTTACAGTTTGATCAGATTGTCCAAGTCTTTCGTTAAGTTCGGCAATTTTTAATAAAACATTCCACTCCGGACCAGTAATTGCTAAAATTTCTTTGTAAAGTTTTAATGATTCCAATGGCTGATTTGCTTCATTTAATTGCGCCAAATTAAATCTTGCGTTTACATCAGAAGAATCCAAATTTACAATTTTTTCAAAAATTACTTTTGCAGAATCCGCATTTCTGCTGAATGAATAAACAGTTCCCAACAATGTTAAATATTCAACATTTTGCGATTCTAATTCAACGGATTTTTTTGAATTAATTAGTGCTTGAGAAAGTTTGTTTAAACGCAGATAATCTTTTGCGAGAGCGTAATAAATTCCGGCACTTGGATCTAATCTTAATGCTTCTTGATAATCCAAAATTGCTTCGGCATATTTTTCATCAATATCCATCATAGATGCATCAATGAATAATTGCTGAGCAGTTTCTTTATCGGCTTTAGAAATTTTACTTTTTACTTCTTGATTTTCCAAAGATTCTTTTTCAACGTGAGAAGAACAAGAAATTATAAAAATTACCAACAGAAAATAAATGTATTTAATCAATTAAATTTTGCCTAAGAATAGTGAATAAAATATAAATGTAAAATTATCAAATGAAATGTAAACTTGCTTAATAAAACATATCATCTTCAATTGTGTTGAGAATATTTAAATAACTTTGATAACGCTCAATGGAAATTTTGCCTTTTTCAACTGCATCAAGAACTGCGCAATCCGGCTCATGATCATGATTACAAGTATTGAATTTACAATTTTGCAGAAAAGGTTTAAACTCCATAAAATAGTGTGATAAATCTTCTTTCTTTATTCCGTAAGGATCAATTTCTCTAATTCCGGGAGTATCAACAATGTAAGTATTTTCCGCAACTTTCTTGAATTCTCCGGTAACAGTTGTGTGAATTCCTTTTTGTGAATAATTGCTTACTTCACCAACACGAAAATCCAAATGCGGAAACATTGAATTTAATATTGAAGATTTTCCAACTCCGGATTGCCCCCAAAATAAATTTACATTTCCGGATAAATTTTCTTTTAGTTCAGAAATTGAATCTCCTCTTTTTGCGCTAACTCTAAAAACATTGTAACCTATTGATTTATAAAATTGTTCCCAATTTTGCGAGTTATTATTTTCATCCAAATCTATTTTATTTATAACGATAGAAAAATCAATGTTTGCACTTTCTGCGGCAACAATTACTCTATCAATAAATCTGTTGTTGAATTCGGGGAAAATTATGCTGGCAACTATGTAAATTTTATCAATATTCGAAGCTATAATTTGCTCAAATCTTCTTCCTCTTTTTAATCCGCCGCGCAATTTTCCGGCTTTACGTGATAAATAATTTTTCCTATCATGAATTGATTCAATAACTCCAATTTCATTTGAGATTTTTGTAATTTCTACCCAATCTCCAAGCGAAGCAAAATCCAAAGTTAAAAGTTTATCTTTTTTAAGATTATATTCCTTTTTGAATTTTCCGCGCAACGAACATCTTAAAATTTCATCATCAGAAATTTTTACATAATAATCTTTACTTTCTATTTTAACAATTCTGCCTTTTATAAAAATTCTCCTTAAAATAAAAAAAGCACCCAAGAAAATAAGGTGCTTTTGATTACAAATCAAATTGAATTTGTGTTTTACATAAATATATAATTAACGGTTATACCAAATTTGTTAAGAGTAATTTCTTGATTTATTCTTGATAAATTTGTTCCGTAATTATCGCCGAAATTATTCCACCAGCCGTGCAAATATGCAAAGTCAATAATAAGATTTTTGGAAAGCGGTAAACCTAAACCAGCAGTAAAATATTTTTTATCATAATCTGAAGCATCGCCGATATAAGGTGAAGGATTATAAATAAATCCGCCGCGTAATTTCATTGCGGGGTATGGAAAAGTTACTTCAGCACCAAAATTGTAGTTTACTACATTTTCTAAATTTTCAACAATTTTTGCATTTTTTGTATCGAGATCAATTTCATCAAAGCCATCAGTAAATTCCAATTGTGAATAATCAATAAATTTTAAACTGGCGTTTAAATTTACAAATGGTAATGATGCAGAAATTCCTCCGCTTAATTCCATTGGAGTTGAAATTTTGTATTCAAATTCTTCTCCGGGATAATCTACATAATATCCGGCATTTGCAAATTCAGATTCGCCGTAAACTGAATAAGTTTCTAAAATTGTGTAACTTGTCGGGAATTTAATTGTAGCACCAAAATTTAACATATCGTTCATTTTATAAAGCAATCCCAAACGAAAATCAAAACCGCTGATATCCCACATAATATTATCATTCAAGTAAAACGATTGAAAATCAAATGTGCTTGAATCTTGAGAATCTAAATATCCGGTATAAACATTATTTACATCTTCTTCCCAATAAGTTCTGGTTCGTTTATATTCTCCGGAAAGTAAATTAAGAGTTCCGCCGATAAAAATATTTTTGGAAATTTCAAATGCACCGGACATAAGCCAGCTATTCAAACTTCCCTCTTCATCAATTGATCCGCTTTGGTTTAGTCTGCCATTTATATTTGTTACATCACCATCATAATCGCCATTTGAATTATACGTTGGGTAACTTAAATATAATTCGTAAGCCAAATCATCATTTGCAAAAGCTAAATCTTGAATCATCGAATTTGTATTAGAATTAAATCCATCAAATTTTACAAAAGAGTTATAATCATTAGATTGATTGTAACCAAAAGCAATTACTGCGCTTCCTTTTTTTGTAGGCAGCGGAAATACTAATCCAAATTGGTTTGTATTATTATTACTTTTTTCAGTTGTTGATGATGAATTAAAAATACTTCCGTTGTTGTTAAACGAATTTGTATTAATTCCAAAATTTAGCAGACTTTTTTTAATTGTTGCCAATCCAGCCGGATTTATAACCGCACTTGAAAAATTTCCCATAGAAGCAATTGAGCTATTTCCAAACGCAAGTGTGCGCGCATCAAAATCAACAGTTTGTTCACTTAGTCTATAAGCATCATTAAAATTTTGAGCAAAAATGTAATTTGAACAATTCAGCAAGAAAATTCCAATTACAAAATATATTTTCACCTTCATTAAATTATTTCTCCATTATTTTCAAAATTCAAAAAAAACCAACTCAAATTTTACACAGAAATTTCTTATCTATTTCTACCGCTGCTACTGGATCCTCTACTGCTGGAACTGCCGCTACTTGAACTACCGCTGCTTCTTGATGATGAACCACTTGATGAACTTCCGCTTGAGCTTGATCTGCTGCCGGATGAATAACTACCGGAACTTGAACTGCTTCTTGATGGAGCCGAATAGCTTGATCCACTTGATTTACTTGATCTTGAAGGCGAAGAATAACTTTTAGATTCGCTGCTTCTGCTTGAAGTTGATCTGCTTTCGTTTGATCTTACATTTGGTTTACTCATTGTGCTATTTTTGGTTTTATAACTTTTCTGAGTTGTGTAAGAATTTCTATCACCGGAATTTGATCTAGTTGAACCTCTTTGGATATAATCACCAGATTTTTTATCAATTGTTTTTCTTGAAGTAGTTCTATTGTTTACGGATTGTTCATTCGTATTTCTATCCGATCTCGAAATTTTTCTTGAATCAATTTTGCCATCATTAGATTTTGAAGTTCTTTCTCGCGAAATATTTATATCCGAAGTACTTCTTGTTGATCTTTCTTTACTAATTGAAACATCACCTCTTGATTTCGATAAACTAGATGATCTGCTCGTTGTTCCGGAACTTCGTGTTGCTCTATCTGCTGTATAACTTCTTCCGCCGCCGTCTCTTAATCTCGAATCATAATTAGTTCTGTGTTTTGTCTTACTAAAATAATGAGTAATTGGATAATGATAATAATCGTAATAATAACCCGAATTATACCAGCCGCTATAATAATTTCTGTAAAATGGATAATATGAAAAATAGAACGGATCATAAGTATAATATCTCCATGACCACCAGCCGTCCCACCAAGGATC
Source organism: Ignavibacteriota bacterium (assembly GCA_016708125.1). Classification (NCBI taxonomy): domain Bacteria; kingdom Pseudomonadati; phylum Ignavibacteriota; species Ignavibacteriota bacterium. Next base: position 2,882,892 of record JADJGF010000001.1, on the reverse strand, counting down.
ATAAAATCTTGAATAAAATCTGTAACTTACACCGGGATAGTAATTATCATAAAATCTGTAAGGTCTTGAGTCATAATTAGAATCATCATAATATTCTTCATTTTCATAATTTTCGCCATCGTAATTTTCATCGGAATAATATTCTGAAGAATCTGAATATTCTTCATCCACATATTCCGAAGTATCAACATCTTCATTACGCATTGGTTCTTTATTTTCTACTTTATCCCAATAAGCTTCACGCTCATAATCATAACCGATTTCTGTGTAACATCCGGTTAAAGATAAAGTTAAAGCAAAAATTGCTAAATAAATATATGTTTTCATTTTTTCCCTCGTTGTATTAAAACAAAAGTATAAGTTCAAATTTTGAGCCAAAAAAAATGTCAATTTCTTTCGTTTTTGAATCAATTTTTAAGGATTTTGTACAAATTTTTAAACTCATTGTACAGTTTAATAGACAAATTTTCCTTTAATTTTTAGAGATTTTTATTATTAAATGAAGTTACGCAATTTGAGGTTTTTGTCATATTGAGCGAAGCGAAATATCTCAAAATAGAGTAAATTCGCAATATTGAGATTCTTCACTTCGTTCAGAATGACATTTTGCGTAACTTCAGTTATTAATTGATATAATTATCGGATTAAGCGAAAATCTTGAATTCACTTTTACCACAATTTTTCCTTCAATTTCATTTGTTGAAATAAAAACTTTGTTTGATTTTTTTTTAATTTCATTCACTAATTCTTTTCCTTCAAGTATTTCAAATGTGATATCCAAGTTTCTAAAACTAAGTTTTTGTCCGAATGAATTTATTCCGTAAAATTCTATGAAATTTTCAGAATTAGTTTTTATAGTTGAATTTTGAAAACTTGTCGAAAATTTAATTTCGTAGATAGAGAAAAAATAATTCCAAATTAGAAGTGAAAGAAAAATTGCAAAAATTACAATTGCAGAAATTATCAAAATATTTTTCACAAATTTTATTTGCTTAAAATTTTGTAGTAAGTTCCCTCTTTGCTGTCTTCCAAAATAATTCCCAAATCTTTTAACTTATCTCTAATTTCATCGGCGAGTTTATAATTTTTATCAAGTTTAACTTTTGTCCTAAACTCAATAAATAATTTTATCAATTCATCGTCTTTGGAATTTCTTGTAGAATTTTCAGAAAAAATTTCAATTCCCAAAACATTAGTTAAAGTTGATATTAGAAAATCTTTTGCGTTTGCTAAAACTTCTTTAGAAATTTTTTCATTCTTAGTTAAAAATTTATTGAAATCTCTAACAAAATCATAAATTGCAGCAAGTGCTTGCGAAGTATTAAAATTATCATCCATCGCACTTTCAAACGCAAAAAGATATCTATCAATTTCAAAAGGATTTAAATCCAACTCAATAGACGGTTTTGTGTTTTCAATTTTTTGCGCGAGATTTAGAATTTTTTCCAAACCTTTTTCTGCACCTTCAATTAAATCTTCCGAAAAACTTAAAGGTCCGGAAAAATGAGTTTGACTAAAAAAGAATCTAATTGCATTCGGATTATATTTTTTAAGAATTTCTCTTGCAGTAAAAAAATTGCCAAGCGATTTAGACATTTTTTCTTGGTTGATATTTAAGAATCCGCAGTGAATCCAATACTTTACAAATTCATTTCCGCAAGCGGCTTCACTTTGCGCAATTTCATTTTCATGATGCGGAAAAACCAAATCATTTCCGCCAATGTGAATATCAATTGTTTGTCCCAAATGTTTCATGCTCATTGCCGAGCATTCAATATGCCAGCCGGGTCTACCGTTTCCCCAAGGACTTTCCCAATAAGGCTCATTTGGCTTAACTTTTTTCCAAAGTGAAAAATCCAAAGGATTTTTCTTTTGTTCATTAATTTCAATTCTTGCACCGGCTTCCAAATCAGCTAAATTTTTTCCGCTTAATTTTCCATATTCGGTAAATTTATTTACATCGTAAAAAACATTTCCATCAACATTGTAGGCAAAGTTTTTATCAACAAGTTTTTGAATTAAATCAATAATTTCCGGCATATGTTCGGTTGCTTTCGGATAAATATTTGCTTTCTTAATTCCCAATTTCGTAATATCTTCAAAAAAAGCTTCGGCGTATTTATCGGCAATTTTTTCAACCGGTAAATTTTCTTCGTTAGATTTTTTAATCAGCTTATCATCAATATCCGTAAGGTTCATCACAAATTTTACATCATATTTTTTATATTCCAAATATCTTCTAATTATATCTGCAGAAACAAAAGTACGCGCATTTCCGATGTGAAAAAAATCATAAATTGTCGGTCCGCAAACATAAACCGTAACTTTTGGCGGATTTAACGGAATAAATTCTTCTTTCTTTTTTGTCAGCGTATTATAAATTAACATTAGAACTCCAAAATTGAAAAACAAATATAATAAATTTCACTTTCTTTAAATTACAAACACATTTAATTGAGATGAAGAATTTTTTCAATTATATATTTTGTGTGTCATTCCCGAATGTTTTAATCGGGAATCTATTTGCTTATTTATCAGAATCCATTCTAATCTGCGAAGGATTGACAAACTAATTTAATTATATTTGCGCATGATTTATTTAATAATTGTTTCCATCATTTGGGCGCTTTCATTCAGTTTGATTAAGGGAAATTTAAGTTCGCTTGATTCAAATTTTGTTGCATTTGCAAGATTGCTAATTTCATTTTTAATTTTTCTTCCATTTCTGCGAATCAAAAATATTTCATCAAAAATTAATTTTCATTTATTTTTTATTGGAATTATTCAATACGGAATTATGTACTTAACTTACATATATTCTTTCCAATTTTTGCAAGCTTACGAAGTTGCAATTTTAACTTTGCTTACGCCGTTTTTTATTGTTCTAATCACAGAAATTTGGGAAAAGAAAATTAATTATTTTAATTGGGTTACAGCTTTCATAACAATTGCCGGATCGTTTATAATAGTTTACAAAGAAAATTTTTCATTCGGATATTGGAAAGGAATTTTGCTTGTTCAAATTTCAAATTTTTGTTTTGCACTTGGGCAAGTTTATTATAAAAAAATAATTGAGAAAGATTTTGATTTTAAACCTCATCAAACTTTTGCACTTTTATATTTTGGAGCAATTTTAATTACGGGAATTTTTTCAATAGCTTCCACAGATTTTAAAAATTTACAAATTAATTCAAGTCAAATTTTATCTTTACTTTACTTAGGAATTGTCGCATCGGGAATAGGATTTTTTCTTTGGAATATTGGCGTTACAAAAGTGGAAACCGGAATTTTAGCAATTATGAATAATTTAAAAATTCCGCTCGGAGTTTTATTTGCATTTATTTTAATTGGTGAAAAAACAAATTTTATTCAATTAAGTTTTGGTTCAATTTTAATAATTTTTGCTTTCATTTTAAATTACCGATTTGCAAATCGATAATAAAAACTACTAATTATAAAATTAAAAATGGCTTTTTGAAAAAAGATAAACTAAACTTGCATTTAAATTTATTGAGACTGAAATATGAATGAAAATAATATAAAAAAATCAAAAATAGTGAAAACAACTTTTTTTATAATCCTTGGAATTGCAATTCCAATTTTACTATTTCAAAATTTTATTCCAAAAGATTCGGTAATTGTAAAAGAAGAATTTCAAAAAGAATATAAAATTGTTTCTCCAATTATTCCGGATGAATTAGAATTCTGTGGAGAAAAAGTTCCGTTGGAAAATTTTGAAGTTTACGAAAGATTGGATAGAGAATTTATTGTAAATACTTATTGGCATTCTTTAATGATTCTTACGATTAAAAGAGCAAATAGATGGTTTCCCGTTATTGAACCAATTTTGAAAAAAAATAATATTCCGGATGATTTTAAATTTTTATGCGTAACCGAAAGTACTTTGCTCAATTTAGTTTCGCCATCAAACGCCGTTGGGTTTTGGCAATTTTTAAAAACTTCGGGACAAGAACTTGGTTTAGAAATTAATGATGAAATTGATGAAAGATACAGTGTTGAAAAATCAACAGAAGCGGCATGTAAATATTTGCTGTCGGCTTATAATAAATTTGGAAGTTGGACAATGGCTGCGGCTTCTTACAATATGGGGAAGACCGGAATTGATGAACAAATTTCTCGTCAAAAGACAAATAATTATTACAATTTAGTTTTGAATGAGGAAACTTCAAGATATGTTTTTAGAGTAATTGCAACAAAAATTATGATGAATAATCCGGCAGAATATGGCTTTGATATTAAAGATGATGAATTGTACAAACCTTTTGAAACATATGAAATAAATGTTGATAGCTCAATTTCTAACTTTGCAGATTTTGCAAAATCAAATGGAATTAATTACAAAATTTTGAAATTGTATAATCCTTGGTTGAGAGATAATTTCTTAAAAAATAAACTGAAAAAAAATTATAAAATTAGTTTGCCAAAGGAAGGAACAATAAAAATAATTTCCGATTTATAAATTACTGTTGCTGACTTCTTAATTCAATTAATAAATTATTAAAATCTTCAGGCAGCTCAGAAGCAAACGTCATTTTTTCGTTTGTAATTGGATGAATAAATCCCAAAGTTTTTGCGTGAAGTGCTTGTCGATCAATTATTTCCAAAAGATTATTTACGCGAGCTCTAATTTTAGGAAGTTCAAAACCATAATTAATTCTTCTGCCGCCGTATGTGTGATCGCCAAAAATATTATGTTTTACGTGAGCTAAATGAACCCTAATTTGATGTGTTCTTCCGGTCATTAATTTTAATTTTATCAAACTTAAAAAATCAAATTCTTCCAAAACCGTATAAATTGTATGAGCAGTTTTTCCATCAGATTCCGAAACGGAAAATAATTTTCTATCACTTTTACTTCGTGCAATATTTGCAATAATTTCTCCGGTTGAATCTTTAAACTTTCCCCAGCAAACAGCCCAGTATTCTCTTTCCGTAGTTTTTGCCGCAAACTGCTTTGCCAAATGCGAATGTACTTCTTCACTTTTTGCGATAACTAATAATCCCGTTGTGTCTTTATCAATTCTGTGAACAATTCCGGCTCTATAATCTCCGTTAAAAGAACTTAAATTTTTTGTGTGATGAAGTAATGCATGAACCATTGTGGAAGTGTAATTTCCGTAAGATGGATGAACCACCATTCCCGCGGGTTTATCAATAATAATTAAATAGTCATCTTCAAAAATAATTTTAAGTGGAATGTCTTCGGGTTCAATTTTATCGGGTCTTGGTGAAACGGGAATTGTAATTTTAATTTCGTCTTTGGGAGAAATTGTATAATTTGATTTTATAAGATTTCCATTTACAGTAATCAAATTATTTTTAATAAGTTTTTGAATTCTTGATCGAGTTGTATTTTCTAAACAGTTTGCTAAATAAGCATCTATTCTTTGTTTTCTTTGTCCCTCAGTTATTACTAAGTTTATTATCTTCTCTGTTACTATTGCCATACTCTAATTGAGTTTCCAGTTTTTCAGAATTAATTTCGTTTTCAGAATTTTCTGTATTCTTTTTTGATTCTATACTTTTATGAAAAATTAAAATCAGCGCAACTCCAATTGTTACTGCAGAATCAGCAACATTAAAAATAGGAAAACTATCATAAGTTTTACCGAAAATTGTAAATCCAAAAGTATCAACATGAAGAAAATCAACTACTCTTCCATAAAGAAAAGGAGCGTAATCATAAATTACGCCGTAAAAAAATCTATCAATTAAATTTCCAATTGCACCGCCTAAAATTAATGCAAGTGAAAATCGATATAACAATTTTTCGTGTCGAACTTTGAATAAATAAACAACAATTCCAATACTTGCAATTAATGAAAAAATTGAAAGCAAAAGTTTAGCATAGCCGTCAACCTCAATACCAAAAGCCATTCCGGGATTTTCGACAAATGTAAATTTGAAAATATCACCAATTATATTTATACTTTCCCCGTATTTCATTCCTTGAATATTAATTCCTAAAGCCGGAATAGAAATACCTTTTACAAATATTTTTGTTATTTGGTCAACAAATACAACAATCGCTGAAATAAAAATTACTCTCAAATATTTTTCTCGTAATTAAATAATTTTTCACTTTTTATTTTTACAATCAACACAATGCTGTGTGTGCGGAACGGCTAATAATCTTTTCTTTGGAATTAAATGCGGACCTTCGGGTAATTCCAAACTATCAATACAAATTCCGTAAGTTCCGTTATCAATTCTTTGAAGTGCATCTTCCAAATAACCTAAAAATTTTGTTTCTCGCTGAGCCCACAAATATAATTTTTCTCTTTCTTGCGCATCGGTTCCTTGTTCTGCCATATGTAATGAATATGGAGAATTTTCGTTTACATATTGACCGGTTGTTTCATCCATCATTTGCTCTTTTAAATTTTGCAACTGCTCAATAATTTCTTTTCTTTTATCAAGGATTACAGTTTTAAATTCATCTAATTCCTTTTTAGGATAACCTACAATTTTTTTAGGAACTTTAGGTTTTACCGGAGTTACAACTACTTCAATTTTTTTTCCGGTTTTAGTTTTGCTTGGAGTCTTTACGACATTTTTTTTCACTGCTGGAGAAATTACTTTCTTAACAGTTTCCTTTGTAGGAACTGATTTTTTTACTGAACCTTTTTTAACTGTATCTGTTTTACCAACAGATTTTTTTACTGGTTTAACTACAACTTTAACCTTTGTCTGTTTTTTAGCAGCTGCTTTTTTTTCTTTTACATCTTTAGTTTTTTTAGGTGCTGCTTTTGCTGAAGATGGTTTTGTTTTAGCTGATGTTTTCTTTGCCATGTTTTGTCTCCTCAATAATATTACATTACCTTATTGATGGTTATACCACATTTAAATTCACCTATTGTTAATTCCTCGCTATAACCATTTCCCCCATCATTCTTATTTTCCAACTTATCTGCAAGAACTTCATTTTTAATATAACTTTCAAAACTCTGAATATATTTTTGTAATTCTAAATCTGCCATATAAAAAATATTAATTCTATCTGTAACTTCTAACCCGGAATTTTTTCTTAAATTTTGAATTCTGTTTACAAATTCCCTTGCGTATCCTTCACCAATTAATTCATCATTCAATTCGCTATCAATTGCAACCGTAACGCCATTCTCCGATTCAACAACCCAGCCTTCAATTTCCGTACTGATAATTTCTACATCTTCTAATGTTAATGTAATATCATTACCATCCAAAGTAAATGAAAAAGATTTCTCTGTTTCTAACTTTTTAATTTCATCTTTATTAAAATCTTTTATTCTATTTGCTAAATTTTTCATCATTTTCCCATACTTAGGACCTAATGATTTAAAATTAGCTTTTGCCGATTTACTTACAATTGCGGAATCATCTTCCAAAACTTCTAATTCTTTAATGTTAACTTCTTCTAAAATTACATCGCTCATACTTCTAACAGCATCTCTGCTTTTTGGTTCAACGGCAATCATAATTTTGCGAAGCGGCTGTCTAACTTTTAAATTATTTTTTGCTCTCATTGCTCTTGTAAGATAAACTACTTTTTGAGCAATTTCCATTTTTTCTTCCAACTCTTTATTTCGGTAAGTTGGAATTGGGAAATCAACTAAGTGAATTGATTTTCTATTTTCAAGTTTAGAAACTTTATTCAAATTTTGGTAAATCTCTTCAGCAATAAATGGTGCAAACGGAGAAGTTAATTTTGCAACAGTAATCAAACATTCATATAAAGTTTGATATGCAGAAATTTTAGATTTATTTATTTCTGATTTCCAGAATCTTCGTCTGCTTCTTCTTACATACCAATTAGATAATTCATCGATAGTAAAATCACTTACTAATCTTGCGGCTTTTGTTACATCGTAATTATCCATAAGTTCTTGATATTCTTCAACAACAGAAGATAGTTTTGCAATTATCCATCTATCAATTTCTGATCTTTCTCCATAAGGAATAAATTCTTGACTAAAATCAAAATTATCAATATTTGCATAAAGTGCAAAAAATGAATAAGTATTAATTAATGTTCCAAAAAATTTACGCTGAACTTCTAAAATTCCGTCTTCATCAAAGAGAGTAGTTCTCCATGGCGGACTTCCCGTAACCAAATACCACCTTGTTGCATCGGCTCCGTATTTATCAAAAAGTTCAAAAGGATCAACAGCGTTCCCTTTTGACTTTGACATTTTCATTCCGTTTTTATCTAAAATTAATTCATTTACAATAAGATTTTTAAAAGCAACTTTTTCAAATAACATTGTTGAAATTGCATGTAAAGTATAAAACCATCCGCGAGTTTGATCAATTCCCTCGCAAATAAAATCTGCGGGATAATTATTTTCAAATAATTCTTTATTTTCAAACGGATAATGATGTTGAGCAAAAGGCATCGCACCCGAATCAAACCAAACATCAATTAGTTCCGGAGTTCTAAAATAAATTTTATCATTTTTCTCAAATTTAATTTCATCAACAAAAGGTTTGTGAAGATCAATTTCTTCATTTGGTAAATCTGCAACTTTAATTTTATTACCGTTTCTTTCAACAAATCCTTCTTTTAATTCATCGATACTTCCAACAGCAAACATATCACCGTCTTCCGTAACCCAAATTGGTAAAGGCGTTGCCCAAAATCTATCACGAGATAAAGCCCAATCTTTATTTTCCTCAAGCCAATTTCCAAATCTACCCGAACCAACTTCCGGAGGATACCAATTAATTTCTTTATTTAGCTCAACCATTTTATCGGAAATTGCTGTGGTTTTAATGAACCAAGATTCGCGTGCGTAATAAATTACCGGAACGTTATCAAACCTCCAACTAAACGGATATGAGTGAGTTATTGTTTCCTTTTTATAAAGTTGACCTTTTGCTTTTAATGCTTGAATAATTTCTTGATCTGCATCTTTAACAAATTTTCCAGCATAATCTGTAATTTCTTCCGTAAATAATCCGCCGCGTGTTACCGGCTGAAGAAATGGCAAATTATAAGTTTTAGATAATTCATAGTCATCTGCACCAAAAGCCGGCGCAATATGAACAATTCCGGAACCGTCTTCCGTGCTTACAAAATTAGCTTCTGTAACGTAAAATGCTTTTTTATCAACTGTTAAATATTGAAATAATTGTTGGTAACTTATTCCCGCAAGTTGCGAACCTTTTAATTCTTCAATAATTTCATATTCTTCACGAATTACGGATAATCTTTCTTTTGCTAAAATTAAGTAAACGCTTTCTGTTTTAATTTTCACATAATCAATATTTGTTCCAACAGCCAATGCAACATTAGAGATTAGTGTCCAAGGAGTAGTTGTCCAAACAAGAAAATATGTATCGCCGTCTTTCGTCAATTCAGAATTTTCAAGTTTCATTAAAACATAAACCGACGGATCTTTCGTATCGCGATAGCCTAAAGCAAGTTCGTGGGAAGATAAAACCGTTTCGGATCGTGGGCATTGCGGAACAATTTTATAATCTTTAAAAATCAATCCTTTATCGAATAAAGTTTTTAACGCCCACCAAACTGATTCAATATATTCATTTGTGCAAGTGATATAAGCATCTTCCAAGCTTAGCCAATATCCCATGCGGTTTGTCATTTTTTCCCAAAGATCTTTATAAGTAAAAACCGATTCCTTGCATGCTGCATTATATTTTGCAACTCCGAATTCCGGAATTTCACTTTTACTTTTTATTCCTAATTGTTTTTCAACTTCAATTTCTACGGGAAGTCCATGTGTATCCCAGCCGGCTTTTCTATTAACTTTAAAACCTTGTAAAGTTTTGTAACGGCAAACTAAATCTTTTAAAGTTCTTGCCATTACATGATGAAGTCCGGGTTTACCGTTTGCAGTTGGTGGTCCTTCAAAAAATGTAAAGGGTTTGCTGCCTTCTCTAAGTTCAATACTTTTTTGAAATATATTTTCTTTCTGCCAAAAATCTAAAATCTCTTCTTCAATTTTTGAATAATTAACACTATTTAAATATTGTTTGTACTTTTCCATAACTTGAATAACTTAAAATTCCTAATAATTTATTTTTTTGAAAATAATTCCGATGCTTTTTTATTTGCTTCGAAAATTATTTTTTCTGCTTTTAAATTTGCTTCGTTAATAATATTTTCTGATTTTCTTTTAACTTCCAAAATTTCATTTTCATTATCAAGCTTTTTAAGATTTTCAATTTCTTTTTGTTTTGTAAATATTTCAGAAATCGACATTCCAAAAAATGCCATTACTCCAAGCATTATTATTCTTAATGAATAAAGAATTACATTTTCAAATAGCAAATTTTCCGTAAGAAAATAATCATTAAAAAAAGAAATTAGCAAAGAGCTCAAAATTGCCATTGCAACAATAACGGCAAAAACAATTTTACCACCGTGAACCCAACCCAAAGTATTATTCGTAAACCAGCCAATTCCAAAAATGAACAACGATAAAATAAACCAGACAACAAAGTTAATAATCTCAGAACCAAAAAGTTGCGTATTTAAAAAATTTGATAAAAATATTAAAAACGCAATTAATAGCGGTGATAAATAATATTTTAACTTTTTTAAACTCATAATTGTTTAATAACTTCTTTTAGTATTTCTGTCATTTTTGGTTCTGCATTCATTGCCGTTTCAATAATTTCATTAACATCAACCGGTTTTAACGAATCCGGAAAACATTCATCCGTAATTATACTAATTCCTAAAACTTTTATTCCCATATGATTTGCAACAATATTTTCCGGTATTGTTGACATTCCCACAACATCTGCTCCGGTCGCGCGCAAAAATCTATATTCGGCTTTCGTTTCCAAATTTGGACCAGCAACTGCAACATAAACACCTTTTTGAACTTTTATTCCATTTTCCAATGCAACTTTTTCAGCTAATTCAATTAAATTTTTATCATAAGGTTCGCTCATATCCGGAAATCTTGGGCCCAATGAATCTTCATTTATTCCGATTAAAGGATTATCCCCAAGAAGATTTATATGATCATTCATAATCATTATATCTCCTTTTTTGTAAATCGGATTCATTCCGCCGCAAGCATTTGAAACCAATAAAGTTTTTACTCCAAGAAATTTCATTACTCTTACCGGATAAGTAATTTGCTGCATACTGTATCCTTCGTAATAATGAAATCTTCCTTGCATTGCTACAACATTTTTTCCATTTATTGAACCAAGAATTAATTTACCGGAATGTGATTCAACTGTTGAAAGCGGAAAATGCGGAATTTTATCATAATCAATAATGTGTTCAATTTTTATTTCGCTGACTAATCCGCCAAGTCCGGTTCCTAAAATTATTCCAATTGGATATTCTTTTGAACTGTACTTTCTTAGTTCGGTTAAAGTTTCGTCAATTTTTTGTAAAAGGTTACTCATAATTTTCCAAAATTTAGAATTGTAAACTTAATTAATTCTATTCATTATTTGATAGAATAATTTCGCTCTCCAAAAATTGCTGTTCCAATTCTTAAAATTGTTGCGCCTTCTTCAATTGCAATTTCAAAATCATTTGTCATTCCCATTGATAAATGAGGAAGTTCGAAACCGTTTTGATTCAATTTATTTTTAAATTCAGACAACTTCCTAAATGAATTTCGAATAATTTCTTCATCATTTGTATAAGGAGCAATGGTCATTAGTCCAACTAAATATACATTTGAAAGTCTTTTACTATATTCGGCAATTTTTTGAAGATCATAAAAATTTTCAATTCCGTATTTTGTTGCTTCATCCGAAGTTTTAACTTCTAATAAAATTTTTTGAATTTTATTAATATTTTCTGCACGTTTATTAATTTCATCTGCTAATTTTATTGAATCAACAGAATGAATAAATTCTGCAATTGGAACAACATTTTTTACTTTATTTGTTTGTAGATGACCAATAAAATGCCAATTTATTTTTTTGTTGATTATTTTATTTTTTTCTTCAAGTTCTTGGGCTTTATTTTCACCAAAATTTAAAATGCCTGTTGAATTTACAATTTCAATTTCTTCAACTGAATGTAATTTTGAAACTGCAACAAGTGTAATCTCAGAATAATTTCTTCCAACTTGACTACATTTATTTTGAATTTTTTGATTTACGAATTTAATATTTTGTTCGATGCTATTCATTTGAAGATAAAATCATTTCAACAATTTGATAATTTTTAATATATAAAAAAAGGAGCGTTTCCGCCCCTTTTTAATTTGGATATTTTCCAATTAGCTGCAGCCGGTTGTAGATCCGCATGTTTCGCATTTCAAACACGTTCCATTTCTAACCATAGTCATGCTTTGGCATTCGGGACAAATATCGCCCGTATAACCTAAAATTCGTGCCTCCTGAACTTTTTTGGTTATATGCGCAACTTGTTGTTTATGAACACCGTTTCCATTTCCACTGCTTGAAGTTGCACTTAGTGTTGTACTTCTATCATTTGTATTATCCAAATGAATCATTCTTTCGCTAATTACTTCTTCACTTTCATATTCCGGTTCCACTAATGAACCGTAAGTTTTGCCTCTGTTCAACTCATCTTCTTCAACATGCGAAAGATCATTTCTGCTTAAATATGTTACAGCCAATTCTCTAAAAATGTAATCAATTATAGATGTTGCCATTTTTATTCTTCTATTTCCGGTTACCATTCCGCTTGGTTCAAATTTTGTAAACACAAATGCATCTACAAATTCTTCCAAAGGAACACCATGCTGCAATCCTAAAGAAATTGCAATTGCAAAATTGTTTAACAAACTTCTAACAGCTGCACCTTCTCTATGCATATCTAAGAAAATTTCTCCAAGTTGACCGTTTTCATATTCTCCGGTTCTTATGTAAACTGTTTGTCCGCCAATTTTTGCTTTTTGTGTATAACCGGTTCTTCTATCCGGCAATCTTCTTCTTTTTGCAATATATCTGTGAATTATTCTTTCTGCAATTTTAATTATTTCGTTATTATTTTCTTCTTCTTCAATTGCATCAATACTTTCATCAGACATAGAGTTTAGCGGTTGAGATAATTTTGAACCGTCGCGGTAAAGTGCATTTGCTTTCAAACCCATTTTCCACGATGTCATATAAGCATCTTCGATATCAGAAATTTTTGCTTCATTAGGAAGATTTATTGTTTTGGAAATTGCACCGGAAATAAATGGTTGGGCTGCAGCCATCATATTAATATGCGCATGAGCTTTAATAAATCTTGTCCCTTTTCTTCCGCATTTACTTGCCGTATCAAAAACTGCGTAATGTTCATGTTTTAGGAAAGGAGCACCTTCTGTTGTCATTGTTCCGCATACATAATCATTAGCAATTGCAATTTCTTGTTTCTTGAATCCAATTTGTTCAAGTAAATTTAAATTAAAATCATTTATTTGATCATCTGTTAATCCCAAAACATTTCTGCAAAAATCTACACCGATTGTGTGAGTGTTAAACGCAAAATTCAATTCAAATACTGATGGTAACATTCCTTCAATTTTTTTCAAAATATCTTCAGTGAAACCTTTTGCTTTTAAAGTTTCCGGATTAATGTAAGGACAACCCGATAATGAACCGGTACCTTTTGCATATTTTACAATTTCATTTATTTGTTCGTTGTTGTATCCTAAATTTTTTAACGCCGGAGGAATAGATTGATTTATAATTTTAAAATATCCGCCGCCGGCTAATTTTTTAAATTTAACTAATGCATAATCCGGTTCAATTCCGGTTGTATCGCAATCCATTACCAATCCAATTGTTCCGGTTGGAGCAACAACTGTAACTTGAGCATTTCTAAATCCGTATTTTTTTCCAAGATCAACAGCGTTAACAGCATCTTGCTGAGCAGCTTTTAATAAATCAGAAGGGCAATATTTTGGATCAATTCCCATAGGATAAATTGATAAACCTTCATATTCTTCTTCTGGAACATTAAATGCAGCTCTTTTATGGTTACGAATTACTCTCTGCATTTCTTCTTTATTATTTTCATATTTAATGAAAGTACCTAATTCTTTTGCCATTTCAGATGAGGTTGCATAGGATTTCATATGCATAATTGCGGTTATTGCGCCGGCTATTGCTTGTCCTTCTTTACTATCATAAGGAATTCCTTGAATCATCAATAATGATCCTAAATTTGCATAACCTAAACCAAGAGTTCTATAATCAAAACTGTTTTGAGCAACAGCTTTACTCGGATATTGAGCCATTAAAACGCTGATTTCCAAAACCATAGTTAACAAACGAGTTGCATGACGGAATGATTTAATATTGAATGATTGTTTTTCTTCATCATAAAATTTTACAAGATTCATTGATGCAAGATTGCAAGCTGTATCATCCAAAAACATATATTCACTGCAAGGATTTGAAGCATTAATTCTTCCATCATTAATACAAGTATGCCATTCATTTATTGTTGTATCAAATTGAAGACCCGGATCAGCGGAAGCCCAAGCTGCATAACCGATTTGAGCCCAAAGATCGCGAGCTTTCAAAGTTTTGCAAGCAACCGGTTTTCTCTGATCTTTTGCCGATTTTTTTAATTCAACTCTCCAACATAAATTCCACTCAGAATCATCAATTACGGCTTTCATAAAATCATTTGTAACTCTAACTGAATTATTGGAATTTTGTCCCGAAACAGTTGCGTAAGCTTCCGAATTCCAATCAGTATTATATTCCGGAAATTCTATCGATGTAAATCCAAGTTTTGCAAGTTGAATTACTCTTTCTATATAATTATCTGGAATTTGTGATCTTCTTGCATTTATGATTGCAGCATTTAATTTTTTATTACTTTTTCTATTAAATCTGTCATTTTCCGGATGTTCGGCATAGCAAGCTTTAACGATATTATTTAAATGTAAATTGCAAAGTTTAGATCCGGTAACGATTGCCGCAACTTTTTGTTCTTCGTGCTGTTTCCAATCAATAAATTCTTCAATATCAGGATGATCAATATCAAGTGTTACCATTTTTGCAGCTCTGCGTGTTGTTCCACCGGATTTTATTGCTCCGGCTGATCTATCACCAATTTTTAAGAATGACATTAATCCCGAAGATTTTCCGCCGCCACTTAATGGTTCATCGGAACCTCTAATTTTTGAAAAATTTGTTCCGGTTCCGGAACCATATTTAAATAATCTTGCTTCTCTAACCCAAAGATCCATTATTCCATCTTCATTAACTAAATCATCCGTAACTGATTGAATAAAACATGCGTGCGGCTGAGGATGTGTATATGCATCTTCGGCTTGTGTTAATTCGCCGGTTTTAAAATCAACATAATAATGACCTTGTGCCGGACCATTAATTCCGTAAGCCCAATTTAAACCGGTATTAAACCATTGCGGACTATTAGGCGCCGCCATTTGATTTGCTAGCATAAAACACAATTCATCATAAAATGCGAGAGCGTCTTCTTCGGAATCAAAGTAATTTCCTTTCCAGCCCCAATAAGTCCAAGTTCCAGCTAATCTATTAAAAACCTGTCGAGAATCAGTTTCACCGCCCAATCTATCTTTTTCCGGCAATTCATTTAAAAGTTCATCATCGGCAACAGATGGCTGAAGCCATTTTGGAACACCTTTTTCTTTCAATTTTTTTATTAACTTTGGAACGCCGGCTTTTCTAAAATATTTTTGAGTAATTATGTCTGTAGCAACTTGTGACCATGTTTTTGGAACCATTACGTCTTCCATTTTGAATACGCTGGTTCCGTTTGGATTTTTAATTTCAGATGTGCGTTTTACGAATTCTATCGATGAATATGGATCTTGATTAGCGATAGTATAGTAACGACTAATTTTCATTAAAGCCTCAAATTTTATGTAGTGAACAGATTATCAATTAGCTATTGAAAAGTATTTCAAAATTTTGCCGATGATTTTGTAGGAATAAAACTGACAACATCGGGCACGAAAATTAAACAAATGATTGATTATTTCAAATAAAAAAGTTTAAAAGTTAAGCTTGAAATTTATTATTCAGTTCCGAATTTTTGTGGTCAGAAAATAAAAAATAATTTGTTAAACTCAATATTAATTTTCTTTTTTTTTAATAAATGTAGGAATTACAATGAAATTCAAAAGAAGTGCTGGAATTTTACTTCACCCAACTTCACTACCGGGTGATTACGGAATTGGAACCATCGGCCAAAATGCATATCATTTTGTTGATTTTTTGGCAGAATCCGGACAAAAACTATGGCAAATTTTCCCACTTGGCCCAACCGGATATGGAGATTCCCCCTATCAATCATTTTCAACATTTGCCGGAAATCCTTTATTGATTGACCTAGATTTTTTGAAAGAAGATGGTTTATTGGCAGAAAACGATTTAAAAAGTATTCCGCATTTTCAAAAAAATAATATTGATTTTGGAAAACTAATTGAAGTAAAATATCAGCTTCTTTCAATTGCATTTCAGAATTATAAAATATCAGGAAAAATATTTTCCGAAAATTGCGGAAATTTCTGCAGCGAAAATGCTTTTTGGCTTGATGATTATGCATTATTTATGGCTGTAAAGGAATATCACAGCGGAAAATTATGGACGGAATGGGAACAGGATATTGCTTTCAGAATTAATGATTCCGTTGAAAAATGGAAAGATAAATTAGAATACAGATTTAATTTTCAAAAATTTCTTCAATATACATTTTACTCGCAATGGAAAAAGTTGAAAAATTACGCAAATTCAAAAGGAATAAAAATTATCGGCGATATTCCAATTTTTATTGCTTACGATAGTTCAGATCTTTGGGCAAATAAACATCTTTTTTCTGTTGACGAAAATGGAAAGCTTGAAACAAAAGCTGGAGTTCCGCCGGATTATTTTTCTGCAACCGGACAACTTTGGGGAAATCCTCTTTACAAATGGGATGAAATTCAAAAAGATAATTTCAACTGGTGGAAAAAAAGAATTCAGAAAACTTTGGAATTAGTTGATATTGTAAGAATTGATCACTTTAGAGGTTTGGAAGCATATTGGGAAATTCCCGGAGAAGCACCAACCGCACAAATAGGTCGTTGGGTAAAAGCTCCCGGAAGAGATTTATTTAACGAAATTAAGAAACATCTTGGAGATCTGCCGATTATTGCGGAAGATTTGGGAGTAATAACTCCAGGAGTAGAAAAACTTAGAGATGATTTTGAATTCCCCGGAATGAAAATTCTGCAATTTGCTTTTGGTCCAAATGGAGATAAAAATTTTCTTCCCCACAATTATGTAAAAAACTGCATTGTATTTACCGGCTCTCATGATAACGACACAACAACCGGATTTTTTGAAAAAGAAAGAGAAAATAATTCCGGAGTTTACGAGTGGACGCAAAAATATTTAAATTATTATGGTGATAATTTAACCCAAGAATTAATTAGAGTAGCTTATGCTTCTGTAGCAAATTTTGTTGTAATTCCAATGCAAGATATTTTGGGATTAGGGTCTGATGCAAGAATGAATTTCCCCGGAAAATTAGGCGGAAACTGGACTTGGCGTTTTGATTGGAATCAAGTAAATACAAATTTAGCACTTTATCTAAAATCTTTGGTTGAGCTTTATGAAAGAAATAATTATAAGGTTGATGAGAAAATTGATTCCAATAAACCAGATTTATCTTTACCAGAATAAAAAGGAAAAGTATGTTTGATTTTATTATAGATTCATTTAAGAAATGTAAAAATAATCCGGATGAGAATTTAAAGAATCACACAATTCAAATTGCGGCTTGTGCATTATTTTTAGAAATTGCTAATGCAGATGAAAATTTTTCAATTGATGAAGAAGATAAAATATTAGCAATTATGAAAAACAATTTTTCACTTACGGAAGAAGAATTAAATTTGCTGATTTCAAAATCGAAAGAAGAAATTAAAAAATCTGTAAGTCTTTATGAATTTACTGAAGTTATGAACAAACATTTTGATCAAAATGAAAAGTTTAATCTAATTAAAAATCTTTGGCATATTGCTTTTATTGATGGAAATATTGATCAATATGAAGAACATTATATAAAGAAAATTTGCAACAATTTACATCTTTCTCATAAAGATAGAATTGCAGCAAAACTTGAAGTTAAATCAGAATTAGGGTTGTAAAAAATTTAATTATCATAAGGAATTAAAGTTAAATGAAAAAAATATTATTAATAATTGTTGCGGTTTTTGCGGTAATTCAATTTATAAGAATTGATAAAACAAATCCGGAAGCAAAACAAGAAAATGATTTTATTAATTTTAGCAATCCTCCAACTGAAATAAGTACAGTAATAAAAAATGCATGCTACGATTGTCATTCGCATCAAACAAAATATCCGTGGTATTCAGATATTGCTCCGGTTTCTTGGCTGTTGAAAAATCATATTGATGACGGAAGACGTCATTTAAATTTTTCAATTTGGAATGAATATGATAATGAAAAACAATTACATAAACTGGATGAATGTATTGAAATGATTAAATCCGGTGAAATGCCAATGCAAGGTTATGTTATGATGCATTCCGAAGCAAAGTTGAGTGATGAACAAAAGAATGCTTTAATTGAATGGTTTAATTCCAAAATACAAAAATGAATTTTAATTTTAGATAATATCCAAAATTAAAAAAATACTTGTAACTCCTTAAAAATCCTATTTTTTAGTTATTAGAATTGAAAAATATTCTAATAACTAAATCTTTTTAATTTTCTAACGAATATTAATTTATTTCATCCGAAGATTGTCTTTTATTAAAAATATAAATTGGATAATAAACAATTTTGATAGATAAATTATTTTTATCAAAATTTTTATATCAAAAAAATAAAATTGTATTTAATCTTGACCAATTTAATAGAAGATTATGCCATAAAAATTCTGTTTTCCAGTTAAAACTAGAAAGATTTTAAATATTCTAATATGGAGTAAAGTATGAAATCAATCTTCACATTTTCAGTTCTTTTATTATTATCGCTAATTATCTACAGTTGTGCGGAAGATTCACCTACCAAACCTGAAGAAAAAGAAGTACCGGTTTTGGGAAGTAAAAATATTGGTAATGAAGGTGGCACAATTAGCATTGATAATTTTGAATTAAATGTTCCAACCGGCGCATTCAAAAATAATTCAGAAATTAAAATTTCAAAATCAGTTGATGACAATTTGTTCAGCACAAATAATGTTTCTGACTTTTTTGTTATTGATGGAATTCCCGCTGAATTTGATAAACCAATTAAAATTAAAATTAAATATAATGGCTCTCTAAAAGATAGTTCATTCATTGCACTTGGAGAAAGTAATTTTGTTGCCAGTTTAAATAGTGAAGCAAAATCTTATAGACTTTTAAGCGCAAAAGACTCGGCTGGTTTTTTAATAGCACAAATCCCTTCAACTGTTGGTACCGGGATGGAAAAATCCAATTCAAATTACTCTATTGAAGCTGATGATTTATCTTTCAATTTAGGTGCAATTGCAGGTTATGCAAGTTATAAAAGTCGTGGAAATCATTTTAGAATAAATTTTCCTTCATCAGTAATAACTCAAGCTTATGATCTTGCAGATTATTTAGAATCAGCTTATGACAAATTTCAGTCAATTGGTTTCAGTTATAGCCGACGTTCAAAGTGGCCGGTTGAAGTTACTGTAAAAGTTCTGGATAATTCCGTTTACGGATATTCTTATAACTCATCTTGGGGCGATAATTATGGATATATGGAATTCAATGCTAATAAAATGGGAGATGCAGAAGAGCTTAAAGTAACCGCCGGGCATGAATTTTTTCATTTAGTTCAATCTTTATACGATCCACGAAACAGATTTTCTAAATCTAAATTTCAATCGCCTCATCTCTGGTTAGATGAAGCATCCTCAGTTTGGGCTGAATCATTTTTTAGCAGTAGCGGATCAAATTATGTATCGCCTATTTTTGCAAGTAATGCTTATGAAATATTAAACGGTGCAAAAACCGCTGGAAGTGATGCCCAGTCTTATGGATATGGAAGTGCAAGTTTAATTAAATATTTAACCAAAAATTATAATAATAGCTCACTTGTTAATATTTATGAAAATATTTATAGTGGCAAAAATGCATTTGATGCAATCGGTGATATTCTGCCAATAAGTATTGATATGAGCTGGCATACGTATCTAAGAAGTCTCTTTTCATTTGAGTTATACGATGGTGACAGTTTTCGACCAAGTTCATTAATGGCAACAGCCAAAATAAAGAGTCAGAATTTTACAATTAAAACTGCCGCAGATTCCGTAAAAAGTTTTAAGTCTTCACTTTCGGATTTATCAGCAACAATTTTTTCCATTAAAAATGAATTTGAAAAATTAAACAGTAATGCAAAACTTGAGTTTGTTTGTAAAGATTGGAATTTTCAATTATTCAAAGTGAATGGTTCTGAAAGTAAATTTTTAGCAAGCGGAAAAGACACTTTAGTTCTAAGTGATTTTAAAAAAATTGCAGATGCAGGTTATCAAATAGCAGTTGTTCTGTATAATAATGATTTTGATTCACCTTATAATAATACCAAGAGTTATGAGATGGAGATTAAAGTCAAAGCAGCACAAACTATTCAATTTATTTATCTTGGAGTTTCTTATACAGGTACTTTTACATGGACCACACCAGATGAAACAACTACTAATACTTATGAAACTGGAATGAGTGGGGTTGTTTGGGATAGAAATCATCAAATTTCTAGTAACTCAATTTTAATTTCACAAGACTCAACAAGTGAATATTCTCAATTTAAAACTACAATCGGTTTAACTCTTGACGACTATGAAAATCCTACAAAAATATTTGATTTTCGATTTGATATGGTTGATAAAAGTTTGAATTATAACTCATCAGAAACTTTTTCAGCCGCCGGAAACGGAGTTCCATTTGTTGCTTATGATTATGGAAAAAATGGAATCAGATTTGAATATACCGGTGATATTTCACAGTATCTTACAAAACTTTATGATTATGATAAAATGATTTCAAATGTTAATAATAATTATTATATCAACGAATTAACTAGTTATGATTCACACGGAACGATTATGATCATTATAAATTATGAATAAAAAAAAGCCCTCAAATTAGAGGGCTTAATTCATAATATTAGTAATTTTATGACATAAGAGCTGCAATTGCGGAAGTATTTACAATATCATCAACACTGCATCCGCGGCTTAAATCAAATAGAGGTTTTTTCAATCCTTGAACAACCGGACCAACGGCTTCTGCTCCGCCTAATCTTTGCGCAATTTTATAACCAATATTGCCTGCTTGCAAATCCGGGAAAACTAAAACATTTGCACGACCAGCAACATTACTTTCCGGAGCTTTTTTCTTTCCGATTGATTCAACAATTGCGGCATCAAATTGAAGTTCGCCATCAATCATTAAATTAGGATTTTTCTGTTTTGCAATTGATGTAGCTTCTAAAACTTTATCTACCAATTCGTGTTTTGCACTTCCTTTTGTTGAGAAAGAAAGCATTGCAACATAAGGTTCTCCTCCCGTTAATTTTTTATGATTTTCTGCCGTTGTAATTGCAATATCGGCTAATTGTGCTGCATCCGGATTTGGAACTACTGCACAATCCGCAAATGAAAAAACTCTATTTGGGAAAATCATTAAAAAGAAACTTGAAACAATTGAAATTCCATCCGGCATTCCAACGCATTGCAAAGCTGCTCTTAAAACATCACCGGTGGAAGCTGTAGAACCGGCAACAAATCCATCTGCTTTTGATTCTTTTACTAACATCGCACCGAAAAATAAATCACGTTTTAAAGTTTCTCTTGCTTGCTCAATTGTAACACCTTTGTGTTTTCTCATGTTAAAAAATATGTTCGAAAAATCACTAAACATTTCTGATTTTTCGTAATCAATAATTCTAACTCCGGAAAGATCGCATTCCAATTCTCTTGCTCTTGAGCGAATTTTATCTTCGTTTCCGAGAGTTATAACTTTTGCAATACCTTCGCTAGTTAGCTTTTGAGCTGCTTTTAAAACTCTATCATCATGAGATTCCGGAAGAACAATTGTTCTCCTCAAATTTTTTGCTTTTGCTTTAATTTCTTCAATTAATTTTAAATCTGCCATAACTATCCATTTTTAATTTTTGTTTTCGTAAATATAATAAAATCAATTTTTACTTAATTATAAATATATTTTCAAATTTTGTTATTTTAAGTGAAATATTTTCTTAAACAAATTTTCTAAGGTAATTTATGGAAATTCAATTTATTGGCGCAGCAAAAACCGTAACCGGATCAATGCATTTGGTTACTACCGGAACAACAAAATTTTTAGTCGATTGCGGATTATATCAAGGTAAAAGAAAGGAAGCTTTTGAAATAAACAGACATTTTGATTTTTTTGATCCTTCCGAAATTGATTTTGTGATTTTAACTCACGCACATATTGATCACTCCGGAAATTTACCGACTTTGGTTAGCAAAGGGTTTAAAGGAAAAATTTACGCAACTTTTGCGACAAGAGATTTAGTTACAATAATGCTGCGGGACAGTGCGCACATTCAAGAAAAAGACGTTGAGTTTGTAAATAAGGCAAGATCAAAGCAAGGTAAAAATTTGTTTGAGCCATTGTACTCTCCAAAAGATGTTTCAAATACTTTAAAACTTTTTGTCGGTTTAAATTATCACCACGATATTGAAATTACTCCGGATATAAAATTATACTTTGCAGATGCGGGACATATTCTTGGTTCGGCAGTTTCACATTTAACAATAAATGAAAACGGAAAAGAAATTAAAGTTGGATTTAGCGGAGATTTAGGAAGACCAAATCTTCCAATTTTACGCGACCCGGAAAAAATTGGAAACGTAGATTATTTTATTTGCGAAAGTACATACGGCGGAAGAAGTCATGATAATCCTAAAGATTCAGAACATCAGCTTGCAAGAGTTATAAATCGTGCAGTTCAAAGAAATGCAAAAATTATTGTTCCGGCTTTCAGCGTTGGAAGAACTCAAGAATTAGTTTACGCTTTGCACAGAATTTTTTTAAGAGGAGATGCACCAAGAATTCCGGTTTTTGTTGATAGTCCGCTTTCCGTAAATGCAACAGAAGTTTTCAGACTTCATCCCGAATGTTTTGATAACGAAACCGAAGAATTTATTTTAAAGGATAAAGACCCATTTGGATTCAATCAATTGAATTATATTTCAGAAGTTTCTGAATCTAAAGAATTAAATTCATACAATGGACCATTGATGATTATTTCAAGTTCGGGAATGTGCGAAGCCGGAAGAATTCAGCATCATTTAAAAAATAATATTGAAAATCCAAATAACATTATATTGATGGTTGGCTATTCTGCGCAGCATACATTAGGAAGAAGAATTATGGATAAGGATGAATTTGTGAAAATTTTTGGTGATGAATATAAACTGAAAGCAGAAGTGATTGTACTAAATTCATTCAGTGCTCATGCAGATGAAAACGAACTTATCACTTATGTAAATAATTTTGATAAAAAAATGATGAAAAATATTTTCCTTGTTCACGGCGAATTTGATCAGCAAGAAATATTTAAAAATAGAATTTTGGAAAACGGATTTAGCAAAGTTACAATTCCAGAAAAAGGTGATGTTTTTGTTTTGGATTAATAATAAAATGCAAAAATAATATTTGTGAAAAAAATAAAGAAAATATCTGCGCTCATTTTATTATTTCCAATTTTTCTTGTTTCTCAAACAAGTAACGATAGCTTGAATTTTACTTATTTCAAGTATCAAAAAAATTTGTTTAATACATCTTTTGAAAAAAGATTAAACACGCTAAACCTTCATTCGGGTTTGTCGGTTTCACAAAATTCAAATAATTATTTCATTGGCTTGAATGAAAATTATTTTTCTTCGCTCGTAAGCTCCGGAACAAAAAATATTAAAGATGAACAATCGCTTTCCATAATCGGCGAGTATAAATATTCGCCGGTTCTGCAATTTGGAATTCTTACACAAAATAATATTTATTCAAACGATAGAAAAATTGCAATCAATGAAGCGTCAATTTTGCATTCAACTATTTACTCAAAAATTTCACCAATCGATCAATTTAAAATAATTCCTTACGGTGGATATTCAATTAACAAACAAGTTAATGAAGATGATCGCGGTATTATTTATGGCTCAAATCTTATATTGGAAAAATATAATCTTAACGAATTTCAAATTTCGTCAAATCTAAATTTTCAGAATGAAGATATTTCTCCAAGAAAAAATTATAACCGACTCGCATCAATAAAGGTTAAAAATGATTTTGATCTGGAACTTACAAATTTAATTTCCGCCGATTACAGTAACGTAAGAAAAGATTTTTATTTCGAAGCTGATTCACTTACATCAAACATTTTTAATATTTCAAAAAATATTCAAAGCAGAATTGAAAACAGATATTTTATTGAAGAAAGAATTTTCAACTCAAGATTTAATTCAGATTTTTATTTTGATTTAAGCGGGCGCGCTTCTTTTAGAAATATTGATAGAATTACAAAATTTAAAAATTTAGCAAATATTGATCTTTCAACTTTCGATTCACAAATTGATGAGTTCCGGCTTGATTTTTCGGCAATTACAGAATATAACAGCGAAAGTTTTTTTGGCAGAATTAAAATTGATTACAGTGAAAGAGATGAAAAATATAACGCAAAAAAAATTGAAGATGCTAACAACATAATTTTTGATCAGCGCACGGAACTTGAGAAAAGAAAAAATAATAATTCGCAGTACACAACGGTTTCTGCAATTGGAAATTACTCAATTACAAAAAAAGATAATTTATTGTTTACTTTGCTTCATCGAAAATTAATTTATGATACTCCAAGTGAAATTAATTTTGATGACCGCGATGAGCTTTTATCAATTCTGCGTTTATCATATTTAAAATCTTTTAATCACCTTTTTAATTTCTTTATAAATCTTGAAGGAAGTTTTAATCACATTGTTTACATTTTTGCGGAAAGAAGTTCTAACAATAATACGAGAAGAAATATTAAACTAAGTTCCGGCGGTGAATTTAACGGAACAAATTTATATTCTAAAAACACATTTGAGGTTTCTGCAAATTATACTTCTTATGATTTTGAAGATATTGTGCCAAATATTAATAGTTTTTCTTTCAGACAATTTAGCGCAAAAGATACAACTTCGTTAAAATTTTATAATAAAGTTTATCTTGATTTTTCCGGATATATTAAACTTTCTGAGCAAGGAGATTTTGTGTGGTCAAATTTTACAAATAATCCGGAAAGATTTTTAGCGGAATTTTATTTGGAACCAATGTTCAACATAAAATATTCGGAAATGAAAATTGGCGTGGGATTAAGATTATTCAGTCTGCAAACATTTAATTACAATTTACTTAATGAAAAAATTCTCACTTCAAAGTATAGCAGTATTGGACCAATAACAAATTTCTTAATCAAAATGGAAAATGTTGATTTGGCATTATACGGCTGGTACGAATTTATTTCTAACGAAGAAAAAATACAAAGAGAGTTGGCAAATCTTTATTTTTCTGTTAATTGGCGAATATAATGAATTGCAATTGTTTTGAATAAAAAGTATTTTTTTCATATTACAAATTGATTTTCAATGCTTGTGAAAAAAAGTTTTCAACAAAAATATAAAAGCGATCCCGAACTGCTTCCCGAAATAGAAAAATTTATTTTGGATACAATTCAAAATGAAATAAAAATAAGTGATGAAAAGAAAAATTCAATCGAAATTTCTATTGCCGAAGCTGCAGCAAATAGTATAATTCACGGAAATAATTCAGATCCTCAAAAAAATATTTTTGTAAACTTATCAATTAATCAAAAAAAAATTAAAATATCATTTAAAGATGAGGGAAACGGTTTTAATCCGAAAAAAATTCCCAATCCAACAATTCCGGAAAATATTTTAAAAGGAAGCGGAAGAGGATTATTTATTATGAAATCTTTAGCCGATGATGTAAAATTTAATTTCGATAAAAATGGGACGGAATTAATTTTAACTTTTTATTTGTAATCACAAAAATAATTAGTAAACCAATTTTTATTCTAACATTTTATTTTCTCAAAAACTTTCCAAATATTTGAATGTATTTAGGTGTAATTGAATTAACAAATTCTTATTTTAGGATAACAAGGTTTTATTACAAAAATTTAAGGAGAACATTATGACTAAGAAAAAAATTGCATTAATTGGCGGTGGACAAATAGGCGGAGTTTTAGCTCAGCTTATTGCTCAAAAAGAATTAGCAGATGTTATTTTATTTGATATTGTTGAAGATATGCCTCAAGGTAAAACTCTTGATATAGCTGAAGCTTCACGCATTGATGGATTTGATGTGAGTTTAAAAGGCGCAAATAAATATCAAGATATTGCCGGTTCTGATTTAGTAATTGTTACTGCCGGATTACCTCGTAAACCCGGAATGAGCAGAGATGATTTATTAGTTACAAATGCAAAAATTATGAGAAGTGTTGCAGAAGGAGTTAAAGAATTTGCACCAAATTCTATTGTAATTATTATTTCAAATCCTTTAGATGCAATGGTTACACTTTTTCAAAAAGTATCGGGTTTTCCTCATCACAAAGTTATTGGTCAAGCTGGAGTTTTAGATTCTTCAAGATTTTCAACTTTTATTGCATGGGAATTAGGAGTTTCAGTAAAAGATGTTAACGCAATGGTTTTGGGCGGACACGGAGATACAATGGTTCCGCTTGTTCGTTATGCAAATGTAAACGGTGTTCCGGTAATGGAATTATTGGAAAGAAAATATAATGATTCAGCAAAAGCCAAAGAAGTTATGACTGCAATGGTTGAAAGAACAAAAATGGCCGGCGGTGAAGTTGTAAAATTATTGAAAACTGGTTCAGCATTTTATTCACCGGCTTCTGCGGCAATTGCAATGGCAGAATCCATTTTGGGAGATCAAAAAAGAGTTTTGGCTTCATGTGTTTATTTAAATGGTGAATATTCGGTAAATGGATATTACGTTGGAGTTCCGGCAGTTTTAGGTGAAACCGGATGCGAAAAGATTTTAGAAATTACACTTAACGATGAAGAGCAAGCATTATTTAATAATTCCGTTAAAGCTGTAACAGAATTAGTTGCTGATATGGATAGATTAGGATTTTAATTTTTAAAACAAAAAACCCCTCAAAAGAGGGGTTTGATTTTTATATCAAATTTATAACTAATTCAAACTTTCGTAAACACTTATATATTTTCTATTATTTCTTTTTACTTCAAATTTTACAACTCCATCCATAACTGCAAAAAGTGTATCGTCGCTTCCTTTTTTCACGTTACTGCCAGGATGAAATTTAGTTCCTCTTTGTCTAACTAAAATTGATCCGGCACTAACTTTTTCACCGCCAAATCTTTTTACGCCAAGATACTGCGGATTGCTATCTCTACCGTTTCTAGTGGATCCTTGACCTTTTTTATGAGCCATTATTAACTCTCCTTCTCTGCAGCTTTAGATTTAGACGAAGAAATATTTGTTACTTCAATTCTTGAAAGCTGTTGTCTGTGACCATTTTTTAATTTGTATGATTTTCTTCTGATTTTTTTGAAAACTAAAACTTTTTCATCTTTTAAATGTTCTAAGATTTTAGCTTTTACTTTTACTCCTTTAACAGAAGGATTTCCAATTGTTGTTGTTTTTCCATCAGAAAAAAGTAA
Organism: Ignavibacteriota bacterium; assembly: GCA_016708125.1. NCBI lineage: Bacteria > Pseudomonadati > Ignavibacteriota > Ignavibacteriota bacterium. The sequence goes on along the minus strand of JADJGF010000001.1, from coordinate 2,855,225 downwards.
AATATTATCAAAAGTAATAGATTTATTAACTTCAGAATCTAATTTTGGGACGTAATACTTAGTATTTTCCTCAACTTTAAATTGTTGTCCTAATATATCAACAATTGCGTACATTTTTTCTCCATTAAATCTTAATTAGACTTGTAAAAGTACGGAAATGAATAAAAATTGTCAAATTTTAATTTGAGTAAATTTTTAATGTAAAAAATTGACTAATTATCTTCTTCTTCTTCATCTTCAATTTCCGAGAAAATATATTTTTCATATTTATGTTTTATTAGCTGAGCTTCAACAATAAAATATACATCTTCGGCAATATTTGTGGAATGATCTCCGGCTCTTTCCAAATGTCTGCTGATTTCCAATAAACTTAAAGCTTCATCAATATTATTGGAATTTTCTTTCATTATATTAATTATAATTTTTCTGTTTTCTGCAAAAAGATTATCAAGGTTTACATCAGCTTCTATCACTTTTTTAGCAAGCGCAGCATCGTTATTGTTAAAAGAATCAATTGCGTCTTTTATCATCTTTCTAACAATAATTGTCATATCATGAAACTTTGTAGAATTTAGGAAAATTGGTTTTTTCTTCAAAGTTTGAAAACTTCTTGCAATATTTTTTGCTAAATCGCCAAGTCGTTCCAAATTTGTATTTATTGTTAATGCGGAAAGTACAAGTCTTAAATCAATTGCAACCGGCTGACTTAACGCAATAATTTTTTGGCATGTTCTTTCAATTTTACGATCAAGTTTATTTATTTTATCTTCACGCTCAATAATTAAATTTGTTAATTCAAGATTTTCTTCATTTATTGCGCGAATTGCAAGTTCCATTTGATCTTCGACCAAACTTGACATTTTTATAATTCGCGTTCTTAATTTTCCTAAATGAATTTCAAATTGTCTTTCCATTTTTACCTCAAAAATAAAATTAGCCAAATCTTCCGGTTATATAATCTTCTGTTTGTTTTTTTGATGGATTTGTAAAAATTTTTGATGTTCCGTCAAATTCAATCAATTCCCCAAGATAAAAAAATGCTGTTTTATCGCTTACTCTTGCGGCTTGCTGCATGTTGTGCGTAACAATTACAATTGTATAATCTTCTTTCAATTCATGAATTAATTCTTCAATTTTTGCAGTTGAAATTGGATCAAGTGCACTTGCGGGTTCATCCATTAAAATTATATCCGGTTTAACTGCTAAGGCTCTTGCAATGCATAATCTTTGCTGCTGCCCTCCGGAAAGACTTAATGCTGATTCATGTAATCTATCTTTAACTTCTTCCCATATTGCAGATTGTTTTAATGATTTTTCAACAATTTCTTCCAATTTCTTTTTATCTCTAATTCCATTTATCGATGGTCCATAAATAATATTTTCATAAATAGTTTTGGGGAATAAATTTGATTTTTGAAAAACCATTCCGATTCGTTTACGTAAATTTACAACATCAATATTTTTATCATAAATATTTATTCCGTCAATTATAACTTCACCGGTTATATTAACATTTCCAATTAAATCATTCATTCTATTTATTACACGCAAAAAAGTCGATTTTCCGCAGCCGGATGGACCAATAAATGCAGTAACTTGCTTTTCCGGAATTTGTAAAGAAATGTCTTTAAGTGCTTGTTTATCGCCATAATATAAACTTAAATCTTTTGTTAATATTTTTGTGTTCTTCATCTGAATATTTCTCTAAATTAAATTTTTCCCAACTGCTTTCTATATTTATATCTTAAAACTATTGCCGTAATATTTAATAAAAATGTTATCGCAATCAAAACTAATGTTGATCCATATTGTATTGGCATTGTTAATGTTGGATTTGAAGATTGTGTTGCTAAAATAAATATGTGATATGCCAAATACATAAATTGTTCTGCGGGATTTATCATCGGAATGCAATAATCACCAATGCACAAATCAACAACTGGTAAATTTGGAAGAAAAAATGCTGCACCTAAAAATAAGATTGGTGCAGTTTCACCAACACCTCGACTAATAGCCAATATTGTTCCGGTTAAAATTCCGGGCTTTGCTTGCGGAAAAACTACTTTTTTTATTGTCTGCCATTTTGTTGCGCCAAGTCCGAATGAAGCATCAATGTGACTTTTAGGAACTGAAATTAATGCTTCCAAAGTTGAAACGATTACAATCGGCAAAACTAAAACGCTTAATGTAGCAGCAGCCCAAAGTAAACACGGTTGTCCCCATAATAATCCAGTACCTAAAACTTCATCAATATTTCTGCCGATAAACAAAATAAAAAATCCGAGTCCGAATAACCCAAAAACTATTGAAGGAACTCCGGCTAAATTATTTACTGCGGTTCTTATAATTCTTGTTAAAAAAGTATCTTTAGCATATTGAGATAAATAAATTGCCGCCGAAACACCCACCGGAACAGAAAGCAATACCATTATAGTTGTTACTGCTAAAGTACCAAAAATTGCGGGCCAAATTCCGCCTTCGGTCATATTGTTTCTTGGTTCATCAAAAATAAATTCTAAGGATATTATTCCAATTCCCTCGTAAACAATTTTGCCTAAAACCATCAATAGAATAAATGCTAACAAAAAGAATAAAAATTTTGTAGTACCAATAAAAAAGGTTCCGGTTAAATCTTTATGTTTTTTTGTAATATCCAATTTTCACCTAAAAAACATTTTTCTTGCGCATTTTGTTTATAATAATTTCTGCAATTAAATTTAGAAAAAATGTAATTGTAAAAAGTATTATTCCAATAAAAAATAATGCATAATAGTGATCAGAACCTTGTGAAACTTCACCCATTTCTGCGGCAATAGTTGCAGTCATTGTTCGCACACTTAATAATAAATCTGTTGTAATATTTGCGGCATTTCCGGCAGCCATTAAAACAATCATTGTTTCGCCAACGGCTCTCCCAAATCCTAAAATTATACTTGCGGAAACTCCACTAAATCCGGCTGGAATAATAACTCTGCTTATAGTCTGCCATTTGGTTGCGCCCAATCCATATGAAGCCATTCTTAAATCTGTTGGAATTGATCTTAACGCATCTTCAGTCATTGATGCAATAATCGGAATAATTACAAATGATAAACCAAGTGAAGCAATAAATGCGTTCAATCTATTTGATGGATGAAACAAATCGTTAAAAATTGTTGCTCCGACAACTAATATTAAAAATCCCAAAACCACGGTTGGAATACTTGCAAAAAGCTCAATCATTGGTTTTAAAAATTCCCGCAATTTTGGATTTACGATTTCCGAAAGATAAACTCCCGCGGCAACTCCAAAAAATGTTGAAATTAATGTAGCCGGTATTGCGGTAAGTAAAGTTCCAACAATAAGTGGAAGCAAAGAATATCTTTCTTCACTTGAAGTTGGATACCATTCGAAAAGTCTTTCAACAGTTTGATTTAATTGAACTTGATCGTAATATATAAAATCAAGCAAACCAATATTATTTAGCGCATTTATTCCTTCTTTGAATAAAAATATAAATATTAGAATAATAAATATTAATGCAACTGCGCCATTTAATGCAAAAAAATATTCAATAATTTTTTCTTTAACTCTAACTTTTAAAGATATTTTTTTTCCATAAAGAGAAGATTCTGCTCTTTCTTGAACAGAATCTTCAACTTCAACTTTTTCATCCGATGTCTGAATTTCAGTCATAATTTTTATGAATTATTGTGGTAATGGAATATATTCCATTTGTTTAACTAAATCTTGTCCTTCTTTTGAAAGAATAAAATCCATAAAATCTTGTACTTTTTTATCGGGTGTACCATTTGTGTAGCAATATAAATATCTTGAAATTGAATAAGTACCATTCCAAATTGCTTCGTAATTTACTTTTCCGTCTTGAGCCGGTGCAATTGCTAAAGCTTGTTCATCTGCTTTAATTTTTAGAATTTTCACATCAGTTCTTGCGGCAAAATAACCAACTCCGCCATAACCAATTCCTTTAAGATCATGCGCAACTGCTTCACCTAAAGCTGCTGTTCCTTGTAAAACTTGTGTATTATTTGCAAAATCTCTTGTTTCACCTCTTTCATCTTTTCCTAAAACATGTTCTTTGAAAAATTCATAAGTCCCGCTGCTGTTTTCTCTTCCATATAATACAATTGGTGAATCTGAACCGCTGAGTTCTTTCCAGTTCAAATATTTTCCTATAAAGATATCTCTAACTTGGGCAATAGTTAATTCATTAATTGGATTTGTTGTGTTAACAATTACTGCAATTCCATCTAACGCAACTTTAAATTCTTTAGGAGTTATGCTTTTTGATTTTGCAATTTCATATTCTTTTTCTTTTAATTCTCTGCTCGAATTTGCAATATCCATAGTACCGTTCAACAAAGCTGCAACTCCGGTTCCGGAGCCTCCGCCGGTTACTTGAATTGAAGCATTTGGGTTCTTCTTCATATAAGTTTCAGCCCATTTCTGAGAAAGATTTACCATAGTATCCGATCCTTTTACCGAAACAATAGTTTTTTCAACTTCTTCTTTTTTCTTGCATCCGGTTAAAAAAACTAAACCGACTAATATTGCAGAGATTACTAATGTTAATTTTTTGTTAAGTTTCATATTCCCTCTTAAGTATTCTAATAAATTTTACTTTATAAATTTTAGTAAGATTCAAATATATCGGTAAAACAAAGGTATTTTGTTAATTTATTGTTAAATAATTGTTAATTTTTTGAAAATCTAATAAAGCGGGAAAAAACCGTTTTCTTTAATAATTTTTTGACCTTTTTCACTCACAACCCAATCAATATATGCTTGAGTAATTCCGGAAATTTTATTTGTTGCATAATATCTCAAATATCTTGCAAGCGGATAATTACCATTAATAACATTTTCCTCAGATGGTTTGAAATTATTTACTGAAATTTCTATCGATTCATCTCCGTAACCAACGCCGCCGTAACCAATTGCATTTTCATTATTTTTAATAAATTCTACAATTTGTTTCGTTGTTGGAATTATAAAAGAATTATCACAAAATTCTTGATCGAGCAAAACATGTTTTTTAAAGTAACCGTAAGTGCCGGATGAAGTCGGTCGCGATGCAACCTTTATCTCAGAATTAAATCCGCCTAATTCTTTCCAATTTGTAATTTCGCAAGTGAAAATTTTTTCTAAATTATTTAGGCTGATATTTCTAATCGAATTTTTCTCATTTACGTAAATTGATAATGCATCTTTTGCGATTAAAAAAGACATTCCAATTGTATTAAATTTTTCCGCTAATTCTTTTATTTCATTAGGATCTAAAGTTCGCGATGAAGCACAAATATCTACTTCAGAATTTAATAAAGATTTTATTCCTTCTGCAGAACCGCCGCCTTCTATATAAATAGAAATGTTCGGATGTTCGATCATAAATTTTTCAGCAAGTTTCTGATTTATCAAAAGCATCGTATCAGATCCTTTAATTCTAATTATATTTTTTTGCAAATTTGTTGAATTGCTGCACGAAACAAAAAATATTATAATCGAAATTAATTTTAAAGTTCTCATCTTTTTTCTGCTTTTGTTTGTAACCTTGTAAAATTGTAAGGTGAATTTTCTTTCCAATTAATTTCTGAAGTTGAGTTTGCAATTTGCATAATTAACAAAGTTAAAAATTCAACATGCTTTTTAACGGCATCAAAATTTATATTGATTTTCAAATCATCAAATGGAGTGTGATAAATATTTTCATTAAAATAAAATATTTGTCGCAAAGCTTCTTTGCGTGATAAATTTTCATAATCAATTCCATCTAAAATTAAAACAGATGGAATTCCGGCTTTGGCAAAAGCAATTTGATCCGATCTATTAAATGCTTCTTGATTATAAAACTCCGGCGGAATTTCTGATATTTTTAGATTTAACAAATTTGCAGTTTTATTAATAAATTCATCCAAATTAGAAAATTCAGATCCTATTCCAACAATCGAATTGAAATTATCCAAATATGCAATTCCGTCAATATTCAAATTTGCAATTGTTTTGTATAAAGGAAAAATTGGATGATCAGTATAATAAGTTGAACCCAATAAACCTTTTTCTTCTCCGGTTACAGCCATTAAAATAATTGTTCGATTGAGAATATTTTCATTCAACTTTAAAATTTTTGCTATTTCGATTAAAGCTGCAACTCCAATTGCATTATCTAAAACACCGTTGTAAATACTATCTCCATTAACAATTGTACCAATTCCAAGATGATCATAATGTGCGGAAATTATTATAGCCTCATCATTTTCTTTTTCAATTGGATTAATAATCCCTATTACATTATTTGCGATAAAATCTCTTTGGTGAAAATTTCCTTCAAACTTTAATTGATATTTTTTACCGCTTAAATTCCTTTTTATTTCCTCAAATGAATTTTCCGATGAAATATTAAATATTCTTTTTGCAGTTTGAGGATTTATTATAATTGAAAAATTTTCCGAAGCCGAATAAAGTAAATTTATATCTTCAAACGAATATTCATTAGTAAGTTTATTCCATGAATTTGAATCCGCCGCTTCCATATTTGGCAGAATTAAAGTTCCGGATGCACCTCTGCTCAGAGCTATTCTATTTTTAACATCATTATAACTATAAATTGTTGGTTCATCACCATTAAAAAAATCCGGATCATCTGTTTCGGGTTCGCCGCTTAATATCATGGATATTTTACCGGTTACATCATTTTCAGTATAATCATAATGATCAAATTCCGGAGCGATAATTCCATAACCGGAAAATGTAATTTCAATAGGATAAGGAATAATTGTTTGCTCTCCCGTATTCACAAGCAAATAATCTTTTTTATAATTTAGTTGAAAAGTATCATCTTCGGCATAAACAATTAATTTAGAATTTTCTAGAGCAATTGATCCATGCAGAGGAACTTCTTGGAAATATGAATTTGAATTTTCCGGTTCTGATAAATTTATTTCTTTAAATTTTTCTGCAATATAATTTGCTGCTAATTCTCCTCCTTTTGTTCCGGTTCCTCTTCCTTGATATAAATCACTTCCTAAAATTTCTAAATGTTTCTGAAATGAGTTTCTATCAAAATTGAAATTAGTTTTTTCAAAAATGTTTTGTGCGAAAATAATTGGTGAGGAGAAAATTAAAAGAATAAATAAAAAATTTTTATTTATGTTTTTCATTTGAAAAATATAATAAAAAAGGGACATACTAAAAAGCACGTCCCTTTTATTTCCCGTTATGGGCAGTCTAACAGAGGGGTTTATTTCATTAAAATCATTTTATTTGTAAAAACTTTAGAATCAGTTTGGAGTCTATATATATAAGTTCCGCTTGCTAAATTAGAAGCATTCCAGTTTATTTTATAAGTGCCGGCATTTTTTTGTCCATTAACAAGTGAAGCAACTTCTTGTCCAAGAATATTGAATATATTTAGTTGAACCTTGCTTGCTTGAGGAATAGAAAATTCAATTGTTGTTGAAGGATTAAATGGATTAGGATAATTCTGAACCAATTCAAAATTAGTTGGAATTACATTTACGAATTCTTCACTAATACTTGTTAAATTGTCAGTATATCCTAATTCACTTAAGGTTGTCCACCCTAATAACCAGTTATTACCACCAAATGCACCTACATAACTTGTCGGGACAAACCAATTATCTTCTATTGTTTTACTTCCACTCAATGCCGGACTTCCACTTTCTGGGCGTGGATCCAACCCTCCATCTGTGGTTCTGCTTATTCCTTTTAACATCGGATCTACTGCACTATTTGAATTTCCTCCATCTTGGAAATATCCTTGTGCAAAATCTTGATAGATAAATTGTGTTATTTCATTTCCAGATCCAAAGCCATACCATATATTGTTCTGAAATACTATTTCTCCATTTTCAAATCTCTTTCTGCTGTCTTCTGTTGTTGCCCCTGTATTGTCTACATCTTCTATTTTTAATCCATAGCCGCTTGTTGCATCATCATATTCCGTAAAAATACTGTTGTAATATTCTACGCCTGTATTGTCTCTCAAGATTATACATTCTTGCCCATCTCCTTCCGGTGATGCGCCTACTCCAGGACCTACATAAGTTATGTTTGATAATATCGGATGAGCATATGGTTGATAATATTCATCTCCCGTTGCTCCATCCATTTCCGCTACTCTTCCAGCTTGATCTTCCGCTTGGATTCCAAACCAAAATTGTCCTTTTCCTCTAAATCCTTCATCCGTATCAAATGCATCATCTGAACAAAATGCTGCTACCATATATCTTGTATTTACTGTTCCCCCAAAGAATTCAAACCCATCATCCGCACTTGCATAACTTTCTACATATTCTATCACCGTGCCGCTGCCTACTCCGCCTAAAGTTAATCCTTGTATCTCATTTCCGGCTTGATCTCCTACATTTATTCCGCTATGTCTTATTGATACATACTTAAACACTCCGCTGCTGTGCTCATCATTCGTTCCGCCATATAATGCATTTTCTGCATTTATCTCATTTACTCCTTCTACTGCTTTTAATCCATCTGTTGTTTGGTTATTCGTTGACGCTTGTCCCAACATTACTACTCCACCCCACAATCCTCTATCTGTGTGGCTCAAGTTTCCATCCAAATTATCACTCTCTGCAGTAAAGATTATTGGTCTATCCGATGTACCTTCTGCATAGATCTTCCCATTTCTTGTTACTACCAATCCGCTTGCTGCATTTCCTTGGCCTTCTTTTGCTTTTATTATTGTCCCCGGCTCAATTGTCAACACTGCTGCACTATCCACAAATACCATCCCATCTAACAAATATATATTCTCTGACGTAAATGTTACTTTTCCTCCTACCGGTATATCTCCGTCTGTGATTGTAATAATTTCTTGTGCAGAAATTGTCCCCACAAAAAACAACATAGTTATCAAAATTGTCTTTAATATTTTAGACATGTTTTTCTCCTTTTATATTTTTACATTTAATGAAATTGAAAACGTTCTACCTTTACTTAATCTACTGTATATATATTCTTGTCCCTTAAATTCTTGTATAAATTTAATATCCGGATCAAGAACATTATGAGCAGTAAACGAAAGGTTAAATAAATCAAACAAACCCTTTGAGAGCTTAAAATCCAATGTGCCATAGCCTTGTTCAAATACATCCGGGCTTGCACCTTCTGTAACAATTGCTAATCTATTACCAAAAATATTGTAGAAAACTCCTGCACTCATATCTAAATCATAATTATCATACGCAAGATTTAAGTTAAAAAGATATGGTGATTGTCCCATGAATTGTCTGGTTTTTGATGCAGTTGGATCTGAAATCTCTATAAGAAAATATTCTGTTTCAGGTATTTCTGTTTTAGAATTTACCAATGAAACATTTGTGCCGATATTGAAATTTGAGAATAAATCAGAAATGGTTCCAAGATTTTTTCTCATTTCAAATTCCAAACCATATAAACTTGCTTCATTAACATTTTGTACGGAAAGTAATCCATTAGGAACACTATTATCCTGATATTTCTCAATAGGATCAGCAAATGATTTATAGAATCCGCTAACTGCAATTATTTCTCCAGGGTTCATAAACCATTCCCAACGCAAATCATAATTTTTAATTAGTGTTCGTTTAAGATTTGCATTTCCAACAAATAAGTAATCGCCAATAAATTCAAAACTAGTGTATGGAGCTAATTCTCTAAAAGTTGGCCGAGCAACTGTTTGAGAATAAGTTGCGCGCATATTCATATTTTCTTGCAATTGATAAATAAAATTTATCGAGGGTAAAATATCCGTATTATCCAAATATCCTTTAGCCAATGAAGGATCACCGCTTACAGCATTCATTTCGGTTGATTCTAATCTTGCACCGCCAACAAATCTTAAATCTTTTGAAATTGGTAAATCAACCATCAAATAAGCAGCGGAAGTTTTTTGATCACCATTAAAAATATTTTTTAATGATTTTGATTCACCGATTACATTTCCAAATTCATAGTAAGATTCACTTGTATCAAGAATTCCTACGGTATTGAAATATGCATCTATATCACCATTGTAATCACTAAATCTAATTGCATCAGCTTCATACTCAAACCTGCGTTGATTATATGCTCTATCAATATTTGTATAAGCAGCACCAAATTGTAATTTTGCAGAATAATTATTCCAAACATTAAAGGGTATTGAAAAATTTAAATTTCCCGATAAATTATCTTCAGATAAATTTCTGAAATATCTTATTGGCGGCGGATAAAGTGAAGATGGACTTTGATAAATTGTATCACCGGTTGATGCTTTAACAGACCAATGATTTGAAAAATATCTTAAATCCGGTTCATCTTGTTCGTTTACTGAGTATGTTAATTTCCAATCCATTTTTAAATCTGAAAGAAACTTCATTAAATGATCACCTTCAAGCTGATATGTGTCTAAAGCTCTTTCAGTATATTGCAAAACTCTTGTTTCATAAGTTGCGGTTGAAGGAATATCCGTCCATGAACCAGAAATATATCTTGCGGTAGATTCTCCGCTTTGTGTGCGTAAATACGAAGCTTTGAATTGACCATAACTATCATTCTTCATGGATAAAGAAGCAATAGCTCCCCAATTCGCTTCATAAGTCCCTTGTGTATCTTTGAAATGTCTTTCAATATTCAAAGACTCAATATCTTCAACGGTGCCGGGTAATTTGTACCTTCCAATTTCACCATCTTCGTAGAATGAATATTTTTGTCCCCATGTTAATGATGCTAAATATCCAAATGTTTGATTTGCAAAAGCAAATTGATTTCCGGCTGAAATTGACATTCCGCTATTTAAACCTGCATTTGCAGAAATTGGAGTCATATTTGTATTTAAAGATTTTGTAAGTTTGTCTAAATACAAAGCTTCTTCTTTCGTTTTAATAGATGTGTAACGAGGAATTGTAATATCAGAATTGCTTAACAAATTAGATAATTCTCTTGTTCCGTCATCCATTCCAAGCCAATCATATCCGCCGGAATTTGGTAAAATGAAATTATCATTATTTGTAGCAATTGAATTGTAACCTGTAGAAACTGAAAAGTTTAAAGAAAATTTTTCTGGAAAATTTTTCATTGTAACATCAACTAGACCGCCGGTAAAAGTTCCGGGTTTATCAGGAGTAAATGTTTTAACCGTTACAATATTTTCAAGTAAATTTGAAGGAAATAAATCCAATTGAAATGATTTTTTATCCGGATCAGCACTTGGTAATTCTGCACCATTTAAAGTTGTTGCAGAATATCTTTCACCTAATCCTCTTACATAAACATATTTTCCTCCAACAACAGAAGCACCGGTAACTTTTTTCATTGCATCTGCCGCATCGCTGCTGCCGGATTTAGAAATTGCTTCGGCACTAATTGCATCACTTACAGAAATTGATTTTTGACGTTTTGCAAGCAATGCACCTTCTGTATTAGTTAAAGCTTTTGCAGAAATTACAACTTCTTCGGTTTCATAAGTTTCTGTACTAAGAACAATGTCTAATTTTTTAGATTCATTTTCTTTAATTTCAAAATTGGTTATAGTTTTTTTCTGAAACCCAATCATTGAAAAAGTAACTGTGTAAACTCCGGGTTGAATTTTTTCGATAAAATAATTTCCATTAACATCTGTAGCTGCACCACGATTTAGACTTTCAATAAAAACGTTTACACCAATTAATGGATCACCAAAATCCTTATCTACAACAATTCCGTTAATGCTGCTTGATTGCGCAAAAATTGAATTTGATTGTAACGTTATAAAAAGTAGTAAAAATAAGTAATTTGTTTTTTTCATAATTATGGCACACTTATGCCAGTTTAAGTTTTCCATGACCCCTCATGTTAGAATTAATTTTGAACCAAAATTATGCGAATGGTGTTAATTGAATGTTATCGGTCTGTTAAGTATTTGTTAATTGTGTGTTAAGAAATTGTTAAGCTGTGAGAAACTGTTTTTGAATTGTACTTTTAATCACGTTTAAGTTTAAATGAAAATTCCGTTCCAACATTTAGAGTACTTTTTACTTCAATGGCAGAACTATGTGCTTCTAAAATATGCTTAACTATTGCAAGTCCAAGACCAGTTCCCGGTGTTGAACTTTCCCTTTCTCTTTCGGTTCTATAAAATCTTTCAAATATTCTGTCGATTTCATTTTCCGGAATTCCAATACCGGTATCTTTAACGTTAATTAAAACAAATTTATTTTTTTCCAAAACTGAAATTTCAATTTTCCCTTCATTCGTATATTTAATTGCGTTTGATAAAAGATTATTCATTACTTGTACAAGTTTTTCTTTATCACCATATACTTCAATACTTTTGTTGAATTCTGAAATTGTCAATTCAAGATTCTTAAGCTGATGAGTGTTTTTAATTTCAGAAACAATATTTTGCAGAAAATTAAATAAATTAAAATACCGGAAACTTAAACTCATCAATCCGGATTCAATCATTGAAATATCAATAAGATCATTCAAAAGCGAATTTAAATTATTGGAATGTGTTAAAGTTTTTTCGAGAAATTTTCTGTTAACATTTGGATTATCAATTGCACCGTTTAATAAAGTTTCTACATATCCTTGTATTGTAAAAATTGGAGTTCTTAATTCGTGAGAAACGTAACCGAGAAAATCACTTCTGGCTTGCGCTAATTTCTGCATGTTTGCAAGATCTTTCTGAGTTCGCCTAAACATTGCTTTAATATTGCCTTCCAAATCAATAAGTGATTTACTTAATTTTATTTCTTCTTCATTTAGCAGAACATTTTTTCTTATTGATCTAATTACAGATTTGATTTCTTCAATTTCTTTTTTTCGTTTATTTCCAATGAGATATAGAATTATCAAATCGAAAATTATTATTGTAAAAGAAATTGCTAAAAAAAATGCTGGGGAAATTTCGAAAAGTGTAAAAATTAGAATTGCAAATAAAATACTTAGAAGAACTATTTCTCTTAAATAAACTGAGGAAAATTTAAAGTTGGACAAAACTTTATTAAAATTCTCGGAAGCGATATCCAACACCTTTAATTGTTTCAATCAAATTTGCTTCTTCACCTAATTTTTCTCTAATCTTACGAACATGAACATCAATGGTTCTTTCAATTACATAAATATCTTCGCCCCAAACATCATTCAAAATTCTATCTCTTGGAAAAACTTTTCCGGGTTTTTTTGCCAAATAAAATAATATTGCAAATTCTTTTTTGGGAAGGATTATGTTCTTTCCATTTACCTTAACTTCAAACTTATCTTTATTAATTTCAAGCGGGCCAATTTTTAGTATTGACGAATTCTGCTGATCTTTTTCATCTGTATTTGTTGATCTTCTTATTTTTGATTTAACTCTCGCAACAAGCATTTTGGGAGAAATCGGTTTTTTTATATAATCGTCGGCTCCAAGATCAAAACCTTTTAATTCATCAAACTCACTTATTTTTGCGGTAAGAAAAATTATCGGAATATCATTATAAATTTCGTTTAGTCTAATATTTTTGCAAACTTCATACCCATTCATTTTGGGCATCATTACATCCAAAACTACAACATCGGGATTTTCTTGCATCTTTTCGAGAGCAGATTCTCCATCGTAAGCGGAAATTACTTCAAATCCTTCTGCTTCCAAATTGTATTGAAGAAATTCTACAATATCTTTTTCATCATCAACTAATAATATTTTTGCCATTTTATTTTATAAATTAATTTCTGATTGTAAATTAGCAGATTCATATAGACTTTCAATTAATTTCATTCGAGATAATGCTTCATTACTTGAGGAAATTAGCGGGACCGAATCTCGAATTGCACCGACAAAATGTTTCAATTCATTTTCATAAGATTTTTTAAATAAATCTTTTACCTGCAAGCCGGAGTTTGAAGTTAAATCAATCCTGTTTGAACCCATTTTTTTATAAGCTCGTAATGGATTTAAATGTCCCGTTCCTTTTGTTCCGTAAGCTGCTAATTTAAAACTTTCTGTTTCATCATGAAATGACCAGCTTACTTCATAATTTACAACTGCAGAATTGTTCATTCTAATAAATCCAACTGAAGAATCTTCAATATTTTGAGTTGCGTGATAAAAATGCTGAGCAGATGCATTTTTAATTTTAGGATAATCCAAAAGCCAAAGTGCAGTATCAATTACAACAATTCCTAAATCAAACATTACACCGCCACCGGCTAAACTTTTTTTATTAAACCATTTTTGCTGGCTGCTTTGCTTTCTTGTCCATCCAGATTTTATATAAAATAAATCGCCAAGTTCACCACTATTTATTAAACTTTTGAGAAGCATAGTATCCGGACGAAACCTAAAATTCATTCCAACCATAGCGTGACATTTATTCTTTTTTGCTTCCGCATCAATTTCTTTTGTTTCTTCTAAATTTAATGCAATTGGTTTTTCAATTAAAACATGTTTCTGTTTTGATAAACATTCAACCGCAATACTTTTATGAGTATTTGTTGGAGTTGAAATTATTACTGCATCAATTTCTTCAGATTCTAACATTTTTGTAAAATCTGTAAATCTATTTTTTATATTAAATTTATCTGCAACTGTATTTAATCTTGTTTTGTTAACATCCGAAACCGCAACAAGATCAACAGAATTTAGCTTTGATAAAATTGGCAGATGAACTAATTGTCCAACTGTTCCTAAACCAATAACAGCTATTTTAGTTTTTTGGTTCAACTATAGCCTCATGAATAATTTTCGATTTAACAAAAGTTTGAATTTGTTCAGCAATTCCTTCCGGATCAATTCCAATAATTTTGTGCAATTCTTGCTGAGTTCCGTGATCAATAAATTTATCGGGAATTCCAATAAGCTTCACATCATTTTTATAATTTTTGGAATTTAAATATTCTAAAACTGCACTTCCAAATCCACCGACGATTGAATTTTCTTCGAGCGTAATTATTTTATCAAATTTATTAGCAACTTCATCTAATAAATTTGTATCTAAAGGTTTTATAAATCTCATATTAAAAAGTGCCGAAGATATATTATTTGCATTTAACAATTCAACAACTTTTTCCGAATAAGTTACCATTGAACCAACAGCCAAAATAGCAATATCATTTCCATCATTTATTTTTTCTGCTTTTCCAATTTCAATTTCTTCAAAATTTTCTTTTACTTCAACGCCAAGAGCATTTCCACGAGGATATCTTATTGCAATTGGTCCCTTTTCATATTTGGTAGATGTGTACAACATATTTCGTAATTCGGCTTCATCTTTCGGAGCCATAATTACAATTCCGGGAATATATCTTAAATATGATAAATCAAATGTTCCGTGATGAGTTGGACCATCGGCGCCGACTAAGCCGGCTCTATCCAAAACAAAAACAACATGCAATTTTTGTAAAGCAACATCATGAATAATTTGATCAATAGCTCGCTGTAAAAATGTTGAATAAATTGCTACAACTGGAATTATTCCTTGAGTTGCAAGTCCCGCGGCAAAAGTTACACCGTGTTCTTCTGCAATTCCAACATCAAAATATCTTTTAGGAAATTCTTTTTCAACATAAGATAATCCAGTTCCATCGGGCATTGCTGCAGTAATTCCCACAACTTTATCATTATTTTTCATTATTTCAACAAGAGCTTTGCCAAATATTGATGTATATGATGGAGCCGTTCCGGATTTTTTGTGAATTTCTCCGGTTAATTTATCAAATGGAGTAACACCATGAAACGCAGATTTGCTTCCTTCTGCTGGCTTGTAACCTTTACCTTTTTCACTAATTACATGAACCAAAATTGGTCCGGAAAGTTCTTTTATATGTTCAAATAATGTAATTAATTTTGAAATATTATGTCCGTTTGCGGGACCAAAATATCTAAAACCCAAAGCTTCAAATAACATTCCGGGAGTTACAATTGCTTTAATTCCGGATTCAACTCTTCCGGCAACAGTTCTTAATCTATCTCCAAACTGATCTAATTTTCCGGTTAAATCCCAAATTGCACCTTTGAATTTATTGTATTCCGGATGAGAAATTACTTCATTAAAATAATTTGAGATTTGCCAAACGTTTGGAGCGATCGACATGTTATTATCATTAAGTACAACTATTAAATTTTGTTTTTGAAAGCCGGCATTATTCATAGCTTCATAAGCCATTCCGCCGGTCATTGCACCATCACCGATTATTGCAATAACTTTTTTGTTATCTTCACCTTTAATTCTATTTGCTGCTGCAATTCCAAGTGCTGCGGAAATTGATGTTGATGCATGACCCGCACCAAACTCATCGAATTCACTTTCCGATCTTTTTAAAAAACCGCTTATTCCGTTAAGTCTTCGGATAGTTTTTAATTTTTCTCTTCTTCCGGTTATAATTTTATGCGGATAGGCTTGATGTCCGGTATCCCAAACTAATTTGTCAATTGGTGTGTTAAAAACTTTGTGTAAAGCAACAGTTAATTCAACGGTTCCAAGTCCGCCGCCAAAATGTCCGCCGATTTGAGAAACAACATCAACCATATAATTTCTAATTTCCGAACATAAGTCTTTTAATTCAGATACGGAAAAATTTCTAATATCTTTTGGTGAATTTACTTTAAACAGAATTTTGTATTGTGATTCATCAACCAATTTATTGCGCTCTTTCTTTATTTATCAATTTCATTTTTGAGTTCACTATTAAGTTCTTGTACTTTCAATTCAGCATTTGTTAAAAGTTCACTGCAATATTTAGAAAGTTTAATTCCTTCTTCATAAATTTTTATAGAATCTTCAAGCGAAACATCATCATTTTCTAATAAATCTGCAATTTCTCTTAAACGATTTAATGAATCTTCAAAATTTTTAATTTTTTTACTCATTTATTAATACTCACTTTTCCATCATAAAATTTAATATCAAAATTTTTGTTTGAATTAAATTCATTTTTACGTTTTACAATTTTTTCATTTTGATCAATTAAAACAAATCCTTTTTTCAAAATTGAATTTACATTATTACTTGAAATTATTTTCGAAAAAATTGCCAAATTATTTTTATTCTCTTTTAAAAAATTAGCAATAATAACTTGAATTCTAAAAATATAATTATCTATTGTCTGTTTTTTAGAATTTATTAAACTTGTTAAATTCTTAAAACCGTAGGATTTTTTTAAAATACTAATTTCTGATTTTAAATTATCAATTTTTTCAAAAATTGAATTTGTGATATTATTTGAAAATTCATTAATTATATTTAAAATTTCTTCTTGATTAGGTGTTGCAATTTCCATTGCTGCAGATGGAGTTGGAGCCCGTAAATCTGCAACAAAATCTGCTATTGTAAAATCAATTTCGTGTCCAACACCGGAAATTATTGGAATTTTTGAATCAAAAATTGCGCGCGCAACAATTTCCTCATTGAAAGCCCACAAATCTTCTAAAGAACCGCCGCCTCTTGCAATAATAATTAAATCTATTTCTTTTTGCAGATTTAATTTTTCGATACTTTCAACAATTTGTTCAGCGGCTCCTTCACCTTGAACTCTTGTTGGTGCAACAATAATATTAACCAACGGAAATCTTCTTGATGCAACGCTAAGCATATCTTTTAGAGCGGCTGTGTCGGTTCCGGTTACAATTCCAATAGTATTTGGAAAAACCGGAATTTGTTTTTTATAAATTTCGTCAAATAAACCTTCTTCAAATAATTTTCTTTTTAGTTGCTCAAATGCTTTTTGAAGTTCACCTTCGCCGGCTGGTTTCATAGATTTTACATCTAATTGATAATTCCCTCTGGGCGGGTAAACTGTAACTTTTCCGGTAACAATAATTTGCATTCCGTCTTGTGGAGTGAAAAAAACATAATTGTTAATTCCTTTCCACATTGTGCAGCTTATTTGTGCATTTTTATCTTTTAAAGTAAAATACCAATGACCGGAAATGTGAGATTTGAAGTTTGAAATTTCGCCAATAATTTTTACTTGTTCAAAATTATCTTCAATTACTCGTTTAATGTGAGAAGTTAATTCACTTACAGAAATTGCATTTTCCAAAATTAACTTTCCTTCCTAAAAATTAAGCAATATTGATGATGTCTGTTTCCTACCCAAGCACTGTTTACACCAAGCGCAATAAGTGGTTTATCATCTTGAAGCCAAATTTTTTCATCTTTTAAAATCCAACTTTTACTTCCGCGTTTTGTTAATGAAACTGCAGTATCAAATGCCAACGGAAAAACTTTACTATGGTAAAAAATATTATTTGTAATTACAGCCAAGTAACCTTTATCTTTTGTAATTTCATAAACTTGATCAAAAATATTTGCTTGAGCTTCAAGAAATTCTTCATAATTTTCAATATTTCCAATATCAGATTTTATTTTGGAATATTTAGTATCCAATCCATTTTCATTTCTTTTTTTTTGTCTGAGTGAATTTCTTTCCAACTGATTCCAATATGGCGGAGACGTAATTGTGAAATCTATTTTTTGTGCTATATTATTTTTACTAAATAATTCAATTAATTTACTCGAATTTCCTTTTAATGAAATTATTGAATTTTTAAATTCTCTCTCCGTAATTCTTTTTTTTGAAATTTTATAATATTTTTCGTTCAGTTCAATTCCGATTGCATTTCTATTTAAATTTCCGGATGCAATTAATGTGCTTCCCGTTCCTAAAAAAGGATCGAAAACCCAATCATTTTCTTTTGTGAAAAAAGATATAAATTCTTCGACTAAACTTTCGGGAAATTTAGCAGGATGAAGAATTTCTTCATTATTTCTTTTTTTTGGTTTATGGATAAACCAAGATTTGGTAAACTTAATCCATTCTTTTCCGGTTAAGTTATTTAGTTTATTATTCGAATTGAACTTACCTCTTTCGCCAAGATCAATAACATTATTGGTTTTCTTCATTATAAATCAATTGTAAAAAAATGAGAATAAAGTCCTACAGAAATTTCGTGAAAATATTGGGAAGTATTGTTAGGTTTTAAGTTGTATCGATATTTTGTATAAACCGTAAACACATCGTAAACTTTAAATAATCCAATTGAAAATTCAGCGCCAATTCCATTAAAACCTTTTAAATTGCTAAATCCGGAAATTCCCGGAGAAATATACTCAATTCCTTTTATCGGAATAAAATGTTTATAACCTAAACGAACTAAATCTCTAATATTTGATTTATAAATATGAGTATATTCAAAACCAATATTTCCGCTTGGATAATTATAACCGGAACCGTAAAAAGTAATTAAGGGAATTTCTTTTGTTAGACTGAAATAATTTTCTTTATCAATAATTGCTAAATTTGGCGATGGCAATGCGTAAAGTAAAAGTCCCAGTAGAATTGTGGATACCGGATTGCTTCCGGATTTTGTGAAAATAAATTCATCATAAGGAAGTATTGCTTCAAAATCTTCCGAAATAAATTTTTCGCCGGATTCGTTTTCCGAAATTATTTTATACGGTACATTTTTTTTATTGAATTTGTAAGTGCTGAAATCAATTTCAATTTTGTGATCTTCCAAAAATTCATTTGAAATTTGAAATTCATACTTCTCATCAATGAATATTTTTGTCTTCACCGGAAATGAAGTATAGAAACTAAGTTTAAAAGTATGAGGTTTTTCCGGAGTTACAAATCCATCAATAATAAAAATTTCTGTTTCGTCTTGTGCAAAAACCGGAAGTGAAATTAATATCAAAATAAAAAATAATTTGCTGAATATTTTTTTCATAATAAATTTATTTTAGTTCAATGTTTATCGATGTATAACGGTTTAATTAACAAACTTTGGTATATTTATTTCTATAGTAAAAATTGTCTTTTAAAATATAGGAAATTTATTTATGAAAATATTGGTTAGTAATGATGATGGAATTGGCGCGGAAGGAATTTATCAGTTAGCAGATGCTTTAAGTGAAATTGGCGATGTTACAATTGTTGCTCCTTTATCTGAACAAAGTGCAGTTGGTCATTCAATAACAATGAAAGTTCCTTTAAGAGTTTCTGAATATAATTTGAGAAATAAATTTACCGGATTTGCCGTAAATGGAACTCCGGCAGATTGTGTAAAATTTGGAATTAAAAATTTATTGGATTCACCTCCGGATATTGTTGTTTCGGGAATAAATCACGGATCAAATACTGCAATTAGTATAATTTATTCCGGAACAGTTTCAGCCGCGCGAGAAGCCGCAATTATGGATTGTCCCGCAATTGCATTTTCTATTACAAACCACAAACCAACAAATTTTGACTTTGCAAAAAAAGTTGCAAAGGAACTTACTTTAAAAGTTGTTAAACACGGACTTGCAAAAGGAACATTGCTAAACGTAAATATTCCCGATTTACCGGAGAGTGAGATTAAAGGAATTATTGCAACTCAGCAAGGTAATTCAAAATGGGCTGATATTTATGAAAAAAGAATTGATCCTTACGGTAACGATTATTTTTGGCTAACCGGCGAAATGATTGATTTTGATAACGATATAAAATCAGATCAGATTGCAATTAAAAATAAATATGTTGCAGTAACTCCGGTTCATTTTGATTTAACCGATTATAAAACTTTTGAAGAATTGCAGACATGGAATTTGTCCTCATTAAAATAAATTTTCATTTCTAAAAGCAAATGAATTTGTTTGAGAATTTTAACATATCTATATCCGGCAATCCAGTATTACTTATTTTTGGATTGCTGATAATTTTTATTTATTCAATTTTCATTTACAAAACAACGCTTCCAAAAATTAATTTATTTGTAAAATCAATTTTAATTTTTCTGCGAACCGCAAGTTTATTTTTAATTTTTATTCTTCTTTTCGATCCAATTATTTCTTCAACAACAAAAGAAATAAATGAACCGATAAACTTATTATTTCTTGATAATTCAAAATCCGTTAAACAAATATCTACAGAATCAGAATTAAAAAAAGTTGTAGAAATTTCCAATGAAATAATTAATGACGATTTGAAATCAGAAATTTATTTTTTTGGAAATAATATAAAAAAAGTGATTAATGTTGATTCAATTTCATATGATAATTCTTCAACAGAATTTGATAACATTTTTAAAATTGCGAAACAAAAGAAAAATGTTTCATCAATTGTAATCATAAGCGATGGAATAAATAACCAAGGTTCAAATCCGGTAAACTCCGCAAGTGAATTAGGACTTCCAATTTTCACAATTGGTTTGGGCGATACAACAATTGAAAAAGATATCGAAGTTCAAAAGATTTCTGCGAATGAATTTATTTATGCCGGCAGAGAAACTGAAATTGAGATTTCAATTTTAAACAAAAATTTGTCTGAGCAAAATGCAATAATTCAATTAATTGAAAACGGTAAAATTATTTCTCAGCAAGAAATAAAAATTAGTGAAACCGGAATAAATAGATTGAGATTTACATATTCCAGCGTGAAAGAAGGTGAACACAAAATTATTGCAAATGCATTTTTAAAAGGTGAAGAAAAAAATAAAACAAATAATACGAAATCTGTTTTATTAAATATATTAGCTTCAAAACAAAAAATTGCAATTATAAGCGGCGGACCAAGTGCCGATTTATCAATTGTGGTAAGCACTTTAACCAAATTTGAAGATTATGAAATTTTTCCAATAGTTCAAATTGGTGAAAACAAATTTCTAAATTCTAAAAGTGATATTAATATTCTTAAAAATTCTGATGTTGTTTTCTTAGTTGGATTTCCGACAAAAAATACAAACTCAAATTTTATTAAAAATATTTTAGTAGAAATTTCGAATTCCAAAAAACCGGTCTTTTTTATTTTCTCAACAAATATTGATTTTACAAAACTAAGTGAAATTAAAAATATTCTCCCTTTCAGTTTTGCGCAGATTTCAAATTCATTTATTGAAACTCAGATAAATTCCCAAAACGTAAATTATTCTATAATTGGAAATTTAAATGAAGAATTGGCAAGCTGGAAAAAATTGCCACCAATAAATTTAACAAAGACAAAAATTATTCCTTCGGTTGAATCACAGATTTTATTAGTTGATCAAAATTCAAAACAGCCGGTTCTATTTTCGAGTTCTGCAAAAAATAAAATTATTGTTTTAACGGCAGCAAATTTTTGGCGTTGGAAAATTCAATCTTCAGAAAAGCAAAATAATTTATTTGAAAATCTTTTAATAAATTCAATTAAGTGGCTTTCGCTCAATTCCGATAATCAAAAATTTAATTTGAAAACTCAAAAGACAATTTTTTCTCTTGGTGAAAAAGTAATTTTTAATGCAAATTATTATGATGATACTTTTGAACCGATCAATAATGCAAATTTGGAAATTGAAATTTCAAATGAAAAGTCTTCGCAGAAAATTCTTCTTAGTGCAATTGGGAACGGATTATATGAATCTGAATTTACGCCAAACCAATCTGGAAAATATAATTATAAGCTAATTAGCGAAAATAAAAATTTAAATTTCTCTAATTCATTTTTGATTGAACCAATTGAGTTGGAATTATTAACAAAAAGATCCGATAGAAATTTTTTACGCGAATTATCATACAATTCCAACGGAAAATATTTTGATATCAATTCAATAAATAATTTAAATGAACAAATTCAATCAATTTATAAAAGCAGAATTAGTTTTAATTATATAGATAATGAGTTGCGAATATCTTTTTTACATCTTATATTGCTAATAGTAGTTCTGTTTTTTTCCATCGAATGGATAATAAGAAAGGTTTTGCGAATGTTATAATTTTTTTGAGGTAAAAATGGAATTTTTAAAGTTTGAGAAAAAACATGTTTTAGGAATTCAAGAAATTGATGTACAACATAAGGAAATTTACGAATCTGTAAATCATTTATATGAAATTCTGAATGGTGACAAAAAAGAAATTATTGAAAACTATCAATCACTTCTGCAAAAATTAAAAGTACATTTCGAAACTGAAGAAAATCTGATGAAAAAAATAAAGTGGTTGAGTTTATTTCTCATAAACTTGAGCACGATAGAGCATTGGAAAAATATTCTGAATATTTTAAAACATTAAAAAAAGCTAATTCAACGTTGGATTCTGAAATTCTTGTTTCTTTGAAAAATTGGCTTGAAAATCATTTTGAGAAAAAAGATTTAAAATTAAAATATATTTTAAACTAAATTTAAGATATTTTGATTAAAGAAAATTTCAATCTTCTCCTTGATTTTTTCCTTCCAAGAATTTGCATAAACTGTAAAAATAAAATTTTAGATAATGAAAAAATAATTTGCTTAAACTGCTTTATCCTTCTTCAATTTGCTTCACAAGAAAGAATAACTTCGGAATATGAAAGAAAATTTACAAAAGAAAATATTGTAAAAGATTTTCAATCGGCATTTATTTTTGCAGATGAAACACCAATCCAAAATATTATTCATGAACTAAAATACAATGGTAAATTTTATATTGGAAAATATCTTGGCAAAAAAGTTTCAGAAATTTTAAAGGAAAAAATAGATAATTGGAATGCAGATTTAATTATTGCAATTCCCTTGCACAGTTTACGCAAAGCTGAACGAGGTTTTAATCAAGCTGATATTATTGCAAAGGAAATTGGGGAAAATCTTAAAATAAATTATGGAAAAAATATTTTAGTAAGATCACGATTTACCGACACGCAGACAAAACTAAATCTTGTTGAAAGAAAACAGAATATGAGAGATGCCTTCAAGTTAAAAAATCAAAAAATAATTAAAGATAAAAATATTATTCTTGTGGATGATGTAATTACAACCGGCGCAACAGTTAGTGAATGTGCAAAAATTTTAAAAGCAAATGGAGCAAAGAATATTTTTGCATTATCAGTTGCAATTGCAGATTAGTACATACTTTCCGGAGCTTCTATTCCCAGAATTGTTAGACCGTTTTTCAATACAGTTTTAACAGCAATAATTAAAGCAATTCTTGCTTCTGCTAAATTTTTCTCGGAGCCAATAATTCTGCACTCCGTATAAAATCTATGAAATAACGCCGCAAGATTTTCCAAATAATTTGCAAGTTTGTGAGGCTCAAAATTTATTGCGGAACTTTTTAATTCTTCTTCAAATCTATGCAGATGTTTAATTAATTTTTGTTCAATTGGTTCAACTAATAAATCAAAATTTTCACAAGAAATATTAAGTTCTTGTTCTTTTGTTAATCTTAAAATTGATGCAATTCTTGCGTGAGCATATTTTAAATAAAATACCGGATTTTCATCTGATTGCTTTTTCGCAATATCCAAATCAAAATTCATGTGCGAAGAATAATTTCTCATAATGAAAAAATATCGGACAACATCTTTTCCCACTTCATCAATTAATTCATCCAAAGTAATAAAATTAGCTTTTCGAGTTGACATTTTTACAACTTCGCCACCTTGCGTAATTGTAACAAATTGGTAAATAATTACTTTAACTTTTTCTTTTGAATAACCCAAAGCTTCAATTCCGGCAAGCACATCAGTGTATGTTGCATTATGATCCGAACCGAAAATATCTACAATTAAATCATAACCTCTTTCAAATTTAGTTTTATGATAAGCGATATCTGGAAGTCTATAAGTTGGTTCGCCGGTTGATTTGACAATTACTTTATCAACTTCTTGTCCCAATTCGCAGAACTTTAACCAAGTGGCATCATCTTTTTTATAAGAAAGATTTTTCTCTTCCAAAAATTTTAGTAAAGAATCAATGTTGCCATTTTTATACAAATCATCTTCATTGTAAAATTGATCAAATTCAATATCAATTCTTTTTAATGTTGATTTGATATCGTTAAAAATTTCTTCTTCGGCAGTATTTTTAAAAATTTCATTTTCTAAATCATCTTTAAATTTATCGGAAAATTTATCATAAATTTTTTGTGCAATTTCTTTAATATATTCACCTTGATAAAATTCATCACTAAATTCCTTGTTGATTCCTAGAATTTCTAAATAACGTGCTGCAACCGAAGCTCCTAAAACGCGCATTTGTCTGCCGGCATTGTTAAAATAATATTCTCTATCAACAGAATAACCAATTGCTTCCAATAAATTTGCGAATGTATCACCCAATACAGCATTGCGTCCATGTCCTACTGTTAATGGTCCGGTTGGATTTGCAGAAACAAATTCAACATTTGCTTTTTTACCGTTGAATTCTTTACTGTAACCAAATTTTTCACCTTCGGAAATTATTTTTTCAATTTTTTTATTTACAAACTTTGGATTGAAATAAAAATTTATAAATCCCGGTCCCGCAATTTCGGTTTTAGTAATAATATTTGAATCGTAATTTAAATTAGAAATTATATCTTCTGCAATTTGTCGCGGATTTTTTTTAAGAATTTTTGTAAGAAGCATTGCTGCATTTGAAGATAAATCACCATGCTCTTCATCTTGCGGAACATTAAAGAATAAAGGAATTTCATTTAAATAAGATAATTTTTCAGAAGCTTGATTAAACAAGGAGTATAAATATTCTTTCACATTTTTCTCATAAAATTTTTGGAAGGAAAATATTAATTGGAGTTTTCAATTTCGGTAATTTCTGCATCGCCCCAAAGTTTTTCTAAATTATAATAAACTCTTGCATCTTTCTTAAATACATGAACAACAACATCAAAATAATCAATCAAAACCCAATTTGATGCGTTATAACCTTCTTTATTGTAACATTTAATTCCATCTTTTCTAAGTTTTTTATCAATTTCATCGGCAATAGCTTTAACGTGAACGTCAACATCACCGGAGCAAATAATAAAATAATCAGCAACTGCAGAAAGATTTGTCAAATTTAAAACAGAAATATCAAACCCTTTTTTTGATTGTATAATTTCAACAATTTCATTTACTAAATTTTTGGTTTCCAAAATTAATATTCACCTATAATTGGTTTAAGTTTATAATAATCTTTTCCTATAACTAATGAAACATCCAGAAAATAATTTTCATTTAATTGCTGAATTACTTTTACTTTCTCAATTCCTAATGCAGAAGCCACTTTTAGAGCATTTGCTTTGTTCCCAATTCTATCAATAACAAACGTCTCGTCAACATCATAAGAAACATAATTCCCTATTTCAACCACATCAAATCCTCTTGATCTAAGAAAATCCGTATATCTATCTGCAACTCCCGCAACACCGCAGCCGTTTAAAACATCCAACTGAATTATTTCTGCGGCTACTTGACTGTTTTTTAATTCATCTATTTTTTCCGAACCTTTTACTAATTTAATATAAGCCGAATAACTTAGATAAACTATTAAAACAACCAGAAAAAATATTAGAATATTATAAAAAATATTTACCGTTGATGTTTGAATATCAACTTTAGAATCGTTTTTCTTTTTAATAGTTTTTTTCAATTTTGAAGTTATATTTTAGATAAATAAATTAACAAAACATATTATGTTTTTATTTTCTGATTGTAAAAATAATAAAATAAATTTTGTTAGCCTATTTTACTAATCAAACCATCTGTTTGAATATGGTGACAGTCTTCCGTAACCGTAACTATTATAATATCCATACGGTGAGTTGGAAAACATTAAACTGATATTAAAATCTTTTGAGGGATTGTAATTTATTCTCGCGTTATCAATATAAAAACCATTTATTGATTTTGTGAATGAATCTCCAAGCGTATTATAAGGACTATTAACTAAACTTGCATCAAGCTCAAAATCAAATTCTTCACTAAATTTATATGCAAGGTGATTTGTATAAACGCCAAGTGCCAAACCATTATTTCCGAATGAAGAATAAGAAATTCCAAAACTGTGATTCATCGAAAAATTTTCCGGATTTATAAAACTAAAAAGTGAGCTAATTGGATTTTCACTTAAAATTCCACTTCTTATATCTATTGGTTTACTTTCTTCTCCTTTAAATTGTGCAAATGAAAGAGAAGATATAAATACTAAAAAAATAAAAGTTAATTTTTTCATAATTTGTTAGACCAAAAAGTGTTCAAATTGTTTCAAGAATTTAAACAATATTGTAAAGGTATTAAACTTCTACAATCATTTCAACTTCAGTGGTTGCGCCAAGCGGTAAGCCATTTACACCAACTGCGCTTCTTACGTGTTTCCCACTTTCGCCAAACAATTCAACTAAAAATTCAGATGCACCGTTTGCAACTTTTGGCTGATCACCAAATCCATCAATATTATTTACAAAAACTGTAACTTTTACAATTCTTTTAATTTTGTCCAAATTTCCCATTTCAGATTTTATTACACTCAAACAATTTATTGCACATAATTTTGCTGATTCTTTTCCAACTTCCAAAGTAATTTCTGCACCGACTTTTCCCTTATATTTTACGATTCCGTTTTCAAGAGGAATTTGTCCCGCAGTGAAAACCAAATTACCAATTTTTGTTGCCGGAATATAAGCTGCTAAAGGCTTTGGCGCATCTGGAATTTTAATATTCATCAAATTTAATTTTTCTTCAATCATTTTATTTCTCAGTTAATTACGATTAAAAATAACTCATTTTCTGATATAAAAAAATCATAAATTTAATATACAAACATTAAGGCAAAATATGCACAAAGAAAAATTTGACGAACTTGTAAAAATTATGCGCAGGCTTAGAACCGAATGTTCATGGGATAAAGTTCAAACTTTTGATTCGATAAAAGCCGCAACTTTGGAAGAAACTTATGAAGTTATTGAAGCGATTGATGACAAAAATTATTCATCGCTCAAGAACGAATTAGGCGATCTTTTACTCCACATTGTTTTTCATTCCGTAATTGCAGAAGACCAAAATTTATTTAATATAAATGATGTAATTGATTCAATAAGTGAAAAATTAATTAGAAGACATCCGCATGTTTTTGAAAATTTGGAAGTTG
Source organism: Ignavibacteriota bacterium (assembly GCA_016708125.1). NCBI lineage: Bacteria > Pseudomonadati > Ignavibacteriota > Ignavibacteriota bacterium. Next base: position 2,827,426 of record JADJGF010000001.1, on the reverse strand, counting down.
CGAATAATAAAGAAATTGAAAAAAATTGGGAAAAAATTAAAATGCAGGAAGGAAGAAAATCAATTTTGGAAGGAATTCCCAAAAATCTACCGGAATTGCAAAAAGCTTCGCGAATGCAAGAAAAAGTTTCAAAAATTGGTTTTGATTGGGAAAATAAAAATGATGTTTGGAAAAAAGTTATTGAAGAAATTGAAGAAATGCATGAATCTGAAAAAACCGGTGATAAAAACTTGTTAGAGAAAGAAATGGGCGATGTATTTTTTGCGTTAATAAATTATTCAAGATTTTTAGGAATAAATGCGGAAAATGCTTTACGCAGAACAAATAAAAAATTTCTTCAAAGATTTAATTACATTGAAAAAAAATTAGAGGAGAATAAAAAATTAATTACAGAATCTAATTTGCAGGAAATGGATAAATATTGGGAGGAAAGTAAAAAGTACTTTTAAGAATGATTTTGGATATGAGATTTGAGATTTTAGAATTTAAAATTGAGATTTACAATTTAGAAATTAATTTCCATTATTATATTGCTCATAAGCGTGGATAATATCTTTAACAAGTTTGTGTCGTACTACATCAGATTTTTTGAAATATACAAAAGAAACTCCATCAACACTTTGAAGAATTTCCTTTACAAGAATTAATCCGCTTTCCGTTCTTTTGGGTAAATCAATCTGAGTTATATCTCCGGTAATTATTGCTTTTGAGTTTGGACCAATTCTGGTTAAAAACATTTTCATTTGAATGTTTGTACTGTTTTGAGCTTCATCAAGAATAATATAAGAATTATTTAAAGTTCTTCCGCGCATGTAAGCTAACGGAACAATTTCAATAATATTTTTTTCCATATAATTTTTAAGTTGCTCACTTGGAAGCATATCTTGCAATGCATCAAATAAAGGTCGTAAATACGGATCAATTTTTTCTTTAAAATCACCGGGCAAAAATCCTAAACTTTCTCCGGCTTCAACTGCAGGTCGCGCTAAAACAATTTTTTTAACAATACCTTTTTTAAATTGTGCTATTGCAAATGCAACCGCCAGATAAGTCTTTCCGGTTCCGGCTGGACCAATACCAAAACAGATATCATTTTCGCTCATTGCTTTAACATATTCAAACTGAGTTTCAGTTTTAGCTTTTATTACATCTTTTTTGGTATAAAGAACAATTGAATTGTAATCATCGTTACTAATAATATCTTTTCCGGATAATGTTAGATCGACTATTGTAGCAACATCATTTGGAGTAAGATTATTTGTTGTATTCAAAACGTAAATCATTTCTTTGAATACTTTTTCAATTAATTCAACTTCTTCAGTAGTTCCTTTTATTAATGCAAGATCACCGCGAATGGAAATTGTTGATGTTACTCTTTCTTCAATTGGTTTAAGATTGGCATCATTAGAACCGAGAAGTGCTAACAAATCTACATTATCTAATTTTATTTTTTTTTCTATATGTGTAATAGTTGCCTCAAAACTAAAAAAGGATATTCAAAAAGTTTTTGCAATTGTTTACCAAACTATTGCAACATCTTTCAGAATATCCTTGAAAATTTATTAAATCAAAAACAAATTTTATTGCATTGGAGCTGGTTTGTAATTTGCTTTTAATTTGTTGTATTTAGCTGTTTCTTCTTCTGTTAAATTTGGTATTGTAAATTCTTGTTTTGGATAAATTAAATCAGGATTTTTAATTTTATCTCTGTTTGCATTATAGATTTTTGGCCAAGCAAAGCCGTTTCCATAATGTTCTTGCTTTTTAGAAATTCCCCAAAGATGATCACCTTTTACAACTGTATAGTTGATTTCTTCAGCCGGCCATGCATCTAACATTTTTTGTAATTTGCCATGAACGATATCATAAAAAGCTGGTAAAGCACTTAATTTGCTTGCTTTTAAAGCATCTAATTCAGCTTGTCTATCAGCTTTTGTTGGTTTTTTTGCAGAAATATCAGCCATTAAAGCGTTAACTTTTGCATCATAAGCTTCAACATCACTTTTTGTAGCACCAACTGAAGCATACATTTCGTCTTGGCATTCTTCATAAGTTTGCAAAGAATTTTTCTTTTCTTTTAATGAATTTACAGAAGCTTGTAAACTTTCTAATTCTGCTGAAAGATCAGCTTTTTCTTGTGTCAATCTTGCAATTTCAGCTTCCCACTCATCTGAAGTCATTTCTTCTTGAGCAAAAACACTTGTTGAAAGGAAAACTAATAAAGCTAATAATGCAAGTACGCTCTTAAATTGTCTCATTTATATACTCTCCTTTTATTATTAAACTTTTTATAAACCTAATTTTTGTAAATTTGCAGTAGTAGCTTCTTTATCTTTTGCACATTGAGCAAGTTTTGCTTCTATTTCAGCTATTTCTCTTTCTAACTTTGTTTTTTCACTTTTTAGGCTATTTACTTCTGTGCCTAATGCAGATACTTCACTTCGTAAAGCATTTAATTCTGCCATTTGTTCGTCACTAACACCACCACAGCCGGTCAAACCTATTGAACCAGCTAAAAAAACTACTGCCAAGGAAGTAGTGAGAAGTTTTTTGATTTTTGTCATTTGGTAATCCTCCTAATGTAAAAGAATGATTTATTTATTTGTGAAATTCTTTTAGTAAATATATTAAATTCTATAAGTTATAATATAACATTTTTTTATAAAACTAAATAATTCTCTTTTCAACTAAACTTGTAAATTTATCTCCTGCAATAATTAAATGATCTAATACTGTAATATCAAATATTTTTCCGGCTTCAGCTAATCTTTTTGTAATAGCAATATCTTCCTTACTTGGTTCACTGTTTCCACTTGGATGATTATGAATTAAAAATATACTTGCGGAATTATTATCTATTGCAACCTTAAATACTTCTCTTGGATGCACAATACTTGAATTTAGATTGCCAATTGAAATTATCTCAAACTTAATGATTTGATTTGATGTATTCAAGCATACGACAATAAATTTTTCTTTAACCTCGTCTTTAAGCAAAGGAATAAATATTTCCGCTAGATCTTCTGGTGAAGTTATCTTTTTCTGCGAAAACCATTTTTCATTAAACTTAATTCTTCTTGAAAGTTCAAATGCAGCGACTAAAGTTGCAGCTTTATCTTTACCAATTCCAATTTGTTTAGTAAATGATTCAACAGATTTTGAGGCTAGAATAGCTAAATTATCTTTTTGTAATAATTTTTGAGCAACTTCAATTACTGATTGTCCCTTGGTTCCAGTTCTTAAAAGAATTGCAATAAGTTCAGAATCACTTAAATTTTGAGATCCGCGTAAAATTAATTTTTCTCTTGGTCTATCATCAATCGGCAATTCTTTAACTTTTAGCATTTTTAGTTTTACTCCCACTCAATTGTAGATGGCGGTTTGGAACTTATATCATAAACAACTCGGTTAACTCCGGATACTTCTCTAATAATTTTATTTGAAATAAATTCTAAGAATGAATTATCAAATCTGTACCAATCGGCTGTCATTCCATCTGTGGAAGTTACTGCTCTTAAGACAATAACTGATTCATAAGTTCTTGCGTCTCCCATTACTCCAACTGATTGAACAGGAAGTATTACTGCAAATGCTTGCCAAATTTTATAATATAGATCAAATTTTTTCAGTGAGTCAATAAAAATATCATCAACATCTTTTAATATTCTAAGTTTTTCTTCGGTAATTTCCCCTAAAACTCTTACTGCTAAACCAGGACCCGGAAATGGATGTCTATGAACAAATTCGTGCGGTAAACCTAAAATTTCTCCAATTTCTCTAACTTCATCTTTGAATAATTCTCTAAAAGGTTCAATTAATTTCAGATTCATTTTTTCCGGCAAACCGCCAACATTATGATGAGTTTTTATTTTATGCGAAGCTGTTCCAGCAGATGCTGATTCTATTACATCCGGATATAATGTTCCTTGAACCAAAAACTCTGCGTTTTCAATTTTGTTAGATTCTCGTTCAAAAATTTCTATAAATGTATTTCCAATAATTTTTCTTTTCTTTTCCGGATCAGAAATTCCACTTAATTTTGTCAAAAATTCAATTGATGCATCAACATGAATTATATTTAGCTCATAATTTTCTTTAAATAATTTTACAACTTTTTGCTTTCGTTTTTTCTCATTAATCCATTATCAACATGAACACAAGTTAAATTATCACCAATTGCTTTATGCAATAAAATTGCCGCAACAGAAGAATCAACTCCACCGCTTAAAGCGCAAATTACTTTTGAATCTTTGACTTTCTCTTTAATTTCTAAAATTGAATCTTCGATAAAATTGGTCGGAGTCCAATCAGCATTGCAGTTACAAACTTCAAAAATAAATGTTCGTAAAATTTCTTTACCGTTTTCTGTGTGAGCAACTTCCGGATGAAATTGTAGTGCATAAATTTTTTTATCATTATTAAAAATTGAGCAAATTGGGGAATTTTCAGTCTTTGAATCTATTTCAAATCCATCCGGAATTTTTGTAATATAATCACCGTGACTCATCCAAACTATTGATTTGTCATTTACATTTTTTAATAATCCATCCTTTTTCAAAATTTGAATATTTGCTTTTCCATATTCTCTATTTTGTGCCGGTTCAACTTTTCCATTAAAGTGTAAAGTAACTAATTGCATTCCATAACAAATTCCAAGTATGCGAATATTTAGATTAAAAATTTCCGGATCAACTTGCGGAGAATCTTTTTCGTAAGCGCTGGTTGGTCCTCCGGAAAATATAATTCCCTTTGGATTTAATTCCTTAATTTTATTAAGCGAAGTAAAGTAAGGATAAATTATTGAGCGAACTTTTTGTTCTCTAATTTTTCTTGCAATTAATTGTGTGTATTGAGATCCGAAATCTAAAACTAAAATTGTGCTATGAGTTTGCATTTTATATAATATGTAAAATTAAAAAATGCCGGTTTTCAGAATGAATTCCGGCTTTGAGAAATATTATGCAGTAATTTGAGTTTGATAAGTAATGTTATCAAGTAGTTCATCTAAATCTGATGGAGATGTAATTTCAATTTTAATAATCCAACCTTCGCCATAAGGATCATTATTTATCAATTCCGGTTTATCTGCAAGTTTGGAATTAATTTCAATAATTTTTCCGTTACAAGGAGCAAATAAATCGCTTACAGTTTTTACGGCTTCAATTGTTCCGAAAGGTTCGCCTTTTGTAATTTCACTTAAATCTGAAGAAATATCTACAAAAACAATATCTCCTAATTCACCTTGCGCATATTCTGTGATTCCTATTTTTGCTTCATTTCCTTCAACTTTGATCCATTCATGATCTTTTGTATATTTTAAGTCTGATGGAATATTCATATTAACCTCTACTATTTATTTCGCAAAATATTTATCTATAAAAGAAGTATCATAATCAGCATTTCTAAATTTTTCGTTTTGTAAAACTTTAATGTGAAATGGAATTGTTGTTTTAATTCCGTCAACGGCAAATTCTTCAAAAGCTCTAAGAGCTCTTGAAATTGCGTGTTCTCTATCCATACCCCAAACAATTAGTTTGGCTACCAAAGAATCATAATTTGATGGAATTGTATATTGATTATAAATATGAGAATCAATTCTAACACCAAAACCACCCGGAAAATGTAAATAATTTATTTTTCCCGGAGATGGTCTGAAACCATTTTCAGGATCTTCAGCATTTATTCTAAATTCAAAACAATGTCCAATTGGCTTTTGTGGAATTTCGGTAATTTTATTTCCTGCGGCAACTAAAATTTGTTGTTTGATCAAATCTATATTATTTACCATTTCCGTAACCGGATGCTCAACTTGAATTCTTGTGTTCATTTCTATGAAATAAAAATTCTGATTTTTATCTACTAAAAATTCAATTGTTCCGGCACCTTCATAATTTACAGATTTAGCGCCAAGAATTGCAGCTTCAGCCATTTTTTGTCTTGTCTCATCAGTAATAATTGGACTCGGAGTTTCTTCTATTAATTTTTGATGTCTGCGCTGAATTGTGCAATCTCTTTCGCCGTAATGATAAACATTTCCAAATTGATCGCCCATTATTTGAATTTCAACATGATGAGGATTTTCAATAAATTTTTCTAAATAAAGTTCACCGTTATTAAAAGCTGCAAAAGCTTCATTGCTTGCAGTTTGAAAAGCTTTTGTAATTTCGTCTTCTTTCCAAACAATTCTCATTCCTTTACCGCCGCCGCCAGCAGAAGCTTTCAACATTAAAGGATAACCAATTTCTTGTGCAATTTTTTTAGCTTCTTCAACATCGGCAACAGCTCCGTCACTTCCAGGAACAACCGGAACTCCACATTTTTTCATTGTAGATTTTGCAAAAGCTTTATCACCCATTTTATTAATCATATCCGGTGAAGGACCGATAAACTTTATATTTGATTCGGCACAAATTTCAGAAAATTCTGAATTCTCTGCTAAAAATCCGTATCCCGGATGAATTGCATCTGCTCCGGTAACTTGTGCAGCAGAGATTATACTTGGAATTTTTAGGTAGCTTTCTTTGGAAGATGCGGGACCTATACAAACTGCTTCATCGGCAAAAACAACATGGAGAGAATCTTTATCAACAACTGAATAAACCGCAACTGTTGGAATTCCCAACTCTTTGCAAGTTCTAATTATTCTTAATGCAATTTCGCCTCTATTTGCAATCAGTATTTTTTTGAACAAAAAGAACTCCTAAGATTATTAACTCTTTTCTATTTTGAATAATGGCTGGTTATATTCAACCGGAGTTCCATCTTCAACTAATATCTGAATAATTTTTCCACTTAAATCACATTCAATTTCATTCATTAATTTCATAGCTTCAACAATACAAAGAACGCTTCCGGTATTAACTGTATCACCAATTTGAACATAAGGATCTGCGTCCGGAGCAGGGGATCTATAAAAAGTACCAACTATTGGGGATTTTATTATATGAAAATTTTCTTCCTTAACTTGCGGAGTTTCTATTACTGTTGTAGTTTTATTTGATTCTGAATTATTGCTCGCTAAATTTTGAAATGGAATATTTTGAGTTGTGTAAATTGGAGTACCAACGGAACCATTTTTGGAAATTTTAATTTTTAAATCACCTTCTTGAACGGATAATTCAGTGATTGCACTATTTTCAAAAACTTTTATAAGTTTTTTAATTTCATTGATATCCATTTTGCCCCTTAACTTTTAATTCTTTCCATGTATTGTCCGGTTCTAGTATCAACTTTTAGAATATCATCTTGATCAATAAAAAGTGGAACGTTGATTGTTACGCCGGTTTCTAATTTTGCTGATTTCATTGCGTTTGTTGCTGTATTTCCTCTAAAACCTGGTTCTGTTTCAACTACTTTTAATTGAACAAATAATGGAATTTCAACCGTAACAATTTGCTCTTTATCATCAAGAAGTAATTCAATTTCCTCACCTTCTTTTAAAAACTTATCGCCTCCGTCAAACAATTCTTCAGAAACATTTATTTGTTCGTAGGTATCATTATCCATAATTACTAAATCGTTGGATTCTCTAAAAAGATATTGATATTTTCTTCTTTCAACTCTAACAATTTCAACACTTTCGCCGGATCTGAAAGTATTATCTAAAACCTTTCCGTTTCGCAAATTTTTAAGAGTTGTTCTTACAAAAGCTCCGCCCTTGCCGGGTTTTACATGTTGAAATTCTGTAATTGCGTATAAATCATTTTTGAATTTAATGATTAGTCCATTTCTGAAATCTGCTGTATCTGCCATACCCTTAAATATTTTTGTTATTAAATTGAATTAAAAATTATAGAGAAATCTATCAATTTCTCTTGCTGAAGTTGTGTTTTTGTAATCATTTTTAATTTTCTCAAATAATTCTTTTGCTTTTTCAGCAGAATTTGATTTGAGATAATTTTTTCCGGCACTTAATAAATAAGTTGCTGATTGTGATTCTATTTTAACAATTTTTGATGCTTTTTCGTAATCATCGGCAGCATCTTCATAATTTCCAAGCATTTCATTACATGCTGCTTGTCCTGCTAATGAACTTGCTTTATATAAATCGCTATCACCGGAATAATCTGAATAAAATTCCATAGCCTTTTGGTAATTTCCCAAAGAGAAATAACAGTTTGCCAAATACATTTTAGCAATTTCGCCTTGTTCTGTGCTTCCGTAATTATCAACAATTGAAGTTAAACCCACTACATTTGTTCCCGGTTCTCCGTCAATTGCTTTTTGATATTGACCATTTTCATATAAAGGAATTATACTTGCAAGCTGAGTAGTTGCCTGAAGATTATCGTCTTCAACTTTGCTGTTGTACCAAAAGACCGCTAAAACAATTGCCGCAATAATGCCAACGCCAATTAATAAATATTGTTGATTTTTTTCAAAGAAGCCTTGAGTTTTATAAAAACTGGTTACAAGTTTGTCTTCTTGAATTTCTTTTTTCGATAGTTTTTTCTTTTTTCCGATCATAATTTTATTTGGATTTTTGAATGTGAATCAATTTTGAACGGGAAAAATAATAAATATTAGTTTTCAATCCTAATATGATTAGAAAAAATCCATGCGTGTTCGTTTAAGTAAACTTCAACTCTATATTGCCCGGGTTTTTGAACAATAAAATCAGCTTCAGTATTTTCAACTGTGCTAAGTGGTTTTCCGTTATTAATTAAAGTAATTTTTCCAAGTTTATTTGGAAGGATAACTTTAAGATTAACTTTCCCAGAACTTTTAATTGTATCGCCCATTTGGAAATGTTCTTTTCCCAATTTGGCATAAAATTTAAATCCTTTTGCATCACCATGGTAATCATTGGAAATAAAACATTTTCCTTCTTCAAGACTATCATAAATTATTTTTTTTGATGAATCGACGGAAATATTTTTTGCTCGCAATTTCTTTTCAGTTAAAATATGCGTTCTAATTGATTTGAATAAAACTTTATATGGAAATACTTCAACTTCCACAAATCCCAAAACATTAATTTTATGTGCATGTGCGTCAATTCCGCCAATTCCAACAACTTTTCTTTTTTTATTTAATTCATCCCATTTTTGCAAAGTCTTTTTTGATGGACCAACAATTGATTTTAACGGATGAATAAAATGGTTGTATTTATTTTGTTCAGTTAATCCTTCCATCCATTCCGACATGTGATTCCAAATTTCAATTCCGGTAAAATCTCCGGCATCCCAATCAGTCCAAGGATAAGGCGGATGTTCTTTCATGGAATTTCTTTCTTCATGCGGATGTGCAATAAATCCAATTCCGCCGGCATCTTTAACTTTTTTAACATATTCTTTTGCCGATTGTCGCGTGGAATATGTTTCCGAAATATTCATTGCCAAGTAATGATTTTTATTGAATTTATCATTCAATTCACAGCCAACCAGCAACAAAGTTTGACCATACCATTTTTCAAAGCCTTCATGTAAAGCTCTTAAAGTATTATGGTCGGTTAGAATTATAAAATCGAGCCCAACTTCATCGGCAAATTGAGCTATTTTGGCAGGATCTCCGGAACCATCGGAAAATTTTGAGTGCATATGAATTGCGCCGACATATTCATACATCTTAAAATTCTTGCTTTATTAAAAATTATTAATTTTCTACTTCAAACAAGGTTGAATATTGAGTAGATTTTTCTTTTATTAAATCCGATAATTTTGTCATCAAAATATCAACTCTTTCATTCTCAATTTCGTCAGAATCTTCCCAAGCTTGTTGAGATTTGTAAACATAAATTTCTTGAAAACTATTTTCTTTTGATTTTTGTTCAAATACAGAATAACTTTCCAAACCATCAGATTTTATAATACTTTTTAATTCACGCACAATTCCTAAATATTCTACTCTTTTTTCCGGAATTATATCATAACTAATAGAAAAAATAACTTTCCCCATGTAACTCCCTATTTTTGAAAATTGTAAGTTCCAATATAATTAATTTTTGCAGGTCCTGTTAAGGTAATTTTTTCAAATTTTTCATTTTTTTCAAATTCTACAATTAATTCATCATTGTCTTTTGTTAAAAATGTAATTGGTGAATTTATTTTGTTAATTAAATTTAAAATTATTGCAGAAGCAACCGTTCCGGTTCCGCAAGCCAAAGTTTCTTCCTCAACTCCTCTTTCAAAAGTTCTGATTTTGATAATTTTTTTTTCAATTTTAATAAAATTTACATTTGTTCCAAATGGTTTGAAAACTTCAGAATATCTAATTTTTCTTCCAAAATTGAAAACATCAAATTCATCAAAATTATCTTTCGTATAATTTTCAAAATCTTCCCAAAAAATTATTACATGCGGAGAACCGTTATCAACAAAATGAAATTTTAAATTTTTTCCTTCAAATAAAATTTGCTGATTTATTTTTATTTGCGATATTTCATTCAAATTAAATTTGAAAATTTCGGAATCAATTTTCTCTCCCGAATAAATTTTATTGTTGCATAAAAAAGTTGTTTTATTTTTTCCGATTTCAAAATTATCAATAGCAAATTTTATTGAACACCTCGCACCGTTTCCGCATAAAGAACCAAGTGATCCATTGGAATTATAATATTCTAATTCAAAATCATAATTTTCATTATTTTTGATAAATAATAATCCGTCTGCACCAATCCCTTTTCTTCTGTTGCAAATTTGTTTTATCAAATAGGAATTTGGAACAAAGTTTGGATTTTCAATTTGGTTAACCAGAATAAAATCATTTCCGGCTCCGTTCATTTTTATAAAATTTATTTTCTCCATAACAAATAAATTAACATTTTTTTTGATTGGTAGTTATAAAAAATCCCGCAATAAAATGTACGGGATTTTTTTCTAAAGTAAATTTTCTTAAATAATTTAATTATGATTCAACTAAATATCCTTTTTTATTTACGCTATGACTTTTGCCAAAACTGCTTGAATTTGAGCCGTTATCTAATTTGAATTTTCCTACCATATTTTGAAGCTGTTCAGCAAGAACATTTAAATCATTTGTAGCGTTTGCAACTTGTTGAATTCCCGCAGAAGATTCTTGAGAAACAGAATTAATTAATTCTATACTTTTACTAATTTGCTCAACCGTTGCCGATTGTTCTTCACTTGTTGTTGCAACTTGCGAAGAAATTTCCAAAACTTTATCAGATGATGTAACAATATTTTTCATTGATTTTCCGGCATTCACAACTTCAGTCATTCCCTTAGAAACTTCTTCATTTCCTTTCTGAATTGCAGAAACCGCATTATTACTATCGTGCTGAATTTTTGTAATCATTCCGGCAATTTCGTTAGTTGCAATAGTTGTTCGTTCGGCAAGTTTTTTAACTTCGTCTGCAACAACTGCAAAACCTCGTCCATGATCTCCTGCTCGCGCAGCTTCAATTGCAGCATTAAGTGCTAATAAATTAGTCTGGTCGGCAATTTCGTTTATAACTTTTATAATTTGACCAATTTGTGTACTGCTTTGTCCTAATTCAAGAATTATATCAGAAGCTTGCTTTACAACACTTTCTATTTTTGCCATACCTTTAATTGTTGATTCAATAATATTTTCACCTTCTTGAGCCAGTTCTTTAGAATCTTTTGCAGCTTCATTTGTCTTAATAACATTTCTTGTTGTTTCTGCAATTGTAGCAGCCATTTGTTCCATAGCTGTTGCAACTTCTCCGGTTTGACTGCTTTGTTCTTCTGATCCCGCAGCCATTTCTTCTGCGCTTGATGTTATTTGATTTGACGCACTTGCAGTTGCATGAATTACTTCGGAAAGCTGAACTAATAATGAATTAAAAGAATCAGCTAAACTATTTATACTATTTTTAATTAGTTGATGATCGCCTTTATATTGCCCGTTTACGCGTACGGTCATATCTCCTTCGGTCATTACTTTTAGAACTTTTGCGCCTTCTTCTATTGGAAGAATTACTGCGTCTAAAGTATCGTTTATTCCTTTTACAATTTCTTGATATCCGCCGTTAAATTTAGAACTATTTCCTCTGTTCTTGAGCTTTCCATCCAATGCGCTATTTGTTAAAAAGTCAGTTTCAATTTTAAGATTTTGCAGTGTTTCAACCGTTCTTTGTAATGCCGGACTAATTTCATCTTCTGAACTGAGATGATTAATTTCTATATTAAATTCACCGTCTGCAATTTTATACATTTTATTTGTAATTTCTTGAAGTGTGTTTGCAAACGAATCCATTGATTTGCTGAGAATACCAATTTCATCATTTGTATCAACATTAAGTCTGTGTTTTAGTTTTCCTTTTTTAAGATCGTTCATCATTTCGGAAGCATTTACAACCGGAGTTCCTATTAAATTTTTAACAACTTTACCAATTATAATTGATAATAAAATTGCAAATCCTAATCCGCTGCTTATAACAATTATTGCTAAATTATATGAGTTGTCGCTTGAGGCAATATCGGTTTCTGTTACCTTTTCTAAATTTTCTGTAAAAGTATTTATAAATTCTCTTGCCTTTTCAAATGATTCATTACCTTCTCGAAATGATAATTCAATTGCTTCAATTCTGCCTTCCGGAGTATCGGAAGTTCTTGCATCAACAATTTTTTGCGAAACTTTTATCCAATTATCTTTTGCTGCTTCAAATTTATTAATTACTTCTTCACTAATTTCATGATGTCCTAATTCTTTTACATTATTCCATCTTTCATTTACTTGAGAAATATTTTCTTCATAATCAGCTAATAAATTTTTATAAGTTTCGCTGCCCACACTTGAAAAAATCATTGTTCTTTGGGCAACCAAAGCTTGCTGCATATCTCTATCAATTTGAATTATTAGATCAATACTTGGCAAATCTCCTTCGGCAATATCTTTCAAATTTTTATGTATGGCTGACATATTATAAATTCCAACTCCGCCGATAAATAATATTAGAACAATAAAAATTGAAAATATGAGTGAAATCTTTTGATTGACTTTTAAATTTTTAATTTTTTTATACATTTCCAAACCCCAAATTGGTTTATCTATTTATTTAAATTTTCCGTAATCAATTCCAAATGTTACAACTCCAATTGTTTTGTTGTTTTCCAAAACCGGCACTGAAACTTGAATCAAATATGTTTGCGTACTCTCATCAAAAGTTACTTTCCCATAGTGAATTTTTCCGTTCCCATTATTAAAACTTTTTATAAACTTATCTTCATCACCTTGCCAATAATCGCTTGTTTTATTGGTCATTGCAACATTTGCACCTTTATTATCCATCACAAAAGCTTCAACAATAAAACTATTTTCTTTACGAAGATTTTTCAAAAATTGTGAACAATCATTATTTAAAATCTGATTCATAAAATCATCTAATCCAGAAGTTGATGTCCATTTTTTATCTAAATCTTTAATTTTATCTAAAGACAAATTTTTGGCATTTTGATCATTAATTGAAGAAATTATTTTATTTGAAGATGCCCAATTGATTAATTTAGTTTTTGTTAAATTGATTACAGATTCTGGAGTTTCTTGAGAAAAATTATGAGTAGAAAATAAAATTATAAGCAACAAAATTTCTATTAAATGAAGTTTTTTGTTTTTCATTTTCCCCCCGGAAAATACTTTTAAAAATCTTTAATTATAGGATAATATCAATCACTGAAAGTATTATCGTAAAAAAATGGTTGGAATTTAAAAATTCATTTAATTTAGTTTGGAAGGTTTCTTAAAAGGTTAGAAGAAGTTTTTACAAACTTCATCTAATTAGAATAGAGAAATTTTAAACAATACAATTACAGACTTATTCTATATTTTTATTCTTTGGAGAATATGACAATAATATTAGAAAGTAAATTTTTAAGAATAGTTTTATTTTAATAAAATTTTATTAAAGTGATTTATCTTCCCATCCAGCCGCCGTCAACAGTAACCACACTTCCGTTTAAATAATTTGATGCGTCTGAACTTAAGAAAACTATTGTTCCCATTAAATCTTCCGGCGTTCCCCATCTTCCTTGCGGAATTCTATCTAAAATAGCCTTATTTCTTACAGCATCTTCTCTTAATGCTTTTGTATTTTCAGTGGCAATATAACCCGGAGCAATAGCATTTACAGTTACTCCTTTTGAAGCCCACTCATTTGCAAACGACATTGTGATTTGTTTAATTCCACCTTTTGATGCAGCATAGCCTGGAACCGTAATTCCACCTTGGAAAGAAAGTAATGATGCAATAAATACAATCTTTCCATAACCTCTTTCTGCCATATCTCTGCCAAACTCACGAGTTAAAATAAATTGTGCGGATAAATTTATTTCAATTACTCTATCCCAATATTCATCCGGATGTTCTGAAATTGGTTTTCTCATTATTGTTCCGGCATTGTTTACAAGAATATCTATTTTTTCAAAATCATTTTTTACATTTTTGATAAATTCATAAAGTGAGTCTCGGTTTGAAAAATCACTTACATAATATTTAAAATTTCTTCCGGTTTCTTTTATCAATTTTTCTGTTTCTGCAAAATCATAGGTGTATGAAACACCTATAATATCAGCGCCTGCTTCTGCTAACGCAATTGCATACATTTGTCCAATACCTTGATTTGAACCGGTTACTAATGCAACTTTTCCATCTAATTTGAATTTATCTAAAATCATAATTTGTCTCCATTTTCCTTAGTTATTATTTCCTTTAGAAATTCCAAAAATTCTTCTCTGAATTCTTTTCTTATTAAACCAAATTCTACCGTAGTTTTTAAATAATCAAGTTTATCGCCAATATCATAGCGTTTTCCTTCGAATGTATAAGAATAAACACTACCTCTTGATAGAAATATTTTTAACGCATCCGTTAGTTGAATTTCATTATTCTTTCCGGCTTTAGTTTCTTCCAAAGCTTTAAAAATATCGGGAGTTAAAATATATCTACTTGCTACAGCTAAGTTGGATGGCGCTTCTTCAATACTTGGTTTTTCTATCATTTCATTTAATTGATAAAGTGAATCATTAATTTTTACACCGCCAACAATTCCATATCTATGAACTTTTTCTTTTGGAACTTGCTCTACACCAATTACGATTTGCTTGTATTGTTCATAAATATCAATTAATTGTTGAGTAGCTGGAATAACTGATCTTACAACCGTATCTCCCAACAAAACTGCGAATGGCTCATTACCAACATGATGTTTTGCATGATAAATTGCATCGCCTAAACCCTTTAATTCTTTTTGTCGGATATAATGAATTTTCGCCATGTCAGAAATATTCTTAATCTCATTTAGTGCTTGCACATTTTTTTCTTCGAGCGCAATTTCTAATTCAAAATTTCTATCAAAATGATCTTCAATTGCTCTTTTTCCTTTACCGGAAATAATTAAAATATCTTCAATTCCGGAATCCACAGCTTCTTGCACAACATATTGAATTGTTGGCGTATCAATAATAGGCAGCATTTCTTTTGGTTGTGCTTTGGTTGCCGGTAAAAATCTTGTACCAAGTCCCGCTGCGGGAATTACAGCTTTTTTAATCATTAAAATCTCCTAAGAAATAAATGGTTTTACTACTCTTACATTTACTTTTTTTAATTCAATAATTAATTTATGTAACATTTCATCGTTTGAATAAGTACCAATTATTGAACCGCCTGAGCCCGCAAATTTTGCAGATGCCCCGCATTTACGGGCAATTTCAACCATCTCAAAATTTTCTTCACTTATATTCATAATTTTTGTACGAAGGTCGAAATTTCTGTTAATTAATTCTGAAAGAAGTTTAAAATCCTTTTTTATAATTGCATCTTTACCTTCAGCAGCGCAATTTGCAATTTCATTAAGTGTATCAATAACAAGTTTATCACCTCGCTTGTATCGACTTGCAATATCGTTTAACACTACACCGGAAATCTTTCCTAACGAATCCTTATAAGCTAAATAAACTTTCGGTAAATTTTCAATAGGTAATTGCTCGTATTTTCCATGATTATTTTTATCAACAAAATCTTTCTCAAAATCCATATATACTAAACCTTCATAAACTTGAATTACTCTATCTTGAAGTCCGGCATTAATGTTTAGTTCTTTAATTTCAGCAGAAAGAATAAGTGTGGGAAGAATTTCTTTGCTAATTTCTACTTCAAAAAATTTAAGCAAAGCTTTCATTGTAGCAGTAATTATTGCACTTGAGCCGGCTAAACCAACTTGTCTTGGAATTGAAGAATTATATCTTACGGAAAAATTTTTGTTCTTAATTTTAATTTCATTTTCTCTGCAATAATCAAAGAAGGCTTTTATACTTGCTTTTATTAGTCTATCTCCGCCGTAATATCCATGAAGTTTAATTCTATCAACAAGATCATAGATATTTTTAAATACATTTTTATCTTGATCAAGAATCTCAATAATTAATTCTGGGGATTCATATAAAGAAATATGCGCACCAAAATTTTTAATAATTAGCGATATTGTTTTCCCAAAATATCCATCTGAAGGATTTCCGAGTAAACCGGCTCTTGCATATGCTCTTGATTCAATTATCAATTTTAACTCAAGAATATATTTAATGAAATTTTATTCAATTACAGCCGGTTCAAGTCTTGGAACCAACAAATGCATTATTAGTAAAGCAATTAGATAAATAACTGCGGCAATGGCAAACATAATTTCGTAACTTCCGGTATTTTGTTTTAACCATCCGGCGCCTAAATTCATTATGAAACCGCCCATTGCACCGGCAAAGCCTCCGATACCAACAACAGAACCCACTGCTTTTCTCGGGAACATATCTGAAGTAGTTGTAAAAATATTAGCAGAAAATCCTTGATGTGCTGCGGCTGCAATACCAATTAGAATTACAGCAATCCATTTATCTTCAACATAAGGTGACGCAGCAACTGGTAAAATTAATAAAGCGCAAATCAACATTGCAATTTTTCTTGCGGCATTCACAGTCCAATTTTTCTTTAGTAAAAATGAGCTTAACCATCCTCCGCCGACTGATCCAAAATCAGCAAGAACATATACAATAATCATTGGTATTCCGATTGTTTTTAAATCAACTCCAAATCTATCATTCATAAAAAGCGGAAACCAAAATAAATAAAACCACCATATTGCATCCGTTAAAAATTTTACTATTGAAAACGCCCATGTTTGCTTAAATTGCAATAATCTTGACCATGATATTTTTACTGCCGGATCAGGTGGATCACTTTCAATATGCGCTAATTCTGCTTGTGAAACTTTAGGATGTTCTGATGGTTTTTTATAAACAGGCCACCAAAAAATAATCCAAACTAAACCAGCTAAACCGGTAACAATAAAAGCTGATTGCCATCCCCAATTTAATGCCAACCACGGAACCACCAATGGAGCAATTACGGCCCCAACATTTGTTCCGGCATTAAATATTCCGGTTGCTAAAGCCCTCTCTTTTCTGGGAAACCATTCTGCAACAGTTTTAATTGCCGCCGGGAAATTCCCCGATTCGCCAATCCCCAAAGCAAATCGTGCTATACCAAAACCAAAAGTTGATTTAACTAATGCATGTGCTGCGGCTGCTAATGACCAAACTGTTAAATACAAAGTATAACCTAATTTTGATCCAACTTTATCTATAAACCAACCGGCAAAAAGAAAACCAATTGCGTAGGCTAATGTAAATGCAGCACTAATGTATCCATATTCTTGATCGGTCCAACCAATTTCAGATCTAAGCGTTGGTGCTAAAACACCCAAAACTGCTCTATCTACATAATTAATTGTTGTGGCAAAAAATATTAAAGCAACAATGAACCATCTGTAATTACCTATTTTCTTTTTTTGTTCAACTTCTGTTTTTGGTAATTCTATTTTTGTTCCAAGCATTGTTCTTCCTTTTTAAGTGAGGAAATAATTTATTTTAACTCTTTCATATCAATCCAATCCATATCATCAAATACTTGATTCTCACCGCCCATTGCCCAAATAAATGAATAGTTTTGTGTTCCGCAGCCGGAATGCATTGACCAGCTTGTTGAAAGCACGGCTTGCTCATTACGAATAATTACATGTCTTGTTTCCGAGGGTTCCCCAAGTAAATGTACAACCATTGATTCAGGACGTAAATTAAAATACATATATACTTCTGAGCGTCTCTGATGTGTATGCGCAGGCATTGTATTCCAAACGCTTCCTTCATCTAGAATTGTTAAGCCCATTACAAGCTGGCATGTTTCAACTTTTCCAGGAAGAATATATTTATGTATAGTTCTTTTATTTGAATCAGATACACTTCCTAAATTTACAGAAACTGCATCTTCTAATTTTATTTGTTTTGTTGGATAAGAGGTATGCGAGGGATAACTTACAAAATAAAATTTTGCCGGATTTTTTGAATCTGTACTTTTAAAAGAAATATCTTTTGCGCCCTTTCCTATATATATCGCATCACGATTATTCATTGTGTAATTTATTTTATCAACAGTAATAGTTCCTTTTCCACCAATATTGATAATGCCAATTTCTCTTCTTTCTGCAAAATAATCGGCAGCCATTTCCTTTTTTGTTGCAACTAATTTTAATACTTTGCCAACCGGAACTGCGGAACCGGTTATCGATCTATCAACATCGGAATATACCATCGGAATTTGATTTTTGGTAAATAGCGAATCAATCAAAAAACTTTCTCTTAATTCATCGGTAGAGAGATAACTAAAACCGATTTTATCTGGTGAATATCGAACTTCCATTTTTTTCTCCATCTTTATTAAACAAAATACTAATTTTCAATTATACAGTATAAGTCGATGATGCAGTATCACCACCACGTCCGGTCCAATTTGTATGGAAAAATTCTCCTCTTGGTTTATCAATTCTTTCATATGTGTGTGCACCAAAATAATCACGCTGGGCTTGTAATAAATTTGCCGGCAATCGTTCATTTCTAAATCCATCAAAATAATTTAGTGCCGTACTCATTGCCGGAACCCAAATACCATTCAGTACTGAAGTTGAAATAACTTTCCTCCAGCTATCTTGAGCTTCTTCAATTTTTGATTTAAAGAACGGATCGAGCAATAAATTAGATAAATTTGGATTACGATCAAATGCTTCTTTAATTTTGCCTAAAAATACTGAACGAATTATACATCCGCCTCTCCACATCAACGCAATTCCCCCATTATTTAAATTCCATCCATATTCTTCAGCTGCAGCTTTCATTAAAACATATCCTTGTGCATAAGAAACAAGTTTACTTGCGTATAAAGCTCTTTCAAGATCTTTTATAAATTCTTTTTTATCGCCAACAAATTTTGGATCTGGTCCGCTTAAAATTTTTGATGCTTCAACTCTTTCCTTTTTTTGTGCTGACAAACATCTTGCAAATACAGCTTCGCCAATAAGAGTAAGTGGAACGCCCAAATCTAATGCGGCTGTTCCGGTCCATTTGCCAGTTCCTTTTTGTCCGGCAGTATCTAAAATTTTATCAACAAGTGGCAAATTATCTTCATCTTTATAAGCAAGAATATCTCGTGTAATTTCTATTAAATAACTATCCAATTCGCCTTCATTCCATTTCTTAAAAACTTCATGCATTTCGTCAGCATTCATTCCAAGCAAATCTTTCATAATTTGATAGACTTCTGTGATTAGCTGCATATCACCATATTCAATTCCATTGTGTACCATTTTAACAAAATGGCCTGCGCCATTTTCACCAACCCAATCACAACAAGGACTTCCATCACTTACTTTTGCAGAAATTGATTGGAAAATTGGTCTTACGTGTTCCCAAGCTTTTGGTGAACCGCCCGGCATTATGGAAGGTCCCTTCAATGCACCTTCTTCACCTCCGGAAACTCCCGTTCCGATATATAATATACCTTTGCTCTCAACAAATGCAGTTCTTTTTATTGTATCCGGAAAATGTGAATTTCCTCCATCGATTATTATGTCACCAGCTTCCAAATGAGGAATTACTTGCTCAATAAATGCATCGACCGGTTTACCGGCTTTAACCATCAACATAACTTTTCTTGGGGATTTCAATGAACCAACAAATTCTTCGATAGACTTTGCACCAATAATGTTTTTTTCTTTTCCTCTTCCGTTCATGAAACTTTCGACTTTTTCAACAGTTCGATTATATACAGCAACGGTAAATCCTTTACTTTCCATATTCAAGACAAGGTTCTCGCCCATAACAGCAAGTCCCACAATTCCAATGTCAGCTTTTTTTTCCATTATTTTCACCTATTTATTTTTAAATAAAATTAAATCCTAGAATGGATAATTTTGTTTTTGTTGAATCACTAATATTCTCAGCATTTAAATAATAATTTACAAACTCTCTTCTAATCGGGTAATCTCCGCGTTGCTTTTCAAACGTTGTAACAGAATTTCTTAATCGAGAATCATCTTCAATAATTGAATAAGTCAGTTCAACAATTTCAAAAAATATTTCTTGATCTTCCTTATTTGAACAATTTATGTTTATTTCATTTCCATTTTTGGCTAAAGGAATATTTTTGGGATACCAATTTTTTTCCAAACCCAAATTGAAATATTCATTTATTTCATTTACACAAACCGATGTTCCTTTAGCTTTACCATCAGCTGAATAACCGGCTATATGCGGGGTTGCAAAATCAATTAAATTTAATAATTCCAAATCAATATTTGGTTCATTTTCCCAAACATCTAAAATTACATTACTAATTTTTTTATTTTTTATTGCAGATTTTAAAGCATTGGTTTCAACAACTTCGCCGCGGGAAGAATTTATGATTATTGGTTTTTTCTTTAGTTGATTGAAAAAATTATCATCTGCTAAATGATATGTTTTATCAATCCCAACTTTATTTAACGGCACATGAAAAGTAATAATATCAGCTTCATCAATTATTGTTTTAAGTGAGGAAAATATTTCGCTTCCTTCTTTTCTTTCTCGTGGTGGATCATTTAATAAAATTTTCATTCCTAAAATTTCTGCAACTTTTTGAATTTTACTTCCAACATTACCAACACCAATAATTCCAATAGTTTTTTCAAATAAATTTATTCTTTCTTTTTTTGCAATTGTTAAAAGTGCAGAAGTTATATATTGCATTACAGATGATGAATTGCACCCAGGTGCGTTTATCCATCTAATATTATTTTCATCACAGTATTTTGTATCTATATGATCATATCCAATTGTTGCAGTTGTAATTAATTTTATTGTTGATCCATCAAGTAAATCTTTGTTACATTTTGTTCTTGTTCGAGTAATTAATGCGTCTGCATTTTTTATAATTTTATTTGTAATTTCTTTACCGGGATAATATTCAATATCAACAAAGGGTTCCAGTACTCCTTTTAGAAATGGAATTTTATCATCTGCAATAATCTTTTTTTTTACATTCGCCATCAGCTTAATAATTTTTTATTTGTCATTTCCGAATGCTTTTATCGGAAATCCATTTACTAAAATCACTGGATTTCCAGTCAAGTTGGGAATGACAAACACAATTTAAATTCTCTATATAAATTTATTTTTCCATGCCCACAAACCTAATGCCGGATTAGAAATGTAAAATATTTCTTCTCCGTTTGGCATTGTGTTAAAACCATCTTTCAATTTTTCGGGATTATAAATTTTCAACATTTCATTCAGATCAGCATAATTAAAATTTACGCTTTCAATTTCTTTTTGAGAAATATTTCCAGGACAGTAAGATATTTTAAATCTTCCTTCAGATGAACCATGTATCAAATGTGCAGCAGCACTTAAATTATTTTTAAGATCATCATTATTTTTTACAAACTTCAAAACTTCCGGAGTTGTTACATATCCATATTTTCTAATTAATTTATCTATACCGGGATCTTCACCAAACTCTCTTAAACCCGGAGCAAGTACAATTAATTCGCCATCATCTTCAATAGCCATGCGGGTTCTGTAAATACTTTTATTACCAAGCCAAGTTGATTTAAATTCTGATGGATCTAAAAAAACTACGACTTTTTTTAAAGGATTATCCAGCATTTGAAAATTTACTTTTAAAGATAATTCTGCGGCAAGTTTAAAACATTCAAAATCATCCCCAATATATAATCCTCTTACAACTAATTTACCAGTTTGATCTTTGCCAACAACTGTTTGCACATAAATAATTGGAAGTTGTTTGGTAAAATTATCTGAAGCATAATTTAAAACCTTTCTCACCGGTGTATCGGCTCTGCCCATCATTCGTTCCATTCCATATGCAGCCCCAAGAAAATGACTTTTATTAATTCCTTCAGCTCCGCCGGTTCCGACAAAAATATTTTTATTATAATTTGCCATTCCCACAACTTCGTGCGGAACAACTTGTCCGATTGAAAGAATTAAATCGAAATTTCCTTCAACAATTAGTTTGTTAACTTGAGCCGGCCAATCATAATCAATTTTTCCTTCTGAAACTTCTTTTACAAATTCGGATGGAACTTTTCCCAATGTAAATAAATCATTTCTCCAATTATGTACTCGAAATAAATTATGCGGAATTCCCGGAAACATTTTATTAATTTCTTTTTCCGTCATTGCAAAATGAGTTCCAAGTGCCGGAAGAATATCAGTTAAATTATTTTTATAAAACTCATAAGAAATTGTTGTAAGTTCTCCGGCACGTGAATGATAACGAGTAAAATCGGGAGGAATAGCAAGAACTTTATTTTTATTTCCTAATTTTTCAAAAGAAGTAAATAACGCTTCCTTCAGTATCTGTGAATCAAGAATATCATTTTCTGATCCGCGAGCAAACAATATCATTTATAATTACCTTTCCATCATTTTAAAATTAAATTTTATCTTTTAACTCGAGCGTTTCCTTCCCAAACACTCCAAACCATTTCCTCATCTGCCGGTTGAGCATAATCAGTTAAAAAAGTTGTTGCCAAAGCACCGGAAGCCCAGCCGAATTGAATCCATTTTTCCGGTTCCCAATTTTTCAGAATTCCATAAATCAATCCACCTACAAATCCATCACCGCCGCCAATTCTATCTAACACATTTATTTCTCTTGGATTTACAATATGCCAATTTTCACCCTCAAGCATAATTGCTCCCCACAAATGTTTATTGGTATTTTCAACTTCGCGAAGTGTTGTTGCATAAACTGAAGTATTAGGATATTTTGTTTTCACTCTATTTATCATTTCTTTAAAATTTTCAATTTTTTCTTCCAAACCTTTTCCACCGGCTTCCGGTCCTTCAATATTTAAACAAAGTTGAAAATCTTCTTCATTACCAACTAGAATATCTGAGACTGAAGCAATTTCAGAAAATGCTGATGATAATTCTTTTTCTCTTCCTTTCCAAAACGATGCACGATAGTTTAAATCAAATGATATTTTAGTTCCATATTTTTTTGCTGATCGTGCTAACTCCAAACAAAAATTACTTGTTTCATGTGAAAGCGCTGCAATCAATCCGGATAAGTGCAAAACTTGAACTCCATCTTTATTAAATATTTTTTCAAGATCAAAATCTTTTACGTTTAAAGTTCGACCAACTTCGCCGGCTCTATCATTGTGAACTCTAGGTCCGCGTGAGCCAATTCCGCTATCTGCAATATTAAATTGATGACGATATCCCCAAGGTCCGCCCTGAGAAATTTCTTTTCCTTCAAAATCCATATTTCTAGATTTTAAATTTGATTTAATAATTTTTGCAATTGGGCTATCTTTTACAAAAGTTGTTAGAACTTTTACCGGCATTCCCAAATATGAAGCAATACTTGCAACATTTGTTTCTGCACTAGTAACAAACAAAGTAAACTGTTCGCTGCTATGAACCGGCTGACCATTTGCCGGTGTAATTCTAACGCCCATACTTGTAGGCACAACCAAAGAATATTTGCAATTATTTTTTAATTCTATACTCATTTATTTTCCATTTTATTTTTAAACACCACTATAAATATTAAATCCGCCATCAATCGGTAAAACAATTCCCGTAATAAAACTGGAAATATCTGATAACAAAAATAAAGTTCCGCCGATTAAATCTTCCGGTTCACCATATTTTCCCATAGGTGTATTATTAATAATTTTTTTACCTCTTTGTGTAAGTTCATTTGTCTTTTCATCAATAAGTAAAAATCTATTTTGATTTGTAAGGAAAAATCCCGGTGCAACAGCATTAACTCTAACATTCATTTTTGCAAAATGAACAGCAAGCCATTCCGTAAAATTATTTATAGATGATTTAGCTGCTGAATACGCTGGTATTTTTGTTAATGGCCTAAAAGAATTCATTGAAGAAATATTTAGAATAACTCCGGATTTTTTTTCTACCATTTCTTTTGCAAAAACCATTGTTGGTAAAAGAGTTCCAAGAAAATTTAAATCGTAAACTTTTTGGAATCCTTCAAGCTCTAATCCAAAAAAAGTATCATTCAACGAATTAATATTTTCATCAGTAATAAATTCATCTTTCGTGGTTGCCTTTGGAGAATTTCCGCCGGCGCCATTAATTAAAATATCAATCTTTCCAAATTTTTCTAATACAATTTTCTTAGCAATTTCTAAAGATGATTTATCTAATACATTTGCTTCAACTCCAATAGAATCAATATGATAAATATTGTTTATTTCATCTGCAACCTTATCCGCAAATTCTTTTTTAATATCAAGAATTGCAAGTTTAACACCAACACTTGCTAAACCTTTTGCAAGAACAGCTCCAATTATTCCACCGCCGCCGGTTACTATACAAACTTTTCCGTTTAAATCTTCGAATGAATATTTCTGCATAATTTTTCCTAATTAATTCCTAAATTTTCACAAAGTTTTATAGCATTATTTGTGAGAGTTAAATAATCTTCATTTTCAATTGCTTTATTATCAACCAGCGCTGAGCCAATACCAACAGCACTTGCACCGTGGTTTATCCAATCGATGGCGTTAGTCAATGTTACACCTCCAGTTGGAATTACTTTTAAATGTGGCAACGGAGCTTTTATTGATTTTATAAAACTCATTCCCAAATTATCTGCCGGAAATATTTTTACAAAATCCGCCCCTTGTTCATATGCAGTTTGTATTTCCGTTGGAGTAAAGCATCCGGGAATTACAACTAAATTTCTATCAATTACAGTTTGTACAACCTCGGGTTTGTAAATTGGCGAAACAACAAATTTTGCACCGGCATTAATTGCATCAATTGCGGTTTGAGAATTTGTAACTGATCCAACTCCTAATAATATTTCATCGCCAAATTCTTTGTATGCAATTTCAATTGATTGAATTGCATTTGGGATTGTCATTGTTAATTCAATTCCCGAAACTCCGCCAATTTTAATTGCTTCAATAACTTTCAATAATTGCGAAGAATTTTTCATTCTAACAACTGCAACAACTTTTCTCTCAATAATTTTATTTCTAACTTCTTCTCGCATCATATTATTTAAATGGATTTAAATGATTTTTGAAATGGTTAATTAAATATTTATAATGAATTTCTTCATTCTCTTTTAGGCATTTTAAAATTGTATCTTTAAATAATGAATCTCCGTTTTCATCCAATGTGGTAAGCGTTTTACCAAATGTTACATGAAGAACTTGTCTTGCATTATTTTGATTAAATAATTCGAGCAGTTGCTCATTTGTATAATTTTCAGATGAATGAACATTTTCTAATTTTGCAGAAACATGATACGAATGTTTTTCTTTTTCAAATTCAATTCTGGCAAAGTCTAATATTTTTCTAAATTCGTTTGGTTGAGCAAAAGCCACAACTTTTAAAGCTTCCAGATAACTTGTACCGGCAGTTTTAACATGTGTAAATCCTCGCTTGAGCTGACCAATAGCTTTATATACAGTAAATTTATCACTTCCGGAATGCAAACTTATTTTATATGACCCAAAATATTCTGCAATTTTAACATGCTTTAAATATTCTTGTTTGAAAATTTCAATATCACCTTTATAATCAATTCCCTTTTCAAAATCTCCAATAAATCTTGGAGCGAGACTAATTATTTTCACTCCCAATCTGTTTAACTCAGAAGCCATAAAGAAATGCTCAAATGGAGTTGTTACAGATTCGGTTTCATCCACTGATATTTCAACCTCATATGGAAGATGAGAATATTTTTTGCTCAAATGATCAAACAAATATTTGATGTGAGCAATTGCATTTCCATATTTTACTGATGCTCGAAGAACATTTTCATAAGTGGGATGAATAATCAATCCTTCCTTCAAATCGAATTCAATTTGAGAATAACGATTTACTAAATTTGAAAAAGTATCTTCTAATTTTTCCCAATTTAAATCATTCGATTTTTTCTCAAGCTCATCAATTGAAATAGAATCTGCTTCATTAATAACAAATTCCCCGGGATCAAATGTAAACATTGTAAATCCGGCATTGATCATCAGATCAATATCTTCAATAGTTTTTAAATGATCTGCATCAGCACCAAATCCACTTTTATATCCTTCTTGAAAAACTGCCCAGATTGCTGCGTCCATTACTTCATGGGGAGTTCTTTGAGTTCTTGTTAATTCACGAATAGATTGCTGAGCAAAAATTGGTTTAAAATCGCTTCCTTCTAAAGCTCTAATGTGAGCCGGATTGGCTAATCCAATTCTATCACCAAAGCCAAATGAATTTGATAGACCCAATAAAATTGGTTTTGTAAAAGGAAATATTTTTTGAAGCTGAATTGCATTATTATGATTTAACGGACATTGTTTTAGTAAAATTTTTATATCCGACAAATCGTAATTATGACCTTCAAAATTCTCCATCAATTCTGAATTATTTTTGAAACCTAAAAAAAGATATTTCTCGTTATTTTTCTTTCCAATAAAAAACGTTACTTCTCCTAAATGATTTACAGATTTAGGATAGATAAATATTTCTTCGCCAATTAAATTTTCTAACTTCAATAAATCATTATTACCATTTTTTTCAGCTTCTTTGATCTCAAGAATTTTATCCAATATCATTTTTCGCACCTTTATAATTTATATGCTTTTTTAACCAAATTATATGTTAATTCATTTATTAAAATTTGCGCATCACCCATGCTGATAATATGTTTGGCAACTAATCCGGCTAAGAAATTTGAATCAACTCTTCTAGCAACATCATGTCGTGCCGGAATAGAAACAAACGCACGTGTATCATCATTAAATCCAACAGTATTATAAAAACCAGCTGTTTCCGTAATATTATGTCGGTAACGAGACATACCTTCAATACTATCATGAAACCACCATGCAGGACCTAATTTCATTGCGGGATAATGTCCGGCGAGCGGCGCTAATTCTCTTGCATAATTTGTTTCATCAAGTGTAAAAACAATTACCGTAAAATTTTGATTATTACCATATGTGTTCAATAATTCTTTCAGATTATTTGTGTATTCAGTCTGCTGTGGAATATCGCAGCCTTTATCTGCACCATATTTATCAAAAATTAATTTATTATGATTTCTATTTGAACCGGCATGAATTTGCATTGTTAAACCATCTTCACAACTCATGCGCGCCATTTCCATTAACATATTTGCAGTAAATAAATCAGAGTATTTTTCGTTCACATTATTTTGTAGTGCACTCGAAAATATTTCATCAGCTTCACTTTGAGTTAACTTATGTGTATAAGGTGAAACAACACCATGATCAGTAGATGTAGCAGCATTTTTCTTGAAATATTCTCTTCTCATTTCCAGAGCAGAAATAAAATTTTTATAATTATTTATTTCGAGTGAAGTTAATTTTTCAAGTTCAGCAATTTCATTTTTCCAATATGGATTTAATAGATTCGTAAGTCCATCCGGTCTAAAACACGGAACGATTTTTCCATCCCAACCGGATTTTTTAATTTTCTTATGATTTTCCAATTGATCAGTTGCAGCATCAGTTGTAGATAAAACTTCTATTTTGAACTGCTTAAATAAATTTCTTGGTAAAAATTCCGTAGTTTGTAATTTTTCATTTATATCATCATAAATCTTTTGTGCATTACTTCCGTTTAATTTTTCTTTGATTCCAAACACTTTGTTAAATTCATAATCAAGCCATACGCCGGAAGGAGTTCCCGCAAACAAAAAATAATTTTCTGCAAAAATCTGCCAAACTTTTCTTGGATCTTTTCCTAATCTCGTTCCATCTTTTTGTGGAATATCTAATTCATCAAGTGAAATTCCTTGCGAGTACAACATTCTAAAAACGTAATGATCGGGTGTTATAAATAATTCAGTAGGATTTGGGAAAGGTTTGTTCTCAACAAATATTTTTGGTTCAACATGTCCGTGCGGACTAACAATCGGTAAATCTTTCACTTCAAAATATAATTCCCTAGCAATATTTCTAATCGCCGGATTCGCATCAAAAAATCTATCTTCATTCAAAATAAATTCACTCATTTCAATTCTCTATTTTATTTCAACTTTTAATGGATTGTTTAATTTTGTTAATTCATCATTTATATATTTTTCAAATTCTAACTTATTTTTAATTCCATTTTGCTCAAGCTCCCATGTGGCTGCAAAGGCATATTCAACTTTTTGATTGTTAGGTTTTAGTGAAACAAAATAATTTAATTCATCTTCACCTTGTTTTAGCAAATCAGAATTTTTATAAAATAGAACAATCCCAACATTATCATTATTTAAAGTTTGATTCCCATAAAGTGCAATATAATTCCAATCACCATTTTGATTTGATTTAATAAACTCAGCATTAGTATGTTTTGCTAAACCGGTTGTAATATTTTCTGCATTTTCATAAACTAACAAATTTGATTTAGTAATTCTGCTTCCGGCGGAAATGGAAAATTTTGAAACAACATCAAATTTATTTTCACCAACAAGCCATCCTTTATAATTTGTTTTCACCTCTGAAAGTATTGGTCCATTTTGAGTTATTTCGCAAATTACTTCATCAGTTTTGTGTAACATTTCAATTTTATTATTGCTCATCATTCCGATTGAACCAATTCCCAAACTATTGCCGACTTTAAATATATCCATTCCCCATTCTTGCATATTATGATATGAATCATCTTTGGCAATTACATCATTATTTCCTACTTTATGCAAAATTAATTCGTTATTTTTTTTTCCGAAAATATCTGTAGCATTTCTCCAATCGAGATAAAATCTGTATCCAACTTTTTCCGATTCCCAGCCCGGACCTTCATATTTAAATAATGCATCATGGTCAGTGTGAATTTTGGGAACTACAACTTTTGTGAAATTCTGAAATCGATCTCCGTTAAATTTATTATCCTTATAAATTGCATCAAACTTCATTGCCAATTCTGCATAAGTTCGATTCATATAATCTCTTCTTAATTTTCCACTTTCTAAATATTTTATAGAAAAAGCTTTTGTTTCATTCGGTTTGAAATTACAAACAAAAATTAAATTGCAAGTAAATTCATCGTTATAAAGCTGCGAAGGAATTTCATTTCCGTTTTGATAAATTATAAATGCTTCTTTGTTAAAATTGTTTTTTACCGTTTTCAGCTTATCAACATTGATTGAAACCAATTCATCAACTCGTTCAATATTGGAGGAATTTGTAACTTCAATTTTTATTTCTTCATAAAAATTAAATTCTGAATTTTGTGCAGAAATATTTGTTGATAAAAAAATTAACAAAATAATTATGGCAATATTTTTAATCATTTCTTCACCATTTTAATTTTTATATAATTCATTATTTATAAACACATTTTCCATTAATAAATTTTTAACATCATTAAGAATACTTTTTTCTGATACGCCGTTAAATTTGGAATTCGTAATATTAATATTTTCTATTTGCGATTGTTCTAATCCATCTAAATAAAATGCATATTTACTTTTTGCACTTATTAAATTTTCAATTAAAATATTTTTTACGATCGGAAAGTGAATATCACCACTCTCGGTTTTTTCATCATATTTTAAATTTACTTTTACTACAGCTTCGGAAACTTCACCGATTGTACAATTTTTCATAAAAATGTTTTCTATAATTCCACCACGATATTTATTGGTCTTTATGCGAAGTGCCCTTTCTAAATTAGGACTATCCATTTCACAATTTTTAACAAAAATATTTTTACATCCGCCGGAAATTTCACTACCAATTACAATTCCACCGTGTCCGTCTTTCATTTTACAATTTCTAATTACAATATTTTCCGATCGAATATTGATTCTTCTTCCGTCATTATTTCTTCCGGATTTAATTGCAATGCAATCATCACCGGTATCAAAATCACAATCTTCTATTAAAATATTATTGCATGATTCCGGATCAAGCCCGTCGTTATTGGGTCCTTTGCCTTTAACAGTAATTCCTCTAACAGTAATATTTTCTGAAAGAACCGGATTTAAAAACCACATTGGTGAATCAAGAAAAGTCACATTTTCAATTAAAATATTTTTGCAATTTATTGTTTGAAGAAAATTCGGACGTAAATATTTTCCTTCACCAAATATTCTTTTTTCAACGGGAATATTTTCGTTATTCATTTTTAGCAAAAGTGGTCTGTTTAAACTATCAAGTTGTGATGGCATTCCATCTTTAAATCCATAATTCTTCTTACCCTTCCACCACCACCAATTTTTATTGTTGGAATTTCCGTTTAAAATTCCTTCACCGGTAATTGCAATATTTTCTTGATCTTTTGCGTAAATAAGTGCTGAGTAATTATATAACTCAACTCCTTCCCACCTTGATAAAACAAGCGGAAGATAATCTTTTGATTTTGTACTAAAAATAATTTCGGCATTTTTTTCAAGTTTAAGATTCACATTACTTTTAAGAAAAATTGATCCGCCGCAAAAATATTTTCCTTTGGGAATTATAACTTTTCCGCCGCCATTCTCATTGCATTTATCAATCGCATTTTGAATTGCAAATTTGCTATCAAACAGTAAATCTGATTTAGCACCGAATTCTGTTACAGTATAATTCTTATCCAGAAATTTTGGAATTTCAATTTGCAAAATTATTTCATCAACATAATTCCAATCAACATTTTGTTTAACTGAATTTGAAGAACAACTCAAAAAACTAAAAATTATATATATCACAAAACTTATACGAATTGTATTTTGCCTTATTTCACTATATTTATTTGAATAGATCATTGTTTATTAAATTTTTTGCAAGTTCCTCTAATTACCAATTCTGTTGGTATTTCTATATTTTGACTCGGTTTTTCTTCGGGATAATTAATTCTATTAAATAAAATTTCCATCGATTTTTCAGCAATTAAATTTGTCGGCTGAGTTATACAACTTAATGGCGGTGATAAAAATTTCTGAATTTTAGCATCTCCAAAACAAATTACATCAATCTCGTCTGGGATTTTCATATTAACTTCACTTGCAGCCATATAAATTCCAAGAGCTACCGGATACGTAACTGTAAAAATTAAATCGGGCAAATTATTTTCTTTGTACAACCGCATGAAAGCATCATAGCCATATTTTTCGCCAAAGCCGCCATGACAAATCCAATTCGGATTTATAGGCAAATTATATTTTTTCATTGCATCTTCAAATCCAAGATATCTTTGCTTTCCTATATTTATTTCAGAATATCCGGCAAAGTGGGCAATTTTTTTATAACCCAATTTTATTGCGTGTTCAACCGCTTTAAATGCACCGCCTCTATCATCAACAAAGACCGTATCAATATTGGAGATTTGCGGAATTCTATCCATAAAAACAATCGGAACTCCACGCGATTTTACTGTTTCAAAAACCGAATAATCTTTTGTGTCTTGCGAAATTGAAATTATAATTCCGTCAACCCGCATTGATAAAAGAGTTTGAATATGTCTTTTTTCTCTTTCTTCATCTTCTTGCGAAACTGTTAAAATTATTTCGTAATTATTTGTAAAAGCAATATCATAAATTGATTCAATTATTGATCCGAAAAAAAAGTGAGCAATTTTTGGAACCACCACCCCAATTGTATTTGATTTTCTTGATGATAAATTGCGCGCCATAAAATTTGGAGTGTAACCCATTTCTGATGCAGCTTTTATAATTAATTTTTTTGTTTGTGGAGAAATATCCGGATGATCTCGAAGTGCCTTAGAAACCGTAACCGTAGAAACATTTAATTTTTCTGCAATGTCACTTAATCGTATTGATTTACTTGTCATTTTAATTTCACTCTATAAAAATTCTTTAAAAATGTTAAAATATTATTTAACTAAAACATCAGCCTTTTCTAATTCTATTGCAGAATATAAAAGCGGACCGTAACCTTTAAAATCATTTATTCTTGTCGGCTCGCTGATGTAATACGCAAAAGAGCCGTCTCTGTATGGATTTCCGCCTAAACCGGCTGCTGAGCAAGTATTGTAAAGATCTACAAAACCATTTTCATCAATTTTTACATGATGCTCAATTATTGAATTAAAACTTTCTTTTGCGATATTTAGAAATTTTGCATCTAAATATTTTTTGTTTGCACCTTTTGTAAAAACATAAGTAAACATTGTTGCGCAAGATGCTTCAAGATAATTTCCTTCTCGTTCCGGCATATCAATTACTTGAAACCACAAACCGGTTTTACAATCTCTAAAATTTAATAATGTTTCTGAAACATTTTGTAAAATATTTATTAAATTATTTCTACGAATATCATTCTCATCAATAAAATCAAGCGTTTCCACAATTGCCATTAAATACCAGCCCATTGCTCTTCCCCAAAAATGCGGAGATTTTCCGGTTTCTTTATCTGCCCATTTCTGTTCTTTATTTTCATTCCATGCATGATAAAGTAATCCAGTTTTTTCATCTACAGTTTTTTCGTAAATCATTGTAAATTGTTTGAAGATGTCATCATAATTATCTTCAGAAAATAATTGGGAATAATTTGCATAAAATGGCTCAGCCATAAAAAGTCCATCAAGCCACATTTGATATGGATATATTTTCTTATGCCAAAATCCGCCGCTTAGAGTTCTTGGCTGATTTTTAATTTGTTTACCCAAAGTATCAAGTGCAATTTTGTATTTTTCAAATTTTTCATTTTCATATAAATAAAGCAAAGCTCTACCGGCGTTAATATTATCAATGTTAAAATCAGAATATTTATAAGTTTTTATCTCACCATTTTCATTTACAAATTGATCTATATTTTCTTTAATAAAATTGAGATATTGTTTGTCACCCGAAAACTCATATATTTTTTTCATTCCCTCAAGCATTACACCTTGCTCATAATTCCAATTATTTTTCGTCATATATTTATCAAAAGTTACGGAGCCGGAATGTCTTAAAACAAAAGATTGCGCAATTCTTTGCGACCAAGGTAATTTGGGGGAAATTGTAATATCGGTTTTATTGGGAAATTGAATTTGTGCAAAAATTTGTATTAGAAAAATTAAATTTATTAAAATGAATTTTTTCATAAATTTCTCAAAGTCTTTTATCAATTAACTTTAATTATGTTAAGATTTCTCAAAAAGTGTTTTTTTTCTTATTTTTCACAATTTTCTTTTAAATATATTAACTTTATCAGTAACTACATCGATTACTTAAACGATTACTAAAAATCAATAAAAAGTTTTAGAAAGTCAAGCAAATATTGCTTTATGTTAGATAAAAACCTCATATATACAAAATTTATTCATTCTTATTGACAAATAATTTATTTAAAAAATTAATTATAATTTCTTTTGTTTCATCAAACCATGGATGAAAAAGCCAAAACGGATGCGGAGTATTTTCAATTGTGTGCTGCTCAAAATAAATTTTATAACTTTTTAACATAAAAATTGCGTCGTCTCTTCCGGCGTGATAAAACGGAATTGAACTATTTATAAAAAGTATGGGACATGATTTTTCCGTTATATAATTTATTGGTGAACCTTTTTTCCAAATTTCCGGATTTTCAATTTGCGAAACGCCGAACCAAAGATGTGCAGATCTTGGTTTTTCCATGTTTGGAACTTCATCAAATTCCTTAGATTCAGAATGAAGAAAATCTAACAATCCATCAACATTAATAATTGCGTGAACTTTGCTTGAAATTTTAGAAAAATTTTCATCTTCAAATTCATTATAATCCGGAGTAAATCCCACCAGAGATGCTATTTGTCCGCCCGCAGAAAATCCTAAAACTGCAATTTTATTAGTATCAATTTTAAATTTTTCAGAATTTTTCTTAAGCCATTTTATTGAATTTTTTACATCAATAATTGCTGCGGGAAAAATTGCTTCTTGAGAAAATCTGTATTCTATTGTTGCGGAAACAAAACCATTTTTTGCTAATTCCATTGCCAGCGGAACTTGGTGCGATTTGTTTCCCGAATGCCAACCGCCGCCATGAATTAAAATTACTGCCGGTTTGTAATTTTTATTATTTGCATGATAAAAAATATCAAGCTTTAGTTCCCTTTCGCCATATTTTACATAGGATAAATTTCTTATTGCGTTTACATTTTCCGGAAGAATTGGTTTTACAATTTTGATGAAAGGAAAATCTTTTACGGCTTTTTGGTAAGCACTGAAAACGGTAAATGAAGTATCAATTTTTTGCGTTTGTGAAAATAAATTACAAAATAGAATAAAGAGAATAACTGATATTGATAAACTAATTTTCATAAAAATTCATACAATATTTTATTAAGAAGCATCCATCTAATTACAAAATGGATGCTTCAGGAGGCTCAGTAAAGGAGGCTTATTTTATTAATATCATTTTCTTTGTTTGTAAAAAGTTTCCGGCGTTTAGAGTATAGAAATAAACTCCGCTTGATAATCTGCTTGCATCAAATTTAACTTCATATTTTCCGGTATTCTGAACTTTATTTTTTATAATTGTTGCAACTTCACTTCCAAGAACATCATAAACTTTTAACGTAACATTTGCTTTTGATGGAATTGCATATTTAATAATTGTTGACGGATTAAACGGATTCGGATAATTTTGGCTTAACGTAAATTCTGATGGAATAACTTCAATTGAATTATCATCAACATCAGTCAGCCAATCATTTAATTTATCCGGGAACCAGTTTAAATCTCCAGCCGGAAATCCATCTTCAGCTCCGGTATATGCTACAGAAGAAGTTGGATATGATGCATCCAAAGAATCTCTATAGTATTGAATAACTCTTCTATCAAAATCATCAGTCATTCTGTCAAAAACTGCACCAGGAGTATTTTTAGATCTATTTCCACCGGTTGAATCTTCGTACCAAGTCATCATATTTGTCATTAATCTTGGAGTATTATTCAATGTTAAATCTGCAGCTTCTGTAAAAGCATTTTCTGCAGCAGTTCCTAACTTTGAAATTATATGATTTGATAAGTGCGGTGCACGACCAAATGATCCATTTCCATAATGATTATCATTCAACCAATTTTGACCTTCAGATGAAATTGTGAAATAATTATTATTTACAAACCATTCTGTGGAATCGTTTGGAGTAGAAAAAATCCAAGTAATTTTGTTATTACCATTAGTATAAAATTCACCTGTGTTTGCCCATTCTGCTGTACGTGTAGCATCCGTAGAATCTTCTCCTAATGCAAATGCATCAACAAAGAAATTATTCGTAATCATAACTTTATCACCTAAACTGCCAAGTGATAATAATCCGTGATAACCCATACCATTTGTAAAAGTATTATGATTAATTCTTACATATCCTAAATTTCCTGTTCCGGCTAAGGGATTACTAAAATTATAATGTCTAATTGCTCTATCTTGATAATTTACAAAAGAAGTATTTTCTACAATGAGCGTATCAATTGCAGCTTCTCTTAAATCAAGTCCTTTTCCGGCACCAAGATTTGATGTTGTTAAAGCACCCATATTTGCTAAAACTGAATTTGTAATTTGTACTTTTGATGAAGTATGAGCAACTCTAACA
Organism: Ignavibacteriota bacterium; assembly: GCA_016708125.1. Taxonomy (NCBI): domain Bacteria; kingdom Pseudomonadati; phylum Ignavibacteriota; species Ignavibacteriota bacterium. The sequence goes on along the minus strand of JADJGF010000001.1, from coordinate 2,791,634 downwards.
TGTTGACCATTAATATTTGAAAGAATAACTCCATCTAAAACTATAGAATTTCCGGCAGCCGTAGTATTAATTAATCCACCTTGTGTTCCATCAACACGGTCCGGCTCTGGTTCGTAAAAACCGGTAATACAAATGTTTTTTAACTCAAGACTTGCACCATTTAATACAACAAAATTTCCGGGAGGGCGAGTTGGTGAAGATCCTGTTCCGGATTCCCATAAATAAACTATTGGTTTTTCACCGGTTCCCGATGCTGCTCTAATTCTCAATGTCTCACCATTTGGAACTGTAAATATACGATTGTGCAAATAGATACCGTCACGCGATAATTCATAAACTCTGTTAGGTAATATTCCATTTGCTGTTGTGTCAGCTATTATTTGCCAATTTATATAAGTAAGAGTATCACCGTTAAAAGGAACTAATTGCAATACATCTTCTTGTGCATAAATTGAGCTAAAAAATAGGATGCTAAAAATAAAACTCAATAATAGTTTTTTGATCCGCATTAAATCCTCCAAATTAAATTAAATAAATTAGAATGAATTATTAAAGATATTATACGCCACCTCCTCTTTTTTTATAACAATTATATTTTAAATTTTAATTAAGTAATTATTAAACTAAAAATTTAACGTAACTCCAAAATCCAAAGTTAAACCGTATCTTTCACTTTGATCAAAAAGAGTATAGTCATATTGTCTTCTCACTAAATCAGATCCCTCTTCTACATCGGTTAAATTATTTACATTAACAAATGCAGATAAATAATCCGTAATCTTTTGCTTAACTACTAAATCAATTCTGGTAAAAGGTTTTGTAACTCTGTCATCTGATCTAGCAGAAAACGTAACATTATGTTTTGCTTTATGAAACAATGATATTCTTGCAGAAAAACCATCCAAATCATAACCCAGAGATATATTGCCAAAAAATTCGGGCATTCCTTCAAGCTGCTGTACTCTTTCAATTAAAATATTTTTTGATTTTCTTAAAGGAATTAATCCTGATGAATCTATATATGAAATTGTTTGAGAACCGTAAGTAACGGTTTCGGAACGGACTATTGATGCATTATATGATAATACGAAATTTTTTAAGAACCCCGGCAAAAACAGAAAATTTATCTGATGTTCTAATTCAAATCCCCAAACTTTTGTTGGTTTGGGTGAATTGTACGGAAGTGTTAAATCATAGGGAGTTGTTCCCATTTTACTTGGCCATTTTATGCCAAAATGTTGAATTAGTGTATCTTGTAAAACTCCTTGTTCATCTCTAACTGCAAAAGTGTTAAAGTTATTTAACATATGAAACATATCATCAATTTCTTTATAATATGCCGATATTGAAATTAAGCCAATTTCATTAGTGAAGAATGATGTGTTAATTTCAAAATTCCATGCTTGTGCCGATTTTAATCCAATATTACCGACATAAACTTGAGGTCTGCTGCTTGCTTCTGCCGGTCTTCCAGCTATATATCTATCAAGTCTCATATTAAAATCGGGTCTTGCTAAAGCTTTATAAGCAGCTAATCTAATATTCATAAAGTCATTTGGTTTGATTAAAATATTTAGATTTGGAAGCCATACAGTTTGCTGAGAAGTAGAATTTGTATCTTGAATTACTCCGGGATCAACAGGAAATCCTCCGGTTGAACCACGCATAAAACTTGCTAAATAATCATTCGATTCGTTTTCAATTCTTAATCCGGTTATTACAGTAAGAAATTGTGAGACATTTAATGTATTCATCAAATACCCGGAACTTACCTTTTCCGTGATATTATAATCGTTATATTTTATTAAAGGATTGTCCCAAATTTCTTGAGCATTGGGTAAATCTGAACCGCTACTGTTTACTCCATATTGATTTATTCTTTGCCATTCTCTCAGTCTGTCACGTTCTATTATTGGGCTTAAAGGATATTTTCCATAAATATCTCTAATTTCTAAATCACTGAAAAATTCATTAAGTCCTATTGCACCGCCGCCGGCTAACCACCAATTTTCAAAGTATGTACCAGTAAAATCTTTAAGTTGAAAAGTTCCGTCGGGAAGTCTTTCATACGGCATCCATCTTCCTAAATAGTAAGGTGTTAATTTTTCTGACTGATTATTTGATCTATCTTTTATTTTATATTTGCCGCCGAATTTAAATTCTCCCGAAAATTCTTTACTAATGTTATATGTTCTTGAGATATCTAAAAATATTGTTTTTTCTTTATCGTAATTATTTTGTTCTCTAAAGTATGCCCAATCAAGTGAAGCATTTAAATAACTATTTACCGCATAATCTATAAGCTGTTCAGGATTTGTTTTAATTTTTGGTGAAGCTTCCATTCCTCCATCTTCAACAAAAATCATTTCATAATCATAAGGATAGTTAGCTTCACTTTCAGCAAACGATAATCCCCATGATAATTTAAATCCTAATAAATTATTGTCTCCTTTAATAGAACTATTAAATGTTCCTATTTCTTGTTCTCTATCTCTAAAATCATAAGCCGGACCGTCAAAATCTCCGCCGCCGTTTGAAGTAAATTCTCTATAAAACCATAAATAATCTCTTTTCGTTTTCCCGAGTACATTATTTATTCTGATAACACCGTCATCAGGAGTTCTAAAGTCTAGCAAAACTTTAAAACCATTTCTTTCTCTAATTTCATCAGTATGTTGAAGTAAAAAATTATTTATAAAATAATCACCTCCAAATGATTGATCTACGCTATAATTAACATTTATACTTTCATTGCTTCTTATTTTACTCTCAAGATTAGCATTAAGTTGAACACCTAAAAAATCATCAAAAAATCTCTCACCATAATTTACCGCAAAATCATACTGCTTAAATGAATTCATAATATCATTATATCCGCCTTTTAAGTCTAATCTTATTTCACGATTATGCGGAGCTGTTTTTGTTACTAAATTTACACTGCCAGCTAAAGCATCGCCGTCTTTATCTGAAGTTAAAGCTTTATAAAGTTCAATTCCAGCTAAAGAGTTTTGGGAAATCATGCTTAAATCTATTCCTCTTCCGGTTGCATCAGTTGGCGGAACTTTCATTCCATCAATTGTTACATTTAAAAATTTGTCGGATAATCCGCGAAGTATAACTTTATTTGCTTCTCCTCCTGATCTAATTACAGAAACACCGGGAAGTCTTCCAATTGATTCTGCAGCATTTGCATCCGGCAATTCTTGAATTTTTTCTTCCGAAACAATATTCACAATTGTATTTGAAGATAATTGTTGATTTATGGCGGCAACTTGCCCGGCAGCTTGTGCAGAAACTACAACTGTTTCGCCTTCAACAATATCGGGAGAAAGGTTTATATCAAAATTCAATGTCCTTCCACTTACAATATTAATTACAAATTCTTTTGGTTTATAACCAATATAAGAAATGCGAATTTTATGCTGTCCATCCGGAACTCTTGAAATTTTATACTCTCCTTCTAAATCAGTTGCACTTCCCATAGATGTTCCCATCAATACGGCATTAGCTCCAATAAGTGGCTTGTTTGTTAATGAATCGGAAATTATTCCGGAAATATTTCCTTGTCCAAAAATTTGTGACGTTAAAAAAAGCAACGTGAAAAAGGCAAGAATTTTAATGTTGTCTTGAGTCATATTTTTTCTCGATTAGTGAAAAAAACAGCCACAAAAAAAGTATGTAAAATTGAAAGTTATTTAAAGTAATTTTAAGCGATTACTTTATCAATTACTTAAACGCTTACTAAAAATCAGAATATTTTATATATTTGTCAAGTAAAAAAAATTTGAACTAAATTATTTTTACAAATTTTGTAAAAAAATAGTTCACCATCATTGAGAGCAAAAATTTATTTGATAGAATTTTTTCAGTAAATGTAGAATCTGATTTAGGACGGAAAATCTGAAACCATCTGATTTATTTCAATTTTGTATATTTAATTATTGAACTTAAAAAGTGAAAATCATGAAAAGAATTATTACAAAACTATTTTTCCTTATAATTTTATTTTCACAACTTTTATTCGCAAAAGAGAAAGCTGATATAATTGTTGATAAAAATGGTTCGGGAAATTTTTTAACAATACAAGAAGCAATTGAATCTATTCCGGCAAATAATAATTCATTAAAAATTATTTTAGTGAAAAATGGATTGTACAATGAAAAATTATTTATCCATAATTCTAATATTTCTATTGTTGGAGAAAATAAAGACAGCACAATAATTCAATTTGCAGAATTACGCAAAAAATGGATCCTAAAAAATAATTCACATTTTGGCTCAGCGGTTGTAAATATTGATTCAAATACATCAAACGTAACTTTTGCTAATTTGACAATTCACAATAATTATGGGGATTTATTTGGAGATCACGATCATCAATATGCAATTCTTGGATTGGGCACAAAAGTAATTTTAATAAATTGCAATATTATTGCTGATGGTGCAGATACCGTTAGCTTATGGGCAGAAAACGGAATGTATTATCATTCGCATTGTTACTTTGAAGGCTGGGTTGATTATGTTTGTCCACGAGGCTGGTGTTACATTACGGATTCAAAATTTTACGGACACAATTTAACAGCTTCACTTTGGCATAAAGGAATTGATGATAAAAATGCAAAGTTTGTAATCCGTAATTCTTATTTTGATGGAGTTGAAGGTTTTCCACTCGGAAGACATCACGTTGATGCACAATTTTATTTGCTCGATTGTATCTTCTCGGAAAACATGGCAGACGTTCCAATCTTTTGGCCTGTTTCACCAAATGCAAAAGAATGGATTTGGGGAGAACGTCATTATTTTTATAATTGCCACAGATTAGGCGGAGATTATGATTGGTTTAAAAATAATTTACACGAAGCAGAAAATTCACCAACTCCGGAAATAATAAATGCTGAATGGACTTTTAACGGAAAGTGGAATCCGGAAAAAGAAATACCTTCGGTTCTTCCGTTTACATTTTTAGAAAAACCAAGAAATGGTTCTTATAATATTGAAGCAAACAAAATTACTCTTACTTGGATTCCATCAAGAAATGCAGAATCGTTTAAAATTTATTTTTGGAAATCAAAATTTCCGCAAACTTTGAAGAATGGCGAAAAATTAAAAGACGGACCAAGTGCAAGCGGAGAGCCGGTTTTTGTAAAACATCAAACCGTAAATTATTTTGAAACTGAAATGTTAGAAAATAATTCAACATATTACTGGCGAGTTGATGAAATTATTGATGAAAAAATTATTGAAGGAAAACTTTATCATTTTACAACAAAAACAAATTAGGAAATTTTATGATATTTGAACATTTTGCTTTAAATGTAAATAATCCAATTGAAATAGCCGAATGGTATTCAGAAAATTTAGAAATGAAAATTGTAAGAAAAATTGATGAAGCTCCATTTACACATTTTCTTGCAGATAAAACCGGAAGAGTAGTTATTGAAGTTTACAATAATTCCAAAGCTAAAATTATTAATCTTAAATCCAAACATTCACTTGAATTTCATTTAGCATTCATGGTGAAAAATGCTGATGAAGTAAAGAATAATCTTATTCATGCCGGTGCTGTATTTGAAGAAGATTTAATTCTTAATGATGGTTCACATTTAGTAATGTTGAGAGATCCTTTTGGAATGCCGCTTCAAATTTGTGAAAGAGGTGTGCCGATGATGAATATTGAATTATAAATTTTACTCATAATTTTTTTTCATCCAATTTTGATAAAGTTGTAAAACTTCTTCCGGTTCGTATGTGTACCATGCGTAACCGGTTCTACGCTCGCGCTCGACTTCTTCCAAACTTTGCACAATTTTTCCATCACGTCTGCAAAAAATTGGTTGGTGAGTTTTCAAATCATAAAATCGTGTCCAAATTCTTGGTGCATTTTTATCTTCAACAATTTTTCTATCAAACTCTGTTTTATGATAAATAAATTCTGCATTTGTACTTTTAAATGTTTCAACTCTGATTCCATTTATTGCAGATTTTTCAAACCAAGACACAGCATTCATAATTGCAGTTTTTATTTTTTCATTTGGATTTTTTATCTTCATTAAGAATAAAACAATTTCAGCACTTTCCATATTACAAATTGCAGCGGGTTCAAATGTTCTTGCATTTTGAGGTTTTAGATTTTTATTATCATGCTGCTGACACCAAACAGTTTGTAAATTATTTTCTGTTATTTGACAATTTAAAATACATTGAACACCATTTTCAAATGCCGAATTTACTTTTTCAAAATATTCATTCGGAATAAATAAATAATTTGAATCTTGATTTGTAATATTGAATAACAATTTCATTACGCCGAGCATTGCGCCATCGTTAAATGTAATATATTTCCGATATCCGCTTGTATCCGGAAAAAATTGAGGAAAACCTCCATTATTATATTGTGCGGTTAATACAAAATCCAATCCTTTCAAAAACGAATTTATATATTTTTCATCTTTTGTTATTGTATAAACTTCTGCCAAATAACTTAATTGTGAATGAGTTGCTCCATTATCAAAAGTTGTGTTAAGTTTATTTTTTTCGGAAATTATTTTTGATTTTTGATCGGAATTTAGAATTGCCTGCATATCATAATTTTTTGCCCAGCCGCCGTTACTTTTTTGAAATAATAAAATATTATCTGCAATTTTTACAAATTCACTTGAATTATATTTTGGCTTATCGAGAAGCGGTTCAATTATTTTTTCATCATCATTAATATCATACCAATGATGTGCACTATCATGAAATCGATTAGTATCTAATTGGGCATAACTCAATTGAAAATAAAATAAAAACAAAATGCTGAGTAAATTGAAAATTGTGATTTTAAAATTCATAATATTAAGTTGAATCAAATTATTTTTCTAAAATATATTTTTTAATCACAAGATATTTTAATTCTGAATCGCCGATATTTTTAATTCCGTGCAACGAATTAGACGGACAATAAAAACTTGAATACGGTTTTCCAATTGCTGTTTTTCCATTTAAGAAAAATTCTGCGGTTCCCTCCAAAACAAAAAAGAATTCATCTTCAAGATGTGAATGCGGAGCGTGGGTTGCAGAAAATGGTTTAACTACACTTAGTTTTAAAGTTCTTCCATCAATAAAATTTTTATCGACAAACCAATATTGATATCCAACTTTTGTCCCAACAGTATCTTCAATGTTAAACTGATTCACACAATTTTCAAGCGTAAATTTTGTTGTATCTAAAGAAATTGGTTCTATGTTTTGACAAATTAAGTTGGTTGTTACAAATAAAATTAAGATTGAAAATAATATTTTTTTCATGTTTATACTTAACCGATTACTTTATTGATTACTTAAAAGCTAACTTAAAAATAAATAAATTTCAAATAAAATAATTGTATATAAAAGAAAGTTTTTAAATAATTTATTTAAGCAGCTAAGTACGGTGAATTTCCATTAAGAACCATTTCATGATAATCTAACTCAATTTTGAGGTTTCTGAAAGCAATATCAGGGTATACCTCATCAATTCTAGGATCTCATTATGTCGATAAGTCGAAGTGTAAATTTCTTAGTTAGCAAGTAAAATGAAATAATTTGTGATGAATTTGTACTACAATTCTGTAAGTAATTGTAAAATCAATATTGTTTAGGAGAAAGAACGTCTTAAATGTATTTTATTTTTGAATTGACAACATACTAAAAATGTTAGGATTTTTAGAATATACACTATTTAACTTTTTATTTGTAAGTATTTATACGTATTTACAAAAAAATAAAAATTTCTTATCTTTCAAAAAGAAATTTAAATTTTTATTATTAAATCATTTTACATTTGTTATTGTATTTTTAGTTGTATAGTAATTTTAAATGACTGGTTTTTGCACAAAGCGAAATTAATTATAAGTTAGAGGTTTGCATGAGGAGTCCTATAATTCATTCTGTAAACTACTTTACAATAATAATGGTTGTCGTAAGCATTTTATTTTATAATTGTTCAAAAAAACCTACCGAAATAGATGATGATGATCCTTGTATATATTGTCCGTTTGATTTTATTTTAATAGATTTTCATCCTGCTTGGTCTCCAGATGGTATGACGATAGCCTATGTTCACAGTGATACAAATAAAGGAAAAACTGGTATTTATTTGATTGAATCAAGCGGAGCGAATAATAGACTATTTTTTGCTAGTGCTGGAGCTGGAACACCAGATTGGTCCCCAAATGGAGATTGGTTGGTTTTTGAAAATTATGCGAACATATTTAAAATAAAAACTAATGGTGATAGCTTAATTCAATTAACATCAGAAGGATCAAATTATTTCCCAAGTTGGTCCAGCGACAATAACTGGATTTTTTATGATTCAAATAGGGATAGTCCAAATGGTATGAACTTCATTTGGAAAATGACAATTGACGGAACGATTCACACTCGTATAGTTTATACACCCTTGGAAGGTGAGGCAAGACAACCCAATAATTCTTATTCAAACAAAATTTTACATATTAGATTTCTCATTGGCGTTGAATCATCGGAAATATTTGAAATGAATAGCGATGGTTCAAATATAACAAGGCTGACTTTTAACTCAGCAACCGATCGATACCCAAAATATTCTAGCGATGGTTCAAAAATTGCCTTTTCATCCCAATCTACAAACAATAAATTCCAAATTTCTGTAATGGATTATGACGGTAAAAATATTAAACAACTTACAACAACTCAGGGCTATTATTGTGATTGGTCTCCAAATAGTAATTTGATTGTTTATACTGATTCTAGATTAAGTAATGGGAAACTTTGGATTATGCATAGTGATGGTAGTAATAAAAAGCAATTAACATTTTAAAATTAAAAAATAGGAGGTATTATTAAAAAAAGAAATAAAACCGTCATTATGTTGGCGCACAATGACGGTTAAAGAACAATAAATGATCTTTGCACAGTATGATATATAAATAACATACTAAGAAATTTATTGTTCCTTTAACGTAGTTAAAAAAATATTTTTCTACAAATTAAAGGAGTTGAAAATGCAATTCAAAATTATTCACAAAGTGATTGGTATATCACTTTTTATTCAGTTTGTAATAAACCCATATTTTATGACTGTAAATGCTCAGATCAATGAAATAGATGATGAGCTTTTAATCTATATTTTGCCTGATTCCTTAGATTTCCCTAAAAATGAAACAGAAATACTGGACCTAAAAAAAATAAAAATTACATCAAAATCACTAGATAAAGCTTTAAAAAAGGTTGAATTGAAACTGATTAAAAAAGCATTTCCTAATTTCAGCGAAGCAGATACAAGCGTTATAAACGATGATGGTGAAAAAGTTAAACTACCAAATATGTCAAGAATTTTTATTTTAAAATTAAAAAAGAAAAATGATATTCAAGAAGTTATAGAAGTCTTATCAAAAGAACGAAGTGTCTTATTTATAGAAAACAGATGGATGCGAAACTTATGAGCGATCCAACATATAGTCAACAGTGGCATTTAAATAATACTGGTCAGTCTTCTGGAAACATTGATGCTGACATTGATGCCCCTGAAGCTTGGCAAATATTCAAAGGCAGTTCTTCAGTTAAAATAGGAATATTTGATACAGGTGTTTCTTTGAACCATGAAGATCTGAGTGGTAAAGCTTCAGGTGATAATAGATCAAGTGCTGGTAGCGAGCCATATCAATCCCATGGAACACATGTTGCTGGAATTGCAACTGCTAAAGCAGATAATTCATATGGCGGTCGTGGAGTAGATTGGAATGCAAAAATCGAATCTAGGCAGATTTTCGATGGATACGGTTCCTACTTAGGGGACCAGAATGCGTCAGATAAAATTATTGCTGCAGCTAATGCTGGCATCCAAATACAAAATCATAGTTGGGGGGGAACAACTTTTAATACAACCATAAGACTTGCTTTTGCACATGCTTATAAAATGAATAGAGTTGCAACCGTTGCAATGGGTAATTCTTATGAATCAGGTAATTCAACTATGTATCCAGCTGCATATGGGCAAGGAATTACTGCTGTAGGAGCAACCACAGATGAAGACGAAAGATCCCCATATTCACAAACCGGTAATCATATTGATGTTGTTGCACCAGGTGGAATTAATAGCTGGACTTATAGAAATGGGCATGATATTTGGTCAACCTTTGGTAGTAACAGTTATGAAAATATGGCTGGAACTTCCATGGCTACTCCAGTTGTTGCTGGAATTGCATCTCTAATAAAAGGTTATAAATCATATTTAGATAATGATGATATAGAAAAACTTATTCGAATTTCAACAGATGACAAGGGAGCAACTGGATGGGATCAAGAATATGGGACAGGTAGAGTAAATGCATACAAAGCATTACAACGATTAGGATCACCATATTTGACCAATCAAGCAACAGCAACAGGTGGCACAATATATAGCATTGACAATATTATTCGAGGACAAATTTATGGAGCTACTGGATTACCTGATGGTATATATTGGTATATTAGATATAATGTAAGAAAAACTGTAACTTTTTATCCAGCTTATACAGCAGATATGTATATTTGGGGAAGAGGTTCTAGAACTACTGGTTGGGCATCCAGCCCTACCTATTCGATGCCTTGGTGTGATTTGGTTCCAGGTAGCATAGTTGGAAATTCGGCTATATTAGAAACATATTGCTATCAAATATATGAGGATGGTGGTGTTGGATCACCTTATGGTGGTGGTTTTGCCCCTGGTGATTATATTGGGTGGTTTCCATGTTCACCATCTAATGCAATATTTGCTTTTACAACAAATGGAAGGATTTCAATATTAAAAAGTAATGAAAATTTAGAAAATGAAAATATTTTTTATTATACTGAACTAGTAGGTAATTATCCAAATCCATTTAATCCATCAACTACCATCAAATATCAAATTCCAGAGAAAACAATAGTTAAGTTAAGTGTATTTGATGTTCTTGGAAGAGAAGTTGCTCAATTAGTAAACGAGGAACAAGACGCGGGAAAATACTCGGTTCAATTTAATGCAACAAATTATGCAAGTGGAATTTATTTCTATCATATTGAAGCAGGTAATTATGTTGCAACAAAGAAAATGATACTTATGAAGTAATATTATTTAATGAAAAGCCGGACTTTGTTCGGCTTTTTTTTTGATACTTTTTGTGTTTAATTTGTGTGGAGAGTTTATAAGTTATTGTTTTTATTTATATTTAGTGGAGGTGGCGGGAGTTGTACCTACTATATTTTATTATTTTTCTAGCTATTCATCATTTCTTTATTTATTTGTTAACTTATTATTTTATAATACGTTATACCTAATATTATATTTTTTGATTTCTTTTATAATCTTATAAATATCTTTTATTATCGCATATTTTTGTAAGAATATTGTAAGAATAATTGATATTGAATTGTCTAAACAATATCTTTATTTATTGAAAAAAGAAGACTAAGATGAATATTAAATTTTACCTTGAACAGAAAAAAAATAGAACTGGGAAACATACTATTTGGTGTTTTATTAGGGAAAAGAATAGGACATTACCATTAAATACTGGAGAAAAGATTCAACCAGAATTTTGGGATGTTAATCAGCATAGAGCAAATGAATTAAAAACAAAAGATAAAATGATGAAAGGAATGTTGTACGGACTCAATAATTACTTAAATATGTATGAAAATAGAATTAGAGAAATTATTCGAGACTCAAAAATTAGAAATTTTAATGCAGATTTTGATGATATTGCTCAAGAAATAAAGACAGCATTTTCAAATAAAACACGAAACTTTTTTGATGATTTTGACGATTTCATTTCAGCTAAATCAACTCAGGTTTCTAAAAGTACTATGAAAAAATATATGCAAACAAAAAAACATCTTAAAGATTTTGAGAATGATATGGGCATAAAAATATCTTACTCAAAAATAAATCTATTATTTTTTGATAAATTTTATCCGTATTTAATTAGTAATAAAAACTTTATTGATAATACTGCGAATAAAACTATTAGCTTTCTTAAAGTATTTATGAATTGGGCAGTTGAAAGAGAGTTAACAAAAAATACTGATTTTAGAAATTTTAAGATTAAATATAATAAAAATGATATAGTTTATTTAACAGAACAAGAGCTAATGAATTTATATGATATAAAACTAGAGAATGAAAGGTTAACTAGAGTAAGAGATGTTTTTTGTTTCCAATGTTTTACAGGGCAGAGATATTCAGATATTGAAAAAATATCTATCTTAGATATTAAAAACGGGATTTGGAGATTTAGAGCCATTAAGACTGGAGAAATTTTGGAAGTACCACTAAACCATTATGCCCTTTCAATTTTAGAAAAATATCGTGGTTGGGAATCTCCATTACCAATTATAAGTAATCAAAAAATGAATGAGTATATTAAAGAACTTTGTAAAGTTGCCAAGATTACAACTCATGTTAAAGTATCAAAAATAAAAGCAAATAAAATTGTAGAGGAAATTTTACCAAAATATAATCTTATAGGAACACATACAGCAAGAAGAACATTTATTTCATTATCTTTAAAAAATGGCATGAAACCAGATTATATTATGAAAGTTGTCGGTCACTCAGATTATAGGATGATGAAAAGATATTTAGCAATAGACAATTCTGAAGTAAGAAATGAAATGGATAAAGCTTGGGGAAGTTCTCTAAGATTAGTTAAAAAGAATTAGAATTAATAACTGTATCAGTTTTAAAAACTTAAAGTTGTGAAAATAATTTATGTAAATTTTTTATTAATAGTGTTGACTAAATACTTTGAATTTTTATGAAACAGAATTTAATTGTTAAAAATTACTACTAATTTTTTAAAATGGTGAAACTCAAAAATCGCTTAATAACGACATTGGTGATATTTTTGTTTCAATGATAATTTGATCCAATAAGTCAAAAAAATATAAAATAATTGAATTAGCTCTAGTCCCGCTACTAAAGCCCTTATTTTATAAGGGCTTATTTTTTATCTACACAACTACTACACACAATTTCTCAAAATATTTATATTTTTTCTCTTCATATTTCATTCAACAATTTTATCAAAATATCATAAGCTTAATTTTATTACCAAAAAAACCAAGGTTTTTTTAATTCCAACAACTTAAAAAAAAATACAAAAACGACAATACCAAAATGTTATACTTAGCTTATAGAGATTTATCTAAAAAATGGACTTTACCAATTCAAAACTGGGCTCGTATTCTTTCCAATTTTTCGATTTACTTTAAGGAAAGATTTCATGATTTTTAATAACTCAATTTTCCATTTACACAATAAACTTTACACTCTCGAGGCATTAAATATTTATAAATTTATTTTTTATAAATATAAAAGATTTCATAATTATTTATCTTTTATTTATTAAATTTGATCTAAAGTGCTGGGAAAAATATTTCTACTTGTTTTCTTATCTTAAAAGCATTAATCCCCAATCTCATCTAAAATTAAACAGGACTATTTCACAACTTACTAGAAATTAAAATATTAATATCACAACATTTTTGTTCTGACTCTCATTCGAACAACCCAATTGAAATATTACTATTCTCATCGCATTCAAATCTGTTTAAGACTGCTGACATTTGTCCAGTCCATACAACACTGTAGTTCCAAGTTAAAATTTTCTGACAGTTGTTAATACCTCGATTAGTACCAAATTTAATAGAATTTGAGGTTTCAAATAAATAAGGTATATCTTTTACTTCTATTTTGTAATCGTCAATACGCCAACTTGAATAAAAATCTCGGTGCTCCTCTTCTTTGTAACTGATGATTTTATCAAAATCATTACTGAATTCAATATTTATACTTCCAGTAATTTTAACTTCACCAATACCATCATTGTATGATGTATCCCATACTGAACTAAATACATTTCCAATTATGTTTCCATTTTGATTGTTATATGTGGTCTTATAGTTTATATAATAAGGATCTTCGTAAGTACTATTCGAGTCTGTTCTTTGAAGAAAACCTTTTACATATATTTCTATTGCTGCTACCTTAAAATTCAAATTGGAAGTAATACACGGATTAGAATTTTCAGGTAACTTTGCCACATAAAAACGTACAGCAGTCCATGGTTTTAACCTAAGTGATTCATTTGGCCAATTAATAAATAATTCCGAATAATTACTCAATTCCAGCTCCAATGCCTTTCCAGATTTCATATTTCTGAATATATCAAATGATTCCGAAGTTAATTCCTCATTACCTTTTGGATACCATAAAACATTTTCACCATTTAATTCTCTTAGTTTAATTAAAATTTTTTCATCAGTACTAACACTATTTCTAAGCTTTATTTTTCCATTTCTTACTTCTATTACTGCACTATGTGGAACGTTACCGTAAATTCCTTTAGCATCATTGTTTCCCCACATATCTCTTGTAAATAACGCAACCACTTGTTTATTTTCTGCTTTAATGTATGCTACTAACTCATCCCACTTCTTACTAGTTAATTCATTTGCATTCAATCCGCCAATATCATTGAAATGTGTAAGTAAAAATGCTTGCAGAGTTTGATGGCCTGTCAATGGATTAGAATTTATATCTGTATTTGTATTGGGAAATTTCTCTTTCACACTTTTCCATGCTGAATCTGCAACACATCCTCTTTTTATAAAATTATCAAGCAGAAAAGTTAAAGTTCCTTTATGACAATTTGCAATCACTCCGTATTTGCTGAAATGATTTATTTCAGTTTGAGCTGATAATTTCTCTTCATCAGTAACAATTTCTGCACAAATACCCATATCAAAATACTCAGATGCATTTTCAGTAAATGAAACATATATCAGTGGATTGTGATCTGAAGGCCAATTATCTGGTAATGAAAAGCTAAGTTTTGCAGGTTTCTCTAATGTTAGACCATCAGGTTCCAAATGTACTGATTTAATACACCATTCGTGCATTTGTGAGCTGGGTAATGAAGTTAGTGTTATTCTTGTATCTTCTTTTAATGCACCTGCAGGGATTTGTAACTTAATTTCATCCTTAATGGTTATTTCTCCGCCTTGTAGTGCACTAATTATTTGATATGATTCTTCAATTCTGGTTTCAGTGGGTGAATCTATTTTACAAGAAATGATTAAAAATGCTATTAAAATATAAAAAAGGATAAATTTATTCACGGTACCTCCATTGTATTTTAAAACAGATTGTCAATGATTAACCGTAAAAATTTTTCAATTATTGCAGCGTTGATAACTATAAATAAATCATAAAATAATTGATAAATTTTGAATGATTATTGAAATATTAAATTAATTTTTATTAATTCATTTAATATTTCCTTTTTGTTGAAGATAGAAATTTGCGTCGCTAAATATTATATTTTCCTCACGATAAATGTGCAATTTCATCGTTTCAATAATTGCTCTACCTTGATCAAAGACAACTTGGAAAGTAATATTCCTTGATTTTTCATCCGGAAGTTGAGAGCCTAACCCAAGAAAATTAAAAACAACTGCAGCTGCTTGAGCAACCTTTAAGTGTTCATCTTCAAGTATATCTATTCCGGTATAAGAGGAATTTACAAAATTATACTCCTTTTTTTCTATCATCAGCCTCTTAACAAAGGGAAAAACCTCTCGTTCTTCTTTCTGATTATGCAAAGGAATTGTATGATCCATAAATTCAAAAAAATTTCTGAAACTAATATTTATATTTTCATTAAAAATCCAATTTTCACTTTTCCAATTATGTAAAGCCACTTCAAATTTATCAAGAATCTTATCAAATAATTTATGCTCATCTACCAATTCTTGTAATAAGGGATGAAGTTTATCATATAAAATTGGTTGTGAATTAGGAGGGTTATAAGCATCGGGTGGATTCATTGGAGAAAATTCTTCTTCAGAATTTTTATCGACAATTTTCTGTATTTTTTCTGAACCTAGGTTATTCATTTACTGCACTCTTATTTATCTTTTAATGATTATTTAAAAAATATTTATTAATAAATCCTTGATAAATTACCAACTAAATTTTCCTCGAGAAAAATTGCCTTGGGAAATAAAATGTTATTTTCCAAATGAATGTGTAAATGTAAATCATTTTCAAATTCATCAAGTTTTTTGAATGTTATATTGTAAGTATTACATGCATCTTCAGGCAATTCATAATTATTTGTTATTGCGCGTATTTTTTTAAGTAGATTTCCAGCATTTTCATGTTCCATAATCATCATTGAAATAGGATTACGAACAGTACCAAAAGGTGATGGATCAATTTTTGTATTATTCTTTTGTGCATTTGAAAGAGAAAATATATAGGGGAATAAAATCCGTTCTTCTTTCATTAGGTGATGCTGTAGTTCTTCAGATGCATCATTAAAATATTCTTCAATCTTAAATAATTCAGGATGAGAATCACCATGAACTTTGGCAATTTTATTAGTAAATTCAGTTAGAATAGGTATATTTTCTTTTACGTATTTATGATGAATATTAATTATATAGTCTGTTAAAAAGCCAATTTCCCATTCCTTATAGTTTTGTACACTCTCAACCGATTGAAAAATTTTCTTCTCCAATTCTTTTGATAATTCTACAACTTTAAGGTTTTTATCATTGCAGACTTCAGAAATTGTCTTATTTCCACCGCAGCAAAAATCAATATTATATTTCTTGAATACTTCAGCAGTTTTATAATTATCTTTTACTATTTCGCCAATAGTAGATTTTAAATCTATTATATTGTTCATTTTTTCCTTTATAAATAAATTATTAATATTTAATAAAATTTAATCTAATATGGTTTTACTTTTCTTTTTTCTAAGTAAGAATCAACTGATAGAATTCCAGAACCAAACAGAAAGAAAATCACTAAAAGCACCAAAACTAATGTTGAAAGTTCAAGAGATTGTTCAACGCGTGCTAATCCTTCTTTTAAATGGAATAATAAAATTGCACCTAATAAAACTGGAATTTGAAGTAAAGCAGATAAACGAGTTAATAAACCTATTCCTAATAACACTCCACCAATTATATGTATTACAATTACATAGGAATACCACCAATACCATTGATCTGATCCAGTCAATTTTGTAAAAACCGAAGGTTCAACAAAAAGTATTATTCCCCGTACAAATAGAGCAAAACCCACAAATATTCGTATTAGAGAAAAAGCTGTATCTATATTTTTTTCAAACCATTTTTTTAACGAAAGATATGTATTCATAAATGCTCCAAATCATTTTGTTTTGAAATTGATAATTAAGTAATAGCCAAAATAAAGTGAATCTAAAGTAATAAATTAATCGAAAATTGGAACAGCTATAATTTGTTGAGTATAATTCGTATTTCAAAAACCAATGTCAATTTTATTTTTTAACTACAAAGACAACCTAAATCATTTTAAATGTATATTTTTTCTTTAGATTAAAATATTTATAAAATCGTTTTGGTTGGATTTTATTCAACCAAGAACAATTTTTGTATATTTAATTGATCATAATTTGGAATTTGTCCAATAACTTTGATTAACGATTCTTGTTTTTTGATAGTAAATTCATGATAATTGACAAAAAATAATTCTGCATTTTTACTACTTGGAATCAAATTTTTTGTATTCTTGAGAACTAAAATATTCAATCTTTTATAGAATGATGATTAATGAAAGCAAACCAAGTTTAATTCAAAATCCTTTTATCTTTTGTCTATTTGCAGAGTGGCAAAACAATCATTGCATTATTAAATACACTAATAACAAATCATTAAATGCACCCACAAAAATTACTAATTAATTTTTAGCACTTGGTATGTGGTTCTTGGTTAATTACGAGTACTGAACAGGCTCCTTTTCAAGAATTGATCTTACCCTTATTAAAGAGATTTACAACATATTACTTAGTAAAAGAAACATGTGGATACCCTTATCATTTTTTGTTAATGGGCGGCATATTATGAAAGATACCCATTAAAATATAATCCACTTTATTGGTTAGTAGTTTCGTCTCTTGGCTTGTATAAATCTTGTACATTTAATATGGATAAATCAATTAAGTTGTATTTTTGACAAAGTTCCAGAATATTATATTTACATTGAATTATATTTATATAAACATCGAGTTTAACTTTTTCTGGATTAATGAGCTCAATGTAAATAGAAATTAAAATTTTTTACATTTAAACAATAAGTATAAAGTGACTTTTCTTCAAAAAAAAATTATTTTTTATTTTTATTAACCAAAATTTCAAAGAACATAAGTTACTTAACCTGCTGATTCAAACTTACTTGTAAGTTCCGGTAAATTACTATTAAGCATTTTTGTAACAACTGAAGTAAACCAACTAAAACAAATAATTGATAGAACTAAAACAAGAAACCAACTTGAAGTCCATATTCCTGTGAGAGTAAAAGTATATCCAAAAACGATCGGGAAGAAGAATCCACCCAAACCGCCTAGAACTCCAATAGCACCACCAACTACACCAACTTCATTTGGAAAATACTCCGGAATGAACTTGTAAACACCTCCCATTCCAATTCCCCACGCAATCCCTATTAAAAAAACTAATCCAGTAAAAATCCAAACATTTGCCTGGAAGAAAATTCTTGTAACTCCCCTAGCAATAAGTTCCTTTCTCTTGACTACTTTTCCAATTGAAACAACTGGTTCCTGCCACGATTCAATTTTTGGTAAAACTATCATATTATTATTTTCATGATGGGGCTTAACACCTTTTTTCATAAACTCAACTTTGGTTCCATCTATTTCAATAAAGTTTTCTTCTACCCTTGTTATCTTACCATCTCTATTTGCAATTACCCCATATCCTGGCGAATAGATTTCCATTCTTGGAAAAATTAAAAGAAAAGATAAAATAATTGATGCTCCGAATACACCATACATTACTTTTCGCGCACCAAACATATCAGAGAGCCAACCCCCAAGTGCTCGGAATAGCCCTGCTGGAACACTAAAGAGAGATGTTAAAAAACCAGCTGTAACTAGCGGAAGATAATAAGCATTGACGTAATATGGAATAAGCCATTGAGAAAAAGCTACAAAACACCCAAATACTAAAAAATAATACAAACCAAATCTCCATGGCCGTATATTTTTTAATGGATCGAATAATTCTTTAAATGATTTCCTTTTATTCGGAAATTTGTTTTGTGTAAAAACAACGAAAAGAATACCAGTAAAAGCTAAGATCACCGAATAAATTTTTGGTAACGTTCTCCAACCTTCAATGAAAGTATTATTTTCAGTCAATATCTCTAAAAGACTTGGGGCAAATAGTACTGTTAAAGCGGTTCCAATATTACCCACTCCAAAAATTCCTAATGCAGTTCCCTGTTTGTCTTTGGTAAACCATAAAGAAGTAAAAGCAATTCCACTTGCAAAGCTAGCGCCAGTAAGTCCAAAAAGAAAGCTTAGAAACGCAAACACTTCAAAACTGTTTGCAACACTTAATAGAAACATTGGGATGCTGCAAAAGAACAGCAATGCGCTGAATACAATTCTTCCTCCATACTTGTCTGTCAACATTCCAACGGGAAATCTAAATATAGAACCAGATAAAATTGGAAGCCCAAGTAACCAACCCACCTGAACACTATTCCAATTATATGTTCCAGTTTCCACAAGGAATGTTACTAATACGCCGTTTATTGTCCATGCAGCAAAACAAATCATAAATGCAAACGTATTTACAAACAAAATTTGATATGATTTCTTAATTGAATTTTCGATCATATTTTGTATGTCCTAGAAGTTAGCATTACTCAACAATTCTCAAATTTATTAGAATTCAAAAATGAATTTATCAAATAACCCAAATGTGTTTTCGTTCATCTATCTTTCTTGATAAATACTTTTTCAGATCAAAAATTTCAGACTTCATATAAATATCATTAATTATTTTTAGGTTTATTTATATTCCAACTTGATTTGGGATTTCTAACATTCTTTCTGTCCCAGTTCCAAATAACTTTTTGATAAGGTCGCCATAAATAACTTAATGGAAAAACAAGTAAATGTACCAAACGAGTAAATGGAATTATCAAAAAAATAAAAAATGCAATTATTATGTGTAGCTGAACTATAAAAGGAAGCATTGCAACTGCATCTATATTAGGATAAAAAGTAAATATTGATCTTAGATACGGTGAAAGTATAGTGGCGAACCAAGACGAACCCCATCTATTAGAATAAGCAACCCAAAGTCCAAAAAATATTTGAGATAATAATAGTAATTCTAAAATGATGTCCATAATATTAGTAACTTTTCTCAATCGGGCATCTGATATTCTTCTATAAAATAAATTACTTAAGCCGACTAGTGTAAGTATTCCCCCAGTGAAAGCTGATATTTCAAGGATTATCAATCTTGCGGGCATTTGATTCCAAGCTAAAATTGAAGATGGAAATAAAAATGCTGTTAAGTGTCCAAAGAATAAAAACAAAATCCCCCAATGAAAAGGTACAGATCCCCAGTATAATTTTCTTGTTTCCAAAAATTGAGACGATAACGATGAGAATTTAAACTTTGTCGCTTTATATTTATAGATTGTTCCAACAAAAAACAGCAACAGAGCTGCGTATGGTAAAACAATAAAAAAAATAATATTAAATATATTCATTTAAGTTACCTTAATTTTTCTATAGACAATTCCTTTGTAATTTGATGAGTGTAATTATTATCAAATATCCGATCTACAGTAAGTTCAGGAAAATCATTATGCAGCATAAGTAGTAATGTTTTAATAGTGTAAATGTATATTAAGCTATAAGATTTATCATGATCTATCAATGTTTTATGATGTTTTTGATAAATATTTCTTTTTTTTTCAATGTGTATTAAATCAAATTCCGATTCAATTTTTTTTAAAGCTGGATAAAGAATATATGAAATAATATCTTCAAGTAATTCTTCATTTTCCAATTTTGGCATTAACTTTATTACGTTTGGTAAATGATCAGCTAATTCATTCCCACATTCATTTCCGGCTTTTTTATGCTCTTTACTCAAATTAACAAGCAACTCCCCTCTTTTATAATCATCACCAAAAAGCACGTATCCAAGATCAAGAGTAGTTAATGCCTGAACATCAAAGGAACGTGTGTAGATTTCTTCCCAAGATTTTTTATTAATAATTTTTGAAAAATCACAAAAGTTATTAAAAATTTTTGAAGCTTCTGGATATTTAATAGTTAAATATTCTTGAACCTTTTCAATTTTTTCAATCAAGGAACTTTCAGGATATGAAAACACATCAGCATAAATCTCATAACTTTTTAAAGCTTCTCTATTTAACATTAAAGTCCTCTCTGTGGAATCTCTCTAAAACCAAATCCAGTTGATCCTTTTACATCACCTGTAAATTCCATCATTTCGATTGCTTGTTCACGATGCGCTGGTGGAATATTGAATCTATCTTCAAATTTGGCAAGGGATGTTAATCGATATATGTCATCTGCAGTTTCTTCGTTTAAGTTTACTTCTGTTAAGGAAACTCTTGCTAATTCCGCATTAATATCACCAACAGTTATGTGTCTGCGATGAATCCTAACAGCTAATTGTTTTTTAAGTACTTGAATTAATTTTTCTTCATTTCCCGTACCAAATAAATTTGCCATATATTTAATAGGAAATCTAGCTTGATCAATAGTTTGAATTATAGAGTTTGAACTAGTGTTATATTTGTAATGTTTATTCCAAAATTTTGCAATAGGATCAAGTTTCTCTGCCTGCGTTGAATTATCGGTTTCTGTTAACGATGCCATAATAGGCATCATTGGAGGAACATAAAATAGCATTGGCAAAGTTCGGTATTCTGCATGTAGCGGAAGTGCCATACCCCATTTTTTAACAAATTTATAGATTGGTGAAGTTTGTGCAGCTTTTAAAGTTGAATCCGCAATTCCGTTTTTCTGTGCAAATTGAATTACTTGTTCGTCATACGGATCAAGAATAAGATCAAGCTGACTATTTATCAATTCGTTTTCAGGTACTGAAGCTGCGGCTTCAATTTTTTCTGCATCATATAACAAAACTCCTAAATAGCGAATTCTTCCCACACACGAATGCATGCATGCAGGGGCATATCCAGCTTCTAATCGGGGATAACATAAAATACACTTTTCTGATTTCCCAGTATTCCAGTTATAGAAAGATTTTTTGTACGGACAAGCTGAAACACACATTCTCCATGCACGGCAGACTTTTTGATTTATTAGAACTATGCCGTCTTCACCTCTTTTGTAAATTGCGCCGGATGGACAAGATGCAACACAAGCAGGATTTAAACAATGATTGCAAATTCTTGGTAAATAAAACATAGCCATTTTTTCCAATTGAAACATTGCTTCACATTCAGCTTCTGTTAAATTCTCTAAATTGGGATCCTGACGGGCATATTCTAGTGTACCGCTTAAATCATCATCCCAATTTGGTCCTCCTTTTATATCAATCTGTTTTCCAGTAACCAGCGAGATAGGTACAGCAGTAGGCTGATCATTGCTTGCAGGAGATTCTATTAGGTCCAAATACTTATATGTCCAAGGTTCATAATAATCATCAAGTACCGGCAAATAAGGATTGTGAAAAATATTAAGTAACCCTTTTAACTTCCCTGATCCGCGAAGATTTATTTTATCATTACCATTTCTCTTCCATCCACCCTTATAAATGTCTTGATCTTCCCATTTGGTTGGGTAACCAGTTCCGGGTTTAGTTTCAACGTTGTTCCACCACATATATTCAGCACCCTTCCTGTCTGTCCAAATATTTTTACATGCAATCGAACAAGTGTGGCATCCTATACATTTATCTAGATGAAATACCATTGCTATTTGTGATCTCACATCCATATTATTATTCTTATATTGGTGATTTTTTTGTTTTTATATTTAAGTATGTTCATTAATTAGTATCATTAAATTCCATCGAATTAATTTCAACTTTGGTTATTACTTAAGAAAAATTTATTTTCATTTTTTTCAATTTCATAAATCAGAAATTTACACTAGTCATTTTTTTTACATATACATGAGTATCTCTATTAGGTGCTGTTGGACCCCAATAATTGAAATGAAAAGAAAATTGACCATACCCTCCAGCAAGCAAATTTGGTTTTAAATGTGTTCTTGTTATACTATTGTTTCCGCCTGCTCGTTTATTACCACGTATTTCAGATTTAGGGATCGTAATAGTCCTTTCAACTGTATGATAAACAATGCAGACACCTTTAGGAATTCTAGAACTTACAACTGCACGAGTGCAGTAAACGCCGTTATCGTTAAAAACTTCCACCCAGTCATTATCTTTTATTTCTAATTCATTTGCATCAGCTTCACTTAACCAACAAGGTTCACAACCTCTCGATAGGGTGAGCATTCTAAGATTATCCATGTATGTTGAATGTATATGCCATTTTCCATGTGGAGTCAGACAGTTTAAGGCTTTGCCTTTTATTTCTTTTGATGTTTCATTTAAATCTCCGAAAGCTTCAGGTTTTGGCGAAGGTTTATACGTTGGAAGATGTTCACCATATTTAATATACATTTCATGATCAAGATAAAAATGTTGCCTACCTGTTAAGGTTCTCCAAGGTACCAATCTTTCAATATTATAAGTGAATGCTGAATAAGCTCTTCCATTATTCATTAAACCCGACCATACCGGTGAAGTATTATATCTTCTCGGCTGCGCTTGTAAATCCTTAAAGTTTAATCTTAAATCTTTAGTTCCTTCAGCCAAATCCGCTAGAACAAGTCCAGACTTAACTTCCATATATTTGTATGCACGTTTAGTTAGTTCTCCATTAGTTAATGAAGAAAGATGAAGTACTGCGTTAGCAGCAGAAATTGCTTCTTTGAGAGATGGATAAATTTTTCCATCAATTTTTTCCTTAGGGAAATGGTTCGAAATTAGCATTTCTTCATAAAAATCTTCACAATTATAATAATTTCCATGAGCACTAAGTCCTGTCTTCTTAATATTTTCTCCTAATGAAATAAATTTATCGTATATCTTTGTATAATCTCTTTCAATAATAGAAATTTTGTGCATTGTTTTACCAGGAATAGCTTCGCATTCATTTGTAAACCAATCATTTATTCCCGACTGAGATATTTCATCAGGAGAATCATGCGAAAGAGGGACGGTAACTACATCAATTTGCGGTTGATTAAAATTAACTTTTGCAAGTTCACTTGTTTTTAATGCAACTGCCTTAAAAATTTCCCAATCAGATTTTGATTCCCAAACTGGAGCAATTGCCGCTGATAGAGGATGAATGAATGAATGCATATCTGTACTATTTAGATCATCTTTTTCATACCAAGATGCAGCTGGTAAAACAATATCAGAATATAGAGCAGATGAATCCATTCGAAAATTTAAATCAACAACCAAATCCATTTTGCCTTCGGGCGCAACATCATGCCATTTTACTTCTTCTGTTCGATCTTCACTATCTTTTGCAATCAAATTGGAATTAGTGCCAAGATAATGTTTTAGAGCATATTCGTGCCCTTTCATACTTCCTGAAATTGCATTACCTCGCCATATATACCACACGCGCGGAAAATTTATTTCATTATCAGGATCTGCAATTGAATATTCAATTTCTCGTTTCTTTAGTTTTTCTAAAACATAATTTTTAATATCTTCTGCATCATTACTGTGTGCTTCCTTTGCTATATTCAAAGAATTTTTATTGAACTGAGGATAAAACGGCATCCAACCCATTCTCACAGATTTGAAAATCAAATCCCCCATATGTTTATTAGTTAATTCATTTTTGGGACCTGTGCTATAATCCGATGTAAGACCATCATATCGATATTGACAGGTATTTATATAATGCCAGATAGGTGTTTGCTGAAGCCGTGAACTGTTTACCCAGTCTTTTGCAAATGCAATTGCACCCCAAGAGTCCGATGGTGCAAGTTTTTCTTGTCCTACATAATGATTTAAACCGCCACCGTTTTTACCGATGCATCCACAAAGCATTAAAGCCATAATA
The DNA here is from genome assembly GCA_016708125.1 of Ignavibacteriota bacterium. NCBI lineage: Bacteria > Pseudomonadati > Ignavibacteriota > Ignavibacteriota bacterium. Next base: position 2,766,640 of record JADJGF010000001.1, on the reverse strand, counting down.
CCAGACCGGTACATAAGGTTATTATGATACCAATGATTTACTCCAGCACCGATGATTATCATGCATTTACCTTCGGTAATTTGCGCCGTATTTGCCCATTCTCTAGCGTAACTAATTACTGTTTGTGAATCAATACCTGTAAATATTTCTTGCCAAGCTGGTGTATAAGCAGAATCTTGATCCGAATAATCTAAAGGATAATCTCCATTAAGTCCTCTGCTAACTCCATATTGCGCCATGGTTAAATCATAAACAGTGGTAACGACAATTTTTTCACCGATTTTATTTTTGATAAATTTTACTGGAACACCACGATTGCGATTTTTATTCAAGCCATATTCAACAAATTCTACTTGATATATATCATCATTATCATCAATGAAAGTAAGCATAGGATCATACTTGGAATTATCAGCAGAATTTTCATACTTCATATTCCAATTTCCTTTATCCTTATCCCATCTATGACCTACGCTTCCTTTCGGCACAATAAGTCTTCTTGTTTGCGAATCAATATTTAGGAATTTCCAATCACCGTTTGAAATATTTTGATATTCTTCAATTTGATTTGCACGTAATAAACGACCTGGTTTATAAATTCCTTTTTCGTTGTTCAATTCTACTAGATAGCTAGAGTCTGTATATTTTTTTACATAATCTATAAAATATGGTGTTTTCTTTTCATGATGAAATTCATTTAAAATAATGTGAGTTACTGCCATCCAAAAAGCACCATCACTTCCCGCATGTAAAGGTATCCACTGGTCCGCATATTTAGCAACTTGATTAAAATCAGGTGCAAACACAACTGCTTTTGTTCCATTATGACGTGCCTCTGCGAAAAAATGACAGTCAGGCGTTCTTGTCATATTAAGGTTTGCTCCCATTACCGCAATCATTTTTGAATTGTACCAATCTGCGCTTTCACATACGTCGGTCTGCTCTCCCCAGATTTCAGGTGAAGCATTTGGTAAATCACAATACCAATCATAAAAACTCAAATTCACTCCACCAAACAATTGTAGAAATCTGCTTCCCGCTGCATAGCTCAGCATAGACATAGCCGGAATTGGTGAAAACCCAACAACTCGGTCAGGTCCGTATTTTTTTGCTGTATAAATATTTGCAGCAGCGATAATTTCAAGAACTTCATCCCAGGTAGTTCTTCTAAATCCACCTTTTCCTCTAGCTTTCTGATACACATTTCTTTTTTCATGATCATTCTGCAAATTTTCCCATGCTTTTATGGGATCTCCTGTTTTAATTTTCTCGTTACGATAAAAATCAATTAACGTCCCTCTAACAAGTGGATATTTTATTCTAAGTGGACTGTACAAATACCATGAAAATGAAATTCCTCTTTGACATCCGCGTGGCTCATAAGGAGGAAGATTGCTTTCAAGTAATGGATAATCTAATTGCTGTGTTTCCCATACAACAATTCCATCTTTAATATGAATCTGCCACGAACAGCCCCCTGTACAATTTACACCATGCGTACTTCTTACTATTTTATCATGTTGAAAACGATTTCTATAAAATTCTTCCCATTTTCTAGTATTAGGAGAAAATATGTCTTTTATCCAAGTCATAATTCACTTATTAATTTTTAATTATTGATGTAATGCATTAACACTTAGCTTTTTAACACGTTGCCAGTATAACAGCATTGCTAATAAAATTATGTCCAACATTAGAACAGTAAATAAAACAAAATTTGCATCACTACTTCCAGTATGGTTTTGAGTTAAATTCCAATTATCTGAATAATACAGATATGCCATTAAATATTTAATCTCTTCATCAGTTAAGGGGCTTTCAGCAAAATTATTTATCATTGCAGGGAAAGGTGGGTTTCTAATAATACCATCAACACCAGCTGCACTAAGGCGTGTAAATGCAGCACTTAAATCCACCGCGATATTTCCACCTGTGAAGACACCCGGCAATTGTACATTATGACAACTAATACAAGGTGCTGCACCGTTGGTAAATTTTTTTGTTCCTTCGAAAAGTGCTTTACCGCGTTGGATAAACAAATCGGTAACGCTTGTTGCATCGAATATTTGCTTTGGTGTTCTTACATCCGGATTATTCGGATCCGGACTATTCAAGGTGATATAATTAATCACCGCTTTAATTTCAATATTACTAAGTTGCTGATCAGGCATCACAGCATTATTATTCTCTTTAAAAAGAGATACAGCTGTTGAATCGCCTTGTGTGATAAGAGATTGCGATGAACTAATAAATTTTAATAACCAATTTTCTTCTCGTCTAGTATGAATGTTTGCCAAATCAGGTCCGATTCTTTTCCCTTCACCAATTGTATGGCACGACAAACACTTTTCAGAAAATATTTTTTCACCGGAGGGCTGTGAATAATTAAAATTTAGTAGAGAACTCAAAAAAATGAAGATAAATAAATAATTTATTTTTTTCATAAATCCATTTTCTAAAAGAATTACTCACTAGCAATTTTGTTTTGCAGAACTTTTATTCTGATTATAAAATAGTTATTATTACAAGTATTGTCAATTGAATAATTTTATATTAATTAAAATTTGTGATAATTGTTTACTTCGAAATTATACTTTAACTCTATTGTGAATTTAAAAAAATTTTAAAATGATGTCCTATATATTTAAGTCTTGTTTACAAACGATTTTCTGCTTCCAAAGAAGAAGTGTTGATTATTAATCAAAATATGTGAGGATACCTAAACAACTTTTTATTAAACCAACCCATTATCAAAGTCAAAAAATGTAAAATAATAAATGGAAGATGATGATCTTAATTATTTAAGCTGTAAAGTCATCTTGAATGAGATTTAGAAATTTTGCGAAAAAATTGACAATTGATAATAAAGCTCGGAAAATAAGACTAACAATAGAACAGTTGAATAATCCAAAAATCAAATTTAAATTAACCCTCATATATCGTATTAATGTATGAAGGTTGATTATTTTTACTTTAAAAGTGACATTTTTATTGTTTCAATATAATTCCCAGAATACAAATGGACAAAATAGGTTCCACTTGCTAATTTTGATCCATCAAACAAATAGCTATATTTCCCAGCACTTTGATATTTATTAACTAATTGTGAAACTTCATTTCCTAAAATATCATAAATTATCAGCTTTACGTATGAGTTTTCTGAGATATTGTATTCAATTTTTGTTGTAGGGTTAAATGGATTGGGATAATTTTGATTTAACGAAAATTTATTTGATATTGTTTTAAATTTTTGAACGTCGGTTATCTTTTCATCATTACTCCAACCAATACTTCCAATAATTACTCCAGAAGTGGACGGATCTTCACTATCAGTTAAAACTGATAATGACTCACCTGTTTTTGCCATAAAAAAGTAAGTTACAGATATCTCTGTACCCAGAGGAATACCAAAAAAATATGTGGTCGAAATTTCTTGCTGTCTAGCTCTTAAAGCTTCAACAACTTTCCCACTTGGTAATTTCATTGCTCCCCAAGCATCAATGTGAATATTATAGATAGTTACATCTATATTTGTCATATATAATTCCCCAGATGAATAAGATTTGGATTCAACTGAATCTTTAACAGTCCAAATTTTATCAAATGTAAGAGGAAAGTCATATTGCCTAAAAGGTGGAATATTTCTCGATATAATCTCATTTATAGTAGTGATACCATTGTCAGTAAAAGAATTGTATGAAACACTTCCTATTTCTGTAGCATTTGAAGAATTATAAAATGACCATGTTTCACTTATTCCTGATAAACTTGAATCAGAATCCAATTCAAAGTTTAAGTAAGTAGCTACATCAGAATTTGCAAAAGAATCGGCATATGGTGTAGTAGAAGTTAACACAGAGGTAAGTTCTAAAAATGTGTGTGGTGTTAAATGAGTAAAATCCCATTGATTATTACCGCCTGGTTGACCAATATTTATAGTTTCGGTAAGAGTATCGACGAATGTAATATTTGTTTTACCTACAGCGAATAAAGTACTATAATCGTTTTGAGTAATAGTAATTTGTGAAAATTCAACTGACGCGTTAAAGAGAAAAAAGCAAAAAAATATTATGTATAATTTTTTCATAACACTTCTCGTTTTGTTTATTGCTAATATAAGATAATAGGTTTTATTTAAACTTCCTATAACATTTATTAGAATAGAAAGAAATTAAATTTTTAAATCACTTTAAGTTAGAATTTGATTATAAACTACATTCCAAATTATTGTTTTGCCATTTTATATTAACTATTTTTAACTTTAATTAAATACCAATAATGAAAAATTGAAATTATTTCATTAGGCATTCATTTTAATTATTTTATTTTCATTTATAAATGAAATTTGTTCCTTTTTAATTTGTTTTAAACCTTCTTGAATAAATCCAAAAATGATTATCCAAGCTGTAATACCAAGTATTAAATATTTCAAGTGAAACGGCAGATACAAAGGTGAATTCCATATCATATGCATAATTGCTGCAATAAAAAAAATTCTTGTAAATCGCGGGTCAGAAAACATGGAAAATTGGAATTTATTATTTCCTTTAACTTTCCATAGTGCTGCACCACACATGCCAGTCCATACAATATGACCAAAAGGTGATAACATTCCCCTTAACATAATATTATCCATCATTGCTGTAGGGGATGGATCTACTAATCCGTTGTAAAGGGCATATCCAGCGCTCTCAAAAGCTGCAAAACCTACGCCTACAGCAGCACCAAAAAGTAAACCATTTAACGTGTAACTATATTTTCTAATATTTGCAACAATTAATAATGTTAAAATTTTTCCAGGCTCTTCAACAATACCAGCAACAGAAGCTCCAAGCCAATTAAGTTTAAGCGCATCACTTACCTGAAATAAAATTAAGGAAATTATAATTGATAAGATCCCACCCATAAATACTAAACGAATAACTTGATAAAGTGAAATATTTCTCCGAGCATTAACCTCAACAAAAAAAATTAAGGCAGAAATTGGAACGGCAAATGAACCTACAATAATTAATCCTGGTACAAGATTAATATTTTGAAATTCTTTCCAACCCTGAACAAATAGAAAATAAACAACCACTGCTCCTATAAAAGTTTTAAAGAATACCCATGGTCTTGGCCAATTTGTATCAACGTCTTCAATATTTGGTGTTGTAGATTTTGTTCCAACTGTAAAATATTCTTCAATTTCATCAGTCGAATGTTTTTTCAAAACATCCTCAAAAAATTCTTTAATATTGAATTCTTCAAGTTTTTCTATTCCGGCAAGATTTGTCACTCTATCACTTACTTTTATAGTAAATGGTTGATGCTCATTTTCATTCGATTGAGAATTTATTTTTTGGGAGGTATTAAATTCATCTTCATCCATAAATTACCCTGGTTTTTAAATTCATATGCGAAAAATATATATTCTATCTTGATTTAGATTTTTAAAAATCATTTTCTCATCAAGAAAATTTAAAAGGATAAGATGTCAATATTTACAGATATTTCAACTACAATTTTGGATTTTTCTTGTTAAATAGCAAGAAAAATAAGGATCTATGATCTTAATTTATAATAATAAAATTCATAATATTTATAAAAGTTTGCTGGAATTTCTCTAATTAATTATAATAATAAGTTTAGTTGATTTTTACTTTTTTTTAATCTTGCTCTTAAGCCTAATCTTACTCTATCTTTTAAAGCGATTAAGAGTAAGAATAAGATTATGAGTAAGAAAAAGATTTAATATTCGTCAACAATAAAAATCTTATTTATAAAAAATTGAGATGTCTCATCAAAAAGCTATTCGACATGTCGCAAATTTGCAATTGTCATTTCGATTCCGAAGTTTTTATGAGGAGAGAAATCTCAAAGCTTAAGTTTTACTTAATAATTCATTTTTGAAATATTTCAGAAAAAAGATACGATCTTTTCAAAATTCCGAACCATCCAAAAAATTTATAAAAATTAATAATTCATGCTAATGCAATAATTAAAATATTACAGAAAAATGCAATATTTGATAGCCAGACCATAAGGATATTCGACTTTCATTTTTGATAATTTATTTTATCTCATTAGAATAAACAATTTTGGGGATAGATTTTAAATATTCCCAAATCGCATTTATTTCATAATCAGTTAAAAGATTATATTTTTGCATTGGATATTCAAGTTTAGTTCCATTAAGATTTTTACCGGTTTTTAAAACTTTTGTGAATAATTCTAAGTTCCAATTACCTAAACCGGTTTTATCCATTGTTAAATTCTTTGAGTAAGTTATTAAATCGTTATCTGGATTTGTAAAAACATTACCTCCACCAAAGTATCCCTCGGATTTTTCAGGTTCAAAAACATTTACAGATGAAAAATCTCTACCATGACAACTGTAGCATTCATATTTTGCAGTAGCAAGATATTTTCCATAAGCAATTATATTATCCATTGGTGGAGAACTAATTTTTTCTTTTGGATAAGGCAAAGGTTCAAATGCGAGATTCATTAATATTTTAAATAACAGAGACGGATCGTTTTCTCCCGCTAAACTTTGTACAGGTTTAACCATTTCATTTTCTGATTTTAAAAATGCAACTATTGAAAAAATATCTTCATCTGATAGATTTGGAAAACGACTCATCCAAGGAGGAGTGAGCTTTCCTTCTTTTGTAATTCCAGTTCGTAATAAATAAATAAGTTCACCATCGGTATAACGACCAATGCCATATTTTACATCTTTTGTGATATTTGCAGAGTAGCTTGTTCCCATAGGACCATAGTTTGAAAAAACACGACCCCCTAATGTTCCGTCATTAGAAATATGACAAATAGCACAATTCATTGAAACAATTTTTTTACCTTCTGCTAATCTAATACTATTTATTTCAACCGTAATATCTTGGGCTTCATTTTTATAGTGAGGTGGATAACTTGCATTGAAGTATATTATTGCGACTACTACTAATGATAAAATTATAGCAATAAGGATTACCAATATTTTTAATATTTTCATGTTTATCCTCTTTAGAAATTTTGAAAATAAATATTAAAATATAAATAGCCCATAGGAAAAAATTGTACGTATAGGACAAATGTTAAAAATAAATATGTCCGTTTGCTCCTTTTCTTTCTTTTAGATAAGAAAGTGGTGTTAAGTTTGAGAAATGCTTAAAATCTCTAATAAAATGAGATTGATCGAAATATTTACATAAATATGCAATTTCAGTTAATGAATTTTTATTTTGATTAATTAACTTAACGGAATTTACAAATCTATGATATTTAATAAAATATTCGGGATTGGTGCCTAGAAATTCTAAAGCTTTTCTATGTAATTGTCTTGAAGAAATGTTGAGCAACTTTGCCATTTCAGAAATTGTTGATTTATTTGAAAGCAAAAAATGTAGTGCATTAATAAAACAAAACATTTCACATTTTTTTTTGTTTTTCTCTAATAAATTTTTAAGTTCAAAAAAGACAATTTGTTTTCTTTTAGAAAAATTATCTACTTCAATAAGTTTATACCATAATTCCTGAGCATTAGGGAAAATTTCGTTCAACTCAATTGCTTCATTTGTTATTTTGTATGCGGGTATGTTAAATAAACTTTTTAGTGCAAAAGGATAAAGTTGAATTCCAAAAAAAGCATGATGCCCTTGTGGAGTTAGACTAATTGGAATTGTATTAATACCATTTATAAAAAACTTTGGCACTAAATTAAACTTTTCATATTTTCCATATTGATATTTTACTTCAGCAGACAAATTGAAAATTACTTCAACAAAACCACTGGGAAGAATAATTTCTTTTTGATAAAATGGTATTCCATCAACTTGCCAAACTACATTGCAAATTTTGTCAAGTTCATTATCGTAAAAACGAGATGTCTCTACTTTCATAAAGAATAATGATATGTTATACCAATAGGTCTTTCTTTAAATATAAGACACCGTGTCGATAATTTCAAATAATATTTTTGACTAATGTTTTAATTTGAAATCAAAAAAAAGTCCGTATTCAGTTCTAAAATTTGATCTAATACTAACTGAAAAGCTTATTTCACATTTCTTCTGAAACTTAAAATTTATATTTGACAAGATAAATTATCTTGCAACTAACTCAACTCGTCTATTTAATTTTCTCCCTTCATCAGTTTGGTTCGTTGAAACTGGTGAAAGAGGTCCAACACCATAAGCTGAAAGTCTATTTGCATTAATACCATATTTTTTAATCAGTTCATTTACAACAGAAGTTGCACGTTGCTGAGAAAGATTCATGTTGTACTCTAATTTACCATTCATATCAGAATGCCCAACAACATATAAATTCAAATTGATATCATTTTTTAGAAGACTTGCAATTTCCTTTATTGTTGATGTAGATTCTGATTTTAAATTTGCATTATCAAAATCAAAGAAAATACTATATAGTGCAATTTTACCGGTAGTTTTTAGAGCATTTAGCATATTGTCAGCATTTATTAAAATAAGGTCATCTTTCATTTTGGTTTCTTCAATTATATCAATCATGTAAATTTTCTTATGCTGACTGTATTCTTTACCACCAATAATCACATAAGTAGTTTTGGATCCATTTAATAATTTACCAGCGATATAACAAGTACCGCCTACTGATGCTGATCCAGCTCCTAATAATATGTTTGAATTAGTAGGGTAATTATTTTTGTTATAGAATATCCCAAGCCAAGATCCTCCTCCAACTTCCTTTGAAATATTTCTATCTTTATTTATGCCTTTTGCGAGAAATTTGAATCCAGATTTTTCCATGGTTTTTAAATAATTTGAAAAAATTTGAGTAATTGTAATATTACCACTAAGCTCGTAATAGATTCTTGTAAATTTTCCCTCAATGTCTATCCAATCGCTTATTGTTTTATAACCTGACACTGGTCCAGTAGCTATGGAATATTGATTATATTCCTGTTCGTCATAAAAAACAATGTACGAACCTGGATACCTGCTAATTAAGGGATGGTCTTTGCTGTTTATTAAATCTTGCTGAGCAAAAAAAATGTTACTAAATGATATAACAATAATAAATTGAATAAGTATCTTTTTTCTCACTGTGTTACCTATATAAATTTTAAAAACATTAAACAGATTAAAATCATTTTAAAATAATTTTATTTCATTAAAATCATTTTGCCCATTTGATAATTTACTTCCGTTTTCAAAATATAAATGTAAGCTCCACTAGCCATATTTGCAGCATCCCAAGTAACATTATATTTTCCAGCAGGGAGTTTATTATTAACAAGTTCTGCAACTTGTTCACCAAGAATATTGTAAATCTTTAAATTAGCGTAAGAAAAATCAGGTATGGTAAATTTTATATTCGTTGTGGGATTGAATGGATTTGGATAATTCTGCTCAAGAGTAAATTTGTTTTGTATACCGCCATCAATTTCTTTTACATCTACTGGATAATTATCAAAGGTAAAATTATCAATAATAAACCACGTACCAATATGCGGTGTTTGGTTTTCTGGCGGTAAGATTGTTATACTAATGCTGCCATGATCTGGTTGCCAATTTGGTGGATTATTTGCATCGTATTCCATTACTATATCCAATTCCTGAAAGGATGTTGTACCTGCAGCAATTGTCGCACGTCCTTCTGCTCCTCCACCAACACTTAGGTTTATAAAAGCAATTTCAATATAAAGCATATCTCCATCTTGAGGGCTGAACTTGTATTGCCCAGAGAATTTACTAAAACGTTCTGAGAGCGGAAATGTTTGTTGTGTTTGAGAACCAGTATATAATATAGGTGGATTTGGAAATCCCCCAATACCAATCACTTCTCCTCTAACAGCAAAATTACCACTGTAGGCATCAGTTGATTTGGTAATATTTTCAAAGCCGGGAATACTACTAGATGTCCAATTAATAGGAGTACTTCCTGACCAGTTTTCAAAACCAGCATTTGGAATAGGATTTTGTGCTTGTATAAAATTTAATTGCCAAACTAACAATAGAACAATAATTAATTGTTTCAGAAACCAATGTCTCATTTTTAACTCCGATGCATTTAATTTATCTCAAAATAAGTTTATTGTTAAATGTATTTTACAAGTACTGGTTTTTCAATTACTCATTTGCGGTATTTTTAATTTTGGGGAATAGTTAAAAAGCTGCGAGAATTATTGGATTGATAAGAAATTAAACTGGTCGAATTGTTAAATCATTTTTACATATTAAATAATTATTTAAAAAGAATTGAGTTTTATATTAATCTATCTTTGATTGCTTTATTAACAGCTTCAGCACGTGAGTTAACATGTAACTTTTTATAAATATTTTTAATATGCACTCTAACCGTGTGACCACTAATGTAAAGGGAATCTGCGATGAACTTATAATTATCTCCGATACAAAGTTTTTCTAATATTTCCGATTCTCTCTTCGACAATGGGGATTGAGAATTTAAGTGAAAGGAAGAAATTATTCTTCTTGCAATACCAGGACTTATCGGTGAGCCACCTTCTGTTACTTCCTTAATTGAATTAAGTAGTAAAAGAGGCGGTGTTTCCTTCAAAAGATATCCGGTAGCTCCAGCACAGAGTGATTTAAAAATTGATTCATTATCTTCTTGAATTGTTAGCATAATAAAATCCGTTGATGGTAACTTTTCTTTTAATATTTTAACCCCTTCTATTCCACTCATTTCAGGTAGATTTATATCCATCAAAATAACATTAACCGGTTTTTTAATAATTGCTTCCATAGCTGTTTCTAAATCATTATAAGTTTGTTTGCAAGAAAAACCAGGAGACCTATCAATAATTAAAGCAAGCATTTTTCTGATCTCATAATCGTCATCTACAATAGATACTGTAATATCTTTAATATTTTGGTTCATTTTAGTAAATATTATCTTATTTAAAAATGATAAATTATATAAATTTTTCAATTACTCATTTGAGGTATATTACCAATTAGCATTATCGAACTTCCCTCGGTAGGTTTAGAAGTAATTTGCAATTCACATCCTATTTTTTTGGCTCTATTTATCATATTATTTATTCCATATCCTTTTGATTTCATATTTAAATCAAATCCCTTACCATCATCATTTATATGTATGGTGAAAAGATCATTTACAGCAACTTCAATTGTTACTTTTTTTGCTGAAGAATGTTTAATGCAATTATTTATTGCTTCTTTAAAAATCAGCATTATTGCTCTGCGATATTCCATCGGTAAATTAATTTTTTTCATTGGTTCATTTAATCCTATGACATTAAATCGAACATCAGTATAATCAAAAATGGAATTCCCAAAATCTTTAAGCCTGTTTATTGTATCAAACAATGAATCTTTTGTGGGATCTATAACCCAAATGAAATCCCTCATACCAGATGAAAGTTCCTTTGTATTTTCTTCTATTTTTAATAGATATTGATTTAATAAATTATTGTTTTCTACTTCAGTTTTGGCGAGTTCAATAAACAAAGAAATTTTCGTTAGTTTATTTCCGGCTTCGTCATGAAAATCAGCTGCGCTTTGTTTTCTTACTTCTTCTCTTTCTTTAAGTTTTGCTGCCTCAATCTTTGCATGAGTTTCAATTTCTTTTTTTGCAGAATTGATTCTGAATTTTATAAAAAGAAATACTACAAAAAAGAATGAACTAAAATAAATAAGATAAGCATACCAACTCAACCATGGGGGTGGAAAAATGACCAACTTTATTGACATTCCCTTAGTATTCCACTGTTCATCATTATTGGAACCTTTTATGTGAAGTATATATTGTCCCGGATTAAGATTTGTATAAGTCACACTTCTGCGGAATCCTGCATCAATCCAATTATTATCAAATCCTTCAAGCATGTGTGCATATTGATTCTTTTCTGGTAAAATATAATTTAATGCTGCGTATTCGAACGTTATTACATTTTTATCATGTGATAGCTCAATATAATCAGTCATATAAATTGGCTTGGATATCGTAAAAATTTCATCTTTAGAATTATTTTTTAATGGTACAGTTTTATTAAATAATTGAAAGTCAGTAAAACAAATTGGCGGTATGAAATTATTCTGTTTAATACTATCAGGCTGAAAATAATTAAATCCATTTATTCCACCAAAAAACATGATTCCTTGCTTATTTTTAAAATACGAATTTTGATTAAATTCATTGCTTTGCAATCCGTCTTTTTCATTAAAAATTTTTGTAACAATTTCCTTCTTTGGATCAAATCTAATTAATCCCTTGTTTGTACTAAGCCAAAATTTCTGATCATCATCTTCAAGTAATCCATAAATTACTTCATTAGGAAAATTATCAGCTTTACCAAATTGTTTGAAATTAAATTTAATAGAAACATTTTCAGCCTTTTCAAACATTTTTTCCTCGAGTGGAGTAGTCAATTTATTCAAACCGCCAGATGTTCCAATCCATAACTGATGGCTGCTGTCTTCAAATATTGACAGAACAATGTTATTACTTAAGCTATTTGGATCATTAATTTCATTTTTTATATAAATAAATTTTTCACTTTTTCGGTTAAATAAATTTAAACCTCCCGTAGGTGTTCCCAGCCAAAAATTATTTTTGCTATCAATATACATACAATAAACAAAGGAATGTGAGGGTCCGTTTCCATCTATGGAAAATGAATATTGTTTTGTGATTTTGGTATTGGGGTTGAACGCTATCAAACCATCACCTCCAGTTCCAATCCAAAACAATCCCGTTTTGTCTTCTAATATAGATTGAATCCGGAGAGGTATTTTTGATAATTTTATTTCCTTGAATGAAATATCTTTAATTTTATTTGTTTCTGAATAATTAAACATATTAAGTCCGCCGTTACGTGTACCCACCCATATATTCCCAGATTTGTCCTCGTATAATGAAAGTATATAATTTGAATTGATGGAATTTATTTTATTTGCAATATTTTTGAATATAATATTTTTGTTTGTTTTTCGGTTATATGCATTCAAACCATCTGGAGTGCCAAGCCATAAAATTTTATTTCTGTCTTCCAAGATTGGCCCAATACTTTTATGACTGAGTGTATTTTTATTTGCATGTTTAAATTGAACAAGAGTAAAATTTTCAACTAATCTATCGATCTTATTAATTCCGCCATAAGTACCCACCCAAATTATTCCTTCTTGCGATTCATAAAGCGAGACTACATTATTATGTGCCAAACTATATGGATCATTGGGATTGTTGGTAAAATGATTTATTAATCTTCCATCTTTACTATATTGAAATAATCCGTTATTACTTCCTATCCAATAAAATTCTCCGGCAATCAAAATATTATTGAATATTGTTTTTTTCTCGTTTATAAAAGTTGGGCTTTTTATGAGTAATGAAGCATTGTTTGCATTATCAATTTTTACTAGGCCAGCACTACAACATATAAATAACTCATTTCCAAAATTTTTTATATTTAAAATATTCCCAAATTTAATACCTTTCGAATCTGGATAAGCTGAAAAATATTTGAGCTCGTTTGTAATAATGTTTAATTTTATAAGAAATGAATCAATAGCTGCCCAAATAAAATTAGGCGGTTGGATTGCAATAGCACTTATATAAAGATTTTTATTCGATATTATACTGGAACTCTTACTGAAATAATGTTTAAACTTTTTAGTTTTTTTATCAAACTTATTTATTCCAATACCACTGCGAATCCACAATGTTCCTTCAGGATATTCTAAAATTTCGAATATATCATCGCTGGAAATTGAATTTTGATTTTTAAAATCATTTTTAAAGTGAGTAAAAGTTTCTGTTGATGGATCAAATCTTGTTAGACCTCCGCCAAATGTTCCAATCCATAAAATACCATCATTATCTTCATAAATCGACCAGATATAATTATTGCTTAAGGAGTTAGTATTTCCCGATTCTTGAGAAAATATCTTAAAATTATAACCATCGTATCTGTTGAGTCCATCTTGAGTACCGATCCACATAAATCCATGTTTGTCTTGAATGATTGCATTGGCTGTTGTTTGTGAAAGCCCATCTTTAACTGTTAAGTGATCAAATCTAATTTTATTCTGTTGAGAGTTAATTTGGTTATTTAAAAAAGTGAGAGTAATTAACAAAATAGATTTTAACACTTTGGGCAATAGCAAATGATTATTTTTTTTTGCTTTAATAATGGTTTCTCTAGATCTGGAATAATTATAATATATTTTGATTATTGTAATTTCTTCAGTACATATAATTTTTAATGGTTCATTAAATAAATTATGAAAATTCTACTTTAACTAAAAATTAATAGTTGAATTCAAATTTGTAACAGTTCGCTTTCTTGAAAATCCTCTAAGAAGTTTATTAAGAGTAAAAACTCTCGCTTAAATTTAGACGGGTGTTCAATCTTTGTCAAATTAAAAATTCAAAAACATTTTAAATAGTTTCTTCCATTACAGGTTTAATGTAATAAAATCATTTTCTTTACGTCAATATATTTACCTGCTATCAACTTATAAAAGTACACACCGCTTACAAGTTGTGATGCATTAAATTCGACTTTATGTATACCAGCCGGTTTAAATTCATCAATCAAAGTTGCTACTTCTTTTCCTAGAACATCATATACTTTTATTGTTACATGTTTATTAACTGGTATTTGATATCTAATTGTTGTGATTGGATTAAAAGGATTAGGATAATTTTGTGAAAGTGAATATATATTTGGTTTTTCATTCGCACTTTGCACTGAGATGACTGATTTAGCCTCCCATGATGTTGAAACAATATCAATAAAATCATAAGTAACATCTCCAATTTCGTCTGAAATAGTATTTCCACCATATCCACTTGATGTAAAATCTTGGAATGTTTCATTACTGGCTAAGTGATAAGTGTTAGATGAAAATTTGGTATTTTTGCTAATTCCTGTTAACTCTGACCATGATTTAGGAACAGGAATCATTAACAAATTTTTATTTGATTTATCTATATAAAAATTAAAATTATGATGTCGAACTTCACCATTAAGTCCACTCCATTCAATCAATTCAGTATGACAAGCATCTAATAGATTTGATACAAAGGGTAATTCGCCAGGCTGCTTGTAATGCAGAATCGTTATCTCAATTTCGTAACCATTCATTCCAGTTGAGTTGAGGCCATCAACATCAAGATTTATCCCCCAACTGTAGTCGACCCAGTAATCATTCACGTAAGACTGGCTGAATATCAGAGTATCAGGTATGTTTACCAACTCCAATTTAATTAAGATAGTATCATTTTGATTTTTGTATAAATTGAAATTGATATTCTCTGTAATACTGCCTTCAATTACAGTTATTTGGTCTGCTTCGCTTCTGGAATTTTTTTGATCAAACCATTGTTCGGCATAAGTTTCATTAAAATCATAGGCCTTTGCAAAATATTTTCCTGATGCTAAATTAGTTATAATGTAAAAGCCTTCTAGGTCTGTACTTCCAAAACCACTCCAATTCCCTAAACTATCTTCAAGGTTAACATCAATATAACTTAATGGATATCCGGAGTTATCAAATACTCTTCCGGATATACTTCCTGCATTCTGTAAAACAAAATCAATGTTCTCTCTTTTTTCTTCATTTAGGAGTATTATTGGAGTTGCAGAATCGGATGATGAGACCAGATTATACCATTGACGTGCATAACCATAGCTCTCCGCCATAATGTAATAGGTTTTATTAGCTTGCAATTTGGGAGCAATGTAAATACCTTCATTATCTGAATAAGAATAGTTTGTAGGTAAGAAAGTACTATCAGTAATGGTAATCCAGGCCCCAGGTATTACATTATTTTGTTTATCTTTTATAGTTCCCGAAATACTAGCCCCTGATGACAATATAAAATTTGTATTGGGAGTGGTTTGCTTGACAACAACTGAAACTTTTGTTGCGTTTTCGAAGGATGTTGCACCATCATACCATTGTTCGATATATTCATAACTGCTGCTTCTTACAAGATATTTTCCTGTGGCAAGACCTCCTGCTAAATAATAACCTGAATCATTTGTCATGGCGTATGATTTTTGATTGAATAATGAATCAAAAACATCAATTGATACACCAGCAATACCATTCCCAAAATTATCAACAGCTCTGCCTGAAATTGAACCTCCTTTTTCAAGTATAAAATTTATATTTGGAGTATCATAACCCTCAATTACTTGGAAAAAAGTCGCACTATCTTTATTATTAACTTTATCATACCACTGTGGCATGTAAACATTACTTACTCCAAAACTAGCAATTGCAAAAGCACCATATTTTGAAGTCGTTAATTGACTTACAAAATAATTTCCATTTTGATCTGGATACCCATCATATCCGATTGGATACCCAAAAGTATCTATTGCCATAATTACTGCTTGATTTATGGGATTTCCATCTTCGTCTTTTATCTTTCCTGAAAAACTTCCAGATTTCATTAATGCAACATTTTTGGTCTTCATTACACCAGTAATACTAAGTGAGTATTCCGCGTATGGGTAATATCCATCAGCCGATACTTCGAAATGGTATTCTCCATCTATTAAACTCATCCGATAATAGCCGCTATCATTAGAATATTTATTACCATCATACTCGTTATTGTATGCTCTAATCCTAGCTCCTAAAATAGGATCGCCTGTTAAATTATCAGTTATGCGCCCTTTAAGCCCGCCGGAAACCCTTTTAATTTCAAAATTTACATCTGTAGCACCGGGCAATACATTAGTTTTTTCTGGTGTTGATACTAAATAACCTTGTGTAACGAAGGCAGTAACCGTATAAGTTAATTCCTCATTGGAGGAGGTGTAAACTGGTATTTCATAATTCCCGTCAGATGAAGAAAGGACAATAGAATAAAGTGAATTATAATAAGCATCTGCATAAATCGAGATTCCTCCTATGCCACTTGAGTTTAATGTTACCTTACCCGAGATTGTACTATTCGCTTTGAAGATTGTGAAATCTTGCCGAACAATACCTGTTTCCGGTAAATAAACTGTCTCATTTTTATTATCCTCAAGATATTCCCACGCCCAAGCACTTGCAGAAATAACATATTCTCCTTGATTAGTCCCTAATTTGTAATGGCCAACCGAATCTGTATTGGTGAAAATAGTTCTTTCATAATTATTTTCATAAGCACGTATTTGAGCATTTTTTACTTCCAAACCGTATTGATCTCTCACATACCCTTCAATAAATGACGTGGCTGGAGAATAAAAGAAAGTTGCCTCAGTAGTATCGGAGTTTATGTCAACCACCATATTATCATTGTGAGAAACATATCCATTCGTTATCCCAAATGGATCAAGAGTTTGTAAATAAACCTGTTGTGTCTTCTCTCTATCAATAATTATTCTGAATTTGCCCAGTGAGTCTGTGAAAACTTTAATTTCTGGAAAGTACGGTGATCCAGCCATTACCAATAAATTTTTCAACGGGGGGTTTATTGTACCTAATATTAAGGTATCTTTCGGTTTTTGGAGTATTGTAATAGCAGCTGATGAAGCTGACTGAAAATCATTGACTTCAAATATTAATGTACCAAGAATACTTGAAAAACCGCTTTGACTTGTGAACAAATGCTTATATGAACCATTTGCGAGATCTGCATCATTATCACTATTGTCCATAAATAATGCATTATCAGTTAACTTAAAATCATTTACGCTAATTGTACCGTCATTATCTAAATCCAAATAAACATTAACAACTGATGATATATAATTTGAGGCAAATGAAAAAGTAAGAGTAAATGGTTCATGAACTGAAATAGTATCGTGATTTTTACCATTAATTAAAACATTTGAGATCGAAGGTTTCGCCAAATAATTGTTGTTTGGTTTTGGAATAAACGGTGCTTTATAAAATTCTGTTGGCTTTCCAAATAATTTGATATTTTCCAGTTCGATTCTTTCAACATATTTCTTGAGCAATAATTTATTTTCTGCTTGTTTTTTTGTTTCATAAATGTTCTTACTGAGATAGTGTTGATCATTTATTTTTTTTAATTTTTTAATTTTATTATCAAATTGATTCGCACTGAAAGATTTTTTTTCTGTTTTGTAAGTTTTCTTATCAGAAACCTTACTGGTCTGTACATGATACAAATTAGTATTGTGGTCTAACTTAATTAATTCAATTTGATTTGAATTTTTTTTTGATTTTTCTTGTGCTTTAATAAAGTCTGTTAAAATAAAATTGAAAATCAAACTGATTGCCATAAAGTAAAACATCTTTTTAAAGAGGCGGGCTATTTCTTTTAAGTGTTGAGTTTCTATATACTTTAACCCAATAAAATTATAATTGCTCGATAAACCTACTTTATTTTTTGTTTTCATTTTTACATCCTTTAGGTTTTAATAAAAATTGCTTATAGAAAAAATTCTCTCTTTTCAGCATTGGGCTTATCCTAATTAACTAATTATAGTCATAATTCACCATTCATTGCTGCAGCATCATATACTAAGCAAGCTAATTTTTTCTTCCTGCAGCACTCCAATTTGAAAATTCATATTTGAATATTAAAACACACTCACTCATAAACCATCTTAATTCTCTTACATCAAAATCTTGATAATTTCTTGAATCGGCATTGGAGAAAAAGTAACATAAAGTCCGGCAATTTGATTGACACTGTGAAAGCGGCACTCCTATTTATGCATAATTTTCGCTGAGCTTTATTGTTCCCGTTTTTGTTGTATATAGTTGTGACTCAACATTATAGGGCGCAGTTAATTTTGTGCCGTCATTGTTTTTACGGTACCAGAGATTGCAAGCCTGTTTGATCCTAAATCACGATAATTTATATAGTCACTAAAAGATAAATTTGTATAAAAGCATCTTGTAGATCATCTTCGTCTGGTTCGAATTCATCACAAGCGACAAATAAATAGGGAAATATGATTGATAGAACTACAATTGGAAACCCCATAACTGCCTCCTATGTAATTTAAATGATTCTTAATTCTTTCAGATGTCTAGCTAATGCAAACCATAAGCAGCTATAAGAACAACTAATATTGAACCAAATAGCAGAATCCCCGTAGTTGCTAGCAAAGTGATGCCAATAATATTTATCTTATCCACTTCAATCGATTTTATATCACTAATATCATATTTAATTTCGTTTCCGTTTTGCCATAATATGAATCCATTTTCAGTTGTGGAGTTTACTTCAAAATAGTCAGTACTCATAACTCGAATTATATCTCCATTATTCAATAAAATATTATACACCTTACCGTTTTTATCTTGAGTAATAGATTTATATTGTGCAGGGTAAATTTTTCCTTTAAAAGTTTCTGATCGACCATTTGATTTATTATTAAGACTTCCAGATACTAGGATAAAGGGGAAGGTATTTGTAACTAAGGTATGGTGCCAACTTTTGGAATATATTATTCTTCCATCGTTCAGAGTTATTTTGATGTCTTTGTCTTCAATGTTATGGAGTTGAGAAGGATTGACATTGTCAATTGATTGAAAAGAATAACAACCATTTAATTGCAGAATCAAACTAAAGATCAAAGAATATGTGATCACTTTTTTCATTTTTCAACCTTTTTTTTGTTGATTGTAATATCTTTTTTTTCATAAATCGATTTGTCATAAAATTGTAAAAGAATTGTAAAATAGTTGTAAATAATTTTAAGTGTGTAATTTTTCTTACCTATTAAAAGCTTTCATTACTGCCATCTTAAATATTATTAATCACATAGATTTTATTTTTTAAATTATGTTTCGGTGAACAGGTTTTTTACCGTTTAGAGTTTATAAATTGCTGAAAAATATAAACCGCAATAACTACCTTAAAACAGCTGATATTATAAATACTCTTCCGAGAACTGCAATTGATAGGTTTTTATTTATTTTAATATTTTATTTGAGTAAAACCATTTTCTTTACGTCAATATATTTACCTGCTATCAATTTATAAAAGTATACGCCACTTGAAAAATTTGAAGTACAAAATTCCACTCTATGTATACCAGCCGGTTTAAATTCATCAATCAAAGTTGCTACTTCTTTTCCTAGAACATCATATACTTTTATTGTTACATGTTTGTTAATCGGTATTTGATAGCTAATTGTTGTGATTGGGTTGAAAGGATTAGGATAGTTCTGTTCTAATTTAAATTCAGTTGGAAGTATTGATCCTTGCTTATTTTCAATCCCAGTTAGTTTATTTGTTAATGATAATGTGTCGTCAACCGTTCCATCGTTACCTTCATCTACCAATATCTTTAGGTCGGTGTTTGTTACATTATTCCAGTTAGGAGTAATTGTATGTGAACTGTTAGATGTTAACGGAATATTAAACTCTCCAAACCTTCCAATTCCGTTTTCATTTACAAAGTTTAGTTCAATATCATAATCTTTCGCTGAGCCAAACGAAGTAAGTTTTATTTTATTGCTGTCGGGATTTTCTACCTTTACTGAATCATTCTGCGCAAGTTCTATTGAACTGAATGAGAATAGTTTCTCTTGAGTAGTTTCATTCATAATATTGAGAAGACTAATAGTTTTACTCTGCGGATCTGGATTTGTAAAAGATAATCCTCCATCAAAAAATAATCTGTCTGTTTGATTCTGCTCTGCATCAAATCTTTTGTAAGTAAATGATTTGTTGCCTGTGAAGAAGAATGTCTTTACTGTGTCTGAGGTAAAATTGTCAACAATGACTGAGTAATTTTCTGTTGGAAGTGAATACCCATAAGGTGGTGTTTCACTGCCATCCAGATATGTCAATGGAACTGAATTAGGAATTTCGACTAAGATTGAACCATTACTAAAACCAGTAACATTCCCAAGAGCATCGATTATTCTTGTGTTCGCATTTATGTTTGTATAAATCTCCAGTTCATTTGAAGAAAGTACGAATGGAGAAGTGTATCCTTCTGCATGTTTAGGTAATGATGCATTTTTAAGATAAACGTTTGATTCATTTTCCAGCATTAAATATTTCGGTCCGCCCCAATTTGCCCAACCATATAAAGTTGTCCAAGTTCCATTTAATGAGTTTCCTAATGTATCAATCTTTATTATAGCAGGTATTGAGAAAGGATAGCTGTTATCATATACATAAAGATTATATTTATGCTTCATTACTACTTCTTGCTCAAGTTTATAAGGCAATATATTGTGTCCTCCTGCTCCGTTATTATTCCAAATAGATAATGTTCTCGGAGAAACATTATCTTCCTTTAACATCGTTTTAATTTCATTCAAAGTCTGATTTGGAGTTAAAACATTCCATCTGCCAATTTGAGATTGCTGGGAAGGATTTCCAAATTGATGTGTAAATAGCTCGTTTACTACTTTCTTTACACCATCATTGGATAGAACCGTTTTGGGATTTACGAATGGCGGAAAGATACTGTTGTACCTGGTTTGAAATTGTCCTTTATAGGCGAAAGCGAGTGCATTTGATGCAGCAATTCCAAAACATGAACCCTTCCAAGGCTTTTTTACTGCTTCCCATTTTTGCAGTGCTGCAAATTTGTATATATCTGTGACTATACCTGCTATTGTAAAATAACATGCATTAACACCAAATGCATTCACCCATGAAACCCAGTCAGGAAAATTTGAAGAGTTTGCAGAGTCAAAGACATATCCTCCTTGCCACTGTGAATACTGGCTTCCTGTAAATGGATCTACCCCTTGATAGTTGAACTGCTGATACCACGTCAGTGGGAACATATGGGCTTCTAAATTCCAAAATCCCCATTGATCTTCGCTAGGTCTGTAAGGTTCATACTGTCCGCTGCTGTCTCGTGTGAGTATGTAGGGTTTGATCTTAAATACTTCACTAGTATCTGTTATAGTTGTATCAGCCATATCAACTATTCTTATCATACATTTTTTTGATAGTATATTTTTGGGAACATCCCACACATAAATCCCAGTGTCACCATTGGCTATAAAATCTATAATATTAAATGTCTTTCCCGAATCTGCACTATAATCAATCTGCAAGAATTGATTCATCTTCCCACCACCCCATTTGATTGTATCATTTTCACCAGCGATCCATTTTATATTTTTTGTTGGCTTGGTTATTTTTAATTGAGGTAGCTTCGCATACCATGCCTCTGTCATTCCATTGTGTGTTCCTTGTCCAACAATAACTGTTCCAGAACTATCTATTGAGTGTGCAATATCGAGCGTCCAACCCGTGAGATCTAAATCGTAAACATTTTCCAGAACAAATTTGAGATCGCGTGCACCATTGTTTCTATCCCAAATGAATGCGATCCCTGACATTTGACCAACAATAATATCGCCGCTCGCAGATACGTCAAAAGCATTGCTGTTTACTGTTGTTCCCTGTAATAGATCCCACCCTCCTTTGGAAGTCCACCTTGCGGCAATGCTCGGACCATCCGAAATTGTCGAAATAGAGCCAACAATTACTTCCCCATCGTACGATGTTCCATGTGCAATGCTTGAAAAATATCCGCCTGTGCCTAATGACTGAAGTGATCCACCCCCTACACTTCTGAAAGCTTCTGAAAAAATTGGATACTTACAGTAACCAACAATAACATTGCCATCAGCAGATATTGCATAAGCAAAACTATGATTTGCCCCAGGCAGTTTACCAAGGAGTTTTACGCCACTGCTATTCCACATTACTGCTTCAAAAGGATCATTAGGCTCATTAAAATCATGTTTATAAACGCCGACGATTTTTGTCCCATCCGAACATATATCCTGAGCACTAATTTCTGATGCTGGGACACTATTCGATATTGGAGTAAGCGGCGAAACCGTACCTCCAGCCCAACTTACAGCTTTATTAATATTGTTAGGAGTACCAGGCAAACTTGCTTGCCCGACAATGACCGATCCATCACCTGAAACAGCTTGTGCAACGCTATTTATTGAATTTAGATACATAGGCAAAGCTACGAGTCCACCCGTCTCTGTCCATTGAAATGAATAACCCTTATCATAACCAACAACCACTAATCCATTTGCGGAAATATCGTTTGCACGACTAAAGTCTCCGTTTGGCAAATGTCCTAACCCGATGAATCGCGCAGTATCTTGTGCATTCATAATTATCGAAATAAATATAAGATTTGCAATGATTAGCCAATAAAATCTAATTGATTGATTATATCTAGGATTCATCAGCAATTTCTCCTTCCAGTGAAAAAATCTTCAAAGTAACTATTATAACTACTTCTTATCTAAGCAAAATCATTTTCCTAATTTCAGTAAAAGAACCAGTATTGAGTTTATAAAAATAAATTCCGCTTACAAGTTTGGATGCATCAAATTCAGTTTCGTAGCTTCCTGCTAGTTTGTACTCATTCACAAGTGTTGCTATTCCCCTTCCTAGTATATCATAAACTTTTAGTGTTACTAGTTGGTAACTACCTATTGTATACTTAATGCTTGTGCTTGGGTTAAATGGATTTGGATAATTTTGGAAAAGGTTAAATAATTGAGTAGCATTAGAATTATTTTTTACAGAAGTCACACTTGGAACCCAAATAGCCCCACTGATAGTGCCATCGTTATGATTGCTGGTTGCATCGTATGTTATTGTACCCGTTCCTTCGTCAAATTTCCAGTATGCGATTAAACCGGTTTCGTTTCCATTCAAAATTTGGTTCATTGTAGATTGAATTTCGGATTCTGTCCTTGCAACATTCCATATGCGGACTTCATCAATTATTCCTTTAAATGGAGGACTCCAATCAGGTCTTATCGGATTAAAACCAAAATAAAGATTGCGGGTAGAGTTACCGACTCCGCTTCCAACAGCTTTGCTCGTGTCAAATACACCGTTGATGTACAACTTTGCAGTTGAACCATCGTAAGTTGCTGCAACGTGAGTGTATTCATGAATTGGAATGGAAGGAGATGATACGAGCTGTGTTCCTCCGAAAACGTCGTATAAATAAAAATATACCCGATTACCAAAAAATTCAAATTGCTTGCTTTCTGCGAAGTCAGCCCATTTATTAAAAATAAACCCGTTTAAAGTGGTATCTGGATTTATCCACGCTTCATAAGTTACAGCAATTCTTACATCAAATGTTGAATCATATCCCATATCTACATAGTCATTCACACCATCATATTGAAGAGCATTGCCAAACCTTTGAGCTTTTACGTTTAAGCACAATAGAATGTTTAGAACTACAAAGTAGAAAAAAGTTTTCATATATTACCTCCTTAAGAAGCTTTCCTAATTATTTATTTACCTCATTATGATCATCTTCTTAGTTTGAACAAAAGAACCTGCTCTAAGTTTATAAAAGTATACTCCGCTTACAAGTTGTGAAGCATTAAATTCCAATTTATAGATACCCGCTTGTTTATATTCATCAATCAAAGTTGCTATCTCTCTTCCTAGAACATCATATACTTTTATTGTTACATGTTTGTTAATCGGTATTTGATAGCTAATTGTTGTGGTTGGGTTGAAAGGATTAGGATAGTTCTGTTCTAACTTATATTCTGTTGGTAGTAATGATCCTTGCTTATTTTCAATCCCAGTTAGTTTATTTGTTAATGATAATGTGTCGTCAACCGTTCCATCGTTACCTTCATCTACCAATATCTTTAGGTCGGTGTTTGTTACATTATTCCAGTTAGGAGTAATTGTATGTGAACTGTTAGATGTTAACGGAATATTAAACTCTCCAAACCTTCCAATTCCGTTTTCATTTACAAAGTTTAGTTCAATATCATAATCTTTCGCTGAGCCAAACGAAGTAAGTTTTATTTTATTGCTGTCGGGATTTTCTACCTTTACTGAATCATTCTGCGCAAGTTCTATTGAACTGAATGAGAATAGTTTCTCTTGAGTAGTTTCATTCATAATATTGAGAAGACTAATAGTTTTACTCTGCGGATCTGGATTTGTAAAAGATAATCCTCCATCAAAAAATAATCTGTCTGTTTGATTCTGCTCTGCATCGTAACGGTTATAAGTAAATGTTTTATTGCCGGTAAAGAAGAATGTTTCGATTGTATCGCTGGTAAACTCTTCTAAAACTATCGCATAATTATCTGTTGGCAATGAATAACCGTATGGTGGAGTTTCACTGCCGTTAAAAACAATTAGCGGTATGGAGTTGGGAATATCGGCTTTAACACTATCATTATTAAATCCAGTAATGTTACCAACATCATCTATAATTTTAATAGATGCTGTCTTTGGGTTAAGCACTTCAAGTTCTGTTTCTTCCAAAATAAAAGGGGATTCTGAATTCTCTAGCTTTGATAAAGCGGGATTAGTTAAGTAATTAATCACTGCATCAAACAAATAAATATATTTGTTCCCTCCCCATCCTGGCCAATCGGATGTTTGCCAGCTTCCATCTCCACCGTTTGCTGCTGTATTTATTTTGATTTTATTATTAGATGCAGGATTAGAATTGTCATATATTTCGATATTATAAGAATTAGTATCTGCTGGATCTTTCTCAATACTATATGGTAAAATACCATGTCCGCCGTTACCATTATTATTTTCTATACATAAAATCCGCGGTTCACCAATATCATTCTTAAATAAAAACTTCAGGTCGTTTACTGTTTGTGTTGGCGTCTTAATCGTTCTTATGCTATTTCGGTATCCTTTATGTGGATCTCCAAATTGATGTGTAAATAATTCATTTACTTCCGCTTTTACACCATCATTAGATAAAACTGTAATTGGTTCGGCAAACGCCGGGTAATTACTGTAAACTGAATGAAATTGACTTTTGTTGCTAAATGCTAACCCATTGGATGTTGCTATTCCAAAACATGAACCACCCCAAGAATGTCTAACTGCTTGCCATCTTGATAATGCAGTTGGACTGTATATCCCTAATGATGTACTTAAATAACACGCATTTACTGTAAATGTATTTACCCATGAAACCCAGTCGGGATAATTGGATGAGTTTGCAGAACCAAAGACATATCCCCCTTGCCATTGTGAATACTGGCTTCCAGTAAATGGATCTACTCCTTGATAATCGAACTGCTGATACCATGTTTGTGGAAACATATCCAACTGAATGTTCTTATATCCCCACTGATCATCTATCTTTCTGTAAGGTTCATACTGCCCGCTGCTGTCGCGTGTAAGTATATATGGCTTAATTTTGAATACATTACTGGTATCTGCAATTGTTGTATCAGCCATATCAACAATTCTTATCATACATTTTTTAGATAAGATGTTCTTGGGAATATCCCATACATACAGTCCAGTATCAGCATTCGGTATAGAATTAATAATATTAAATGTCTTTCCTGAATCTGCACTATATTCTATTTGTAAATATTGATTTTCTTTTCCGCCTTTCCACTTGATTGTATCTTTTTCGCCTGCTATCCAGAGCGTATTCAGCTTTGGTTTTGTTATATTCAAACTTGGAAGTTTTGCATACCATGCTTCAGTCATTCCATTGTGGTTTCCATAGCCAACAATAGCTGTACCAGAACTGTCAATTGCTGTAGCATTGGTAAGAATCCAACCAGTGAGGTCAAGATGATACTCATTTTCCAGCACGCTTTTAAGATCGCGCGCACTTGAGTCTGCATCCCAAATGAATGCCTTACCCGCCATTGAGCCGATAATAATTCTACCATCTGCCGATACATCAAATGCAGTACTGCTTCCCACTGTTCCGCGTAGCGTTTCCCACCCACCTGTTGAAGTCCATTTGGCTGCAGTTAAAGGACCTGAGTAAATTTCTGTAAGAGCACCGACAACCACTTTACCACCATTTGAGACACCCCAAGCTTGACTCTCAAGGTAAGTTCCAGCACCAAGTGATTGGATATTACCGCCATTAAGACTTAGAAATGCATGGCTTATTTGATCCGGTGATGGTTGGTCAAGTCTGAATGTTCCTACAATTGAAGTTCCATCTGGTGAAATATTATACGCAAAACTTGCATCTCCGCCTGGTCCAAGCCCTAGTCCAGTGGGTTGCCCGCCTGTCCAACGTGTGGCTTGTGTAACTCCATGTTCAGTTGAAGAACTGTAACCGACAATGATTGTTCCATCCGCTGACACAGCCATAGCATAACTGCTGGCATTAACACCAGTCCAAATTGGTGGAAGCTGGCTGGTAGAGCCATTCACCCACATCCCCGCTAGAGCATTACCACTTAAACTTCCAACTATAACTGAACCGTCTCCTGATATACCTCTAGGAATAAAGAAATTGTTAATAGGTCGAAAGTCATTTGTTTCTGTCCATATAAACCCAGACTGAACTGCACTCGTACTGTAACCACCTATAACCACTAACCCATCGGCAGATACATCCAAAGCTCGGCTGGATATACCGCCAGGTAAATGCCCAAGACCGATAAATTTTGCTGTATTTTGCGCAAAAATAAAAGATGAAGCCACAACAAAACAACAAAATATTAGTTGATAATTAAAGCCAGTTTTAAAAAATATATTTAAATACATATTAATAAATTTCTCCAATTGATGATCTAATTTTCAATACTAGAATAATTCTCAAATTCTAATGTTTATTATTAAGCAAGTTATCTACAATTATATGATTACATAAAAACGTTTATCTAAGCAGAATCATCTTTTTTGTTTCAATAAATGGATCTGCTTGCAGCCTATAGAAATAAATTCCGCTTGCAAGATGTGAAGCATCAAACTCTATTTCATAATTTCCCGCATGTTTTGATTCATTAACTAATGTTGATACTTCTCTTCCTAAAATGTCATAGACAGATAAACGTATATATGATTTAACACTTACACTGTATTTTATTGTTGTTATTGGGTTAAATGGGTTTGGATAATTCTGATAAAGAGCAAAATCATTTGGTTGAATGAAGTTCTGGTCATCAACTCCGGTAGGATTCTGAGTTAACTTAACAACAACGTAATCACCACTGTTACTTGTATGATCAATTCCTGCTGCAATAATGCGCCCATTAGATAATGGGAGACAACTTCTTAGATAATTTGAACCATTTCCAATTGAAAGATCATAAGTAAATTTTCCTTCAGGTCCAAAAGTTGTGTCTGGTGAGCCATCAGAATTTAATCTCATCAATCCGGACCCACCGCCACCCTTTCCAACCAGCAAAATTTTTCCGTTATAATCAAGTGTCATATCATAGCAAACATCACTCGATGAAAAAGCGATATCTGTTCTGCCGTTTGTTCCGAATGTGGAATCTAGAGAACCATCAAGAAAAAATCTGAATACTGAAAACTTTGTTGGACTTGAATTTGGTGTAGTTGCCGATAATAATATTTTATCGTCTTCTGTTAGTAGAAGTGTTTCACCACCCGAAAAATTATATTTACCCACGATATCAGTCTGCAAAACTCCATTATCACCAAAATTTGAGTATGGATTCCCCGAACTATCCATCATAGCCAATACGATATTGGTGGGTGATATATCAACCGTCGCCATAATAATTGCGGTATCAGCAAGGAAAAGACTTGCTACAGAATGACCCCCTATTGGGTAACTTATTCTTGCAATCCCTCCAACTCCAAAATTAGGATCAAGTTGACCATTTGGTAGAAAACGCATCGCTCCAAATCCATGAATTGTAGAACTGACACCCGTAACTAAAATTCTACCATCATCTAACACTTTAATTCCATATAATGTACCAGCCGAATTTCCAGTAAATCTTTGCACTACTCTACCGCTATTGCCAAAGGTTGTGTCTAAAGAACCATCAGCATTAAATCGATATAACGAAGGTGTAATTGCACTTGATGCATTACTATTTGCTTCAGCACCTGCTGCTAAAATTTTCCCATCATTTTGCAATTTTAGAACATTAGCGTGGTCTCTTCCAACAAAGTGAATCAGGACTTTACCATCTATTCCAAAATTTGAACTATCAAGTTGCCCATTTTCCAAAAGTTGAGTCATTGATACAAAATATCCCTCTGTGCTTGATGTTGTTATACCGCCAATAAGAATTTTATTATCAGGAAGAAGAAGTATATCGTTTGGATAATCACTATGTGCGGATCCAAAATTAATTCTTGTAGTACCGTTGTTTCCAAATGAAGTTTCTGGAATCCAGTCAGATTGTGAATTAATGAGATTTGCAAAGAATATTATAAGTAAAAAAGTTTTCAGATAGTTGTTCACATTTATTTCCTTTTTTACTTGCAAAATAAATCCAAAGATTTACCTTGGCATCACGCAAATACGTGATTTTAACAATTAATACTTAAACTTATTTTAAGAGAATATTGGACTAAATTATTTTTTCTTTAAGTGCTTTAGTTATAGCATTACTTCGGGAATGAACTTCAAGCTTTATATAGATGTTGCGTAGATAAGAATCGACTGTATGATGACTTAGAAATATTTTTTTCCCTATTTGTTTTTTACTTAGTCCCTCAACTAATAAGCTTAATATTTCTTTTTCTCTTTCAGATAAATTATATGCACTCGATTTAACATTTTGATCTCTAAACATATTTAGTACTTTATTAGCAATATGTGAGTTCATTGGAGCACCTCCATTCATAACATCAAGTAGAGATGCTATAATTTCCTCACACGATAAATCTTTTAATAAATATCCCGAAGCTCCTGCACAAATTGCGTTAAAAACATTTTCATTATCATCGTGAACTGTTAGGATAACAATTTTAGAAGATGGCGTCAATATTTTTAACTCAGGAATTAAGTCAACCCCATTAATCCCCGGCAATCCGATATCTAGTAAAATTATATCGGGGACTAATTCCTTTTTTTTTATAACTTCACAAGCAACTTCTCCGGAGTTAAACGTATTTTCACATGTTATCGAATCACTTTTGTTTATGACCTCCTTGAGTGAGTCTCGAAGCAGTTCATTATCCTCAATGATCAATACTTCAGCTGAGTACATTGTTTTCATTTTTTCTAAAATTAAATTTGCATCAATATAAATATCCACATTCAATATTCAATCACGCATTTACGTGAAATTAACAACCAGTTCCATTAATGTTCCACTGCCCAGGTTACTTTCATAATTTAAAATTGCATCAATTTCATTTGCACGATTTTTAATATTTTTTATACCTATTCCATTAAAATTACCAAGTTTATTAAATCCCTTGCCATCATCACTGATTGATAGTAAAATAATATTTTCTTTAATTTCAAATTTTAGTTCCACATTTTGCGCATTAGAATGCTTTACAATATTGTTCATGGTTTCTTTGAATATGAAAAAAATATTCCTTTTTAATTCAGGGTTTAGATTCACATCAATTACTTTTTGTGGGAATTTAGAGTTGAGTTTGAAATTCCAGTTAGTGTTTTCTACTACTTCTTTCATTTTTGAAACAAGATTGCTTAACCCATCGGATGCG
This sequence comes from Ignavibacteriota bacterium, assembly GCA_016708125.1. Classification (NCBI taxonomy): domain Bacteria; kingdom Pseudomonadati; phylum Ignavibacteriota; species Ignavibacteriota bacterium. Next base: position 2,736,316 of record JADJGF010000001.1, on the reverse strand, counting down.
GGATTCGTAAGCCATACAATATCTCGTATAGATTGTGTTGATCCTTTTGCAACTTTGTGTATTCGTTTTAACTTTTCTGCTATTTCTGAATTTGTATTTACATCCTTTTGAATAATTTCACTCATCAGTGATATACTACTTAGATTACTCCCAATCTCATCATGTAAATCCTGGGCAATTCTATTTCTTATTTTTTGTTTTTCTATTTCCTTTTCTTGCTCTATGTTTTTTGTTTTCAATTCAGCTTCACGCAATAAAGCTGTTTCTCTTTCATGTCTCAACCTTTCTTCTTCTCTTATTTTTCTTTTTTTTATCTCAGTTGTTCTTATAAAAGTCAACAGACTTAACCCTGCTAAAACATAAACAGTATAAGCCCACCATGTTTTCCAAAATGGTGGATTTATTAGTATTTTTAACTTTGCAATCTGTTTACTCCATACTCCGTCGCTATTTGTTGCCTTCACCAAAAATTCATATTCACCAGGATCAAGATTTGTATAAGTAACAAATCTCCGTTTGTCACTAAAATTCCAATCATCATCAAATCCATGTAAATAATATTGATACTTATTTTCCTCGGGTGAATTAAAATCAAGTGAACTGAACTGGAAAAAGATATCATTTTGATTGTAAAATAATGTTACTTTTTCATTGTTATAACTACTCATCATCAGTTCAGAATTACTTTTATTTCCCTTCGAATTATTTAGGACTTGAAATTTACTTATTATAATAGGTGATGAATATTTTGACAATTCAATTTTACTTGGGTTAAAAAAGTTTAGCCCTTCTAAGCTTCCGAATAACATTTCCCTGTTAAAAGTTTTATAAGCTGCACCAGTATTAAAGGAGGTACCTATTAAACCATCTTCAGTTGTAAAGTTTGTAAATTTTTTACTTTTTATATTGAAAAAGGAAATGCCGGAGCTTGTTCCAATCCAGAGATTACCATTGTCATCTTCTAAAATACTTTCAACTGTATTGTCAGGTAATCCATTTGCAACTGTATAATAACTAATTTGAATATCAAGACTTTTTGCTTCACTTGAACTTGTATCGTTACTAATTACAAATTTATTTAATCCATTAGCTGTACCAATCCAGAGTATAGTTTCATTTTCTTTAATATTTCTATTATTTGATTCACATATTGAATAAATATTATTACTGCTTAATTTTTGTTTATTAGTTTTATTAAAATTCCAGTTATAAAAATTGTTTCTATCTTGTCCTTGATATAAATCTAATCCACCCCCATTTGTTCCAATCCAAATTCTTCCTCTGCGATCGTTAATTATCACCCAGATATCATTATAACTTAAACTATTAGAATTGTTTTTATCATTTCTCCAATATTCAATATTGGATGTTTTTGGATTTAGTCTTGCTAAACCACCTCCCCAAAATCCAATCCATAGTTCTCCATTGTTGTCTTCAATGATAGTCCTTATGTAATTATAAGCTTGTTCATTGAAATTAGGATTAGATACTTTCCAAGATTTGATCTTTTGTGTATTTAAGTCCAATTCTTTAATTCCTTGACCATAGGTTCCAACCCAAATATTATTTGAACTTCCTTTGCATAATGACCACACGTTCAAAGAATTAAATTCTGAACTTTGCATTAACTTAATATTCTTGCCATTATTTCTTATTTCATATAAACCTAATTCAGTACCAAGCCATAAAGAATTATTTTTTGATTGTGTTATTGCTCTAACACTATTGTTAAATAGTTCGGGAAAATCAAGCATTTTTCCAATTATTGGTATTCTAAAATTAAATTTCGATTTTTTGGCCGGATAGAAATTCAATCCATTTTCTGTTGCAATCCATACTACTCCAGATTTATCAATCATTAATTCATGAATCTCATTACTTAGTAAATTTGAATCATTATTTTTCTCCTCAAGAAATCTATCTTTGAAACTAGTTGTTAAATTTATTTTAACAAGTCCATCAAATGTACCAATCCAAAGTATTTTATTATCTAAATAATATTCTTCAACAACTGAACTAACGCTCAATCCGAAATTTAATCCATCTTTTTGCGGAAGTTGAACATTTGAAATGTTTTCAGTAATTATGTCCAGCCTCTTCAACCCTTTTAATGTCCCAATCCAGATACTATTATTATAAAATGATGATTTTGATAGATGCCAAACTGGAATTTTGAAATCGCTGATAACTTCTTTGAAAGAAATTAACTTTTCACTAGGAATATATTTGTTTAGCCCATTATATGTGCCAATCCAAATATTTGATAACTGATCTTCTACAATTGATGTAACAAAGTTATCCGTTAACACCTTTTGTTTATCTGGATAATTTTGCCAATGTTCAATCTCACTCGTATTTGCATTCAATCTGAAAAGACCGTTACGGTATGTTCCTATCCAAATATTTCGTTTACTATCTTCAAAGATAAAAGTTATATTTATTTCAGGTAAATCAGATATCGAAAGATTCCATTTCTCAAATTTATTTGTTTTTGGATCATATCGATTTAATCCGCCTGTTTTGGTACCAATCCATAAATAACCTGAATGATCTTCACAAATTGCCCAAATTATATTTTCTGTAATTGAATTTTTGTCATCTAAATTATTACGATATACTTTTATCTCATATCCATCAAAACGATTAAGCCCATCATCTGTTCCAATCCAAATAAAACCGTTTCGATCTTGTAATAAACAATTGACATAACTATTGGAAAGTCCATTTTTAACAGTAATCTGACGAAACTGTTGACTCTGGGGAAAAACATTTTCAAAATACGCAATTAGTATTATTAATAATAAAATCCAATATTTTTTTTCTTTAAGAAATTGCATTGTCTTTTTTAACTTTTCAACAAACTATATATTTCAAAAGTAAAATATATTTTTGACCTATCGAATAAATTCTTAAAAACTTTTAATGAAATTTGTTTTAATTTTATGTTTTTCATATCGAATCCAAAAAGCAATGTTCGTTTTTGTTAATTTTATTAAATAGTATGATATAAATTTTCTATTCATATTATTTTATGTTTTCAATAATTAAATTCCATTAATTTTATACTAAACGCGAAATATGAAAAATATTTATAATGTTGCCTTTTAAAAATTTCAAATCTTTGGCCTTTATTTTATCAATAACATTTTTCTGGTTTCGCTAAACCCTTCCGTTTCTAATCTATAAAAATAAATTCCACTTGGCAGACCAACTGCATTAAAACTACCTTGATAATTACCAGCGGGTTTTGATTCGTTAATCAAATTTGCAATTTCATTACCTAAAGCATCAAAAATTTTAAGTTTTATGTTAGATTTCTTTGGAAGCGCAAATTCAAATTGCGTAGATGGATTGAACGGATTAGGATAGTTCTGTCCTAAGAAATATTCTTTAGGTAAATTTTCTGAATATACTCCTTGCTTATAACTTAAAACTATTGGTGCTTTGAAATCAACAATTACAATTTGATTTGTGTCTACATTTATTTTCACTGAATCACCTACATCTAATTGGTTTCCATTCATGTTAATTGACCACTGAATTTTGGAAGTATCGAGTCCTTCAATTTTTACAATAAATTCACCTTTTGATAACAGAACCAAATTGTATTTACCATAATTATTTGAGTAATCGTTATCATTATTAGAAATTTTTAAAAATGCATTTGCTACCGGGTTATCATTTGCATCGGAAATTATTCCTGTTATTACTCCAGTTTTTTTAAAGTCTGTATATTTATAAGTTTGTGTTGTATAAGCTTCAGGAATATAAATTGGTTGTTCAGGATCTCCAGAATGATAAATTTGAAGATCTCTAAGTTGGTATGGACCATTTTCCAAACCTCCGTATATAAATCTTCCATCAAATTGTAAGTTTATCCATTGTGGGATATTCTCTTTTAGTATTTTACTTGCATAGGACCATAAAATGGTTTCACTCTTTGAATCTACCAGGCGACCATACGCAACCACATTTCCTGAATCTTTTGGGACAACTTCAATTTGAACAATAAGACTATCGATTAACCCATCGGAATCAATATCCATCGAATTCTCAGAATAAGTTCCTGTTGTTGAAATAATTTGTGTTTCTGGTTCTTCAAATTGTGATGCAGAATAATTTTGTGTTTTATAAATATCAATACCTGAAAATATTAAATTTGAGCTATCATCATACATAATTGCATATCCTATTTTATATGGACCATCCAACTGGTTATTATTAATGTTGACCCCAGGAAAATTTAGTTCAATATCATTCATCCCAATTCCTATAAAACCTTTCGATCGTGCCAAACTTATGTTTTCTCCATTTTCTCCCATCAGCCATGCAAGTATGGAGTAAGAACCGGAATTCAAAGTCTGTACACTAATCGAAACCCTTAGCGTATCAAATAGTCCATTTGAGTTAATATCAACCCCTTGATCAGAATTTCCTCCGATTATCTTTGCAATTGGTGGATTGAATTGACTTGCCAAATAATTGGAAGTCTGAATCTCATGATAGGCAGTCTGATTTCCATCCATATCTGATACTTGGAGTGAAAGGATAAAGGGTCCATTAAATCCTGATATCGCAATTGGTTTGCCACCAATTGATAAGTCTAATAGATTATTTCCAGAGTTTAATATTAAAGATTCACTTTCGGAAGTTAGCACTTGTCCTTGATGGAATAAAGATTTTTGAATTAAATATTGATTCGTTTTGTTAGATATGATTTCCGCATTTATTTTTAATATATCAAAAAAAACATCACTGTTTGTATCAACTGCATTTTCATACAAACTTAATATCCTTGCTGGCAACTCACCGAATTGTTGATAATTAAATGTAGAAGTATTAAAAAGTGCAGTATCTATAATTGCACCAGTACTATCTGTTAGTGTTAAATATATGTTGTAAGAACCATTCATCTCTTCAGTAAAAATCTTTTCACCACTAAAAAGAGGATGAACCTCAATTATCCCAGCTTGCGGTCCAACGATTTCAAACCAACTTACGGGTGATGCATAATAGGGTTGCGATGTAATTAAGCGGTTATCCTTTCTCAAATATCCAGTTACCATAAATTTTCCTGGATTCGTTATTTCTACACCAACATTTCCTGAAAGCTGATCAAAAATCTCATCATTATTATTATCAATTAACTTTTCTGAAAACGATCCTGTAAATGCGGCATTTACAGGTTCATTTCTATTTAAAGATATATTATTCCTTAATGTCTCATATTTATAAGTATACGCCATCCATCCTTCTGCAAAATCATTATTGCCGTTCTTTTGAATAGTTGGTCCTCCTGCATCAGTAATAAAGAAATCCATGCGAGGGTTCATACCTATAATACTGTGAGCAACATGAAAATATTTTTCACTTCCAGTTATATTAAAAGTCGGATCGAAGTATCTATTACCCAATTGGCCAAAAGTATGCTGTTGAAAAATCCAGCGATCATACGTTGGATACAAAATATATTCTTTAGTTGCATTGCCATTTTTACTTGGTAGTGAACCAAATGCTTTTATTCCTGGTATTGACATAAAACCTTTATTATCAACTTTTCCTTCAACAATAACTGTTGATACGCCTCCAACACCTAATGATTTGAGCAAATTTAACCATATGTTAGCCATTACCACACAATTACCACCATAAGTTTCTGAACCTTCAATAAGCTTGAACCACTGGAATACTGATGTATTATACTGCCAGCCACTTTTTGAATAAATTCCCTCCATTATCTTTTGTGCAAGCTCATACTCTATTGAATTTGACATTTGTATTCCCTGAGTCCACTCGATTGCTTTTTGGAGCCAAATTTTTTTTGTTGGTATCTGCGGTTTATCATAACTAATCCAAAATGGTAATGAAATAATCTGCTCCCCAATATTGTTATTCAGATTATTCTTGAACTTGAATTTTAATTTCAGATCGTACATGCCAATCTTTTGAGGAAAATCGACATTTAAAAAACCACTCTTGCCAATTATTCTATCGATCCCCCCTTCAATCGCTTTCTTAGAATTAGTTCCAACAACTTTCCATTCAACATCTGTTCTTGAATCGTCTCCAATAGATGAAGGAAATGATTTAAGATTTATCCATAAAGTTACAAATCCGTTTTTCATACTAGCTGCTAGCGGAAAATTTGATACTGTATTGAGTGTATCGCCACGTTCATCGTAATCAGCCGACCACAATAAAGGTGTAGTTACATCAAGCATTTCCACATTAGAAATTGCAGTAATATTGGCGACTTTCATATTCCATAAAACAAGTTGATCGACCACATTTCCATAACCCCAAAAAGAACCGCATGGATCTTCAGGATCAAATCCCCACCCTAAATTTGCCCTTAAATATGTGGGTTTTATAACATTGGGTGGAATATTCACAGTGGCTTTAGCTACCATACTCTTCCCGTAATTTATGTTATAACTTGTTAAAGCAGCATCAAGCACTTTTTCATTCGGTTCCCAAATTTTATTGCCATTCCAGTCTATCCAAACATTTACATTTTCTGGATTTTTATCATAAACCGGACATGGTTTTCCAAATTGGCAATTTGTTGGATTTGCAATGAATACATCAACTGTGATATCTAATATATTTCCTGGTCTTTCTAAAACATGTACATTTGTTATCCTTTCATAGACTGTACTCCCACCTATTGATACACAATAACCTGGGGCACTATCTCTACAAGGCGCAATAACTTCAGGCAGTTTCTCGCGTAGTCTGAAAGCATTACCAGATTGACAATATAACTCATCCGGTAGTAAAAGGTGAAACAAATTCATTAATATTAAAGCCAAAATATACTTTAGTTTAGCCTTGAAAAAGTATACTGGAAAATGAAATACTAATAATTTATAGGCTAGTTGACTATGTGTCATTGTATCCTCCAATTTAAAATCATTCAAATTAAAGTTATGTTAAATTTAGTATATGAAGTCGTAAAAATGTATTACTTCATATTTTATTTAACAATTTCATTTAACAAAAAATAAACAATGTAATTTCTGTAAAGATTATTTGGTAATATCATATTACGCTTATATTCTATTCGATATTATCTAATCTTATATCAAAATCTTTTAACAATTCATTCTAATTATATTTTTTAACTGTGTTTTCACAGCTTAACTATCCTTAATACTCATATGTATCACCTGAATCTTCTTTACTAAAATGAATCCAGTTTATTAATTGGATTTATCAGAAATGGACTTTTGATAATTCCATTTGATAAAACGAAGTAATAAACTCATACAACATTATTATTTTGTTAATCGTTTAAATTTAATTTAAAAGTACTATGACACCACAAAATTTAATTTTTGCTGAATTAGGAATAATACATTTATTCTTTAATTCAATTATTAAATGCCAATAAGACAATCAAAATAAAAATTCTATAAGATTTCGGACTATTCTTTCAAGATTGTTTTGATCATAGATACCAATGAATCCGAATAGTAGCATAACAATTGAAACTAGTGCTAATATTAGTGAAGGGAATAACCTATTAAATATCAAATCTAAAATTTTATGATATCGAGAACCACTTTTTTGTTCAACAAAACCAATAATTGTTGTTACAGAAATAATTAAGCAAAATATACCTATTAGAATTAAGGGTATTCCCGGATTTTTAATAAAATATTGCGTAACTGTTTCACCAAAATTGAAATAAAATGCTAATGTTAAAAATGAAATAAATAGTCCTACTAATATTATTGAAATTCCTTTTAGCGTTGCTGCAAAACCAATGTATGTTTCAGTTTCCTTTTTATTATATCTGGATTTTTCACGAAATATTTTAATTTTGATAGCTTCAATTCCAATTAAAATTCCTGCAATTGATATCGACAAGGCACTGAATAGATTAAGAATAGGTTTAGAAAAATATTGACCAATAAAAAATAAAACAATTCCGAAAATAGCTGCGGTTAATATATATTTAGACAAATTCAATTTTATCCTAACATTTAAAATATATTCTTATAGCCCACTAAATAACAATATTTATCTTAATTTCATTAACTGATTCTCAAGTTTCACTATTTTAGGAAATAAAATATTATTTTCTAAATGGACATGTTTTTTTAAGTCTTTATCAAATTCTATTAACAATTCATTTAATTCTATTAAAGCAATTTTATCTTTATTAAGTAATGAATATTTCTTAATAATTTCTTTTATCTTGATTAGAACATAGTTTGCACTTGCGAGTTCATTTTCAAGTGTAAACAGATTTTTTTTTATTGAACCGCTTCTTCTAATTTTTGGTTTTTCATTAAATTTTTTACAGCTTAAAAGATACTTTATATATGGAAATGATATTGTTTCTTCTTTCTTCATGTGGTTTTCCATCTCTTTGCTTAACTGCTGAAAGAGATTTGTAATTTCAGTAATAAATTCATTCCCGCTTGTTTCTTCAAATTTATTAACTTTATTTTTAATTTTAATTATTGCTTCGCTTACATACTTATGATGATTTTGAAGGATGTAGTTTGTTAAAGTTGGAAGATCCCATTCATTATAATTATCTGCATAAAGATTTTTGTTATTCAATATTTTATTAAGTTCTTTTTTTAAATAGGACAATGATATTGCATTTTTAGCCGAAACAACTTCCAATGAAATATTTCCATCAAATAAATAATCAATATTATATTTATCTAAAACAGAGGTTGTATTAAAATTTTTTATTACAATTTCTTTAATTGTCATTTTTTCATTTACTTCATTAAAATCTTTCATTTAGCTCCCTTTTTTTTTCAAGGATTACCGTTTATGGACAATTATATTTTTAAAATTGCAAATTCAGTTTTATTAAAAACTATTTTTTGTTTAAGGCCAAGTATAAGTTTTAATAAAATAATTGTTTTTATATATACGAATATAGAAATAGGTTTAAAGGAAGTGATAAATTGAACAATACAGTTTTATTTTATTTCCATATTTCTATAATCAAATGATCTAAACAGAATAATGTGTCTGATTTAAAATAATTAGAATGAGGCGTGATGTCAAGAATTAAATTTTATATATAATTTGAATATATTATATATGAATTATTTAATATTAATTAGAAATCCTTTGATTTAAATATTTTTAATCCAAAAATAAAGCTAATCAAAAACCAAATTATCTGAACAGATAAAGAAATTATTAGACCAACATTATTTCCAAAAAAATCTTCAAAAACTGCTCCGGTATAACCCATTAACGCAGATACATCAAATTTTAGAATTATAAATATTCTGCCAAGATCAACTGGATTTATCATTGTTAATCCAAGCGCAATTCTTTCAAGCGGGTAATCTTGAAATGTTTGAAGTATAAATAAAATTAATCCATCATAAATTATTGTAAAAAACAGCCATACAAATATTGATATTCCCAATCCTTTAAGTTTATCATCATTTGAAGTTGCGATTAAAAATGCAATTGCGGTAAAAATTAGAATTTGGAAAAGTCCGGTTATTAAAAGTAAAATTGCAATGCTTAAATATTCTTCAAATAGTGGGTAAAAAGTCAAAACACCAATTCCAATTCCAAAAGTCAAACAAAATAATAACGGAATTACCAAACCAAAGTATAAACCAAAATAAAGCGAAATACGTTTAATTGGTTGTGTTAACATAAATTTGATATAATTCAAATTGTTATATATATATTGCTCCGAACACTAAACTTATAAGCGGAATAACAATTAAAATCATGTTTAGAATACTTAAAATTACCTTTGGCGCATCTCCGGTAAAATTTATTAACCAATATGTAAAAGTCATAAAAAAAATAAAAAATCCAATGATCCATCTGCTTTGAATATTGTCCTTAATTTGATATTTGATAATTTTTAGAGTTTTATTCATTTCGAATTTTTTATCATTATTGATGCAATTGATTTTTCAAGATTTTTTTCATTAGTAGAATTTATCAATTCTTCTTTAGCTCCATTGAACCATAAATTTCCATCTAACAAAAAAGCTATGTTTTGAGCAAGGTCTTCCAACTCACTTATAATGTGGGACGTAAAAATATTGTTTTACCTTTTTGATTTTCTTTTAGAATTTTTTTCTTTAAAATATTGCTTGAAACCGGATCCAAGCCGGATGTTGGTTCATCAAGAATTAATATTTGCGGATCAAATAAAAATGCAATTGCGGCATTAACTTTTTGAATTGTTCCGCCGGAAAGATTCTTTAACTTTTTATTCATCTCCTTTTCAAGTGAGAATTCCAAAATCAATTCTTCATCAATTGTTTTGGAATTTCTAATATCTTTAACCATAGAAAAAATATCTTTTACTAAAAGATTTTCCGGAAAACTTGCACTCTGCGGCATATAACCAATTAGATTTCTATGATCACTTTCGCCGTTAATAATTTTACCATCAATAGAAATTGTTCCGTTATACTTTTTTATTAAACCAAGAATTGCTTTTATTAGTGTTGATTTCCCAGAACCGTTTGGTCCAACAAGATAAGTGATTTTGCCTTTTTCTATTGATAATTCAATGTTTTTTAGAACACACAATTTACCGTAAAATTTTTCTAAACTTTCAATTCTAATCATAAAATTCTTTTCATAGATGGAGATTCATCGATAAGTGTTTCCGGTGTTAGTACCGGAAATATTTTTTCTGCAACATCCAAAATTTCGGTAAATAAACTCCGCAAAAGAATCATTGTCGGTCTATTTTTCTCAACAATTAAAGAAAATAATTTTACCGGTCGATATGGAATATCACCAATTCCGTTTTTATCAATATCGTATCCTTTGTAATCCGACCAGAAATTATTTTCAAAATAGTTAAAGTTTTTTGTACTGTTTGTCGTTACATCAAAAGAATTTCCAATAAAATTATTTCGTTCAAAGTGGTTATCCATAGAATTTGCCATTAAGCGGATTGCCCAACCATTTTCGGTGAAATTATTATTATTAATATTTATTCTATTCGAACCTTCAACATAAATACCGCTTGAATTTTTGTAAAAGAAATTGTTTTCAATTTCGCTATCTGATATGTCTTTTAATAATATTCCATAAGAAGCTGGTCCCCAATTTCTTTCAAATTTATTTTTAAACATTTTAACTTTTTTCGTATACATAACAGCAACACCGGCGCCGTTTTCCAAAAATTCATTATACGAGTAACTGCAATTATCTGAAAACATAAAATGCAATCCGTATCGCAAATTATTAACACTTATGTTATTTTGAATATGACTTTCCCTAACAAACTCAAAATAAATTCCATCACGATGACCATTGATATAGTTTTTATCTACTGTAATATTTTTACAATACCATAAATGAATTCCATTTCCAGAATATGATTCCTTTTTTGTATATGCCTTAATAATATTATCTCTCACAATACTATCCGAAGTTTTAGCTAAGTAGATTGCAAAAAAATTATTATCAAAAGTATTGTTATAAATTTCACATCCTTTAACCGAATCTAATTTAACAGCTGAATTGTCATCGATAAAGCTAATTCCGGTATTTATAAAAGTAATGCCGGATATTTTAACTGAATCAGATTTTACCGTTAAAATTTGATATTTATTTTCACCGTCAATTACGGAGTTTTCAAAACTTATTAATTCAATTTTCTTATCAATAACAATATCATGTTCAAAATATTTTCCACTATGTAAAATTATTCTATCATTAGTATTTGCAATACTTAAAGCTGATTTAATAGTTTTAATCGGATGATCTTTTCCAACATGAATTTCTTTCGCATAAAAATATTGTGGAATTAAGAAAATTATCCAAACTAAATTAATACTAATGATGCATTGTTTTGTGCTGCCATTCATGATTAACATACTCAATTAGTTCATCCCAATTTATTTTTTTACCTTGATACTGATTCTTAATTTTATTTAAATCTGTTTGAGAAGAAAAAGCAGTAAGATTCAATCCCATTGGACTTCTTAAATTTGCACTTAACAAAAAGTAAGCTTTATTTTTTTCAACTAATTCATTCTTATTTAAAAAGTCTGTAACCCACAATGTTGAATTTTCATCATCATTCATATTTTTTGCATAAAATGCTAAACATTCAACTGAATCAAATTTATAAATTTTCCCTTTTGATGTAACTAATTCGGTTCCGTATTTTGGATCCATAATTTGCATTCTGCATTTATCACAGCTATCATGACCATATTTAATTGGTTCCGGTCCGTTTGAACAATTAGTACTGACCAAAAGAATTATTCCAAATAAAATATTTTTCATAAAGTTTTTTCCTTTTTTTTTTTTTATTAAACAAAACATAACTCCCAAGCAGAAACGATATTCCAATAAAATAACTTCCAATATCCGGTAATGAAATTGATTTCATATTTAGCAATTGCTTTGAACCCAATAACGGCGGCTGATATGACATTCCCGGTACTTTAATTGGTGCATTTGGATTTAAATTATGACCGTAATCATATCCCCAAATGTAAAAATCATATAAACCGGCAATCATAAGAATTATAATAAGAGACAGCCAAATTGTTAGAAATCGTTTATTTTTAGAATCGATACTAATATTCCAAAAGCTATAAGAAATAAAACGATATATGGCATTATTTTTAATTCCGGTATTGATGATGGAACAATTTCTTTCATACCGATGTAATGATTAAGTTTATTGATATTATTCAAATCAAATTCATTAAATCCGGTAATTTGATTCACCCAAATTCTTAAACCAATCCCTTCCGGATATTGTGGAGCTTGCAAATCAATTTTCCAAATTGGAAATAAAAAACACCGATTAAAATAAGCGCCGCTATTATTGTTTGAAGTCTCTCCTTTTTATTCATCATATTTTCCCTCATAGTTCTCTGAATATTATATCATAATAACGGTTGTCTCAAAATTGTTTTGAACGGAGCCTTATTCCAACCATAATTAACTATTACATTCTGAGACAACCTATTTCAAAATCCCTAATTATATTTTAATTCATTACTGCTATTTTTTGCGGAGACACGAACATACCCTTGCATCTCTTGATGTAATGCTGAACAAAAGTCTGTGCAATAAAATGGATAAACACCTTCTGATTTCGGTTCCCAAATTGCAGTTCTTGTTTGTCCGGGCATTATTAAAAGTTCAGCAGTATTCATTCCTTTCACTGCAAAACCATGCGGGATATCCCAATCTTGTTCTAAATTGGTTATGTGAAAATAAACTTTGTCTCCAATTTTAATTCCTTCAATATTATCAGGCTTAAAGTGAGTTCTTGTTGTTGACATATAAATATGAACATCATTTCCATTTTTTTCAACTTTTGCATCTTTCTCTGATCTTAATCCATATTTATGATTGTTTTTTCCCAATTCATAAATTTTCTTTTGTCCCTTCATAAGAATTTCAGCTGGAATTCCTTGTGCATAATGAGGTTCGCCGATTGTTGGGAAATCTAAAAGCAATTTCATTTTATCTCCTGAGATATCAATCAATTGCGCTGATTGACAAAGTTCAGGTCCGGTTGGTAAATATCTATCTTTTGTAATTTTATTTAATGCAACAACATATTTACCGAAAGGTGTTTTGCTGTCTCCTCCCGGAATCATTAAGTGACCGATTGAATAATATGTTGGAATTCTATCAACAACCTCCCAAGTGCCCAATTTCCATTTTACTATTTCGGATGAAATAAATGCAGAAGTGTAAGCATATCCATTTCCATCAAACTCTGTATGTAAAGGTCCCAAACCAGGATCTTCAACTTCACCAGCAATTACAGATTCATATTTCAAAACCGGAATTCCAAATATTTCCGAAATGAATTCTTTGTTTTCTATGGCTTTAATCATTTTGGAAAATGAATGAACCGGGATAACTGTTGCAAGTTTTCCACCGGCAACAATATATTCACCAGAAGGATCAACGTCTACACCATGCGGAGATTTTGGAGTTGGTAAATAATATATTAAACCCGGACAATCTTTTGGATCTAATACGAGTATTTCTTTTTCAACATTTGAAGTAGCAGTATGGGTTTCATCATCATAGATATTATGATAATATTCTGAATTATATTTTTTCCCTTTTCCTTCTTTAATATATTCTTCTGCTTTTTTCCAATTTATTGCTGCAATAAAATCTTTATCATTTTGGGATGCATTTATTTCCAATAAAGTATTTGCTTGTTCACTATTATACGAAGTAAAAAATGCCCAACCATGAGAAGGACCTTTTCCCGCATGTGCCAAATCATAATTAAAACCCGGAACTAAAATTTGAAATTCAATATTCATTCTTCCGTTTTCCGGATTAACTTTAATGAATGAAATTGTTCCTTTAAAATTTTCTTTATATGAAGATATTGGAACATCTTTTTGAGGAATCGGAACGCTAAATCTTGTTGAAGCAACAACGTATTCTGTATTCATTGTAATGAACGGAGAACCGTGATTTCCTGCAGAATTTGGAATTTCTATTATTTCCTCAGTTTCAAAAGTGCTTAAATTTACTCTTGCAACCCTTGGAGTATTATTTGCATTAATAAATATCCATCTTCCGTCCGGTGTTCCATCGGTTTGAGATAACTCCGGATGATGCGCATCATCCCAAGGTATTTCTCCATATGAAGTTTGCAACATCGGTTTTGTTTCCGGAGTGTAGCCATATCCATTCTCCGGATGTTGAGCAAATATGGGAATGATTTTAAACAATCTGCCGGATGGTAATCCATAAACTGTTATTTGTCCGCTAAATCCACCCGACATAAAAGCATAAAATTCATCATACTCTCCAGGTGCAACATAAACTTTTTCGGCAGCATCACTTGTTCCCGGTTTTCCATTATTTCCTGAACAGCTATAAATTATTGCTAAGAAAAAAATAGAAATTATAAATCTTGCTTTTTGTTTCGTTGACATATAATTCTCCCTTTTAATGTGATGATTCCATTCTTAAATATTCGAGAAGTGCTCTTGCATTTTCTTGCGTAACATTTTGAAATGTCATTTGATTTGCGTGAATTCCTAATAACTTTTTAGCTTCCGGATGTCTTTTAGTCATTTCTTCTGGATTTAAAATCATATTCATAATATATTCCGGAGTTCTCCTTTCAGTTACTCCACGAAGTGCCGGACCGGTATATCTTTCATCCATTTTATGACACTGCATACATTTTTCTTCAAATAATTTTTTTCCATCATCCGCCAAAGATTTGCTTATTTCACCTAAAGTAATTTTCTCTTTAATTGGACCAACACCATTTTCTAATTCATAAAGTGTTAATCCAAATTTTTGCGCAAGTTTTTCTTTTGCTGAATTATTACTTCCAGTTGAACTATTGGAATCATTATTTTCTCCGCAATTAATTAAAATTGTTGAAATGAGTATTATTACAAATATTTTATTTTTCATTTATTGTCCCTATTAATTATTAGTATATGTTGTCTTATTTTATTGTAAAAAAAGTGTCGTTTTAATATTTTCTAAATTTGAAGAAATCAATACAGTTTTTAGGTTTACCCATTGATTATGAAAAGAACATTTACAATCATTGCAATTATCAAATAAACCTATCAAACATTTTGAGTAAAATTTTTCATTATCAAAAAGATTTATAAGTTCATTTAACTCAATTTCATTTTTAGATTTAAGCAATTTAAACCCGCCGCTTTTCCCTCTTTTTGAAAAAACAATCCCTTTGTGAGTTAATTTTTGCAATATTTTTGAAAGATATTCTTTGGGAATATTTACTACATTTGCTATTTCTGTAGCACTAAAGTATTTGTAATCTCCAGCCTCACACATGTATAACAATATTCTAACACTGTATTCTGTACTTTTATTAAAAATCATATTAGCTATTTATTATTCGGATTTTTTATTCTGATTTAAAGTAAGAAATTATTATTTATTTGTCAATCATAAAATAACTTTTTGCGAAACTTTAATTTTTTTCTTTTCTGGTTCCTTTAACAGTTATACGATGATAAGGAATTGATGGATTTTTTTTTCAAATATTCTTTAATTTTAAAATTAATCTAAATTTTTTCGACTATATTTATTTTGTAATTATTTCAATTCAGTTGAAAATTCATTTATAATAAATTTTTTTATATTCATTCTCAATCGTTTTCTGATCATAATCCACATGAAATGTTTTTTTCAATCCAACTGTTGTTAGCACTATACTTAAATCAGGTTCAACACCAACATTCTTTAAACAATTTTTTGCGCATTCAAGCGGACAACCATCAATAACGATTATTGATTTACCAGATTTAGCTTTCTTTACTAATGATGGAATATTTCCTCCTACACCAGCAATGCAGGACATTTCTGCAATTCCCTCTCTATCTAATTTAACAGCTATATTATTCGACATTTGAGCAATGTTACTGCAACCTGAACATGAATAAACTATTGGCAAATCTTTGTATTTATCTAAGGTCATTTTTACTTAACATGTTATCTTTTATAAAAGTGTAGACTTATTTTAGCATTTTGATTTGCAATTATGCAATGAGAAAAGATATGAAGAAGTAAAAACTTAGCTTATATTTTAATTTAATGAAATGTCACAAATTTAATTACTTATACTACATATATCATCAAAAACTAAAGCTATAAATATTTTTATATTCTCTGCTAAAGATTCACCTTTATCAAATGCAAATAACGTAACATTCCCATTTTTATTTTTAATTATTTGTTTACTCACAATAGAACTGTTTTGAAAATCAACTTGTTTTATTAGTAAATAAGCTTTTATTTCAGACATTTTAACTCCCTCAATTTTATATTAATTTTTGCATTAAATTTTGTATTTAATAGAATCAGTTGGACAAACGGCTACACATCTAACTCTACTGAATAAAGCACATTCATCACAATTATCTTTAATAATGAAATAATGATCTTTGGATAACGGATCAAAATAATTTCCTGAATTCCCTACACTGACTCCTGGTTCATAAATTGTTTCGGTAGGACATTCAATTGCACAAGCACCACAGTTAATACATTCTTCTGTAATGTAATATCCCATCAAAATTTTTCACCTTTTGCTTCACGATATTGGCTCCCAACTGGTCTGATTCTTCCCCACATTGAATAGAAGAAAAGCAAAATTGCAATAATTTGGAAAAATGAAAATATTGTAACCATAATATTTATCCAATCAACGTAAAAAAAGTTAGCAATAATTTGGAAAATAAATCTTAATGCCGTAGAAATTGTAATTAATAAATATGTCCCCAAAATTAAATTCGGATTATACTTTTTATCTTCCTTTTCAGCTCGTGGGAAAAACCATAAAGCCACACCCATAATCATCATCATTACTGAGCCAACAAGAATAATATGTACATGTGCAGATATAGATGAAGTTCCAATTGGAATATGAAAGAAATCTTTTGAAATAGAAATATACAATCCGGATAAAATTCCAATTATTAAAAAAACAATGCTAGTTTTTATAAAATATCTTACTGTTGAAAACATTTTATATTATCTCCAATTATTTAGTAGGTTTAAACAAATTGCATTAGTAAATCCATTTTTAAGACTGTAAAATAATTTAATTAAATGGGATTTTGATTTATTGAAAATCATTAAATCTATCCTTAAAATAAATTGAAGAGTTTGAGAGAACAAAAGTCCAGTTTTGATCCATTAACTAACGGAGACATAGCCATTTTTTTTGATAAAACTCCATAATTTAATTATAACATTTTTTTAAGAGCGAAGTCATTTGGTAAAAAAGCTCTTTTTTTAGTTACTTTTCTGAACTGCAGATAAACATTTTCAATTTTCTTGTGGATACTTGAATAATGTTGATAAGTTTGCCTTGTTATTTTCCCAAGATTAGTATCAAATCTTTCATTAATCATTAGCTCAAATCTTTTCAATACTTACTAATCATAGACAACAATAAATACGATAGAAGGACTCAACATTTTAAGTTATTATCCTATTGTTATAAATTCCTTAATATACTGATTCAACGGTTTTTCTTTGATCTCTTCTAAAAAACCAATTTGTTGAACTTTCCCATCTTTTAAAATGATAATTTTCTGCCCAAGTGTGATTAAATCAATCGGATCGTGTGTCACATAAATGAATGGTGTGTTTAGTTTAGCGTGAAGATTTTTAAGTTCTCTTCTCAGTGTTTTACGCAGTAAAACATCCAAATTACTGAGAGGTTCATCAAACAAGAAAATCTTTGGTTTACGAACCATTGCTCTACCCAAAGCAACTCGTTGCTTTTGTCCTCCAGATAGCTCATTTGGTTTTCGTTTTAACAAATTTGTTATTTCAAGTAATTCTGATACTTCATTTAACCGATCATTAATTTCTTTTTTATCAATTTTTCTAAGCTGCAATCCAAAAGCAATATTATCGTACACATTTAAATGTGGATAAAGCGCTTGATTCTGAAATACAATTCCTATATCACGGTCTTTTGGAGGTAGATTGTTAACAATTCTATCATCAATATTAATTTCCCCGGAAGTTATATCTTCTAATCCGGCAATCATTCTTAAGATAGTAGTTTTACCACAACCAGATGAACCAGCCAGCACAACAAATTCATTTTCTTCAATTTTAAAAGAAACATTATCTACTGCTACAATATTACTGTTAAAAACTTTAGTAACATTTTTTAGTTCCAAACTTGCCATTTTATTTCCGTTTTTTTGTAAACTATATTTTTAGAGGAAGATAATAAACGCCTTTCAATTGTATTACTGCAACTTCCGGTTTTAAAATTCGTTCTTGTGAATCTAATAATTCGTTGTACACTAAATATACTTCACTGCCAAGCGATGGAATCCAATGTAATCTGAAGTTAAAATTTATTTCCTTGTCTTCATTATTCCATTGTGCAAAAAGGGATGTACTAAACATTGTTGAGAAATTATAATTAATACGTGATGCAATTTCGTGTGTTGTAAACTTACCTTTTGGAAGTGTGATATAATTTCTTGTATAGTCCGCAGCTATTTGAAGATGTTTATTTATTTTTCCAACAATTTCAAAACTTATTACGTCTCTTTTGCCGTTATAGAAATCACCCCAACGATAAAAGAGCGCACCGGATATGGAGTGGCTGCTGTTAGTTTCAAATTGAATTTCATAATTTGTCCACCAATAAAGACCGCTTGGGATAATAATACCATCTAAGATATCAAATTCTTCATTCAGCCGATCAGCAGTGCGTTGAATGTTAAATTCAAAAAACTCACCGGATTCTGTTGAAAATCCGAGAGGTCTTCCTTCATAATAAAGTGATTGAAGTGCACCTTGCCTATCATAATAATAATCCAATTCAAACGGTTTGAATTGCAGATACTGAACAAAAGAGATTTCCGGTCTTGGCTGAATTTTTAATTGCGAAGAAAATTTGTTGAAATCATTTCTTGCGACAAAACCCATTTCTGGATTAAAATTCTTTTGTGCAGCCGTTATACCAATAAAATAATCAATCAAGTCGTTGGGATAATCAACATAAAAGCGATAGGCAAGGTTGTCAGATTTTACTGAAGGGGAAATTATTGTTCCAAATGCACCGCCAATAACGAGGGTATTATTTCCAAAAATATTTGAGTTTGTCCATAAACCATCAACTCCTAAGAATCGGTTATAGGCAAACGAACTCTGTTTATTAGTTGCCATAAAACCGATGTAAGAACTTTCTAAAACATTTTGCTTCAATCTTGCTACAGTATAATTTGTTGTTGGTTCTCCATACTTCTCAGCAGTTTGCATTGTAAGAAAACCCAAGTTGCTTTTATTTGAAGTTCCAACTAAACGTAATCCGCCATAAATAGGAATTAATTGCCTTGCTGAATTTAAACCGATTCTTCTGCTATAAAAAGGATAGATCATTCCTCCAAACTGAGTTGTGAAAATTCCCGCTCCTTCTAAAAAAAATTCTCTTTTCTCCGGGAAAAATAACGGAAATCTTGTAAGATTTATTTTTTCTTGATCAGCTTCTACTTGTGCAAAGTCTGTATTTATCGTTGCATCGAGAGTTAATGAAGAGGTTAAAGAATATTTTGCATCAAGTCCGATTTTTGTTGTGGAGGTGTTTTCAAAATCATATGGTTCATATCCTTTTTGAATTCCGCCAACAACAAAGGGCTTGAGTTCAATCAGAGTTTTATTTTTAATGTTTTCTATTCCGTGCAGCTCACCGGCTTGTGAGAGTTTTTCGAGTTCATAATTTCGCAGCCACGCTTTCCACAAAACTTGTTCTCGCTTTCTACGAATATTTCGTTCAAAGTTAACACCCCATGTTTGAGAATTTTTATTATAAAACTTTAATGTTGTAAATGGAATAATAATTTCAGCAAACCATCCTTCACTTGTAATCGTTGTGTGAACATCCCAAATGCCATTCCAATTAGTGTTTATGCCATTGCCTTCATCCGTTACCAGTGCATCAGATCTTGCCCCGTTTGGGTTTGTTATAAACAAGTAACCGTTTCGTTTATCAAAGTAGGTATCTAAAATTATTTCAAAATTATCATCGAGCCAGTAGCTGAAATCTCTTTCTAAACTGTTCGAAATAATTTCATTAGGATTACTATCATAACACCAAACGCCAACATAAAGGTTATCATAATTATAGAGTAATCTTACTTCAGTTAATTCAGTGGGCTTTTCACCTTCATTTAATTCCCGTTGAGTAAATTTTGCAATTACATCAGCAGTTTTCCACGAGCTTTCATTAAGTAAACCATCAACAGTAATAATTTCTTTTGTGTAAGTTGCCTTAGCAGTATTATTTTGATTTACTTGTGAAAACACAACAGTGGATGAAACAAGACTTACACTAAATAAAAAAGTAAATATCTTCATTAAGCTTTCCTTGTTTCCGAATTAAAGAAATTTTCAATGCCAAATAATAAACCGGTAATAATCAGCAGAGGAATTAGAATCATTATGCTCATCGCAGAATAAACACTTTCCGGACTGTTTGCCATAATAGTGTAAAGAGTTATCGGAAGTGTTGACTGCCCAGCGGGGTATACAACAATTGTCGTTCCCAGTTCACCAAAGCAAAAAATGAATCCCAAAATAAATGAAATAAAAAAAGTAGGTTTTAAAATCGGAATAAGAACTTTTCTGAAAATCTGAATTTGCGTTGCTCCTTCAACAGCAGCCGATTCTTCTAATGAAATTGGTATTTGTTTGAAAGCCGTTAAAAACAATCGCTCAGAAATAATCAGAAATCTTGCTATGTAACCAAGCTGAACAATTATAAACGTGTTATAAATAAAATCTGAAAATATCCATTGGTTCCATAATTGAATTAAACCTATCCCAAGAACCGTGCTAGGGATAGCAAAGTAAAAAAATAATTGTATGTCGATAGACTTTTTTTTATGACGTTCAACAAAATATGCA
This sequence comes from Ignavibacteriota bacterium, assembly GCA_016708125.1. Classification (NCBI taxonomy): domain Bacteria; kingdom Pseudomonadati; phylum Ignavibacteriota; species Ignavibacteriota bacterium. Next base: position 2,714,917 of record JADJGF010000001.1, on the reverse strand, counting down.
GTAAAAAATCCAAGCGCCGTTAAAATGAATGCTCCGGTTAAACTGTTTATAAAAGAAACAGCAGCCGGTTTCTCCATATAATTTAACGCTTGAAAATAGGATTCTAACGGAAGAGATTTAAAGAACAGAATTATTAAAGGCAGCAGAATGAGAACAAACATTAATAATATCAGCCCTATAAAAATTACAACTTGCTGGTTTCCTAAATCTATTTCTTTGGTTTTATTTTTCATAGACTCGGTATTTACAAAAGCCACACCTTTTAATTTTTTATATTCCCAGTAAATCAATGCAAATGAAATCATTGTTAATGGCAGTGATAATATTATTGCAGCATCATAATTATAGAATGCAGAAAACTGAGTGAAAATTTCTGTAGTAAAAACTTTCACTCCCAATAACATCGGAACACCAAACTCAGAAATAGTAAGTATAAAAATTAATATCGATGAAGAAAGAATAGATGGTTTGAGCATTGGAAGAGTGAGCTTAAAAAATATTTTTCTTCGTGAGGCATCCATCATAGCGGATTCCTCGATTTCTTTTTCAATATTGTTCAAACTATCGCTAATGAAAAGAATAATTATTGGCAAAAAACTAATCCCAAGAATAAATGAAGTGCCAAACAGCGAATTATATATTGAATTTGTAAACCCACCTACATTAAATAAACTATTCATTAAACCATTCTTGCCAAGCACTGCACCCCAGCTTATTGCACTAATGTATGGTGGAATAAAGATGGGTAAAAGGAAACCGATTTTGATAATGTTTTTGAATTTCAGATTGGTTTTTGTGAGAAAGAATGCTGCCGGAATTCCAATCACGTTCGTAATTATTACAGTTAATAATCCAAGAGAGAGACTGTTTAAAAGAAGTAATAATTTCTGTAAATCATTAAACAATAAATTGTAATTGCTAAAAGAAAAACTTCCTTCTTTAATGAAGGATGAAAATAACATAGTTGCTATAGGCAATCCGCCAATTATAAACAGAGTTATGCTTAATAGCAGAGTACTTTTTTTCAATTTTTCCCCTTATTGCTCAAGCCATTTTTTTAGTAATGGCTGTATCTCTTCTAATTTAGCAGCGGCTTTTTCATAATCAATGTTCATAGATTTAATATCATTAATGCTTTTTATATTCGGCATTTCTGGAATTTGATAATCTGTCTTAATCATTGGTATTTGTGCTGCAAGTTTTGCTAACTGCATTTCCGCTTCAGTTGTGAGCAGATAATCAATTAATATTTTCCCGTTTTCTGAATTAGGTGAATTATTTATTAACGATACTGCGTTAGGAACAATCAATGAACCTATTCCTTGCTGATCCGGAAATATCATTCCTACCGGTTTGTCTTCACGCATTGCAACTATAGCATCATCGGTATCAACAAGTCCAAAGGCTATTTCCCCATCGGCAATACGTTTTTTTATATCACCGTTACTCGTGGCAATTAAAACATTATTTTGTTTAAGATTATTTAAAAATTCAGTTGCCTTATCGTCACCGAGTTCCGTAAACAGTGCAGCAATATGAAATGAAGTTGTTCCGAATAAAGGATTTGCAATTGCACATTTTCCTTTCCATTTGGGATTAAGCAAATCATAAATAGAATTCGGTGCTTCATTCCGTTTCACTAAGTTTTTGTTGTAGATAATAACTCTTATTCTCGATGAAAAACCTATCCAGTAACCTTTTTCGTCTCTAAAGATTGAGTTTATACTATCAGCAATGCTTGGTAAATAACCGGTAGTGATTCCTTTGTTTTTAAGAATAATACTTCTTACCGGATCCCCGCTCCAGAATACATCGCATTGGGGATTATCTTTTTCAGCAATAAGCCGGTTTAAAACACCGGTGCTTTTTGTTTCTTCAGTATCGTAAACCGGTTTTACTTTTATTCCGGTTTTCTTTTCAAACATTTGTAAAACCGGCTCAGCAAATACTTGATCCACAGATGTATAAACAACCACCTCATTAGATTTCTTCGAACATCCAATAAAAAAAGAAATGATAACAATGGATAGAAATAAGAATTTAATCCTCATTTATAACTCCAATTTTATATTTACCAAATAAGACAGTCATTAATAAAAGTTGTAAACTTACAAGAATAAACATCCAGTTGTAAGAAATTACAGCAACCAAAAATCCGGCTGCAATAGGTCCAAGCGCTTCGCCAATATCGAAAATTGTTCCGTAAGTGCCGTGTGCTGCACCAAATTTTTTTTGCTTTGTTAAATCAGTAATGAATGCAACAGCAACAGAGGAAATAACCGAAGTTCCGAGTCCCCACAATATTCCAAATACAAGAAGCAGTTCAAAAGATTTTACTAATGTTAGTAATGAAATAAGGATTGAGTTGAATATCAGCGCTGTTAAGATAATCGGCTTTCTTCCGGTTTTGTCACTAAATCTTCCCATTAAAGGACGGGCAAGCAGTGTGGTTGTAGTTTGTATTCCGAAAACTAAACCAATTTGCCACGCTTCTATCTTAACAATATCTTTTGCATACAAAGGAAGAAAAGCATTATACGCCCCAACCACAAACATTTGTGAGGCAACTGTTAAACTGGTAACAACAATATTATTGTTAGAGGCAACTTCTTTAATTCCGGTTACAAATTTTTTAAGTAGATCGCGGCGTTCTCGTTTTTCATCACACTTTTGAATAAATATAACAAACATTAAACCGGCAAGACCTATAAAACCGCTTGTTAAAAAAGTAAATCCAAAACTTTGATAAGAAATCAAAAAACCTCCGAGCAAAGCGCCAAGTGTTTGTCCAATTCCTTGAACAGACGAGAAAAGACCGAGTTGAATTCCTCTGCTGTTTTTATCAGCAATGTCTGAGATTGATGCACTGATAGTGGGACCAAAAATTGCAGTTGCGTTTCCGTGAATCAAACGAATGAGAATCAGTATTATTACCGATGAAACAACCGGATATAAAAAAGGTGTGCACGCAAAAAAAAGTGCACCAATAATTAATACCGTTTTTCTTCCGATAATATCGGAAACAGTGCCGGCGGGCAGCTTAACAAATATTCCCGTGATTGTTGAAGCAGCTACTGCAAATCCAATCATTTGTGATGAAGCACCAAGACTTTCAGCATAAAGCGGAATTATTGGCGAACGCGAAAGTGCATAGCTAAAGTAAAGGAAAAATCCAGCACCACTAATTTTTAAGTATTCTTTACCAAATGATTTTACAATCACTTTTCAACAACCAACCGTTTTGGATTTTTCCCAACCGGAATTATTTTAATCACTTCATTCTTTTCGCAGTCAATTATAGAAACAGTGTTATCAGCCGTATTACTTACAATTGCTGTTTTTCCATCTTTAGTAAAATCAATCCAGTTTGGATCAATTCCAACTACTATTTCTTTAACTATTCTCTGTGTTTCAATATCAATTACCGAAACGGAATTTAGAATCTGACTTGTGAGATATAAATACTTTCCATTTGGATGAAGACCGGGTCCGTGAGATGCTTTACCTTCTTGTGGGAAAGATTTTGTTTGCGGCAGTTGAATCCAGTCAACAACCTTATTTTTTTCAGTATCAATCTTTAAAACACCATTAAACCATCTTAGTGTAGAATAAATTGTATTTCCATCATTGTTAATTACCGGAACACGAGGCAATCCGAACATTGTTATCTCACTAGTAACTTCCATTTTTACCAAGTCAATTACAACTATTTTATTATCACCTTCTGATGTGATATACATTTTGCTTCCATCGGGTGAAGGAAGAGCAATATGTGGATTTCTCCCAACGACAATTGACTTTTCGAAAGTCCAATCATTAGTATTAATGATATAAACCTTATGTTCAGCATTGATAGTTACAAAAATATATTTACCATCCTTTGTAAATGCTATTTGATGCGGATGATTTCCTACTGGGATTTGCTTTATTACTTTATTTGTTTCTCCATCGATAACAGAAAGAGTATTATCCCCTTCATTACTAACGCAAATAAATTTTCCATCCGGTGAAACATCAACTCCGTGTGGATTTTTTCCGGTTCTTATATCAGTAATTTTCTCAGCAGTGTTTAGATCAATTACAGTTATAAAATTATCATTAAAGTTTGTAATGTATGTTCTGTTATTTTGAGCATTAGAAACTGAAATAGTAAAAAATGTAATTATAAATATTTTTAGTAATGTTTGCATAGTATGCTCAGTCTAATTTTCTAAAATTAAAATCATCAAACAGTGTGTAGGAATCCGCTTTAGTCCACAAGCCCACTTTACCTTCATTAGTAAAAGTGGAATCTTTTACTTTAAATACTTTCTTGCCATTCAAATACACATCAAATAAATTACCTTTTGTATATACTCTTAATTCACTCCACTTGAGTGATGGAACTTCTGCATCTTCACCATAAGTTCTTCCTTTCCCAACAAGTGGAAGATCGGTTCGTTTTCCATTTTCTACTTTATAGAGGACAACATTATTCTCAAGTGCATTTGCCCTTACTATATAGTAATTATCTTTGTCTTTGTATCGCCATACAATTCCCGCAGCTTGATCACCTTCACCCTTTACCGGTTTAAATTTTACACTTACATCAACATTCTTTGCCGAAAAATTGTTATAGATGCAAAGTGGAAAGCGGTATCCCGTATCATCCATATCGGTTTGTGCTAAGACATTAGGTTGAGACGGTGCAGTTTGGTCCTTTAAAACTACCCAGACACCTTCAGCTCCCTTACCGGTAAGTGCTGTAGTAAAATCATTTGGAACTTTTCCGGTTTCATCCTTATCAAAGTTTATTGTTTGTGCGTTTAGTAAAACTCCAAACAATAACAAGCTAAAGACACAAAATATTTGTTTCATTTTACTTTCTCCTTTTAATTTTTTTAAAGCTATTATAGAAACCATCAAACATTGTTAAGCAGTAGTTTAAAGTTTTCTGGTCGTCATTTATAAAATCGGATATGGATCTGATTGTCTTGTCAATTCCGTTAGCTTCAGTTCTTTGATATTTATTATCCTTCAGATCAATATCGTGAACAATTTCTGCTATTTGTTGCAAAGCTTTATCACGCATTCTAAAAACTTTTATCAACGTTTCAAAAGTGCAGTTGTCGCCGTGGTGCCCGAATTCTGCTCCGAAAGTATCAAACTGAATTGCATCATCCGGGAAAATATTATTATCGCTGAAAACGAATTTTGCTTCCGCATCAATAAATTTTTTAATAAGCCAAGCTGAGGCAATCCTATCAATATGAATATGCGCTCTCGTAATCCACACTTTACGCTGATAATTCTGTACAGAATAGGATAGTTTTATTTCTTCGGAACCGGTATTTCCAACAAAGTTTAAAAGTTTTTGTTTTATCTCCTGGATTATTTTCTTAACATTGCTGCTGTGTGATGAATTGAAAAAATCAATTTTCTGAAGATCATTGAACTCACCAGTAATCTGATTTAATTGTTTTAATATTTTCTTAACATTCTCCTCAAGATTTTTACGAAAGTTTTTCTCAGAAAAAGCTTTTACTAAGTCATTTAGTTTTTCAATTATTTGTTCATAATCTTTTGATCGTTCTACAGTAAATAATTTTATTAGCTCATCATCTTCATTTTTATTTGAATCAGTTATAAACACAGATGCATCACCTTTAGAATCTTTTATTTGCTGACAAAGCCAATGAAAGTCTTCATTCCTTTCTTCACTGTAAGGTAACACATAAACTGAATTACGAAATAATACGGCTCCAATTCTTTTTGTCAGCCGCCATATCTTAACTCTTTCCTTAGAATTTTTTGTTTGTACCTGATGTACTAAAAATAACAACTTCATAATTATGTAATGTTTGTTACAAGAATATCGAATATGTTGTTAAAAATATATACAAATATATGAATAATTGCAAGTTGTATAAATATAATGTAACAACCATTACATATATAAATAATAAAAATGTTTTTATTATTCCTTTAGGTGCTAGCGTAAGGATTAAAGGAAATGTAATATTTAATTGCGAATTCTGGTTTAACAGCTATTATAAAACTTACTAGATTTCAAAACGTGATGATTTTATCCGCCCCTAAAGTTATTTCAGTTAGTTCTTTCATATTACTTCTTTCAACTCCGTCAAGTAATTTTAATTCAGCAAAACCTCTTGCATCCATGCACGTTCCGCAAGCTTTTATAATTCCACCTTTTAAAATTACTGCTTTCAACATTCGCTCAATATTATAATATCCTTGCGGAGTATTTTGATTTGGAATTCCGCAGCCAACAGCATCCGCCATTAAGAAAATTGCTACTTCTGCTTCAGAACTTTCTTTCTGAATGTTCATTGCAAGTCTTAATGCATTATATGCTTTTTCTGTTCCATAAGGTCCATCATTAATTATTATTAGTAATTTCATAATTGCTATTCCTTAAATTTATTTTTTAATTCCAATAATTCCATAATGGTAGGGTGGAAGATCTATTTCTTTCTTTAAAATATCAAATCCTGCAACTTTAAGCCAATCTATACATTGTTCTGGTTTTGGTCTAATATTTAGAGAGGGACCGCGTGGAGTAAGTTCGGAATATATCCAATGAATAATACCAATTTTACCATCCGTTTTAAGAATCCTAAAAGCTTCTTTTAATAATTCAACTGGTTTTTCAGTATGAAGAATATTAAATAGCATAACATAATCAACTGAGTTATTATTAAGCCCTGTTCCATGTGTAATGAAATCTCGATGCAATATTTTTACATTTTTCACCTTATTTTGATCAATTTTCTTTTGTAAAATATTTATCATTTCCGTTTCTATATCAATTGCATAAACCATTCCTTTAACCAATGAAGCAGCTTCTAAAGTAAATGTTCCGTAACCAGAACCGAATTCTACTGCATTATTAATTTCATTACTAAGTTCAAGTTGCTTAAATATTTCAGAAGGATAAAAAAAGGAATTCCACATTTCTTCTTCCGGCATCCCACTTTCTCTTACTTTCATATTTCTAAAACTCCGCCAGATTCTTGCCAGGTGTTTACATCACTTTTCATAATTGTAACTTTATAACCTTTCGAACTTAAAATTTTGGCAGCTTCTGCAGCTAGCACACAATATTCACCTCTGCAATAGGCAACAATTTGTTTGCTTTTCGAAATTTTATATTGCTCATTCTTAATATCCGAAATGGTAAGTGAAACTGCCGTTGGAATGTGTCCGCTTTTAAATTCTTCTTTTGGGCGAACATCAATAAGAGTAATATTTTGATTTTTCATTCTTTCAGAAAGCTCTTTCATTGATATGGGCTCAAGAGTAAGTCTTTCTTCAAAAAATAATTTTGTAACTTCTCTAATTTCTGCTGTTGTTTTTTCGGCTAAGGATTGTAAACATTTCCAGCTTTTATAAACTTCATTATCTGAAAGTGAATAAAAAACTCTAACTCCCTCTTTTCTTGCTTTAATCAAATTTGCAGATTTTAATATTTGTAGATGACGCGAAGTATTGGCAAAATTCATATTGGTTTCTTTTGTCAAAGTTTCCACATCACGTTCGCCTTGCGAAAGTATGTCAATTATTTCAAGTCTTTTGGGACTTGAAAAAGCTGTTGCGATATTTGCAAATTGTTGAAACGTCAAATCTTTAAATTCTCTACCGGTCATAAATTAAATCTTTATTATATTATTCTATTGATTAATTGAATAATAATAATTCTCAAACAAAGAAACAATTAAAGGTGTTAACATATCTAATTTTTAATACTTTTAATTTTCTTTTCCCCAATCTGTTTTATAACCACTTACGAAAAATTGTATTTTAAGTTATCTTTTATGATTTGTTATCATATTAAATTTACTTTTTAACAAATATATTCATCATACTTTTTTAAGGAAATACTTTTCATATCACGTTTTTTAAAAAATTTAAACTTTTCACTTGACAAGTCGATAATTTTAGCATAAATTTGTTAGTGAATGTTAACAAACTATTTTGGATTTAAGAAATGGCAAAATTTACAACTGAAGAAAGACAAAAAACAATTATTGATGAAGCACTAAATATAATTCACGAAGGCGGATATGAATCATTATCCATTAGAGAATTAGCTTCGCGTGTAAAAATAAGTGAACCGGCAATTTATCGTCACTTTTTAAATAAAGAAGATATTGTGTTGGGAATTCTTTCAAGAATCAGCAATTTTGATCAAAAATTAATTGAAAGTGTGAACAAGAAAATTGATCCAAAAGATAAATTGAATGAATTTATTCTATTTCATTTTAATTTTCTCGATAAAAACAAAGCGATGACTTCTGTAATTTTTTCGGAAGAAATGTTTACACAAAGTAAAATTTTAAAGGAAAAATTAATGCAGATAATGGGTCTAAGATTAAAAATAATAGTTGAAATAATTAATGATATTAAAAGTAATCAAAAAGTAAAAGATGTTGATGCGGCAGAAATTGCAAAAATTATAATGGGATTTATAAGAATATGCGTGCTTGAGTGGAAGCTGAATAATTTTAGTTTTTCACTAAAAGAAAAAGGTGAAAACATAACAAAAACGTTTGAAAAGTTGATTTTTTAATCATTAATAGAGAAGTTAAATGAAAACAACAACTGGTAAATGGAACATTGGGACTGGTTTTATAACAATGGCTGGTTTTATGGCATACGGGTTTTATTTGATTTATGCACGAGATTTTGCATCCGACAAAGATGCCTGGATTGCCGGGAATGCTGTTGCGCCACATTTTGAAGCAAGGTTGGCCCATGTGCACGGAAATCTTTTTGCATTCCTTAATATTGTTTTTGGATATCTATTAATGAAACTTCCTCTCGAAATAAAATCAGCAAAAATTATTTCTTATTTAACTCTGGCTGGAATTTTAATGCCATTGGGAATTCTTGGAGAACTTTATCTTAATTTGTCTCCAATTTTCGTTTTAATTGGCGCAGCATCTATGGTAAGTGCAACTCTTCTTTTTGGCTTAAAAGCATTAAGGATGAAATCGAGTAATTAATATGCAATTTAAAGAAAGAGAAAATATAATTTTCAATTTAGTTGAAGTGCAAATTCTGAGAAATGGAATAACAAGTCTTAATATTTCAGAGTTATGTAAAGACATTGGGATGAGTAAAAAAACATTTTATAAATATTATTCAAATAAGGAGAAGTTTTTATCCAAATTCTTTTTGGAATTACTAAAAAAATCATATTTAGATATAATTTTAATAACTCAAAAAAAGGATTCATTTTTTGAAAAATTTGAAAAAATAATGCAGATTGTTCAAACAAATTCTCCATTTTTTAATCAAAATATCTTAAGTGAATTAAAAGTTAAATATCCCGAAGTGTTGAAACAAATAAATAATTTTAAACAAATAAAAATTTTCCCTCTTTTTACGTTTCTTATTAAAAACGCTCAAAAACATAATATTATTAATAAATTCGAACCCAAAACAATGCTGCATTTATTTTTTTCAATTATTTCCTCAAATTCTATAATTAACACAAAAATCGTAAATGAAAAAGGCAAAAATGAATTTACCGAAATTTTTCAAATATTATTAAAAGGCGTATTGACAAAGAAGGCAAAAAATTTTTTAAATAAATGTTAGTTAGCATTAACTAAGAAATTGAATCAAAAATAAAAAGGATAAAAATGAAAGCAATAAAAAATTTCTCGTTATTACTTATTATAGTACTTATAACTGGATGCGGTAACACTGAAAATAATTCGTATATAGAAGAAACCGGGACAATTGAATCTAAAAATGTTGTTGTTAGTTCAAAAAATATAGGTGAAGTTAAATCATTTTTATTTGAGGAAGGTGAAAAAGTCAATGCCGGAGATACAATTTTAATAATAGATCAAGAAGCTCTGGAATTGCAGCTTGATCAAGCTTTAGCAGGTGTTCAAATATCACAAGCACAACTTGATTTAATTAAAAAAGGGGCAAGAAGTGAAGATATAAATCAAGCCGAAGAAATGTTAAAACAAGCCGAAATTAATTTTAATAATGCTAAAAATGATTTTGATAGATTCGAAAAATTATGGGAAAATAAGTCAATCTCTAAAAAACAATTTGAAGATATATCTGCTCGTTATGAAGTAACATTAGCACAATACAATTCGGCAAAAGAAAATTATAAAAAAATAAATAAAATTTTCCGGCCGGAGGAAATTGAACAAGCAAAAGGTAATCTGAAGAAAGCTGAAGCTTCTGTAAATCTGCTTAAAAAACAGATACGGGATAGTTACGTAACTTCGCCTATAAATGGAATAATTGTTAAAAAATTTATTGAAGCCGGTGAAACAGTATCTCCCATGTCTTCTTTATTTAAAGTTTCAAATCTATCAACGGTTGAATTAGTTATTTATGTATCGGAAGTCGAACTGGGAAAAGTAAAACTTGGGCAAAAAGCCGAAGTTAATATAGATACCTATCCAGATAAGAATTATGAAGCTAAAGTAACATACATCTCGTCGGAAGCAGAGTTCACACCAAAGAATATCCAGACAAAAGATGAACGAACAAAACTTGTTTTTGCCGTAAAATTAGAAATTGATAACAAAAACTTTGATCTTAAATCGGGAATGCCAGCCGATGCAAAAATTTATTTATAAATCCAAACTGAGATTACAATAATGGAAACTATAATAAACATTACTGATTTGAAAAAAAGCTACGGTTCGGTTACAGCTGTTGATGGAGTAAGTTATGAAGTACATAGGGGCGAAATGTTTGGCTTAGTTGGACCGGATGGCGCTGGAAAAACAACTACAATGAGAATGTTGGTGGGACTTTTAAACCCGGATGCGGGCAATGCAAAAGTTTTGGGCTTCGATTTATTGACACAAAAAAATTTAATAAAAGATGAAATCGGATATCTTTCACAGAAATTTTCACTTTACGGTGATCTTTCAATAGATGAGAACATTGAATTTTTTGCGGATATACACGGCGTTAAAAATTATAAAGAAAGAAGAAACGAACTTCTTGAATTCACGCGATTAACTCCATTTAGAGACAGACTCGCAGATAAACTTTCCGGTGGAATGAAACAAAAATTAGCATTGGCTTGCACTTTAATCCATAAACCCAAAATAATTTTTCTTGATGAGCCGACAACCGGTGTTGATCCCGTTTCGAGACGAGATTTCTGGAAAATACTTTCTAATCTCTTAAAAGATGGAATAACAATTTTTATGACAACTCCATATTTGGATGAAGCCGAACGATGTAACAGGGTGGCTTTAATGGATAAGGGGAAAATAATAAGTTGCGATACTCCAAAGAATGTAAAAGAATCGATGAATATGCAAGTGGTAGAAATTGTATGCAGTCCAATTAGAGTTGCTTATAATTTAATAAGAACAACAACAGATTTTGAAGTTCAAATGTATGGTGACCGGCTCAATATTTCGGTTTTTAATTATGAAAGTGACTACTTAATAATTAAAAAAATATTCGTGGAAAACTCAATTATAGAAACAGACAAAAGATTAATAACTCCATCATTGGAAAATGTGTTCATTCATTTTATGAACAAATCTTAAATAGTGGAATAAATAGAGTTTAGAAAAAAGAATAGGAAATGAAAATGAAAACAATAATAATAATTATGATCCTTTCGGTTGGTTCGTTGTTTGCTCAAGAAAGAATATTAACTCTAAAAGAAAGTTTAGAGTTGGGATTGCAAAGTAACAAAGATTTGAAAATTTCACAATCAAAAGTAAATTATTCCGATGCTAAACTTGCTGAAATAAAAAGTCAATTTTTTCCGCAAATCAAACTTTTTGGAAATTATACAAGATTAAGTGAAAACATTCCAGCGTTTGAAGTAACTATGCCGTTTTCTCCAGCGCCTATTACTATTTCGGATCCGATATATAATAATTATACATTTAAGCTGGGGCTTACTCAGCCAATATTTACCGGGTTTAAACTTTCATCTTCTCGAAACTCAGCAAAATACAATTTGGAAGCGGTGAAAAATGATTATTCAAAAGAAAAAAATGAATCGGCATTTAATATCTACAGTGCATATTGGAATTATTATAAAGCAACCGAAATTAAAAATTTAATTCAAAAAACTTTAGAACAAATGGCGAGTCATTTAACCAATACTAGAAATTTTTATGATCAGGAATTAATATCAAAAAATGATTTGTTAAAGCTAGAAGTTCAATATTCAAATACAAAATTAATGCTGATTGAGGCAGAAAACAATTTAAATATTTCAAGGATTACTTTTAATAAAACTGTTGGAATTGATCTCAACTCCAAAACACAAATAGCTGCAGATAACAAAACAATAAATAAGGTAAGTTATGATTTATCCGACATTATAAACGAAGCAATAAATAATAGATACGAATTAAAATCATTTAGCAATCGTATTGAAGGCAGTAAAGAAGGTATTGACGCTGCAAAATCAAATTGGTTTCCTTCGCTTTATTTATCAAGCAACTATTATTACAGCAATCCCAATCAAAGATTTCTTCCGGCTAAGGATGAATTTAATTACAACTGGGATGTTAACGTAACTTTAAGCTGGGATGTTTGGAATTGGGGTTTAACTTCTTCTCAAGTAAGACAAGCGGAAGAAAATAATATACAACTTGAAACAAATTATGATCAACTAAAAGAAAACATTCAGTTAGAAGTACATTCTAATTATTTGAATCTATTAAAGTCTGATGAAAAAGTTAATGTTAATAAACTCGCATTAGAACAGGCATCAGAAAATTATAGAATTACGGCAGAAAAATATGAACTTCAATTAGTAACAAGCACCGATTTAATAGATGCTGAAACACTAAAACTGCAAGCGGAAACAAATCTAAAAACAGCAGAAGTTGATTATCAAATTTCAAAAGTAAAATTAGAAAAATCCATGGGGAGAATCATTTACTAATGAACGCAATAGAAGTAAATAATCTTACAAAAAAATTTGGAAGCTTTACAGCAGTTAACAACATAAACTTTACCGTTAAACAAGGTGAAATATTTGGATTTCTTGGGGCAAATGGTGCTGGTAAATCTACAACAATAAGAATGTTAATCGGAGTATTAGAACCAACTTTCGGAGATGCTTTGGTAAGCGGCTATAGCATTATGAAACAGTCTGAATTGGTTAAAAGAAATATTGGGTATATGTCCCAAAAATTTTCTCTTTACAATGATTTAACTGTTACGGAAAATATCAGATTTTATGCCGGAGTTTATGGATTAAGCGGAAAAAAATATGAAGAAAGAAAAAAATGGGTTTTAAAAGTTGCAAATCTTGAAAATATGGAAAACATACTTACATCTTCATTGCCGGGCGGAATAAAACAAAGATTGGCATTAGGAACGGCGGTAATTCACGAACCCAAAATAGTTTTTTTAGATGAACCAACAAGCGGAGTTGATCCAATTTCAAGAAGAAATTTTTGGGATCTTATTAATGATCTTTCTGCTAGCGGAACTACGGTATTAGTTACAACACATTATTTAGATGAAGCTGAATTTTGCAACAATATCATTTTAATCAATGCAGGGAAGCTAGTTGCACAAGGGAATTCAAAAGCATTAAAAACTAATTACATTAAAAATCCTATTCTAGAAATTGAAACGGACAAAACCGTTGATAGTCTTGAAATTTTAGAAAAGGAAAAATGGGTTGGAGAAACTTCAATTTTTGGCAACTACATACACGTTATTTTAAATAACAGTACAATTGATGAAAATAATATAGTTCAATTACTTCAAGAACAAAACGGTATTAATGTAAAACGTGTTGAAAGAATTATTCCCACACTTGAAGATGTGTTTATTCACTTAATTGAGAAGGATAATAAATAAAATGCTCAATAGAATTTACGCAATAGCAAAAAAAGAATTGAAACAATTAAGCAGAGACACACGGATGTTGTTTATAATTTTCTTTTTCCCTGTAGTATTACTAATAATTTTTGGATATGCAATTAATTTTGACGTTAAGCATATTAAAATTGCCGTATATGATTTGGACAAATCAAATTATACTAGAGAATATATAAACGGGTTAATTAGTTCGGAGTATTTTACACTTATAACTTATGTAGAAAACGAAAGTGATATTAAACGATTGTTGGATGAAAAAATTGTACAAACCGCTGTGGTTTTTCCACATGATTTATCAAGAAAATTAAATTCAAAGCAAGAAGTTAAAGTTCAATTTCTAATTGATGGTGTTGACGGAACTACCGCAAACGCAATTCAAAATTACGTAAACGCCGCTACATATAGTTATTCTCTTAAACTTACTAAAGAATATTTAGCCATTACCGGAAAAAAACTTTATGTACCGATTGATTTGCAGCCAAGGTTTTGGTTTAATCCAGAATTACAATCGACAAAATTTTTAATACCGGGTTTAATGGGAATGATATTAATTGTTACCGCGGTTATATCAATATCCTTATCAATTGTAAGAGAAAAAGAAAGAGGCACAATTGAGCAAATAAACGTTTCGCCGCTGTCATCATTGGAATTTATTCTTGGCAAAACAATTCCATATATTTTTATATCATTAATTAATGCTGCAATTGTTCTTGTTGCGGGATACTTGATGTTTGGACTTGTAATTAAAGGAGATTTGTTTTTACTTCTATTTGGAACGCTTACCTTTTTATTTGCGGCATTAGGTATGGGAATTTTCATTTCAACAGTTTCAGATTCTCAACAGGTTGCATTTCAAGCCGCTAATGTTACATCATTGCTGCCGTCATTTATACTATCGGGATTTATTTTTCCTATAGAAACAATGCCCGCTGCAATTCAAATATTAACAAATATTACCCCGGCTAAATTTTACATTGTAATTCTAAGAGCAATTCTTTTAAGAGGAGTCGGAATTTCCGCATTTTGGCAGCAATTAATTTATCTTGCAATATTTGGATCAATATTCATAATCTTAGCAATAATATTGGATAAAAGATCAAAAGGAAAATAATAATATGAAAACGATATATCATTTTATAATTAAAGAACTTTTGCAGGTTAAGAGAGATAAAAAAATGCTAGCCATAATTTTTATGGCTCCCATACTGCAGTTAATATTTCTTGGCTATGCAGCAAATATGGATGTAAATATTGTACACACTACTATTTATGATATGGATAAAACAGAAACAAGCAGAAATTTTATAGAAAAAATTGTTGAGACTGGTTACTTTCAAATTGATTTTTATGCTAAGAACTACGATGAAATTACTAAACTGCTAAATGAAGGCAAAACTCTTGTTACAATTGTAATCCCAAAAGATTTTGAAAATAAAATTAATCGTCGTGAAACAACTCAGCTTCAAACAATATTCGAAGGTTCGGATGCAAGTAAAGCATCGACTGCACTTGGTTATATTCAAGGTGTATCGACAAAATTTTCACAAAATCTTATAACAGAAACAAAAGATAAATTAGGAATGAAAATTTCACTCAGCGGTTCTTTAATTCCCGAAGTAAGAGTATGGTATAATCCCGAAATGAAGTCAAGAGTTTTTATGGTACCTGGAATATTGGGATTAGTTTTAATGATTTCAACAATATCTTTAATGTCTATGGCAATTGTTAGAGAAAGAGAAATCGGAACAATGGAACAAATAATTGTAACACCAATAAAAAAATATCAATTATTACTCGGCAAACTAATTCCCTTTACATTAATTGGATTTGTAATTCTTGTAATTGTAATGATAATTATGACACAATGGTTTGGAATAGCAGTAAGAGGCAATGTTTTACTTCTACTTGTTGCGGCATTACTTTTTATATTATCTAATCTTGGTATCGGATTATTTATATCCACAGTTTCTAAAACACAGCAGCAAGCAATGATGGCATCTGTATTTGCGTTGATGATGCCAATGATTTACTTATCCGGATTTGCATTTCCAATTGAAAATATGCCAAAGTTTTTTCAATATATCACCTACGCAATTCCGTTAAGATATTTTATTACGATAATACGAGGAGTAGTGTTAAAGGGAATTGGATTTTCATCGCTTTGGTTAGAAACATTAATTCTTTTTGGAATGGGAATATCAATATTACTTTTAAGTGCAAATAGATTTAGTAAAAAAGTTGACTAATAAAAATGGGAAATGACAGAAATGCACAGTAATCAGTTATATAAATTTATTGTTGTGTTTATAATATTGTCAAGCAGTTTAACCGCACAAATTAATTATAATGTACTTCCGTCTAGTATTTCTCAAGCTAATCAATATGATGTTTATAATTCAATCGAAATGGAAAATGAATCTGAAAAAAATTATCTGCTGCCGGCAATCGAAGTAGTCGGACTAAATTTAACTGTTTGGTCGTATAGCAAATATATTACACAAAGAGGTTTTGCTGATATTAGCTGGAATTCCGTAAAGAATAATTTTAAAACCGGTTTTGTTTGGGATAATGACAGATTTTTAATGAATCAATTTATGCATCCATTTCATGGAGCAAATTATTTTAATACTGCAAGATCAAACGGATTGAGTTTTTGGGAATCAATTCCTTACGCAATTAGCGGAAGTTTAATGTGGGAAATGTTTATGGAAAAAGAACTGCCTTCATACAACGATCTTGCCAATACTTCTATAAGCGGAATTACTCTTGGCGAAATATCAAATAGAATTGCGAATTTAATTATTGATGAAAGTACTATTGGTGCCGAAAGAGTTTTAAGAGAAATTTCATCTACGATTATAAATCCAATGAATGGATTTAACCGACTAATACGAGGGGATATGTGGAAAGTTGGAAATAAAAAAAAGAATGAGAAACTACATTTTACTTTTGCTGTTGGAACACATAATGTATTTATAAATAAAAACATTGATGAGAATGAACAATATCTTTCATTGCGCGGCAACTTAGATTATGGAAAACAATTTGATGTTAAGAATCAC
This sequence comes from Ignavibacteriota bacterium, assembly GCA_016708125.1. Classification (NCBI taxonomy): domain Bacteria; kingdom Pseudomonadati; phylum Ignavibacteriota; species Ignavibacteriota bacterium. Next base: position 2,697,998 of record JADJGF010000001.1, on the reverse strand, counting down.
AAAAATCCTTTTGATTATTTCACCTTACAAACAGAAGCAAATTTTAGAAACGGTAGCGATATTTTGGCAATAAGTGCAAGCGGTGTAATTACAGACTCAAAATTAAATTTGTTTGATGTTTCAAATAATATTTTCGGAGTTTATAAAGAGATTGATATTTTTTATAACGATGTATATAAATTTTCCTCAACAAGTATTTCATCTCAATTGGTTAATACAACAAAACTTTCACCAGATTTAAGTTTGCAGAATTATTTAGGACTTTCAATTATTATAATGGGAGCAACAAACTCGGCTTACGCAAATGAAGTTGATAAAGATTATAATCTTGGTCCGGGTATGAGCGGTAAGTTAGGTATAAGCTTAAAATTTGAGGATAATTCATCGTTATACATTAACTATAAGCGAAATTGGATTCATACATTAAGCGGAGCAGAAAGCGAAGAGTTTATCGGTTTATTAAATACCGGTTTTAATTATAATTTAATTAAAAATAGTTCAATTGGAATTGAATTTTTAATGTATGAGAGGTTTGGAGATTATAAAGATTTTCCCAATACGAATGATTCTAATTCTGCATTAAGATTTTACATCAAACAAATAATTTAATTACAAAAATAACGAGGATAAGGTGAATAAGAATATCTTTAGAAAATTTGCTTCAATAACAGCTTTAATATTTAGTATTCTAACTATAGTTGAAGGCACGCAAGTTCTCCTTGGTTTGACCCAAAAAGATTATCTAGTATTTACTCCGCTACTATTTTATAATGTAATTATGGCTATAGTGGGTTTGTATGTCAGCGCGTTAATTTGGATGAATAACATGAGGTCTCTTAAAAATTCAGTAATTGTAACGGCCTTACATTTATTAGTATTTATTGTTGTAATCTCGATGTTAATTTCAAATGCTTCTGTGGCTACACACAGTGTGAAAGCAATGGGAATCAGATTTGCTGTATGGTTGTTAATTACAATAGTTACTTGGAAAACTAGTCTATTAACAAAGATTTACTTAAAATAATCAATGTAAAATAAATAAATGGAATTATAATGAAAACACAAATAGTCTTGTTCATTTTAGGATTGATATTTTCAAAATCAATTTTAGCACAAAACAACATTTCGCTGCTTGATGCGGAAAAAGTAAAAGATTATTTAATATTGAATCAAAAACAATTTGAAGATGTTAGTCAAAAGATTAAACTAATTGAAACAATAATAGAAAAAGATGAAAACGTAATTTCCACTATAAAACTGCGTGTAAAAAATGGTGATGTACCTGGTTTCTTTGAAAAAATTGGAGTGAAACGAGGACATGATAATCGTGAGTCACGAATTGAAGATTTAGTTGATGAAATTGAAGATCGATTAACAGAGCAGCAAAAAATAAAATTCATGAAAATTGAGAAACCAAAATTAAAAGTACTTAAAAAGGAAGATGTGTTTGGAAAATAATATTCTAAAAATGTTAAATAAGTATTTTTATGGAAAATATGATTCTACGAATTGATGATACATATAGTAAAGAAGTATTTTATATGCTGATGTTCGTTGATCATGCTTTTTAAAATAATTAGTTCGGAAAACTCTATCATTATTTTTAATTCCAAAAGTAAAATAGTCAGCAAGTTTTAACCACTAGGTGTGTCAAATGAATTATGAACCAAAGAAGGAGTTTATTTATTGTACAAAAAATCATTTGCCAACGCCAAAAACTTAATAGTAGTAACGATTTTAGTATTTCTATTCCTTACGACTGAGATAGTCAGCCAAACTAATACAGGAATAATTTCGGGTGAAGTAAGAGACGCAGTTACGAAGCAACCTCTTCCCGGTGCTAATATTATTATTGAGGGAACAAATATCGGATCTGCTTGCGATGAGAATGGATATTACGTTATAAAAAATGTAGCAACCGGAAGTTATAACTTAAAAGCCTCAATGATTGGATATGAATCGTCTGCATATACTGAAGTAACAATAAATCCAAATCGAAATCATTCCGTAAATTTTGAACTTCATACCACCGCTATGGAATTAGAAGAAGTTAAAGTTTCCGCGGATTATTTTTCCAAACCGGATGAAAATCCGGTAAGTTTTAGAACCCTTTCACCGGAAGAAATCAGAAGATCGCCGGGTTCGGCAGAGGATATTTTTAGAGTAATGCAGTCTCTGCCGGGAGTTGCAACAGCAGGTGCAAAAAGTGCACAACTTATTGTAAGGGGAGGCAGTCCAGATGAAAATTTAACTCTACTTGACAATATAGAAGTTTATAACCCAATACACTTTGCCCGAACCGGTGAATCTATGGGTATTATCAGTATTGTTAATCCGGCGCTGTTACAAAAAGTTGATTTTTTGACAGGTGGTTTCCCAACTAAATATGGAGATAAAATGTCTTCTGTTTTTGATATGAGTTTGCGTGAAGGAAATAAAGAAGTTTTTAATACGGATGCTAACTTAAATATTGCCGGTTTCGGTGTTATGTTAGACGGACCATTAATAGAGAACAGTAATATGGTATTTTCTTTACGACGCGGCTTTTTCGATTTGATTACGTCCACACTCAATAAACCAGCTGCACCAAGCTATTATGATGCAGTTGGAAAAGTTACCTACGATTTAAATAATAAAAATAGAATCAGTCTCGTTGGATTTTATTATTTAGATCAGATTGAGAAAACCGGATCAACAAAAGAGGAAAATGTAACATGGAATAGATACGATTATTTGACCCGCAATGATTATGGGGTAGCTATAGGTGTAAACTGGCGTTCACTCATTTCTGAAAAAGCTTTTTCATTAGTTACTGCATCTTACACAAGTAATGGTTGGAATACTTTGCAAGGAACCGAAGTGGATCCAACAATAATGGGTGAAGATATACGGGAAGATGAGTTTAGTCTCAAATCTGAAATCAACTATCGGTTATCTCCAAATATTAATTTGAAGTTAGGCGGACAATTTAAAGTAGTAAATTCACGCAACGAATCTTGGAGCCCGGAAGATACTCTTCGAAATGGTACAATTACTCCAGCAAATACAATATTATATCTACCCGACGCAACTACAAAAGGAGCTTTATTTTTACAATCATCATTTAGAATTATTGATCCGCTAATTATTACAGCTGGATTGCGTTACGATTATTTTGAACTCACATCAGAAAATAATTTTAGCCCGCGTATTTCTTTATCATATAATGTAAACGATAAAACCACATTCAATCTTGCGTGGGGAAAATATTATCAATCACCGGCAAGCTATCAAATAGCGCCAGATGAACGGAATCTTTTGTTGAATAGCAGTTATGCCACACATTATATAGCCGGAATTGAACAACGATTGGGTTACGATACAAAAGCGAGTATCGAAGTTTATCATAAAGAACTCTCAAACCTTGTTGTTGACCCAGATAGTACAAACCTTTTAATCAATACCGGAAGTGGTTATGCACAAGGAATTGAATTCTCACTTCAAAAGAAATTTACTGATGGTTTTGTCGGAAGCGCTTCCTATTCATATTCAATTTCCAAAAGACGGGATTATGAATCAACGTCGTTGTACGATTTTGAATATGACAGACCGCATATCATAAATTTAATTTTTGGACTTGAAATTGGCTCCGGCTGGCAGATTGGAACAAAGTTTCAATATGCTTCCGGCAATCCGTACACTCCGGTTATAGGAGTAAGCGAAAGAAATAATTCTTTTTATTTAGTAGAAGGAGAGAAAAATTCCGATCGTTACCCCGATTACCATAAATTGGATCTTCGCATTGATAAACAATTTGTATTTGAGAACTGGTCGTTTTCTGTTTACCTCGATTTATGGAATGTGTATAACAGAGATAATGTTAGTTCCTACTCATTTAAAGCAGAATCTGATGGAACGATAACAACAACACCGCGTTATGATTTTGGAATTACACCTATTCTTGGATTTACGGCAAAATTTTAAAAACTATAATTGTGACTAATTACTTACGTTAAAATTATTAATTATATTTTTATCTACTGAAAATAAGATGAACGAAATATTTAAAATGAATAAATAAATTTGACCGAGCTAAGATTTAATTTTTAATGGAAGAAAAACAAATAGTTCAACATCTTAAAAACGATGATGAGTTTATATACAAATATGTATATGACCAATATTCCCGTATGGTTTATAGCGTTGGCTTTCGTATGATAGGCAATAAAGAGGAAGCCGAAGATGTTACACAAGATGTTTTTATAATGGTTTTTAATTCGATTAATTCTTTTCGTGAAGATTCCAAACTCTCAACTTGGATTTACCAGATAACCGTAAATACTTGTCTAAACAAATTAAGAAGGAAAAAAGCGATCAACTTCTTATCTCTAAATTTTGGGGAAGATGAAAAAGGAGAACAAGAAATGGCTTCAGATAATTTGACCCCAAGAGATGAAATAGAAAAATCTGAATTACAGAAGATTGTTCAGGATGCAATAAATACACTGCCGGCAAAGCAGAAGACGGCAATTGTTTTATCCCGTTATGAAGAATTAACATATAAGGAAATTGCAAAAATAATGGAAATTAGTCTTTCTTCTGTTGAATCGCTTCTGTTTCGTGCAAAAGAAAATCTAGCAAAAAAACTAATTCCTCATAAAGATATTTTTCAATGACCGCAAGTTTTATGCTTATTATTTGTCTTATCTTATTAGAAAAGGTAAAATTATGAAACATCAAAAAATTCAAAAAAAATTTCTTCTTTATATTGACGGCGACTTGTCCGAAGTTGAAAAGATATTGATTGATCAGCACTTGGAAAAATGTACTGACTGCAAAAGACATTTCGAAGAACTTGTCAAAATTTGGAATGAAGAAAAAACATTGGGAAAGCCGTTACCCTCCCAAGCATTATGGTATGATTTAAAAGATAGAATGGAAAAAGTTCAAGCATCCACGAATGTTGGTAATGTTAAACTGTTGTTTAACACAGCAATTTCATTCTTTGTGATTGTATTCGCAGTTTTCATCGGCTCAAGGTTCGGAAGTGCATTAAGCACACAAAGTGAAACGTATGTTTATTCAGAAAATATTCAAGATGAATTTGGAATGAGTTATTTTGATGCTGTACCGCCGAACACCATTGGAAAAGATATTTTTATATCACCGGCAAATAATAAAGGAATGAAAAAATGAAAATGAAAATTACAATTTATCTGATTGTTATTGTAACCTTGATTAATCTTTCATCCTTAGGAACTATCTTATATTTAAAGTGGAGTTCAATAAGTGATATGTCTTTGAACGTTATGCAAGATAACAGATTTGAAATGATGAAAAGAGAATTGGAATTAACTCCAGAACAATTGCAATATTTCGAAATAATCAGAACTGAATTTCATTCAAGGCTCGATTCACTTGACACAAAATTCAGTTCACTGCGAAAAGAAATGCTGAGTGAAATTTGGCAAACACAAGAACCAGACAAACAGAAGATAGAAACTATTTTAGAACAGTTTAGTAAACGGCAATTAGAAGCACAGAGATGGACAGTTCAACATTTTTATAAATTCAAAGAAGTTTTAACTCCGAGACAAGCAGAAAAATTTTATAGGATTGTTTCTGAACGATTCCCGGGACAGCATATAAATCCCGGCTTAAGAAGAATGATTGATAAACAAGAGGACTGTGAATGAAAATCAAGTATTCAAATAATAATCTGAAAACTATTGTTAACGCCAGGTTAATTGAGAAATTAATCCTTTTGATGTTGTTTTTTGTATCGGTAGTAAGCGCTCAAAGCAATGTTGAAAAATATTCGTTGGAAGATTGCATTCAAATTGCGCTGCAAAATAATCCGGGTATAAAATCTTCATTATATAATGTAAATGAGAGCCAGTTAAAGATAAAAGAATCTAAAGGCGGTTTATTCCCAAACTTAAATTTTAACACATCCACAAACCGTTATTATTCGGAGAATCAAAGCGGCAGCTTTATAAGTAATGATAATCTCAGCGCCGGACTTTCGACACGTTATAACATTTTTCAGGGCTTTAAAACAACCGCTTCGGTTGAAGCTGCTAAAGAAAATTATAATTCTAATATTGCACAGCACTCAGTCAATACCGAAGACTTGATTTTGGGTGTAACAGAATCTTACTACAAGCTGCTTCAAACCGAGAGGATTGTTAAAACTACGGAAAAAGCAATTGAACGTTCTAAGTTGTATTTGGATTATGCCGAAGCAAGATATAAAAACGGACTTGCATCACAATCGGATTTATTAAAAGCAAAAGTAGAGTTTTCAAATTCCGAACTTGCGCTTATCCGTTCACGTAATGCTCGGTTAACTGTAAAGGGCAGCTTAAATACTTTGCTTGGTAATACCGCTTCAGATCAAATCAGTATTATTGATAATCTTGAAACAACAACATTTGGTAAGTTGAACGATTCTTTATCTATACAAGAAAACATTTCAGAATTAATCCAGACTGCATATCAAAACCGGCCCGAAATAATCAGAATACAAAGCCAAATGAATGCACAGCGATCTTATTTGACAATTGCAAGAAGTGAGTATTTTCCCACTCTTTCACTTGATGCAAATTATAATTATGCCGGAGAAACCACTGCCGATTTGCGCGCAATTTCGTTTGTGGGCTTGAGTTTGAATTTCCCAATCTTTAACGGATTCTCTAGTGAAGCGAGGGTTGATGAGGAAAAAATAGCATTAAAAAATATAGAGCAGCAAGATTTATCCCTTCGCAATCAAATTAGTCTTGAGGTTTGGAACGCATATTTAAGTGTGAAAGAATCTGTAGAACTTATTAATAATACAAAAATTTTCTATGAAAACGCATTGGAAAATTTACGTATTGCCGAAGGCGAATACAAAGAAGGCGTTGGCTCAATGCTTTCTTTGGTTGATGCACAAACTAATCTTGTAACCGCAGAAGAAAGCTACATTGAAGTCCTTGCCAATTACGGAATATCTGTTGCATCACTTAAACGGGTAGTTGGGAATAAAAATATCGAGGAGATTTTAAATTGAAAAAGAAATGGTATATAATATTTGGAAGTCTGATAACAGTAATTGTTATATATTTTGTTGTTAGTTCATCTTACTCAAATGCGAATGAGAAATCCGATAAACTTCAAACGGCTGTTGTGACAAGGCGTGATATTGGTTCAAGCGTTTTAGCAACCGGGATAATAAAACCAATGGTCGGTGCTGAAGTTCGCGTAGGTTCCCGTGTTTCAGGATTAGTAAAAAACTTGTATGCAAATGTTGGTGATTTAGTAAAGAAAGGTCAGATTATTGCTGAATTAGAGCCTTCCGAATTAAAAGCAAAATACAACCAATCGTTTGCATCACTTCAAAATGCAAAAGCTAATTATGAATATGCTAAGCTTGATTTTGAAAGACAAAAATCATTACTTAAACAAAATTTTATTTCTCAAAATCAATTAGACCTTGCCGAAAAAACATTCGAAATAAACAAAGCTCAATTAGAGCAAGCTCAAGCAAATCTTGATTACTCCAAAGTTCAATTAGAATACACAAAGATAACTGCACCAATTTCTGGAATTGTCGCTTCAGTATCAACCCAAGAAGGTGAAACTGTAGCTGCAAGTTTTTCTGCTCCAACTTTTGTTACAATAATTGATTTAGAAAGACTTGAAGTATGGGCTTATGTTGACGAAACGGATATTGGCAGAATAATAGAAAATCAAAACGCAACATTTACAGTTGATACGTATTCCGATACAGATTTTGAAGGGATTGTTACGGCAATATATCCAAAAGCAATTATCCAAGATAATGTTGTTAATTATGTTTCCACATTAAAGATAACTGATTTCAAAGAAAAAATATTACGACCAGAAATGACTGTTACAGTTACAATTTATCTTGAAAAGAAAGAGAATGTACTTACCGTGCCGAACAATGCTATTAAGCGTGAACAAGGTAAAACAGTTGTAACTGTTCTTGATAACAATGACAAAATGAATAGGCGAACAGTAAAAACCGGTTATTCTTCAAATGGTTATGTTGAAATTTTGGATGGCGTTAGTGAAGGTGAAAAAGTTATTATTTAATAAATAAAATTTTAGAAAAAAGAGGAGAAAAGATGAAAAGAGAAACATTAACTATGGCTGTGTTTTTAATTGCATTGATTTTTAGCAGTGTGGTTTCAGCCCAGCAAAATGAATCCACAAAAGTTGACTTGCTGAATTTTGATGTTGTTAAAAGTTATCTGAGTTTGGATATTGATCAGCAGAAAACCATTGAGCCGTTGATAAATGACATTATTGATATAAAAGATCAGGCTGATAAGACAAGGAACAAAATGCGGTCAAATATGCAATCAATGGGAACGCCCGATCCATCAATGCGAGAAAAAATGATGAAGGAACGTTCTGCAAGACAGAATAAAATTGATGGGCTGATAAAACAAATTGAACAATTATTAAACAAAAAGCAGCTTGAAAAATTCAATGAGATTGATAAGCCAAATCTTATCAAAAAATCAGGACATATGAAATCAAAGTGATTTAATTAATATCGCAAAATTATTCAGTCTTATTGGATTAAATATTTATAAATGTTGTAAATAAATTTTGCATGTGATGATATTTAATAATTGATGTTAAGATCAAAATTTGAAAGGAAAAAAAAACAGGAGTTATAAATTATGCATTCAGTAGTACAGGCAATTAACCTAAAAAAGATTTACCAAAAGAATAATAATGTTCCAGTTTATGCTCTTAATGATGTTACTCTCAAAATGAACAAAGGAGAGTTTATAGCGATAATGGGAACTTCCGGGTCTGGCAAATCAACCTTGATGAACATCTTGGGATTTTTAGATAGACCAACTGAAGGAAAATTATTACTTGATGGTGAAGAAATAAATAAATTAGATGATGAAACTCTTGCTAAGATTAGAAACAAGAAAATAGGATTTGTTTTTCAATCCTTTAATTTATTACCAAGAACTAACGCATTGGAAAATGTGGAACTTCCGTTGATATATTCTGATAGAGATAATTTAACCGATCTTGCTAAGACTGCTTTAACTAAGGTAGGATTAGGAGAAAGATTAGATCATCAACCAAGTGAACTTTCGGGCGGACAGCAACAAAGAGTGGCTATAGCCAGAGCTTTAGTTAATGAGCCCGAAATAATTTTTGCTGATGAACCTACTGGTAATCTTGATACAACATCAAGCTATGAGATAATGAATCTTTTCCAGGAATTAAATAAAACCGGTGTTACAATTGTAATTGTAACTCACGAGTCGGATATAGCTGAATATGCTGAGAGAATTATAAAAATTACCGATGGAAAAATCGTAAGCGATGAAAAAAATGAAAATATTCGTCAAGCAAAGGATGAGTTATTAACAATCGGGAAGAATGCTGAGGTGAAACAATGAAAACAGAAAGAATAATTAAAACTGCTTTCAGAGGCTTAAGCAAAAATAAAATGCGTACCTTCTTTATGATGGTGGGAATTGTTATTGGTATAATGGCTATTACGATGGTTATATCGGTCGGACTTGGAGCAGAAGAACGCGTTATGGAACGAGTAAAGAAATTTGGATTTGAAAGTATAATGGTATTTTCTGGTGGCGGAACTCAATTAATGGGAAATGAATCAGAAGCACCTACAACAACATTAAAACTTTCAGATGCAGAAGCTCTCGTTTCACAAGTTTCAAACATTATTGATTTATCACCCTTCAGTCGAATGCCAGGCACAGTCGTTAAATATCAAGAGCTGTCTTCAAATCCTTCAGTCCAGGGAATCACACCTTCATATATTTCGGTTTGGGATATTGATGTTAGTGAAGGTAGGTTTATTTCATATGAAGATGATTCACGAAGTGCACGTGTTTGTGTTATAGCACCTACGGTACAAAAAGAATTATTCGGAGAAATAAATCCTATAGGTGAACAAATACGTATTGGTGATGTACCTTTTGAAGTTATCGGGATATTACAACCGCGTGGCACAAGTCCGGGCGGCGGCGATATGGATAATAGAATAATGATTCCATTACAAACACTGATGCGAAGAACTGCAAATATAGATTATTTATCCGGAATAAAAGTAGAACTAGAATCAATCGAAAATATTAGCAACACATCAATAGATATTAAATCAATTTTGCGAGAACGTCATAAATTGGCTGAAGGTGAACCAGATGATTTTAGAATAATAACACCGACCGAAGTAACACAGTTTGCAGAAAAAGTTTCCGGTACTTTTAATTTGTTTCTTGTACTTGTAGCGGGAATTTCACTAATAGCCGGTGGATTTGTTATAACAAACATAATGTTGATTTCTGTTAGTGAAAGAAAAAACGAAATTGGTTTACGTAAAGCAGTTGGTGCTCGCAGTAAAGACATTCAAAAACAGTTTTTAATAGAAACCATAACAGTAACTTTTATTGGCGGAATCCTTGGAATTGTTTTAGGTTTTATTGGGGCAAAAATTATAAGCCTTATTACTGATATGCCAGCTTCTTATTCGTGGGAAGGAATTCTAACCGGAATAATATTCTCAAGTCTGGTTGGATTAATTGCCGGAATGCAGCCGGCAAAAAGAGCATCGTCTCTTGATCCAATTGAAGCGTTGAGATCCTAGACTTATTTAATAAAATAAAATGAAAGTTTATAGAAGTTTAAAAATATCACAGAAGACACTATTCGCTCATAAACTTAGAACAATTCTTGCTCTTCTTGGAATTATAGTTGGAGTTTCCGCTGTAATTATAATGATTGCTATAGGAAACGGAGCAGAAGAGGAAGTTGTCTCGAAAATTGAGGCTATGGGAACCAATTTAGTTATAGTTAATGCCGGAGAAATTAAAACAACGGGAGGCAGACAGTTTAGGGGAAATGTAACAACTTTAACATTGAAAGACATTGATGCAATTGAAATAAATGCAAGTTCGGTTATTGGTGCAGCACCAATTCAAGCTAACAAGCTGTTGGTTAAGTTTGGCAATTTAAGTACAAACACAACCGTTGTAGGTTCAACTTCAAACTTTACTTCTGTGAGAAACTTTAATATTGATAAGGGCGTTTTTTTTACGGATATGGAAGACAAAGCTTCAATGAGAGTTGCGGTACTCGGCGCAGGTGTAGTTAAAAATATTTTTGGAAATGATGATCCGATTAATTCAACTATTAGAATTGGCAAAGTTCCGTTTACGGTAATCGGTGTGCTTGAATCAAAAGGTGTTGATATGTACGGAACAGATCAGGACGATCAGATAATTATACCGATAAGAACTGCATTAAGAAGAGTATTTAATCAAACCTATATAAACACCATTTATTTGGAGATTGATAAACAAGAAAATATGGAAATGACCGTAACAACAGTTCAGGAAATATTACATGAGATGCATAAGTTAGATAAAAAAAATAAACCGGATGACTTTACAATTCAAAACCAAGTTGATTTGATTGAAGCACAAAAAGAAACGAGTAATACTTTTACTGCATTAACTGCAAGTATTGCCGGTGTTTCATTAATTGTAGGCGGGATAGGTATTCTTGCAGTTATGCTTTTGTCAATTAGAGAAAGAACGAACGAGATTGGTTTACGAATGGCAGTCGGTGCACGAAGGAAAGATATAAGAACACAATTTATATTCGAGTCATCTTTTCTAAGTATAGGCGGAGGAATAATAGGAATATTAATTGGGGTGATTGCTGCACTTGCAATAAAACATATTTTTAACTGGAGTATAGTCGTCTCATTAACCTCAATTATATTATCATTTGGTTTTTCAATGACAATTGGTTTATTCTTCGGAGTTTATCCAGCACATAGAGCATCATTACTCGATCCTATTAATGCACTTAGGAGTGAATAAGTTAAAATCATTCAAATGGTTTTTACAGTAATTAATCTATTTTTAAATGTTTTACTAAAATTTTTTTCATCAGCAATTCATGACTAAGAAACTCGTATCTTGCATAAGTAAACATTTGAAGTCTTTCTCCCAGATATTAATTTGAATGCTGGTGATGGCTAAAGATTTTTATGAACAACCTAATTTTAAGAATAGACGGTACTTTCAGTAAAGAAGGATTTTATATGCATATGTTTGTTGATTATGCATTAAAAATAAATTACTCAAGCTTGCCGTCTAATTATTCATTGAACTAAAAAACCTTTGAAACAATTATATTTCGTTTTATTAACCCACAACTTAAGCTAATTGTGAATGAGAAAAAACTAGAGTATCCAATCCGATATAACGGCTTATAAAAAATGTTAACTTGAGCAAATAAACAAAGTCTTTGTTTGTTATTTTTTCAAAAATTAATTTTTATACTTATGAAAACTAAAATAAATAAAATTACAATTCTCATATTTTACATAATTTCAATTGTTTCCTTTGCACAAATGGAACCAGATCATAAGTTGTTCGGTGAGCAAAGTAAAAGAGAATCATTAATGCCTATTCGCCCCGGTGGCTTTGATAATCAACATTTCTGGAATGAAAAAGCAAAAATGTTTATTTATGCACCATCGTTTAATTTTAATAATTCGAGTTGGATAGTACCTTATCCAAAATATTATAAATATACTGCATTCTCATTTAAAGATAAGAATGAATATATTTTTACTGCACAGACTCCTTATGAACCTTTAACCCCAATTTGGAACTACCTACCAAATGGAGAAGTTTACTTAAAAGTTGAAGCTGTTAGTAATGATGAAAAAGATTACGTGCTTGCTGGAAGTCGTTTGTTTCATAAATCAGCCTCTTTTTCACCGCCTTATCCAAAAGCAAAATACCCATTCAAAGTTGCACTTGAAAAAGGATTACATTTTATTTACAACCAATCTCATATAAAACAGTGGTTAGTTACAAACAAACCAAACCACGATGAACACAAATTGTATTGCTATTCTGCGCTCGAAGTAGGAAGTGTTATAAATGCTATGCTATTGTTCAATAAGCATTTTCCCGAAAATGATACATCTTTAATAATAGCAAAAATAGCAGCAGATTATTTAATTCAAAACGCCGAAACAAAAGGTAATCCATTGGAATTTTTTCCTCAAGTTTATGAAGGAAATAATCTGACAGCGGGGAAATTTGGGAATGAAATTATTATGACTGAACCAGCGGCAACTGGAAAATCATTTCTTGAACTTTACGAAAGAACAAAGGACGAGAAATATTTTGAAGCCGCAAAACGTATTGCAGATACATATTTAATGACACAACTTGCATCCGGAACATGGAATATTAGAATAGAAAAGAAAACGGGTCAGCCGGTTACTGATGAACTTTGCGTTCCAATCAAAATCACAGATTTTCTTAATTTATTTGTCAAAAATTATAAACTTTCTCAATATCAAAAGCTAATAGATAAGGCAATTAATTGGATTTGGGAAAATCCGGTTAAAACTTTTAATTGGACTGGACAATTTGAAGATGTGGCTGCAGTTAAACCTTATCAAAATCTCACCAAATATGAGGCATCATGGTTTGCACAATATCTTCTAAATAATTTTAAAGATTCCTTAAACATTAATTTAGCTAAAGAATTAATTGCTTTTTGCGAGGATCAGTTTGTCGTTTGGGAAAATCCAAATATTTATGATAATTGGGCGAATTCCTCAAATCAATGGCATACACCAGCAGTTCTTGAACAATATAATTGTTACGTTCCAATTGATGCAAGTGCTGTTCAAATGATAAATACTTTTTTTCTTGCATATAAAAAAACTAATGAAATTATTTATTACGAAAAAGCTCTAGCACTTGCTAATAGCCTTGTTAACACTCAAAAAGATGATGGAATGATACCGACTTTCTGGGTAGAAGGTTTTACTGAATTCTGGAATAATTGCATGATAAGTAGTTTAACAATGTTGGATATGTTAAAGAATTCTAATTCTCGAAAAAATGAATAAAAGTAATTTAAAAATCTGCTTTTGTCAATTTGAGCATTTTTAATAAATCAGATTAATATTTGATTGGATTATTTTTCACAGTTACTTTATATAATTTATATTTTTTTTGATAATAGTTTTCTTTTATCTTTTCAATTAAGTTATAAACCATTAACCAATACTGATTGTATTTTTTAGAAATAATATTTGCCGGAAACAATACTGTTGAATAAGGCAGAAAACAAGTAATACAACGAATGGAATAATGTACTCGTATATTTTTTTATTTATTAAGCCATCTATTTTTCAATTATTTACTTAAATAAAAATATTTTTCGAAATATTTAAATAATTAATTGATTATGTATTGATATAGGGAAACTTAATCCAGAGAAAATGTTAAACTAATCAAAAAAAAAATTTCATAAACATCAATATTTAGATCATTATTTTTTTGTAAAATCCTGTTTATTTTTAATTAATAAAAAATATGAAAACTGTTCATAAAATTATTTGGTATAAATAAAGAGATTAGAATTAAACAAAAGATAATTAGAACTATTTTTATTATCCCCTTCCCAAATAACTTTTTGAAAATTTTCAGTGAAATACCTACAATAAAAATAAACCATATCAGCATTGAGATAATAAATTTTGGATCGAATATTTGAAAATTAGGCAGCACTGTATATGCATATCTTAATCCAACAATAATAGAAATTGAATGGAATATAAAAGCTATAACAAATGAATTGTAAATAAGTTTTTCAAGAACTTCCAAATTTGGCATTTTTCTGTATATCAAACTAAACTTGTTGTTTTTCAGATTATAGTATTGTAATAAATAAACAATACTATAGATTGTAGCAATAGTAATACTTGAATATCCCAAAACAGAACCAATAACATGTGCACCTAATACAGTGCTGCTAAGTATTGCCGGAATATTAATTTGATCTGAAATAAATATTGAAGAGATTAATTGAAAAAGAAACGAAAATATAATAGGTAATAAACCAGTTCGGCTAAAATCAGTTAATAGTTCCAAGATAAAGTAAGAAATGGAAAGACAAAGCGATATAAGTGTTAAGATTTCAAATTTGTTTGTAATTGGAGCATGTTGAAACTTTATAATTCTTAGTGATAAATAGATTATGTGAATAAACACAGTAATAAATAAAAAAACTCTTTTTGAATTATAAAATTTACTTCCTTCAAATATGAGGTCATAAAAGTAAACTATTGCTGTTGATAAATATAACAGAGGCATTAAAGAATTTAGGAAATGAATTTCAGTAATCATTTTAATTATTCTGATTGTTAGAAAAGTTATTAAATTTTATTTTTTTCATAAAGCCCCAAGTAAAAGCCAAAGTCATCAATAAAAGCAGAGCAGCTAAAATCATCATAACAAATTCCGGAGAAAAAAATAATAATTGTTTATCAGACTTTAGAAATGTCAACGCAATTCCACCGAGACCAATTAATATTTCGCCAATAGTTACAAAGATAAATCCATTTGGAGCTTTGCCCATTCTTATTGCAATTATTGGAATAAGAAACACAGTTAATCCAAAAATAGAATGAACAGAGGCAATTGCAAAAACTTGTAAACCTCTTGGAACATCTGGAATAAATCTTGTGAGAATAATAGAGATTAATCCAAACAATGCAATAATTTTATAAGATTTACCTAATTTTTCTTTGTGGAATTCACAAACTAATCCAACTGCAAGCCCCATTGGAATTAGAGTTGTAACAACAATTATTTCCGGTTGTGGTAAAATATCCCAACCAAAAATGATAAGCAGTAATCCTGAAATTAATAATACAGTGAAAGAAACAATGTATGGAATATTGTGTCTTGGCTTTAATTCCTTTGAATTAAAATCTTGGTATAATCTTACAATAAGATAAATAGCTGAAAAACCTGTTAGTAGAAGAACAGTTTTGTCAAATAGATTCATATTATCTCCTCAATTAGGAAAATTGTGTATAAACATAATTTCTATTTTTGTTAAAGTTATTTTAAACAAATATTTATTTAAGTTTCACTTTGTATCCAGCATATGCTAAAGTGAACCATCCGCCAACCAATGCTGTTCCGCCAATTGGAGTTATATAACCCATTTTTAAACCTGTAAATGAAATTAAGAATAGACTACCTGAAAAAAATATTATTCCAAGTAGGAATAATATTCCAGAAATATTAAGAGACTTGGTTTGCGATTTACAAATGCCTAAAGCAAAAGAAACAACAAAAAGAACTAATGAATGGTACATTTGGTAGCGTACAGCTTTGCCAAAAGTTACCAAAGCATTATTTTGAACTACAATATCAGCACCGCCATGAGCACCAAAAGCACTAATTGCTACAGCTAAACCGCCTAAAATTGCAGCGGATATAAAAAATATTTTCTGCATTTAATTTCCCAAATAATTTATTCAAAATTCTAAAAGCTAACAACCGCTTGTAATATTGCTTTATGCTCTCGTTTATAGTTTTCTAATTGACTTGATAAAATTTCTATCTTGAAAGAAAGATTATCATGTATTCTATATCCAAAAGTTGCTGTATATCTATTTTGACAATCATCAGCACCATCAAAATCTCTATCCAATTCAGATTGCCAAGCGTCAAATCTTAAGCTTAGATAAATTGGCATTAAAGTCCATTCTATGAGTTCTGTTATAAGTTGAAAATAAACCCCATGATGAATATCATCAATCATCATAGTATCTTTGGTTCCTTCATAGATTCCTTTCGTCCATAAGTATTCGGATTGAAATTGGAATATCTTTGAGTTTAACTGTAAATCAATTCCATTTATCCATTTATTTGAATTGTTCAATTTTATTATTTCGGAAGAATGTGAAGCTCCAATTTCAATAGATGGGAATATTGTATATCTAACATTACCGCCTAAATTTACACCGTCAGAAAAACCATTAATAGCCCAAATATCAAATTTGAAATTGCCATGAAAAATATGGAAATCAATACCGATATCGTTCCATCCCCCAATGGTTTTTTCTATAACAAGCGGTTGGGTAATAGTTAATCTATCTGATGAGGCAAAAGACAAATAATCTAATCCAAAAGGTATATCAAATTTACCAAACAATAATGCAGTATGATCATAAGTTTCTTTTCTTCTTGGATGCAAAGCTGGTCCATCATTAAAACTATAATGAACAAATGCCATAGCCAATTCCATTTTTTCTGATTCATTGTTAAGAGCAACAGCGGTTCCAACAGAAAAATTTGTTTGGTGTGCATAGCTTACATCAAGCTCAAATTGGTTTATTTGAAATTGGTGTGAACTTTTTGAAGCAAAATTTTGAGTACTAATTACATCAAAAAAACCAGTTAATTCTGTTTGAGCTTTTACAGAAATATTTACTATAAGAAGAACGGAAATTTTAAGTAATAGAAAATTATTAATTGTTTTCATACTTTATTGCCGATATGTTTTACAAAATTATAATAATAAACAAAGCTGGAAATGAATAATGCTGTACCAATACCAACATAAATCGGAAGAAGTAGATATTTAGGAATTAATGATGTTGTGCGCATGAAAATTCCTAAACTCATCATAAATACTATTAGGAAGTACATTTTCCATCTTTGAAATGCAAAAACACAAACTGTTTCTGAATATGAATTGATTCTTATTATATTTTTTTTTGCAAGTTTGCTGAAACCAAATTTTGAAATTGAAAGTCCAAGAAAAATGCCAACAACATAAGAAGTGAAAATCTGCATCTTAGATAATTGCGTTATCCATCTTAGTGCAATCACATTTAGAAAAATCCCAGCACCATTCCATAATAATCCAGAGATTAATATTAGATACTTTTTTTTAATTGATGGTTTGAATTTATTTAGCACTTATCTACACTTTTGATTTTATATTATTCTAACTTTTTTATAATAAATGCTTCGTTAGGTGTTTCTAACAATACAATACGTACTTTTTCTTGCCAAAGATCACCAAAATTTATTATTTCTTCGGTTGAAGCCTTACCGCTAATAATCAATGGTGTTAATTTTGTCATTTCCGGATTTGTGGGAATTGCGCTTGCTTTATAGGAAACACAAACTTTTTGTTTTGTATCAATTCGTTCAAAAATTATTTCTGCTAGTACATCTTCAGTTGGTTTATTATTTAAATCGTACTCTAATAAATTATATCGACTAAACTTTCCTTTCATTCCTTTAAATCCAGTATTTCCAGCCGCCCCGGTAATAAATGAAACAACTTGAGAAATCGGTCCATTTACATTGTCATCTGGTGCACCCTTAATGGTAACTCTTATCGCACCACGTTCGGGAGTTTTATCTTTGTAAAGCTCATTCAATGCTAATTGTGTCATTTTATAAGCACCAGCAACTGCGGCACATGAATGACCGCTATATTCAATTATATCCGTATAATAATACACATATACTTCTTCAGCATTTGTAGCTCCAAGTGTATATGCCATTGGGTCTATTAACTTAATTGGTTCAACCTGATTAAAGAAATCCCGCTTAAAATTTGTATCACTTTTATTTATTTCACGCTGTGCATGGAATGTATTAGAAATAAAAATTCCAATTAACAAAATAAATTTGAATCTATTAAATATTTTTATATTTGATGACATCTGTTTCTCCTAATAAACTTCAAATTAATATGATAAGAGCCAGTTATTACTGACTCTTATTTAACAAATTAATATTACATCCTATAACCAAATTGGAAGAAAACTATATTTTGACTTGCCGCAATATTTAATGGTGCTACACTCGATTCTAATTCATTATGCAAGCCGTGAGTGAAAGAAATGGTTGAAGACAAATTGTCATTCCATGCCCGTTTTAGACCAATTGAAATATGATGTTCAACAACAGCAATTGATCCAAGATTGTTTCCAACATTTTCTTCTGTAATTGGAGTTGCCCCATAAGAATAACCAGCCATAATTGTCATACATTCGTTAGCATTTAATTTTGCTCCAATTGAATAAACCATTTGATCTTCCCAACCAAAGTTAACTGGAATCACCAAACCGGATGGAGTAGTTAAATCTATTTTATCTAATACAGAAGAGAAATTATACCACTTTAAATCAGCTTCAACTTGTAATTTAGACATTGGTTTAAACGCTATACCGAATGCAACATTTTGCGGACTATCCATATCAAAAAGATATACACCATCGCCACCAGCCATTGGGTGTAAGCTTGTACCATTGAATTCATATTCGCTAATATTTATTTCAGATGTATATGATAATCCTAATTGTAAATTAGGAAGTGCTTTGTATATTAAACCAAAGCTGCCACCAAAACCATAATTTTCTGTTTGTGGAAGAATGAATGCTGGAGTTTTTAATGATAAGGATTGTTGTGCAATTTGAATAGATGCAGCAATTGTTAGATCGTTATTAATTTTGTAAGCAATAGTAGGTACAATTTTAAGCAGCCCTTTTTTTGAAACTACAGAAACATTTTCGGGAAAAGGAGTGGTTGGATTATCAACTAAAGTTGAAGAAGGAAAATCTACTCCCATTCCGGAAACACCACCGGCTGCAACCCCAACAATTATTTTATCAGTAATTTTTGCAGCAAAACCATTTCCCATTCCCAAATAATAATTTGAATTACTTTCCGTGTTTTTTTCAAGTGGCGTACCTATTGCACTTTTGATTTCTCTTGGTGGATTTACAAATCCCAAACTAACATCAAATCCAATTTTATTAATTTCCAAAACACCAATTGCAGCAGGATTATATAGCATTGAAGGAGCATCTATCGGATCAGCAACTACGCTTCCACCAAGCGCCAACTGTCCTGCTGTAACTCCAATCATTTGATCTGCTTTTTGAGCAAAAATATTTGAAGTAATTAACAATAAGGTTGAAATGATTATAATTTTTCTCATACTAAACTCCATAAAAAGACTGTTTAGAATTTGAACAAAGATATAGAAGGAGCCTTTTCTTTCTATTATGTTCTCATTGCTAAACAGTCTCATATTATTTAAGAATTAATTAGTTTTATTTTTCACGAACATTGGAATCAATAAATAAATTTTTAAATATTGGAAGCAAAAACATTCCAAATAATGCTAATGACATAAGTCCACCGACTAACCATTCAAAAGAATTTCTTACAAAATACCCATCAAATCCAATTAGAGCCGTTGCCAAAGCTGTTGTAAGCACTGTGTAATATCCAAATTTTTTCTTCATTGCTAAAAATGGTATTGCAATTATCATTAAATATGAAGATGCATAGTTCATAAACCCACCAAGAAGCAAAGTAAGTGTGTTTGGATTATATATAGCCTCTTTTGTTTTTGCTAATTCTCCTGCATTAATTTGAGCTTGTGAAGTTGTTACTAAAGCAAGTGCATCATAGTGATCTAAATTTGTAAAGAAATTGCCAAGCGGATCAAACGAAGATGTATGAGTTAAATATTCTGGTATAAAGATAAAATAGCGAACGCCGTGTTGGCCATTCATAAAAACCATACCTGCCACAACACCCAAAAATGTATAAGGAATAATCTTAATAATTTTGTTTTTTATTGTATCATTATCTGCTAATAAAAATATATAATAGAATAAAAGCCCAAATACCATTGTCCACAAAACTGGTGCTGCTGGTGATATGCCAGCTGGTGGAGGTAAAATACCTGCAACAGGACCTTTTGAATAATCTGAGACTACCAATACCATCCAAGGTATCCACATTGTCATTCCAGCAACTGAAGGAATAGCAGCAAGTCCTAACATAGTACTTCTTGCCCATTCCTTACCATCATACACATTTTTTGCAATTACAATAGCCAAAGCACCGCCTAACCACAATACTACCATCCAAATACTATAAGTTGCTCCTAAAATTGGCACAGCAGGGTAAAAATCTGGATCAAAAGGAATTAACCTTTCCATAACATTTTCCAATGCAAATTTTAATGTTCGCATGCCTTGTGTTGGCATAATATACATCATAAAAATGCCGGCAATTACAGCGGTAACTGCCATAATTGTTCGTTGTGTTTTTGTTGTTTCATTGAACATCATTGTTCTCCTGAGTTATTTAATGAAAAAGAGCTTATGAAATAATTTCATTGTACTCTATTATTTAAATTTTTAACTAAATTTTGAAAAGAATATTTTGTTCATTTCCATGTTGCATTATTAAAATTTTAATTGGCCCTTAAACCAATAACAAAAGCTAAAGTTGTAAAAAAGAGAACAGTTGGAAACAACAATTCAAAATATTTCCTATTGAAAATTGGTTTACCATTTTTAATAAAAACTAATTGAAGTCCAGCAAAACTTATTAGCAAACTACCAATACTTATGAAAATGTATGTTGTTGATATTTCACTTTGTAGTATAAATGCAACTGGAAGTAATAAGATAACAATACCCGAAACTCCATAAATTAAACCCAAAGAAAGAGACGCGAACCTACCATTACCATAAAATCTAAAATATATTGATATAAGAAAACCAATTATTATAAAGACTAAATATGGCGTATGATATTCTTGAATTTTATTTTCAATCATACCTAAGGAAAAGGTTAACGGTATCAAGGATGTAATTACTGCTACAAAACTATTTTCCATAATTTCGAAACCCATCAAAAGCAATAAGATGCATGCTAATAATAAAATTCCGAATGATACTGTAAAGTAAAATGTTGTTAAATTTGAATAGAAATCCATTCCACTTATTATTTGATATCCAGAAATATGCCCTGTTAATAAAAATAATATCCGATTTATTATACGGATTCGTTTCATAATGTTCCCAAAACCACCAATATCATAGCACCAAGCATATAAAATGATGCATATTTGAATAATCCGAAATTAATTATTTCAGAAGGTTTGTAAATACTTACACCAGCAAGTCCGATTATTCCAAATGTTAAAACAGAAAACAATCTTAGGTAGCCCCAAGAGAGTCCGAGACCAAATGCAACAGTTGCAATGGATACTGCTGCACCAAAACTTGAGATTGCAATAATTACTCTTGTTTTTTGTTTTCCATAAGTGGAGGGGAAAGTAGGTATCCCTGCTAAATTATAATCTTCAAAATATTTTATACTAAACGTAAGTATATGGGTTGGTATCCAAAGTAGTATTGAAACTGAAAATAATACTCCAATAAAATCTATTTCACCTATTCCTAAAGCACGTCCAGCTAATATTGGCATTCCTCCAGAAATTCCACCCCAGACAATTGACCAAGCAGTTTTTCTTTTAAGCCACATTGTATATATAACTACATCAATAAATAAACCAGCAAATATAATTAGACCGTATAAAGGCGACATACTTAAAGCAATTACCACACCAATAGTTGAAATTATTAGCCCAATTTTAAAAACCTCATTTGAATCAATTGTGCCGGAAGGAAGTGGACGGTTTTTAGTTCTATCCATTTTAGCATCAATGTCTCTATCATACCACATATTTAGAATTGTACTACCGCTAATTGTTAAGAATAGGCTTACTAATAATCCAACAAATGTTTTCCATGACATTATTGGACATCGGGCGCTTATATATCCTGTAATACCAGTAATTAGCAAAAGCATTGTTTGAAGACTCTTGATTAAAGGTAAATAAATCTTTAGGTTTTTTGAAATCAGTGTTTTTGTATTCATTCCTAATCTCCTCATATAAAAACATGATTTAATTATTTTTTTCTACTTTTTTAACACACCTGAAACCAACTTGCGGACTGTAATATGTTGGATGTGCACTATTATTTTTCCAAACTCTTAAATCAACTTCGTAAGTGTAGTAACTGCCGCCTCGTAAATAGCGGTAGTGTTGATCTTGATAATCGTCTCCCATCCACTGCCAAACGTTTCCTGCCATATCATATAAACCATAGGGGCTTTTAGATTCTAAAGTTTTGTAACCGCTATATGTTTTCCCATTATAAAAACCAACAGGTGTTGTATTGCCCAGCTTATCGGAGATTTTTTCCAATAGATCAAATGAGGAATAATAGTTAGCATTATTTCTGAAAATTTCTTTTCCCCAAGGAAAAGGTAATCCATGTCCATCTATGATGTTAACGCCTCTCGCGGATTTCTCCCATTCTTTTTCAGTTGGTAATCTAAATCCATAAAATTGACAATAGGCATTTGCTCCATACCAAGTTATCATTGTGACAGGATGGTTGGCATATTCAGGGATGGCTTTAAATTTCTCATTTTCTAAAACTAAACGTAATCCTTCAATTTCAAGCGGCATGAGAAGTTTATTACCTGATTTCATTTCTTCTTCGTGCTTAAAGTTATTAAAAGGTTCTCCTTTATAGTTTCCCAAAACACCTTTTACTAATTCTGTTTTGTGTCCAGCTTCGACTTCTACATTACCAATATTAACTTTCCCGGCTGATATAGCTTCATTTAGAAAATTTGCATATTGAGAGTTAGTAACATCAGTAATCATAATTTCAAAATCATAATCAATATTTGTCATATGATCGTGCTGACCAAAAGGGAATTCACCAGATTTAACAATTGCCCAAGTGTCCGAATCTATACCAGTTTCTATGAATGGTGGTTTAACCGAACCAACATTCGTATCTGATTGACAACTAACAAATGACAGAGATATCAAAATAAAAGTAAATATTGACAGTATGATTTTCATTCTGTTACCTCCTTCAAGATATTATTCAATTCCTCTAACTTTCTTTTTTGTTCTTCAATCTCCTCTTCGGCACACTTTTTCTTTTCTCTTGAAAACTCTTTTAACCAATATCCTTTTGTTTGGAATAAATCATATAGTCTCCAACCCATAAATATTGCAAATATTATTAGAACAATTGCTAGCCCAAAATCCATTAATAACATTGTTGTATTAACAACTCCTTGTTGATTTGTTTCATCAACAAACAATCTTTTCATTGAAAAAATTGTTGCTGCTCCAAATGCCAAATCTGATAGAATAATTACAGACCATCCAAACCACTTGCGAACTTTTCCTTTTAGACCGGACAAATCAGCAAAATACATAATAATTATTGTTGCAATTAGGGCTGCCAAAATGTGCCAGTGACCAGTTAAAGTTATTCTTTCCTCTCTGTGGGGCCAAACACGAAAAATCTTTTCGAGTTTAATAGCTAGAAAAATTCCAACACCACTTACCGTAAAGTTCATAAATACCATTTGCCAGCCAGGTCCAAATTTTAATGGATCGCTCAAGAGTGCTTTAATTTTTTGAAATACGCTTGGTTTTTCTAATTTCTCGGTACCTTGCTTTATTAACATTCCCCAGCTATAGATTACAAACAGAAGTGCTGCAAACATTACGAATACAGAACCGACATAAATTGTAGTATGAGCCCATTCAATCCAGACAACAGAAAGAGCTCCAAATGTTATGGTTATTGTTCCAACAATCATTAATGGCATTGCGATTTTATGTAATTTACCACTAAATTTTAACCAGTGACCTACAATAAGTGTAATTGCAACAGCAACAAGTGTAAGCATTATGTGTAAATGACCAATAATTGCTTTTTGCAAGTAAGTTTTATGCGGATTTCTAATTAAATCCTCGCCAAGAAAAGTTTCATGTCCATTTCCCCAAAAAGATCCAGTAACAGCACCAAATGATGCGGAAACAAGCATACAAATTGCCATTACAAAAAATGCCATTCTTTCCAAATCAATACCTTTTTTTGAATGTGCAAAAGATGAGTTTTGATCCAATAAATATTCTTTTCTCCAAGGATTTAATGCCACAACAAGTAGAATTCCAGCAAAAAAGACTAATGATTGACCGAGAAGAAAAAGACCGTGAAAAATGAAGTTATGTCCCCAATATGCAAATGCCATCCCAAAAATTACAGCAATTAAATACCCAATTGTAATTGTTCCATTAATTATGGTTTGTTCATGCTTTTTCATGCTTACAATTTCAGTTATGAAATAGACTTCAATTGCTACAATTGTCATCGCAATTGTGTGATAAAGCATTATTATACGACCTTCTCTTTCGGCCTGAATTAACTTTAGACCAAGCAAGTTTACAGTAATGTCTTTTATACCCCATTCAACCATTGGTCCAGAAAGCGTTCCAAATATGGCAGTTATTAAAGATACTACAGCAATGGCTACAAGTGTCAATCCACGTGTACTGCGAAAGAGGTAATCAAATCTTTTTACAGAAGATGCCATAGTTTTTTTACCCTATTTTTTTGAAAAATATTTATATGTATGTGAATATTCACTTACGTTTAATGTAAAAAATTTTGTGTTATTAAAAAATTATTATTTTTTGGATTTTGTCATTTTCACAAGTTTCAAAATTGATTATTAATTTTCAAATTGAAGAATTTTAATAAACGTTAATCTAACATTTATGCTTTTAGAAGTTCTTTAAGACTCTCTAAAAGAATTTTACCTTCACTTTTTATGTCAAATTTATAATTAGATAATCTCCATTTTGTAACAGTATAACGAATTGATCCAATTATTATTTTAACAATCTGTTCTATTTTAATATTATTAAGTTTTATTTCACCATTCTCTTGTCCACGTTTAATTATACAAGTAAGAGAATCCTCATGCATTTTTAATAATTTATAAACTTCTATTGAAAGTAAACTATCATTCTGAAAAATTGATTCTGAAAATATGACTGCTGATACGGCGGGTTTACCAGCAAAATAATTAAAATGATGTTTGAATATATTCTCCATATCAGCTAATGCAGAAATCTCTGAAGAACAAGCAATTTTTAAGGTGGGTTTACACTCTTCTTGAAAATTTTTAAGTATTCCAAGTAAAATTTCTATCTTACCAGTAAAATGGCGGTAAATAGCTCCCTCGGTTACCCCAAGTTTTTGAGCCAAATTTTTAATTGTAAATTCTTGAATGCTTTTCTCAGCAATTAATTCGATTGAAGCATCAATTATTTTATTTTGTTTAATTGTATATATCATTTTACAAAAGTAAGTAAACGCATACATACAATATAATTTAATTGGACATTCTTGTCAATAAAAAAAATATTAAGATTTATAAAATTGATGGCATAATCGAGAATTTATTGTGCGTGATTGAAAAATTAAATTATTTTTCTTTTATTTTAGAATTTCGAAATAAATATTATTTTAAGTTTAATTGTGTATCAACTGATGAATTTTACTATATTTTGACTCCTTAAGAGCAGCTTGAATTCCCTTTCTTTCAAAAAATATTCGCTTCCCTAATCGTTTGTATGGTATTTTGTTTTGAGCTTTCCATTTATTCAATGTTGAAGCATGGATTCCTAGAAATTCGCATGTTTCTTTAAAATTCAGTATCTCCTTTTGCTGGTCTTCATTATCTTTTTTCTTGATTACTTCTGTAATTGCTTGCTTTATGATAGCATAAAGTTGATCGATTTCTATTAAAACAAATTTGTTTTCCATATTCAATTTGAGTTATTGATTTACAAATTATTTTTTAAAGAATTAAATTTTATATTCTATTTGTTTTGCATTTGGGATCACAGAAACTTTTTATTATTGGTACTTCACATCCAAATCCTTTGTAGTCTTTTGAGTATGCCCATCCAACTTGTTCTTTTATTTCTTTCTTTGTGATTATTTTTTTTCCATTTATTGGTTTGTTTTTTTGCTTCCAATCATTTAATATCTCAATTGTTTGTTCCTTTGGAGTTCCTATTCTTTTGAGGTTTATTGCCAACCTGAAACTTGCGATTCTTTGATCAAATGTAACTCCATCTCGTAATATTTTTTTTGCACAAATTGGTAACCCAAATTTTGAATTTCCATAGTTTATTGTACTTGATTCCTTTGATTTACGTTCATTTATTATATCATTGTTAGATATTATTGAGTCTAATAATTGTTCTGTGTTTATTTTGATTGAGTTTAGAAATTCCCACTGATTTGGGTAAGATTCTAATTTAAAGTTTGGATGAATAAAAACTGTTTTATTCTTTGAAATTTGTTTTCCAAATAATGGCGCATTGATAAAATTTCCATATGATCCGCGATCTGTGATTGAATCTTGTTTTGGAAAAACTTCTGTATTTATTGAATCAATTTCCATTAAAATAAATTTTATAACTTGCCTTACTTTTTTAGCATTTATTCCATCCTTTGGGAAGAACAACCAAACATGATATCCTTTTGATTTGCTTTTTTCCAGATACGAAGATAATCCATAGTGTTCTGCTTTTTTAATGAACTCTATAGGTGGTCTGGGATCAAGATTATCAAAGTCTGCAACTGCAACAGATGTTTTATCACTAATCAGCGGGTAGAATCCATATGGTTGTTTTCCCTTCAGATGGTTTTCGATTACCTTTTCTGTAACTTTCCCTTTGATCTGCCAGTGTTTTCCACTTTGTGTACTGTATGTACCATATACATTTTCTAATCCATGGAAGAGTGAAAAGAATAATCTTATTTTTTCTTTGTCTGATAATTTTTCGTCATCAATCATTTTAATCAATTGTTTTATTGATTTGTGGTTTCAAAGTCTAAATCGTTTCACTGTTAAAACGATTTGGGCTTTAACAATGATTTTATTGATTGATTTGTTTCAATTTGCTGTTGAATTATTTCTTTTAGATATACTGCTTGTTGAATTTTAGTTAGGCTATTTGGTTCTGAAGAAATTTATGAAGTTTTATTTATCTGTTCTACTATTTTAAGTTTCGATTCCCAATCAGCGTGTTCAATTTTAGTTGTGTAAATCCATTGTAAATATTTTTCTTTTTGTTCTTTTTTGAGTGATTCAGATGTAGTTTCTAGTATTAGAAATATTCCTTCTTTTTTGTAATTATGTATGTCAAAGATTGCTCTTTCGTAACCTTGTGATCCGTCTGCAGAATAATATTGGTTTAAGAACCAAACTAAATCCGAGTATTGATTATTCGTTGTTAAAATTATTTTATTCTTCTTTAATTTTCGTATTAAGAAATAAATTATACTTTTTAGTTTCCTTTGTGAATTTACTTGCTCCGTAAACAAATAAACTTGGTTGAATATTTCATCGATTGGTTTGTCAATTTTTTGTTTAATTAAATCTTCATCCAGAAGTTGTAGTATTTCAGTCAAATTCATCATATCCAAATTTAAAGTCTGATTTATCAAATTCTAATTCTTCAGTTATTCTTATTGGTTCTGTATCTATTCCGAATCTCTTTAATCTTTCATTTACAATTTTCTTAACTGTACTTATTGGTTTGTAATATTTTTCTTTGGATTTTTTGATTATTTCTTTTTTATAATTTTCGTCAAGTATTTGTTTTGGTTTATTAGTCTCGAATTTTATTATTTGTGTTCCGATTCTTGAGAATGCTTCGCCAGTCTTTAGCGTTAGAATATCTTTTACTTCTACTTTTGATTGTAAATTATTTATTAGGTTTTTTGCATCGAATAAATCTACATTAAATATTATGGATGAACCCATACTTAATAACGCATCTCTTTGATCCGTATTGAATTGATTTAGAAACTGATGTGCAAAAGTTAGATTTATTCCGAATTTTCTTGCATCGGTTATCATATCTTCCAATGTATCCGGTGTGAATTTGTGGGCTTCATCGCAATAAATACTAAATGGATTTCTGTAATTCATATCAATGCTATTTCTTGAAATTGAATAATTATGTAAAGTTGATAACAAATATGATCCTAATATCTTTCTTGTATCCGGTCCTACATTTGATAGATCCAGCAGTAATATTTTATTTTGCTCAATTATCTCGTTAAAATTTAATTTGTTGTCTGGTTGTGAGAGCATTAATGAAACTGTTTCATCTGAGTTTAACAGCATGCTTAATTTGTGGTGTGATGGTGCAAAATCGTCCCGTTTATAGCTTGGAAAATCTTTCTGCCAAAATCTTTTTGCTACCTCATTTTCAACTGCATTTTTTATTATGTCGGTTAATATTCTTTTTTCTCTGCTCATGTTTCTTGATTGTTCAAATATTATTAGAAGATCAAATAATGTTGAGTCTTCGATGTGCAGCAATCCGTTAAATCCGTTTCTTAACAGATGTTCAAGTCTATGTCCCCACATATTAGTTTTAATTATACTTTTGAATGAAGCAAGTAAATCGTCTGCCGTTCTGCCGATACTTTGATTATTTATTCTTTTTAGTGGATTCCAAATTGGGATATATTCAGTATTTCCGAAGTCGATATATATTGTGGATTCGATTTTATTTTCCGGAATAAGTGATAATACTCTTTGTATTGTATCTCCATGAGGATCTATTAATGCTGTACCAATATTGTTATCAATATCTTGCAGTATTAGATTTTCCATTAGTGTGCTTTTTCCGCTTCCGGATCTGCCGATTATATGTATTCCGGTTTTTCTTATTTGATCTGTTATTCTTACCGGAATTTCTTTATTTGAGTATTTGCTGTAACCAATTATTATTCCTTCTTCTAGTTCTTTTTCTATTGGTATTGTTTCAATATTTGCTAAATAATCCATATAAATGTTTTTATCTGTGAAATGACTGATTGCTGGAATATGTACCAAGCCGGATAGTTCTGAAGAGTTTAATAGAAATCCGGAACGATATGTTAAATTATTTTCAAACATATTAATGATTTGTTGGTTATCAATTTTTTCTAAATATTCATTTTGTGTTATGTAGTTAAGTTTGTTTCCTCCGTGTTGGAATAAATTCATAAAAGAAGTTAATCCGCTTAAATTAAAATTATCATAATTTGTTTGCGCTCCCACTCTGATTGAAACTGAAAAGAATGGTTTGTCATTATGCGCTTTTGTTTCTATATCACGAGCCATATTTCTAATGTCGCCCGAAGGTAACTGCTGTTTTATTCGTTGATATGATCTCGGATCATTTATTGTTTTACTCATGAATTCCAAATCATTAAGTATTTCTACATTTTGATGCCAATTGTTTTTCACCGGAATAAATAATATTTGCAGAAATCCTTTTATTTCATTTGGCAAATTTGTGAGCGCAAATATGAATGTATCATATGGTGAATTTACTATTTCACTTGGTCTTGTAAATAAATGATGATAAGGCGGTTGCGGGTAAAAATCTCTGAAATACATATTTTCAAATTGTTTTTTATTTTCTTCGTTTTGAGTAATAACGCAATTTGGATATTCGGACATTATTGCGAGTTTTAATATTTCGGAATCATTTCTTGACGTATTAATGTTAATATTGATTTTTTCTTTGTTTCCATTTATTTCAAAACATATTCTGTTTTCTATGGTGTTTAATAATTTTATAAATCTTTCGGCTTTTATCCAATCTAGTGCATGTTCTTTTGATATCCAGCAATTAAAACTTTCATATTCATTTGAGTAATGATTTTCTAATTTCTTATAATTTTGATTGTTCCGGATTTGATTTTCATTAGTCCAATTTATTGGATTTAGATATGTCGGTTCTAATTCAACCGGATAGTTATAAATTATTGGTGAACAACCCTTTTCTGCTTCAATACTTAATATGCTTTTTGCTATTGTTGAAATTGTATTAGCTTGTGATCTATTTATTATCGTTCGTTCAATTGACATTTGAAAATTAGTTTTTTCAAATTATAGTGGTCTTTTGAATGTCTTTGTTGCAGTGCGGGTTTTAAGAATTTAAATTTGATAATTCATTTATACGTTTAATCATTTTGGGATGTTCAATCAGAATATTTTTTAATGATATTGCTACTTGTAAAGGATCATTTACATAATTGTTTGGAAGTATATCTTTGAATTCATTCACATATTCCTTAGCTGTGTTTTCTCTTTCTTGCCAAGTCAGCTTTTCCACAAATTCGCTGATCTTTAATCTAATGTGTTGGTTATATAAATTATTTATCCAATTTTTTGCCAGTGTTTTTAATACTTGATATACTCCTCCTTCTGCTCCCGAATTCATTATTTTAAATACTACTAAATCTGTATCATCGTGATAAGTATTTTTTAATGTTTCTAATGCTTTATTTATTAAAATACCTTCATCAATATGATTTATTGAATTTGGATTATCAAAGAAAGCTGTCCATATTTGTTTCATAATATTTGCGAGCAGTTTTCTATATTCATTATATGTTTTTACAGTATTTTCACGCAGATTGTAATTTGAAATTACTTCTTCGATTTTTAATTCATAGGTTTTCCATTTATTGCCATATTCAATTTCATTTAATAATATTTTTAGTTTTGTCATTTTTACATTCTTCTGAATAATCTTGATTCTGTTTTAATTTGTTCTACAAATAATCTAATCAGTTCTTCGTAGTTTCTAGCATATCTTTCCGGATTATTTCTATCCAAATAAGTTGAGTCATTTATTTTTTTTAATATTTCTTTAATAATTTCTACTTGTTCATTCCAACTGCTGGGGGCTATGTATTTGTCTATTACATCTCTGAAATGTCTTTCGACCGCTTCTTCTTTCATCGCTTCCATAATGATATCCAGTATTAGTCTCATGCCTCCGTTCATTCCGGTTCTTCCATCGGAATATGCATTTAGTTTATCAAGTCCTTTTCTTTTATATTGTTTTTCTATTATTTCTTTTGCCCGTCCGGCTGATTCTGCTCTTGGTAATGATCCCCCGTTTGATATGCATTTTGTAAAATGATAGTTATAATAATCTGCTATTAAGTTATCAAATGTGATGTCGTTTGGTACGGTTATGCTTGATATCCGGTATTGTATTCTTGCCTCGTCATGTTTTTTTGTTACATGTTCCAGGATATATGTTTCGTCTAAATCTTCAAGAATATTTTTTAAGATGCTCACTTCATCCTCCTTTTATAATCTTGCAAATATTTTGTTTAATTGTTCTTTGCTTTGTGAATATGTTCTGATTATTTCAATATAATCATCAATATATTTATCCGGGATTAGTAATTCTTTGTTGATTTTTAAGTCACCTTTTTCCCTATTCATTATTTCTTGAATTAAAGATTTTTTGATTTCATAATTTGTGGGATCAATTTCATTTATTACTGCGTTTACATAATTTTCTTTCGTATCTGTTTTAATATACCTTGTAATATCATCAAGTATTGTTCTAATTCCTCCTTCAAACCCATTTAATGCATTTATAATTGCTTGTTGGTATTCATGTTTGTACTTATATGTTTTCCGGAATAAATTAAGTGCTTCAATTTGAATTTTTTCTTCATCGATATTCATATTTGAATTATTGATTTCTTTTAATACAAAAAGGTAAAAACTGCTGATCGTTTCAATTAGTTCTTCATATGTTTCAACTTGATTTTTGTCTAATGTATATTTTGCCCTTGCTTCATCAATTTTTGATAATAAATTTGTGTCAATGTTATATGGGTTTATTTTTTCAAGTATATAATCTATTATTTGTTTTTCTCTTTTTTCCTTAGTCCAATTTTCATCTAAATTATTCACCAATGAATTAGTTTTTATTTTATCGTAAAAAGCTATTTCATGAAGTTTTGTAATGTCTTCGTATTCATTTTCATTGGCGTACTGTATGAGTTCCAAGTATTTTGATTTAGGTACTATTGGAAATAGTTTCGCCATCTTTTTTATGGATAAAGGTAATGATCTGATAATTTTATTTAGCTGTATTCCGAAATTATTGGGATACTTTTTATTATTTATAAAATAGTCTAAATATTTATTTATCAAATGATGTACTTGATTTATTTTTTTTGTTAATATCAACTCTTCAATTACTTTCCAGAATCTTTTATTGTTTTCTTCAACTAGGTAATTAAATATTTGATCTGAATATCCTTCGCCCATTATTTTTTGTTTTTCGAAATAATTCATATCAAGAGAACTATTTACGATTGATTCTATTGTGACTGCATTTTGAATTAGTTCAAATGTATTTTTTATTTCTATGAGATTTATATTTGTTCTTTCCTTTCTTAGTTTTGAATTGGATGTATCATATTCTTTTGGTTTTAATATTTTTAATGAATTGTCCCCATCCATTGCCGGGTATATAAAATTATTATATTTATTTTCAATTACTACTGCTTCAAGTTTTTCTGAAAGTCCTTTGACTTGTGATATATCTCCTTTTTCTGATGATATATGTCCGGTAATTACAGTTTGATTGTCAATCTTTAATTTTAATGAAGCTGATAGAAGTGCTAAGAATATTGGTGCATCGGCTGAGTATCCGTTTATTGCAAACTCCGTATCACTCGAAGATGTTGCACTAATATTTTTTACCGATAATAAATATGTTTGTTTTTCTATTCCGAATTTTTGAAATATATCATCTAAGTGTGGTATTATAATTTGTATTATGTGGTTTTGTATTTTTGGATCAAATTCAACTAACCCGGTGAATTTTATTCTTTCACTTAGGTTTGTTTCTATTATGCCCGCAATTATTGATGTAATAATTGCTTTGCCTTCATTGGCAACTAAGACTGTATTAACTCTGCCTATTGGTTCAGGTTCAATATTATCATTCATTTCTATTCTGTTCGAATTTTAATTTTTCCGTATTCTAATCCGGTGTATACTTCTAATTTTACTTCATCTTTTATTAGTTCAAAAACTAGACTTGGCTTTTGTTCAATTTCGTCAGTTTCTGCGGCTAAATTATATTTGAACTTATGTCCTTCAATATCTAATACCAATTGATCGTTAGTCAATTGTTCTTGTAGTAATTTTCTTCCGTTTGATAATCTAAATTCATATATGCCGGGTTCTATATTTGTAATGTTATATTCTTTTATTTTTTCATCTATTGTGATTTGATTAAATAAATGTCCGTCTTTATAAATTTCAATCTCAATTGCGTCTTTATTTTTAAATGCTTCAAATATTTTCTCATATTCTAATTTATATTCTGTTTTAATTTTATTAAGTATTGTTTCTCTATCCGTTTCTGATAATTCAATTTTGTTTGTGACTATTTTTACAATTAACTCTTTTAAATCTGATTCTGTTATATTCTTATTTTGATCATAACCGCTTAAAAGAAATTGATTGAACTGCTCATATCCTTCTTTATAACTATCTTGCTTGCGTAAGTTTTGTATCTCAATTATTGCTTTTTTAATTGCTTCTATTTGATTTTCCTTTTCCATTGCATTTATTAAAATCGGTATAAAATATAAATTATTATTACTCATAATTTAACCTATACACTCTTTTCTAAAATTCTGTTTACAACTGCTTTTATTCCTAAGGAAACTGTAAGTTCTGTAAGTATCGGATTTTGCATTATTATTTTTGCGATATTTTTCCAAAGATCCGGCACTTCCCCGCCTTCATTCTTTTTCCAATCACTTCCGGCAAATCTGCTATACGTTGCTTTTGTTATTCCAAATTCTTGCGCGATTTTTATATCGCTTTTCTTATCATATAAAATATCTTCTAAAATTTTTATAACTAAGTCTTTAATTTTCTCTTTCCCTAGGTTTCTGATTGCTGGTCTTTGCTGATCCGCTGATCTTGATTTTTCGTCCGCAATTAGTTCTGTAAAGTTTTCCGGATACTTTTCTGATTCTGTATAAATATTTTCATTTTTATTAGGATAGTTTTCTACTTCTGAATAATCAACTTCAATGTAATGCCCGAACCAATCGTCTATTTCTTTTTGAACCCGATATTTTTCATTTTTTTGCAATGGATTTGGATCTTTAATGTTTTTATTTAGCCACTCAGTGAAATCCCGGCCATCTATTCCTTGTGGTTTTTTTAGTTCAATTGTTCCAGTTTGTAACTCCCATCTGTATCTTTGATATAGTCTATTTGACATTCTGCATATTTCCAGCCAAGAATATTTAATATGTCTCATTATCATTCTTTTCAGAAGTTCTTCAATTTTAAGTTCTACATCAATCTGAGTTGCTTCCTTGTTTTGCTTTTGGTATTCCAATATTTGATTTAGCAGTTCTTGGTATTGGTTATTGCAGTATGGTCCTTCTATTAGCTCTTGATTCGTTTGTAATACTGAAAACTTTTGCAGTGTTCTGTTGTAGGTTAAATCTAATTTTTCTTCTAAATGCTGTTCATTGCGTGATATTGTGATTATTGCAAAGAAATTATTATCTCTTAGTTTTTTGAGGAATTCCGGGAGGAGAATTCGTTTATTATAATAAGCAATAACTCTTCGATTGGATAAAAAATAATTTAGTACAGTCTCATTATTTTCTAAAACAATGTTTTTAATTAATTCTAATGTGGCTTTTGAGCCATATGTATCTTTAACATTCATTTTATAACCATTTTAATTGATTATTCAGAATCATTAAATAGTTAATTAAAGAATTAATTTTTATTCCAATTAAAATAATATAATTAGTAAATGAAAAAGCTACAATAGATAAAATCGTTTTAATGCCGTTTTTTTTCGATTTAAAGTTATATTTATTTTTGTTGAGGATATGACCTTTATTAAATAATTGTTGAGTATAAACTAAATTTTAGCACTTATAATGATGTTTTATACTTTACTTAGCATTTAATTCCATTATATGATCAAATCAAATTCTTTATTTAATTAATTTTTATTTAATAATAACTTTTTAATTGTTCCATTTTGATGTAGTAAGTGAGCACCGATTATTATGGTTCTTTAGGTGATATCTCAAATAGTGAAAACAAAGTCAATATGTTCTAAACTATTGAAAGAGATACTAAATGTAGTTACTTGGTTTCTTTGGGGTATTTTACAAAAAATATTAAGTCCTATGCTACCACATTTAATTTCATGGTAGCATAGAATAATTTTAACGAGTTTTACTTTAATAGCATAAGTTTTAACGTTTTTGAAAAGTTCTTATTATTTCCTTCAATAGAATTTGCATTAAATTTCATTAGATAAATTCCGCTTGAGACTTGTTCACCATAATTATTTGTTCCATTCCACTCAAGTTCATAAACACCGGAAGTATTTGAAATATCATTAAAACTCTTAATTTCCTTACCCATTATATCGTAAATCCATATTCCAATTTGAGAATTATATGGTATATTGTATTTTATCTTTGTTGTTGGATTAAATGGGTTGGGAAAATTTTGAGAAAGTGAATATTCTATTGGTATAAATTCTTCCTTTGTTTTTTGTAATTCCTCTTTACCGTTATCGTTTTCTGAATTTGGAAAATTATACAAATGTCCAAGACTTACAATTGTCCCTTTATTAACTTCAAAACCGATAAAATTAGTTTTAATTTTGATCTTACCAGATAAATTTAAAATTGGAATCACTATTTGTTGTCTATTTAAATTTTCATTTTTTTGACTAATATCAATTTGATTTGCTGAATTAAATAACATCTTCCCACTTTCATCCTCAACTTTTACATAAAGTGAAACTGTATTTTTATCATTTTTAACCACATTTTGAAAATTAGATGAATTAATATTGAAGTCAATTATTAATTCGGAAATTTTTTCATCAAGGTCGATTAATTCCGATTCTTGAACGCTAAACGCATCCTCAATAGTCAAACTCTTGTCAGACAGTTCAAAAGGAATCAATTTTACATTTTGTTCTGTTTTATCAACTTTACGAATCTTTATATCATGTAAAACATATTCAACAAATGATTCGTCGGGTTGAATAAATGCTATTGAACGTGAATAATATGCTTCATTATCTACAATTTCATATTCTTTTGATAATGTTTCCGAACTCATCTGTACAGTCCAAGGTAAAGAACTTCCGCTTGTATATAAATACTTTGATTGCGTACTTCCAATTGAAATAGATGGTGAATTGGCATTTGATGTAATATAAGTTGGAGAAGACCAACTACTACCATTATACCTTGTTTTATATAGATAATTTGAAGCATTATTATATATAATATCTACTTTTGATGAATTGATAGCAGAAATTGACGGTCTATATTGATCACCAGTACCAATTGACCAATATTGAAACGGCCAAGTTCCATTTGCTGTTGAATTTTTAGTATAATATGTTCGTGGACTAGTCGGATAACCATTTGAATAGGTATATCTTGTCCAGGCTACATGCACCGAACCTTCAGTTGAAACACCACATATTGTTGGATCGGTATTTAATGCTGAACCTGGTACCATTGAAGATAGATTCGTACTTGAACTCCATGAACCATTATAGTCTTGATATTTATAATATACATGATTATTAGCACCATTATAAGCAGAAACATTGTAAGTTGATGTCCCACATGACGCTAATGAAGGAGAAAAATCAGTAGTTGCTCCTATTATATTATTTGTCCAACTACCCGATGTTGGATTAGATGTTGTAGTAGTTTTGGCAGATAAACCAGAAGTTGAGCTATATAACACTGTTTTACGACTTGCTGGAATACTCATTGTAATTACTGGATATGGATTTGATGTCGATACTGAAGATGCGAGAACATACCGATATGTAGAAGTCCAAGTTGAACCATTATCTGTACTCATTGAAAAATAAATATCATAATTTGAACCATTTTTTCTCTGCCAAACAATCATAATCTGGTTTGAGGAACCTAAAGCTATTGAAGGGTAACTATTATTTTCATTAAAATAACTGATTTTAATAGGCGTTTGCCAAGATGTTGTATATTTACGATAATAGATTTCTCCACCTGAAGAAAATACAATATGATAATTACCCGATCCATCTCTAACTATTTTCCTTTGTGAGTTTGAACTAGTTGCAGTATTAATTATAGATTTGTTTGAATATGCATGTGTTAGCAACAAGGACTGATATGCATTAACACGTCCATAACCGAAATCTGAATCGAATCCAGTTGTGCCCATATCATCAGCAGAATTCTTTAAAATATTACTAACTTCCACTTGTGTTAATTGTGAATTTAACGATAATATTAATGCAGCAACGCCAGAAACTTGCGGACATGCAGCAGAAGTGCCACCAAAATTTGCTGTATAATTTTCATTTGGTGTTAGAGTGCCAGGTACCTGCCAAATCCATTTTTCAAAATATGTAGGGTAGCAGTTACCATATGTCCCATTATTCCAACCCCTTTCATCAGGAAGTCTAAAGTCCAAACATCACCTTTTAACTCATATATAGCATAACCATTAGGTGGATTTGGTGGATCAATCATAATAATATTTTCGCCCATATCACAAACTTCAGTGTTATAAAAAAAATATAAATCACCACTTGGAGCTACAAGATCAAGTTTATTATCTCGTGGACTATAATACTGAATATTATTCGACTTATTAATTGCACCAATTGATAAAATACCAGGTATATTTGCTGGAAAAATAGTGTATCCAAAATTATTTGGTCTATTTGCACTATTACCTGCAGCTGCAATTACTATACATCCCTTACCATTTCTTCCATTCGTTAATGCGTCTTCAAAAGCATCTCTAATAATAGGAGACCAATTTGGATTTGAAGATCCTGTGCCCCAACTATTACTAAGAATATCTGCGCCATTTAATACCGCGTAATCAATTGCATCAGCAATATACCCTTCTGAATAGATATGTTTTGGACCAAATATTTTGAGATACATAATTTTAGAATTAGGTGCTACTCCTGAAATACCAAAGTTATTTTGACTAGCTGCGATTATACCTGCACAAGCAATCCCGTGATTAAAGTTACCTTCAGGAGTAGGATCGTTATCTATATTGATATAATCGTAACCATTTACAATTCTACTATTCGGTAAATCTTCGTGTGAGACACCTCCTTCATCTAAAACTGCTGTTATTACAGACGAAGAACCTAATGATAAATCCCAAGCTTCAAGACAATCAATATCTGTATCATTAACCCCACCAGTTTGACCAGTATTATGTAAGTAATATTGTTTAGCAAAATAAGTATCATTGATTGATAAGACATTAAATGGTTTAAAAAAATCTGGTATTGACCAATCTAAGTTAAGATTTTCATAATATATCTTGGCAACTTCCAAAACTGAAAAATTCGATACTGAATTAAGGCGTAATCTTATTTTTTTATTATTATTTATTAATGTTTTTACAATACTAACATTATATTTTTCATTTAATTTTTTTAATTCTAGGGTATCAATCTCATAACTAAACTTAATTATAAAATTATCATATGGTATTATTTCAACATTATCTTGAATACAAATGTTTTCTATTTTTTCAATAAAATCTAAGTTTTTAAATAAACTACTTTTAATTTCCTTTTTTACATTATCCTTAAAATAGATAGCATAAAAATTTTTTGCATAAGTTTCATTTAACTCCTCAAATCTACTTATATCATTATCATTTTTTAAGAATTCTCTTATCTCTTTTTCTTCGAATTTTAAATTAAATTTTATAACAAGACCCCTTTCAGAAATTTTTAAAATTTTCTTATCATTTTTATATAAATAATAGTCTATTTGTGCAATATGTATATAGCTTAAAAATATGAATAAAATTAAAAGATTAAGTCTCATAAAAGCCTCCTTAATTATTTAATTAAAATTTACTTGGTCTTTAATTGATGTATTTTTGTTCTAAAGTCAAATTCAATCCTATCAATAACACTTCTTTTGTTTAAGTCAATTATAAAAAGTAAATAGTCTCCATTACTTGCGTATAATTTATCCTCTCTTGTGTTTAAAATAATTATATCAGTAGCAAAACTATGTCCAAAAGGAGTAGCTGATATAATGTCTACTAAAAAATAATTTTCTGAAAATAATCCTTCTGACAGATTATAGAATATTCCTAATTTCCCTGATGGTCTTTGTTCTATACTCAGAGGTTCCCCGGGATCTGAATTACATAGAAATGCACCATTAGATGCTAAAACAACATGGCCAAGATGACTATATGAAGTATAATGGAAAGAACCAACAACTGAATCATTTGAAATATCATAGGAAGGTCCGCCTGCAAAGTAAATATAGTTACTAATTAGATCGACTTTAAAACTGTCAAAAGGATAAAAATTTATCGCAGAAACAGTATCAATTGTGCATGTTGCATAATTATATCGCATCAATGTATAGTTGTTAGAAAGAAAATAAAATATTGAATTATTAGGACCGAAACTTAGGCTTTGATCACTAAAAACAGGATCGTAAATATCTAAAGTATCTATCCAAATAATATTCGATGTAACAGTATCCAATATTCCAATTTCTCTAAGTGTATCATAGGGATTTGAAGCTATAACTAGCGGAATAGCATTTTTTTCATAAAAGATTTCTGCACTTTTTGAAAGTATAATCTCTTTTTCTTTAGTTAACACATTAACAGAGTAAAGATAACCTGTACTATTAATTAGACCTTTTCGTGTACAAACAAATAATCTGTTTCCCTTATCAAATACTTCAATATCCGATATTTGTTCTAAAAAGCCACCAATACTATCAATAAATTTTCGTTTTTCTACGTCAAAAATTTTTAAGTATTGCTGTCTTTCTCCTTTATTACTTAGATATATCAAATGATTATCTACGGTATCCTTTTCCACTTCGAATTCTATAATATCATTATTTTTTACTTCAACATTTAGAAATTCTTTCCTTTTTATGAAAGGTTTTGTGTATGGGCCGTTAATAATTTCAACTCTGAATTTAGCAGTTTGTCTAAATAAAAAGGAAGACAAGTTCTTTGTATGTAAAACGAATTGACTTTTAATAGTATTATAAAATGTTAGTTCAGAAACATTTAAAAAAATCATTTTTTTAACAACAGTTTCTGTATTTGTCGCAAGTTTATAAAAATAAATTCCAGCTGTTACTTTTTCTCCAAATTTGTTTGTTCCATCCCAAATAACTTTATGAAGGCCTGGTGAATTTAATCCAATTTTATAATCTTTTACTTCTCTTCCCAGTATGTCATATATTTTTATGCTCACTTCTGATGGGTTATTTTGTTTATATTGGATTGTTGTGATTTGCGCAAAAGGATTAGGATAATTTTGATATAATTCAAAATTGTTGGGGATGGGAGACGAAGTTTCTTCAATATCAGTAATTATATCAATTTCATAATTTCCTAAACTATCGCTTAAAGTTGTAAATTCTTGTGAATATTCATCAATAAATGTAATTCTCGCATTTTTAACATTTATTGTATCTTCAACTGAAATTTTTCCAGTTACTTTCAAATTTTGACAATAAATTATTGAGGTTGTTAGAAATAAGACCATAAATTTCATATTTAATACCCTTAATTAATTTTTTTCATAATTCTTAAATTCATGTAAACCCGCAAAAATATCTGTTCAAGTTTAACATTTTTTTACCTCTTATATAAAAATAATCATGTGTTGTTGCAATAGTAAAAATTGGTATAAAAAAGTAGTTTATCTGAAATGTTAGATAGACAAAAATGATGAAGTAACTATGCCAAATATTATAATTTAACATTGTTTTATTTTTAAAATTAAATATATATACAAAATATTTTTATTTAAAACATCAGTATAACTACTTACTTCAAAAAATCTATCCGAAAATAGAAAAATTAAATAAAAACTGGTTTTTTGTATTTTAGCAATTATTTAAAATTAGTATGTAAGTATAATTAATTAATATTTTTTTAGAATATCGAAATCGGTATGTAAAAATTTTATGATAAATCTTATACATAATATAAATGTTTAATTGAATTGAATCAGCTAAATTAAAGTGAATTGGATTGTAGACTTGTACAACATTGAAAATTTCAAATATATTTAAAAACTTTTGTTGGAGAAATGAGTTTTTTGTATTTAAGTCATTTGATTTAATTGAAGAGTCAAAAGTTAAAGGAATTATATTTATTGGTTATTTCAAGTACTATGTAGCATTATGATGGAAATGGATTTAATGCTAAAGAATTGTTACTTTCCTGTAAATTTTAAGTTATTCATGGTATTTTTTATAATTTTCTTTCCTTATCGGGCACATACAGAATTTGCTATCACCATATTTTGCAAAATAATTGCATTTTCTGTTTTGATATGTTATGAATAAAAGTTCATTGTCAATACTTTTTTCAATATAACAGCAGTGATTTTCCTTTTCAAGGCAAGCATATTTAATATCGCATTTATCTTCACTTTTAATAATTAAATTATTATCTTTTTTAATCATAATTTATATTAATATAAAATAGAAATATTTATATACTTGAACGATTTTAGGTCTCTGATGATCGTCAATAAATATTTCATAATTGGTTCTTTTATAATTTTTTCAATCTTAATAAACTCGTCATTCGCTAGTGGTAATTTACTCACAGAAATACTCTCCCCTT
Source organism: Ignavibacteriota bacterium (assembly GCA_016708125.1). Classification (NCBI taxonomy): domain Bacteria; kingdom Pseudomonadati; phylum Ignavibacteriota; species Ignavibacteriota bacterium. The sequence continues at coordinate 2,655,885 of JADJGF010000001.1, read as the reverse complement.
TTGAAACAACCAACTTTTCAGAAATTTATGATTCCTATTCTTCAATAATTGATTTTATTATATACGTAATACTTTTTGTTGGTCTCTCTCAAGTAACTATTGGTAAAATCTTCGACTCCAGAGGCGGTAAAGCTATGGTTGTTGCTATTGGCTTGGTGCTGGCAATAGGATTAGTTATAAGCGAATCTATTATAGGTTTTAATTTACGATCCTTTGGCCCTTTAGCAGCAACCATCTTTATCTTCTTAGTCGGATTTGTAATTTACCACGGTATTAAATCTACCGGTATGGAAGCAATTGGAGCAATTTCAATATCTCTTGTTGTAACTTATTTTTCTATTAGATCTATTGCTCCAAGTTACTTTGACTGGATGAAAGATAATGAGTACATGGGATGGCTGCATTCTGTTATTTTAATTGCTGTGGTAATATCTATTTATAAGATTATTAAGCTATTCTTCTCTAACAAAGATGAACCTTCTGAATCTGAAAAAAAATCTCCTAAAAATCTCAAAAATATTATCTCCAAACCCACTGAATTTATAAGCCAAGTTAAAGAAGAAAAGGAAGAAGAAAATTTTATTAAAAAGAAATTGGCAATTATTACCAATGAAACCGGGAAAGACTCAAAACAACTAATTGAAGATTTCCAAAACTTAAAAAAAATCATCACGGAATTTAAGGATTCCGAAAAAGGTCAATTCTTAATTGCAGAAAAAATAAAAGCAATAATTCCAAAGGAAAGACAAATTAGTTCAAAAATACTATCACTTAGAGAAATGGTAAGAAAAGTATCAGATTTTGATATCAAGAATTTTGAAAATCTACAACAAGAATTTAAAAACTTACCTCCGGAAGAAAAAACAAAAATCGAAAAACAACTAAGAATTGAGTGGAAAAAATTAGATATCGAAAAACAACTGCTAAATCTTGAATTAGCAGTAAACAAATACGATCAACTCGTAAAATATCATCTAGATTTACTATACGAATCCCTTAAAGCAAACAATATCAATAATGCAATAACACAAATTAATGAAGCAATAAAATTTGAAAAAAATCTACACTCTGCAGTAAATCAAATTGAACACTTAGAAAAACAACTTACGAGATTTACGAAAAAAGGGATAAAGGATTTGGAAAAATTTAATAAATATAAAGATGTTGCTTAATTTTTCTCTACTCTTTTTTACTTATTTTCACTTGTTTATTAGGGGGCATTACATCTTTAATTAATTGATCATTTATATAATAACGCATTTGCAATTTTTTATTTATAATTTTTATTGTTTTAAAGAGCGTGGAGTTAATTCGTAAAAATAGCTATAATAATTGCAGATGTCTGTCCACTGTCTAGTGGTAAAACAATTTTTACAAACGATTATATTTTGGAAATTCAGTTGATGTATAAACTCTGCACACTTTTAAAAAGTTTCAACTATAAATATCTTAATATATTTTATAATTTTAAATTTGAATATTCGATTTTCTATTTACAATGTCGACCTAGAATTATAGAGTTTATAAATATAGTAAGATAAAAAAAATTTACTCATATTAGTTAAATTTTAAAATTGTAAATCATATGAATAAAAAGACTTTAAAAGAGGAAATATTAATTTCTATAGTAGTAGTTGGTAGCTACTTTTTAAAAGCGTCAGTTAAACTTATAACAGGATTAATATACTCTATCCCTCCATTAATTGCTGATGGACTACATGGATTAATAGATATAGCTGAACATGGTTTTTTAGTTTTAGGTGGAAAATTTTCACGGAAATCTGCCAAAGATAAATATCCGATAGATCGCCAACCTTTATTAGATTTGTTGGGAATGATAATTTTTGGTGGACTTTTAATTTTTGGATTATCACTTGTTGTACAAGCAATTCAAGTATTAATTGGTTCCTTACTCTATTTTGGATGGATGGATAAAAGTATCGCAAATTGGATAATTTCTGAGAATAAAGCCCAAATAATATCAATTAAAACTGAATATTTATTAATTGCAAGTTTTGTCATGTTTTTTTCATTTTTATTAAGTGAATTTGTTTTTCGATACGAGAATAGATTTGCTGAAAAAACTCATCGCTCAGAATTAAAAGCAGATGCAATGGAATTAAGGGGTGATGGTTTGTTAGAATTAAGTTTGGGAATAAGTTTAATAATTACATGGGGTTTAAACTTACTTCTCAAAAATAGTTACGAGAACTCACATTTAGATGCAATTTCTGCCATTTTTATGGGATTTATCACAATTGGTCTTGGAGTTTACCTTATTAAAATAGCTATTCCAGAATTCTATGAAAATTATAAAAATTTAATGAATCAAGCTATAAAACAAGAAAAAAGAACAAAATTAGAAAATGAAATTGAAAAGCGATTACCGGAACACTGCAACATAATTAAACCCATCGTCGGTTACCATAGAGGTGACCAACTATTTATAAAAGGTCATATTCAAATTGATAGAAATCTTATGCAATCATCTGATGTTATTATTTCAAATTGTGAAAAACTATCTAAAGTTATCTTATCAGAACCTGGAAAGGATATATTCACTCAATTTAGTCCCATTTTTAATTGGTCAGAGAAGATAATTATTGAAGATTTAAATATCATATTAACATCTATTTTCAATGTTGACGTTAACTCATCTTACGCTGAAGCATTTAGATCAATGAAGCTTGGTAAATTAAATGAGGCATTGAATCAGATAAAGTCAAGTAATAATTATAAAAAAAATGAAGAATTGTTATCAATATTTATTTTGGGTGAATGCCATCTTCAAATGTTTGGAGTAAGTGACTCAAAAACAATTGAAATAGCAAGTAAAATTGAGAATAAACTTTTAACTAATGATAACGAAATTTATAATTCAATATTCTTAGCATGGCTTCTTATATATTATACTAAACTATCCCAATTTGATAAACATATCAAAGACTCATTAATAAGCCTTGCAAATGATATTGAAAAACTTTTGAATAACAATAATCAGCCAGATTATGTGATGGCCGAACTATATTTTTCTTTAGGTTTTTTTTGGGAAAGACGTTTTGACTATGATCTCAATAAATGTAGACAGTTATACAAAAAATCAGAATTTTATTATTCAAAAAGTGGAATCAGATCAGAAATAGATAGACTTGTAAATACATTAGGACATCTTGAAACCCTTTTGTATTCTTTAGGAGATGCTGAATTACATTTGAATTTAGCAAATGAAATTCGGGAAATTAAACAAGATAAATTAGGATTAGCTTATACCTATGTTAGTCTAGGTGATTTACGTGTGAAAATGGGATTATTCGATGAGGCACTTTTTTATTATGAAGAAGATATAAAACTACTTATTGAATTGAATTTTAATCATTTAATTCCTTCACTAAATGTAAAGAAAGGTGAGTTATTAATTAGGAAGGGAGTGATAGAAAAAGATACAGATAATATTTGGATAGGAATAAATTTGTGTAAAGACTCAAAGAACAAACTTTCGGATCCTTTCTTTGCTAAGAAGGGGATAATCAAAGGATATCTGTGTTTATTGACATTAGATGATAGTAGTGTAGCGCGGAAAGTGTATATAAATGAAATAACAAATTATTTAAATTCATTAGAACCGAAAAATTCTTACCAAGAAGCATTCTACAATAGACTAAAAGGTAGATACGACGGAATGATTGGGAATTGTGAAAATGCAAAAAGTTTATTGCAAAAATCTTCGGAATCGTTTCACAAAATGAGAGATCCATTATTTAATATATTCAACGGAATCCAAGAGATTGTAAGTTTAGTAGAAGTTGATAAATGGGAACTTTATAGTAGAAATAATAAATCAGTAAACTCTATTAAAAATCTTGAAGATTATCTTCAATCACTTGGTGGCTTACTTGGGGGTGCAAAGATTACCATAACTGAATTAGTTGAAGGTGTAATTGAGACAAAAAATAAAACCAAAGAAGAACTAATAAAAAAAATTGATTTACTAATATGGCACCTTGAGGGATAAGGTAAAAATAACAAGTTAATTAAGAGGTAATAATTAATTAGCAAATGAGTAGAATATGAATCATCCCCAAATTAGCAATATTATAGAGTTGTATAATTCAGAAAGCCAACCATTTCGAAGAATACATCGCCAAATAGACATTTTTGAGTCAATATTAAAGACCCATACGGCAGTCATAGTTTCCGACTACTTTAGACACAAAAAAGTATCTGAACGAATTAAAGGATTACTGGTTGAGGGTTTAAGAGTACCTTCTTTAGGTACATGGCAGTACTTCAGCAGACAAATCATCAAAGAAATGAAAAAGAATAAATATGAGACTTTCATTCCGGAATTCATAACATACTTTACAATATGGGACAAAAAAAATGTTGATAATGTTATCAGTTTGAGAAATAAATATGCTCATGGAGCAACACCCAATGACCAAGAATGTGAAAAAGATTTAGAAATAATGAATCCAATACTAGAAGATTGGCTTTCAGCAGAATGGTTAAATAAAACTCAGTTAGAATTAAGCAATGAAGGACAAGGTAAACAAACAGCTAATCATGTATATTTAGTAAGAGACGATGGAGAAAAGCTAGACTTATTTCCAATTTTGTATAATAGAAAAATGGTCAAAGATGAAAACAAGTATTTAATGAAGTATGTCTTTTTCAACGACTTGAAAAGAAAGAAGGAAGTAGGTTTTCTAAATTACGCAGAGGCAGTACATATAAGAGATAAAGAAATCTATGAAGAATTTCAAAGTGTATTAAACACCGACGCTTGGAAATTAAAAACAACTAAAGAATTCAAAGAAAGGATTGAAGAGTTAACTGAAGTATTTAAAGGTAGAATACAAGAAAGAAAACAAATTAAAGAATGGATAAATAAAAATGATAAAGGCTATCTATTCTTGTACGGTAATCCAGGAGTTGGAAAAAGTGCACTTTTAGCTCAAATTTTCAAGGAGATAAAATCAGAAATAAAAAGCAATGTATTGTTAATTGATTACTTTATAAAGAGAGGAACAGATTATTCAAAACCGGGCGAAATGCTAGATTATCTAAATAAAAGACTTGAAGGAGAATTTAAGACCGGAATTGACCCGGGTGTAACAAATGATGAAAAGAAGAAGAAATTAGAAGAACGACTAAGAAGAATAAGTAAAATGGAAAAAAGAGTAAAGGTGCTAATATTTATTGATGGATTAGATGAGGGAAATGAGAATGAAATAATTAACTACATAATAAATGATACCTACAAGGATGTATTAATAGTTTATGGAAGCCGATGGACTCGAGAAGTTGAAAACTTCTACAACAGACAGTCAGTGGACTATAAGAAAAAAGAAAAGATTAAAGGGCTAAAAGCAGAAGATATTAGGGCAATCTTATATGAAGTAACAGACAAATACGCCATCAACCAAGAACAAGTTGAAGAGATATTAAAGAAATCAGAAGGAAATCCATTATATCTCAAAATGCTAACTCTAGCAATAGAAGAAGGAGAAATAAAATTAAAGGATGGAATAAAACTACCAACAAAAATAGACGAATTTTATAAACTCTTCATCGAAAGATATTCAATGTTCAAGGATGGAGATTACATCTTAAGAAGCTTATATACATTTGCTGCAGCTAAGGACTATTTAACACAACATCAGTTAGAGATAATATTAGGGTATGGGCCAGCAACATCAGAAAGAGTCATAACAGCCTTGCAAGAAGTGCTTATGGATAATCCATCAACAGAAGAGAAAAAATATCAATTATTTCATGAAAGTATGCGAGAGTACTTAACAAAAGAGAAAAAGTTGGATATTAGACAATGTGAATTAAAAATATTAGACTTTTGTAGAAAGTGGAAGGAATTCAAGGTTAAGGAAGATCTATTGTATCCATTAAAAAATTATTCAGTACACTTATATAACCAAAATGAGAAAGAAGAATTATTTGAGTTAATAATAAATCAAGAATATCAGAAGAAGCAGATTGAAGTAACAGAACAATACGAAGCTGGGTTTCAAGCAGTTGAACTAGGCTTAAGAGCATGGGAGGGCGACTCATATAAACTGATAGAGATAGGAATAGAAGCTGCAAGACTAAATTTGAGTTCAAATAATAGTCTAGAACAGATAAAGAGATGGATAAAAGAAGGAGGAGAACAAAACTATAGAAAAGCTTTAGAAAGGATAAAGAACTACGAAGTGAAAGATCGAGTAATCTTATACTTTAAACTTTTGAATAGAGCAGCAGATAAAGAAAGAAATGAAGTAGTAGAGTTAATAATTAATGATATGGAAGAAAACTTACCTAAAGATAATTCATTGCTAGATATAGAAAGAGTATTACCTTTGGGTTATATTATATTGGTTATATCAAAATTGGATGAATCTTATTGGGGTTTTATCATAGAAAAAGTAGAACCATCTAATTTTTACGAATTTAATAGTTTATTAAAAGATAATTTCAATTATCAATTTTTTAAACTGTTATCGTTATTTACTGAGAAAACCAATGGTAAAGATAAAGTTAAATTATTTATTGCAGCTTCTAAGTTACAATTCCGAGAGGGTAATTATGAAGAGGCTGATTTCATTCTGGAATCAGCAATTAATATTACAGAAAAAATTGAATATAATTTTACTAAAAATAACTGTTTAGAAGAGATTTCAAGTGAATTGTTAAATCAAAAAAGAATTGAAAAATCACTTGAAATTGCAGAAAATATTGAAGACTCCCTTCTAAAATCTTTAGCATTAGAAAAAGTGGTTATACATTTCCTTGATCATGCTAGAATTGAAGAAGCAATAAATATCTTAGATAAGATAGATGATGAATTGTGCATCTCCAGGATTATGATAAAATACTCTAATCTACTTTTTAATGAAGGGAAATTCGATGAATCCAAAGAAATTTTAGAAAACGCTATTGAAATTACAAGCAATACAAAAAATGAATATGAAAAATTTGAAACCTACTTAGCAATTAGTCGAGAGTTATTTTTACAAGGGCAAGAAGAAGCTAGTGAAAATATCATTGACAATTTTGCAAATGAAAAAGAGAAATCACTGGCGTTGAAAGATAATGTATTGACTCTGCTTAGGCGAGGTAAATCTGTAGAATCAGAAAAATATATAGGAAATATATCAGATTATTATCTTAAATCCTTAACACTAACAAAATTAGCTGAGGATTTATTTAATACTGATCAATTAAGTTTGGCAGAAGTGATGCTAGAAGATGCAATAACGGCAGCAGAAAGTATAGAACATTATAACGAGAAAGATTTAGCAATTTATAATATTATCATTGAGTTTTTAAGACAAGGAAAAGTTGAAGAATCAATAAAGCTAGAAAAAAGAATTAATGATGCAGGTTTAAAATTTGATTTATTAGTTGAAATAATTACCGAATTATTTTGTAATGAAGATATAAATAAGGCCTTAGAGATTTTGGAATATCTTAAGGAAAATTGTTTTGGATATAAATATTCAAGAGTAATTTCTGAAAAAATATTTAAAAAGGGTAAAATCTGGTCGACAGAACTATTTTTAGAAAAATCCATAAAAATAGTTGATAAAATTAAAATTGAGCATCTTCATGATTTAATTGAAAAGATATCATTTGTATTATGCAAACAAGGGAAAGTAAAAGAAGTTTTAAATTTAGTGGTTAAAAGTAGATTTGATGATTTCACTTTATTTAGAATATTGAATGGAGTTTTTGAAAGTGGGAAAATAGAAAATTCAATAAGTGTGATTCAATATATATTAGAAAATAATTTTAAAGATGATATTGTAATTTATGACATATGCTTACTCTTATTAAAACATGGATTATTTGATGAAGTGCTGAAGTTTATAAACAAGACAGAAATTGTTGTTTTTAAGTTGGAAATTTTAACGTGCTTTACTGATGAATTACTAAATCAAAAAACAATTGAACAATGCTTTAAATATTTAAAATATTCAAAAGATAAGTTTTTTAATTATATACTATTATTACGAATTTCTGAAGTATATTTCAAATTAGGAAATGACTTAGAATCAAAAAAAGTATTCAATGAGACTCTGATAAATATTTTTCAGATTGATGATGAGTTTGATAAATCAAGTTTATTAATTCTAGTCTGTGAGGAACTTTTTAAACAAGGAAAGTTAAATGAATCACTTGAATATCTTGAGTTGATTGAAAATGAATTTAAAAAATCTGAAATACTACATGAAATTTCTTGTAAATTATACAGCCGTGGAGACATTATACTTGCTTTAGATATTTTCAATAAAATTAAAGATGATTATTGGAAATCTATTTCCTTAATAAAGTTTTCCGGAATAATGTTCAGTAAAGGCGAGATAAGTAAATCTGATTCAAATTATGATGAGGCAATTAAAATAATTAATAGTAGTGAAAACGAAGGGGAATATAAATCCGGTAAATTAAGTAGTATAGCATTAGAATTGGCAAAGCAAGGTAATATTAGAAAGGTTTTCAATGTCATTGATATGATTGGATACTTTCCTAACAAAGTTGAATTATTTAGTGAAATTGCCATTGAGCTATCAAAACAGGAAAGAATTGATGAAGCATTTGTTTTTATTAAAATGATTGGAAATGATTCTAACGAACATCACATTATTAAGAATATGGCTATTGAATTTACAAAGCATGGTCAATTTAATCTGGCAATGAATCTTTTTGATTTATCACAAGATAGCCTTACCACTTTAGCAATAGCTGAAGGCATAATTAACTTTTTGGAATTAGATTTAGTTGTAAGAAACGGAACATTGATCATAGACAGAATTCAATCTACTATTTTAAAAAATGAAATCAATAATTTAATAGCATTAAGACTGCTTAAAAATTTTGAAATTGATGCACTTTCAATCCTTCCAATGTATTTTTCAAGATTTTATAAGAACTTAGGTTATCTTTCTAATTTATTAGTTGGCGGATTGTTGTGTATTCTATCAAATAACAAAATAATGAATTTCAAAGATGAAGCACTACTTAAAAAACTGAATGAAGTTATTGAAATTTCAGATTGGCTAGATGGGGATAATGAAAAGGAGTTTAATTACACAAATTATGCTGAATGGATTAATGATATTAAAGATGAAGATAATAAAGATCAAATTATGCTTTGGGCTAGAAAAGTTAAAAAGGGTAAAATGACTGAGGAGGTATTTATAACAAATGTAACTCAGTTAATAAAAAACTAAATTTTATAGAGTGTAAAGTTTTTTGTAAATAGGAAATTTAGATATTAAAAATCATCAAATCTATCCTTAAAATAAACTGAAAAGTTGAATAAAAAAAAGCCCAATTTTGAACCGTTAGCAAGGCAGAGGAATAGTCTATTTTTTTGACTCTGTATTTAACTTTGATACAATTTGGCAAGAAATTGAGCAAGAAAGACCTCCAAGTTATAATTATTTTTGTCCGGATTGTTGCGGTGTGGAAACTTAAGGGTGCTGAGTTTATACGTAAAATTATCAGTACTAACTCTGACTATCAGTTCATTTTTAAGTAGTAACATATTATTAAATGATTATCAAGATATTTGGCAACTACATAACGTATAAACCCTACACACTCAATGAATTTAAATATATTTAGTATTTTAATGTTTTATTGACAATATTAAATAATTAAGTTAATTTATGATTTTATTGACTTAGATATGTTTTAATTTATGCCAAGTGGAATAACTCATATTTTATTAGCAAAAAATACACTTTTGCAAGATCTTCCTCCAAATCTTAGGCTGGTATTGCAATCCGGAATGGACTTTTTTCAAATCGGGTCTGTGGCTCCGGATTTACCTTATGCGAGTATAGCAGACGATGATTTTTTCTTTACAACAGAAAGTGATTTAGCTGATAAATTCCACTATGAAAAAACTTACCAATTACCAATTTATGCACTGGATAAATTGAATAAAAATAAATCTAAACTAACAAAAAAACAGATTAGATATGCATTCTGCTTTTTTGTTGGATACATTGCTCATATTGTAGCCGATGGCATTATTCATCCTTTTATAAGGGATATGGTCGGAGATTACCACGAACATCAAGAGGAACACAGAGTTCTTGAAATGAAATTAGACGTGCTTTTATATGATTATCTTACTGAATCAAGTGGATCTGCACTTAATCTAAATAACACAAATTTACATGATCAGTTACTAAACCCAACGTTTCTTCCAGAAATAAATATAGTGTTGGATTATTTTATCAAAATGATTGAAAAAACTTATAATAAAAAGTATTCTAATAATGATATTCTAGGATGGATAAATGGGTTACATAGAATGTTCGGAATTGCTGAAGGAGAACATCCATTTATTTATAAAATAATCGGAATTATTGATGTATTTCTTTTTAAAGATTATAGTGAACTTCGAGCAAATAAGGATATGTATTTAGTTTTAACAAAACCGGTAGACCGGGATTTAAATTTTCTCAAAAAACCAAAAATCATTTATTTTGATGATATATTACCTCATTATTATTCACGTTTAATCCCTATTTTGAAGAAATCATTTAACTACATTTATTTGAATGGGGAACCGATTACTGAGTTAGATATCCCGGGAATTGATTTGGATACTGGTAGGCCATTAGCTTCTAATAATGATCTTGACTTAATTCCTTCATTTTGGGTTTAGAATGAAAAAATATTTATTCTTTGTTTTATTGGTATTTAGTTTAGGGAGTTGTTGTACAACTATAAATTACCTTACTATCGATGATGAATTTTTAGTAGATCTATCATCCGAAAACAATAAAATATCAGCTGATTTATTATTAGATGAATTCGATGGTAGTCTTGACAGTTTAACCTACCAATTCTATTTAGAATATATCAAAATATATCATGGATATTCTTCTGAATATTTGTATGAAAGAATAAATTTAGCTGACGATGTTTTATTTCAACCTTATAGTCAAGGATTTATAATAATTCTTCGATATTTAAAGTTAAACAAAATTATTATTGACGATTCTTTTACACCTTTTCATGATCAAGTAATTGAAAATATTGATTCAAATTTATCACTTGATGATGTTTACAATGAATTTGTTAAAATATATTCTCGCCAAAAAAATGATCCCAAAATGAAACCTTAATTATATCTCAATTTGTAAACATGATGCACAATTTTCTCATTGCACAGAATTGTAATTCTATTTGCATATGTTTTATTTACTTTGGTTGAGAGCATCATAATTAGCCCTAATGATTGAAGATATGATAATTGATTATAAAAATGTACATAGGAGCACGCTTGCTCCCGATTGCTCCTTGCCAAATCCACATAACTCATATGAACCTTTTTTGCAAACTTATCAACAATCTGACAAGCGGCTTTGAGAATAAGAAGATTAGTATCCGAAAGATCTCCAATCAGATCAACATAGATGTCCCGTCTGGCATTTTCAAAACATTGCTCTATTTTCTCTTCGCCTTTGGTTGCCCAATAAAATAAAGATTTAAGTGCAACCCTTACATCCGAATTTGCTTCTCTTACTGTATAAGCTGATATTTTTGAATTTATTCCATCTTCAATTGTTTTTAAGCCGGTTTTTGTTCTTTCATTTAGAATTTTTTCTATTTCATCGGCATCATAATTTCGAAAGTGAATTAACTCGGGTTGAAGTGTTGATTTTACACTTTGATCAATTTCATTTAAAAATCTGGGATCATTACTTAACATTAAAATCATATAGTTTCTGTTATCTCTTGAAAGAAAATACAGTAATTCCCTTTGCCGTTCTTTTGGAGCCCATAAATGAACTTCATCAAGTATGATTATTGTTTTTGAATTATACTTTTCTCTAAACCGGTTGTATAATTCAGAAAGAGATAAACCTCTTGAACTTACATTTAATAAATGCGCAAGAATTTTAAAAGAAGTAGAATAATATCTAACATTTGCATACAAAATATTTAGCGAAGATTCTTCACTAAAAATCTGTTCCAAATATTTTATCATTAATGTTTTACCGCTTCCACGTGATCCAAAAATAACCTGGTTAACCGGAATGTTTGTTTTTTCATACTTTAGAAAAGCATCAATAATCTGCTTGGTTTCTTCTCGTATCAGTGGATTTTCCGGAACATAGTTAAAATCAAAAATTGTATAGTCTGAAATCTTACTTGACTGGCTATTTATGTGTTCTCTTTTTTCCAACAAATATGACTTTATATCCATAACCTAATCACGTATAAACTCCACTTAACGTATTAATCGAACTACTAGTATATAAATATTTTGGTTGAGGGAGATCTGATTAGTTCCAGATTGCTTTTGGAGGATTCCATGTTTTACTTTTAGAATTTACATTACATGCCGGTTCAATAAACTTTTTTATAATGTCAACAACAGAAGAAAAACCAATTTCATCCTTTAATTCACTTCTGTCGATGAAGGATTTCCACTGTTCAATTTTTATTTTATCTTCTTTAAATTTTTCTTCAAAAATGTATTTTGAATCTTCAATATTTGTTGATCTATTTTCAAAAGTAATTTTTATCGCTTGGCTTAGCTTTAAGAGATCAAATTCATTTTTACTTGCAATAAAATAAATGTCGTAAAAATCTTTCATTCTACTTGTTTGAAGCTGTAATGATACAATCGCTTCAAACTTTTCTGCAATTGCTGTCTCAAGCGAATATACTTTTAATTTGGGAATTGGCATATCAAGCATTGTTGGATATTCAATTTCAATTGGTCCATTAGTAATTTTATCTCCAAACCCAATATCAATTTGTATTCTGTCTTTTATTGTCCCAAGTTTTGCATTTATTTTTACTCTAACTCCATGATAATCCCCTTCTTCAACAATATTTTCTACTTCAATATTATTTTGGTCAAACTTAAGTCCATCCTCACAGTCAATTACGGTAATGGTTTTAATGATGCTTTTAATATCTTTTGCATTGTTAGATATTTTATTCCCCAAGAAATCAATATCTCTTGTTGGTCTTGATCTGCTTATGTTATATGCTAAAAAAAGTAGTGCACCTTTAAGAATTAAATTTTCAGAAAAGGCAGATTTTGATAATCGATACAAAAATCTTTCTTGAATATATTGTCTTAGTACTTTGTTAAAATCCTTTCCAGAAGTTGTAGAAATATTTTTAAGTTTTTCTTTAACAGAAATGGGAATATTTTTTATCTGCTTCATTTCAACATTCCCTTAAGTAAAGGTTGAATTTTCTTAGCTACATTATTTTTTTCAGCATACTCAAGTAGTTTTGGGATGCTTCTCAATTTCTTATTACTGATATACGTTTTTAGGGATTCAATTGCTATATCTTCACCAACCTTTTTTTGATATCTAAATAGATCACAAATAGTTTTTTCCTTATTATAAACTTTAAATGATCCGTTTTTTGTTTTAATTATTTCAATTCCATCCGGATAATACTTATCTGCATAGTAGAAAACCTTTACCGGAGGAAAATCAATACTAAATTTATCTGTACTATGCGGGACAGCTACATTTATTTGATTTGGGTTAAATGTATTAAGTTCCCAATGTGAAGCTGCAGACAGTAGACAAATAACGGCATTTCTATTGGCTTTACAAATATCAATAAAACTCTCAAATTCATCCCAAGGATAGTTATTAAGTTTATATAGCCCAGGTTTAATTTTCTCAAGTATTCCTGTATCTACAGCCTTTTTTATAGTACGTGTATGAATTCTTTTTTTTTTCAAATCAATCATACGGGCATAACCTTTATGATCTTTAAATATTTTAATTAGCTCATCCATATTTATCCTTGGTTCTATTACAAGGCAAATATAATAAAATTGCCTTGAAATCGAACCAATAATTGTTTTCTTTCAGATAATATTTTCATTAAAAATCATTTAATTAAAGTCTGAAATTGTTTATTTTTCTGAGCAATATATGATAATTCAAAACTTATGTCCAACTACAAAGCTAATGAAAGAACTTTTCAAGGTGTTTTACTTACAACTTTCAATCAAATATTTAAAGAAAATCCAGAGCTAAAATTTACTTCTGCTAATCAAGAACAAAACGTTGGAATTGGTGAAAATCGTTTCAGTGATACAATTATTAATTCTTCGGTAGATTCTTCTAAAAAAGTTTTTATTGAACTTAAAAATTCAAGCTGGGATGCGACAGATGAAATTCTTGTAAAAGATGCAATGACAAAAGCACTTAATAATGGCATTGAATATTGCGTTACCGGAACACCTCGTCAGTTGGTTTTATTTAAAACTTTCAAACCAAACACAACAATTCTTGAACGTAAAATTAAGCTTTATTATTTGCCAAATGTTAGAAATGATAATGATGTAATTTCTCAAACTTATTTAACACAATTACAGCCTATTATTAAATCCTTTTTAACTGATTTAAGCAATTTAGTTCATAACATTCAAGAAATTCATTGGGATTCTATTGATAAGCAATTTATCAATAAATTATCTTCATACATTTTGGAAGCTTCTGCTCAAATGAGTGATGAGATGATTCCAAGAATAAAGGAAGATAATAATCTTAAAAAGAAAATTAGAGAATACTTACAATCGCAAGATATTTTTCATGTAACAATAAATTTCCATGATGATGATATTTACAATTTATCACAACTGGCGAATTATTTACTGTATTTGAAAATCATTTTTTATTCTTATCTTCAGCGTGATGTTCCCGAACTGAACCTTAAAACTCTTACAATTCCGGAAGACAAAGAATTATTAAATAAATTATTGAGAGAAAGATTTAATGATGTTTTGGTTCATGATTATGAATCAATATTCAAACAATCTGTGTTGGATGAATTTACTTATCCAAAAAAATATTTGCCGGAATTAAAATCTAATGTTGAGCAAATTAAAAATCTTGAATTTCATGATCTAAGCCTTGATATAATTGGTTCAATTTATAATACACTTATTGATAACCAAGAACAACATGATCGTGGTCAGCATTTTACAAGTACAAATGAAGTTGATATTGTTAATGCTTTCTGCATAAATAAAAACACAAAAACTGTAATGGATAGCGGATGCGGTGCCGGAACTTTTTTGGTTCGTGCTTATGCACTAATGAAATATTTCGATCCAAATGTAAAACACATTCATTTACTTGAAAGACTTTGGGGAATTGATATTGCGCCATTCCCGGTACTTTTAGCAAGCATGAATCTTTCTCTTTTGGATATTAAAGAACTTCATAACTATCCGGCAATTATTACAAAAGATTTTTCGGATATTAAGCAAAACTCATTTCAGAATTTAATTTTTCAGAATAAGTCAAATTTATTTGATGTTAAAGAAACAAAAGAAAAATACAATAAAGTAAAAATACCGGAATTTGATGCGTGCGTTGGCAATCCGCCTTATATACGACAAGAATTAATTGAAGATAAAGAAACGTGGACTGATCTCGCAAAAAAGGAACACAAAATCAGAAAGATAAATCAGCAAAGTGATTTGTATGTTTATTATCTAATGCACACAGCTTCATTTCTTAAAGTTGGTGGAAAGTTAGGTTACGTTATTTCTAGCAGTTGGCTTGATGTTGCTTTCGGAACCGGATTACAAGAATTTCTTTTAGATCATTTCAAAATAATTGCAATTATAGATAATCAAAAAGTAAGAAGTTTTGAAACCGCATCAATCAATACGGTAATCTTAATTGTTGAAAAATGTTTGGATGCAGATTTAAGAGAAAATAATGTTGTAAAGTTTGTAAGAATTTATAAAGATTATAAAGAACTTATAGGGAAAAGCGACGATGTAAATCGATTTGAAAATATTAACAAATTTGTAACTAATATTGAGAAAACAAAAAAGACAACCAAAAATGATGATTACTTAATTATTACAAAAATACAAAAGGAGTTAAAAGAAGAAAGTACTATTGAAGAAAAATATTACAACGGAAATTGGGGAGCAAAATATCTTCGTTCGCCGGAAATTTATAATAAAATAATTGAAGCCGCCGGAGATAAATTAATTCCTTTAAGTAAAATTGTTGATGTTAAATATGGTATTAAATCTGGAGCGAATGAATTCTTTTATGTTATTGATGAAACTGAAAAAGTTAGTAAACTTTCTGATGATGAATTTAAACTTCATTTTGGATTTGAGAAAAGAAAAAGTAAAATAAATTGGGAAAAATTAGGATGGTATTTTAGTGAGCTTACAAATAATCATCATTTACTAGAAAGAAGATTTTTCAAACCAATATTTAAAACTCAAAAAGAGGCAAATAATCTTGATGTAGACAAAAGCAATTTAAAATATCATGTTCTGGTTTGCAATTATACTTTGGCAGAACTTAAAAAGAATAAAATAAAAATTGCAGATTATGTAAATATTGCCGAAAAACAATTTAATTTACATCAGCGACCAACAAATGTTCAAAGAATTTCCACAGTTAAAAATCACGAAAGAGATTGGTTTAATCTTGGTGAAGATTTAGTAATTGGCGATTTTATTTTCCCTTCAAAAATTCATGAAAAATATGGATTGATTGACAATAGGATTTCTAAAGTTTTTTGTGATAAAGTTAATTACAACGTTTGTATAAAAACTGAATACGAAGAAGAAAGTAATATTATTTTTCTTTTGATGAACAGCACACTTTTCAGATATTTCCTTGAACTTTTTGCTCGTCAAATGGGAGAAGGGTTAACAGATATTGATGTAATTGTTGTTGAAAAGAATTTGATTATTGATCCAAAATATTTAGTTCCATTTAAAGTTGAATTAATAAAAATTTATAATTCATTAAAAAATAGACCACAAGAAACTATTTATGAAGAAATCAAAAAAGTAGATAGAAGAAAATTAGATAAAATATTATTCGACATAATTGGATTAAATGAAAAAGACTTAGATAAATTTTATAAAGAAGCAAGTGAACAAAGAATCAAAAGAAATGAAAAAGCAAGTTCAGTAACAACTTCTAAAACAAAACAAAAACCGGATTATCAAACCTCGGTTAAATTAATTCAAGAACGTTTTCCGGAAATACATTCATATTTTTCATTAACAGAAAATGTAACTTTAGAAGATTTTAATATTCCCAATCTTCCGGCAAAATTTCCCCAAACTGCAAAAACCGGTGATTCAAACTTATTTAATACCTACAATGTAATTTTTACACAAGGGAATAAGAAAATTACAGTAAGCCTAAGCAGTAATGGACAATTAAAACTTTTCAAATTCTTTTATGATAGTTTAGAAATAAAAGGACAAAAAATAATGCTGCCTTCAAATTCAGAAGAATGTGAAAAAATATATACAATCCTTTCCAGCGATTTCAAAAATTATAGCAGTCAAATAAAAAGCGTATTAAAATCTCTTAGAAGTTCGGCAAGTCACTTAGCTGTTTATAGAGATTTGGTGATGAGTTAAGATTACAAATTTAATGCTATAGTAATTATCTTAAACTTTTAGTTTTGTTTTATATAGATTTTTTTGTGATAAGTGAAATTTAAAGAAAATTTTAGAATTTTTTCCATGTAAGCAGAATAAGTTGAATCTTTATTTACATGAAGTCCCATTGTAATGGAATCCCCTAAATTCAATATTCTTAATTCTCTCTTTTTCTTTTTTAATGGGAATTCGTCATCATGAAAACCATGACTGTTTGTTGTGAGTGGTTTTGAATTTTCATTTTCCCAAAAAGTAGAGATATTATTTCTGTGCTTATAATGTAGTTCGTGATCCCATTCCCCAATTGGCAATCCGAAGCGAAATAATAGTAGTGTATCAGAAATAAAAATTAGAAGTAATGTTATAAGAAGAATAGAAATGTTAATTAGTCGAATTTTTTTAGAATTCATGAACAAGAAAATATCAAACATTTATAATAAAAAATATTTATTTTAATTTTTTAATATTTATTCAAATTAAAAGACCAGCCGAAGCTGGTCAGATATTAACCTTTGGATTTTGCGTAAAAAACAAAACATTTATGCCCGAAATCTTTTGCATAAATAATTTTGCCATTACGAGTTCTAATCTTTGTAGTAACTACTTTGACTAGTCCATCGGTGTTCTTCTCATTTGGGGTATCCATTTTATAGATCCTCATAAAGTAAGAAAAATGGACTTGCTTTTTTTAGGGATGAAATGTATTTTAAATAATCAATTTAAATAGTTTCACCCGCTACCACACTGCAAGTCTTATTATTTAATTGTGTGGAATTTTTGTTTAAAAAGCCAGATTAGCGTCAACTAATTTGGCTTTTTTATTGATAGAAATTAAATAATTAATTACTAAACTCAATATTAATTTTCCTTTTTTTTCGTTAATTCAAATATTTGCAAATTTCTTTTTTGATTTTCATTCTTTTTAATTTTGATTTCAATAAAGTAAGGATTTTCCTTTTCTTTATAGTTAGCAAAATCAAAATTTATCAAGTTGGCTATTTCATCTAATGGCAAATTTAATTGCTCAATTATATCACCGACTTTTAGTATTTTCTTTTCTAATAATGCATTAATACATAGAGATAAAAACTTTGGTTCTTCTGGCAAAATAGTATTATCAAGAGGTTCACCATTTGTTCGCCATTTCCTCTTCGAATAATTCATAAATAATTTAGTTTTTGTTTCTTCTGAAATAAAATTAAGATTTGAAGCTCGCATTATTAATGCTGCTACTGACATACCTGAAAATTTTTTTAATCTGAGAAATTCATCTAAAGAAGGATA
The DNA here is from genome assembly GCA_016708125.1 of Ignavibacteriota bacterium. Taxonomy (NCBI): domain Bacteria; kingdom Pseudomonadati; phylum Ignavibacteriota; species Ignavibacteriota bacterium. Next base: position 2,637,158 of record JADJGF010000001.1, on the reverse strand, counting down.
AAAGAAATTTCTGGAAAATGTCTCAGCTGGCATTAAAAATGCACCTGCAAAATAATTTGCTTGATCTTCTAAGTAAGTTAAATTTTCATTTGTTAATTCTTCTTTTCTAAGATTTGAGTGAAGAATAATATGACCTAATTCATGTGCAGCATCAAATCTAGTTCTATAATAATTATTTTTATATGAACTTAAAAAAACGAGTGGATTTTTGGTTAAAGGATCAACCTTTGAAAAGGCATCAATTTTTGAAGATTCAGAATTACCTTTTGCAACTATGATACTATTACTTTCTAAAAGATTTATCATATTTGTTACTGGTTGAAGTCCTATTTTCCAGTAAATTCTGAGTTTATTTGCATAATATTCAATTTGTTCTTCCTTAATTTCTTTAAAGCTAAGATTTGAATAAAAATCACTTGGAATGTTAGCATTATTTAACTCGAAATACTTTTCAATAAAGGAAAGAACAGAAGTAAGCCAAGTTATTCTATATATCTGACTTTTACGTTCACTTTTAGTTGCTGAAGCATAAGATCGAAAGAATACTTTAGAAACATTATCACTTACAGAATTTTGGAAAAAAAATTGATAAGGAAATCTTAAAGCCTCAACTAACTTTTTCATGCTATCAAAAGATGGAATTGCTTTACCTTTTTCATATGCAACAAGTGATTGAACTGAGACGTCGATTTTTTTACTTAATTCATTTTTAGTAATTTTTCTAAACTCTCGCGCCTCGATTAATTTTTCTGGATTGAATGATTTAATATCATTCATAGCGCTACTCCTTTATTTAATATTTTAAATAACTTTTAATTTAGGTAGAGTTAATTCAGTTTTTTCATTTATTATAATTTCAGGTTGAGGTATGATTAAATCAGTTAATGATATTGAACCAGTATTCTCAATATAAAATTTAATGAAGTCTGGTCTAATGGAATATGGTTTTTCAGCTCCATGAGTTAAAATTAAACAAATTTTCTTTTCTAGTTTAGAACTGTATAAAAATTCTTCAAATAAATTACCTTGACTAAGATCTTCTCGAAACAAAGCTTTCCGTGGTATATTACTCCATCCATTTGCAACTGATTGTATAATTATAAAACTTTCAGTTTCAAGTGCATAAAAAGTTGAATTACCAACACTATTTTCAATTTGAGTTGTCTTAAAGGCGGGATTTGTTTTCCCAACTTCATACATAAAATCTTCAATTAATGCTCTTCTTTTATATGGAAATAATTCTTTGGCTGTTTTATCCGTATGTTCACTACGACATGAATTAAACGATTCTTCCCACAAATATGGAATACTTTTTAGCATCCGTAAAATAAATTCTTGAGGGATTTCTTCTTGAATTCTTATTATTAACTCATTTCTTGTCATAGTATGACCCTTAGTATTAATGTTAATTCAAAAATATGAAAAATAATTAAAGTTAGCAACTAAAATATTAAAAATAATTAAATGACAGAGTTTTAAATTGTTTATTATGAAAAAATTCTTTTAGTCATTCTTTCAAAAATTTCGGAAGAAGTGATCATCTCCATCATCCCCAAAAATCCCTTTTTATTTTTATCTTCTTAAAATCCTAACATTTTTAGGATGGCAAGCCTTTCTTAAAAACTTACTTTTTGACCAAAAATAATGACTCATTTCAACGTTGGACATTTGTTCTTTCCAACATTACTATGGTAGTTGGATTTTTCATTTATTTTTAAGAATAGATTTAATGATTTTTAATTTATTAAAATCACATTTGTACAAGTTATTTTACAGTCTCAATTTAAAAGGCAATTCTATTTAGAAAGGATTTTTACTCTACTCTTTAAAATCAAATGAACTCAATTTAAAATAAACTACCGAGTATTTCTCGGTAGTTTCAATGTAGGCTTAGTTTGAAAAAATTAGATTAACTTTTATAAACTCATTTTAACGAAACCTAAATAAAAATATTAGAATATCCCTATTTCAGTTGCAAATTTTTGCATACATCCGTAGCAAGTTTCATTTACCACTTCCCTTTCTTCAAGTAATTCTATTCCGCAGTATTGGCAAAATTCGTAGTCGAGTAGATCGTGTGTCCAAGTTATGTTTTGTTGTTTTAGGAATGGCAGTTCGCAGTAACTGTAATTGCTGTACCAGTTACCTTTTTTGTCCCAATGTCCAAGGTGTTCGTTTATTATCCAGTATTTGCCGTGGTTGTTCATAAATAGTAGTTTTGATCTTTCTGCGTACCTTGAAATAAGTTCAACTAATGCGTGGTTGTTTAGGAAGTTTTGCGGTAGTTGTTTTAGTATTTTTTGGTTGAATGCTATTGTGTCGCTAATTTTGGATTTTTTCTGTAGCAGTATGTTTATTATTCCGTTGTGCATGAATGCGAGATTTTCATTTACATAAAACGGATGAATATTATAAAGATCTATGTTTCCGGATGTTGCTATTCTGAAGTGAAGTGCAATTTTTGTTTTCTTAAATTCCTTTCTTAGTGTTGAGTAATATTCATAAAACGTATTGAAATTTTTCAGTTCTTTGAAGATGTTTATTTTTCCATCTATTGCGTACATTATTCCGGCTCCGTCGCTGTTGGTTTGCCAGCATTCATTTAACAGTTCTTTTGTTAAGTGTTCTTTTGTGTTTAATATTATTATGCACATTTTTTTGACTCCATGAATTTTGTTAGGTTTTTGAAGTTTTTGTCTTTTTTTACATAGTTGTAAAATGTTTCTGATGTTAGTTGTTGTAGTGAGGTTGTTTTCACATAGGAGCATATTGCAGCTATGAATTCAATATTTTTGAAGTATGAATAGTCGTTTAGTGTTCCTCTGAATATTCTAAATTCTATTGTGTGTTGGTTTTGAAGGTTTATTGCGGTGTATCTTTCGCTTCCTCCCTTTTTTTTACTTTGGTCATAAATTGCTTTTTTATCTTTTTTTATCTTGCCCCATTGGTCAAGGTTGTTTGGATTTCTTTGAGATATTGTTTTTATAAATCCTTCATTTTGGCAGAAGAATAAATGCAGTTTAGCTAAGTCCAGTCCGGATAAATATTTTTTGGATATGTGGATGTGTATTCCGCAAGTGGTTGTGTTATATGATCTATATCCATTACTTCTGAGGGTTTCCAGTAGACTTTTGAATATGTTTTTATGTTCTTTGAACCATTCAAAACTGAATGGGTGTGTTACTATTTCAAATCCGTCATCAATACTGCTGTCGTTTTTTAAGTAGAATAGTTCAGAAATATCACATACTTCTTGTGCACATTTTTGCCTGTCGTTTCCTTTGGATTCTGTTTCAAGTTCTACACCTATGTAATATTTGCTTTTCTCTTTTGAGTTATTGAAGAATATTGGGTTTGGTTTGTATGAGTAATTATGTATTGATACTCCGCAGTCACAGCCGTCGTCACTCCAGTAATCTTCTCCGCAGTTTTCGCAGTAGCTGTGTAAATCGTGGTAGCAGTTATCGCAATAATCGTTGTTTGTGATTTCTGAATAATATGATTCATCGTTGGTTATTGGTTCTTGGCAATTATGACAGTATGTGTGATTTTGATAGTAACATTCACTGCAATAACTTGTTCCGCTGTATACGTGTTCACTTTCTTCATTTTGGTGATAGTATCTATCACATCCAGTACAATAGTAGTGAGAGTCGTAAAATTCATCTTCGGGTAAGTATTTGTTTAAGTATTCTGAGTAGATACAATCATCTATCCAAAATCTTTCATGGTTAAAGATTATTGTTTGTTCGTTTAGGTATTCTGTTTCATACCATTCATCGTTAAATTCGGTGCAGTTGGATTTTAGTCTGTATTTGCCGTCATTACACTGGCAAATTTGTTCTTGGATTTGGTGCTGCATTGTTCTGGTCTCCTTTTTTTTGAGGAGATCAAACTTTTACTTTGCAGTTGTTTAGCAGTTGGTCATAGTTTTCCTATTATAGTAATTTCCAATACTATTTTACTTTGTGATTGGTTTTAATTTGAGGGTTTGTTGTTATTTGGATTTTTGGTATTTCTTTGCTTTGTCGTTCATTATTACGAATTCAACTTTGTCAATTTTTATGGTATCGATTGAGTTTGAATCTCTTAATTGATAAACCATGTTTCTGTTGATGTTTTTTAACTTTGCAAAGGTTGAGAATTTTAATATGAGGTTTTTATTAGCGGCTTTTTGAATTTCTGCTATTGTGGGTATGATGTTCATTGAAGTATTTTTCATACTTATAAACTACTATAAGGCTAAACAACTGTCAAGTTTTGATGCTTGATCTCCTAAATTGTTAAATGTAAAATTTTGGGTTTTCGTATTCGTTAAGGAATACTACAGTTAGTGAATCGGCGGAAAAGTTAACATCATCTTTATCGAAAATTCCGCAAATTTCATGCTTATTAACTTTAACAGTCCATGTTTCCATATCTTGCGGATTTTCGTTGTTGATTTTCTCGATTAGTATTTCCAATAATTGTTTTTTTTCTTCTTGGTTTAATATTGAAGCTACTTTCCTTGAATATATAACATATAGTCTTCCTAGTGTATTATTTTCTTGTAATTCCATCTTTTCCACCTCGTTTTACAGACTCAAGTACTTTGTGATTGAGGCTGTAAAAAAATAAATTGGAAGATTTAATAATCTTCCGGGAATAATACAGTTAGTAAATCCTCTCTGTTTGGTCCGGCTCTATGATCAAGTATACCCCAAAGTTTATAGTTGTTGACGTATACTGTCCAAAGATCCGGGTTAAGCGGATCTTGTTTTTGCATTTTTACTTCAAGTTTTTGAAGTGCTTCCTGCATTTCTTCAGGTGTCAGTTTTGCTGCTACTGCTCTTGTGGCTACTATGCATAGTGAGCCTTCATTTTGTTTTTTTAATATGTTCATTTTTCTTACCTCCGATTATTTTATACAGACTCAAGTAATGTTAATTGAGTCTGTATGAATTGTTTTTATTTATTTGAGTTTAGTGTTTCGGGTCAGAATTCTTCGGAAAAGATTATTCTTAACAGATCTTCTTCATTTGGTCCGGCTCTTGCATCCAGTAATCCAAATATTTCTTTGTTGTTAAAATTTAATGACCACATGTTGAGATTTAATGAAGAATCCTTTTCAATTTCTTCATCTAATTTTGTTAGTAATTCCATTACTTCTCTTTCCGTTAACATTGATTTAATTTTGTTTGATGGGTCAATGAAAAGTGTCCCATTATTTTGTTTTTCGATTAAGTTCATTTTATATTCCTCCGCTTAAGTTTGCAGACTCAAGTGATTTATTATTGAGTCTGCAAAGTATTTTAGAATTATTTTCTTAGTTTTTTGTAGAATTAGGATTGCAGTCTTTCATCTAGGCGATTTGGTCGTATTTGGGCTTATTTCAGCCGGAACGGGCCAAATAACTGTTTTCTTTAATTGAAAACTTCTGTTGTTATAATTAAATAACAGCAGCTTTATCAATCCCGATTCTTTGATCATGGAGATATATGCTTGCTGTAATTTAATTAGTTGTTGTGAATGTGAGTTTGATTTGTGCGTGACCTATAACTTTTTATGATCGTTATGTTCAATGAAATCTTGGTAGTTATTATGGAACGGATATTTTAGTTCTTCATCCCTAAGTAAATTTATTATGTAATCCAATTTTTGATTTACTTCTTTTAATAATTTCATTGCTTCATCTTGAAAATTATTTTCATTGTTTTTTAATGTTTTGTTTTTGGTTGTCATAACTTTTGGGTAATTACTGCTGATTAAAATATTTTTCGGTTTTGTTACTTATCAGTTGAAATCATATTTCTTTACTTGGGAATAGTAATCACTATTTCAGAATGATTATTTTATTTTATCATTTGTTTGTGGTAATATTTTAATTTTCATTTTTCAGTAGTAATTTTTTTTCTTTCAATAATTTTGGGGGCAGTAAGTTAGACTTTCCTTCCCCACCCTCTTTAAGCCATGTTTATCGATAGATTTATATATAAGTCTATACATATAAAATTTATATGGCTGCGATTCAAAAATTCCAGAATAATGTAGTTAAACGGCTTCCCCGCTTAAGTGATAATCTTGTCAGAATCCAATTTCAAAAGTCCAACGGTCAGTTTAAGATTACCATTCCGAGAGGTCTTGCGAAAAGTTTGCGCTTGGTTTGCGGTGATGTGCTTGAGGCGTTTATTGAACGCGGTGATTTAGTGTTTAGGTTAAAGGAGGTTAATATTAAATGAGAAGAGCTTTTGTGTATTTAAGAGTTAGTACCGGTGAACAGGCAAAAGGTTATTCTTTGGATGCTCAATTCGATGAGATTAAAAATTATTGTGAAAATAATGATATTCAGATTATTGAAAAATTTACGGATTCAATGAGTGGAACTAAGTTAACCGAGAGAAAAGGTTTGATGGATCTTCTTGACCGTATTGATGTAGATAAGCCTAATACTGTTATTGCAACTGAATCTGACCGCATTTCAAGAAATACTTTGCAGTTTGGTTGGATTGATACTCATCTTTCTATGAAGGGAATAAAATTATTATTGGTTAATGAACGAGAGGCTGACAGCCCTTTTGAAAAAGCATTTCAAAAGATAAGGGCTGTGTTCTCAGAGTTTGAGACTGATCTTAGGCAATGGAGAATAAATCGCGGTAGAGAAAAAGCAAAGTCTAATGCCCGTTTTATGAATCGTCCTCCTTTTGGTTATAAAGTTATTGGCAGAGATGTTATTGTTGATTCTGATTGTAAGGATGTTGTAGTTAATATTTTTGAGGATTATTTTGATAGAGTTCCGATTAAGAAAATTGCTAGGGAGGTTGGTAAGAGTCCGGGTAGTGTTAGATATATTTTAAGTAATTATTTTTATATTGATTCTAAGTTGAATGGCGATCATGAGGTTTTTATTGATGTCGTTAAGTTTGAGCATGTGCAGGTCAGATTAAAATTTTCTAAAGAGTTTTCTACTAAAAGGTAGTAAAAACCGAAAAGTTTATATACTAGTATCACAATATTTTATTACGGGTGATACCAATGATATTCAACTATCAATACCTACCAAAGACAAAAGAATATGAAAGCATAAAAAACAATGATTCAAAAAATTATGCCTTACCAATAAACTCAAATTACTTGATAAATAATTCAAAAAAGAAAACTTACTTTTCAACTCTTGAAACAACAAATAATAATTACAAATCCGGCACCGATATAGCCGATATGATAACAAATGATAAATTAAATTTCTTGGGAACAACGGTAAATCATCTTAAATCTCAAATCGAACAAAGAAGTAAAATTCGAGATGATCAAGTAAAAGATCTAGACAAAATGATAAGGGAGTGTGATGTGGGAGTTATGAATCTAGAGTCTTGGCCAATGTTTACAAATCAATTGGTTGAAAAGAAAAGAGCCGACTTTAAGACAAGTATTCAAAAACTGGAATTAGAAAAACAAAAAGAAATGCTTAATTGCTGGAAAGATCAAAACATGCTTTACAAAGAATTACTTGAAACACTCGGCGAATATAAAAATGTTCAGAGAAGATCCAAAATGTTATCCGGAGGTTATTAGAATTGTTAGTCGAAGATATTTGCGTAAAGTTAAGACCAATACTTGGTGAGAAAATTGATAGTCTATGGCGTGCTTATTTAGTCGAAGATATTGATGGTAAAAGAGAAATCGAACAAATTCTTAACATACTTTATTTAGACAATTTGAATACTGAAATTTCTTCAGACAATGCAGATAATTTATTAGCTCCGCCTCCGGCTGAAAACGTTCGCGGTGAATACCCTATCGGAGAAATCATGTACGCCGGTAAAAAACTCTATCCATTTTGCTTAAGAGAAAATGACTGGATAAAACACGTGCTAATAGTCGGCGCTTCGGGTTCGGGCAAAACTAATTTATGTTTTCAAGTTCTAAAGAACTTTATACATAAAAATAAACCTTTTCTTGTTTTGGATTGGAAAAGAAATTACCGGGATATTGTAACTGAAAGTTTTGGCAAGGATATTAGAGTTTATACCGTTGGAAGAGACGTTGCTCCATTTAGATTTAATCCTCTTATTCCTCCTCCAGGTACTTCTCCGAAAACTTGGTTAAAAAAGTTAATTGAAATAATTGCACATGCTACTTTTGTCGGTGAAGGAGTAATGTATTTATTACAAAAAGCTCTAGATAAAACTTACAATGATTTTGGATTATACAACAATAAACCGGTTGTAAATTATCCGACTCTAAAAGATTTACTAAATACTATTGAGCACACTGACGTTAAAGGCAGAGAATCCGGCTGGATGAGCAGTACTCTAAGAGCTCTTGGTGCCTTAACTTTTGGTGAGACCGGAAAAACATTCAATGTAAGACAACAATCAAATATGGTTGATTTATTAAGTCAACAAGTAATACTCGAGATGGATTCACTTACTAATACAGATAAAATATTTTTAGTGGAAAGTATTTTATTATGGATACATCATTACAGACTTTCATCTCCTTCTCAGAAACGTGAGGAGTTTGATCATGCAATAATACTTGAAGAAGCCCATCACGTTATCGGCAAAGATAAAAGTGATCTTGTCGGCGGTGAATCAATTACCGATGTAATTATAAGAGAAATCAGAGAACTTGGCGAATCCGTAATCATTATTGATCAATGCCCGAGTCTTTTATCCTTACCGGCTCGTGGAAATACTTGGTGTACAATTGTATTAAACCTTAAGGATTCAAAAGATGTTAACTCAGCTGCGAGTGCGCTTCTTTTAGAATCTTCTGATAAAAAAATTTTAGGAAGGCTTGACACCGGACAAGCCGTTGCTAAAATTCAAGGGAGATGGCACAAACCATTTCTCATAAATGTCCCTTATATTCCTATTAGAAAGGGCTCAGTAAGTGATCTAATGATAAGTGATCTAATGAGACCTTATTCCGCTTGTTCCGCCTCTGAAACATTAACCACTGCCGAAGAGAGACAGATTCCGCAAAATGATGACCAACGGAGTAAAGAGGTTGGAATAACCTCGGAAGAACAAATCTTACTTCATGATATTCATTCAAATAAATTATCCGGTGTAGTAGAACGTTACCGAAGATTACAATGGAGTAGAAGAAAAGGTAATGAATTAAAAAATTCATTACTCAAAAAACAACTAATTGAAACCGAAGAAATTCCAACGAAAAGCGGAAGGGTTATCGTACTTAAATTAACCAAAATTGGTAAATCAAATATCGATCAACCAATATTACAAGATATTCGTGAAGGCGGAATAACTCACGAATTCTGGAAAAATAAATATGCACAGATATTAAAGAATGAGGGTTTTGATATAACTTTTGAAAAATCAATCGGTGACGGAAAATATGTCGATGTTGTAGCATCAAAAAATGATATAAGAATAGCTATCGAAGTTGAAACCGGAAGATCCGATATTTTAACAAATATAAAAAAATGCTTGGAAGCAAATTTCGATAGAATCATTGTTGTTGCAGTCAACGAAAGAATTGAATCAAAAGTAAAGTCATTACTTGAAAGTAATGACTTACATCAAAACCCGAAAATCATTTTAAGTTGTGCAAGAAGAACTATTTAGTTCTTCTCACATCTCATCTTCTTCTTCCTCCCCCGCTTCTTTATCAGTGTTTATAACTACAAACTCATAAGCTTTCTGCATAACCAAAATAACTTTTGGCAATTCAGAATAAACTGAAAAACTGTTCGTTGATTTCCAGTTATTATCTTTATCCTTATAAGTCTTACTTACTATCACATTAAATATCTTTGACTTCACCCCTTTAACAAATGCTGAATTTTCAAAAACGGAAGCCTTAATCGCTCCCGCCCGAAAAACCCTTACCGGTTTATTTCCATTCATTTTCTCACCTCAACACTTAGTTGAGAATCCTTAGGATTCTCAACGGTTTTCTTCTTATTTGCCATCTCTTTCTTCCAAATCGCATGTTCAAGTATTAGAAGCTTTAGACTTGGAGCTTCCCTATCCGGGATCGAAGCAATCAAAGGATCGTTTTCAAATTCAACGATTCTATCTACTTCTTTTATTTCATCTGAATAAGCTTTTGAAAGCAAACAATCTTTTAATACTTTGCATTCATCTTCATTCCACTCTTCAACGATTCCGTACCAAGAAAGTACTACATCGATTCCGAAATCCACTACATCGAAATATTCGTGTATTGTTTCTGCGGCTTCAATTTGCCTAATTGTGTTTACAAGTTTCTTTGAATACATCTTCGATTCCATTTTCTTTTCCTCCTTGCCCTACCTCTCTAACTCCGGCGGGGTCTTCACTTAATGAGACCCCGTTGGAAAAACAAGGGAAAAAAATAAGTAATAATACATCTTTGGGTTAGCCGACCTTGAAAAGGGAAAAGTTTATAAAGTCGGATTACGATGAGTAAGTCATGAAATGACGTATCCGATTTATAAACTTTTAGGCGTGAAGACCCAACTCTAATTTTATATAGGGTAATGTAAATTATTTTTATTAGGAGGTGAATATAAATTGGCAAGACCATTCAAATGCCCGTATTGCAACGGAACTAATACAACTAAGAAAGGATATAGACAAACACAAACCGGAACAAAAAAAATAAGAATCTGCAGAGACTGTAATAGAAGATTTACTCTAAAAATTTAACTGGGTTTTTAATTTATAAATTTTTGATGCTCAAAATCATGAGAATTAGAATCTCTAGCAATATTATTCGAAATTTTATTATTACTAAAAATATTTTCAATTAAAAAACAATTTGAACAATATAGCCCTCCATTAGTCGAACCGCTATTATTCATAATTACTGAATCCTTCAAAAGAGTAAATTCCACATTAACACTTTCCAATGGATTTATTGATGTATTTCTAATTATCATACCTCCGCAAAATTCTTCGGAATAATTATTCTGAACAAATAATTTATCTAAAATAATTGTACCTTTATTTATTGAAATACCTCCGGCAGAATCAATACTTTTATTTCCATCAATAACTACATTACTTAAATTTGAAACTGTGTTTTTATTGAATGAAGGATTATAAATTTCTATGCCACCGGTTCTAACTCCCTCATTATTACAAACAATACAATTTCTCATCTCCAATATACCTTTGTATACAAACATTCCTCCACCACTTTCAGCTTTGCCATTACTAATAATAACATGATCTAACAATAAATTTCTACCTTTCGAAAATATATTTCCGCCCCTACTTTTTTCCTTTTCAAAGAAATAAGATTTTTCATCTCGAGGATTTTTCGAAGACCCATTCCCTCCATGAATAACAACATATTTAAGAAAACTTTTAATCCTTATGTCAATCGAATTTTCAACAAAAGTAATATTCTTCCATTTATCACCAGTAATTACAACAAGATCCTCTGCATTACCTTTAACTTCTAAACTTCCTAAAACAACTATTCCACAAGACTTACCAAAAAATAACTGAACACCAGCTTCAATAATTAATTTACCTTCATCCAAAACAATTAAATCATTATTTACAAAATATTTTCCTCTCTCAATAACTACTGAATTTCTGATTATGGATAAATTTAATTTTTTAATTGGTTCAGCAATTACACTCACAATTTCAGAAACAATTACCTCTGCTGAATACTGAAAAATAGATTTAGTTTCAGTTAATGTTTCTATCTTATGAAAGACATTCATTAGCAAATTATTCATTTCCTACTCACGAAATATTAGAATAAACTAATTACAATTCATTTAAACTTATTTTTTTTATAATCAACAAATAAACTATTTTATTCTTCTAAATCAATAAAAATCATGACTCATTTATATATATAGTCGACTTAACGAACTCTTTATAACTGATTGTTTTATATAGGTTTAAAAGGATATTAGGTGTTCGTTAAATGTACTGATTTCACATACTTAACGTACTTTTTTATGTATTAAATGTACAATTTTGAGGGACTTAACGTACTTTTTAAATGACTTAACGAACAAAAATTTGTTGAATAATTTTGAGAGAAATGATTTTATTATGTTCTAATAGATTTGAAATATTATTTAGGCTGGATAATTCTTTCTTCAAAATTTATCGTTGGACCAAGAATAGATTCTTGCGGTATTGATAACTTTCCTCCTCTTGACCATATTCTTCCACCCAATCCTTTCTCAAACATTTCGTATTGATCAGCTACCCAAACGAAATCATTTGAGCTATCAGAATTTATAAAATTCGAAATACTTACTTTTCTTTTTGTTGTGTTTGTTAAAATAAGTAACCTAAAACCATTAAAAATTGTATTCCATTTTTTTTGATATCTCAGATATTTTTTTGACTGAAAATGAGCTTGATAATTTTGGATTTTGGTTGCAATACTGTTTGATTTGAATCCTTGATTCTGAAGTGATTCGGTTCCATATCAACTTCTAAAAAGAAAAGTAAACTCTTATTTTGTTTTTCACTTTTTATATAAAAAACTCCATCGGGAATTAATGTAACACTTGAATTTTCTAGCGATAGATTTTCAGTTATTAAAGGTTGTCCATTTTTGTTTAACGGAATAAATGGTGTTGTTGATGAAATAAATTCAGTTTTAATATTTGAGCATTTACTTTCGATTTTCTTTAACAATATTCTAAACCAATTTATTAATAACTCATGTTCAATGTTATAAATTTTATCAGTTATAAATCTTTCAACTGGAATTTTGCTATCAATTAAATTTTCATTTTGAAGAAGTTTAACTCCTTTCTCGCTGATTGAAATAATATTTTCCGGACGACCATGATTTTCTGAAGAGTATCTTTGTTTTAAATTTACCAGATAGTGCTTTGAAAATTTTGCGATTTTTTTTTGAATGATTCTTCTCCCGGAATTATTTATCAATGCCAATTGATCAACATTAAGAATATTATATTCACAAATTTGTTTTAATAAGAAGAAATCTTTCTTTGTAGTAATTAACATAATACTTCATTTTTAATTGAAATGTTTTTCATTTTGTAAGTGGTTTTTAGAATGAAATGTTTCAAAAAAATAGTTACTTATTTTTTTATAAATTAAATGTTTTATGAAATGATTCTATAACTGTTTAATTGATTTTAACCAATAAATTGTAAGAATAATGTAAGAAATGTCTGTAAGTTATTGTTTTTATTGATATTTGGTGGAGGTGGCGGGAGTTGAACCCGCGTCCGAAGATACCTTTCAGTGAACGTCTACACACATAGTCTGTTATTTAAATTTCGAAAACCAAACCCAAACAAACATGGTTTTAATTTTCTATCACTGTAAAAGTTTCGCTTCATCTACCAGAGAACTCGAATCCACTAGTGCACCTAACAGCGTTCATCCTAATTTCGGCGCACACAAATTAGGCGAACGGCTACTTAATAAATTAAGCAGCTAATGCGTAGTTATAGTCGTCGTCTCGACTTTGTCCCGTCGTTTAACGTGTCTACGGAGAACACGGTGCGCAGTTCAAAGAACAAATAACCCCGTCGAAGCCAATTTCACCCCCGGGTTTTCCAAACTATTTCTGGTGTTGATGTAACAAAATTTTCATAGCGAGCTAAAACAAATAACAAATCAGAAAATCTATTTAAGTAAACTAATATATTATTATTTATATTTTCTTTTTCTTTCAACTCAACAATAATTCTTTCTACTCTTCTGCATATTGTTCTTGCAAGATGAAGATAAGAAGCCGATTTATTTCCTCCGGGTAAAATAAAATTATTTAACGGAGGTAATTTTTCATCAAACTTATCAATCAAACTTTCCAAATATTTTATATCATCTTCCGATGTTTTTTTGATGATATCGCTTTTTACATTTTCCGGTGAAGCAAGTTCCGATCCGATTTGAAATAATGTGTTTTGAATTTTTTCTAATTCATATTTAACTTCAACACTAATTTTATTTGCTATAGCTATTCCAATTACTGAGTTCAACTCATCAATTGTTCCGTATGCATTTATTCTAATATTATTTTTCGCAACCCTTGTTCCGCCGAATAAACTTGTACTTCCGTCATCACCAGTTTTAGTATATATTTTCATTTTTAATCTAATAATCGTATTGTAAATTTTTGATCTAAATTTTCATTCAACATTAATTCAATCTCTGTATTTTTTTCAATAATAGATTTTTTAAAATATCCTAAACCTTCAAATTTATTCTGCTCAATATTTTTTGTTAATGTTGTTATTGTACAAATTATTTCTTTTTCCGAATTTATTAATTCTGCAGGCAAATTTATATTATTTGAATTTATTGTAAATCTTTTTAATTGCTTTTGAACTTTATCGTAAGTCTCTAATCTTGCAATTACTTCTTGACCAATATAGCATCCTTTTGTAAAACTTATTTCATTTGTAAGGTTTGCTTCATGCGGATTATATTTATCTGTAATTTCTCTTCCGCCCTTTACTACTTTGTTAATTACTCTATATCTATCAAACGCATCTTCACCAATCATTTCTAAATCAAATACACTTTTGTGATTCAACAAATAATCTAAAAGTTTTTCTGAGTTCTCTATTTGAGTTATTAACCAATAAATAATTTCTCCGCTGAAAGCTTTTTTCTTTAATAAATATGCGGTTGAAAAATCAATCTCAACTTTGTGAAGTTTATTATTATCAAGTTCATCAACTTCTTTTCCGCAAATTAATGTTAAGTAAGATTCAGCTTGCGGACCAATAATATCAAGTATCAAAAACTTATTTGTGAAATTTTCTAACTTTACATCTTCCGTTATTATATATTTGTCAATCCATCTTGTAAGCATTGAATCATTAAATTTGCTTCCAACCAAAAAATATTCTTCTTCCAATCTTATTAAAGCAGTTCTATCAATCAATCTTCCTTTTTCATTTGTAAACAAAGTGCTTATGTAATGAAATGGTTCTAAACCAATTACATTATTTGTTGAAATTCTTTGCAGAAAATCTAAAACATCTTTTCCGATTAATTTTAAAACTGCAGATTCCGATCTGTTGTAAATTCCAACACCGTATTTAATTGCATCATTTTCAACTTGCAATGATGTATAAATTTTAATTGTTCCATCATCCGCAAAAATCAAATTCGTAAATCTATTTTTAAAGTATGAATATATTTGACTCAATTTGCTTTCCTAACTATTTTTTTAATTGTGAAAATTCTTCAAAAAAGTATGCTGAACTTAATACACCAAGTTCAAAACTTTTTAAACTAAAATGCTCATTGGGTGAATGTATATTATCGGAATCTAAACCTAATCCCATTAAAATTGCCGGAGCTTTAAGTTGATTAACAAAATCAACAACTATTGGAATTGATCCGCCTTCTCTTGTGTACACAGTTTTTTTGCCAAATGCTTTTTCCGTAGCTTTTGATGCAGCTTTGATTGCCGGATCATCAAGCGGAATTACAACCGGATATCCACCGTGCATATCAGTAACTTTTACTTTCACACTTTTTGGCGCAAGTGATTTTATATAATTTGTAAATTCTTTTGCAATATTTTTTGGATTTTGATTTGGAACTAAACGCATACTTATTTTTGCCGTCGCTTTTGAAGGTAATACAGTTTTGGCTCCTTCGCCCGTAAACCCGCCGAAAATTCCGTTACAATCTAAAGTTGGTCTTCCCCAAATTCTTTGCAAAGTATTAAATCCTTTTTCACCTTGTAATTCACTTACGCCTAATTCTTTTGCATATTTTGTTTCAGAGAATTTTAGATTTTTAATATTTTCATTTTCTTTTTTTGTAAACGGAAGAACATCTTTGTAAAAATTTGGAATTGTAACTTTTCCATTTTTATCATGAAGTTGGCTGATAATTTTTGCAAGCTCATTTATTGGATTTGCTACTGAGCCGCCAAAACTTCCGGAATGTAAATCTTTATTCGGACCAGTAATTTCAACTTCCATATAACTTAATCCGCGCAAACCATAATTAATTGTGGGAATTCCTTCTGCGTATAAACTTGTATCCGAAATTAAAACAGCATCGCACTTTAACAAATTTTTATTTTGTTTTAAAAATTTTTCTAAACTTTCACTTCCAATTTCTTCTTCACCTTCAATTAAAAATTTAACATTTACCGGAAGCTTTTGTTCAGTTTTCATAAAAGCTTCAACACTTTTTATGTGAACAAAATTTTGTCCTTTATTATCATTTGCTCCACGAGCCCAAATTTTTCCATCTTTAATTATCGGATCAAAAGGATCAGACTTCCACAAATTTATTGGATCAACCGGCTGAACATCATAATGACCATAAATTAAAACTGTTGGTTTCCCCTGTGCGTTTAACCATTCGCCATAAACTAATGGATGACCTTCGGTTTTGAATATTTCAACTTTTTCCATTCCGGCATCTTTAAGTTTAGTTGAAACAAATTCCGCACAATTTATCATATCTTTTTTATTAGTACTTAAAGTAGAAATACTGGGAATTCTCAAATAATCTTTCAATTCACTGATGTAATTTTCTTTATTATTCTTAATATAATTAAGTACAGCTTCCACAATTTCTCCTTATTATTAAGATGTAAAAACACTGGCTAAACTTAAGAAAATCTTTTTAATTATGATAGAATTTATAATAAGCGAGTTTACAATTCATAAATAAAATGTGGAAAAGATTATTTATTTTTGATAAATAATTATTATTAATGAAAATGATTTTATTTCGATATATATCAAAAAATTTACTGCTGCCTTTTTTATTTGCATTGTTTACGTTAATGTCAGTTTTCATACTTCAATTTTTAATGAAAATTGCCGATAAGCTTGTGGGCAAAGGTTTAAGCTTTATTGTGATTTCAAAATTAATAATTTACAGTTTAAGCTGGATGTTTGTTCTTGCTGTTCCGATGGCAGTTTTAATCGCAACACTTATGGCTTTTGGAAGCATGGCACAAAATAATGAAGTTGCAATTATGAAAGCATCCGGAATTAGTTTATACAAAATGATGATTCCGCCATTTATAGGAAGTATCTTAATTGCATTTCTATTAATTCAGTTTAACAATAATGTTTACCCCGAAGCAAATCATGCGTTAAGAGTTTTAACTCAAGATATATCAAATCAAAAACCAACATTATCTTTAGTGCCGGGAGTTTTTTCTCAAGAAATGCCAAGATATTCTTTATTGGCGCGCGAAGTAAATCCGGAAACTAATGAATTGAAAAATCTTACAATTTATGATTATTCATCTGCTCAAAGTTATAATGTTGTAACTGCTCAACGCGGTGAAATTTATTTTACAGCAGATAAAAGAAAATTAATTTTAAATTTGTTTGATGGAGAAATTCATACATCAAATATTAATAATTTGAAACCATATAGAAAATTGGAATTTAAGAATCACACAATTGCAATGGAGGCAGATCAATTCTCGCTTAGAGAATCTGCGCTTGGCGGAAGACGCGGCGATAGAGAACTTGGAGCTCCGGCAATTTTAGCATTGGCTGATAGCATCGGAAAATTAAATGAGATAGAAATAAAACATCTCGATAAACAAATTACTTCTGAATTTTTAAAGGATACAACTCACTTTTCAAGTATTGAAAAAAGAAATAGAAATTATAGAATTAGCCTTTTTCATGTTGAAGATAAAATTAGAGCGACAAAAAATTTACTTTCGCCGGTTCTAAGAAGAATTGACTCAAATGAAAAAAGAATGAACAGCTATTGGGTTGAAATACACAAAAAATATTCAATTCCTTTTGCGTGCATTGTGTTTGTACTTATTGGTGCGCCGCTTGGAACTATGACGAGAAAAGGAGGATTTGGTGTTGCCGCCGGAATTAGTTTGGGTTTCTTCCTTATTTATTGGGCTTTTTTAATTGGCGGAGAAAAACTTTCTGATAGAGGTTTACTGTCTCCATTTTTGGGAACTTGGACAGCCAACATTGTTTTAGGAATTCTTGGAATTATTTTAGTTAGAAAAAGTGCGCGTGAAAGAGTTGAACTTAATTTAGATTTTCTCAAAAAATTTATTCCCAAAAGTTGGAGAATTAATTCTGAAAATAATTGATAGATATATTATTAAGCAATTTATTCAAACTGTACTTTTTGGTTTGCTAACTTTCACATTAATATTTGTTGTAATCGATATGATGGAAAAGTTGGATGATTTTATTGACGCAAACGCACATTCGAAAATTGTTATAGAATATTACATAGTTTTTATCCCGGAAATAATTCGATTAATGCTTCCGGTTTCCGTATTGTTAGGCGGACTTTTCACAGTTGGTAAATTATCAAATCAAAATGAACTTACGGCAATTAAATCAAGCGGAGTAAGCTTTTACAGATTCACATTGCCATTTATGTCAACTGCATTACTAATAAGTTTAATTGCAATTTATTTTGGCGGATATGTTGTTCCCGAGGCAAACAAACAAAGGATTTTTATCGAGCAAAATTATCTTAACAAAAATATGATAAGTTCCGGAAGCAATATTTATTTTCAAGATTCTGCAACACGAATTGTAACGATAACTTATTTTAATGTTAAGATGGGAAAAGCAAATAGAGTAAGCATTCAAGAGTTTGATGAAAAAGATATCACGAAAATGATTTCAAGAATTGATGCACAATCAATGAGTTTTGATTCGACTAAAAATATTTGGCAATTGAATGAGGGCGTACAAAGATTTTTCTTTGGCGGGAAAGATTCTGTATTCAATTTTGAAAAATTGGAAGTTGGTTTTCTAAGTTTTACTCCTGAAGAAATATTACAGAAACAAAAAATTCCGGATGAAATGACTTTGGATGAATTAAAAAAATATGCTTCGGAACAGCTAAATGCCGGAACTGATCCGACAAGAATTGAAATTGAATATCATTCAAGGATTGCTTTTGCTTTTG
The DNA here is from genome assembly GCA_016708125.1 of Ignavibacteriota bacterium. NCBI lineage: Bacteria > Pseudomonadati > Ignavibacteriota > Ignavibacteriota bacterium. The sequence goes on along the minus strand of JADJGF010000001.1, from coordinate 2,618,316 downwards.
CAAGTTTTGTTGTTATAATGTTTGGATTAACAATTTCAGCCAATAAACGTAAGGGCGGAACGGCAATTCAATTTGGAATAAATGTTTTGCTGACTTTTGTTTATTTGGTATTCATGAAAGTTAGTCAAGCATTTGGTAAGAACGGAGTTTTTAATCCTTTAATTACCGCTTGGCTTGCAAATATTATTTTTTTCTTGGCTGGAATTTTTAATTTGATAAGAATTAAAAAATAATTTTAATAGAGTATTTATTTTAAATCTACGAATATCCTAAAAAATCTGTGTTATCTACGTTTTATTATTTTTATTTCATCTTTTTCTTTTCAAAATTTCCATCTACTTGACATTGCAAAACCTAATCTCTTCGCATTGTTTCCATCAAATAAAGAATGAACATATGAAGTTGCAAAATCAAAATCAATTAAACCGGAATTAAATCCAAGTCCGAAAGCCCAATTAAATCCGTCAAATCCGCCAACTGAAACACCGCTTCTTACATTAAACCAATTCCACGGAGACCATTGTGAGCCTAATGAAAATCTTGGTTCCAATGAATTAGACGGCATTTCGTTAAATCCTTGATGATAATTAAATTCAACTAATAATTTACCGGGAAAATTTCCTTTTAGAAATTTATCCACTTTCAATCCCACACCAATTTTCATTGCAGTTGCCAGACTTGTAGAAAATTCATTTATAAATTTTCCTTCACCGGTAATTGCTTCACCTAAAGAATCTAAAAGTGTTTCATCTGTAATATCTTCTAATAAGTAAGATGCAGAAGAAGAATATTCAATTGCTTCTTTATTCCAATTTATACTGCCTAAATCCGTAAGCGCAAAAGCTATTGACCAAGCATTATTTAATTCAGAGTGAAAACCCAAATCTACTCCAAAGCCAGTTCCGGCTGGCTTATTAAACAATCCAATATTTTTCTCTTTTTCTACATCATCATCTTCAAAATCATATTTAATTCCAAAACTGGGAGAAGCTGCCATTAACATTTTAGAATCGCCATTTACTTGAATATTATAATTATTCAGGGTTTGTAAAGTTGTATTTATTTCATCAACACCGGCATAGAAAAATCCATGAACCATTTTTAAAGTTATACCAGCACTGAAAGATTTAAATGCATCCGGAAATAGAAAGGATAAATCCTTAGCATAAGAAAGTGTATAATTTCTCAAATACCAAGATTTCAAATCCATGTCTTGCAAATCAAAAACTTTTTCAGTTTCATTGCCAAATAAAACTAATTCAAAAATTTGTTTGGGAAGACTTACATTTGCGCTAACCCAATCCTGTATTGAAAATGCAAAAGCTCCTAATTCTTTTGATGGATAAATTGATGCCGAAAAAATTGTTGTTCCAAAATTAGAATTTATCATTGATCCATTTTCAAACAATCCGAGAAATTTATTTTTCTCTGCGTCGTCTAAATATTTTCCAATAATTTGTCCTGAGCCGTTTTCTTCGCCGGTAAAATAATATTGGTAATCATCTAAAGTTATAAAATCATTCCCTGCAGAAATATTTAAATTTGGAAAAGGTAAAACTGTTGAAATTTCTATTGAGTGTTCTTGTTCCAAAACTAAATTTGCGGGATTAACTCCAATTGCATAAACTCCCGTAGCGGATATTGCATTTGTTCCCGCTAAGGAAATATTTTTTGCATCAACTGATCCATAAGAACCAAATCCTTGTGCAAAGTTTCCGGAAGAAATTATTAAAGTTAATGTTAGAATATTTATTAAATTTTTCATTCATCTACCTCATTAAAATCAGCTTTAAAACTTGTTTTGGCTTTTATGCTAAAATTAATTTTATTCGATGTTCTAAACTTTACATTTTCTCCGGTTGTGTTTGCAGTATCAAACGAAAACATAATTTTCATCAAAGGATTTTGAATGAATTTAATTATATCTTCATTGTAAAGTTTAAGCACTTGTTCTGATTTTCCGGAACTTAAAACTTCGCCGTCTTCAGACATAACCGGTTTGGGAATTTCCAAATACGAAAGATTATTATTCGATGTTGGCAATTGTAAAATTTCATTATAATTAGAATCAAGAACTACCGCTGTAAATAAAATATTTACCGGAATCGTATTTTCAACATTAAATGTAATTTCACCATAATTTACATTATCAATATCATCATCATTAAGATCGCCAAGTTCAATATCGATAGTATCAACAAACGTTCCGGCTGATATTCCAACATTTAACGGAATTTCAAATTTTAAATCACCAAAAAGAGAATCTTCCGAATTTATTGTTCCAATTTCATAATTAGGATTTACAATTCCACGACCAACCATTTTAAAACTATCCGGCAAATCTTTTGTATATCCGCTCAATAATGATGAAATATCAACACTAACTCCATCATTTGATGGTAATAAAATATCTTCTAAAGCTATTTCTTTTGAAGCACTTCCGTTTGAAGATGAAATTGAACCATTTATTTTAAATTTAAGATTTGATGACGAACCTAAATTCAAAAATATTTTTGCATTTTTAAATATTGCCGATTGAAAATCTAAGTTGTTATCAAAATCACCGAAGTCTAATTTAAATCCGCTTTCTTTAATATTGAATGGAGTTGGTTTTAATTTTCCGGTAATTGATTTCAATACAATTTCATCAAAACTAAAATTGAATGAAATGCTGTCATTTTTTGTAATTGTTGATAATTCACCAGTTGAATCTGTAATTATTTCATACGTATAAGTTAATTGATTTGTAAGTTCACCAGGATTATTAGAAACAATTTTCCATCCGGACATACTGCTTATATCAACATTTTTATTTTGTTCATTTCTATGTAAGGGAACATTTAAAGAATATTTATTATTGTCTGCATCCAATAAATTATCAAATGTTATTTTAGCATTTGCATTTACATCCATATTATTATTAAAAACCAAACTTGCGCTTCCATTTTTAATTTCGGCTGTTTCAATAAAAGTAGAATCATCTAACTCAATTGATTTTGTTGATTCAATATATTGAATTGGCAATGGCGCAGTTGCGGCTGATATTATGAGATTATCAAAAAGTGCTAAAATTGTTGTTCCGGATTCTTGTGGAATTACAACTTCAACACCACTGCTTCCAATACTGTAAATTGTTCCTACATATTCAAGCTGATTTGAAACTTCAACATTTATTAATGGAAATTTTAATGAGTCAATTTGGTATTTAGGAATTCTAACCCAATTATCAATTGTATTTGTTCTTTCAGCAATTATACTTTGATCAATTTTATTTCGTATTATAATTCCTTGAAGTACAATATCAACTGGGAGATTATTAAACATAATTAACTTAAGTTCACCTTCATCAAGAAATATTTTTTCAACTGTTTTAATACCTTCAATATCAATTGTTACATTTCCTTCTTGTTCAGGAAACACTTGTGTGGAACCGCTTGTAACATCTTCTGCCCACTCTTCTACTCTAATATTTGTTGCCGTTGGAATTGGAATACTTACTTTTAATGCTCCAAGTTTCTGTGAAAAATTTGATACAGAAGAATTTAAATATATTTGATTTTCTATTTTTGCTGAATTTATTGGCTGCTCATCTCCAAAATAAATTAATCCTAAAGATTCCGGATCTTGCGAAGATTTTAAAAATGAACTATCTTTTTCAACAATTTCTAATAACGTAAATTCTTTTTTAGTAATTGGAATATTTAAATCTACATCCCAAGTTGGACTAACAAATTCTCCCGGTTTATCAAAGCATGCATTTAAAAATAATGCTGCTAATAATGCAGATATTTGTAAACTATTTTTTTTAAGTTTCATTTAACTTGCCCTAAAATTTTATTTTGTAAGAATCATTTTTCGCGTAAATCTTAAATCATCAACTTGCATTGTATAAAAATAAATTCCGCTTGTAATTCCTTTATTGCCGATTAAGGAAGATGAATTAAAAGTTATTTCATAATTTCCAGATTGTTTTCTTTCATTTAATAATGTTGTAATTTCTCTGCCAAGAATATCATAGACTTTTATTAAAATATTTGAAGTAAAATTTGTTCTTGTCTGAGGAATTGAAAATTTAATTTTTGTACTTGGATTAAATGGGTTTGGATAATTTTGATAAAGTTCAAAATTTTGTGGAATTCCTTCCAACTGATTTATTTTTATTCCGGTAGTTGTATCAGTATTTGGATTTACAATTGTTCGTTTGCGCCCGCCGCCAATGCGTGAAAGATGAATTGCTTTAAATTTTACCGAATCTTCTGTTTCAAAAGTTTGAATTCCTTCTAAGTTCCAATCATCAACTTTTTTAGAATTTATTGTCTCTTCTTCTAAAAATGCAAATGCTAAACTATCATTAGTTCCTATTCCGGTTAGATTTAAAAAGTTCTTTAAATAATCAGATTTTGGAAGAGAAAAATTTGCATGAAATCCTTCGTTAAAATAATAACTTGCTTCTTCGGGATAGAAATTAGAATCCGGCAATTCCCAAATTCTTATTTCAAAGTAAGAGAATAATGTATCATCATCAATGCCTAAATTTAAATATGTATTAGCATTTTGTTCTAAATTCCTAATAAAGATTTTCATAATTATATCATTATCTAATGCGCCATATTCTAAACTAAAAATTCCTCCGGTTAATGCATTATATAAATCTTGATACATTGAAAAATCGATTGGACTTGACGGAAGTACGGTTTCCGGAATTGTAAATCCTTCACCTTCTTTAAATGAACCTTCGTCAACTTTTGTATCAATTGTGCCGAAGCTCACTGGTTTCTCTAACCACAAACTATAATTTACATGGTTGGAATCCTGCGCATATATTAATAGATAAGAAAAGTTAAGTAAAAATAAAAATGTAAATTTTACTGATAATTTCATTATTGTCCTCAAAGATGTAAATATTACCGATATTCAATTAAAAGGAATAATATCAGAAGTCAAGTTTTGAATTCCGTTTAATAAATTATTGTAATATTGATTATAATCGTAGTTTTAACCGATATGTTTAAATTGGACTTGCGTATTTTGCGTAGTTTTATTTTTAAGAATAATATTTTCTCTGTTTAATCCTTTTACATAATACATATCAATGCTGCCTTTTCCTTTCGTATCAACTTTTCCGCGATATTCACATTCAAAATGATCACGAACCAGCATATAAGTATAGCCGGAAATATTAATTTCGCCGGGTTCTCCCGAACTTTCCATTCGGCTTGCGATATTAACCGTATCTCCCCAAATATCATACGTAAATTTCTTAGTTCCAACAACTCCGGCAACAACACTGCCCGAATGAATTCCCAAACGCATTTCCCATTTTATTCCGGAAGTTTTATTTCTATCTTTAATCAATCTTTGAAAATCAATTGCTGCATAAACAATTCTCACCGCATGATCTTCAATTTCATTTGGAATTCCGCATGCTGCCATATAGGAATCGCCAATAGTTTTTAACTTTTCTAAACCATATTTATCAATTAGTTTATCGAAACTTTTAAAAATATCATTCAATTCATTTACTAATTCTTCCGGCGGAAGTACGCTTGTTGTATAAGTAAAAGCTTTAAAATCGGTAAATAAAATTGATACGTTTGTAAATTTTCTTGGTTTTACCCTTCCGTTAATTTTTAATTCATTTACCAAACTTGCCGGTAAAATATTATGCAAAAGTTCATCACTTTTATTTTTTTCAATTTCAAGTTCACTTGTTCTTTTTTTGACCATTCCTTCAAGAGCTTCATTTCTTTTTTGAACTTGTAAAGTTTTGTAGTAATAAATGTAATAAGCAAATCCGAGAATGCTTAAAATTGACAATGTTATAAACCACCAAGTTTTATAGAAAGGAGGTGAAATTGTAAATGAACTTAAAATTCTTGCTTCTCCAGTTACGTTATCGCTGTTTCTTGCCCTAACCCAAAAATTATAATTTCCGGATGGAAGTGCTCTGTAAGTTACCGTGTGTTCTTTAGTTACCGACCAATTATTTTCAATACCTTCCAATTTAATTTCAAAAATTGTTTCTTCTGGTTTTGCGAATGAAATGCTGTAAAATTCAAAAGAAATATTATTTTGATTATAGTCTAATTCATTTTGATTAAAAGGATTAAATGGAATTTCATTTTGACCATCTGAAACTTTTGCGTTAGTTAGAAAAACAGAAGGATTTTCATCAAGTGCTTCTTTATCTGGATTAATTTTAATAAGGCCTTTCATTGTTCCAAACCATAAAAAACCGTCTTTATCTTTAAAGTAAGATTTTTGGTTTAATTCTTTATCTGGAATTCCTTCATTTTTTGTTAAATATCTAAATTTAATTTTATTTTCATCTTTGATTTTTTTGTTATCTAAAATTGATAATCCGTTTAGAGTTCCAATATAAAGTTTATGATTATCTTCTAAAATAAAATAGCATACATTTGATGATAATCCATCCTTTTCAGTTATTGTTCGAAATTTTTTCCCGTCATAACGAATAATTCCGCCACCGTCTGTTCCAAGCCAGAAATATCCATATTCATCTTGCATTATAGAAAAAATATTATTTATTGATAATCCGTTAGCAGTATCTATTTGCTGAAAATTTTTACCATTATATTTTAAAAGTCCGCTGTAATGTGTTGCAAACCAAATATTTCCTATGTTGTCTTCTATTATATCATTTACTTCAAACCTTTTAAAACCTTGAATGTCAGTTAAAATTTCACTTATACTTCCAGTTTGCGGAGAATATCTACTAATTCCTTCGGCTGCACCTAACCAAATATAACCTTGACTATCTTCAAAAATTTTTAAAATTTTATCATGTCTAAGTCCGTTATTTTGATCAAAAGATTGAACTCTGTCTTTACCAAATTTTGTCACTCCGGATAATGTTCCGAACCAAAGATTTTTTTTATTATCAAATAAAATTGAGCTTAAATCATTGCCAATTAGTCCGGAAGCTGTTGTTAATCTACTGAAATATCCATTATCTAAAACCGTAACGCCTCTTCCGTAATGTCCAAAATACATTCGTCCATTTTCATCTTGCGCAATTGGATAAACTGCTCTATCGGCTAATCCATTTGAAGTTGAATAAATTTCAAACCAATCAGCCGGTAATCTACTTACACCGCCTAAAAAAGTTCCGAACCAAATATCGCCTCTTCTATCAACAAAACCGGATCTAATTTCGTCACTTTGTAATCCTTCATGGCGATATAATTTTCTTCCATCGTATCTTAGAATTCCATTGTTATATAAACCAAACCACATATTACCGTTTGCATCTTCAAGAATTACACTTATTTCTTCTTCCGGAAAACCTTCTTGCGACGAAAAATTATAAAAGTTTTTTCCATTAAATGTAGAAATACCACGATCTGTACCAATCCATAAAAGTCCGTCACTATCTTCAAAAATTGTTGTAACATTATTACTTTTTAAACCATTATTTGAATTAAATACTTGAAATTTTTTGCCGTTATATTTTATAATTCCTTTGTTGGATGAAGAAAACCAAATATTCCCTTTTGAATCTGTGATTATATCTGAAAGTTCATTGCTTGGAAAACCATTTTCTTCAGTAAATTGAGTAATTTTTTTTCCTTCAAATTTGCACGCACCGCCGTATCTTGTTGCAACCCAAATATTATCATCTTTATCGTTTGTAATTCCCCATATAAAATTATCACTTAATCCGTTTGTAGTTGTAAAACTTCTAATTTCATCTTCAAATAAAAGTGATAAACCGTCGTTTGTTCCAATCCATAGCGTACCATGTTTATCCATAAAAAGTGACCAAACATTTGTGCCGACTAAACCTTCGGCTAAACTATAAGTTTTAACTTTAATTCCGTCAAATCTGCCAATTCCGGCTTCCGTTCCAAACCAAATAAATCCGGCAGAATCTTGAACAATATCATAAACTGTACTTTGAGGTAAACCGTTATCTGTTGAATAGTGTTGAAAATTTAAAGATTGGGAAAAGTGGGCATTCCAATTTATTGCACTAAAAATCAGCGCCATGATAATATGTTTGAAAAATTTGTACAATATTTATTCTATCTTTTTCGTTTATTATCGGCAATAAATCTATTTGTATTAGATTATTTTAATTTATTCTTTCATCTTTGTTAAGATTAGGAAATCCAAATTGCGGAGATGATTGTCCTTCAATATTAATTTCTCCAAACCTTTTTTCAAACTTTGAAATATTATCTTGCAAAGCTTTTAACAACATTTTTGCGTGCTGCGGAGTTGTAATAATTCTTGCATGTACTTTTGCTTTAGGTACACCAGGTACAACACGAGTAAAATCTATAATAAACTCTGCCGGTGAATGAGTAATTATTGCTAAATTGGAATAAATTCCTTCAGCTTCTTTTTCACCTAATTCAATGTTAATTTGCTGCGCTTTATTTTCGTTGTTTTTTTCCATTACATGCCTCAATTAAATGAAAAGCCCATAGGTTGTCAAGCTGACAAAATATGGGCTTTTTAATAATTATTAAATAATTAGTTATTTGTACATATCTGCTTTCTTAAATGCTTCTTCAGATTTTGCACCCATGCCAAGATTTGCGTAAACTTTACCTAATAAATCCCAAACTGCCCCTTCTTTTTCATTAAGTGTAAGGAATTTTTCAAGTAATGGTAATGCAGCTTCAAATTTTGTCTTATATTCTTCAGATTTTGTTTCTTTTGCTTCAGCATCTTCTCTAATTGTTGCTCCCCATTTAACATAAGTTACAGCCAAATTATAAAGAGCATTTTCATAATTTGCATCTAATTCAATAGCTTTTTTCAACTGAACTTCAGCTTCCGGATATTCATTAGCATTTAACAATAATGAACCGTAATTATATCTGTAAATTTTATTTTCCGGTTCTTGTTCCACACCGGCTTTGAAAGCATCTTTTGCAACATCTAATTTTTCAGCAGCAATATATGAATTTGAAAGAAGCAATAAAATATCGCCATTTGCCGGATGTTCTTTTCTGCCTTTTTCTAAAACTCCAATTGCTTGATTAAAATAATCCATTCCTTTTTCTTTATCACCAGCTTCTTTAATTTCTACACCTTTTTGAAGATAAATTTCTCCAAGCTGTGCATATGATTCGGCACTATTAGTTAAATCAACAATTTTCTTGAACGAAACAATTGCTGCATCTCTATCACCTTTATTTAAATGAGCATAAGCTAAATTTAAATATGTATCTGCGGAATCCGGTTCGCATGCAATTGCATTGTTGAATTTTTCAATTGACTGATCAAAAATTATTTTTGCACTATCCGTATCACCGGCTTTTGCACCTTTATTAAAAAGTTGAACGCCTTTATTAAAATTATCAGCCCAATGATATTTTTTTGATTCAATAATATTCTTTTCAAATTTATTACTGATTTTCAATGATTGATCAAAATTTTCCAACATTTTTGGAACGTTTCCTTTTTCACCATTTATGAATCCAAGTAAATAAAAACCTTCATCGCTTTTAGGATTTTTCTGAACTTCCTTTTCTAAAGATTCCATCGCTTTATCATAATTGTTCTGTTGAATATAAAGTTTTGCACTTGTTAATTCAGTTGATGAACATTGAAATGCGGAGAATCCCAATACCATTGAAAATAATAAAATTATGCTTACAGTCCTCTTCATTTAAACCTCTTTTTTATTATGAATTCTTTTCTTAAAAATTATCTATTAAATAATTTTTTTAATGAAATAAAATTAACATATTCTTAAATATTTTGCTTTAATTAATTCTTATTCGTAAATAATTATTTATTATCAGCATCACTTTTAACCTAAATTGCTTTTACATTCTAAAAAGAATATTTTTAAATAACTAAATAAGATTTATATGACCACTGAAAATATTATCAGAGAAGTTCCTAAAGTTTTACTTCATGATCATCTCGATGGCGGATTAAGACCGGAAACTATTATTGAACTTGCCGAAAAACAAAATTATAAAAAACTTCCTACAAAAAATCCGGCAGAACTTGCGGAATGGTTTCATCGCGGTGCAAACAAAGGAAATTTAGTTGAATATTTACAAGGATTTGAACATACTTGCGCTTTAATGCAGACCAAAGAATCTCTTGAAAGAGTTGCATATGAAATGATTGAAGATATGCATAAAGACGGCGTGTGTTATGTAGAAACCAGATTTGCTCCAATTTTACACTTAGAAAAAAATCTACATTATGATGACGTTGTAACTTCTGTTTTAGATGGATTGGAAAGGGGTAAAAAAGATTTTGGCGTTGGTTACGGAGTTATTTTATGCGGAATGAGAAATATGAAAAAATCTTTAGAAATTGCCGAGCTTGCAGTTAATTATAGAAGTAAAGGTGTAGTTGGTTTTGATCTTGCCGGTGAAGAAGGTGGTTATCCGCCTAAAGATCATTTGGATGCTTTTCAATTTATTCAAAGAGAAAATTTTAATATTACAATTCACGCCGGCGAAGCTTTTGGTAAAGAATCAATTTGGCAGGCAATTCAATTTTGCGGAGCTCATAGAATTGGTCATGCAACAAGATTATTAGAAGATGTTATTCTTGATAAAAACGGAGAAGTTGTTGCTCTCGGTGAATTAGCTCAATATGTTTTAGATAAAAGACTGCCATTAGAAATCTGTCTTTTAAGCAATGTTCATACTGGTGCGGTTGATGTTTTGGAAAATCATCCGTTCAGCATTTTTTATAAGAAAAAATTTAGAGTTTTTCTAAATACTGATGATAGATTAATGAGTGATACAACTCTTACAAAGGAATATTTAATCGCGACACAAAAATTTGGAATTACACTTGATGATATTGAAAAACTTAATATCAATGCAATGAAATCTTCGTTTCTTCCACATGAAGAAAGATTAAAATATATTTACAATATAATTAAACCGGGTTATCAAAAAACCAGAGATAAATTACTTTCCTTAAAAAATTAGATTATGAAAAAATTATTTAAAAATTACGAATTTGAATTTGATAGTAATCAAAAAAAAATTGTAACAACGTTTTCCAAACAAGCTATTAAGCAAATGGAAACTGACGATAGATTTGCAAGAGATGTAAATATTTTTAAATCTATTATTGATAAATTCAGTTCAAATAGTGAAACAGTAAAATTAACCAAAGAAGAAAAAACAAGATTAACTTTTCAGCTTAAAGAAAATACAAAACATCTGGAAGCCAAAATTAAATCCGGTTGGTTTCTTACAAAATGGTTTTATAAAAATATGCTGAAACAGTATAATAATATTTTGTCAATTTTTGCCGATTAAAATGTCAACTAAAAATATTAAAGCTCCAACCGGAACAAAAATAAGTTGCAAAGGTTGGATTCAAGAAGCTGCGTTGCGAATGTTGATGAATAATCTCGATCCGGATGTTGCTGAAAATCCGGATGAATTAATTGTTTACGGTGGTTCCGGCAAAGCTGCAAGAAATTGGGATGCTTATAATGCAATTGTTGAATCATTAAAAAATTTAGAAAATGATGAAACACTTTTAGTTCAATCCGGAAAACCAGTTGGAATTTTTCAAACTCACACAAACGCTCCGCGTGTAATTATTTCAAATTCAATGTTAGTTCCGGATTGGGCAAATTGGGAAGAATTTAGAAAATTGGAAAATCTTGGTTTAACAATGTACGGACAAATGACAGCCGGAAGTTGGATATATATTGGAACTCAAGGAATTCTACAAGGAACTTATGAAACTTTTGCGGAATGCGCTCGGCAACATTTTAATGGAACATTAGAAGGAAAGTTTTTGCTTACCGCCGGAATTGGCGGAATGGGCGGCGCTCAACCTTTAGCTGCAACAATGAACGGCGCAGCTTTTTTAGGAATTGATGTAGATCGTTCACGTTTGCAAAAAAGAATTGATACAAAATATTTAGATGTAATTGCAGAAAATCTTGATGATGCTTTAAAAATTATTTTAGATTCAAAAGAAAATAAAAAAGCTATTTCTGTTGGATTAGTTGGTAATGCGGCAGAAATTCTTCCCGAAATATTAAAAAGAAAAATTATTCCGGATATTTTAACAGATCAAACTTCAGCTCATGATACTTTAAATGGTTACGTTCCAATGGGAATGAGTTTTGAAGAAGCAAAAATCTTAAGAAAAGAAAATCCATCAGAATATATAAAAAGAGCAAAGCACACAATTGTAAAACATGTTGAAGCGATGTTGGAATTTCAAAAACACGGCTCAATTACTTTTGATTACGGAAATAATATTCGCGGAGAAGCAAAAGAAAATGGCGTAAGTAATGCATTTGATTTTCCCGGATTTGTGCCGGCTTATATTCGTCCACTTTTTTGCGATGGAAAAGGTCCGTTTCGCTGGGCTGCCCTTTCCGGTGATCCAAAAGATATTTATGAAACAGATAATGCTATTATTGAAACTTTCCCGGAAAATAATGCTTTAATCAGATGGATTAAAATGGCACAAGAAAAAGTTGCCTTCCAAGGTTTACCCGCAAGAATTTGTTGGTTGGGTTATGGCGAGCGAGCTAAAATGGGAAAAATATTTAATCAACTTGTTGCAGAAAAAAAAGTAAAAGCTCCAATTGTTATTGGTAGAGATCATCTTGATTGCGGTTCGGTTGCTTCGCCATATCGTGAAACTGAAGCAATGAAAGATGGCAGTGATGCAATTGCAGATTGGCCAATTTTAAATGCTTTACTGAATTCAATTGGCGGTGCAAGTTGGGTTTCAGTACATCACGGCGGAGGTGTTGGAATTGGTAAATCAATTCATGCCGGAATGGTAATTGTTGCGGATGGAACAAAGGAAGCCGAAGAAAGATTGAATAGAGTTTTAACTTACGATCCCGGAATGGGAATAATTCGTCATTCAGATGCGGGTTATGAAAGAGCAATCAATAATGCAAAACAAAATAATATAAAAATTCCAATGATGAAATAATTTAAGAGGCAAATGATATGAAGGTTTTAATAGCTGACTCGCTACCAGAAGTTTATTTAGAACAATTAAGAAAAAATAATCTTGAAGTAATTTACAATCCCAAATTAGGTGAAAATGATTTGCCGGAAGCCGCTAAAGATGTTGATATTATTGTTGTTCGTTCAACAAAAGTAAATGAGAAAACTATTCTTGAATCAAAATCTTTAAATTTAGTTGTTAGAGCCGGAGCTGGTTATAATAATATTAACGTTGCTGCTGCAAATAAAAGAGGAGTTTATGTTGCTAACTGTCCGGGAAAAAATGCTCATGCCGTTGCAGAATTAGCAATTGGATTAATGATATCAATGGATAGACAAATTCCGGAAAACGTTAGTGATTTTAGAAATGGCATATGGAATAAAGCAAAGTATTCTAAAGCAAAAGGTTTAAACGGAAAAACATTAGCAATAGTTGGTATGGGAAATATTGGAAAACAAGTTGCAATTATTGCCAACGCAATAGGTATGAATGTTTACGGAAAAGATATTTCGAGAATTGAAGGTGTTGAGTATAAAGACTTTTCTGAATTCGATCAAATTTTACCATTAGCCGATGTAATTTCTTTGCATCTTCCAGTTACGCCTCAAACAAAAGGAATGTTTGATGATAAAATGTTCAGCTATATGAAAGATGGTGCAATTTTAATTAATACTTCTCGTGCAGAAGTTATTAATGAAGAAGCATTAATAAAAGCAGTTAAAGAAAAAAATATTAAAGTATGTCTTGATGTATTTAACGGTGAACCGGAAGGAAAAGATGGAGCCGTTTCATCCAAATTACAAGAACTTGAAAATGTTTATGTTACGCACCATATTGGTGCATCAACAGAGCAAGCACAAAATGCTGTTGCCGCAGAAACCGTAAAAATAATTATGCAATATATTGAAAGCGGAACAATTGCTCATTGGGTAAATAAAGCTAAATCATCAAATTCATATTATCAATTATCTGTAAAACATTATGATAAACCCGGAGTTTTAGCTTCAATTATGGATGTACTTAGACAAGGAAATATTAATATTGAGGAAGTTGAAAATATTATTTTTGATGGCGGATTAGTTGCACTTTGTACTATGAAACTTGTTGATCCGGCTACAAATAATATGTTAGAAGCAATTCGAAGAAATCCAAATGTTTTAAATGTTTCTCATACTGCAATAAATTAAACATTTAACCTCCCTTTTTTAGGGAGGTTTTCTATACAAATTTTACATCAAATATATCATCAATAATTTTTCTGAAATATAAAAGATTTATCAACTCTGTAAAGCTTTCATTTGCAATTGAATTAAAATCAAAAAAAACTGTACTTTGGTTTGAAATTATGAATTCATTAATTTCTTCACCCAAATTAATTTTTTGTACATTTTCTACAAAATTTTTTGAAATATTATTTATTAAATTCTCATTTAACGAATGAAATTTTTCAAGTTCTGATTTTGAGTTTGAAACCAATAAATAATTCACATAAGGAAAATCAATAAACTCTGAAATATGTTCTGAAAAACTTGTTCCAATTTTATATCTATTGTTAATCCAATTTAAATTCCCCGAAACAAGATAATTTTTATTATCATGAAATTTATCATTTATATCCAATTCAATTTCCGGCTGGATGTTATAAATTTCCTTAAAAATAATTTTAGAAAGTAAAACTTCATTAGAACTAATATCGCCTTTTAGTAAAAGTTTATTAAAATTATCATGAGCAAAATATAAATAGGTGTTTGAAATGTAAGCTTCAAATGCGATAACAAATTTTTGTGAGACAAATAATTCTTTATGATTTATCAAATCCAAAGACGGAATAAATGCTAGCGCATTTTGATGTTGGTTCAATTCCTTTAGAATTAAAGAAGAATCTTTAAGTATTAATTCGGGTTTATTTTTTTCTTCAATTGATAAATAAAATATTGAGGAAAAAATATTATTGGGAGCTATTAACTTCATTTTAGAAAAATAAAAAAAGTCCGGCAAAACCGGACTTAATAAATTCCGATTATATATTTTTAGATTTTATACGAGCAGCTTTTCCGGCAAGATTTCTTAAATAATATAATTTTGCACGTCTAACTTTACCTTTTCTTACCAATTCAATTTTAGCAATTTTTGGTGAGTTCATTGGGAAAATTCTTTCAACTCCAACACCGCTTGAAATTTTTCTAACTGTAAAAGTTCTGTTAGTCGATGTTCCTCTAATGCTTATTACATCGCCTTCAAAAGGCTGAATTCTTTCTTTGTTGCCTTCAATAACTCTAACGTGAACTTTAATTTTATCGCCTGATGCAAACTCGGGGAAATCAATTGTTTTTTGTTCACCAATTAGTTCTTTTAACTTATCCATTTCTACTCCAAACTATTTATTTTTTCCAATTTTCTGTTAAACTTTTTGATTGTTCTTCTTTCCACAATTTTATTTCTTTTTCATTGCCGGAAAGTAAAACATCTGGAACTTTCATTCCTTTATATTCTGCCGGTCGTGTAAAATTAGGAGCTTCTATTATTTCTCCATCCATAAATGAATCATTCAACATTGATTCGCTATCGCCAATTGCACCGGGTAAAATTCTAACAATAGAATCAGTAATTACCAATGCAAGCAGTTCCCCGCCGCTTAAAATAAAATTACCGATTGATATTTCATCGGTTGCAAATTTTTCTCTTACTCTATCATCAATTCCTTTATAATGCCCGGCAATAATCATAATATTTTTTGCAAGCGAAAATTTATTTGCTAATGATTGATTATAAATTTTTCCTTTTGGAGTTGTAAAAATTATATGATTGTAATTTCGTTCTTTTTTGAGAAGTTCAATACATTCAAAAAAAGGTTCCGGTTTGAGCAACATTCCCGGACCTCCGCCAAAAGGTTTATCATCAATTTGTTTATGTTTATTAAATGCAAAATCTCTTAAATTATGAACAAATATTTCAACTGATTTTTTTTCAACGGCGCGTTTAATAATACTTGTCTTTAATGTACTTTCTAAGGAATCCGGAACTGCTGAAATTATATCAATTCTCATCTTTAAATATTTCCGCTTCTTTTGAAAGATAAATTTTCTTTACTTCAGGTACTATTCGATCAAAATATTTTTGAATAGCAGGAATTAATACTTCCTCGCCGTTATTGTTCAAAATTACATAAACATCATTATTTTGCAATTTTATAATATCTATCATTTTTCCAAAGAACACTGATCCCAAATAAACTTCACTTTCAATTAGATCATGAATATAGAAGGAATCTTCCGGAAGTTTAAAGAGATTATCAGTATCCACGTACAAATTTTTATTTACTAAAAATCGTACATCATCGGCTGTATTAAATTTTTCAAATTTTAATACAAAATTTTCATTGATCTTTTTGGATTTAACAACCGTTAATTCTTTTTTTTTGCCAAAAAAATCAATATAGACTTTCTTAAGCTTTAAAAAACGCTCCGGAAAATCAGAGAAAGATTTTATAATAACAGAACCATCAGAACTATAAATATCAATGATTTCCGCTATTAAAAAAAAATCATTCAATCAATTAGTCAAGAATTTTTAGTATCGCTCTTTTTCCTTCTTTTGCAGCAATCGCTGTAAGAAGAGTTCTCATTGCTTGAGCAGTCTTACCTTGTTTACCAATGACTTTACCAACATCATCAGCACTAACTTTAAGGGTAAGCTCTACAGTATTTTCGTTGGGAATAGATTCCTGGATGCTTACACCATCAGGACTATCGACCAAGTGCTTAGCTATAAATTCAACGAATTCTTTCATGAGACTACCTTTAGATAAATTTGAGAATAGGATACTCTTTTAATTACACAAAGTTCCTAATTGAAAATTACACTAAAAGATATTGTTTAATTTTCTTTTAAGAAACTTCCCCAGAAGCGGTATCCTTAACTTCTGTTAATTCAGCTTCTTTCTCTTTCAATTCTTGCGCTAATTTTTTCTTTTCAGCTTCAGCTTTTTCTAATTTCTTATTATCAGCTTTTACCTTTTTATCAGCTAAAACAGAATTTTTAACATTCTTCCATTCTTCAAACTTTGAAGCTATTTCACTTTCTGCAAGACCTTGTTTTTTAAGTTCTTTTTTAAGTAAAATTCCTTCTTTATTTAACAAAGTTTTAACTGTAATTGTTGGCTGAGCACCACAATTTAACCAATAAAGAACTCTTTCTTCATTTAGTTCAACTGATGCCGGATCGCTTTTGGGATTATAAGACCCAATAGCTTCAATATACTTTCCATCTCTTGGTGAACGAACATCTGCTGCCACAACTTTATAAATAGGTTGTCTTTTTTTGCCCATTCTTAATAATCTTAACTTTACTGCCAAATTAAATTATCCTCCGATATATTACATTAATTATATTTCAAATTATTTAGATTTCCAAGGAGTTTTTTTCCACCTTTGGAATTAAATTGTTTCATCATTTTTTGCATTTCGTCATATTGTTTAATAAGACGATTTACATCTTGTATCGAATTTCCGCTTCCTCTTGCTATTCTTTTTCTTCTGCTTCCATTCAAAATTTTAGGTTTTGATCTTTCTTCCTTTGTCATTGATTGAATTATTGATTCAACTCTAACAAGCTGTTTATCATCAATTTCTGCATTTTTCACTGCCGAACTTACACCCGGAATCATATTAATCAACGATTTTAAAGAACCCATTTTCTTTATCATCTTAATTTGCTTAAGAAAATCTTCAAAGTCAAATTTATTTGTAAGTAATTTTTTCTCTAAATCTTCGGCTTCTTTCTCATCAAATTGCTGTTGAGCTTTTTCAACGAGAGAAATTACATCTCCGCGACCAATAATTCTTGAAGCTAAACGATCCGGATGAAAAATTTCTATCGTTTCTAATTTTTCACCAAGACTTACAAATTTTATAGGTTTCTGAACTACAGCTTTTATAGAAAGCGCGCATCCGCCTTTTGAATCACCATCAAGTTTTGAAAGAACAACTCCATCAAAATTTACAACTTCATTAAATGCTTTTGCAGAATTTACAGCATCTTGTCCGGTCATTGAATCAACAACAAATAAAATTTCTGTTGGATTCACAACTTTTTTAATTTCAAGAACTTCATCCATAAGTTCTTGATTTACATGCAATCTTCCGGCTGTATCAATTATAATTGTATTTAAGGAATTTTCTTTTGCAAATTTTATTGATTCATCCGCAATTTTTACTGCATCTTTGCTTCCATCAATACTAAAAACCGGAACATTTATTTGCTTGCCTAATAATTTTAATTGATCAATTGCCGCCGGTCTATAAACATCCGCAGCTGTAAGCAAAACTTTTCTATTTTTATCTTTTAAGTATTTTGCAAGTTTTCCGCTGAATGTTGTTTTACCGCTTCCTTGCAATCCAACCATTAAAATAATTGTTGGTCCATTTGGATTAAAAGTTAAATCTTGCTTTGTTGAACCCATTAATTCGGTTAACTCATCATAAATAATTTTTGTAATGAGTTGACCGGGTTTAACCGAAACAAGAACTTCTTGACCTAAAGCTTTTTCTTTAACTTGATCAATAAAATCTTTTGCAACTTTATAATTTACGTCAGCATCTAAAAGAACACGCCTAATATCTCTTAATGTATCAGAAATATTGGCTTCCGTAATTTTACCTTGCCCGGTTACTTTTTTTAAGGCTTTTTCTAATTTTAAAGTAATATCTTCGAGCATTTTATTTAAATAAATTTAAGAACAATTTACGCAGATTTAAGTGCATTTGCACCGGAAACTATTTCCAAAATTTCTTTAGTTATTGCAGCTTGTCTTTCTTTATTGAATTTAATTTGCAAAGTTCTAATCATTTCTTTTGCGTTTTCTGTAGCCATTTCCATTGCTGTCATTCGTGCGCCTAATTCTGCAGCATAAGAATCTAAAAGCACTGTCCACATTTGTCCTTTTAAATGGCGCGGTAATAAAGAATCAACAATTTCTTTTTGATTTGGTTCGTAAATATACTCAATCAAATTTTTATGATTTTCTTCTTCGTTTACAATATTTTGAATTGGTAAAAATTGTTTGGAAGTTATTTTTTGTTGAATTACGGATTTAAATTCATTATAAACAATAATAACTTTATCATATTCTCCGGATAAAAATTTTGAAGTTAATTCGTTTGCAAAAGATGCTGCAAATTCAAATTCAAGTTTAGAAAATATTCCGGGAAATGATCCGGCAATTTTTATTTTACTTTTTGATTTAAAATAATCATTACCTTTTTTCCCGACACAATAAAGTTCAACTTTACCTTTTTCATTTAGATCTTTCAAATCGCCATTCAGCATTTCTTCGGTAATTCGAATTGCATTCATGTTAAAACCGCCGCACAATCCTCTATCAGATGTAACAACGACAAGCGCAACAGAATTTACCGGTCTTTCTAAGAATAATTGATTTTCGCTTCCAATACTTTTTAGAAGATGACTTAAAACTTCAGCCATTTTTCTTGCATAAGGTTTTGCATTAATAATATTTTCTTGAGCACGACGTAATCTTGCGGCTGCAACCATTTTCATTGCTTTAGTAATTTGCTGAGTACTTTTAATACCGCTAATTCTTTGCTTTATATCTCTTAAGGTTGCCATTTAAAATTTATTTATTCGCTTTTCTTAAACTTTGAAATAAATTCCGAAACTACTTTTTTAACACTTTCAATAATTTCGTCATTTAATTGTTTCTTAGTTCTAATTTCTTCAAGTACACTTTTATTATTTACTTCAATATATTCAAGCATTTCTTTCTGAAATCTTTTAATATCTTTAACACTAATACTATCCATAAAACCATTAGTTGCGGCAAAAATACTAACAACTTGTTTTTCAACCGGAATTGGATTGTATTGACCTTGTTTTAAAAGTTCAACTAATCTTTCACCTTTTGCCAAAGTTCTTTGTGTTGCTTGATCCAAATCAGAACCAAATTTTGCAAATGCTTCTAATTCTCTATATTGAGCTAAATCCAATTTTAAAGTTCCGGCAACTTTTTTCATAGCCTTAATTTGTGCATTTCCACCAACACGGGAAACGCTTATACCAACATTTATTGCGGGACGAACTCCGGCATTAAATAAATTTGGTTCAAGATAAATTTGTCCGTCGGTAATAGAAATTACGTTTGTTGGAATATACGCAGAAACGTCACCTTGTTGAGTTTCAATAATTGGCAAAGCAGTTAAACTTCCACCGCCTAATTTATCACTAAGTTTTGAGGCTCTTTCCAATAATCTTGAATGAAGATAAAAAATATCACCGGGATACGCTTCACGTCCGGGAGGTCTTCTTAACAGTAATGAAAGTTCTCTATATGCAACAGCTTGTTTTGATAAATCATCATAAACAGCTAAAGCATGTTTTCCATTATCTCTAAAATACTCTGCTAAAGTTGCACCGGAATAAGGAGCAATATATTGCAATGGAGCCGGATCAGAACTTGCTGCAGAAACAACAGTTGTATAAGCCATTGCACCATGTTCTTCCAATTTATTTACAACTTGTGCAACAGTAGAAGCTTTTTGTCCGATAGCAACATAAACACAATAAACTGGTTTAATTCCATTTGCACTTGCTTCTTCTGTATGTGTAAATTTTTGATTAATAATTGTATCAATAGCAACAGCCGTTTTGCCGGTTTGTCTATCACCAATAATTAATTCTCTTTGTCCTCTTCCAATAGGAATCATAGCATCAACTGCTGCAATACCGGTTTGTAAAGGCTCAGTAACCGGTTGGCGTGCAACAACACCTAATGCTTTTCTTTCGATTGGCAAATATTTTTTTGCTTGAATTGGTCCCTTTCCATCTAACGGAATACCAAGCGGAGTTATAACTCTTCCTAAAAATTCTTCACCAACTGGAATAGACGCAACGCGTTTTGTTCTTTTTACTTCGTCACCTTCTTTGATTAGTGAACTATCTCCAAACAGAACACAACCAACACTATCTTCATCTAAGTTAAGAACCATTCCAATGATATCATTAGGAAATTCAATAAGCTCACTTGCCATAACTTGAGATAGTCCATAAACTTGAGCAATTCCATCTCCAACAGACAATACAGTTCCCACATCATAAATATCAATTTCGTTATCAAAACCAGATAATTGTTTTCTCAAAATTGCAGAAACTTCATCAGGTCTAACTTGAGCCATTATTTTACCTTATAAAAAAATTCTAAATTAATTACTTAAGTAACTTTGATCAAACAAACGCTTTTTTAATAATTCTAATTGATGCTGTATCGAAGCATCAATAATTGTATCGTTAAACTTTGCTTTAAATCCGCCAATTATCGTACTATCAATTTCATATTTAGCAATTACATTTTTATTAAGCATTTCATTAATTTTTTTTTCGATACTTTCTTTTTGAATTTTGCTTAATTCAATAGCGCTAATAATTTTAATATTTGCATTATTTAATTTTTCATCAGCTAAACTTAAAAATCTTTTTGTAACATCGAATAAAAGATTTTCTCTTCCTTTTTCAACAAGAAAATTTAAAAAAGTTATAACTTCTTTTAAAACATGTGAACTAAAAATTTCATCAAGAATTGAAACTTTTTTTTGCGGAGTTACAATTGGATTATGAAGAAGATTTCGTAATTCCTTTGAATCGGTTAATGTTAAATTAATAAATTTAATATCTTCAACAATTTTTGAGAATAGATTGTTTGATTCCGCAATTCCCATAAGTGCATTAGCATATCTTGTTGAAACTATAAATTCACTCATTTACTAATTCTTCGATAAATCGTTTATAAAATCATTAACAACTTTTTCTTGTTTTTCTTTATCTAAATTACTTCTCAAAATCTTTTCAGCAGCTTTTACTGCAATAGAAGCAACTTCTTCTTTAAGATTATTAAAGGCTTCGGCATTTTTTCTTTCAATTTCCAATGATGCATTTTCTATCATTTTTTTTGCTTCAATTTTACTTTCATCAAGAATTTGAGATTTTAAACTTTCGGCATAATCTCTTCCTTGTGCAATAATTTTTTGAGCTTCATTTTCAGCTTTTGATAAATTCAACTTGTTTTGTTCAAGCAAAATTTCAGCTTCTTTTTTTGCAGTTTCTGCTTTTTCAACCGATTGTTTTATAAAATTTTCACGTTCATTTAGTGAATTAAGAATTGGTTTCCATGCCATTTTTTTTAGCACTAAAAGCAATAATACAAAAGTTACAACAGTCCAAAAAATTAACCCCGGATTAACATCTAATAGGCTTCCGGAACTTTCTCCGCCGGAATATAGCAACATAATGAAAGCAGGAAATGCAATCATAATAATTTTCCTCTAATTAAATATTTTTTTCTACTTAAGAGCTAAAAGAATACAAATTACAAGTGCAAAAAGTGAAATACCTTCAATAAGTGCAGCTGCAATAATCATTGAAGTTCTGATATCACCGGCAGCTTCTGGCTGACGACCACTTGCTTCCATTGCGGATGCAGCTAATTTTCCAATTCCTAATGCTCCACCAAAAATTGTTAATCCTGCTCCAAGTCCAGCGGCTAAATAAGCAAATTCCATTTATTTCCTCCTAAAATTAAATAATTATTAATGGTCTTGATGAACTGCCATCCCAATAAATAAAGATGACAACATTGTAAAAATATATGCTTGAATCAATGCAACTAAAATTTCAAGTAAATATATAAATAAAGCAAAAGCTACCGAAACGGGAGCTACAAAAAATGTTTGCAGAATAAAAATCAATCCTAATAAAGCCATAATTACAATATGTCCTGCAGTCATATTTGCAAATAACCTAATTGCAAGAGCAAAAGGTTTTGTAAATAATCCCAAAATTTCTACGACAAACATAATTGGCAATAACCAACCCGGCACTCCGCTTGGTATTAATCCTTTGAAATATCCGAATGCACCGTTTTTCATCATTCCGCCAGCCTGAATAACAATAAAAGAAATAATTGCTAAAGTTGCTGTTACTGAAATATTACTTGTTGCCGTTGCTCCATAAGGAACCAATCCCAAGAAATTACAAACAAGAATAAAGAAAAATACGGTTAAGAGATATGGAAGAAATTTCTCGTAACCTTTTCCTATTGTTGGTTTTGCAATTTCATCTCTGACAAATAAAACAAGAACTTCCATAACATTTGAAAGTCCTTTTGGCAATAATGATTTTTTATAAGATTTTGCAACAAAATTAAAAATCAAAACTAAAAGTGCGAAAGCAATCCACATAAAAACAATATGTTTGGTAATTGAAATATCAAATCCAAACAAGCTTAAATGAGGTAATGGAATAGTAAAAAACGGTTCGAAATCTAACGTATTACTATCCATAATATGATGCATAATCCAACCAGTTCCACCTTCGCCTTGCGAACTTGCGGTTGTATGTAGACTATCAGTAACGGTTTTAATTTCTTCAGAATACATCAAATTTTGATATTTTCTTTATATTTAATGTAAAAAAACACTTCTAGTATTAATGAAATAAAGTAAAATAAAAAGAATATAAATATAAACGCATATTCATCAATATTCAAGAGTTTTATTATTAGTAGAAATATGATAAGTAAAGAGATTAATCTTATTCCCAAACCACCGAGATTATATATTAAAAAGGAAGATCCGCCTTTCTTATATGAAAGTTGAAATAATTTTACTGCCGCAAATGCATTTATTAAATTAATAATTCCAGCTAAGATTGCAGAAAATAGAAATTTTGATGCGATAGTTTTTGTAAAATATAGAATTGCTATGATTATGAAAACGCTTAAATATAAATAAATGATTTGATTTAGAAAACGTTTCACTTTTTCTTTTTGTTTAATTTTATTGTGGATTTAATAACATTATAAATTCCAACAAATCCGCCAAAAAAACTGAAAATAATTGTTAAGACCGGATCAATATGAAACTTTGAATCGAGCCATCTGCCTAAAAAGAACATTAAAATAATTGATGCCGCTAATTGTGTTCCTAATCCTAAATACGGACCTACTTCTTTGTAGGATTTTATTATTTTATTATTTTGTTCCACTTTGTGAATATGAATTTTCTAAAGGTGAATGTGTCATTGAACTTTTACCATCAAATTTTGCACCTTCAACAACAACCAAAATTTTTGTAATAATATCACCTTTAATTATTGATGACGCTTCAAGTGTAAGTTTTTCTTCAATTTTCAAAACACCTTCAACTTTTCCGCTTGCTGTCATATTTTTTGCAGAAACTTGTCCCTTTATTTCTGCCGCAGATCCAAGAGTAAGATTTCCTTTAACAATTACGTCTCCATTAACTTTGCCATCTATTCTTACATTACCGTTACTTGTAATTTTACCTTCAATATTTACTCCGTCACTTAAAATACTTACATCTTCGGAATATCCATTCTCTTTTTTAGTCATATTTTTTATTCCTATCATTTGATAAAAAATTCCTTTGGATTAACTGGTTTTCCTAATTTCCAAATTTCAAAGTGAAGATGCGGACCGGTTGTATTTTTTCCGGTATTTCCGCTTAGCCCAATCATTTCACCTTGTACAACAAAATCTCTTTCATTTTTCAAAATTGATGAGCAATGTTTATAGATTGAAATATATCCATTTTCATGCTGAATTATTATTTTATTTCCATCATCCAAAGTAAAATCGGCAAAAATAATTAATCCTCCAGATGCAGCAAATATTGATGAACCGGATGCAACTGCAAAATCAACTCCAAAATGTCCTTCTTCCGGTTTGAATTCATTAATAATTAATCCCTTACTTGGTTTAATAAAAATACTTTTATCCTCGCTTTGATTCAAGAATATTTTGTCAATTAGCGAATTAAACACATATAAAATGTTTCCGCCATAAGGTAAATTTTTATACGGTTCATATTTTAAGCTATCATAAATAGCATCAGTTGTATCAATAGAATCAGATGTTGCAAGAAGATATGCGTACTTCAATTTCTTATTTGTGGAAGAAATTGATTCAAGTTCCTTAGTTAGAAAAATAATTTTCTTTTCCAATTCAACAGTTTTTTCAGCCTGGTTTTTTATTTCACTATTCTCGTAAAAAAATATAACATTTCTTAACGGAGTAACACTTAGAACAAAAATTGTAGCCATACTAACAACAACTATAAATGTTATAATATAAAGCAATATTTGTGTTAAGTTAAATTTATATCTAACAGTTTCACTGTTTGAAAAAGTTATATAAATATTGGTTTTTATTATTTCTTTAAAATTTATTTTCATTTTTTAAAAATTTAATTGGGTAAATATAACAAGAAAAAGAAAATCTTTTGAGAATTGATGACTTTATTTTTTTAGTATTTCCAGATGTTGTGCATCCACAACCATTGATCTGGGTACAACTTAATTGTTTTTTCAAGAAAGCTCATATAATTTTGATTAAAGGATAGAATTTTTTCTTCGGCAGAAAGTTGATTATTCGGAATTTCCATTTCTTCAAAAATGATATCATATTTATGCTCTGAATTTCTTACACATAAAGCAACAATTACCGGACAATTAACTTTTAACGCAATTGATGCAGTACCGGTAAAAACCGAAGTCTGTCTTTCAAAAAAGTTTACTTTCAATCCTTCTCTCGGACCTCTTTGATCGCCAACAATTCCAACTATTTGATTCATTTTTAGAGCTTTAAATATTTCACGAACTGAGGTACCAACTGTAATTTGCTTGTTGCCGAACTTTTCCCTAATTCCTTTTAACCAATCTCTTACATAAATATTTTTCTGATTCTTGACTAAAACATTTATTGATTTTTGTAAAAAAATTCCCGCAGCAATTGCTCCAAGCTCCCAATTTCCAATGTGAGCGGTTAATAAAATAAATCCTTGTTTTTGATAAACTGGATTTTGAAAAATTTTATTTTGAACAATATCATCATAACTTTGAGAAAACATTGATAGAATTTCATCCCTGTTCATTTTTTCAATATTTAGGATTTCCAAAAATGTAATTGCAACACTTGTATAATTTTTAAATGCTAATTTTTTGATTGCTTTTTTATCAAGAAGTGGAAATGCAATTGAGAGATTTTTTTTTACAACTTTTCTTCTAATTTTTAAAATATGAAAAAAGATAAATGCGAGAAATTTTGCGGAATATTTTAGGTTACGAATTCCAAAAACACTTAATAATTTTCCTAAAATGATGAATAAATAATATTCTAATTTGTATTTATTAAGCATGATAAAAATTAATTTGTGCTAATTCTGCTAAACCAATTTGGGTCTTGAAGCTCACCGCGCTTGGTGGCATGAAGTAATTCATAAAGTCCGTAGCCGCTGAAATCACCAAAAATAAAAACTACTCCGCCTTCAATACTGTTGAAAGCCCAAATTTCATAAGGTTTTGTATCGGTCTCATTTGGAAATCTATCAATTTCATCCGGTTCGCCGTATAGTAAATAAACTCGACCTCTATCTGTTTTGTAACCCGGAGTTGATAAAGTTCTGTATCTTGAATTCGCAACTTCAATTCTTGATAAATAAATTTTCTTAAATTCATTAAGCTGAGTTTCCGGAGATTCGTCTCTTTTCTTCCAAAAATTAAATAAAAATTCACGCTTCTTTTCTAATGAATCAAATTTTTTATATTCCTCAAGTTCGAATTTATCAGCAATTATTTTTGATTTTTCAAAAAGGTCGTCACATTCTTCAAGTTCCAAAACACCAAATTCAGTATTTATATAATTTAAGCTGCTTTTTGAATTTTTTGCAACTGAAATTCCCGGATTAACAAAAAAGAATTTTTTACTTGATGTTGTATATTTCTTTGAATTATCGTCCGTTATTTTTAAAACGAGAGTATAAGTGTCCGTTGGATATTTTTTTAAATTAATAATTCCCGCTTCTACAATTGATGTTCTATTTGTATGCACTTCTTTAGAGGTTTCATAAATCAAATTATTTTTGCTGTCAAATAATTTTTTTTCCAAATTAATTTTGGGTGATGAATTATTTTTTAAATTATAAAGTTCCGCATAATAAAAAAGTACCGGTGATTTATCAGAATAAATTATTGATGGGTTTGGAAAAACTTCTAATGTGTTTTTGTAAAATATGGAATTTTTATTTGCGTTTTCGTTAACAATTCTTGTCGCTAATTCAATATCACTTATCGCAATTGAATTGCGGGAAAGCGGATTTACATTTATACTTTCTGAATAATCTTTTCTACTATTTTTATTAGTTATATCCTCAACGCTTATATCAATATTATACGAACCGGCTTTTAAATTGAATCCCACAACTCCTAAAAGTGCTTTTCCATTTTTATGATCCGCAGAATCTTTTACCGGCTGAGATAAACCCCAATCTTTATTTACAACTAATTCATCAGTTGAGTTGTTTTGTATTTGAATATGCATTTTTGCTTTAATAAGATTTTGTCCATCTTCTTTAAGCAATTTAAAATCTGCGGGATAAAATGAGTAATATATTTCTAAAAAGTTACTTGTTGAATCATATTGAAATTGTGCGTAATCAAAATCAAATTTAACGGAATTTTGAGAAAAAGTTAATTGTACAAATGCTAAAAATAGTAATAATATTTTTTTCATTCTTTTTAGTTTAAATGATTGTATTTCAAATTATTGATTTGTATCATAAATTGAAATTCTATCTCCCCAAGATTCATTTCTTAATTCACCCATTTTAGTTGAGTGAAGTAATTCTAAATCTGAAATTCCCATGGTATCGCCAAACACAAATAATACTCCTCCTTCCATATTATCATAATACCAAATTTCATAAGGTTTAATTGTTGATTCATTTTCAAACGTATCAATTCTATCCGGTCTTCCATACATCAATACAACTCTGCCTCTATCTGTTTTGTAACCTTCCCTAAATTTATTACTAAAATCAGAATTGACATAATCTAATCTTTCAAGATATTTTACTTTAAATTCATTTGATGGTGTGTTAGGATCAATATCTCGCTTACGCCAAAAATCAAAAAGAAATTTTCTTTTAGCTTCAATTTGCGAAAGTTTTTCATACAATTGAATTTCAGATTTTGCTGCTATGTATTTGGAAATTTCAAAATTATAATCACATTCATCTTCAGTCATCAAATCAAATTCACTGCCCGCCAAAATTGTTGATTCAATTTTCTCATCGTCTTTTATACCGGGATTAAAAACATAAAATTTCTTTGAGCTATTTGCAAGTAAATGATTTTGCGAATCCACAATATTTACGGAAAGTGTGTAAGTTCCGGAAGAAAATTTTGATATTTTAACAAATCCGGCTTTCACAATAGAATTATTATCTAATGTTATTTTTTCCTCATCACTATGTTGAATTTTTTCATTTTTATAAATAATCCTTTTCATTTTCAAATCGTTAAAATTTTCTTTCTGCTTATTATAAAATTCAAGATAGTAAAACAATACCGGTAATTTGGAACCGTAAACACTTTTAGGATTTGGTATAGTTTCTAAACTATTCTTAAAATAAATTGAATTGGGATTTGCATCTTCATGAATTATGTTTGAGCAAAGTTGAATATCACTAATGTGGATTTTATTTTTTTCAAGCGGTATGAGTTCAATTACTTCATTTATTTTTTTGGTGTTATTCTGCGAATAATTATCCAAAGCAATAATTTCAAAATTGTATTTACCATGTGGTATTTTATAGCTTAAAATTCCAACTAAATCTTCGTTTAGATAATTTGAAGAGGTAGTATCAATACTTGTTTTCAGATTATAATTTTCGCTTAGTGTTTTTACATTATTTTCATTTGTTAAAGTAATTTTAATATTTGCGGAAATAAAATTTCCGGAATCTGTTTTGTTTAATGCAAAAGTATTTTGGGTTAAAGAATAATAAATTTCAAGGTAAGAATTTTCATCATCGTATTCAAATTTTGCATAATCAAAATCAAAACCAATTTGTTCTTGAGATAACATTAAAATTGGATTGATTAAAAAAACGATAAATAAATAGTATAATTTAAATTTCATAGTTCCTCATACATTAGTTATTCAACCTTTTAAAACAAAAATTCCTGAGTCTAAATTAATAGACTCAGGAAAATTAATAATAATTGACTAAACTAACAGTGCAATTATTCAATACCTAATGATAAAGAAATTAGGTGCGTATCATCAAAGAACTCTGTTGGTAAATATGCATAGTCAATTTGAACTCCAACACCACTCAAATTATAGTTAATACCAAAACCAGCACTAAATTTGTATAGAGTTTCAGAAGCTTCAAATTCTGTAGTATGATTATAACCGCCTCTAAAAAAGAGTAAGTTATCATAACTATATTCAGCACCAACTTTATACTGATCTGTATAGTAGTTATGGTTAACAAATGTACCAACAAAATTAAGATTATTTTGAGCGTCAATTGATAAGGTATAGCCTAAACCAATATCAAGTGTTGTTGGTAAAGAGAAACTTGCTGCTTCTATTTTATAGAATTGCTCATCTCGTCTTTGTTGCGCATTTACAGCTTGAATCCAAAGTCCGGAACCATCAAAAGACATATCTGATCCAATATTTTTGAGTATAACAGCCATATCAAAACCATTTATTCCTGCTAAATCTGCATAAGTAACGCCAACATCAAAACCAAAACCAGAAGCACTAACCAAATCAATTGTTTCGTTAATATAGTTTAGGTTTAAACCAACAGATACTCTATCACTTAACATTTTTGAATATGACAACCCAATTGTTGAATATTGAGGAGCAAAAGTTTGACCTGTTCCATCTGGGTTTTCAACAGTTGTTTTAATAATATCACCAACAGAAAGTGATTTAATGCTAAATGCAATACTTCCAAATTCTTCAAAATTTACACCTACTGCTCCAAATTGAACACCAATATCAGCAATATAGTTCATATGAGAAACCATAACATCAACTGAATTATTAGAGCGTGCAATATTTGCAGGATTCCAGAAAATAGCATCTACGCCAACTGAATTAGTTAAATTTGCATTACCCATTGCTACACCACGACCACCAACAGGAATTAAAAGCTCGGTTGCCCCAGCTGTTCCATTTCTATCAGATTGGCCAAAAAGTGAGCTAGTAGCAATGATCGTTAGAATCATAAAAATTAAATTTATTTTCTTCATTTTTTTCTCCTTTAATATTAAACACTAAAATCTGTCAAGAATTTGTGTTTCCTGGATTATTGCTACTTTTAATATCTTTGTTTTACCAAGTTCAGGCATATCGATATATGCTATGTACATTCCGCTTGCAACTGGTAAACTGCTTTCATTATAAAGATCCCATCTTAAAAATTGAGAAGCATCGTCTTTGTCTAAAGTTCTTACCAATTGACCGCCCAAGTTAAATATTCTAACTTTTGCTTTTGATGGAAGATGATTGAATGTAACAAATCTTTGATATTTGTTTATTTCATTTGGATTCACACCATAATATGGATTTGGGAAAACATTAACATTTTTTACATCTGTTGCTGCATTTGTAGCTGAATATGTAGTAACAGGAGCTTTGAATCTAAATGTATCTTTACCTAATTGTAATGGATTTGCATATGTAAATTTAACAGCATCCCCAGGATGGTAATTCAATCCATAAAATACCCACACCCAAGTTGCTTTGGCATTGAATTCATCCGGTCCACCATCTATTTGAATTACTTGTTCAGGATTGTAAGGGGAATTTACAACAATTGCATACATTCTGTTTGACATATTCCATGAATAAAATGGATTCTCTGTTCCAGTTCTTGCACGATCTCGATAAGTAAAGTTAACTTGATACGGATTAGCAGGATCATCAACATTCCAAACTTCAAAAGGAATTCTTATTAAGAATGGTTCAGCAACACCAGGATTTGGATTTAACGGATTTGTAGCTAATGAGGCAGCATCAGTCATTCTAAAACAAGTTGCCATTTGTCCGCCTTCTTTTATGTAATGAACTTTTTGTCCATTAACTTCAGTACTATCCCAAACACCAGTAAATCTAATTTCATAATCTTGTTGCAAAGTTTCAATATCTGTTGCACCAACACCACCAAAGTTATCATATGCCCAGCTAGAAATAACACCTGAAAAATAAGTGTAATTTACAAAAACTATTCTAGATGCATTATTTGCAGTAGATGGTGAACCTGATAATCTAGAATCGCCACTATAAACACCATCCTCATCTAACGGAGCTGAAAATGCAACACTAAAAGTATTAATTGGAGTATCATATAATCCATCAATATCAACTTGAATTCCATCAGCCAAAGGAGCGCCGTTAACACCTTCTGCAACACCGGTATAAACATTTACACCAGCTAAAACTCTTTGATCTTCAACAACAGGTAAGCCGGTTGTTAAATCTCTAACATTCCAATGTTTTTCAGTTTTAAATTGATAGCCAGTTTCGCCGGTTAAAGTAACAGTTCCAAGTCCATCAACGATACCATTTCCTAAATTAAGATATGTTGAATCGCCAGTATCAAGTGCATAAAGTGTTGACCAACCATCATCAAATATTACATAATCAACCGTAAAAGTTGGCTCTACAAAATCTATGTTAACAATTAAATCTTCACCGCCAACAAAAGGACCATCACCTGTTGTATCTGGTGAACCCCAAGTAACAACTTGACCATTAACAATACCATCTGCATCATGATTGCTTGATATAGTATTAACGCTATTAATTTTAATTCCATCTGGGAATTTTAATTGAACAGCATCAGCATAGTTATAATCCGGTGCTAGAATATTAACAGTAAAGTGAAGATCTAATGTATTATTTGGGGCATAAATTGCAGGTAAAGGGGAAATTGTTGAAGGTCCTTGATCTCCGGGTTTACCTAAACTTGCACCAACAGAATCTGAGAAATTTGTTTTTTTCCAAATTCCATCTTTATCAAAATAATAGTGTTGTTGATCAAAGAAAACTTCATAATCATGTCCCGTTAAAGCCATAGGATCAACTACTTTAGCAGTTACAACAGCATTTGCCGTTCCAGAAGTTTGTGTTACTTCTAAACCATCACCATATTCAAAATCCGGTAAAGTGTAACCAGGATTTGGATTCTGTGGAACAACTTCCATAATATTTAAAGGTGTTTCAAGCGTATTTGGTACGTGAATACTATCAGGATTATATGCATATGCCGTTACCGCAAAATAGTACGGTGTACCGTTTTCAAGCTGTTCGCCACTAATATAATCTTTTGTAACTTGGAAAGAATGTTGAACACCATTATCATCACCAAATTGTTGTGGTAACATTAAAGTAACGCCTGATTCAGGATCAACTTCTTGATCAAGAATAACTTTTACTTCATCAACAATATCAAAAGTAGCAATTCTTACAGCTTCTTCTTTTGTAGCTGATCTACTTGGTAATTGATAAAGATTATATCCTTGGAAAGTAAACTCACCTCTATTAGCAATACCTGTAGCTTTATAATTTAATTCTATATCATCAACTCTTGTTTGATCTTCGCCCCAATTAACAATTACTTCATTCTCATAACCTGTTACTGTGGTTATTGGAGAAGGAGGAGGTGAAGGTAATTCAAAAAAGTTGTCATAAATAGATTGTGCAATATCATCATAAATTCTTAATAACTGAATAGCTTGTAATCTATTAACACCCGGTGTAGCTCCTGCAGCTAATTCTGCAACTACAACTTCTTGAGTATCACCAGGAGCCATAGTAAAAGGACCTGCAACCATACCTTGACGTCTATCGTCCGGTGCTTCAAGAACGCCATCAACCCAGCCTGTTCCGGTAATTGGGTCACCTGCTAATGTAAACATAGTAGCTTCACCGGTTGTTGGATCAATAAATTGTTCGCCTGAAGTTGTTATAAGTCCTCTAAAAAGGTTGTGAAATTGCAAAGTACCTGTAACATATTCACCTAAATCAGGGTCATTGTAAACCGGATGACCATTAATAAAGAAATAATGCACGCTCATTGGTAAATTCTTATAACCAGATATTCTTTTGTTTTTGAATATTGCCTGATCAGTTGCTTCTCCCGGAACAATTGGACCTTGGAAAAAGTCAAATCCAACTGCCGGCGGATTTGGTCCATAAATACCATCATCATCTTCATCACCATTATAGCAGTACATTAAAGAACGGTCAACATCGCAAGCTGAAAGATCATCGCCTGCAAAACCGTTATCAATATCAGACCACATAGACACATACATTGAGTCAAAAACGTTTGAACTTTCATTAATAAGTGTGTATTTTCTAAAAATTACGTTTCCTAAGGCTCCACCTAAAGAATAACCCCAGAAAGTAGCCTGCATTTCAATTCCCATAGGATCAGAACCATACATACTTTGTGCTGTTGCAACATCAAAATCATTAGCAACAAACCAAACTGTTTGGTTTGCACCAGCGAATCCGGGAATGTCTATTGATGGATCATAAGAACCATCTGCATCAACATCTTCATAAGGTGCGCCAAATTCAGCTGGCCATTCGTTCCAATCTTTTTCATATTGTGCTCTGATATCTGCTTCAGCACCTTCTCCATCATTAATTTCACTAACCATACTTCCATCTTCCCAATCAGGTCTAACTCTATAAATTCTAACATGATCAGCGTCTGAATCTTCACGTTCGCCATTTACAACAGCACCGGGAACTAAACCTTGAGAATATGTTGAACCGCCTACTCTTAATTCTCCGGATACTTTTGCACCCCAAACTAATCCTGATTGAAATACTGCGCCTTTATTACTTCCTTTTGGGAATATTAAACCCGAATTACCATTTGGGTCAAGATCGGAATTTCCATCATTATATATCCAAGTTGAAATATTGTTAATATTTAAACGAGTTCTTGATGGTGACCCAGTAACTTTACTAAGGGTTTTACCTTTAGTATTTAACTCTCCTTCAGCATAAACTTCCATTGCCATAAAAAATGAAATCAGCAATATGAGAAGAGTATTTATTTTATATTTATTCATAAATTTTCTCCTATAACTTTAATAATCAGTTTTGATTAATACTCTAATCTTATGCCTAACAATACTTGTCTAGCATTTGAATAGTAACCTTGGTAATCTATTTCTAATGCTTGATATATATCATTAAATATCGGTCCGTAATCTTCTATCTTTTTTCCGCCTAAAGTAGGATCAGCTAAATAACCATCATCATCAGCAGCGCCTGTTCTTTTAAATACATCTTCAACGTTTCTATTGTCAAAAAGATTTAATACTCTTACATAAACATTTGCATATAATTGATCAAATAATCTGAAAGATTTATCAATCTTGAGATCAACATTAAACGTAGAAGGAGTTAAGGATGAATTTAGCGGCTCTAATGGGCTTCTAAATCTAGAGTCAGTTTCCATACCGGCACTACCAGTTCCTCTCGTAAAAGGATGACCACTTGCAAATGAAGCAAGAATTGAAACACCTAATTGTTCAAATACTGCAGGACCATCGTCTACACCAAATCTGTAATCTAAGAAAATATTACCTTTTAGTGGTCTATCATAAGTTAGAGGAGCAACATAATTAGGTTTGAAAATTGTTACACCATCTAAAGGAGCACCAACTATACCAGAGTTGCTGTTAGGATTTGTACCGGTACCAGCAGCATCTTGAAGTGACAATGAAGCAGAACCGCTTAATCTTTGGAATCTTCTCATTGTTAGTTGTATTTCAACACCTTTAGTTGTTGCAAAGTCACCGTTTTGTTTAATATTATATGATTCATAAGTTGAGTTAGCATCTGTTCTCTGTAAATTGAAGAACACTTGTCCTTTAACATCATCATAAAATCCTGTAATATCAAAAGCTAAAAAGTCCGTCAATTGTTGTCTGAAACCAAATTCATAATGTGTTTTTCTAATTGGTCTTAAATTTTGACCAGTTGGATCAGAGAAGAAAAAGCTTTGACCTAACTGATAAGCTAGTTGATGATAGCCAAGATATGCTTCATCTAATGCAGGTTGTTGAACATATTTTCCAAATCCAGCATGAAAAACTGTTCTATCTGTAACAGGGAATGAAACGCTTAATCTTGGACTTAAACCGCTGAATGAAGCTACGTCTTTGAATCCTGCAAGATTTAGTTCTCCACTATTCCATGTATCAGAAACTCCATCTTCAGGCATTTCAGGGTTTATTAACTGCATATTATCCATATCAAAATAGTCATATCTTAAACCAAGGTTTAAGATTATATCGTCAAATTCAACTTTATCTTGAATATAGAAACCTGCTTCTACCGGTTTGTGTGGTGCATAAAATTTTCCGTCAACACCGTTTACTTCTCCATCGCCATCAAATTCATTACCATAAACGTCATAACCATAATTATTAACACCTGCTGTATATAAAATTTTTGCTTTTTCAGCATCTATTTGTGCTTGGGTTGGGTTAGATCCATATGCTTTTAGTAGATTATTTGCAAGTGTTCTTGCAAAACCTGATTGTGATCCTGAAGTTGACCAGTTTCTTAAAGTATATTGTTTAAACTCACCGCCAATTTTAATGTTATGATGCTTAGATGGTAAGTACGTTAAATCAAATCTTCCGGTTAAACCGAGTTGATCAAATTTTGAACTGTTTTGAGAAACTGCACCATCTGCATCAAATGTATAACCATAAACTGAAAAATCAGTTGGTTCAATATAACGTCTGTCTGCAGCAGTTAATCCTTGTTTGGTCCAAGTTGCTAATTCACGAGCTTTTCTTACCCAAACATTACCTGCATTTGAGTTAGCAATACTATCACCATATGCCCAATAGTCAGTTCCTAAATAAGGATCAGAAACTTCACCTTGGCTCATTGACAATCCACCTGTTAACTCATAAAATAAATTTGGAGTAACAACATGTTTAACTTTTAAGCTGAAACTTCCGTTTGACCAATCATTTGTTGAAATTCTATTATTTAAAATGTCAAACACTCCGTCACCGCCAACATCATTCCAACCATCAGAATATGTTCCAGTAAGCCTAACTAAGATTGGATTGAAATCCATTGTTATAGAACCAGAGTGGGTAAAAGCTTCTCTTAACTGATTTTGACGAACACCAGCTGGATAGAAGAAATTAATTGTATCAACTCCAAAACCATCATTAATTAGCCCTAAATCAAAACCAGGATATGCTCTTTTTGCTTGGCTTCTATCAAAGTTATAATTTAAGTTGTAGAAAAATTTAATTTGGTTTTCAAGAACAGGTCCACTTAATGAAAAACTAGTTTCATTATAACCATACCAATATGCACCTAATCTTTGTGATTGGTTTTTAAAATTATCTTTTGAATCAAATCCAACATTGTCTGTAATATATTCAACACTTGCGTGATAATCATTTGTTCCGGATTTTAATTGCGATCTAATAATACCTGCATTTGATCCGCCAAATTCAGCAGTAAATCCACCAGATTCAACCTGAAGTTCTTCAATAGCATCATTAGAAAGAGTAATTTCTCTTCCGCCATCTTCCGGATCCGCAATATTAATTCCTTCTAAATAATAACCAACTTCATCAGGACGACTTCCACGAATATGAATATTGCCACCATCAACAACAACGCCAGCTTGTAAACCAATAATATTTGTAACTCCCCTAACTGGTAAATTTGATATATCTTCACCAGATACATTTCTAATTGAGCTTGTAGCGTCTTTTGTGATAAGTGGTTTTTGTGCAACAATTGTAACTGTACCAACTGAAATTTCCTCGGCAGGTAATTGAAAATCTACTTCAGTTGTTAAATCTAAACTTACTCTCACGTTTGTAATTGTAATACTTTGAAAACCTAAATAACTGGCTTTAACTGTATGTTGACCAGCATCTAAGTTCATTATTACATAGTCCCCATTAACATCAGTCGCAGCACCAAAACTAGTTCCAATAACAACTACGTTTGCTCCAACTAATGCTTCACCTGTTGTTAAATCTGTTACTTTACCTTTAATTCTTCCATCGCCGGCAAATACCAAAATTGGAAGTATGGCAAAGAGTAATAATACGTAAATAATTTTACGACTCATATTTTTCTCCTAAATTAGTTTTTTTGTTAAGCGTTTGTACATAAAATGTTTAACAACTATTCATCAAGACCTCCGTCTTTAAGTGTGTTACTATTATTAAATTATACATCGATGTTGAATATTAAAAAATTCTCCTAAAATATACAAATATTATTTACTCATTAGCTTCAATATTTGCAGACAATATGTAAAATAAACAAGTAATCATTTCAAATTCAATTCATAAAATTAGTATCAACTCAAAAAATAATTCAATAACAGTTTTTCCCAAATGAGATTATTTAATATTGTATTGGAAGGAATTTTAGAATTATTTTTATTGTAGTTTTTTACTTCGAACTTTTGAGCTGGCAAAGTTATTTGTGAAAATAAAAGTAAGATGAGAAAAAATTTTTTGATGATTTCTACCTCATTAAATTTAAGAGGTTATCTCTATATAAAATTTAATTTTAATATTGCCAAAAATAATAATTTCGATAAATTATTTTTCAAAATATAAATTTGGAATATTCAGAAGAGATAACCTCAACTATTTACAAAGTTTTTAATTTATCAAGAAATACTGATTTTGGGACTGCTCCAATTATTGTTTCTTTAACATTTCCATTTTTAAGAACTAATACTGTTGGAATACTTCTTACTCCATATTTTATTGCAGTTTGTTGATTAACATCAACGTCTAATTTTCCAACTTTTATTTTGCCGTCAAATTCAACAGCAAGTTCTTCAATAATAGGCGCAATCATTCTGCAAGGTCCGCACCAAGCAGCCCAAAAATCAACAACAACGGGTATTTCAGAATTTATAGCTTCTTTTTCAAAATTATCATCAGTAAACGTAAATGGTTTCATTAAAATTTTTCTCCTTTTTAGAATTACATAATTCCTTTTTTCTTTAAAACATCTCTTGCAATTATTGTTTTTTGAATTTCATTTGTTCCTTCAAAAATTCTATTTATTCTTGAATCACGGTAAAATCTTTCAACAGGTAGTTCTCTTGAATATCCCATACCGCCATGGATTTGAACTGCTCTATCAGCAATTTCATCTAACGAGTCTGAACAATAAAGTTTAACCATTGCAGATTGTTTAGAAATATTTTTTCCATTATCATAATCAACGGCTGTTCTGTAAACAATGGATTCCATATTATAAATCATTGTTGCCATTTCAGCTAAATAAAATTGAATGGCTTGGAAGTGACTAATTGGTTCATCAAATTGTTCTCTTTCTTGCGCATAAATTGCAGACATTTCTAAAAGTTCTTTTGCCGCACCTAAACAAGCCGCACCCAATCCTAATCTGCCGGCATCTAAAGTTTTCATTGCAAGTAAAAAACCTCTTCCATCAGAGCCAACTAAATTTTCTTCGGGAATTTGAACATTATCAAATGTTATTGCGTTTGTTGAACTTCCTTTTATTCCCATTTTCTTTTCAGGCGGTCCGGCATGAAAACCCGGGGTATTTGTTTCAACAATAAACGCACTTATACCTTTTGGTGTTCTTGCAAATACAGAAACAATATCGGCAGTTCCGCCGTTTGTTATCCATAATTTTTCGCCATTTAAAATCCAACTTCCGTCAACTTTCTCAGCTTTTGTTTTTAAATTAAAGGAATCCGATCCGGCTTGTGCTTCAGTTAAACAAAATGCCGCTAATTTTTCTCCATTTGCCAAAGGTGTTAGGTATTTTTTCTTTTGATCTTCAGTTCCGCCAAGATAAATTACATTTGCGCCAATTGATTGATGTGCGCCAATTGTTGTTGCAGTTGCCATACAACCTCTTGCAATTTCCTCTTGAGCAATACAATAACCAACTTCACCAAAACCACCTCCGCCATATTCTTCCGGAAATGAAATTCCTAAAATTCCTAACTCACCTAACTTGTTAATTAATGATTCAGGAATTTTTGCATCTTCATCAATTTTTGAAGCTATTGGTTTAATTTCCTTGTTAGTGAAATCTTTTACCATTTCTCGAAGCATTTGCTGATCTTCCGTAAAACCGAATTCGAACATAAATTATCTCACTATTTTATTGGTTTACAAATAATATCGCCGGTGTAACTAACGTTGTATTCGCCGCCATCAATACCAATTACATTTCCGGTCATCCAATCAGCTTCCGGGCTGCAAAACAAAACAATTGCTTTTGCAACTTCTTCAGGAGTTGTTAATTTTCCCATTGGATTTTTTTCCCTTGCAGCTTTTATCATCATTTCGTTTCCGGGAATTTTTCTTAAAGCAGGAGTATCTGTAACGCCAGCCATTATTGCATTTGCAGTTACTTTCATATGTCCTAATTCAACAGAAAGCTGACGAATATGAGCTTCAAGCGCTGCTTTTGCTGCAGAAACTGCACCGTAAGTAGGTATAACTTGCTGAGATCCGGCACTTGTTAACGCAAAAATTCTTGCTCCTTTTGCCAACAAATCTCTTTGAACCAATCCTTGTGTCCAATAAACTAAAGTGTGAGCCATTACATCAAGAGTCATTTCCATTTGGGATTTAGAAATACAATCATTCGGTGATTTTGTGATAAAAGGTTTTAAAGTTCCAAATGCTAAAGAATGTATTAGAACATTTATAAGCGGATGTTCTTTTACGGCAAATCTTTCTGTAATTTCATCAAGTGTATCATTTCGTTTTAGTTGGTCTGCAGCGTTCATATTATAGAATACAGCTTGGTGTCCGTTTTTTTCAATTTTCTTAACTATTTGATCAACATTATGCATTGTGCTTTGTCGATCTAAATGAATACCAAAAATATTATAACCATTCTTTGATAACTCAATTGCAGATGCACCGCCAAATCCGCTTGATGCACCTAACACTAAAGCCCATTTTTGTGTCATGTTTTCCTTTTGTTTGTATATTTATTTGCAAAAGTTATAAAAATAAAAAAGCTAAATCAATGAAAGATATTTAAAGCGATTTTTACATCGTTTGAAATGCAACGGCATCTTCTCCTAACAACTCGTACAAATTTTTAATGAGAGATTCATTAATGGAAATTTTATTGTTTATAATAAATCTTTTTGATGAACCATTAATTTTAACATAAACCAAAACGGGAATATTACCTTCATTTTTATTAAAAAGTGAATTTACTTTTTTAACAGTTTCCGGATTATGTTTCTCGGAGTCAAAAAGAATTCCTAAACTTTTTGTAAACTTTTGAGCAACTTTATCCAAAGAGATTGCATCTTCAGCGTGAAGTTTTACCGCGTCGCCGCTACTTTCCAATTTTCCAATAACCATTATTGTGGATTCCGGAACTATCAAACTTCCAATTTCACTGTAAATTTTTCCAAACATTATACACTCGCAAGAACCGGTAAAATCATCAAGAGTGAAAAATGCCATGTTTTTTCCGGATTTATCCATTCTTGTTCTAATTGATGTCACAACTCCGCAAGCTCTGACAAAATCCAAATTATTAAAAGTATCGGGATCACCAAGTTTTATTGTAGAAAATGAATTGTATTCTGCTTCGTATTTTCTTAATGGGTGATCTGATAAATAAAATCCAAGTGCTTCTCTTTCTTTTGCAAGCGCAAATTTTTGATCCCAAGCATCAACTTCCGGCAATTCGGGTTCAGAAAAAGTTATTTCTTCAACATCGCCAAATAAACTGTCTCTTTGTGTTTCTTTTGTTGATTGAACTTTACCGCCAAACGATAATGCACTTTCAATTGATGAAAAGTTTTTTGCTCTATCTCCTTTAACCGAATCGAATGCTCCGGCTAAAACCAATCCTTCTAAAGCTCTTTTATTTACAATTCTTGTATCAACGTTTGATGTAAAATCATAAATACTTTTAAAATTTCTTCCTAAATTTTTATGCGAATCTTCAATTGCTTTAACTGCATTTACTCCAACATTTTTTATTGCAGACATTCCAAATACAATTTTATCTTTATCAACAGTGAATTTAACCGATGGGCGATTTATATCCGGAACCATTACATGAATTTTTAATTTTCTGCAATCTTCCAAAAGCAATGTAACTTTATCCGGATTGCCAAATTCGTTTGTTAAGTTTGCTGCCAAAAATTCAGCAGTAAAATTTGCTTTGAGATATGCAGTTTGATAAGCTACAACAGAATAAGCAACTGCGTGACTTTTATTAAAACCATAATTTGCAAATTTATCAATTACAACAAAAATTTCTTCCGCAATTTTTTGAGGAATATTATTTTTTACGGCACCTTCAACAAATTTACTTTTTTGTTTCTGCATTTCATCAAGATCTTTTTTACCCATTGCTCTTCTTAAGATATCGGCTTGGGCTAAAGTCATTCCGGCAATTTTATTTGCAATTTGAATTACTTGTTCTTGATAAACAATTATTCCATATGTTTCACTTAAAATTTCTTCCAACGAAGGATGCAAATATTCAATTGGTTTTCTGCCATGTTTTCTATCAATAAAATCGGGAATAAAATCCATTGGTCCCGGACGATATAAAGCATTCATCGCGGATAAATCTTTTATTGATGTTGGCTTTAAATTTTTGAGATGTTCTTTCATCGGAGCAGATTCAAACTGGAACACTCCGGTTGTTTGTCCGTTCCAAAATAATTTATAAGTTTTTTCATCATCAATTGGAATTGCATCAATATCAATTTTTATATTTTGCGTTTGTTCAATTAAATCAATTGTATCTCGGATAATTGTTAAAGTCCGCAATCCCAAAAAA
Source organism: Ignavibacteriota bacterium (assembly GCA_016708125.1). NCBI lineage: Bacteria > Pseudomonadati > Ignavibacteriota > Ignavibacteriota bacterium. The sequence continues at coordinate 2,576,642 of JADJGF010000001.1, read as the reverse complement.
TCCATTTTAAGAATTCCGGCAGAATCCAATTCCTTCATATTATATTGAGTAACCAAATCACCGTTTGCACCAGCAGAAGCTAACGGAACTAAATCACTTACTTCTCCCGGAGTTATAACAACGCCAGCCGCGTGCTTACTGGCATTACGGTTCATGCCTTCTAAAATCTTTGCATACTTTATTAAATTTTGAATATTTTCATCATCAGAATCATTAACCCATCTTAATTCGGGAACTTCATCTAACGCTTGATCAATTGTAAAAACTCTGCCAAACTTTGATGGAATCCATTTTGTAATATTATTTACCGTGGGAATTGGAATATTTAAAACTCTTGCAACATCTCGCAAAACTGCTTTTGAGGAAAGTCGATTAAAAGTAATAATTTGACTTACAGAATTTTCACCATACTTTTCTTTAACGTAATCAATTACTTCACCGCGCTGATCATCGGCAAAATCAATATCAATATCGGGCATTGATTTTCTTGATGGATTTAAAAATCTTTCAAACAATAAATCATATTCAAGTGGATTTACATTTGTGATTCCCAAAGAATAAGCGACTAAACTTCCCGCTGCGCTTCCTCTTCCGGGACCAACCGGAATTTTTTTATTCTTTGCAGCGTTAATAAAATCTTGAGTAATTAGGAAATATCCGGCGTAACCCATTGATTTTATTATATCAACTTCGTATTTAAATCTATCTTCAATATTTGTATTTAATTTAGAAAATCTTTTATTCAAACCTTCGCGGGCAAGAATTTCAAAATATTCATCCAAATCTTTTGCATTTGATTCTTGGGGAATTGGAAAAATCGGATAATGAAATTTTTCAAAATCTAAACTAACATTTACTTTTTCTTCAACTGCTAAAGTGTTTTCAATTGCTCCTTTGTAAGATTTAAACAAATCTTTCATTTGCTCTGAAGATTTAAAATAGATTTCATCTGTTCTATATCTTAAATCTCTGTAATCTTTATTTCCGGTTTTGTCTGAAAGCAGTAGTAAAATATTATGAGCAATTGCGTGTTCTTTTTCTATATAATGAATATCGTTAGTCGCAATCATCTGAATTCCCAATTCTTTGGAAAGTTTTGGAATTCCTTCTAAAACCGGTTTGTCTTCTTCTTGACCATGATCTTGCAATTCCAAATAAAAATCATCACCAAAAATTTCCTTCAAAATAATGGAATTTTCTTTCGCCTTTTGATAATCACCATTTAACAAATGGCTGGCAACCGGTCCGGCTAAACATGCAGAAGTACAAATTAAACCTTCCGATTTTTCTCGCAACAAATCTAAATCAATACGAGGCTTATAATAAAAACCTTCCGTAAAACCTTGTGTAGAAAGTTTAATTAAATTTTTATAACCAATATCATTTTTTGCAATTAGCACAAGGTGATTATATTGTTTAGATTTTTTCTTAGGATTTGCACTTTCGTTTTTTTCAAAACGTGTACCTTCAAAATTGATGTAAGCTTCTACACCAATTATTGGTTTGATACTTGCCTTTTTTGCTTTTTTGTAAAATTCGGAAATGCCATACATTACGCCGTGATCGGTTAATGCAAGCGCATTCATTTTGTTTTTCTGAGTTGCAGAAATTAATGAATCAATTGTGCAAGCCGCATCTTGCAAGCTGTAATGCGAATGGTTATGTAAATGTACAAAATCACACATTTTATTTTTTCATCCTAAGATTTTCCGGTGTGACCAAATCCACCTTCTCCCCTTTGAGATGAATTTAAATCTTCAACTTCGTTAACGTTTGCTAAAATAACTTCGGCTAAAACTAACTGCGCAATTCTATCGCCGCGTTTAATTATAAAATCTTCTTCGCCAAAATTAAATAAAATTATTTTTACTTCTCCTCGGTAATCAGAATCAATTGTTCCCGGAGAATTTAAAACTCCAATTCCATTTTTTGCAGCTAATCCGCTTCTCGGTCTAACTTGAATTTCATATCCAAGCGGAATTTCTACAGATAAATTTGTCGGAACTAAAATTACTTTTCCAGATTTCAAAATTATTTCATTTTCAACTGCTGCTCTAATATCCATTCCGGAACTTCCTTCAGTAGAATAAGTAGGAAGCGGAATATCTGAAAATGAATTAGAAATACGTTTTATTAATAAATTGACTTTTTTCATAAGATAAGGATATTTATTATGGAAGATTAACTAAACGAATTTATAAAAAAATATGTAAATGAAAAACTTGCAGTTTAAAAAAGTAATTTAAACGAAATTATTTTTTTCTTCTGAAAATTAAATTTATTGTTGAAATAATATCTTTCTTGTTAACAATTTTAAAAACTAAAAATGATAGAAAATAAATTCCCAACAAAATAATTTTTATCGAAAAAGTAATTCCACTTGTAAAAACAAAATAGTAAAAAATTCCGCTTATAAAAATTATTGTAAAAATTACTTTTAAAATCAAAGAAAATTCATAATCAATTTTGTAAAACTTTTGGGAAACAATAAAAATTCCAATCGACATAAAAACATAACTTAATAATGTTGAAATCGCGCCGCCGAAAATTCCAATAACCGGAACTAAAATAAAATTGCTTACAATATTTATTAACGCCCCAACTCCGGTAATTGCGGGAAGATATTTTGTTTTTTCTTCTAAATAAATTCCGGCAATAAAGTTTATGTAAAGTCCGTGAAATATATAAGCAAGTAAAATTATTGGAACAATATAAATTCCCGATAAATATTCTTTGCCTATTAAACTTCTTCCGTGATAAAATTGAAAACTTGCAATGTCATCAATAAATAGAGAAAGTACAATCCACATAAAACTTGTGAAAATTAAAAACAAGCTTAAAACTTTAGAGAATATTTTTTTTGCATTTTCTTCTTTTGCATTCGTAAGAAAAAACGGCTGCCAAGCGTAATGAAACATTGAAACAAACAACATCATAAATATTCCAAGTTTGTAATTTGCTCTATAAATTCCCAAAGTTGATTCGTTTGTTAATTCACGAATTATCGGAACATCAATAACTTGAACAATCATTGAAGCAACACTTGCGGGCAAATATGTTACTCCGAAAAACAACATTTTTTTAAGATAAAATTTATCAATTGTGAAATTTAGATTTCTAAAAATATCCGAAATGAGAACAACAAACGCAAACGCAGAAGCTACTAAATTGCTTATGAATATTGCTTCAATTCCATATTTGTATTTTAGAATAAGTATAAAATTCAATGAAACATTTATGAGAATATTTAGAATTTTTATTAATGCAAATTTGAAAGCTTTTCTTTCCAAACGTAGATTTGAAAACGGAATTAATGTTGCGGTATCAAGAAATAAAATTCCAATTACATATAAAAATATGTGCGAATAATTTGTTAAATCTGTTTCGTTTGCAATCCATTTATATGTACCAAAAAGAAAAATTGAAAATATTAAAGTTGTAATTGTTACAAAAATATATCCGGTTGAATAAACTTTTTTCTTATTGTTTTCATCAACGGTTGCAAATTTCATAAATGCAGCATCCATTCCGTAGATGTACACAATATTTGCAAAAGCTAAAAATGCGTAAATGTATGATTGAATACCGAATTCCGTTGGCGAGAAAACATTTGTGTAAAACGGAACTAAAATAAAACCGAGAAATCTTCCAATAATTGTGCTGATTCCGTAAAGCGCTGTGTCTTTGGTTAATTGTTTAATTTTATCAAGCATTGGAATTTTTCATTTTGAAATTATTCAAAATATTTTTTGAGAGCATTTATATAAATTTCCGGCGGTTTTGTTGGTTTCTTTGTAGCTTCTCTAATGAACATATGCGTTGTAAATCCCGTAACTAAAATTTCTTCGGAGTTTTCTCTTTTTATTGAATATTCAATGTGAACTTTTGCAGAATATAATTCCGAAATTGCTGCTGTAATTTGAAGAACATCATCATAATGTGCCGGAATTTTATATTTCAAACCGGCTTCAATCAACGGTAATTGATAACCAACTTTTTCCAATTCACTGTAAGCCAAACCGCAATTTCTCAAAAGTTCAGTTCTTCCAACTTCAAAATATTCAAGATATTTTCCATTATACACAAATTGCATTTTATCAGTATCGGCATATCTAACTCTAATTGAAGTTGTGTGAGAGAGCATAATTATTCGTTGTAAACTCCCATTTTGCCAAATTTTTCAATTCTGTTTGAAATTAGTTTTTCCGGCTTGATTTTTTTGAGTTGATTAATTTCTTCCAACAAAATTTGTTTTAAAGTATCAGCAATTAATTTATGATCTCTATGAGCGCCGCCAAGAGGTTCGGGAATTATTCGATCAATAATATTTAATTCTAACAAATCGGGTGCGGTTAACTTTAAGGCTTCTGCCGCTTGTTCTTTGTATTCCCAACTTCTCCATAAAATACTTGAGCAAGATTCCGGACTAATTACGGAATACCAAGTATTTTCCAACATTAAAATTCTATCGCCAACGCCCATTCCTAAAGCTCCGCCGCTTGCACCTTCACCAATAATTACAACAATTACCGGAACTTTTAGCCTGCTCATTTCAAATAAATTTCTAGCAATTGCTTCCGCTTGTCCTCGTTCTTCGGCTTCAATTCCGGGATATGCGCCTGGCGTATCCAATAATGTTACAATTGGAATATTAAATTTTTCGGCAAGTTTCATCAAACGCAATGCTTTTCTGTAACCTTCGGGATTCGGCATACCGAAATTTCTTTCCAAATTTGATTTAGTATCTCTACCTTTTTGATGCCCGATTAACATAATTTTTTGATCACCGATCATTGCAAATCCGCCGACAATTGCTTTATCATCTTTGAAATGTCTATCGCCGTGAAGTTCAATAAAATTTTCAGTCATTAAAAAAATGTAATCTAATGTATAAGGTCGTTCTGAGTGGCGAGCAAGCTGAACTCTTTGCCAGCGTGTTAAATTTTCATATATGTTTTTTTTAAGAAGATTTACTTTACTTTCCAAATTCGAAATTTCATCGGTAATATCAAGATTATCTTCAAGCTTTTTCATTTCCTCAATTTTTTTCTCAAGCTCAAAAATCGGTTTTTCAAATTCCAATATATTTTTTGCCATTATTTCTCCAAGTTTTCAAAAATTTTAGAAATAGATTTCCCTATTATTTCTAAATCTAACCATATATTTTGATTTTTTGCATAAAATAAATTTATTCTATTTTTTTCTTCAATATCGTTTTCATCAATATTTTCAGTGAACCAAAGTCCGGTTATTCCTTTCTTGCCTAAGAATAATTCTTGATAGAAATTATCACTTTTAGGTCCGACAAAACTTTTTCTTCCGATAAATATTTCTGGAATTTGCAGAAGTGAATTTATTAAAAAAGTTTTTCGCAAATTAATTTTTGCATAAATCCACACAAACGGAAAAACTAAAATCATCAAAATGAAAGAAAGAATTATATCAAAAATTCTCTTTATAAATTTGTGAATAAACATCGAAATATTATATTCAACTTTTAACAACGGAACATTTTCAATATGAGTGATTGTTGATTTTCCAACCATAAAATCAAGCTCGCTGCCGGACATTAAAAAATTTACATTCTCACCTTGGCACTGCGCCACTGTTGAAAAAATTTTATCAAAACCAATACTCTCCGTTGAAAAAATTACGTTGCTGATTTGATATTCACGAATTACTTTTTTCAAATTTTCAATCGAACCGATGACTTTTAAATTCTCAACTTTCTTATCAATGTCTTTTATATTTAATCCAATCAATCCAATTAACTTATACTGAATTGTTAAGTTTGATTTTATTTTATTTAGAAAATTAATTGCCGTTTCGTCAATTCCGACAAGCACAGTGCGCAATGGTAAATCATTGTTTGATGTTTTATTCAGCCAAATTAATTTGTATAAAATTCTCCACAAAGAAAAAATAATTGTGGCAAAAATATACGTTAATAAAACTACAACTCTGCTGAACGCAAATTGTTTGAAGAAAAATGTTAACGAAGCAATTGTAACTAATCCAATAAATAATGCAATAAAAGTTTTTAAAACGGAAAGAGAGTTTCGTTTGTAAACTCCGCTAAAACTTGAAATTAAAATTTGAATAATTGCCGGAATTATATAAACCCAAGGTTTATAAACATTTGGAAATCCGGGCCAATTATCATTTGTGTGAATTTGTTCCGAAAAATAAGTGAGGAAAATGTATAGCAGAAAATCTGCAATAACGGAAACAAGAATTAATTTATTTTTATTTGCAAAAGCAAAAGTTTTTCTTAAAATAATTGCAAACTGAAGAATAATTTCTACAATGAAAGAAGATGAAAAATGTTTGCGAACAAATAAATGCATTGCGTTATAGAAAATTTTTGTTTCATCAATTTTACTGCGTTTTGTGCTTTCACCTTTGTAATGAATTATTTCCGTATTGTGAACATAAAAAACTTTTAATCCCGATTTTTGAATTCTGTAGCACAAATCCAAATCTTCGCCGTACATAAAAAAATCAGTATCAAATCCGCCGACTTTATCATATGCTTCACGCGTAAGCATCATAAACGAACCGGAAATTGCATCAACTTCATAAGATTTATTTTCATCCAAATATGTAAGATTATATTTTGCAAATAATTTACTTTGTGGAAAAAGTTTGCTCAATCCCATAACTTTTGTAAACGAAACCCAAGGTTTTGGAAAACTTCTTCTGCAAGCAAGTTGCAAAGTTCCATCGGGATTTAAAACTTTACATCCGGCAATTCCAACTTTTGGATTTTGATCAAGAAATTTTATCATTTCTTCAAAAGTATTTTCTCTAACTAAAGTATCCGGATTTATTAGTAAAATATTTTTTCCTTTGGAAATTTCTAAAGCTTGATTATTTGCGGCTCCAAATCCAACATTAGTTAAATTTTGAATTGTTATTACTTGAGGAAATTTTTCATTTATTGCGGGAATGCTTCCGTCATCAGAATTATTATCAACAACAATTATTTCCGTAATTATATTTTTTGAAGCTTGCTTAATAGAATCAAGGAGATTAAGCAAATACTCTTTAACATTATAATTAACAATTATTATTGATAAATCAATCATGTATTATTTTAAAATTCCAAGCATGTGTCTAAATCGTAATTTCCAAACTCTGAAGATTGCTTCCTTTACAATTTTTTTTGACATTTTAGAAGTTCCGGCAACTCTATCCATAAAAATTATTGAGGCTTCTTTCAACTTAAATCCTTTTATCCAAGCTTTGTAATTCATCTCAATTTGAAATGCATAACCGTTTGATTTTATTTCATCAAGATTTATTGATTCTAAAACTTTTCTCTTGAAACATTTGAATCCGCCGGTGCTGTCTTTAAGTGGCAAACCGGTTATAACTTTTGTATAATAATTTGCAAAATAACTAAGCAATAATCTTTTCATAGGCCAGTTAATTACGTTTACACCTTGAATATATCTGCTTCCGATTATCAAATCATATTCATCAATATATTTTTTGAAATTTGCTATTTCCTTTGGATCGTGCGAATAATCAGCATCCATTTGAAACGCAATATCATAGCCGTTATTCAGCATATATTTGTAACCTTCTACGTAAGCTGTTCCTAATCCTAATTTTCCGGTTCTGGAAATTAATTTTACTTTTGAATTTTGTTTACTTAATTCTTCAACGTATTTTCCGGTTCCATCCGGTGAATTATCATCAATAACTAAAATATCCAAATCCGGATAAAGATTTATCAACTCCGTGATAAGTTTTTTGATATTGTTTAATTCATCATATGTTGGAATTATTACTATTGATTTCACTCGAAATGTCCCTTGCCAAATAGTACTACAAATATAGTTCTAAATAAAATTTTAAAATCCATTCTAAGCGACATATTTTCAATATAAAATAAATCAAATCTTAATTTTGTGTTAACGTCTTCAATGCTTTCATCGTATTTATGTTTAACTTGCGCCCAGCCGGTTACTCCGGGTCTTACTTTTAATCTTCTTTTATAAAGTGGAATTTCTTTGGATAATTTTTCAACAAAGAATGGTCTTTCCGGTCTTGGTCCAACTAAACTCATTTCACCTTTTAACACATTAAACATTTGCGGAATTTCATCAATCCTAACTTTTCTAATAAATTTGCCAACGGTTGTAATTCTTGGATCATCTTTAGATGACCAAACCGGACCGGATTTTTTTTCTGCATCGTTAACCATTGAACGAAATTTATAAACCTTAAACACTTTTCCGTTCATTCCGGTTCTCTCTTGCTTAAAAATAATTGGACCTTTGCTATCAAGTTTTATCCAAATTGTAATAATAATTATTATTGGAAGAGATACAATTAATACTAAAAGTGAAAAAATAATATCTAAAAATCTTTTAACTTTTTTTTCCCACTCGGGCATTAATTGCGGCATAATATCAATGAGCGGAAATCCGTAAATCTGCATTGTTTTAGCTTGTCCGCTAATTATTTCATACAAATCCGGAACGATTTTAAGATTAACTTTTTCATCTTCACATTTAGAAATAACTTCAATTAAAATTTCGTCTTCGTGCTTATCAAGCGAAAGAATTATTTCCTGCGCATTTAATTGATGTATAACTTTTTCAATATTGTGAACACTATCAATTACTTCAACGCCGTCAAATTTTTTCCCAATATTTTTATCAAGAACTGCAACATAACCTGCAACATCAAGACCTAATCCTTTATACTTTTGAATTTTTCTGTGAATTTCTTTTGCCTTAGAATTAAACCCGACAATTATTGCATTTCGTCTGCCAACTCCATTTATTAATAATTTTCTCTGAAGACTTCGAACAAATAGACGTCCAAATCCAACAAAAAGAAGAAACATTCCCCAATAAAAAAATATTAAAAATCTATTTCCGCTTTGCTCATTATGAAGTATATCATCTGAAAGAATTAATGTAAATAAAATAAAAATCCCGGCAAAAGTAGCTTTGAACAGAGATGTTAATTCATCAAATCTTGAGCTTGCAAACCAAGTTCTATACATTCCAACAAAAGTAAAAATCAACAGCCAATAGAAATAAATAATTATCATGCTGAGAAAAAATTCTGGAGATGTAAAAATATTGAAAAGCCCAGACTGAACTCTAACAAAATAATAAACTAACCAAGTTAGATTTATGGTTAAAAAATCAATTCCTACGACAAATATTTTTTCTAATTTTTTATGCACGCCGAAGCAAATACTTTTAAAGAATATGTTTTATATAAACTTTTAAATATAGTATTTGTAAATGATATTTTTATCTAAAATGAAGAGATATTAAAGAAAAAGCCGCTCAATTTAAACGGCTTTTTATGAAATGATTATAATTTTTTGATAATTTTTGCGGGAACACCGGCAACAACCACATTTGCCGGAACATCTTTTGTAACAACTGCGCCTGCACCAATTATTGAATTTTCACCGATTGTAACTCCACCCATAATTGTTGAAGAAGATCCGATTGAAACTTTGTCTTTTACAAAAGTTTCAATTAATTTCCAATCAGCTTCAGTTTGTAAACTTCCATCCGGATTTACAGCGCGAGGATATTTATCATTTATAAATGTTACATTGTGACCAACAAAAACACCATCACCAATATGAACTCCTTCGCAAATAAATGTGTGAGAAGAAATTTTACAATTTTTACCGATTGAAGCACCTTTTTGAATTTCTACAAAAGTTCCAACTTTAGTTCCGTCATCAATAGAGCAACCGTATAAATTTACGAAATCAAAAATTTTAACATCTTTACCTAATTTTACATTATTGATATTTTTCTTTTCCATAAAAAAATCCAAAATTATTTTGCTAATTCTAACTGATCAATTTCAATTAGTTTACCTTTATTTTTAATTGATTTTTCGCTTGCTTCCAAAATTTTCACAACATTTAAACCGTCAATTCCGCTTGTTAATGGAGTTCTGTTTTCTTTAATTGCAGAAATAAATTCAGCAGCACCTAAAGTTAATGCTTCTGTTGCCTTAACTTTTGGAGAATACATATCACCCATTCTGTATTGAACTAAAGCTTCATGAATTTTTTCTTTAGAAGACATTTGAACGCCGGCATCGTAAACTTTAATTTTTTCAAAGTTTTCCATATCATCAAAGACTAACATTTTTTTATCGCCGCCGACAAGCATTTTCCTAATTTTTACGGGAGATGTCCAATTTACGTGAAAGTGAGCGAAGCAATTGTCTTCAAAATAAACAGAAAGATGTGCAACATTTTCGTGATCATAATAATTTGCAATTCCATGAGCTGAAACCGCAACAACTTTATTGTTTGGAAGAAGATAATTCATTATTGATAAATCGTGCGGAGCTAAATCCCAAATAACGTTTACGTCATGCTGGAATAAACCTAAGTTTATTCTGACAGAATCAAAATATCTAATTGCACCCATTTCACCTGAATCAACAAGCTGACGCATTTTTTGTACTGCACCCGTATATATAAAAGTGTGATCAACGAAAATTTTTAAATTATTTTTATCTGCTAACTCAATTAATTTAACTGCTTCATCCGAAGTTGCGGTAAAAGGTTTTTCAACCCAAATATTTTTACCAGCATCAAGAGCCATTTTTGCAAACTTGAAATGAGTATCAACCGGAGTAGCAATTGCAATAATATTTAGATCTTTTCTTAATAATTCGTTATAATCTTTAAGTACTTCTGCTGATGGAAATCTTGATTTAATAAAATTCAATCTGTCATCACTTAAATCACAACCAAACACTTGGGAAATTTCCGGATGCGACATAAAATTACGAACAAGATTTGGTCCCCAATAGCCTAAGCCGATTATGCCAACTTTCATTATAACCTCTTTCTAAAATTTATATTATTTAAAGAATTCATGAATTTTTTCTGAAACATAATTTATTTGTTCATCGGTTAATTCAGGATACATAGGTAATGATAAACCTTGTTCTGCCAATTGCTCGGTTACCGGAAAATCTCCATATTTATATCCCAATCCTTCAAAACATTTTTGTTGATGTAATGGTAACGGATAATGTAATCCGCTTGCAATATCATTTTCACCAAGGAATTTCTGTAATCTATCTCTTTTTGCAGTTCTAACTTCTCCATCATTTCCGATAACTTGAATTACGAAAAGATGATAAACATGTTTTGCGTATTCCATTTCTTGAGGAAGAATAATGCCACTAATATCAGAAAGTAATTCTTTATATTTTGCTGCAACTTTTCTACGTCCATTTGTCCATTTATCTAAATGATTTAACTTTACACCTAAAACAGCCCCTTGAATTCCTTCCATTCTATAATTATGTCCTAAAATTTCATGGTTATATTTTTCTTTACCGCCATGATCTCTAAGCATTTTAGATTTTACAGCAAGTTCATCATTATTAGTTGTAATTGCACCGCCTTCGCCGTATGCGCCAAGATTTTTACCGGGATAGAAACTATAAGAAGCAATATCTGAAAGTGCTCCAATTCTTTTGCCTTTATATTCTGCAAAGTGTGATTGGGCAGCATCTTCTAATAAATATAAATTATGCTTTTTTGCAATTTCTTTTAACGGATCCATATCGGCTGCCTGACCATACAAATGAACAGCAACAATAGCTTTGGTTTTGGGAGTAATTTTAGCTTCAACTTTTGCGGGATCGATATTATAACTTTCTGGATGACAATCTGCAAAAACCGGAGTTGCGCCGCATAGAGTTGCTCCCCAAGCTGTTGCAATAAATGTATTTGCAGGAATGATTACCTCATCTCCTGGTCCAATGCCTAATGTCCATAAAGCAACGTGATTTCCATCTGTGCCGGAACTTAAAGCAACACAATGTTTTGCACCATGTTCACTAGCAAAACGAGTTTCAAAATCAAAAACCGGTTTTCCCAAAACATATGCTGTATTTTCAAGAACATTATGGATTGCCGGTAAAACTTCATCCTTAATACTATTATATTGAGCTTTCAAATCGAGAAACGGAACTTTCATAAAATTAGCCTCCTAAGAGTGAGATAAAATATTTTTATATGTTCAATAAGTAGAAATTACATTTACAAACCAAGAAAAAAGTCAACTAAAATGGACAAATAAATAAATTGTGATTTAAAACAAGACACAAAATTTTTATTTAAGTAAAATAAATTATAAAAGTGACTTAAAAAATCATTTTATTATTAGCATTTTTATATTCGAAAGAAATTGTGAGATTTTGAGACAGTATTTAAATTAATTTAGCAACAATACATTATTTTAAAGGTTTTCTGGAATTTCTATTATTTTGTAAAAAATTATTAAATAGTGAATTTTCTTTTCAGTTAATTTTATGAAAATATCTAATATGCATTTTAGTAAATATCAAGTTAATGTTTTGAGTAAGATTTAATTGTAAAAACATCTTACTTTTTTAATAGATTTTGGTAAACTCTATATGTTTCAGTAACCATTTTTTTGGAAGTAAAATCTTTAAATACTCTTTCTTTTCCTTGATTCCCCAAAATCTCTCTTAGCTCTACATTCTGAACAAGCTTTAAAATTGCTTCAGCTAAAGATTTAGAATTACGCGGCGGTACAACAAAACCTGTTATTTCATTTTGGTTAATGAATGTTGTGCCTGTACCTAAATCTGTACAAACAACTGGTTTTCCACACGCCATAGCTTCTATTTGTACGATTCCGTAAGTTTCACTTTTTTCAACCGATGGAAGAATAAATAAATCACAAGCTTTGTAATAACTATGTAAAGTAACTTCATCAACTTCAGGAATTATTTTTATTCTTGATGATAAGTTCAGCTTATTTATCATTTTATTCAAATAACTTTTTAACGGACCCGAGCCAATAATTATCAGTGAAATATCGGGTACTAAATTAACTGCATCAATTAGGTATTCTAATCCTTTATAATAAACTAATCTGCCAACAAACAATGCAATTGGTCCTTTATTGGATTTCCGAATTTGTTTTGATAATTCATTTGATTCTTGACAAGAGTCAACCCAATTAAGATCAACACCAATAGGTATTACTTCAATCTTATCTTTAAAGTAAGGAAGAAAATCAGAATTTTTTATAAGATTTGGATTACTAACAATTATTTTATCAACATTTTGCAGAAACTCAAAAAGATATTTCTTATAGATTGATAATACCCATTTTTGACGTACAATATCGCTATGCCATGAAACAACAATTTTTGAAAATTTATTTTTTAATTTACTGTTAGTAAGTAAAGCAATATCAGCTAATGGAAAAGGTTCATGAATATGTAAAATATCCCCGGAATATTTTGCAATTTCTTTGAAGTAACCTGGACTTATTGGTAATGATGCAAGAAATTCAAATGTTGATAAATACTTTAATTTTACACCATTTAATATTTTTTCTACAGATTGTAAAGTTCTTGTTCCGCTACAAGTTAAAACTTGAACATCAGCATTAAAATAATTAACCAACCCTTCGGAAAGAGTTGTAATTGTTGTTTCAATTCCACCAACTTTAGGATAATATGCTTTATTTGTTTGAACTATTTTCATTAAGTAAAAATATTCTTTATAAAATTATAAATTACTCGTCAATGATTATTTAAATTATTAAAAATTCCAAGAAGTTTTCTTATATGATTTTCAGCCGTAAATTTTTCTGCTTGCTTTAATGCATTTTGTTTCATGTTATTATATAAATTTTCATCATTCAACAATAAACTTATTTTATCAGCGAAAAAATCATAATTTTCCGCATCACCTAAAATTCCACCATTTCCAACAACTTCCGGAATTGAAGAATTATTTGAAGCTATAACCGGCAATCCGCATTTCATAGCTTCAAGTGGTGGAAGTCCAAATCCTTCATAATAAGTCGGGAAAAAAAATAAAGTTGCAATATTATAAATACTAACAAGATCGCTATCATCCACCTCTTTAAGATGAAGAAATCTTTTTGAGCTATTTTTAAATTTATCAGATACTTTATGAAAACCAAATCCCTCCCTTCCAACAAAAACAAAATTTATATCAATTCCGCGTTTTAGTAAAATCTCAGCTACTTTTAAAATTCCAATTATATTTTTTCTTTCCTCTAAAACACCAACAAAAAGAATAAATTTTTGCGGGAGATTATATTTTTCCATTAAATATTTTTTTTTGTCTAAACTTAATTTAATCTGTTTATACTTGTCGTCAGTCCATAAATGTAAATATTGAATTTTATTTGGATCAACTTTGTAAAATTTGATTATATCATTCATTGCAGATTCTGAAACTGTAATTATTGCATCACTTCTTTTAACAGATAATGGTACAAGCAAATCCATATATTTTCTATAATAAAAAGTATAATATTCTTTTGAAACTTTTGTTAAAGTATCATGAATCGCGATAACATTTTTCCATTTTTTTTTAATTAACGGAACAAAAATGTATGGTGTAAAAAAAATATCGATTTTATTTTCTAAAATTAGTTTTGGAAGTTTGAAATTCAGCCAATAATGTTCATGTATCTGTCGTGGTAGTTTGCTTTTTTTTATTGGAATATAAGTGTAGTATTTATCTTTTTGTCCCAAATCTTCGTATTGAAAAATAAAGTATTTGTTTTTATTATCAAATTGAGGTAAATATTCAATAAGATTTGATAAATATCTTGCGGTTCCCCTAATTTTCGTGCTTAACAAACGAGCATCAATACCAATTCTCATTTGCCTGCTAAAATTTTTTCATTATTTAATTTACCCAAATTGCCTTCTACAAAATCCCTAAATGCAAGTTTTATTGAAGTTATATTTTCTGATTTACCATTAAAAAACCAAATAATAGATTTATATAACATAGTTACAAATATGTATAAAAAAGTTACAATGAAAAAAATATTGAAATTTTTTTTTGCAAAATAAAGTCGATTTCTTGTTTCATAGTATAGTGGAATTTGCTTTAAATTCATAGAAGTAGAATTACCGACCTTATGATAAATTTTAGAATTGGGATTAATAATAATTTTAAAACCAGCTTTTATTGTGCGAAAACAAAAATCCGTATCCTCGACATACAAGAAAAATTTTTCATCAAGCATACCAATTTTTTCAAATACTTCTTTCTTAATCAATAAACAACAACCAGAAGCAAAAGTAACTTCTCTATTTTTTTTTTCTATTTGATTTTCGTTTTCATTAGAGTAGGCAAAACCGGATCCGCGAATTTTACTAATTTTCCCACCAACTGTCCAAACAATACTTTTTTTATCAAAATAATTAATCAGAGGAGCAGAAATTCCAATATTTTCATATTTATTTAAAGTATCAGATAGATTTACCAAAAAATCAGATTCAACAATTGTATCATTGTTTAATAATAAAATAAAATCAGCCCCATTTTCTAAAGCATATTTAATTCCTAAATTATTACCACCGGAAAAGCCAATATTCTCTGAAGATACAATTATTTTTTTTATACAAGCACCAAATTTTTCTTCAATAATTTCAACATCATTTCCGGAGGAATTATTATCTACAACAATTATTTCATAATTCTCATAATCTATTTTCTTTAATGATTCCAAGCATTCAAGAGTATCATTTAAACCATTCCAGTTCAATATTATTATGGTGATTTTGGGTTTCATTTTATACAAATATTTTTTTTGAGACTTTATTAACTCTTTTACTTTTGAATCAAATTAATTTTATTAAAATTTACTTCCACTTTTTCCAATTAAATAATCCCAAATACCAAGCAGAATCGATGTAAATTTTCTAAACTTTTGTTTTTCAAAAAGAATAATTTTTACTATTGTTCGAAAATATGAGTCATATTCAATTTTCAGCAAATGAGGAAGTGAGTTTTTATACATTGATCTAAGATATAGTAAATTTCTCGTTTTATAATAAAGTCTAAATGGTTTATGATTAAGTGGATAAAATGTTTTGTTAAAAATCTTTTTTGAAGATAAGTCTGCTTCATTATGTTCCAAAATAATTCTATTCGCTCTAATTATTTTGTAATTATTTAATTGTAACCTAAAGCAAAACTCTATATCAACATAATCAATAAAAAAATCACTCCTAAATTCTCCAACTTTTTTAAAAACTTCAAGTGAAAGTAAGTTTCCAGATGTCATTGCAATCTTTACTTCATCAATTTCATTTTCGAACTTGAGATGAGTATTATACCTATTTGAATGTAATGGAGAAACTATGCCAACATTTTCTTTTTTCTCATAGATATTTAATAAATTTTCCACCATGTTTTTAGGAGCTCTACTATCCTGATCCATTGTTAAGAGAAACGAAAATCCTTTTTGACTGGCTTTTCTTGCAGCTATATTTAATGCTGCCGCAATTCCAATATTATTACCATTAACTACGTAAATTACTTTCTCATTAATCTTAAACTTATCAAATAGGCTATTATTCAATTTATCAGAGTTATCGATAATAATAATAAGATTAACTTGATTAATATAAGTCATTATATTATCAGATATATTCTCATCAGGATTGTATAGAATTACTGTTGCGCAGATTTTTGTATTCATTTTTGTATTGCAAAAAATTTAATAAGTTAGTTCTTAGATTTTTTAAAAAAAATTTCTATTTTGTAGAAAATTTATTTTTAATTTCCCTAAGAATTTCCTCAACGTCACTTTCGATATCAATTGGAACATCCGATGGTTTGAATCCATTCTTAAATTTAAAGTATGTATCAAAGATTCTTGCACGAATTTTTAACGAAAACATATTTTGAGCATTTATACTTTCTTTTAAATCTTCATCTAATTCACGTAATAAATAAAAACTCTCTTCAATATCTGCAAACCATCTAAATGGGGGATGAAAACCACTTTTAATTATTCGATATGTATGATCAACATGTTCTAAAACGTTTTTATAACGAGTATCCATTAAACCAACATTTTTCAAAACAGTACTTCTAAAATAAGAAAGTGCACCTGTTAACATATCGTGCAAAGTAATATTAACATTATCAGAATATCTAATTATTTTTTTAGGATTGGGGTTTCCTGTTGTTGTCTTATTCCATTTACCATGATATGCATAATTAAAATGCTGAATTCCTGAAATCTCACTTGCTTTAATATATTTCTCAATTATTGAAGAATCATTTATAGCTATATCATCTTCAAACAAGTAAATGTGTTCACATTCATGATCTAATAAATATTTTAGTGCATCGTTTTTAGTCTTTGCAATACCTTTATTGTTTTTATGTTGAATAACTTCGGTAATTTTAGAAGGATACAAATTATTTTCATATGGGTTTCCATCATTTACTACAACTATTTTATCTACTTCCGGTATGGAAGAAATTAATTCTTTGAAGAAATGACTTCTATTACATGTAATAATTCCTATTCCTATTTTATTTCCCAACTATCTCTCCGCATTAATAAGGTCCAAATATTTTTCTTTTATTCTATCCGATTTTTTAAATCTTAAATATTTTTTACTCAATTTTAAAACTCTTTCTTGATCTTCAAATTTTTGATAAACAAGTATATTTAAATAGTAAATAAACTCAATAGAATGTTTCGTCAATCTGGGATAAATTGATTTAATTGTTATTCTTTCTAACCTTATAAATGCTTCATAAAACAATATGGGGATTAAAAGATTAATTCTGTATTTTTTTTTTATTCTGGTCAATTCTTCAATAGAAGCAGAAGAAATAAATCTATTAATATATCTACTTGTAACTTTTTTAACTTCTTCTCTGGTTCTTTCTAAATTTTCAGTTTCTTTATTTGTTTTATTAGGTGATTTATAAAAAACACCAAGACACTTTCTCAAATGGTATATTTTATATTTTTCTGAAACGCGCAATTCAAATTCATGATCACCACTAACTTCATATTGTTCATCAAACCAAAAATTATCATTAAAATTTAATGATGATCTCCATATTGGCTGTGAACCAATAATACACCTTTCAAGCATATAAACATGACTATAATCTGGGAATTTAATTACTTTATTAAATTTTGCTTCTTCAAATGTTTCGTTTTCTTTAGTACTTAAATATTGATCAGCATAAACCAGAGCGTACTCATTATTTTGCAAAAGAAAATTAGTCAATATTTCATAAGCATCATTTTTCAATCGGTCATCAGTATTAGCATTAGTAATAAACTCACCTTTGGCAATTTTAATTCCTCTATTCCATGCTTTGTAAATGGTTTCACGTTCTTCTGTTTTTATATATTTAATATTCGAATACTTCTTCAAATACATGTCAATTATTTTATCCTCATTCTGCTGTGAGCCGCTGTTAACAATAATTATTTCTAACTTATCTGCAATTGTCTGCATTAATAAATCGTCTAATTTTTCCTTAATAAATTTCTCTGAATTATAAGTTGAAACGATTGCTGAAACTAAATACTTTTTTACTATCATTTTAATTTAGATTATTGTTTAATAAAAATTGCATCAGCTTGTAAAATCTGACCGTTATGCGGATCTATTAATTGTTCAAAATTGCCGTAATAATTAAATCCTTTTTCAACCAAGTAAGTGTAAATATCATTGAATAGAGGCTGGTCTTTATACAATTCATGAAAACTCACTTCAAGTATAATAATTTTAACTTCATTAAGAAATTTATAACCGCCTTTTAATACATTCAACTCATAACCTTGAACATCAATTTTTAATAGAATTTCTTTTGATTTAATTAATTCATTTATAAAATTGTCCAATTTTTTAACGCTAACTTTTTCTTCAAATACAGTACTTGTATAAGGAAATGCATTTTTGTGCAAATCTTTCATTTCCAAAAAAGAGGAACTGGGGGCAAACTGATTATGATAAAAAATTTTTTCTTCATCTTTTTCTCCAAGCGCGTAATTATAGAATTTTATCTTTTTAATCCCAACAAGATTTTCTTTAAGTTCCTCTATACATTCTTTTAATGGTTCGAAAGAATGTATTTCAACTTCAGGTAGAATCTTATTTATTTTTTGAGCAAATTCTCCATTGTTTGCTCCAACATCAATAATAGTGTTGATATTCATATTTTGCAGCCATAAATAGTCACCCTTTTCTATTTTAAGATCAATTGTTGGTATTCTTGTTATTGTATAACCAAAAAAATTAACAATATTTAAAATAATTCTTCTAATCATACTTCTACTTCCGTCTTGTTTAAGAAAAAATTGATATAAAGTTTTATGTCATTGTAGAAAACAAATGACATAATAAAAGAAATTGAAATTGTTGGTACATAGAAAGGTACAAATTTAAAATATATTAAGAATGTTGAAATGATTATACAAGAAACAAGAAAAACAAGTTTAAAAACCTTCGTAGAGGAAATAAATTCTTTTAAATCTATCTTAGTTAGTTTTTGAACAAATAAAAACATACCAATGTTCACCAAAACAACCGTAATAAAATAACCAAACAAACCAAGAACCGTATTATAGATATAAAAACCAATGAACAATGAACTAGATATTAAAAGTACATTTGTCAATTGCACCAACGCAATAAAATGTGCCTTACCAATACCAATCAAAAAGATATAGATTGTATATCCAAAACTATTTACAGATTCAGGTAAAGCCAGAATTAAAAAAATTATTATAGGTTCATCAATACCAAACAATAATTTAATCAAAATTGTAAGTGGAGCAAGAAATAAACCAAATGCTGTTCCTGAGTATGTAATCCCAAGTTTTGAAAATTTCTTTCCATCAGTTCTTAAAAAATTAAGTTTTTCATCCGTTGTATTTAAAATACTAGCTTTGGGTAGTATAATTCTAAAAGTGTTAAAAAATAAGCCAGACATTGCTTGGGCAAATCTTCTTGCTATTTCATAAAAGGAAATATGGCTTGTACCTAAATAATTACCTATTAAAAATTTTATTACTGGATCTATCAGAGCTGTAAAAATGGAAGTGAATTGTATTGAAACACTAAATCCAACTATTCCTTTCAAATTGTTTAAATCGAAAAATGACAATTTAATTTTTATACTTTTGTGAATATTTTTAAGATAATAAATGTAAACTAATAAAATAATAAACCAAGTGGATAAATAACCAATAGCAAGCCAAATTATTGATAAGTTAAATATGTAAATAATTGTAACAAATAAAAGTGTTGTTAGAGATTGAAAAATAGTTATTTTACTTACTAATTTAAAATCATTCATTCCTTCAAATATTGATTTTAGAAAAATTGAAACGTATTGTATTAAAAAGGAAAAACCTAATAAAGTAAAAATATTGATAAGCTCAGAATTGTTATTTCCTACTGACCGAACTACTTCCGAAATTATAAAAATATGTCCTATTAAATTTATTAGTACTAATAAAATAATACCCAAAGTTAAAAATAAATAGAAGCTCGATGATAATAATCCGTTTAATTTCCTCTCATCAGATTTTAATTGAGCGGTAAATTTTATAATAGCAGTCCCAAATCCAAAATCTATAGCAGAGCCTGTTCCCCAAATTGATGCAAATAATAGCCAGATTCCGAATATTTCACTACCGAAATGAGTTATATTCAACTTAAGCATTATTAAAGACGAAATTAGTGTGACTATATATTGAATTGATAACCAAATAGAATTTTTACTTTCACTGTTCATTCAGCATGCTTCATGTTGGCAAGTAATAAATTGTAATTTGATACCGACATTCCTAAAGTTATTCCCCATAGAACAACCTGCTGTCCCCAAAGCCACGCATCAGTCATAAACATAGAAATTAGTATATAAAGTTGTATGCCGATAATAACAACTGTAATTTTAGCATCGTCAGGTTTACTTACCAAGTTCAGCTCTTTTATACCAATTTTAATAATTGTAAAAACTAAAAAGATAAACCCAATTAAACCGACAATTCCAGTTTCAGTTAAAACGGCAATCCAAGTAACATGTGGTGTACGCTCCATAACAAATGTCTTATAAAATGATTTGGGAATAGTATAATATAAATGAGATGAAAAAGAAAATGAATAAAAACCAATACCAATAAACGGGTGTTGAGCAAAGGCATTGTAAGCAGTATGCCAAATAAATAACCTAGAAACATAAGAACTGGAAACAGAACCCGGATCATCTGTAATTACTTGGGATGATTCTTCTGAGGAAATTCTATCTTCTATTCCTGCGCTTGCCTGACTTGATATAAAATAAATTCCTATAATTGTTACAATAATAACTGTTAATATTTTTATTATTTTAGATTTTTTCACATAGAATTTAACAGACTTTATAAGTAATAAAAGTATTATTATAAATAATGAGAGACCTGTTGATAGCCAAGCATTTCTTGTTTGAGTAAATATAAGTCCTGTAGTTATTAAAATCATAAGCAGACCAAATATAATTTTCTTCATATGTCTTTCATAAATAAATAGAATTATACTAATTAATGCCCCAATTCCACTTAGATCTACGTAAAAAACTCCTGAAAATCCAAAAACACGCCCACCGGTTATTATCCCGTTTACTATAACATAAATGCTATCAATAGCTGTAAGTAAAAGATATATATAAAGAATAAAATAGAGATCAGTTCTTCTTTTTAGGACTATTGGTATGGAAGTCATAACTAGAATCATAGCAATTAAGTTATTTGCTTTAAATAAACTCATTATTGGATCAATTGTATTAAGAAAAGAAGGAATACAAAAAATGACGTAAATTAAAATTGCAGATAAATAAGTATTTCTAAATTCGGAATATACAATTTTCTCATGCGTGATTAGGAGCGAAATAAAAAGAATAAAAGTGAAATATATTATTAAATGTAAACTAAAAAAATGAAACGGGGTAAATAGTAAAACAAGCAAAAACACAAAAGTAATTTTAAAGTTAAAAATAAAAACTAAAGATGTGATTAAACCTAAAACTGAAAATAAAATTAGAAACTCATTACCTATTTGCATTAAAAAAATAAGAGAACTTGCAGATAATAAACTCAATAAAAATAATTTCCATTTAAAATCTAATTCCCAAAATCTTAGATTGTTCTCGATTATTGTTCCCAATGAGTGCTCAAAATTTAGTACTTCTTAAATTTAAAAATCTCGTTTTTAATCAATAAAACCTTATCGTTCGTTGTTTTATCTAATAATTCACGAATGATAATAATGAAAAGCACCATTAGTAATACTATAACTGTTATTAAAATTGATAATAAAGCTCTTTGAGGAAAGGCTTTTTTTTCGGCTGGAATACCTTTGTCTATAACTTGCAAAAGAGGTATATTTTTTTGTTCATCAAACCTGGATTGTTCATATACTGGAATAATAAATTCTAACATTGCGTTATATATCTCAACATCTCGATAGAATCTAAGATAGGTCATTGATTTTTGTGGCAAGTTTGTTAAAGACAGTATTAAATTAGAACCGTCTTTTCCATTTTTTATTTTATTTAGTTTAATTTGATATTCTTCAAGCGAAATTTTTGCTGCTTCAATTTGCGGGGAATTTTCGCCATATAGTTTTTTTAAAATATTATATTCAACTTGTTTCGAAGCTAATTCTGCTTCAAGTTTGGTATAAGCTTCAAAACTTGCTTGTAACTGATCTTCGGCTAATAAAATTCCGCTATTTTTCTGATAAATAACTAAAGAATCTTCTGCAATTTTTAAACTACTCTTAATTTCTTCATATCTCTTTTCCATAAATAATCTATTATCTTTAGCCTTAGCAATGTTTAATTCAATAAGTGTTTCATTAAGTTGTTTCACAATATAATTAACCATATCAGCAGCTTTTTGTGGCGACTTGTCTCTAATTTTAATCTCATATGCACCCTCTTTTGTTTCCTCAGCATTTATTATTCCAGCTAAAACCTTTATAGTTTCTTCCATTGTTTTTTCTTTATATGCTTTATACAAATCAAACCGATCAATTATTTTCAGCAAATTGGTTCTACTATAAATTATTGTTGTAAAAAGATCCGTATCAGCACCAGATGAACTAAGTCCAGGTATTCCAATAGGGAGATTTGAAAAACTCTTCATAAGTGAACCTAATCCACTAGTATTTTCATTTTCAGAAGTTATAACAACAGAAGTTGATTCAAACTGTTCATCTATTAGAAAATAAATTGTTACGTAAGAAAAAATAATTGTAAAAATTGTTAATGATATCAACAACTTTTTCCACTTTAAAATAAACACCAGATAATCCAACAAATCTAAACCTCTAGATTCACTCATAATTGATTAATTGCCTTATTTATTTGTCAAAAATTAAATTTATTTCTTAAGTTGTAACAACAATACAATAACTGTTGCAACACCTCCAACAATACCGGCTATACTTCCTATTTGATTCAGATAATAATTGAAACTCCTGTGAGGTTCTTTAGGTAACCAAATATAATCCCCAGGTTTTATGTCATACGATACATCTTCATCAATTTCTATCCAAGACCTGGTAGTACCCTCAATTAAATAAATTTCTCCTTTGGCTGTTTTACCAATACCGCCTGCTTTTTCAATATAATAATCAATGTTTTTGCCATCAACAAATTCAATATATCCTGGACTTGCAACTTGTCCAAATACATATACTAAGTTTACTTTTTCTGGAACAAAAATATAATCTCTGTCTTTTACAATAAACTTACTATCTAATGAATTACTGTCTAATATATTCTTGAAATCAATTGATAAGTTTCCTCTGGAATATCTTAATTCATTGTCAACCAAAAATGATAGTGAATCTTCAATTTCAATATTTGCCATTCTTTGCATCATAATAGTTTCAAACCTTTCGGAAAAAATTGGAGAGTTATAAATATTTGCCCCACGTATTAATTCCGCTCTATCAAGATCTGCACCTAATTTAAAGCCACCTACTTTTTCAATAATTTCCTTGATTGTAGTATTATCTTTAGTAATGTAAACATAACCTGGTTGGTTTACTTCTCCTTCAATTAAAATTTTGAAATTTTTCTTTTGAGTATCATCAGCTAAAATTCTTATTCTATCCCCAGCATGCAGATTCGTATCATCCGAAATATTTACTAAAATAATTTCTTCTGATAAACCATTATAATTGAGTCTTGAAATTTCAGCAAATTTTACATTTTCATATGCAAGATTAATTCCCTGAGCAAATTGAATTGCATCAGATAATTTATCACCTTCCAAAAATTGAAATCTAAATGGTTCAAATTTATTTTCTAATTCAATTTTATTAACTGCTCCAGTAATTTCTATAAAGTTTCTGCTTAGATCCAGTGCCGGGAAAACAATCACATCATCATTTTTTAAATAAGGGTTATATTTAAAATCCCCTGTTAATCTAAATTTTGCTAAGTCAAGGAATATTTCATCACCACTAACCCTTATTAGTTTAATACCTCTCCAAGCAAACTTAGCAAATTCTTCTTCTAACAATTGTTTTTGATAAACTTCGCTTACAGAAGAAATAGATCTAACTTTAGCTTCGTTATATAATCTTGATAAAAAATGATCTACTCTTTCTGTTGAGGATGCAGGGAAAGTACCATTAACAATAAACTCTCCACCTATTGTAACAGAAATTTGCTGAAGTGTTAAAATTGAATTAGAACTGGATGATCCACCATCATTTAATGAAATTTGAGCTTCTAATGAATTTACAAATAATATTAGGAATAAAATCTTAGTTAAATTTCTATACATATTTTTTATCTAGTTCCATATTGTGTTTGATAGTAATTTCTATAATTTCCTGAAATAATTTTTTCCCACCAATTTTTATTTTCAATATACCAATCTATTGTATTTTCTATCGCATTTTCAAAGTCAAATTTTGGTGACCAACCTAATTCACTTTGAATTTTTGTTGAATCTATTGCGTATCTTCTATCGTGACCAAGCCTATCTTTAACATATTCAATAAGCGTTTCATCCTTTCCCAATTTATTTAATATCAATTTTACAATATCGATATTTTTCATTTCTCTACTTGCGCCAATATTATAAACTTCTCCTATTTTTCCATTTTCTAAAACAAGTGTAATTGCTTTGTTATGATCAATAACATAAATCCAATCTCTAACATTTAAGCCATCACCATATACCGGAAGTTTTTTATTATTCAAAGCATTTATTATCATCAAAGGAATTAATTTTTCCGGAAATTGAAACTGTCCGTAATTATTTGAACATCTAGTGATAACAACTGGTAATCCATAGGTATGATAAAAAGAAAGTGCCATCATATCAGCAGAAGCTTTGCTTGAAGAATAAGGACTATTAGGAGAAAGCGGTGTCTGCTCAGTAAATAATCCAGTTTCGCCCAAACTTCCATAAACTTCATCCGTTGATATTTGAAGAAATTTTTCAACATTATATCTTTTTGCTGCTTCTAAAAGTACATTTGTACCAATTACATTTGTCGTAAAAAATATTTCCGATCCCAAAATACTTCTATCTACATGAGATTCAGCTGCAAAATTAATAACGTAATTAAATTTATATTTTTGAAAAAGATAATCAATCAATTCTTTATTTGCGATATCACCTTTTACAAAAGTGTAGTTTGGATTTTTTTCTACCTTTTGCAGATTTTCAAGATTTCCCGCGTAAGTAAGTTTATCAATATTTACAATCCTTAAATCATCTCTTTCACCAAGTAGTGAATTGATATAATTACTTCCAATAAATCCGGCACCGCCGGTAACTAACAAGTTTTTCATAATTTTTTAGAAAGCAAAAAGTCCTATAAATATTCCAGTTTGAATAAAGAAACTATTTCCGTTTAATCCAGAAGGAACGTTAATTATTTTTTGTTGATTTGCAATTTCCCAATTGTCACCGATTGCAATTTGATATCCTAAACCAGCTCTAACTGCTAAAAATCTTGTAACCGGAATATCTGCATTTATTGTTGGAGCCAACAGAAAAAACGAATTTGAAATTTGATAATTTTTGTTTTGATCAACAACATTATTAGCTGCCAAATCCCAAATATTATCCCAATTATTATCATTTCTATTTTGATAAATATCAATTTCCAAACTGCCTCCGCCAATCATTAACCCAACAGAAAGAGCGATATTTTTTACAAAAGGCATTGTATATTCTATAGTTGCTGCGCCGCCGCCTAAAGAATATTCAACTTCATTTTCAAATGAATTAACATTTGATTGTTCTGTTTGAAATCCGCTATATCCAATTCCACCAAATCTCAAATTATCTATAATCATTACATAAGCATAGCCGCTTCCGCCCCAAGCATACAAAGGACCGCTCAAATTATTCATTCCAAGTTTTGAAATTTGAAGATTTACTTCATCATAATTTGGGAATAAAATTACTGGAGAAAAACCTCCGGCTCCGCCAAATTTTGCAATCCACCCGACTTGAGATTCTGACTGAGCAAAATAACTGATTGTTGCAAAAATATATATTAAAATCGTTTTTTTCATAAAATTGATTTCTTTTAAGCGATAAATTTACCGAAATTTGACGTAATTAAAAATTGTTAAATTATTTATAATTTCGCAAAAAATAAAGGCTGTACTGATTTCGGATGGTAATTGACGAGATTACCACAACAAGGATGAAATCAACGACAGCCTTTTTTTAATTATTTGAAACTTGAAAAATATATTAGTCCATCATCATTCTTAAAAATGATGAACCACCTCTGTTTTTCTTTTCATCTTTATTATCTTCAACTTTCACTCCGTCAAATGCATCCAACTGATCAATTTTAAATCCGCTTCTTGGTACAAGATTTTCTTCAGATAGAATTCTGTTGGTTCCTTTCACTCTAAATATTGTTGGTGTATCTAATTCTTCAGACGCAGTTGGAATTTCAAAATTCTCAACTGTATAACCCGCAAATTTTTTATCTTTTTCTTCGACTTGTTCTTTTTTCTCGTTAATTATTTTACTTTCCTTTTTAGCACTTGCTCCAAATCCTGTTGCAATTACAGTATATGAAACGCTGTCATTCATTTCATCTTTTGCAACCCAGCCAAATATTACATTAGCTTCTTCACCTGCCGCTTCATAAATAACTTTATTACCTTCATCAATTTCCTGCATTGTAAGATCATCGGAGCCTGTGACATTTAATAAAATGTTTTTTGCACCTTTAATACTAATTCCATCTAACAAAGGTGATGAAATTGCTTTTTGTGCTGCTTCAATTGCTCTATTTTCGCCGCTTGCAGTTCCGGCACCCATTAAAGCTTCACCGCTCGAATTCATTACCGATCTAACATCAGCAAAGTCAACATTTATAATTCCGGGGATTGTAATAATATCGGCAATTCCTCTTGTGGCTTCGTATAAAACTTCATTTGGTTTTTCAAATGCTGTTCTTGCGGAAACAGTTTTATCTAAAATGCTTAATAATCTATCATTCGGAATAACAATTAAACTATCTACACTTCTTCGTAAATCATGAATTCCCTCATCAGCATTGAGCATTCTGCGTTTACCTTCCCACTTAAATGGTTTTGTAACAATTCCAATTACCAATGCACCTAAACTTTTTGCAATTGATGCAACTACAGGAGCACCACCTGTTCCGGTTCCACCGCCCATTCCGGCAGTAACGAAAACCATATCGCTGCCTTCAAGAATTTTTGTAATTTTTTCTCTATCTTCTTCAATAGCTTTTCTGCCAACATTAGGATCAGCTCCTGCGCCTAACCCTCTTGTAATATTGTTACCAATTTGAATTTTATGATTTGCACTGCTCATTTTAAGAACTTGAGCATCTGTATTTACAGCAACATACTCAACTCCTTTTAAGCCGCGCTGCATCATACTTTCAATAGCATTACAGCCACCGCCGCCAACTCCAACAACTTTAAGTTTGGCTGATAACATATCTTCCTTATCGAGTGTTACAAAACTGGGCATGATTCCTCCTTGTTGTATTTTTATTTATAATTCGTCAAAAAATTCTTGAACTTTTTTAAAGAATTTGGAAATTCCTAAATCCTTTACATTTGTTTTATTTTTAATTGTGAACATTGCTTGTGAACTTGTTGTGCCGGGCATTCCTCTAATTAAACCTGCAACAGTTGCAAATTCCGGACTTTCAATTTCGTTTGATAATCCAGCACCTAAATCCAAGGGAACACCAATTCTTGTTGGTAATCCAAATACAGATTCAGCTAATTCAGTTACACCACTTAATAATGAACCGCCGCCGGTCAATACAATTCCAGCTTTTATTTTATTCTTAAATCCGGCTTGGCGCAATTCATTATCAATCAAAGTAAAAAGTTCTTTCATTCTTACATGAATGATTTGTGTTAGAAGTGAAACCGGAATTTTAATATTTCCGCGCGCACCAACACCCTTTATATAAATATCTTCATCTTTAATAATTGCTTCTTCTAAAGCATAGCCATGTTCTTTTTTTAGCTTTTCGGCTTCTTCTGTTACAATTCCAAGTGATTCTCTAATATCATTTGTAACCTGATTTCCGGCAACGCCAATAACTTTTGTATATTTTATACTTTTTTCATGGAACACCGCTATATCAGTTGTGCCTCCTCCAATATCGATAAGCGCAACTCCAAGATCTTTTTCATTTTCTTCTAATACAGAAACGCTTGATGCAATTGGTTGAAGTATATAATCTTGAACGGTATATCCGGCTCGTTCAACAGATTTTTTTATGTTTTGCATTGCGGGAATTGAAGCAAGTACAACGTGATTGAGTGCTTCTAATCTGCTTCCGCACATTCCAATTGGGTTTTCAATTCCGCCTTGATGATCAATATAAAATTCTTCAGGAATTATATGAAGTATTTGTCGATCAGCCGGAATTCTGATAGTTTTAACATCTGCTTTCAGTCTGTCAATATCAGCTTGAGTTATTTCTTTATCCTGGTTATTTATTGTAATATAATTTCTATGTCTTAAACTTGTAATATGTTCGCCTGCAACACCAACGTTTACTGCTCTAACATCAATATCTGCGCGGTTTGCAGCAATAGTCATAGCTTGTTTTATTGCTTCTGCAGTTTTTGCAATATTGGCAACAAGTCCTCTGTTTAATCCATCCGATGGTGCAACTCCAAAACCAAGAATATCAATTTTGTTATCAAGTTGTTCAGCAATAACAGCACCGACTTTTGTTGTTCCCAAGTCCAATCCCGCAATAATATTTTTTTTCATATTGTTTCCTCTGTAGCAACTATTTTATTATCAAAACCCAAGTAAACTAAATCTGTAAATCTTAAGTCAAGATAATCCATATATTCAAATAATCTATTTCGTCGAATGTGTTTTATGATTTTTGATAAATAAATTGTCTTTTCTATTTCTGAGTCATCTCCTAGATAAATTGGAAATTCTAAATCGGAAATTGTCAGTGTAATTCCGTTCCCTTCGTTAAAATTTATTTCAGAAATTCTGTTATTTAATTCTTCATCATAAATTTCAGACGCAGAAATTATATTTAATGCTTTTATTAAATTCTCAAACTTTCCGGCATTACGAAAAGCTAAAATGTTATTTGCATTTTTAAGATTAACTATTACAGGCAGATCAATGTTTTTTGTGGATGCAAAAAATGGAATTATTTCTGCTTTATTTGTTATCAAAAACTGTTTGGTATTTGTTAAAAGTAAAGCTTCCAATTTTTTTTCATACAAAATAATTTTTATAACACCGCGTTCAGCCTGCCATACATCTGCATTATTTATATATGGATGTTTTTCCAAACGATCTTGAATAACTGTAATATTAATATTGGGATCTTTCTTAAAATTAGTAAGATTAGCAATTTCAAGATATTGATTGATTGTTAAGTAATTTGCTCCTTCTATCTCTAATTTATTGATGGAGTTTAAATCACTGCTCTCTAATGAAAATGCAAGTAATCCTACAATTGAAATTAGCAGAAATAATAATATTGAATGTTTTATTCTAATTATTGTTTTCATCTTTTAGTTTTAATTTATATTCTTCAATAAACTTTTCACCATATTTCCAAATATCGCCGGCACCAAGAGTAATAACAATATCATCATTTTTTACAATGCTGTTAAGTAACTTTGGTATGTTATTTTTATCCGATTCGTAAATAACATTTTTATGACCAAAATCTTTTGCGGCATCTGCAATTAATTTTCCAGAAATTCCATCAATTGGTTTTTCTCTTGCCGGATAAACATCTGTACAAATAAAAATATCTGAGTTTAAAAATGATCTTCCAAATTCTGCGTAAAAATCTCTCGTTCTTGAATAAAGGTGCGGCTGAAATACTGCAACTATTCTTCGTTTCCATCCGCTTCTTATTCCCAACAATGTTGCGGTTGTTTCAGTTGGATGATGACCATAATCATCAACTACTAAAATTTTCTCATCATATTTTTTTTCAAATCTTCTATAAACACCGGAAAAAGCACCGAGAGCTTTTTTTATAGTTTCAAAACTTATTCCCATTTCTTTTGCAATAGTAACTGCTACAAGAGAATTTTTAACGTAGTGTAATCCCGGCAAATTTAAATTTATTTTTCCTAATTCCTCACCTTTGTAAATAACTGTATAGCTACTTTGGTTTTTATCAAAGCTAATATCAACAGCTTTCACATCTGCTTGCGGAGAAATGCCATACGTAATAATAGTTTTGTTAATATGGGGAATGATATCTTGCAGTGCCGGTTCATCTAAACACAAAACAACAAAACCATAAAAAGGAACTTTGTTTGCAAATTGTATAAATGCAGATTTGATATCATCCAAATCTTTATAAGTATCTAAATGTTCTTTCTCTAAAGTTGTAATAGCTGCAATGCTTGGTGTAAGTTGAAGAAATGTTCTATCAAATTCATCAGCTTCTACAACAATATAATCACCGTTTCCCAATCTGGCATTGGTTCCACCAAGACTGCTTAATTTTCCGCCAACAATAATTGTTGGATCAATTCCGCCTTCTGTTAAAACCAATCCAACCATTGAAGTTGTACTTGTCTTACCATGAGTTCCCGCAATGCCGATTCCGTTTTTCATTCGCATTGTTTCAGCAAGCATTTCCGCTCTTTTTATTGTTGGAATTTTTCTGTCAATTGCTTCTTTAACTTCCGGATTTTCTTTATTAACTGCCGATGAATAAACTACCAAATCGATATCCTTAATATTTTCTTTGGAATGCCCTTGAAAAATTTCCACACCAATTGACTGCAATCTTTCGGTAATTTCTGTTAATGATAAATCAGATCCGGAAACTTTAAATCCTTGATTAACTAAAATTTCTGCTAACCCGCTCATTCCTATTCCGCCAATTCCAACAAAATGAATTTTTTTAATAATATTTTTTAACATTCACGCACTCTTAATTTTTATTTAATTCAGCTAATTTTATTACTTCTTCTGCAATTACCTTTGCTGCATTAGGTTTCGAAAAACTTTTTATATTCTTGCTTAATTTATTTAGCAAAATTTCATCCGTAATTGATTTTAAAATTAAACTGCCTAATTTCAGATTCAATTCGGAATCTTCAATTAACAATGCAGCATAATTATCAGATAAAGATTTAGCATTTTTATATTGATGATTTGCAGCAACATTTTTAGAAGGAATAAATAAAACTGGTAATCCTAAATATGCAATTTCTGCAATTGTTGTTGCACCTGCTCTGGCAACTATTAAATCGCATGCGGAATATGCTTTTTCCATTTCTGTTATAAAGGGAAATATTTTTACATTTTCATTTGTAAGAGATTTATAATCATCATAATACAATTCACCAGTTTGCCAAATTATCTGGACATTATTGTTTGATAGAAAATTTAAATTTTCTTTTATTGCAAAATTTATTGATGCTGCACCCAGACTTCCGCCCAATACAAGCAAAGTTTTTTTATTTTCAGATAATTTGAAATGTTGCAAAGATTTTTTTTTACCAAATAGTTTTAACGTTGTACGTATTGGGTTTCCGCTTAGTTTTAATTTTTCTTGATACTTAAAATATTTTTTTGAATCTTCAAAACTTAAATGTATTTGATCCGCTCTTTTTTCAAGCATTCTATTTGTTACACCCGGAAAACTATTTTGTTCAAGTAAGATAACTTTAGCTCCAAATAATTTTGCCATTATTATAATTGGACCTGAAACATATGCTCCAGCACCAATTGCAACTTTAGGTTTATAATTAAAATTAATTATGAACGATTGAACAGAACCAATTACCAACTTTATTGGAAATAATAAATTCTTAATTGTTAAATTTCTTCTAAATCCACTTATCCAAATTGTTTTAAACTTGTAACCAAGCTGCGGAATAACTTTTGCTTCAATTTTATTTTTTGTCCCTACAAAAAGAATATTAGAATTTGGCATCAGTAATTTTAATTGTTCAGCAACAGCAACCGCGGGATATAAGTGTCCACCGGTTCCGCCGGCAGCAAAAATAAAATTATAATTTTTACTGCTCATGCTCTTGCCCGTCTGGTTTCTCTGAATTTATCAGATATTAAAGCAATATTAATTAGTATCCCTAATGAGATTGAAAATATTATTATGGATGTTCCGCCAAAACTTATAAACGGTAATGTTATACCGGTTGTTGGTAAAAGTCCAAGCCCAACAGCAACATGAATGAATGCGCTCATTACAATTGTAAATGAAATGCCAAAAGCCAAAAGCTGACCAAAATCATCTTTTGCTTTTTTTGCAATTAAAAGTCCAACAAAAAATATTGCCATATAAGCGAATAAAATTGCTAACGCACCAAAAAAACCAAGTTCCTCGCCAACGACTGAAAACACAAAATCATTATGGGGTTCCGGAAGGAATAAATCACTTTGTCTGCTCTTTCCAATTCCCAATCCAAAAAGTCCGCCACTGCCTAGTGCAATTTTTGACTGCAGAACTTGCAGATTTATACTTCCACCTTCGGTAATGCTATGGATGAAACTTAAAATTCTTCCTCTAGAATGCGGAAATGCCATTGCACCAACACCGCCAATTATTCCAACACCGCCAATTATTCCGCCTAAATGTAAAACTTTTGCCCCGGCAACATAAAGTAATACAAAAGAAGTTGAAGCAACAATAATTGTTGTACTAACATTCGGCTGAACAAAAATTAAAAGACATACAGCCCCGATCCAAAGCAGCATATACTTTAAGCCATTGTTAAAATCTTTTATTGTATCGCCTTTTTTTTCAATAAGTACTGCCAAATGAATAAGTAAAAATATTTTAGCAAACTCAGAAGGTTGAAAGCTCATAAAACCCAAATTCATCCATCTTGATGCACCTTTTACTGCCGGTGAGAAAAGTGTGTAAACTAGAGCTAGAATAATTCCAACAAGCATATATTTACTAATATTTTTATAATTCTTGTAAGGAATTACAGCAAATAAAACAAAAGCAGCAGTTGCGAAAACAACTTTTCCTATATGAGAAATAAAAAATGTATATCCTCTTGCGGAGAAAATTACTATTGCTCCAAGTACGATTAGAAACAATACAATACCAATAAGTATTCTAGCTAAATTCTTCATTCTATACTATTCACAATTGATTTAAATTGAAATCCGCGATCTTCATAATTTTTAAACATATCAAAACTTGCACAAGCCGGTGATAGCAATACAATATCACCGTCTGAAGCTTCACTCAATCCATTTTTAACAGCAGTATTAAGGGAATCAACTATTTCTACCGGCTTAATATTTTTGAAAAAATCAAAAACTTTTTGTGAAGAAGAACCGATTGCATATATTTTTTTTACTCTTTTTTTAACTTCTTCTTTAATATCGTTATAATTATTGCCTTTGTCTTTACCGCCTAATATTAAATAAATTGGCTCCTCAAAACTTCTTAATGCATACCAAACAGAATCAACATTTGTTGCCTTTGAATCATTTATAAATTTGATTCCATTAATTTCCTTTACAAACTCTAATCTATGTTCAACACCTTTAAACGTTCCAAGTGAAGTTTTTATTAATTCTTTATCGATTCCAATTTTCATTGCAACATTAATTACTGCCATTGAGTTCATTAAATTATGGTCGCCTTTAAGCAACAAATCTTCAACTTGGCAAATGTCTTCTTCATAATCATCTTGAGCATAAACAATCCAATCATCATCAAGGAAGCAACCATTACTTATGTTTTTTTCAATTGAGAAAGCTGATAGATTAACTTTGCTTGATACATAACCCACAGGAATATTTTCATCATCACCGTTATAGATAAAAGTATGTTGTTCATTTTGATTCTTAATAATTCTCATTTTTGATTTTATGTAAAGATCAAATCTGTTTTCATATCTATCCAAATGATCTGGAGTAATATTCAACATTATTGCAAAGTCAGGTGTAAATAGGTCAATAAAATCAAGCTGAAAACTTGAAACTTCTAAAACCACAAAATCATTTTTTCCCAGATCATCAACAATTTCTGAAAAAGGCAAACCTATATTACCGGCTGCATAAGCTTTGAGTCCGGAATTATTCAAAACATGCTCACACAAACTTGTTGTTGTAGTTTTTCCATTTGTTCCAGTAATTGCAATAATCTTTGCTTTGCAAAACCAATATGCAAATTCTATTTCACTTACAATTTTTATCCCGCGCAAATTTGCTTCAACAATTACTTTTGAATTTGACGGAACTCCAGGACTTGTTACAATAAAATCACAATCAAATATTTTTTCTGAATGTTGCCCAAGTTCATATTCAATATTAAGTTCATCTAAGACAGAAATATTTTTTCTAATTTCAGAATTATCGCTCATATCGCTAACGAATGGAATAGCACCTTTTTTTTGTGCTAATTTTGCAGCACTTATTCCACTTCTAACAGCACCAAGAATGCTTATTTTTTTATTTAGTATATCCATTAACGTATTTTGAATGATGCTAAACTTACAATTGCTAAAATTATTGTTATGATATAAAATCTAATTACAATCTTTGGTTCTGCCCATCCCATAAGCTCGTAGTGGTGATGTATTGGAGCCATTCTAAAAACTCTTTTACCTTCTCCGGTTTTCTTTTTTGTGTACTTAAAATAAAGTCTTTGAATTATTACAGATATTGTTTCAAGAAAAAATACACCGCCCAGTAAGGGAATTAGTAATTCTTTTTTTATTAAGATAGCTATAATTCCAAAAGCTCCACCCAAAGCCAAAGAGCCTGTATCGCCCATGAATACTTGCGCTGGATAAAAATTAAACCAGAGAAATCCCAAACCAGCACCAATAAAGGCTGCAATAAAAACTGTAAGTTCACCGGAACCTGGCAAGTATATTACATTTAAATAATCTGCATAAATTCTGTTTCCAGAAACGTAACTAAGTATAGCAACTGCAAGCATTACTATTACCATTGATCCGATTGCTAATCCGTCTAAACCATCTGTTAAGTTTACGGCATTTGATGTCGCAGTAATAATAAAAATTACCATAGGGATATAAAACAATGAAAAATCGAAATTTAGATTTTTCATAAATGGCAAAGTTGTTTGAGTATTATATTCACTAAACTCTGGTAAAAAATAAATTGCACATCCAACTACAAGCCCTATTATTACTTGACCTAATAGTTTATATCTTGCAATTAATCCTTTTGATTTTTTCATTACAACTTTTAGGTAATCATCTACAAATCCAACTATCCCCAGCCATAATGTTCCAATTAAAACAAGAATAATGTATGAACTATTTATATCAGCCCAAAGTAAAACTGGTACAACTACTGAAAATATTATTATTACTCCGCCCATTGTTGGTGTTCCAGCCTTAAGCTTATGTGTTTGCGGACCTAATTCTCTTATAGTTTCACCAATTTGCTTTCTTCTTAAGTAAGTAATAATCTTTGGTCCAACATAGAATGCTAAAAACAACCCAGTTATTGCGGCAAGCGCCGATCTAAACGACAAAAATTTAAATATTCCAAATCCAGGCGGTGCATAAAGCTCATTTAAGTAATTAAAAAGATGATATAGCATTATGCATTTTTCCTTTTAATAGTTTCTACAAATTCTTCCATGTGCATTCCTCTTGAACCTTTAACCAAAATAACCGAATCACCATAGTTTAAAGTTTCAAGAAAAGAATTCATTTTTTTTCTATTATCAAAATGAAAACGTGATAAATTGCCTAATTTTATTGAGTCATTTAAGTATTTGGTATTTTTACCGATTGAAATAAGTAAGTTAATTTTCGCATGTTTAATATTTTCTGCAAGATTTGTATGAATTTGTTTTGCATCTTCACCTAATTCAAACATATCTCCAAGTACAAGAATTTTATTTTTTCTTTTTGTAAAGTTTGATAAAACTTCAACTGCATTTTTTACACTTTCCGGATTTGCATTATATGTGTCATCAATTATTGTAAAATTTTTGTAATCAAACTCGAACAATCTCCCTTTTACCGGTTGTAATGTTTTTATAGAATTAATAATATCATTTTTACTTAAACCTAATTTTAAGCATACTGTTATTGCTGTTATAAGGTTCTGAACATTTGCTTTGCCAAGTAACGGAATTGTTAATGTTAAACTTTTGTTAAATCCTTCTATCTTTATTTTATATTTTGAATCGTTAGTAATTCCAAGAATATTATAATTTACATCAACATTTTTATTAGAACCAAAGGTTAAAGCATTCTTGCGAATTTTAATTTGATTCCTCAATATTTTATCATCAGCATTTAAAAAAATATTTCCATCTTCCTTGACAAAATCAAACAACTTTACTTTTTCTTCAAAAACTTTTTCTACGGATTTCAAATATTCTAAATGTGAAGAACCGATATTTGTTATTAGTGCAAAATCCGGTTGTGCAATTTTTGCCGTGTATTCAATTTCACCAAAATGATTTGTACCATGCTCAAGCACAATAAAATCAACATTTTTTGGTGTCGATAAAATTGTTAATGGAACTCCAATATTATTATTATTATTTAAAATTGTTTTATGAATTTTATATTTTGATGAAAGTAAATGAGAAACCATTTCTTTTGTTGTAGTTTTTCCGTTACTTCCGGTAATAGAAATAACTTTTCTGGAAAATTTATTTCGCCAGATATTTGCTAATTCACCGTAAGCCATAACAGTATTTTTTACGGAAATAATCGGCAAATCAACATTATCTAATAACGCAATTTTTTTTCTATTTACAACAATTGCTGAAGCACCTTTGTTTATTGCTTCATTAATGTAATTATGACCATCAAAATTTTTACCTTTAATTGCAACAAATAAAGAATTCTTTTTAATTGTTCTTGTATCAGTCGAAACAGAAGAAACCGATTTATATAAATCCGGATTGTAGATTACTGATGATGAAAGATTAAATATGTCTTCTAAAGTTATTTTCATTCTATAAATATTTTTCCGCAACTTTTTTATCTGAGAAATAATTTCTAATACCATTAATTTCTTGATAATTTTCATGCCCTTTTCCGGCGATTAAAATTACCGCGTTGTCTTCACTTTCTTTGATTGCTGATTTTATTGCACTTTCTCTATCTTCAATTACTTTAAAATTTCTTGAATTCAGATTTGAAGTAATGTCTTTAATAATATCATAAGGATCTTCACTTCTAGGATTATCTGAAGTTACATAAACAAATTTGCTGTTATCGGTTGCAATTTTTCCCATAATCGGTCGTTTTGTTTTATCTCTATCGCCGCCGCAGCCAAAAACAGTATAAATTGGTCTATCGGTTTTAACAATGTGTTTTATTGCATCCAATGCTTGCTGCAGGCTATCAGCAGTGTGCGAATAATCAACAATTACTTTTTTCTTTTCAGATGAAATAACTTCAAATCTTCCCGGAACTTGTTTGGTTGAGTAAATTCCTTCAATTGATTTTAAAATAGAAATATCAGAAAACACTGATGCACCAATTGCCGCTGCGGCATTGTAAGCATTAAACTGACCAATTAATTTTGTTTCCACACTATAATTTTGATTCTGAAAATTCAAATCAAACTTAGTTCCATCAAGATTATACTCAAGATTATTTATTTTAAAGTCTGAATTAACATTTAATGAATATGAAATTTTATATGCTTTCGTCTCAGACAACAATGAGGAATAATTTTCATCATCTTTATTAAAAATTATTTTTGCATCTTTTTTCATTGAAGTAAAGAATTTCTTTTTTGCACTTAAATAATTTTCGAATGTTTTGTGATAATCCAAATGATCTGAAGTTATATTTGTAAAAACTCCAACATTAAAATCAAGATCTGAAACTCTTTCCATTTCTACCGAGTGAGATGAAACTTCCATTATACAATTTGCACATCCCTCTTTTACCATCTCGTACATCAATTCATTTATAATATGAGATTCCGGTGTTGTTAGTTTTGTAGGAATTTCAATTTCACCAATCATATTTTTATTTGTACCAATTAAGCCGGATTTCAATTCGGCATTTTCAAAAATATTCTTTAAGAAATATGAAGTAGTTGTTTTCCCTTTTGTACCGGTTATTCCAACAAGATTTAATTTTGCAGAAGGATTTTCATAATATTCGCTTGAAATTTTAGAAAGTGCCAATCTTGCGTTTTTAACTAAAACTTTTGCAACATTATTGCTGCTTAATAATCTATCCACATTGGGATTTTCGTCTTCTAAAACAACTGTTGATACTCCATTACTAACTGCTTGTTGAATATATTTATGTCCGTCTGTTTTTAATCCTTTAAGAGCAAAAAATATTGAGCCTTTTTGTGCTTCTCTTGAATCAATAGTTATTTTATTAATTTCAATAATTTCAGGATTACCTACTACTTGAACGACTGAAACACTATTTAATATTTTGCTTAACAACATTAGTTTTTCCCCAATGTTGTGTTTGAACAAACTAATTGACACTCGGTCTTTGAGGAAATTGAACTTCCGGATTTTACACTTTGACTAACAATTCTTCCGTAACCTTCAATCGAATATTTGATATTTAATTCACTCAAAATAGAAACTGCTTCTCTAATAGTTTTGTTTATTAAATTCGGCATTATAGATTTTTTAATTTTTAGTTTAGATTTCTCTTTCGTATTCTCATGAGAAACATTTGCGAACGATGTTTCCTCATCACGTTTATCAACTATATTTACTTCGGTCATTAAATTTTGAATAAGCTCGTTTCGCTCAATCTTATTTTTATTTCTTTTTATAGAAAAATCTGTTTCAAGAATTTTTGATGTAATGTTTTTAAAAATTGGAGCGGCTGCTTGCCCGCCATATCTTCCAACTTGCGGTGCATCAAGTAAAATAAAACAAATGATTTTGGGATCTTCTACAGGAAAAAATCCGATAAATGATGAATTATATTCCCAGCTTGAGTATCTGCCATTTACTAATTTTTGTGCAGTTCCCGTTTTCCCGCCGACGAAAACATTATTCTGTTTAGCGTTTGAACCAGTTCCGTTTTCAACCACGCCTAACATAATATCTTTCATTCTATTGGAAGTCTCTTCGCTTATTACTCGTCTAATTTTATTAGTTTCAAATTCTTCTTCAACTTCTCCATTTGATTCTAATATTTTTTTTAGAACAAATGGCTGAAGCAAATTTCCACCATTAATAATTGCTGAATAAGCCATGACCATTTGAATTGGAGTTACTGAAATTTCATAACCATGAGACATGAATGCTTTGCTTATTCTTGAAAACTGATTTGGTTTTTTAAGATTCCCTCTTGTTTCTCCAAGTAAATCAATTGATGTAAAATTTCCAAAACCAAAATCTCTTAAACCTTTATAAAAATCATTGCTGTTTATTTTTTCACTGAGCTTAACCATTCCAATATTACTGGATTGTTCAAGCACGCCTCTTACTGTTAAAGTTGAAAATTCATGCGTATCACTTATTAAAGCACCTTTAATTCTATATCTTCCGTTCTCAGTATTTACAATATTATTTTCTTCAACTAAATTTTGATCCAGTAGCATTGCCATAACTATTGATTTCATTGTTGAACCCGGCTCATATGTATCGGTTAATGCTCGGTTTCTTCTTGAGAAATCATCAAATGTATTATATTCGTTAGGATCATAATCCGGAACATTTGCCATTGCTAAAATCTC
Source organism: Ignavibacteriota bacterium (assembly GCA_016708125.1). NCBI lineage: Bacteria > Pseudomonadati > Ignavibacteriota > Ignavibacteriota bacterium. The sequence continues at coordinate 2,536,632 of JADJGF010000001.1, read as the reverse complement.
GCCGGTTTGCGGATTTGCAATTATTCCAATTCCCGATTTTGCTTTATAGAGATTTACCCCATCTAATAATTCTGTCACCAATATTTTTTGATAAACTTTATCAATTGTAAGCTGAAATGAATAGCCAGGAACCGGAGAAACAGATTCATCATAATTTATTGAAACAGTTTTGCCAATTGCATCATTTTCAATATGAAGCTCGCCGTCAATTCCGCGTAATTGTTCATTGTACATTTTTTCAAGCCCGGCAAGACCTTCAGACTGCTTATCAACATAACCTAAAATGTGCGAAGTAATATTTTTATACGGATAAACTCTTGTATAATCTTCAACTTTAAAAAATCCATCAACAACAAAATTGTTTAGTAAGAGAGATTTATCTTTGGGAATTTTTTTCTCAAGACAAACATTTCCCTTACTGTTATTTATCATTCTAATATATTTTTTTGAGTCTGTCTTAAAAATTTTTGCAAGTTCTTTCGCAACTTTCTCTTTACTTTTGGTTCTTTTTTTCAGCATTCTTGCATCAGCAAAAAGAGAAACATCATCTTTTGTATATGCTAATATTTCTCTGTTACGATCATAAATAATTCCACGCTCAGCTTTAACAATATGTACAGAATTTTGCTGCTTATCAGCTTTAGCTTTATATGTAGTATGATCTCCAATCTGCACAGAGAATAATTGAATTACCAATCCCACAAAGGCAACAAGTACAAAAATCAATATGAGTAATGCGCGATTATTATTCATACTTTTTGCTTATAAATTTTTTGATATTTTCAATTTGGTTTTTATTCACAGAAATTTTACTTAAGTTATCAATTCTTACAAGTGCAAATTTATCTTTAGCTTTTTGTACAACTTCATCTTCAGAAGTTAGTCTTTGCAGTTCAACTTTTTTTATTTCTAGTTTATTTTCTTTTTCTCTTAGTTCTTCTAATTTAAGATTCTTAAACGCATTCAAGTTTTTGATTTCTTTAATTGTAAACATGTATGCGAATAGTAATGGAGCAATTGTAAAAACAACTATAAAAACATTCTTAAAAAAGCCGCTGCTTTTTTTTGTTATATTTTTTGTGCTGCTCTTAATTTTGCACTCCTTGATCTTGGATTATTTTTAATTTCAATTTCATCGGCAACTAATGGTTTTCTTGTAATTATTTGCAATCTGCTTTTTTTTGTGCAAACACATACAGGAACTTCCGGAGGACAAACACAGCTTAATGATTCATACTTAAAAAAATCTTTCACAATTCTGTCTTCCAATGAGTGATAAGAAAGAATTACTATTCTTCCGCCTTCATTCAACAATTCAACTGACTTTTCTAAAAATAATTTCAGCTCTTCAAGTTCATTATTTACATAAATTCTTAATGCTTGAAAAACTCTTGATAAAGTTTTATTTAAATGTTTTACCGGAACAATTTTTTGAATTATTTCTTTTAGCTGAGTTGTAGTTTTAATAAACTTTTTTTCTCTTTCTGCTAAAATTTGTCGCGCAATTTTTCTTGAATTTTTCTCCTCACCAAATTGAAAAATCACATCTGCAATTTCGTTTGCATCGGCAGAATTGATAAATTTATAAGCAGGCTCGCCAATTGTTTTATTCATTCGTAAATCAAGATCTGCTTCTTCTCTATATGTAAAACCAGAATCTGCATTATCAAATTGAAACGATGAAACGCCTAAATCGGCAAAAATTCCATCATAACCGTTTATGCCTTCTACAAGAGAAATGTTTTTTATTTCCGTAAAACTTGAATTATAAATTGTGATTCTATCATCACCGGAAAATAAATTTTCACAATAATTAATTGCAGCGATGTCTTTATCTGTTGCAATAATTTTTGAATTATTATCAAGATGACGTAAAAAATTTGAAGAATGTCCTCCAAAACCAAGAGTGCCGTCAAAGTATGTGCCCGATAGATTTTTTACTAATAGTTCTGTTGTTTCATCCAACATAACCGGCACATGATAAGCCATACGTCAAGCACCCATAACTTTTTTAGCTACTTCTTCAAAGGATAGCTCACTGGTTTTTAAGTATTCTTCGTAAATGTTGGGATTCCAAATTTCGATTCTTTTAATTGCACCAAGTATAAGAACATCTTTTTCGATTTGAGCGTATTCAATTAAATTTTTTGGAATTAATAATCTGGCTTGGGTATCAAGTTTATCTTCAGATGCCTGCTGTAAAAACATTCTCAGAAAAAGTGCATCATTGGGTTCAAAACTGTTTAAATTTTTCAATTTCTCGTTTACTAATTCTTCCCAAAGATTCATTGGATAAATATCAATACATTTGGCAGTTCCTCTGGTTAACACAAAAGAGTCATTAGCTTTTGGGTCCAAAAATTTTCTCAGTTTAGCAGGAATGCTAACTCTGCTTTTTGAGTCAATTGAGTAATTAAAACTGCCTAAAAACATTAACTTATCCTATTATTTGGGAATATTAAACACTTTTACCCACTACAAGAAAAATAATGCTTTTATAGTTCAAAAGTCAAGTTTTTTTTACCACTTTATTGATATTTTAAGAAATATATTTGATACGAAATTTTTCGATTATTTTAGTAAATACACAAAGAGATATACATTTTGGAAAAATACTTTTAAATAGTGATCGATTGATTTATGATTGTTGGCTGTAAATTTTTTGTAGGATAAAATATGACAAAAATTTGTTAGGATTTCTTAATGAAAATTATTTGAGGAGTTTAGAAAATAGAGATTGAAATCCATCAATCTCTAATATTAAATATCTTCTGATTAGAAATTTATTTGAATAAAAAAAAAAGTGTTTGATTTTATTTAATCATCGACAGATATTTTGCACGATTCTCTATAATTACCCAAATGTTAATTGCAAAAAGTATAATTGCAATCGGTAATCCGGAAGGTTCGTTTACAATATGAGTTAAAAGAATTCCTACCATAACCGGAAAAATAACAACTGCGCCAAGTGCCCTAAATTTAGGAATCATAAAAAGAATTCCGCCTATTATTTCAGCAACCGCAATTAATGGTAATAACCAACCAATTACAACAAATGCTTCAAACAATTTCATCATTTCTTCCGGCATATTTTCAGGCATTGGCATATAATTAAAAAATTTATTTAATCCCGCGTTTATGAACATTAATCCGAACAAAATACTAACGACTAATAAAATTTTACCTTTTATATCTTTCATAAAATTTTCCTTTTCATTTTTTGCAGTTTCCTATCGTTCTTGTATTTAAAATACAAATTATCTTATTAAATAATTCTAAAATATTTTAAATATCATTCCGGGATATGTTAGCTAACGGATGAGAATCTGTTAAATTCTCTTTGGGTTCGCGAAATTCTGCCAAACTCAGGAAAATTCATGGAAATGACAAGCAATATTAATTTAACTTTTAAAAAGTTAAAATTATTTTTTTATCTAAAGAAAAAAAAGATTGAATTAATTTATTATGATTTATACAAATAAATTTTTAATTATTTGTGTTGACTTTTTCCCCCATCTCAAAACTTATTTGCACAATGAGTTAAAAAATCATTCACTACTAATTATGTTTAAGTTTACAATAAAACCAATATGAAATGATAAGAAATCAGTTTTGGATTTTTGTGCTTCAAAAATCGGATTTCCATTATTATCAACTTCAATCAAACTTTCCTCAGTAAGATATTCTGCTTCTGTTCCATATAAATATCGTGATTTAAAATCTAAAAAAACTGCATCAACATTTTCCATTTCACCGGCAATTTTAATTTGCAAGCCAACGCCTCCGCCATAATTCCATGTGAAATCATCATAATTTGTTGTGGACGCAATGTCTTCATCTTCATAATCAGCACGGACAGAAGACTGAGTAAATATATATGATCCGCCGAAAAGTCCTTCAGCATAAGGTCTAATTGTTCCAAAGAAAGGGCTAATCTGCATTAACACATGTAAATTTGCCAGACTATTTGTCCTGCTTAAATTTAAATAAACTCCGGGAAATCCAATCCAAGGTCTTCGTTCATCTACTTGACCATAAACCATATAACCCAGATCAACACCAATTGTATAAGGCATTTCGTGAGATGGAGTCCAAAAAGTTCCATGTAATTGTCCGCCAAATCCCATTCTATCAACATTTGATCTAAATTCTCCTTGCGGATAACCAAACATAAAACTTAGTCCAATTTGTTGAGAATAGTTTGTTGAAACAAACGAAATTATAAAAAGTAATATCAATATTTTTTTCATGTTTTCCCCTTCAAAAATTTGTATTACAATAGACGTTTAGAAATTAAAATTTCTTCATTGTAAAATAGAAAAATCTTAGAGTTGTAAAGAATATTTTTCTTAAAATCTAATTAGAAAATAAATTATAAAAAATGTAACACTTTAAAACTTTGGATTACCATCTACCAACTTTAGAATTATTGAATGACAAATAATTCACATTGCTTTCAAAAGTTGCAAAATTAATTTTAAATATTATGTAGAAAATTTTTGGGAACGAATTTTAGTTTGGCCATGTTCAACTCTCGTAATTTATTTTTAGGAAAAATCTGAAATCTTTTTACCGCAACAATGTATGTTAACTTTCTTAATGAAATTTATCATCTAAATAAATCATATATTTCCAGTGTTGACGCACTGAAATTTTTCACTAAAAAAAACATCACTCACATGAAACAACAAATAATTGAAAACATTAATAATCCAGAAAATCTCGAAAAATTATATCGAGAGAATAAAGAGGATTTTACCAAAAATTTTGCCGTAATATCTAATGATTATAATTCCGATTTAGTAGAATTTTGGAAAGTTCGCTTAGCTCCGGAAACAGAAAATGAGTTTATAGGATTTAGTAAAATTGATTTATTGATTGTGATTATTCTTTCTTTAGCAACGGGAATTTTAGCAAAACTTCCGAATGTTTTTTCTCAACTTAGTAATGAAATTTTTTATCAAAGAAATTTAGCAATAATAGTTTGCAACGGATTGATACTTTATACTTTTTATCAAAATAAAATTTATGATGTGAAGAAGTTTTTGATTTACGGATTTACAACCTTGATTTTATTGGTGTTTGTAAACTTATTACCCTATCACACAAGCGATTCAATCATTCTTTCACAACTTCACATTCCGCTATTTTTATGGTGTTTATTCGCACTTACTTTTATTTCATTTGATTTTAAGAATACCAGAAGAAAAATTGAGTTCATTCGTTTTAACGGCGAACTTTTGATAATGACGGGACTATTAATTATTTCCGGAGGATTGCTTACGGCAATTACCTTAAACTTATTCAATGTAATAGATATGAATATTGAAAAATTTTATTCTGAAAATATTGTTTTAATCGGAGGCGTATCTTCGCCAATTGCAGCTTACTTTTTGATTCGTTTATATCCAAATATTACAAGCAAAATTGCGCCAGTAATTGCAAGAGTTTTCACTCCATTAGTTTTAATTACACTTGTTGTTTATTTAATTTCTATGGTTTTCTCAAACAGCAAAATTCTTGAAGATAGAAATCTGCTATTGGTTTTTAATGCTTTGTTATTGGCTGTGATGGCAATAATTGTTTTTTCCGTTTCGGAACTTGATAAAACAAAAGATAAAAATATAAATGTTTTGATATTATTTGCGTTAGCGGTTTTGGCTATTGTAATAAACTCAATTGCATTAACGGCAATAATAACAAGATTTTCTTCAGGAATAACACCAAACAGAACCGTAGTTTTGTTATCAAATGTTTTGATATTTGTTAACTTAATTTTAATTGCAAAGGATTTGCTGCAATCTTACTTTAAAATTACTAAACTCGATTTAGTAGAAAGTACGGTTGCGAAATATTTAACAATTTATTTTGCATATACAATTTTGGTAATTTTTATTCTTCCATTTGTGTTTGGAATGAAATAAAAAGTGTAGGTTATTTTGAAAGAGTTTAATTAGATTCGCATTTAATTTGTGATAAAAATATTCTAAAATATTATTAAAATCTTCAATTGAAATTCGTTAAAATTAACCGCTTTTTTTTAAAAGTAGTTTGATAGCAAAAATGAGAAAAATATGGAAATCCAAAATAAGTCATATTCATTAGCAAAAGAAAAAATAAAAGTATTATTGCTCGAAGGCTTGCATGAAAACGCTCACAACTTCTTTGCCGAGAACGGTTTTAGCAATGTTGAGTGTTATAATAAATCTTTTGAAAAAGAAGAACTGATTGAAAAAATAAAAGATGTTCATATTATTGGAATACGTTCCAAGACTAACTTAACAAATGAAGTTTTATCACATGCAAAAAAATTGGTTGCTATTGGCTGCTATTCCATTGGTACGAACCAAGTTGATCTTGATTCTGCACGCCAATTTGGAATTCCGGTTTTTAATGCGCCTTTTTCAAATACAAGATCTGTGGCTGAATTAGTTATAAGCGAATGTATCTTTTTAATTAGAGGAATACCGGAGAAAAATTTTAATGCACATGATGGAAAGTGGGAAAAGGATTCATCCCATTCTTTCGAAGTTAGAGGAAAGAATTTGGGAATTGTCGGTTATGGGCATATTGGTTCTCAAGTTTCAATTCTTGCGGAAGCAATGGGAATGAATGTTTTCTACTTTGATATAACAAAAAAGTTGAATTACGGAAATGTAACAGCCTGTGCAACTTTAGAAGAATTATTGAAAATATCTGATATTGTAACGCTTCATGTTCCCGAAAATGAAACAACAAAAAATATGATTAGTGCCCGCGAATTATCATTAATGAAGAAAGGAGCTTTACTCATTAATGCAGCGCGCGGAACTGTTGTGAATCTTGATGACCTATATAATTCCTTAGAACAAAAGCATATTGCCGGTGCAGCGATTGATGTTTATCCCGAAGAACCTGCATCTAACAATATTCCATTTGTTAACCCGTTGCAAAAATTTCAGAATGTAATACTTACACCTCACATTGGCGGAAGTACTTTAGAAGCTCAAGCTAATATTGCTCTAGAAGTTTCTGATAAACTAGTTCATTATTGTGATGTTGGATCTTCAATTGGGGCAACAAATTTTGTTCAGATCTCGCTTACACCAAATCTTGATCGTCAGAGATACTTACACATTCACAAAAATCAACCGGGTGTTTTGAATAAAATTACAAATGTATTCACTTCAAGAAATCTAAATATTGCATCTCAGTATTTACAGACAGATGCTTACATAGGTTATGTAATTATTGATATCGATAGCAAAGAACACACTGAAGATATTATTAGAGAACTGAAAGCCATTCCAGAAACAATAAAAGCAAGAATGCTTCTTTAGATATTGGTGGTTTAGTAAAGTAGCGGATTTAATATTTCAAAACTGAGTAGTAAAAAAAGTTGATTAAATTAAATGTTGTTTAGTAATTCACACGAAAAAATAAGCTCTATTAGTATCGCTGGATTTATCTTTTGAAACACCAAATTCATTGGCAAATGAGATCAGTATTTGAAGATAATGTAATTGCATTCGTTTGGGAACTTGAATAGATACACAATGTCTTCATCAGTTTCTCAGATTGTTTAATAAGATTTTGATATCCTAAAGTAATTACAATTTTAATAACAAATCTTATTAAAATTGAAAAAAATGTTGCTTTAGAGGCAGTTGAGGGAATTCTAAAAAGTGCGTTTTCAGCTCATTTTCAACAGTTACCGAGCCAACTGGGGGAATCGAACCCCCGACCTACTCATTACGAATGAGTTGCTCTACCAGCAATAACAATAACTTAGCTTCAAGTGGTTACTTATTTGGTGAACAATTTCCCTAATGAACCTCTAAATAGGAGGTTTTATGTTTCTTTCAAAACGTGCAAATGGTTACTACTATATTTATTTCGATAACGAACTTGGCAAAAGAAATAAGGTATCAACTAAGACCAAATTTAAGAAAGAGGCTTATGAATTTTTAACCCATTTCAGTAAAGAACATAGTTCAAAGTTCATAAACGGAATTGAGAAAATTGATTTGAATACATTTACAAATGAGTATTATAAATTTTCCTTGAATATTCACAGACCTAAAACAACTGAATCTCTAAAATGGGTTTTTAAGGATTTCCAAAAGTTCTTAGGTAATCCATTTCTACACGAAATAACTTTACAAAGTATTCAAGACTATCTAAACTTTAAACGAAAAATATCAATCTACACAGTTCAAAAACATTTAGCCTATTTAAGAAGTGCTTTTAACTATGCACATAGACATAAATATATCTCAAAGAATTATTTTACTGATATTCCAAACTTTAGGATTCCAGAAAAGCAACCTAAGTTTTTTACAAAGAATGAATATCAACTTCTTTTTAATTCAGTAACGGAACTATGGTTTAGGGATATAATAGAAATTGCCTATAATACTGGAATGAGGCAAATGGAAATATTGACTTTAAACTGGAATCAAGTCGATTTACCAAACAAATCAATTACTTTAGACAATCAGAATTATATAAATAAAAGTAAGAGAGTAAGGCAAGTATATTTATCTAAAAGAGCTTGTGAAATTATTAACAGACTTTATAAATTTAAAAATTGTGACTTACTATTCCACAATAATTTTAAAGAATTTAAACAAGACCATATCTCAAAGAAGTTTAAGAAACACGTAAGACGTTTAGAAATAAATCAATCATTAAATTTCCATTCTTTGCGTCATTCGTTTGCTTCTAGGTTAGTTCAAAATGGAGTAAGTATTTATCATGTATCTAAATTACTAGGTCATGCAGATATAAAGACAACTGAAATATATGCACACTTAAGAGCTGAGGATTTGAAGGAATCTGTAGAAATGTTGAATTAGTTTTTAAATTTGTAAATATTTGGACATTATACTCAATTAAACATAATAGTAACTTACTAATAATGATTACATGCTCATTAATAAGGTTTATACTATTCATTTTAATTTTTACTAAGTTTATGTTACCGTTCTTCAACTAATATATGTAGAACTATGAAAAATCTACATTCTTCAAATTCACCATCAAGATTCTTATCTAACATCATTATAAAATGAAATCTGGAGGCAACAATGTTCAAAAGAATATCAATTTTGATAACAGTTTTTCAGTTTGTTTGTTTTTTTTTACCTATTTATTCACAAGAATTGGACTGGATTGAATTAAAAAGTCTAAATGATAATTATCTAGTTAGATTAATTGAATATCCATCTGGGAAATTAATGGCTATTACAAATGACGGTATCTTTATTTTACAAAATAACAATTGGATTGAATTTACTAATGGGTTAGATTTTATTCGACCGGAACAATATAATACCTCTTTCAAAGATGCTAAAATCTATAACAATACTCTGACGGTGTTGTATACAAATAATTTAGCTCAAACTCTAAATAATGAAATAAATTGGATTAAACTTTTGGAAATTCCAGAAATAATAGATTTTGAGTATGATACAAATGGAAAATTATTTTTACTATGTACAGCCTCATTATATTCTTTTTCTGACAATGTTCTCTCAAATAATTTATTACCAACTGAAAACAGTATGAATACGGGTAACATGTCAATGTGTATAGATTTGGATAATAACATATATATATCAAAAAATTTTGGTGGCTTATTATATTCATTTGACCAAGGATTAACATGGAATACTAATTATGAGAGTGAATTTCGTAATTTATATTCAAATAATGGTATTCTATACAGTCTAGGTGATGGGGTCAGATATTCTAACAATAAGGGATTAAACTGGACTTATTCTGGATTGGGTTATGCAAATCCAGCATCAATATATTTTAATAATGCTGAATTGATTGTCTGTGGTTTTAAAGGTGTTTTTCTATCCAAGGATAATGGTGAAAGTTGGCGCCTATTAGGCTTAGATTCATTAGAAACCTCGAGTGTGAATAACTTAGTAGTTATGTCAAATGGATATCTTTATGCCGGAACAGGCCAAGGTAAAATATTTCGAACAAATCAACCTCTCACAACGTCATTAAACAATCTAGGTAATGACATTGATAATAATTTTAGATTAAACCAAAATTTCCCTAATCCTTTTAACCCAAAAACAGAAATAACATTTTCAATACCAAAAAGTGAATACGTTAGTTTAAAAGTCTATGATGTATTAGGTAGAGAGGTTTCAACTTTAATAAATAGTGAGTTATCAACTGGTCAACATTCAATCGAATGGAGTCCCAAAAATTTATCAAGTGGCATATATATTTATAGTTTAAGAGCGGGTAGCCAAATAGAAAATAAAAAAATGCAATATTTAAAATAAAATGCAAATTGATATAAGTGTAGCTTAATTGATATTTAATCTACATTTTTAAATAAATAATTTTTTAGACGATTTGGAATTGAGGTACAAGAATTTACAAGTAAATAGAAGATTGTAATCACTAAATAAAAATTGCTAAATATAAATTTTTAATTAACCCGTTTTTCGAGATTGCCTTAATTGGCAACTGGACAGCAAACCAGTTTAGTGAATCTTGAATACGGGTTTTTTTTGGTAAATAGAATATGAAAGAAGTTGATGTATTCAATTGGGATATAAATAAAATTCTGGATTATTGTCATGAAATGAAAACAATTGATTACCAAATAACCTACCTTTTAAGTGTAAAGACGAAATTGAAGAATCTCATTAAAGTTCATGAAAATTATTTAAAAGGTTATGATATTCGAAAAGGAAAGGATGAAAATACTAAGGATTTTTATAAATACCTTTCAAAGCAAGTAGATATGAGCAACATTAAATATATTGCAGTAGTAGAGAACTTGGTTATTGACAGAATGGAAGTTGAGCTCAAACCGATTTTGAAAATAATTAAAAGTGAAATAAAGAAATTAAAATTACACAGCAAATCCCAAAAATCTAAACAAAAAGAGCAACGTAGAGTTTTTGAGTTACTTAATTCTTCATTTAAATCTGATACAGGAATAAAATTATTAAAGAAAACTGAAGAAGTTAAAGAAGAAAAAATAACAACAAAACCTATTGAAAATCTCGCAAATGAAATTAGAATCTGCCTTAAGAAAAACAATAACTTTAATAAAATTTTAGAAATTCCTCAAAAGGAAAGATTTAATTTTATAAAAGGATTATTATTAAAAAAATACCCAAATGAGAGGATTATAAAATGTAGAGAAACAATAAAACGATATGTCAAAGAAAAAATGTTAAATACTTTCATAAAAAACTGGGAATAATTCGTATTTCCCTAATTTTCCCATACTTGTTCCCATCTTCTTTTCCCACTTATACTACATATACGAAATTTTTTAATGTCATTAAAGACATTTGAAAATTAATTACTCCTGAAATAATTGAGCTAAAATTTAATGCAGAGCCTTAATTGATTTATCGGGAGTAAATCAGTTGAGGCTTTGTACATTAATAAAAAAAGCCAATGTGGTCAAGACATTGGCATAAAAACAAATTCCAAATTATCAAAAGGAAAATGCAATGGAAAATTACAACACAAACCGCAAAGATTCAAGTAACCAAATTGAATTACTAAACACAAAGTATCCGCAGCAAAAAAAAGTAAAATTAAATCTTGATATGCAATCAAGGTATATTGGCTTCTTAGATACTTCCAAATCAACTTTTATAACTACAAGAAAAAAGACACATCTATTTAGAAGGACTAATTCTATTGGCTTAAATGCTAATCTCTTAACATCAAAAGATATTCAATTTGAATGGATAAGAATAGATTTTGAAGGGAAAATACTCGAAACATCAAGAGAATATTTTTTGAAGAAAGGGAAACTATTTTCTTTTAAAAATAAAGGATTTGAACAGCAAGCATTTTTACCAATTGATGAATTTGGAAGACAAAAAGCAAGTGAACTTAAAAATGAAAGATGTATTCAACAAGATTTGTTTTTGGAGGTTGCATGAATAGTAATTACAAGGGAGAGAAATCTCCCTTTGTTTATCAATGTGCCTCTTTTGATGTTAGCAAATATGAATACTTCTGTGAAAATATCAATCTTGAAGACTATGAATTTTTTGACCAAAGGATTTTAACTAAAAGAAATAGTAAAACGAGAATTGAAAAATTTATTGATTTAATTATACCGGAATTTTGCAAATCTAACAGTTCAAAAGAATTGACAATAAAAAAGAATTCATTAAACAATATTTTAACTAACGTTATTAAATGCAGTGAAAAGGGTAAAGTGTGTTTAATTAGTAGAGATAAAAACTATTATTCAATTCCAAATAAATATAGAATTCTTTATTTCACTTATTCAACTACTATCGCTTTAATTGATAAAATGATAACCATGAATTTTTTATCAGAAAAAAGAGGACACTTTGATAAAGAAATCGGCAAGGGAAAACTTACTCGAATATGGGCATCAATAGAGTTGATAGAAATCTTAAATAATCCAATATTCGCTGAGGATAATATCGAGTTGGGAAAAAAGAAAACCGAATCTGGTATTATATATTTTGGAAATATTGACTCGCAAATAAAAACTCCGTACCCAACAAATATAATATTGAAAGATTCAGACAAGTATTATATTGATTATCCACTCACTCGAAAAGTAAAAAGATTAGACAATTTTTTAAAAGAATATAATGAACTGATAAATGGTCATTTAATTCTAAGCCCTTTTTATAATGAAAGTCTATTTAAGTCTTATACAAAGTTAAGCGATGTAATTATTGCTATCAATAACACTATTCATAATCACAATGATAGTAAAGGGCACAACTCTTCTTCTCCATTACTTAGTCAGAATCAATCTAACTTATTAATTTATAAAGAGTTAAGCGACCGTGTAATAAGAGTGTTTAATAGGTCAAGCTTTAAATTAGGAGGTAGGTTTTATGGTGGAGATTATCAACAGCTAAATTCAGAAAAACGAAATGAAATTCTCATTGATTTTGAGCCGGTTGTTGAAGTTGATTTTTCCAGTCTTCACATAAATATGTTATATAACTTACTTGGTGATGAGTATGAAGGTGACCCATATTTAGTAATGGGTGAAGCCCTAAGACCTTTAATGAAGTTGGTTTCTTTAATATCAATAAATGCTAAAACTATGACTTCTGGAATTAAAGCTTTTAACGATGAGCTAAATAAAAAACAATTATTAAAAGAATTACACAACTCAAATGGTCTAAAAACTCGTGAATATTTTATGGGATTTGCTGAGAAACATATTAGAATTAATAAATTCCTAAATAGTGATATTGGCTTAACTCTTCAATATAAAGATTCAAAGATTGCAGAAGATATTTTGAAACATTTTACAAAGAAAGGAATTCCTTGTTTACCTATTCATGATAGTTTTATTGTTCCGAATAAATACAAAGATGAATTAATTGAAACGATGCATGAAGTATATATTAAACATTTTGGTTTTAAACCAAAGTTGAAATAATGAGTTTTAAAGGACAGTTTACTTTAGCCATACATTTGTATGGTATTTGTAAAACAGTTGATTCTAGGTATATCTATGTTTATTTAAAACTAAATTTAACAGTATAATTCAAGCTGTAGATTATATTATCTGCAGCATTATCAAACTTATCAAATTGAAAAAAAATGAAGTGTAATAACAGCAACCAAATAGCAACAATCAAGACGTGATTTGGATAAGAACAAACCCTGAGCTATCTCTAAACCCTTATATTACTATCACTTAGCTTTTATACAAATCCATCAACTCCCCATAACCCATTGTAATTAAACAACTTAGCTTTTGTCAATAATATGTAATAATCTTCGCTTAGTTCTAAAAAATATTTCAAAATAATTTTGAGAGGTGTTTTATCTTTTTCTGATTCTTGTGTTGAGGATTAAGGAAAACCATTGAAAATATTTTGTAGATTGTGCGTACCTTTCTCACACATAACCCACACGCCTTCAATTTGGGTCTATAACCCTAAAGTTTAGTTGGAATTTTTCATTGAATATTACATTTTGAGCAAGTACGCATTTTCTTTGCTGTGCTTGTCGCATAAACGCTCATTATGCAACAACTTTGGTTGAATAAAATGCTTTACATAATAAGGTATTATGTAAACTTGCCTAACATCTTTCTGTTTTATATATATTATTTATTATTAATATAAATTGAATCCACCGTCAAAACCCAGATAAATATTGGGCTTCAGCGATTTTGTTCTTGACAATAAAAAATAAAAGTGTACTTTAGTAATTAACAATAAATCGGTAATCACCACTAAATAAGTTTTAATTTGAGAAAGCTCAATTAGTTTTAGGTTGTGGTGACCTTCGATTTGCTAGTTGGGCTTTTTCTTTGTTCTTTAGGGAAATGAAATTGGTTACTAAATTGGTTACTAAATTGGTGACTGTTTAATTACAAATTTATCATTATTCTGCTAATTACTAATTTCTTAGATGTTATAGGAAGGATAAAATATTGTTTTCAGCTCATTTTCAACAGTTACCGAGCCAACTGGGGGAATCGAACCCCCGACCTACTCATTACGAATGAGTTGCTCTACCAGCTGAGCTAAGTTGGCAAAGTTAACTATTTACCTTTTTTCTTATGTCTATTCTTTCTTAATCTTTTCTTTCTTTTGTGAGTAGCCATTTTATGTCGTTTTCTTTTCTTACCGCAAGGCATGTACACGCTCCTAGTTATTTGTTTTTAATAATTCTTCAGCTTTTTTTCCAATGTTAGAGTTTGGGTCAATATCACGAGCCTTTCCCCACCATTCTTTTGCTTTGTTAATATTTCCATTCGATAAATTTACAATTCCCAAATTAAAATGTGCTATTTGATGTGTAGGATTAATTTTCAATGCACTTTCTATTACGGAAATAGATTTATTATATTTTTTTAATTCAAAATAACAAACTCCCAAATCAACAATAACATCAGCGTTTTCCGGATGTAATTTTAAATATTGTTCATATTTGTCAACAGCTTTATCATAAAAACCATTATCATTTTGCATGTGAGCCAAATTCAATAATGCTTCGTGGTTGGTGGGATTATTTTTAACTACTTCTTCAAGCTTGTTTATTTCGTTAAGTTTATTTAGATCAACCGAAGGCGACTGAACTTGCTGGCTTTCGTTATTTGTATGATTATGTTGAACAAACGTCTCAGAGGTATCAAACAATCCCGAAATAATTAATAAAAATATTCCAATTGCTGATAAACCAAATATTGTAAGTAATAGTTGTAAACTTGTAATTTCTTTTTTTATTTCTTTCCCCATAAAATTAATTGAAGTTAATTAAGCTTCTGTCTCCGTATTTTTCATTCCTCTATCAACAGCAGCTTTAAAATCTTTTGAAAATTTAAAAACCGGTACAAAATGTTCGGGAACGTAAACTTTATCACCTGATCTTGGGTTTCTTGCATAACGCGCATTTTTCTTTTTTGTTTTATAACTTCCAAATCCTCTTATTTCGATGCTGCTGCCTTCTCTTAAAGATTGAATAACAGTATTTAAAAATCCTTCTATAATTGCCTCTGTTTCTAATTTTGTTAAGCCGGTTCCGGATGCAACTTTTTCTACTATATCAGCTTTTGTCATAATAAATTTCCATTTTGGTTAATTCTTCAAACGAACTTGAAAAGATATGAAAGATTTACGACTAAATCAAACAAAGGTGATGTATAAATCAATAAAAAACAATCAGTTAGGAAAGTTTACTTTTAGATTTGCTATTTAAAAATCATTAACCTATTTGTTTATTCACAAAATCGTTTATTGGTCTTAGCTGTTCCTCTCTCTTTTTTTCCAAATTATCGATATTAGATAATCTATATTTTACTGTATGATAATGCTCTTTTTCAAAACTTATTAAAGTATTTAGGATTTGAGAATCCAATTTATAAATACTATCCTGTTTATTTTCATTTATTTCACGAACATCATTTAGTAAACCAGCTTCAAGCTTTAGCGAGTTATTAATTATTTCTATACTTTTATTAAATTTGCCGCTGTTTGCCGCTTCTTGAATTGCTTTCTGTGCAATTTCAATATTTCCATTTGCGTAATTTATTTTTGAATTTAAAAGATTAAATTCATCGCTTTCGGCAGAATCTTTAATTTTTTCAAGCACACTTTGAGCTTCGGAAAGTTTTCCAATTTCAACTAAAGCTCGCGATTTAATAATTGTTGCTTTTTCAGATTCCGGCTGTAATTGCAAATATTTATCCAATGAATTTATTGAATGATCAAACTCATTGCTCAAAAATTCTATAATTCCCTTCTGCAAATAAGCGTCGCTGAACTCCGGATTTTTTTGAACCGCAGTCTGCAAATTTTTAATTGCCGATGAAAAATCATTTAATTTATATTCAAGAAATGCGAGATTATAATATAAATTAGAATCTTCCGAATTTAGTTTAATTGCTTTTTTTATATCATTTTTTGCGCCTTCAAAATCGTAAATCATTGTTTTTAGAGTAGCTTTTTTCAGAATTATTTCAATATTCCCCGGTTCAAAAGTTTGGTATGATTCAAGATCTTCAATCAATCCTTCATAATTTTCAGAAAGTAAATTCAATTCTGCTTTCAGAAGTAACGCATATTTATTGTTTGGTTCAATTTCCAAAGATTTTTCAACGGAAATTTTTGCATCAGCCAATTCATTTAACTGATAAAGAATTTTTGCTTTGTTAAAATAATAACTTCCTTTTTCAGGATTTAATCTTATTGCATAATCAAAATCTTCAACGGCTTCGTAATATCTTTCACATTTAACATTAATTAAACCGCGAATGTTAAATAAATAATCTTCAACCGATGAAATCTCAATAGCTTTATCAATATCCACCAAAGCTTTATCATATTTTTGAAGTGAAAAATAAATTAAACCTCTTAAGTATCTGTTATTAAAATTTTCCGGAATTAATTCACACATTCTATCCGCAAGAATTAATGCATCATCATATTCTGCATTAAAATATTTCATTCTGGCAGCAAAGTATTGAATTTTTGTATCGTTGGGATTTGTCTTATAATATTTAGTAGCATACTCAGAAGCAGATTTTGCATCATTTAATTTTAAGTAAATTTTCGCAATGTAATAACTTTGTAGCGGATTGAAATCAGGATTTATTTTATCAAGATTTAAAAAATCACTTAAAGAATCGCTGTAATGTTTTACTTTGTACTGAGTCATTCCTCTGCTGTATAGAGCTTCTTCATTTTTTTCATCAATTTGTAAAGCAAAGGTAAAATCTTTAATTGCCATAAAATAATTTTCGCAAAGAAGATTTTCTCTGCCGCTTTCAATTATTAAATCTAATTTTTTACCATAAAATATTTTTTTTACAAAGTTCATACATTACCTTTGGGATATTTATAATATCTTCAATTTTAGTATGGAAAATATTGAATGATAATTTATATCTTAATAAAGAAATAATCAATTTTAATAATAAAAAGGTTAACATGGAAGAAATTAAACTAACGGTTGAGGGAATGAATTGTCAACATTGCGTAAAAGCTGTTGAAGTAGAATTGCAAGAATTAAATTTAGAATCTTTTAACGTAGAAATTGGAAAAGTTACTGCAAAATTTGATCCAGAAAAAATAAAAGTTGATTCTATTAAAAACGCAATTAACGAAGCCGGATATAAGGTTTTGTAATATCTTATGAAAAAAGTAAGCGTAAAAATTAAGGGAATGACTTGCGCAAGTTGCGTAACCCGCGTTGAAAAAATTGCATCAAAGTTTGATGGATTTGAAAATATTTCCGTAAATCTTGCAACCGAAAAACTAAATTTTTCTTCTTCAGATGAAAAAATAGATTTATCGGGATTAGCAAAAAAATTAAATCAATATGGTTATGAATTAGTTGATGAAAAATTTTCTTCGAAAGAAACTGAAAATTCTGAAAATGAAGATTTGTTTAACAATTTGAAAATATCAGTGGTTTTTACAATTCCAATATTTTTAATTAGCATGTTATTGCATTTCGAATTTTTTCAATCAATTTGGATTTTTGATCACGATACAACTAATAAAATATTACTAATTCTTACAACGCCGGTTATGTTCATTCCCGGAAAAAGATTCTTTACAATTTCAATAAAAAATCTAAAACAATTTTCTGCGGATATGAATACGCTAGTTGCGGTTGGGTCCGGATCGGCATATTTATTCAGCGTTATAAATACATTGTTTCCGCAAATATTAAATAAATCACATATTTCACATCAAATTTATTTTGAAACGGCGGCTGTGATAATTACTTTAATTTTATTCGGCAAATATTTGGAAAGCAATGCAAAATCTAAAACATCAAAAGCATTAAAAAATTTAATTAATCTAACACCAAAAAATTGCACAATAATTATTGAAGGTAAAACAAAATTAATTCCAACCGAAGAATTAAAAATTGGCGATAGAATTTTAGTAAAACCCGGCGAAAGTATTCCTTCCGATGGAAAAATAATTAGTGGTTTTTCCACAATTAATGAATCGATAATAACCGGCGAAAGCAATCCAATAAGTAAAGAAATAAATTCTGTTGTAACCGGCGGAACAATTAATTTAACCGGCTCATTTGAAATGTTTGTTACGGCACTTGGCGAAAATTCTTTTTTAGGGAAAATTGTTTCTCTCATAGAAAATACTCAAGTTTCAAAACCGCCGATTCAAAGATTAGCAGATAAAGTTGCGGGAATTTTTGTTCAAGTTGTAATTTTAATTGCAATCTTAACCGGAATATTTTGGTTTTTTATCGGCAGTAATTTTGATATAAATATTTCGTTAATAAATTTTGTAGCAGTATTAATCGTCGCGTGCCCTTGCGCAATGGGTTTGGCAACTCCAACAGCAATTTTAGTCGGCACCGGACTTGGCGCACAAAATGGTATTTTAGTAAAAGATGCAGAAAGTTTGGAAATAATGTATAAAGCTAAAAATTTTATTTTTGATAAAACTGGAACCGTAACAAAAAACAATCCAACTGTAACCGATGTAAAATCTTATTCATTTCCGATTGAAGAATTTATTTCTTTCGCAGCATCCGTAGAAAAATTATCAGAACATCCTTTCGCTAAATCCATTTTTAAATATTCTGAAGAAAATAAAATTAATTTATTTGATGTAACTAATTTTGAATACTTGATCGGAAGTGGAGTTAAAGGAATTGTTAAAGGCAAATTAGTTCAAATCGGAAGTGAAGAATTTATTAGCAAATCAAATTTTGAAATAAATAATTTGAAAGTCGAAAATAAATTCGGTAGTGCGGTTTATGTAATTATTGATAATAAAATTGAAGGGTATTTTTTAATTCAGGATACAATAAAGGACGATGCAAAATCATCAATTGAAAAGTTAAATAAATTTGGAATTAAAACAATTTTATTAACCGGTGATAATAAAAAAAATGCCGAATATATTGCTGATCAAATAAATGTAAAGCAAGTTTTAGCAGAAATTAAGCCCGATGGAAAAGTAAATGCAGTTAGAAATATTCAGGCAATAAATGAAACAGTGGTAATGATTGGCGACGGAATAAATGATGCGGCGGCTTTAACTCAAGCAGATGTTGGAATTGCAATGGGTGCCGGAACCGATATTGCAATTGATTCGGCAAAAATAATTTTAATAAATAACAAAGTTAATGATGTAGTAAAAGCATTAAAGCTTTCCCAAAAAACAATAAAAGTTTTAAAACAAAATTTATTTTGGGCTTTTATTTATAACATTGTGGGAATTCCTCTTGCCGCAATGGGAATGTTGAATCCAATGATTGCCGCATTGGCGATGGCTTTCAGTTCTGTATCTGTTGTAACAAATTCTTTGAGATTGAGAAATGCAAAATTGGATTAAGCCAATTGAAAAATAATTTTAACATTATCATTCTGAACATGCGAGACATGCCCAGAATGATATTTAATTTTTTACATATTTATTTTTTAGGAAGTCTTTCCAAATATGAACTATGACTCATTACCGCAAAAGTATTTACGGATTTCATTTCATCAATTGTGAAGCAATTCATGTAGCTCATAGAACTTCTTAATCCATCAGAAATAGAATCAATTACAGATTTTACCGGACCTTTATATGGAATCATTGTTTCTTCACCTTCGATAAATTCATTTTTCATCTTAACACCAAATGAAGCAGAACCACGATATTTTTTCCATAATTGATCATTATATTTTATTACTTCACCGGGAGCCTCTTTGGTTCCCGCTAACATTCTTCCTAACATTACTACATCTGCACCAAGTGCCAAAGCTTTAGCAACATCACCGGGATTTTTAATTCCGCCATCCGCAATTAATTGTATATTTAGCTTTTTTTCTTCACGGGCAAAATATAAATCAATCAATGATGAAGCTTGTCCAATTCCAATTCCCGTTTGAATTGAAGTTGTGCACATGCTTCCGCCGCCGATTCCAATTCTAACAGCATCAGCGCCGGCATTAACTAAATCATTCAGAGAATTTCCTTGAGCAACATTTCCTACAATAACTTTTACATTATGTTTACTTTTTATTTCCTCACATTTTTTCAAAACGGTGCTATTATTTGCGTTTGCTGTATCAATGCAAATTATCAAATTGTAATCAGCTAATTTTGCAATCAAACTTTCATCATAATTTAAGCTTACAGAAACAGCAGAAATTCCTTCGGCATTTATTTTCATCAATTCTTCTAATGATGAATCAAAACGATTTACAATGCCAATACATCCCATTTTATCAAGGGCTTGCGCCATTGTAATTCCGGTAACTGAATCCATTGGACTTGCAACAACCGGAAGAAGTAATTTCTTCCCTAAAAATTCAGTGTGAGTAATTGCTTCGGTTCTGCTTACAATCCGTGAAACTTCGCATGGAACTAAACTTATATCATCATATGTGAGTGATAAGTCATAACTATTTAAGTCTCTTTTCGAAAATAATTTCATCTACAATTCCAAATTTATTCGGCTAAAAGTGCTTCTAATTTATCTAATAATTCATTCATTTTATTTACAACTGCTAAAACCGGTTTAGGCGAAGTCATATCAACTCCGGCTGTTTTCAATACATCAATTGGATATTGAGAACTACCGGCTTTTAAGAAAGATAAAAATCTGTCAATTGCCGGCTGACCTTCTTTTTTAATTTGGGCGACCAATTCTTGAGAAGCAGCATAACTTGTTGCATACTGATAAACATAAAAATTGTAATAAAAATGCGGAATTCGAGCCCATGTATAAGTTTCTTCTTCATCAACAACCATTTCCGGTCCCCAATAATTCTGATACATTTCTCCGAATAATTTGCAGAGTAAATCCGGAGTTAATGCTTCCCCGGCTTCTGTTTTTTCATGAACCAATTGTTCGAACTGCGCAAAACCTGTTTGGCGGTAAAATGTTGTTGTCATTCCCGTTAATTGATTTTCAATCAATGCCATTTTTTCTTCTTTTGTTTCAGCATTTTCAATTAAATAATCCAACAATAATGCTTCATTTGCTGTTGAAGCAACTTCTGCAACGAAGATAGAATAATTTGCGTATGGATATGGCTGATTTTTCTCTGTATAATATGAATGCATATTGTGCCCCATCTCATGGGCAAAAGTGAAAACATCATTCAACTGATTTGACCAATTCAATAATACATAAGGATGAATTCCATAGGAAACGCCGGAAGAATAAGCACCGCTTCTTTTTCCTTTTGTTTCATGAACATCAATCCATCTATTATTAAAAGCTAATTCCAAACTTTTAAGATAATCTTCACCAAGTGGTTTTAGCGCTTTAAGTAATATTTCTTTTGATTGTTCATAAGTGTATTCTTTTTTAACAGCCGGAAAAAGTGTAACATAAGTATCGTAAGCATGTAAACTTTCAATTCCCAAAACTTTCTTTTTTAAATTTCCCCATCTTTGTAACGGTTTCAAATTTTCATTAACTGTGTTTACAAGATTATCATAAACTTCAAGAGGAATATTATTTGCATCTAATGCTGCCGCTCTGGTTGATTTATAATTTCTTGCTTTTGCATTAAATATAGACGACTTAATATTTCCGTTGAACAATGCAACCAATGTATTTTTATATTCTTTAAATGGTTTGTACAAACCCTTGTAAACTCTTTCTCTATAATCTCTATCAGTAGAATACATTGCGGCGCCATATCTTCCGTGAGAAATTTTAATATCTTCAACTCCGCCTTCGTCTTTAACAATTGGGAATTGTATATCTGCATTGTTAAACATTCCAAAAACATTTGATGCAACTTCCCTAACCGGTGAAGATAACGCCATTAATTCTTCTTCTCTCGGCGAAAGTGTATGAGCTTTGGTTCTAAACAAATCATGCAACTGATGATCATAAATTTTTAGTCCGTTTTCATTTTTTACAAAATCCCAAAGTTTATCTTCCGGAATTAATAAAATCTCCGGTCGAATATATGAACTTGCAGCAGATAATTTAGATGCAAGTGAAGAAATTCTCTCATATCTTCCTTGATTTTCCGCATTTCCCAAATCCAAATCTTTTGAAAGCGATGCATATAAATAAAGACGACTTATTTTTATTCCAACTTCATCATCAAAATTTAAGCAAGTTAATAATTCAGAACTTGAGTTTCCAAGTTTACCTTTAAATGAATTATATTTTTCAATAGCATTTTCTGCCCATTGAAAATCTTTTTCCCATAAATCTTGAGTTGCATAAATATCCGTTACGTTCCAAGTTTGGTCAATTGGAATATCGCTTCTAAGTGGTAATTCTCCTTTGCTCTGTGCAAATTTTTCACTGTTAAATAGATTAAATAAAATTGTCAAAATTATTATACTCCTTACTAAATTATTTTTAATAAATTTTATGCCGTACATTTTTGCTCCAACTAATATTTTTTAATGAAATAAACTTAACTAAATTGAAATGATTTCTAAAGTGGTTTTGTGGTAAAAATTGATCTTAGTGGCTGCATTCTTCTAACTTATAAAACTTCATATCTTCGCAGCCTTTTGTAACTTCATCAAATTGTTTAGTTCTAATTTTATATACAGATTCCGAAATTACTTTCCCAAAATTTTGGATTTCTTTTTTTGATAAATTAATTGACGATGTAAAATTATCTTCTCTAATAAAAACAAGTATCAATTCATAATTTTCTATTTCTGAATATTTACTTGCTAAAATGTATGAATAAAATTTAAGTTGATTAAAATATGTTTCTAATTTTTCATTAATATTTTTGTTTGAAATTTTATCTGTCTTAAAATCTATAATAATGATTTTATCATTTTCAATAATAAGCTTATCAATAATTCCATACAAAAAATAATCTTGTTCACGTTTATAAATTTCTATTTCATTTTGAAACTTTTTAAAGTTCAAAATTTTTCGATATGATTCTGAACTATAATATTGATCGAACAATTCTACAATTTCTTTTACCAATTTTTGTTTCGAATCAGAATCAATAAGAATCAATTCATCTTCAAGCTGAATTTCATTTTCAATTTCAGCAATTAAATCTTTTTTATATGTTTCTTTATTCAAAATTGAATGAACAATTTTACCCAAAATATTTGCGGGAATATTTTCATCTTCTTTTTGATTGAATTCATATTCATCATTATTTCTAAAAAGTTTTATTAACTCACCATATCCAAATTCATAAGTCAGTTGATATTTTTTAGGACACTGCAAGAATAAACTAATTTTTGATGCCGATATTATTTCATTTTTTTCTGTACTTTTTATTTTTTCAATTAAGAATTCATAACTTTCATCAATTGCCTTTTCTTCAATTATTTGTTGGGTATTTTCCAATTCGATTGATTTAATCAAATTAATTATTGTATCAACTTTTTCAACTTTTGTTTCATACACTTCATTATTTAGTTTCATGAATGTAAGATTGCCGGAAATAACTTTTTCACTTTTGTTTAAATCAATATTTAAAGTTTCTGCAATAATTTCCGCAAAAGAATCTTTAGAAAAACTTCCTTTCTTAGTTTGCATCGAAACAATTAAATATTCTTCACTTCTTGTAATTGCAACGTAGAGCAGTCTTTTCAATTCGGCGATTGATTTTTTATTTTGGAAATAATTGTATAAACCAATTATTGGTGCTTGTCGGAAATTTTCAAAATAGTTTTTTCTAAAAGGAAGTTTTGAAAGAATTCCAAAATCCTTATCTATGTAAATATCTTTTGTTTTAAGTGTTTCATCAAAATTTTTCTGATTTGTTTTGAATAAAATTACAACCTTAAATTCCAACCCTTTCGATTGGTGAATTGTCATAATTTTTATAGAATTTTCAGTTTCGTCTAATTCTGCGTGACCTTCATCTTCAAGATTGTTAATAGCATCTTTTAAATAATTGGTAAAATCATATAACGTATTAAATCCTTGCTCAGTAATATTTATAGCTTGAAGAATTAATTTTTCAAGATTTGCAATGTCTTGTTTTCCATTTTTTTTGTTTGATAAATAAGCCCAGTAAGCAGTTTCGTTATTTATTATTCGTATTAACTCACTTATTTCTGTTTTTGAAGAAAGTTTTATATGATGTTCAAGCAAAGTAAAAATGTTTTTAAACTTACTTTTTGAATTAATATAATTCTTAAACTTTTCAAAATAAAACGCACCTTTTTCAAAAGATATTTCCGCTATTTCTGTATCGGTAATTCCAAAATAAGGCGATCGTAAAATTGAAAGAAATGCGAGGTCATTTTTTGTATTAATCAAAAATGATAAATAGTTATAAACGTCAAGTACAAGCTGCTGCTGGAAAAATCCTTTTCCTCCAACTATTGTAAATGGCAAATTATATTTAACGAATTCTTTTTCTAATTCTATAAAATTTTTTCTAACTCGACACAAAACTGTAATATCACTAAATGATATTTCATTTTTATTATCATTCACTAAATGAAGTATTTTTTTTGCAACAAGTTCTGCTTCGCTAATTCCATCTTCTTGTTCTGAAATTAAAAAATCAATTCGTCCCTTATTTTGTTTGGAATAAGCACAAACTAATTCATTGTATTCAACTTCATTGAATGCTGGATTAGGATTTTTGAATATTCTACTAAACAAAACATTTGTAAATAAAGCAATGTTTGGAGCTAATCTAAACGAATGCGGAAGCTGTAAAATTCCATGTTTGCCTTCTTTTGTTTCAATATGTTTTTTTGTGTCGTTAAAAACTTTTACTTCTGCTTCGCGAAACATATAAATACTTTGTTTATCATCGCCTACAACAAATAGGTTTCCGCTCGATAAATATTGAAGAATAGGCATAAATATTTCATACTGAATTTCATTTGTATCTTGATATTCATCAACCATTATGTATTTAAACTTTTGAGAAAGTTTGTTTACAACATCTTTGTTTTGAACAAGGTGGTAAGTATTGATAAGCAAATCTTCAAAATCTAAAAATGATTTATGCAGTTTTTTAAATTTATATTTATCACTAACTTCATTATAAAAATCAATAATAATTTTTCCGAATTTTGCTAAATCGAAATTAAGTTCATCAGCATTTTCATCAATTTCAATTTTTTTTAACTCTGCAAAATTATTACTGATTTTGTTAAGTAAGATTTCATTTTCATTGTATAAATCACTGCTCAAATATTTTTGCTGTCTAACATTTCCATCTTGTTTTATAATTACGTCAGCTATATTCTTAATAATTATAAATTTCTCTATTAATTTATTTTCCGATTTTAATTCATTCAATAATCTATTTACTTCAATATAAATTTCAGTTGATTTATATTTTCCTGCAATTGAATTTATTTCATCAATTTCTAAAATTAGTTCATCAATTAAAATGGAGAATGTTTCTTTAAACTTATTTTCAAAATTTTCATTCAGCCAAACTGCAATATTATCAACAGTTTTTGAATAATATTTTTCAACTAATTTTTCCGTGGATTTTCTTTTAGAAAATAATTGCTTAATCTTTTGAGTTAACTGGGATTTATTTCCAAATATTCTAATAAGATTTTTAATTTCAGAATTATTATCCTTTAGATTTTTAATGATAATTTCATCAATACTTTGCTCTAAAAGTTCATCCGAAGTTCTTGCATCAATGGGTAAAAAGTTTGCATCAATTCCAGCTTCCGGCGCAAAATCTTTTAAAATATCTATACAGAAAGAATGGATTGTTGAAATTTTTGCAGATACTAAATTTCTTCTTATTGTTTCTAATCGAACTTTTATTATTGAATTAGAATTTGTAATTCTTTCATCTAATTCTTTTGCAATTTTTGTGTAAAGTTCGCTTGCAGCTTTTTCCGTAAAAGTAATTGCAACAATATTGCTGAGTAAAATATTTTCCTGAAGCAGAATTTCGACAAATCGTTTTGATAATACTGTGGTTTTACCTGAACCGGCATTTGCGGTTAATGAAATATGTTTATCGATTCTTAAAGCTTCTTTTTGATATTTTGTAAGCTTTGTCATCATTTAAGAAATTTAATTTGGAAGATTGTTCCTTCTTCCGAAGTTTGAATAACCGAAATATCCGCACCGGTACTGGTTAAATAGCGTTTTGCTAAACTTAAACCCAAACCCATTCCGTCGTTTTTTGTCGTAAAATTTGTTTCAAATATTTTCTCAATATTTTCCGATTTTATTCCATTTCCATTATCAGTTATTTGAAGCAAAAATTCTTTTTCATTTTCTATAATATTAAATAAAATATTTTTAGCATTTGCCTGAATTGAATTTCTAATAAGATTTATTATTGTTCTTCTTAATTGTTGAGAATCGCCATTGATAATTAACTGTTCTAAATTTGTGTTAAGTTCAATTTTAATATTTTCGCCGGAAAATAAATTTATTGATTCCCTTATAATTTCAATGCAATCAATTTGCTCAACTTTAAGTTTTGGCATTCTTGCAAAATTTGAAAATTCAGTTGCAATATTTTTTAATGTTTCAATCTGATTTAAAATTGTTGAAGTAACTTTTTTGAAGAACATGTCAAACTTATCAGATTTGTCTTCATAAGCTGCAATAAGCTGCTGAACACTTAATTTCATAGGTGTTAAAGGATTTTTAATTTCATGAGCAACTTGCTTTGCCATTTCTTTCCATGCTTCTTCCCTCTCAATTTCCGCAAGCATTGCTTGATTTTGTTTTATTTCTTTAACCATATATTCAAAGCCGGAAACAAGTTCTTTTATTTCTCCTTTAGCATTTGTGTTTATATTCAAACTTAAATCGCCGGCTGCAATAGATTTAGTTGCCAAAGTTAATTTTCTAATTGGAGAAGAAATTTGATTTGCCAACAAAGCACTGAAAAGTACTATAAATATTGCCGCTAATGAATATGTGCCAAATAAAAAAACATCAACTTCGGAGCCGCTTAAAGGCAAAAGTATTTTGTTAAATCCATCGGAAACTTTTATTACAATTTCAGAATTTGCTATTTCTGCTTTGTAATAAAAAGATTTGTAAGAAAACTCATCAATAAATTCATTTATCAATATTTCTTGTTCGCCATCAATAATTAATTTTTTATAAACATAAGGATTTATAATTTTAGGAAGTAACCCAACATCATAAATTAAATCATCCGTACTATACAGAATTTGATTTTGAAAATAAGCTGAAATATTAATGTTCAAATCTTTGGAAGCATTTGCAAAATTAATATTTCCGTTATTTCCGTTTTCATAATGATCGTTCAAATATGATTCAATTGCGAAAGCGCGTTTTCCTAATTTATAATAAGTCGATTCTATATTTTTATCATTTGTAATTCCTCTAAAATAAAATGCAGTAAGTATTAATGGAATTAAGGAAATTATTAAAAATGCGGAAAGTAATTTTGCTCTTAAATCAAATTGATAAATTTTATATTTCTTATAAAAAATTAAAAAGTAAAAAATAATTGCAATAATTAAAATTACCGCATGAGTAAAAAATACTTTGAAGAAATCAAACAAACCAATTGAGAGATCTTTACCTTTTAATGCAACGGCAACCATTCGTTCAATTCCATTTAGCTTTACTTTCTTTAAATAGAAAATATATTCCGAGCCGTTAAATTCTTTTTCAATCCATGCATCATTTTTTTCAGTTAGTTCTGTTTTAAGAATTACATCATTAATTTCTGTAGAAGGATTTAGATCTCCGTAAACAATTTTTAATTCGTTATTTCTATAATCAAGAATAGAAAGTTTATCCAATTTTAAAATTGCATGTTCATTTAATTTTCCGGAAGAAATAAATTCCGGGTGAGTGCTAAACCCAAAATCATTTAAATCGGAAAGTATTGAAACATCAAGATAACCTAAAAATGCATATTCATCCTTAAGTGGAAAAATGCCTCTAATTATTTTTTGTGATTCATTATTTAATTTTTCTTCAAATATTTTTATTTCTTCAATAACTGCATTTGTATCAATAATATTTTTTATTGTAAACTGCGGATAAATTGAACCAAATCCGCCAAGTAAATTTCCTTTCAAATCCAAAAAGTTTACGGAAGAATTTACAGACTCCTTTTGCAGATTGCTTTTACTCCATATCATGAAAGCATTTGAATTAAAATTTGTATTTGAATTTTGGAATGCTTCAGTCGCAATTTTTCTGCTGAAATTATCAAGAAGAGTTTCAAATATTATCGATTTATAAAATTCATCATTTTCTCTTGTTATAACTTTTGCAGTAGTTTTTAATGATTCTTTTTCAAGTTCTGAATTGTAAAAAAGCAAAGTGATAATTGAAATAAATGAAGCAATTATATAAACTAAAAATATTCTTGTTGTAATTTTTATTTCCGAAATTATAATTAAATAGACGAAAGTAAATACAAGTAGAACGTGTAAAACCTGTATGAATATTGTACTTTGAGGATTTTTTTGTACGAATTGATAAATTATAATTCCGAAAATAAAAAGTACTAATGACCAAATAAAAAACAAGTTATCATTTATACGAAATGTAGTTTTGTAAATTTTAGCTAAGAAAATAATAATAGATGCGGAACCTAATATTGAAACTAATCCAATAATTAAAACGTTGATATGCATTAACAGATTTGAAAAATCTAAACTTAATGATGGATTTTGAAAATATCTTAGTGAAGTATCGAATACAAAACTGCGTATTACGGCACTAAATCCGCGAAGCGAAACAACATAAAATATTATTGTAAGAATTAAAATTATTGGAAATATTATTTTGATTTTATTTGAATTTAATTCATGTTTGAAATATTTTATTGAATATCTGAAAGCGGTTAAGAATATTATAAATAAAATTAACAGCGTTACAAAAAGATCAATTGGGGAATCTGCCAATCCAAAACCAAATTTTGAATAGTAAATTTTAGGACTGAAAAATCCGGATGTGAAAATTTTTTGTGGAATTTTTATAGAGATTAATAAATATCGCAGAATAATTAAATAAGAAGAGTACAAGAAAAACTTTAAAAGCAAATGTATTTTATTATGAATTTTTTGATAAAGCACAAATCCTAAAAGCAAATAACCAAGTAACGCAAGGAAACTTTGAATAATAAAAATATTATCATTTAATTTTTGTACAGCATTTTCTCTTGTTTGTTTTATAAAAATTGCCGTAGCTATTTTGTTATTCTTATTATTTAAAATTGTAAAAGAATGTTTTCTTCCGTCTTTATTTTTTAACTCTGTCGGTGTATAATTTATTGTGTATTCTACAAAAAATTTATTTGTTAAATCATTTGTTAAGCTAATTTTTTTAAAGTAGGTTGGATTTAATTCATACTGCTTTTCAATTATTCTTCCGTATAAAATAAAAACATTTGGATTATTAGATTTGATTGTATCTTTAACAAATAAATAAGTGTCAATTCCGGATTTTAAAAAGTAAGTTTCACCAAATTGGAAATTTAAAGAATCATTTTTTGATAATTGCTGATTATAATTTACATTCCAGAAAATCAGATTATTATTATTAAAAACTGCAATTATATCTTCAGCAGAATTATAATTATTAATTAATTTTTCAATATTTATAAAATTCAGTGAATCAATATTTCTTAAATTATTTTGTAACCGATTTTTATTATCAATAATTTCATTTTGAATTTTGTTTAAATAAATAATTGTGTTTGTTTCTGTGAGTTTTGTTTTTTCTTCAATTGAATTTGCCCAATTTTCAATTTCATCTTCGGTTAGTTTATTTCCTACAAATCCAATTATTAAAATTGAAAATATTACAAAGATTAAAATTGTTAGAGTTTTATTTTGTTTAAGAAATGAAGTAAAATTCATTGCAATCAAATTGATTAATTTCGATTTCAAAATACTTAAACGAAAATAAAAAAGCATACTCAATTGAGTATGCTTTCTAATTAAGGAGTTTTAGGTGTGTTACTTTTTAATAACTTTTTCTGGTATTTTATTTCTTGTTTCAGCATTTCTATTTGTTTTAAGTTGTTGTTCACCTTCTAATAATTGATAAGCCCAATCAAAAACTACTCTATCTCCAGAAATTGCTTTTACTCTAATTTTTGCATAATGATTGTCCCAAGTCCAAATTACATAAGTATGACCAACAATAGCTTTTGTATATTTTACATTTTCATCGGGATTCATCAAAACCCAGCCATCTAAAGGAGCGTAATAAATATCTAAGAAACTATTTGTATAACCCATATCTTGAATATCAGTATCATCCCAAACATTTAAGTAATATTCGCCATTATAATTTTCAAAGAAAAAGTCTGTCGAAAAATCATCGCTGTAAGCATCAAAAGGAACAACTGCATATTCGCTAAAATCATAACCGGAATTATTTGGATAAAGATTATAATCATAAATTGATTTGTTCATTCCTTCTGGTCTTGCAACTCCGTAAACCATATCGTAACTTAATTCACTTTCGTTTCCGTCAAAATCATAAGCTGCAACTGCATAATAATATAATTCACCGTTTACTGCATCGTTATCAACAAAATAATTTCCGGATGTATTTCCAATTAATTCATATTCACCCCAATAATCATATGAAAAATAAACATTATAACCGGCAACATCTCTTTCTGAATTATCTTCCCAAGTAATTTCAACCAATCCATCACCGACGTAAGTTACAACATTTTCCGGAGAGGATGGCGGCGTATCATCATATTCATAATTTAAATTTGGATCGCAATTTGTGAATAAGAACAAAGCTGCGATTACTAATAATATTCGATATAAAGCTTTTTCATTTTTCATTTTTTCCTCCAATACGAAATTCTACTATTAGTATTTCAAGGAAAATGCCAAATAAAAAAGCCTCAAATTTCTTCAAATTCAAGGCTTTTAATAAATTATGATTTATTTTGTATTCAGATGTGAATTTTATTGTACAGAAAAATATACATTATATTTCGGTAAATTTTTCATCAAAATGCATTTTAGAATTATTGATTACTGCAATTGGTTTTCCGGTAAGTAATCTTTTATCAAACGGAGAATTTTTAGTTTTAGATTTGAATTTCTTAATATCAACAGTCCAAATTTCATTTTCATCAAAAATTGTTAGATTGGCTTTTTCGCCAACAGAAATTTGCGGAATTGGAATATTCAAAATTTTTCTGGGATTGATGGAAAGTTTTTCAATCAATTGTGAAATTGATAAATGATTTTTATGAACCAATTCATTTAATGCTAAACCAAGTTGAGTTTCTAATCCTAAAATTCCATTGGGAGCATAAATAAATTCTGCTTCTTTTTCTTCAATAGAATGCGGCGCATGATCGCTTGCAATACAATCAATTGTTCCGTCTTTTAATCCCTCAATCATAGCTTTTACATCTTCTTCGGTTCGCAAAGGCGGATTCATTTTATAATTTGAATCGTAACTTATAAGCGCTTCATCAGTTAATGTAAAATGATGAGGAGTAACTTCAGCGGTAATTTTTAATCCTTTTGCTTTTGCTTCTCTAACTAACTGAACTGCATTTTTTGAACTTATATGCGCAATATGAACTTTTCCATCCACGTATTCCGCAACTGCAATATCTCGCATAACGGTTAAATCTTCAGCAATTGTTGGAATTGCCGGAAGTCCTAACATTGTAGAAACTTTTCCTTCATTCATTGCTCCGCCAGCTAAAGATTCATCTTCGCAATGTTCAATAATTGGGAGATTATACATTTTCAGATATTCTAAAGCATTTCTCAAAAGTGAAGCAGTTTTAACTGCAACGCCGTCATCAGAAAAAGCAACAGCTCCGGCAGTAACAAGTTCTGCAATTGGAGCTAAATTTTCACCTTTTCTATCTTTACTAACTGCACCAATTGGAAAAACATCAACCAAATGATTTTCAGATTTACTTTTAATAAAATTTACAACTTCAGCAGAGTCAATTGCGGGTTTTGTGTTTGGCATGCAAGCAATTCCGGTAAATCCTCCGGAAGCTGCCGCATTTGATCCGGTTAAAATAGTTTCGGTATCTTCTCTTCCCGGTTCACGCAAATGAACGTGCATATCAAAAAGTCCGGGCGAACAAATTTTTCCGTTAAACTCAAAAACTTTTGCGTTGGATAAATCTTCTTTATTCAAATTCCCAATTTTTCTGATAATTCCATCTTCAATTAGAATATCATTTTGTTCATCAAGATTTTGTGCGGGATTTATAATTCTAACTTTATTTAATACAATTTTCATTTTACAATCCAATTTTTATAATTACGAATTTTTTGTTCCTAACAAATATAGAACTGCCATTCTTATTGCAACGCCGTTTGTAACTTGATCTAAAATAATTTGATACGGTCCATCGGCAACTTCTGAAGAAAGTTCTACTCCTCTGTTTATTGGTCCGGGATGAAGTATTAAAATATCTTTATTATTTCGTTCAATTACATCTGTTGTTATTCCAAAATAATTATGATATTCTCTTAAAGAAGGAATTGTAGTTCCGGCATCACGTTCAAGCTGAATTCTTAAAACATTTAACACATCATTTTCACTTACGGCTTTGTTAATATCATGATAAATTTTTATTCCAAATTGCTCAATATTTCTGGGAATCATTGTTGGCGGTGCACAAAGTGAAACTTCTGCACCCATTGTTTTTAATCCGAATATATTTGAAAGTGCAACTCTGCTGTGGGCTATATCTCCAACAATACAAACTTTTAATCCATTTAATTTTCCTAATTTCTCTTTAATTGAATACATATCCAGCAAAGCTTGAGTTGGATGTTCGTGTCTTCCATCGCCGGCGTTAATTATTGATGCTTTAGAAATTTTAGTTAAATATAACGGAACTCCGGCTGATTGATGACGAACGACAATCATATCAATTTTCATTGCTTCAATATTTCTCACAGTATCTTTAAAAGTTTCACCTTTTTTTGCGCTGCTTGTTGATGTAGAAAAATTTAAAGTATCTGCGGAAAGCCTTTTTTCTGCAAGCTCAAAAGATATTCTTGTACGTGTTGAATTTTCATAAAATAAATTTACAACTGTAGTTCCTTGTAAAGTTGGAACTCTTTTAATCGGTCTTTCTAAAACTTCCCTAAAGGTTGTTGCCGTATCTAAAATTAATTGAATATCATTTTTAGAAACGTCTTGCAAACCCAAAAGGTGTTTAATTTTTAATGACATTTTTCCCCTAAAAATTATTTTGGTGATTCTATTAAATAAACCGCATCTTCATCATCTACTTCTTTCATTTTAACTTTTACTTCTTCATTAACGGAAGTTGGAATATTTTTTCCGACAAAATCTGCTTTGATCGGCATTTCTCTATGACCTCTATCAACTAAAACGCAAAACTGAATTGAGCTCGGTCTGCCTAAATCCATTAAAGCATCTAAAGCTGAGCGGGTTGTTCTTCCGGTGTACAAAACATCATCAATTAGAATTACATTTTTTTCAGTTATATCAAAAGTGATATTTGTTACGGAAACTTCCGGTTGTTTTAGTCTTGTGCGAAAATCATCTCTATATAATGTTGCATCTAAAATTCCAAGCGGCGGAGTTTTTTTATCAATTTCCGTTATTTTCTCTAAAATTCTTTTTGCTAAAAATTCTCCTCTAGTTCGCATTCCAATTAATATAATATTTTCAGAACCTTTATTTCTTTCAAGAATTTCGTGAGCTAATCTTGTAATTGTTCTGTTTAACCCAGATTCATCTATAATTTTTGCTTTTATATTCATATAAAAAAAATCCCCATTGACTAAAAGTCGCTGAGGTCTCCTAATTTTATTAAAATTTTATTTTCCATTCCTTGGTTATCTCTCCGGATAATGTTAAAGGATTTATGCGTAAAAATAATACAAAAATTATTTTCTACAAAGAAGAATGATTTTTAAAATGTGGAATGGCAGTTTATCTGGATAATATTCTTTTAACTTGCCTAATAAATTCTGATAAAAAACCTAAACTAAAACCAATTAGTGAAAAAAGTATATCGTAAATGTTAAATCCAAAAACTGCAGTTGAGCCAATGAAGTAAGTTGAAAGTTTTGTAATAAGTATTACTGAAAAAAATATTGAAAAAAAGAAAATTCCCAAGAAAACCGGTTTTAAGAAAAATGATTTGAATCTTCCTTTTAATTGAAGACTATCGCCAATAAAATCAAATTCCATAGTATTAGCTATTTTTTTCATGAAAATACTCCATTTTCAATATGCTTAATTAGATATTTAGGATAAATAGAATAAATGAAACCAGAAAAAAATACAATATTGCTAAATATCTTTTTACAATTATATCAGTTATTAAATTCATTTGATGTAATTCCTAATACAAATTCTATAACTTGCGTTAAAATAATAATTTACAATTTAAAATCAAATCTTTTAAAATATTTTTTCAATTTGAGATTATTTAATGAGATTCGTTTGTTCTTAATCACAATTTTTTTAACTTGTTACTGCTTATTTGAGTTAGAAATTTTTTAGAAAGGGAAAAAATGAATAACGAACTAGTGATTGACAGATTTGGAATGAAATCAAATGAAAATCTTGAAGAGAAAATAAAACTCTTCAAAAAAATCTGCAATGATAGTTTTTTCTATTTTGGAATATTTTTAGTTGCATTCTTTGTAATGAAATTAGTTCCATTTTTGTACGGTGTAATTTCTAATTTGGATTTTGGAATAAATGAAGTTGTTGTAAGTTTTTTAGGATTTGGAAACGTATTTTTTATGTTTTTAATAAACAAAGTATTTCATAAAAAAACTTATGATGATTAATAATTGAATTATTTTTATATTGTGATTCAAAACGTAAATGAAAAAAATTAATAACAATATTATTAAGTATGCCAAATACAAAATCTGATTATAAAAAAACTTTTTCAAAACAGTTAGAAAAAAGCAAACCAACAAATTCAATAAAAAAATTTTTCTTAAATCACATATTCTATGGTTTGTACGGGTTTTCTTTATTCTTTTTATTTTCAGTTTTTATTGATTTTTTCCTATCTCTTTTTGATCCTCAAAAAACCTTTGAAATTAATCTTTTCACAATTTCAATTGGAATTACCGGTTTTATTTTGGCATTCGGATTTAGTTTTCTCGAAACATTCAGAAAGTAAAATTCTTTTCTATTCAAACCGATATTATTTATATTAATAAGATTTAATAATACACAATGTATTTTTTTATTTGATATTTATTTTAAAATAATTAAATTCGTTAGGAATTAATTAATTTTCTCAAAAAGATACATATTAAACAAAAAGAAATGAGTGAACGACAGGCAAGATTAACTATTTTAAGTAACTATTTTATTACATTTTTGAAATTACATCCTGAGATTTCGAAAAGTAATTACATTATAAAACTGTTTGTTAATTCGCTTTATTTAATAATTTTAGGACATTTAATTACTAAACTTCTCTAATTTTCATCTTAAATATGAATTGAATCAACAGTATCTGTAACCAATTCAGAATAATCCGAATAAAATCCAACTAAATCGTTGTGAGAATCAAAACCGAGCGAAGTACATAAAGATACATTTAATTCAATTCCTTGATCCCAAAAACCTTTACCGGTATTAAATTCGTTTGTAATAAAATCTGCAAGATGAACAACCGAAACAAGCTCTTTATTTTCTAAAGAATTTTCAGGCTCGTGATGATATTGAACGCAATCAAAAATTGATGAGGGTAAATTCCATTTTTTTAGAAGAAATGCACCCATTTCTTGGTGAGAAATTCCAAGAATTTTATTTTCGCATTCGATAAATTTTTTATCATAACTTAAATTTGAATAAATCTGTTGAAACTCCTCCGGAAAATATTTTACAATTAATTGAATTCCTATATCGTGAAGAATTCCGCCTACAAACGCATCGCCGGCAATTTCCGGAAAACCTAATCTCCTTGCAATATCTTTTGCAACCAATCCCACAGCCATTGAATGTTTCCAATAATCCTGTTCATTAAAATTAGGAATTGGTTTAAACCTTATAGCATTTGATAGTGATATTGCCGTAACAATTTTCTCAAGCTCGTTTGAACCCATAATCATAATTGCAAATTCCAGCGTTGAAACTTTTCTCAACATTCCGTACAGCGGCGAATTAGCAACGGATAGTATTTTTGTTGCCATTCCTTGATCTTTTCCAATTATTTCCGAAATTTTTATAACATTACCTGGTTCAGATTTTATAATACTTATTGCATCAAACATAATTTCTGGAATAGTTGGCAAATTCTGGATTTTGTTCAATTTTGAATAAATTTGTTCGGTAGTAACTTGCATTTTCCCTCAAGGTAATTTAAATTCGAATTAAGACAATAATTATTAACATTATCGATTCATTTTTCTTTTTTTTTAATAAGATTTTGTGAGTAATTTTAGGTGTTGTTATAAATCAATTATTTTCGGGGTGTGGCGCAGCCCGGTAGCGCGCTTCGTTCGGGACGAAGAAGTCGTAGGTTCAAATCCTATCACCCCGACTTGAAACTTAAAATAATAATAGAACGCTGATTACGCAGATCAATTATGATAAAAACAGATTTTAATAAAATTATTTAATAGAAATTTATGGCACAAAATTTTTCATTCGATATTGTTTCTGAAGTTGATTTCCAAGAAATTGATAATGCTTTAAATCAAGCTAAAAAAGAAATTATTCAGAGATATGATTTAAAAGATTCCAATACAACATTGGATTTAAGCAAAAGTGATAAAACGATCACAATTAATTCTAAAGATGAATACGGTGTTAAAACTTCAATTGATATTCTTCAATCAAAATTTATTAAACGACAAATTTCTTTAAAGGTTATGAAACTGAAAGAAATTGAACCTGCCGGCGGTGGAAGAGTTAAACAAGTAATAACTTTGCAAAACGGAATTAGTAAAGAAAATGCAAAGCATGTTACAAAATTAATTAAAGAAATGAAGTTTAAAGTCAATGCTCAAATTATGGATGAGCAAGTTAGAGTTCAAGGCGCAAAAAAAGATGAGCTTCAATCTGTTATCGCTAATATTAAAAGCGCCGAATTAGATTTTCCGGTACAATTTGTAAATTTTAAATAATCAATTTTTACTTTTAGGAATTATTTTTAACTCAACATAATTTTTTTCTAAAACTAATTTTGCCACATTTTGAATATCTTCATTTTTTAAATTCAAATATCTTTTAATATCATACACAAAAGAATTAGGTTCACTCAAATTACAATTGTAACTATTAATTTGATTTACCAAATTATCCAAATTTTGAAGCGAATAAATATAAGATGATTTATAACTTGTTAATGCGCGCTCCAATTCTAAATCCGTAATTCCTTCAGAAATAATTTGATTTAGAATTTTAAAAGTTTCTTCCTTTAATTTTTCCAAATCGCAATTTTGCTGAGAAGTAATTGTTATAAAAAATGCTCCATCATATTTTGCAGAATATTGAAATGCAGAAACATCTTGTGCAATCTGTAAATTATGAATTAAATGTTTTTGCAATCTTGAACTTTTCGATCCGGTTAAAATATCTGCAAGAACATCAAGTGCAGCATCATATTTTCCGTAACCTTTTTCAGATTTCCAAGCAAAATATAATTTTGAAAGTTGAACATTATCTTCGTGAATTATTTTCTTTGATGATTCCAATTCAGAAAAATCAATTTCAATTTCTGCAATTTTATTCTGATTCGGAATTTCTTCTAAATATTTTTTCACCAAATTGATTGCATTTTCTTCATCAAAATTTCCACCGATTACAAGACTCGCATTATTTGGAGTATAATAATTCGCAAAAAAATCTTTTACATCATTCAATTCAAATTTTTCTATGTCTTTCATCCAGCCAATTGTTGGCCAATGATAAGGATGATTTTCCGGAAATAAATTTGAAAATAAAATTTCCCAAGCTAAACCGTACGGCTGATTATCATAATTTTGTCTTCGTTCATTCATCACAACATCTTTTTGGTTATCAAGTTTGTCTTGAGTTAATGCCGGAAGCAAAAATCCCATTCTATCAGCTTCAAGCCACAAAGCCAATTCCAGACTATCCGATGGAACTGTTTCATAATAATTTGTTCTATCCATACTTGTAGAGCCGTTTAAACTTCCACCGACTTCTTGCACAAATTTAAAATGTTTTTCCTTAGGTACATTTTGCGAACCTTGAAACATCATATGCTCAAACAAATGTGCGAATCCGGTTTTGTTTGGTTTTTCATTTGCGGAACCTACTTTATACCAAATGTTTACGGCTACAGTTGGAAATGATTCATTCTTATATAGAACAACTTCCAATCCATTTTTTAATGTAAATTTTTTGTAATTAATATTTAATAAATCTTCCAAATTTTTCCTTTCTATTTTAGAATAAATTCAATTCGTTCAAGTTTTCCATCAATATTTGATTTTGGATTTATTCCAAAAATTTTTGCAAGTAATGGATTTATATCAATGTTTTGTACAGTTCCAATTTTATAATTTTCTTTAAACAATTTTCCCTTTGCAAAAAATATTCCATGCATATCTAATTCATTATTATCAAATCCATGATTTCCTTTTGAGTATGAATTGCTAAATTTTTTTAGTGATTTATTATCAACTAAAGTCCAGCCCAAATCAGCAATAATTATAATTGATGAAATAAACGGATGTTTTGAAAAATGAAAATGTTCCGGAACTTCATCTTTAAAATATACTTTATAATGATTTTCACTTTCCTTTAATAATTGATAAACTTCGTTTATTTCATTTTGCGATGGCTCGATAAATGCGAATGTTTCATTATTATAAAATTTAGATTTATAATCTTTTAGCATTTCTTCGATATTTATAATTTTATCTTTACCAACTTCCGTCATCCCATGATCGGAAACTAAAATAATATTCACACTGTCTTTAATTTCCAACTGATTTAATTCAGAATTTAAATAACCAATTAAAGAATCTAATCTTCTAATTGATTGATTTACCTCAATAGAATTGGGACCAAAATCATGTCCGTAAGAATCCGTATCATGAAAATATAAAGTTATAAAATGCGGTCTTTCATTTTGCGGAAATTTTAACCAGTTAATTACTTCATCAATTCTTTCTTTATACGGTTTGCTATGCTGATAATATTTAAAATAATTTGGTCTGCGATATTCTAAATCAACTTCTGAGCCGGGCCAAAAGTAACTTGCAGTTTTAATTCCATTTCTTCTCGCGGTTTCCCAAAAAGCTTCGCCTAAATACCATTTACTATTTCTTACACTGTTTGTATCGCCAAGTCTGTATTTTTCTTTTGTAAATGGATTGATAAAAAAATTAGAAATTATTCCATGATTTTCCGGATACATTCCGGTAATTATTGAATAATGATTTGGAAATGTCTTTGATGGAAAACACGGCTTTAGAGATTTTGCCTTAACTCCATATTTTTGTAACGAATCTAAGTTTGGAGTAATTCCGCGTTCGCAATAATCCCATCTAAATCCATCAAACGAAATTAAAATAACATACGGAGTTTTTTGAGCAAATATAATTGAAGTAAATACAAAAAAAATTATTATAACATTTTTAGATTTCATTATTTTTTTAAATGATTTATTATTTTTTTTTGAGATTTACAATTCAAACGATAAGGAAAAATTCCACCATCTTTCTCTTCCAAACCAAACCAAAGCGCTTTGTGAATTGTGTGATATTCCATCAATTGCATCAACAATATAATCTTTATTGTTAAGAAGATTAAACGAATTTAGATGTAAAATAATTTTTTGCAAATAACTTAAATTTAAATTTACATTTGCGGAAATATGAAAATCCATGATTGTATAATTTGGCAGTTTCCAAGAATTTATATTTTCATCATCAATATTGTTTCTTAAATTCGGATTAAAATCTGCATAATGATTTCCGTAAAATTTAATTAATGGATTTAAAGTAATAGAAAAATTTTGATTAAAATTATGTTCAAATTCTAAACTTAAATATGCAGAAGTCATTGGCGAGCCACCGACATAAACATTTTTTACATAGGAATTAATTACCGTTTGTTGAGTCGGATCAGATTCCGGTGCAACTACTGCAAAAACATTATTTGTCCATTTGTTAATTGCGTTAGAAAACATTCCCTCAAATTTTAAATAATTAAATAAATGATAAGTTGACGTTAACTCAATTCCCATATGGCGAGCGGAAGCTCCGGATAAATTATAAAAATAAAATTGATTTGTATTTACATCGCTAATCATTTTACTGATTGCTTTATCTTTCCATTCGGTAAAATATAAATTTGATGAAATTTGAAAATCAGTTGTACTAAATCCATATCCCAATTCAATATTTATAATTTTTTCATTTTTCAGATTTTCATATTTATTATTTAGATAATCAAAAACATTTTCCGAAAGTGGAGCTTTTGAAAAATATCCAATGTTAAAAAAGAGATTATTAAAATTATCCAAATTATAATTTGCGCCGGATTTTACAGTAAAACCTAGAATATCAAGCCAATCAGTTTCTCTTTTGGAATCATTAGTTAAATAATTAAAATAATCTAACCTTTTATATCCGGTTGAAGAAAACGAGAAATTTGTGTACAACAATAAATCATCAAAATTAAATTCACTTTGAATAAATCCGCCGATTTGCCGAACATAACTATCAGCATTGTAATCAATTTTATCACCTTTGAATAATAATTCATTTGCATCCAAATTGATATTGCTGCTGCCGATTGTATAATCCCCGCCTAATAAATTTCCTACTTTCCTATAATTTTGAGCTGAGTAATATCTTGCATCAATGCCAGTAGAAATTTCTATATTTTCTTTTTTAAATCTTGCATTAGAAATTACACCAAACCAATTATGACTGTGAACAGTAAATCGTAAAGCATTTTCTGTGTAATTTAACAAAGGATGAAAATTTGTATTTACATTATTGGAATTTTTTTTCCACTCAGAATCAAAATCAATTAATCCATTTTCAGTTTTGTTAAAATTTGCCCAAGGTGGAACGGTTCCTCCGCCATCTCCATAAGAATAATATAGAATGTTTGATAAAATCCAATTTTGGTTAATTTGCCAATTATGATTTAAATTGAAAGTCGGTTTGTGAAAAATATTATCTCTTAGATTTAATGGTTTTCCATTTAAATATCCCCAATCGAAATTAAAATTCTTTCCGTATAATTTCCATTCATCAATTGTAAGCATTGTTAAACGCTGACCATGTTCTTGAGGAGAACCTATAGCTTGAAGTTCAAGTGAATGATTTCCGTAAATTCCGCCAAGAGCAAAATAATATGAAAATTCATCAACCCAAGTTTGATCAACATATCCATCCCAATCTTTTTTTGAAATAAATGATGTTAGCAACAAACTATTTCCAAGTATTTGTTGTGAAAATGCAATTGTCTTTTTTTGAAAATTATCAGAACCAAATTCCATGCTGAATTTTGCGAAATTATTTAAACTATTTACACCTTTTGTTAAAAAATTAACTGATCCTCCAATTGACGAAATTGAATATGGATTTGCACCTAGTCCTCTTTGAACATTTACACGTTCTAGAACATCCGCAATTCCAGCCCAATTTGACCAATAAATTTCACCGTTTTCCAAATTGTTTACCGGAACTCCGTTTAACATAACTGCAATATTTGTATGGTTAAATCCTCTTATAGAAATTTTGTAATCTCCCATTCCTCCGCCGTGCGAAGAAATAAAAACACTTGGAGAAGATTCCATAATAAAACCGGCATCTCTGTTTCCAAGATTTTTTTCTATTTGAAAATTATTATAATCCTTATTTGCTACCGGAGTTTCTCTAAATTTAGGAAGTGAACTTAATACTGTAGTTTGCTCAAGTAAAATTTCCGAAGGAATTAAATTTATTTCAAAATATGAATTTTTTGTAATCTCGAAATTTTTACTATATGTTCGATATCCAACATGTGAAAATTTAATTAAATATTTTCCCACTTTTGGAATCTCTAATGAAAAACTTCCGTTTGTATTACTGCTTGCTCCAATGTTAATTTCTGTTAAAATTATATTTGCAAATTCGATAGGATTTCCGGTTAACGAATCTTTAACTACACCATTTAAAGTTACTTGTTGGGCAAATAATTTTAAGGAAATTAAAATAAATAAAATTGTTTTTTTCATAGTAAAAATTTATTCAAAATATTTATCAAAAGGGATGCAATTCGGTTTGTCCAATATAATCTTCTAATCTTTTGGATAATTATTCAAATTCATTTAGGAAAATTTTGATTTAATATTTTTTTAATAAGATTGCATTGATTACAGATTTATTAATTAGTTACAAATTTAAGAATTTAAAAATTTTCAAACTTCTCAAATTCAAATTTTCTTTATATTTTTTTTTAATAAAATGCAATGTTAAAAAATTATTAAATCTTATTTTTGTTTTGGAAAGCCGAAGTATTTTACAAATATTTGAGTACAAAAATCTTAGAAAAACGTAAATTAAAACTGAATTTACATAACAAAATAGGAGACCTTTATGCCCCAAACTAATTACTTTAAATCTGCCCTAATGTTATTACTTTTTGTAATAAGTTTTGGCAGTTTATTTGCACAAGGTGTTACAACTTCATCAATTAATGGAATTGTAACAGACGGTGACGGAAATCCATTGCCGGGTGCAAACGTTATTGCAGTTCATACTCCATCTGGAACAACTTACGGTGCTTCAACCCGATTAGATGGAAGATTTTTTGTAGCCGGTATGAGAGTTGGTGGTCCTTACAAAGTTACAGCATCTTATGTTGGATTCAAAGAACAAGTAAGAGATAACGTATATCTAAACCTTGGTGTTTCTTCTGATGTTAATTTTAATATGGTTGATGCAAATATTGAATTAGGCGAAGTTGTTGTTGCTGGTGAAAGAGATGCAATAT
Source organism: Ignavibacteriota bacterium (assembly GCA_016708125.1). Classification (NCBI taxonomy): domain Bacteria; kingdom Pseudomonadati; phylum Ignavibacteriota; species Ignavibacteriota bacterium. The sequence continues at coordinate 2,493,336 of JADJGF010000001.1, read as the reverse complement.
TTAGTTCTGAAAGAACAGGTGCTGCTACTGCAATAAACAAAGAAGCTATTAAAACTTTACCAACAATTACTGGAAGAATTGGTGACTTTGCTCGTTTAACTCCTCAATTCAGTAGAGCTGGTGTTCCTGATGGAAGCAGTGCTCAAGGTTTTTCATTTGCCGGTCAAGATAACAGATATAACAATATTTCTGTAGATGGTTCATATTTCAATAATTCATTTGGATTAGCTGGTCAACCGGGTGATAGGACCGGTGTTGCTCCAATTTCTATGGATGCAATTGAACAATTGCAAATTAATATTGCTCCTTATGATGTTCGTCAAGGTAATTTCGTAGGTGCTGGTGTTAACACTGTAACAAGAAGTGGAACCAACGATTTTTCCGGAACTGCTTATTATAAATTTAGAGATGATGGTTTAGTTGGAACAAAAGCTGGCGATTTGGATTTCAATCCAGGAACTTTTAATTACAGCCAAGTTGGTTTGAGTTTAGGCGGACCGATAATTAAGAATAAATTGTTCTTTTTCATGAATTTTGAAAATGAGGCTCTTACAAATCCTGCAACAACTTTTGAAGCAAATGCTGGTGGTCAAGAAGTTGTTGGAAATACAACTAGAGTTTTAGCATCAGATTTGGATAACCTCAGCTCATTCCTAAAACAAAATTTTGATTATGAAACTGGACCTTACCAAGGTTATGATTTTGAAACACCTGCAACAAGATTTATTGCAAAATTAGATTATAACTTGGATGATAATAATAAATTGAGTTTAAGATATACTCATTTAGATTCTGAAACTGACGTTTTAATGTCTAACTCTTCCTCATTGGGATTTGGAAATAGAAGAACAAATTCAAATTCAATGAACTATGCAAATTCAAATTATAGTATTTTGGAAAATATTCGCTCAATTGTTGGTGAGTGGAATGCAAGAATTGGCGATAATATGGCTAACAATTTAATTGTTGGATATACTTACCAAGATGAAAGCCGCGGATATAAAAGTGATAAATTATTCCCGATGGTTGATATTCTTAAAGATGGTGCAAATTATATCTCTTTTGGCTTTGAGCCGTTTACGCCAAATAATGAATTGAGATACAAAAGTTTTCAATTACAAAACAATTTCTCAATTTATGGTGCAGATCATAATTTTACATTTGGTGCAAGCTTAGAATATTATGAATCGGAAAATATTTTCTTCCCGGGATCACAAAGTGTTTATGTATATAATTCTTTAGATGATTTTTATGCTGATGCAAATGCTTACATAAACGGAACTGCTTCACCTACTACTGTTAGAAGATTCCAAGTGAGATGGTCAAATCAACCAGGAATGGATAAACCAGTTCAACCTCTTGAAGTAACATATGCCGGAATTTACGGACAAGATGATTGGCACTTAAACAAAGATTTTAAATTAACAATGGGGTTAAGAATTGACGTTCCATTCTTTGGCAATACAGGATTTGAGAATTCTGCTGTTGACAATTTAAATTTTCAAGATGAAGAAGGAAATACTGTAAAATATTCAACTAGTAAATTACCTGATCCAAATCCATTATTCTCTCCAAGAATTGGTTTTAACTGGGATTTAAATGGAGATAAAACAACACAATTAAGAGGCGGAACTGGAATATTTACCGGAAGACCCGCTTATGTTTGGGTTTCTAATCAAATAGGAAATAATGGAGTTCTAACAGGTTTTGAACAACAAGATAATACAACCGCAAGACCTTTTAATCCCGATCCAGATCATTATAAACCAACTTCTGTAACAGGAGATCCAGCTTCAAGTTATGAATTAGCTTTTACTGATCAGGACTTTAAATTCCCTCAAATTTGGAGAAGTAACTTCGCCGTGGATCAAAAATTACCTCTTGGTTTAATTGGAACAGCCGAAGCAATTTATGGCAAAGATGTTAACGGAGTTTATTACATCAATGCAAACTTAGCTGATCCAAATACAGCTTTTAACGGAGTTGATTCTAGAGCAAGATGGACATCAGGAAATAGAATAAACAGCAATATTTCAAGTGCAATTGTATTGAAAAACCAAAATGAAGGTTCCTCGTTAAATTTATCTGCTTCACTTGAAAAACCATTTAGTGATAATTGGTTTGCAAAAGTTGCTTACAATTATGGATATTCGGAAAATACAGTTGATGCAGGTTCAATTGCATTTGGTTCATGGAATAATAACCAGCATAGCAATGACCCAAACAATCCCGGAATTGCTTATTCAAATTATTCACCAGGACACAGAATTTTTGCTGCAGCTGCATATAGATTAGAATATTTCGATTTTGGAGCAACAACTTTCTCATTTTTCTGGGATGGCTATACACCCGGAAATGCAAGCTACGTATTTAGTGGTGATATAAACGGTGATGGCGGTACAAGTAACGACTTAATTTATATTGCAAATGATAAATCCGAAATGAATTTTGTTAATATTGTTGATAATAGCAATAATGTTTTATTTACTGCAGATCAACAAGCAGAAGCTTGGGATGCTTATATTGAACAAGATGACTACTTAAGTGAAAATCGAGGTGAATATGCCGAAAGAGGTGGTGCATTTTTACCAATGGTTTTCAGAGCCGATTTTAGCGTATCTCAAGAAGTTTTTGCGGATTTATTAGGCGCTCGTAATTCATTACAATTTAGAGTTGACTTCTTAAACTTCGGAAATTTGTTAAACCCGGATTGGGGTGTTAATCAAAGATTTACAACAACCACTCCACTTGTTGTAGTAAGAAATGCCCAAGCAAATGCTGAAGGTGAAGTCCAATATCAATTAACAAGAACCGGTGGGAATTTAATTACCGAATCATTCACACCAACCGCTTCAATTGATGACGTATTTAGAATTCAATTATCTGTAAGATATACATTTAATTAAAATATAATTGTTTTTATTCTACAAAAAGGCTGCTGTAATGCAGCCTTTTTTTTTATTTTTACTTTACTATTTTGTAACTAAAATCGGATCATTATGCTTGATTTAGAAATTATTAATAAAATAAAAAAAATAAAATTAGTTATTACTGATGTTGACGGAGTCTTAACAGATGGAGGTTTGTACTATACTTCTGAAGGTATGGTTATGAAAAAATTTAATGTTAAAGACGGAATGAGTACACGTTTATTAAAAGAAAAAGGAATTAAATCTGCAATTATTACAACAGATACGTCCGAATTAATTAAAGTTAGAGGCGAACGCATAAAAGTAGATTATTTATATCTTGGTATTTGGGATAAAGAAAATAAAATGAATGAAATTTGTGAATTTGAAAATATTTCTCCGGAAAACATTGCTTTTATTGGTGATGATGTTAACGATATTGGAATTATAAAGGAAGTCGGATTTTCTGCTTGTCCAGCAGATGCAGTTGAAGATGTTAAAAATATTGTCGATTTGGAACTATCAAAAAATGGAGGCGATGGTGTTTTTAGAGAATTTGCAGATATAATTCTGAAAGCACAAAAGTAATTTTCTTCAATATTAAATCACTTACAAAATTCGAATAATTACAAAATTTTAGTCATAGTATTTTTTTACGTTATAATAAATAACCGAAGTTACCCAATTTGAGGTATTTGTCATATTGAGCGAAGCGAAATATCTCAAAATAGAGTTAATTTGCAATATTGAGATTCTTCATCCGTCAGTTGACGGATTCAAAATGACATTTTGCGTAACTTCAGTAAATAATTATAAATTCTTTCTTTCGATTCGATAATCTTAATAATTATAAATTTTTATCATATCTTAAAAATATTCTATTTATTTGCATTAAAATATTAGACTTTACTTTTTGATACATATAGAGATGGTAACTTTCTGAATAAATATAAGTTACAAATTTCAATTAAAAGTTTAATTTAGTAAAAACTTCTATTTTATTATTTTATATGGATTAAGAAATAAATATTTTTTAATTTTTTTTGTGTCAAAATTACTTTTGTAGTAATTAATTAAAGAGGTACATAAAATGAAAAAATTTTTGCTGTTTTTTTTGTTATTAACAAATTTATCTTTTGCCCAGACAGAAAGTGATGATAGTGTAAATGTTTACAAAACTGATTGGTATATCGGCGGTGGATTAAGTTATCCAAGGTATATGACAATAAGTGACAAATCAATTGCATCGCATGGAAATTTTGGTGCTTATTTGACACTCGGTTATAATTTAACGGAACATTTTGGATTTAGATTAACTCCTTCCTACATTCTGTTAAATTCTTTTTATTATGGAAATACCGGCGATGAAATTGATAATTATGTAAATATGGGCGCAATAAATTTGGAAGCACTTTACACAATTTTACCATGCGAAAGAATAACTCCTTTCATATTGTTGGGATATGGAATGACTTATTTTAAATCATCAAACCCTTATCCCTACACAAGTGGCCCAATAATAGGACAAGCTTTTTGGGGCTACCAGGCAGTACTTGGTCTAGGTGCTGAATTTAAATTCTTCAATGATATAAGCTTGCAAGCGGAATTTGACTATATAACAGCGTCAAATAACAAAATTGATGGGAATCAAAGTGTAAATGAAACTAAAGGACTTCTTTTCAGTAACGGCGATTCTTATATGAATCTTAAACTTGGTGCAGTTTGGTATTTTGACCGAGGCGAAAGATCAAGAATTTGCGAACCGTTTAGTATTAGAGAAGTAATTAGAGAAGTTCCTGTAGAAAAAATTGTTGTCGATACTGTTTATATTGATAAAGTAATTGAAAAAGCTGTAACCAAACGCGAATCATTCGTTTTAGAAAATGTAAAATTCAAATTCGATAAAGATGAACTTACCGAAGAATCTAAAGCAATTCTTAATAATGTTGCAAATACGTTAAATAGATTTCCTGAAGAAAAAATAGAAATTCTTGGTCATACTGATAATATTGGTACTGATGAATATAACATGGATTTATCCGAAAGGAGAGCGAAAAGTGTTAAAAATTATTTAGTAACACGTGGTGTAGTGGAAGATAGATTATATACTGGCGGATGCGGAGAAAGAAAACCAGTTTCAGATAATGATTCTGAAATTGGAAGAGCAATTAATAGAAGAATTGAATTTAGTATTTATGATGGAATTAGCAGTAAATGTCCTAAACCGGAAGACGGCGGAATTCAGCAAAATGGTTCTGAATTTGAGAATGCTGTAAAGAATAGTGAACAAGTTATTATTGAAGGAGTATTTTTCAAATTTGATAGCGATCAATTAACTCCGGAATCCGATAATACTTTAACGAATGTTGCAAATGTCTTACAAAAATATCCTGATGCTAATGTAGAAATTCAAGGTCATACGGACAGCTTGGGAAATAATATGTACAATGAATTTCTTTCTGAAAAAAGAGCTAAATCCGTTAAGAATTTCTTAATCAAAAATGGAATTAACGAATCTCGTTTAACTCCAATCGGTTACGGCGAAACCAAACCAATTGAAGATAATAGAACAGCTTACGGAAGAGCAGTAAACAGAAGAATAGAATTTAAAATTACAAATTCAGATAAGATAAAAGTTCAGACTACAAAACCAGCACAACTTGAATCTGCCGTTGATAAATTTTCAACAAAGGAAGAAAAAGAAATTGCAGAATTAATTGAAAGTGGTCAAAAATTAGTATTTACAAATATTCACTTTAAAACAAACAGTGATATTATTACAAAATCTTCTGTAAAAATATTAGATAACGCAGCTAATGTTTTAGCAAAAATGTCTGATGTTAATGTTGAAATTCAAGGACATACAGATAGCGATGGAAATGATAAATATAATCAAGATTTATCTGAACGACGCGCAATTTCTGTTAAAAATTATTTAGTGAACAAAGGCATTTCTATCGACAGATTAACAACTTCAGGTTTTGGAGAATCCAAACCAGTTGCTGATAATTCAACTAAAGAAGGCAAAGCACAGAACAGAAGAATTGAATTCGAAATTAAAAAATAGTTTTTTTAATCACTTTGCTAATCCCTATTTTGGTTTCCGGAATAGGGATTTTTTTTAGATCAAATACCGAATTTTATTTACTTAAAAGACTTTTAACCCGCCATTTATTTAAAAAAATAATTTCAATGCCTCAAAAGATGATTTAAATCACAATATTTTCTTATTTCTGTATTTAATTGTTAATAATTCTTGAAAATTATATAATAATTAGTAACATTATAAATATTAAAATTGAAAGTCATTATGAAAACAAAAATTATTCTCCGCCTTTTGAAAGTAATTATTTTTCTAATATTCTTTTCCAATAATTTTTATGCCCAACCTCAAGTTTGGGAAAATTCATGGGGAATTGGATTTGGCGGTATTTATCCAAGACTTATGGGTATAACAACTCCAATGATTTCCGAAGATGAAAATTTTGGATTCTATTTTGAGATAAATAGAGAATTTACAGAAAATCTTTCCGCAAGATTTAGACCGGCATTTATGCATATGGAATCTTCATATTATCAAGATTCTGATCAAAAAATTGTTAGAACAAATCTATTTACTGGCAGTATAGATTTTCAATATAATTTATTTCCTTGTTCGTTTATTTCACCATATATTTTAACCGGTTTCGGATTTCAAATTTTTAAACCATCAAGCGCACCATCAAAGAAAATTGACAAAACTCATTTCCGTTATCAGTACGATTTAGGAGCTGGTCTAGAAATTTATCTGAAAGAACAATGGAAATTAGTAACAGAAATTGATTACATAACTTCTTCACATAATTATTTAGACGGAAATATTCAAAGAAATGAATTAAAAGGTTTATTTGGTACAAACGGAGATTCTTACATGACATTTAATGTAGGAGTTCAATGGTATTTTGACACCGGAGAAAATTCAAAAATGTGTGAAAAGCCTTCCGGAATAAGTGATGTTCCATCTCAAATTATTGAACGTAATACTTATATAACAAATAATTATTCAAGCGAACCCAAAGAAATTATTAAAAAAGAAATTGAACAAATTGAAAAAATTATTTTATTTGGTGTAAACTTCGAGTTTGACAAAGCTACTTTTTTACCGGAATCTTACCCAATTTTAAAACATTTGTTAACGGTTTTGCAAAATCATCCGGAAATAAATATTGAAATTCAAGGACATACAGATAACTATGGAACTGATCTTTATAATATTGGTCTTTCACAAAGGCGTGCAAATGCTGTAAAAAATTATTTAATTGAAAATAAAATTGAACCAAATAGACTTAGCTCTGTTGGTTTGGGAGAAGGATTTCCAATTGCTGATAATTATACACCAATAGGACGAGCATTTAATAGAAGGATTGAAATAAAAATTACCAACGAAGATAATATAAATGTCCAGCTTTTTAAACAAAGTAAAGAAGCAATAATTCTTGATACACTTATAAAGCGTGAAGAAAATCAAATAGCAAATTCAACTAATAAAGGTGAAAAATTAATTTTTACAAATATTCATTTTAAGGTAAATAGTGATATAATTACAGAGTCGTCTAAATTAATTCTTAATCAAGTAAAATATGTTTTATCAAAAATGCCGGATGTTGATGTTGAAATTCAAGGACATACGGATAATGATGGTGATGAGAACGCAAATCAAATTTTATCGGAAAAAAGAGCAATTGCCGTTAAAAATTATTTAGTGAAAAAAGGAATTTCTGTTAATAGATTAACAACTGCAGGGTTGGGCGAATCTAAACCAATTGCTGATAATTCAACAAAAGAAGGAAAAGCACAAAACAGAAGAATTGAGTTTGAAATAATTAAATAAAATTTTCTATATTACTTTTTAAATCCCTATTTTGATTTTCAGAATAGGGATTTTTTTTAAACTAAAATAAGACTCTTATGCTTGATAGATCAATAAAACCAACGCCAACCGGAAAGTTAAAGTTTCTTACTCCCAAAATTGAAAACTTTACTTTGGATAATTCTGTAAAAGTATTTTTTAACAAAAAAGATACTCTGCCAATCATACAAATGAATTTAATTATTCCTTCAGGAAGTATTTTCAATCCAATTGGAAAAGAAGGATTGTCTTATTTAACTTCAATGTTGCTTGATGAAGGTGCAGATAATTTATCCGGATTTGAAATTTCTGATAAACTTGAATTGATGGGAACAATTCTAAATATAAATTCCAACAAAGAATTTACAACAATTTCATTGTTATGCTTAATTGAAAAGTTTGAAGAATCTTTAGAAATTTTATCAAAAATAATTTTGCAGCCGAATTTTGATGATGAAGATTTTGATCGACAAAAATTAAAATTAATTACAAAAAATATTCAGCTTGAAGATGATCCTTCTTATGTTGCATCAAATGTTTTTAACAAAAATATTTTTCGAAATACAAATTATCAATTTCCTTCAAGTGGAATTAATTCTTCAATTGAAAAAATTACAAATTTAGATGTGAAAGATTATTTTTCACAAAGATATTTACCAAACGGATCTTTCATAATAGTTGTAGGAAATTTAGAAAAAAATATCGCTCAAAATATTCTTAACAAATATTTTGAGAACTGGAAATCGAAAGAAAATAAAAACCAAACTGAAGATAAAATTTCATCAAAGAAAAAAATGTTAGTTGTAAATAAACCGAATGCAGTTCAAAGTGAATTGAGAATTGGTCACTTTTCCAAAGGAAGAAATTCAAATGATTTTTACGCAAGATCAATTTTAAATTCTATTTTGGGCGGACAGTTTTCAAGCAGAATAAATTTAAACTTACGAGAAGATAAAGGTTACACATATGGCGCACACTCTAGTTACAATTACAATTCAATTGGAAGTACTTTTACCGTAGCAACTTCTGTAAAATCAGAAAATACCGGAGATGCAATTAAAGAAATTCTTTTTGAATTAAATGAAATTAAAAATACTATTCATCAGCACGAAATTGATTTTGCAAAATCATATTTGGTAAGAAGATTTCCTTCTATGTTTGAAACTTATTCGCAAATAGCTTCAAATATTTCTTTGCTTCCCTTGTTTAATTTGCCGAATAATTATTTTGAAACGTACATTCAAAAACTTGATGATGTAAATAAAGCTGATGTATTAAATGCAGCAAAGGAAAATATTGATTTTGAAAAATTATTAATTGTGGTTGTAGGTGATGAAAAATTAATTAGAAATCAGTTAAGTCAGTTTGAAGAATTTGAGATTGAAAATTTATGAAAAGGAGTAATGAATTAGTAAATTAAAGTAACCAAGACGGATTTACAATTTTATTTCCTTTTTTCTGAATATTTGTAAGCTCATCTTGAATTAAAAACCAATCTTCAACATTTATTCTAAATGTTTTTGCTTCGCCCGGTTTTAAATTTGTTACATGAAATTTTAGTAGTGAATTTATATCATTTGCGTTTTCACCTTTTAATAAAGTAAGATTATTTGAAAATAAAACTCTTCGATTTCTATCTTTAAATTTTTCGTAAATAAAATTTATAATACTTTTTGTTAGGCCAGAATTGTTTTCATCAATAAAAAATATTCGTGGTGAATTGAATGATGCAATTATTTTTCTTGAATTACTTTTTAATTCATCCAATTTTAAATCATCGGTTAATTCAAAATCAATTTCATCGGAATCATCATCAAGTTGAATAAAATATTCTTTATTTCCTTCTTTTAATTTTTCGGCAGTTATAGTTGAATTAAATTCCAGCGGTAAAATTACTCCAAAATGTATTGGATTTTTCATCAATTCAACTATTTCATTATCATCTAAATCTTCAACTTGAATAAGTAAAAACGCAATTGTTGAAACTTCCCTTACTAAATTTTCTTCATGTTTAAAATCCGCAATAAGTTTAATTGTATTTCCGGATTCAATAATTAAATTTGTTGATCCATTTATTTTTTCCTCTGATGAACTAACAATTACCGGCTGTTTTGCAAATTCTATACTTATATCTTTTAAAATTTGTGCAATCGGAATGTCTTCCGGCAATTGGATAATTAAACTGTTTTTTAATGAATCGCTTTTCCCCTTTTGTATTTTACCTTTCGTAATCCAATTTTCATGAATTCCATAATCAGTTAAAACTTTCTGAAATTTTTCATCGATAATTTGTTTACTTAAAAATTGCGGATTGTTATTTGGCAAACTGATATGTATAAATCCCAATACTACATTTATCAAAAGAAGTAAAGCAACTATTGCAATAAGAATATAAATTATTTTTCGTTTGTTAAGCATAATTTTCTGCAGATAAAAAATTTAATCTAATTATTCATTGGTAAAGTTTGGAGTTCTTTTTTCCAAAAATGCAGAAGTACCTTCTTGGAAATCTTTTGTGTTACAGCAATTAGAAAATAATTCGGTTTCCATTTTTAATCCATCTTCAAGATTTAAATTGTTTGTCGCCAAAATTGAATTTAACGCTGCCGTTACTGCTAATTGTCCCTTACTTGCAATTTTTTTTGCTAAAATTTTTGATTCAAAAATTAAATCTTCCGGAGCGGTAATTTTATTTATAAGTCCGATACGAAGAGCTTCTTCGGCATCAAATAAATCTCCGGTTAAAATATATTCTGCAGCTCTGCCGGTATTAACTAACTTTGTAAATCTTTGCGTTCCGCCGTATCCGGGAATTATGCCCAAATTTACTTCAGGCTGTCCAAATTTAGCACGACTATTTGAAATTCTAATATGGCAAGCTAAAGCTAATTCGCAGCCGCCGCCAAGTGCAAATCCATTAATTGCCGCAATTACCGGTTTACCGCAATTTTCAATTTTGTTGAAAACATTTTGTCCCTTTATTGAAAATTGTTTTCCCGTTTCTGCGTTACAATTTTTTAATTCTTTAATATCAGCGCCGGCAACAAATGCTTTATCTCCAACTCCGGTAAGTATTATGACTTTCGATTTGTAATTTTTAATTTCCGAAAATAAAAAATCCAATTCTTCTAATAATTCATTATTAAGCGCATTTAATTTTTCCGGGCGATTAATTTGAATGATTAAAATATCATCTTCTTTATTAACGAGTAAATTTTTAAATTCCATTTTATTATTCCTTATAAACTTGCTGCAACCGGAATTGTAATTCTCAAATCAAGTGAGAAAAATTGGTATTCATACAAATAATTGTAACTTGCAATAATATCCATAAGAAAAAAAGATAATCCGCCGCCAATATGAAATCCTACTTTGGATAAATTTTCTAATTGGTCGGGTTTTTCTGAATTAATTTTGAATTGATAAAATTCTGTTAAATACGAATATGAAAATCCGCCTTCTGCAAAAGGCATAAGAAGAAACATATCATCTACTATTGGATTAAAAAAATATTTTGCTCCAAAATCTGCGCTGAACAAACTTGACGTTAATGTTGAATGATCTGAATTTTGATAAAATTTATAATTTCCGGAGTGATTTTGATATCCAAATTTTCCGTAGAAAAAAACCGGTAGAAAATTTACATCTGTGTAAGAAACTACTGCACTAATTCCGGGACCAATATTACTTCTTCTGCTGAATTCTCCCATAGGAAATCTTGGTCCAACTCCTAAAGAAAAAAATACGCCTTTCGCTTCGTGATAACTTTCTACTTGCGCTGAAAGAAAATTAAAAGAAATAAAAAATATTAAAATTAGAATTTTGTTTAGTTTCATTTTATAAAACTAGTTTAATAAATTTGTGCCAATTCCAAATTCATAAACAAGTCTGCCGCCAATTTTTGATGTATTGTAAATTAGATAAAATCCAATTACTGCAAAAATAACAAATAAATAGCTGAGTTTAGATTGATTTTTCTTTTTCAACAGAATGTAAGTTTTTGAGATAAGTAAAATAAAAAAATACCACATTGTTAAAGTTGCATAAAATTCATGTTCGGAAATTTCATTTATAAGAGATTGAGTTAAAAATTTTTTTTGTGTTAGTAACTGAAACTCCATATTGCCGGTTAGAACCGCTGCAATTCCGCCAATAACTCCAATCAACAAACTTAAGTGTGTGAATTTCAATATAAAATCTTTTTTGAAAAATTGTGAAATAATTTCCAACAAAACATAAATTGTTAAAAACGCAATTGGAAAATGAATTACCAAAGGATGTTTATCTGCTAAAAATTCCAAAATATTTCCGTAAAATTTTTTAAAGTTAAAATTAATATTTTACTTTGTATAAATATAATCCTTTTGACGGAACGGCTTCTCCAGCATGAATTCTGTTTTTCGATTTTAAAATTTCCTCAATATAATTTTCATCATTTTTATTAAATGCAGCGGAAAGTAAAGTTCCCACAATAGTTCTAACCATTCCATGCAGAAATCTATTTGCATCAATTTTAAAAATTAAAAATTCTTTATTTTCTCGCCAAACACAGTTTAAAACATTACAAATTTTATTTTGAGTTTCGGTATTTGTTTTACAAAAAGATGTAAAATCAAATTCACCGATAATTTTTTTTGTGAGAATTTTTAATAGTTCAAGATTTATATTTCTAATTTGTGGATAATTATATGAATAATTTTCATAAAATGGATTTTTATTTTTGCCTATTATATAAATATAAGTTCTTCTTTTTGCATCGAATCTTGCGTTAAAATTATCATCACAAAATTCCATTTTTGATATTGAAATAGTTTTAGGCAGAATACAATTTAAGGAATGTTGAAATTTGTAAAGTTGTAATTCTTTTGATAGAGAAAAGTTTGCAACTTGTCCTATTGCGTGAACTCCCGAATCCGTTCTTCCGGCGCCGATTAAATTAATTTTTTCTTGAGAAATTTGGCTGACTGCTTTTGAGATTTCGTCTTGAATAGTATTGCCTTCCGGCTGCGATTGCCAGCCAAAAAAATTTGTACCATCATATTTGATGGTAATTTTGTAATTGGGCATACTATTTTAGAAGTATAATTTTTAAAAAATTATTTTTCCAAATGTTCTAAAATATCTTGCTTTACTTCCGGATTAACTTCGGAATCAGTTTTGAAACTATGAAGTAAAACATCAACTTCCTGCAAAATACTTTTCTTATAATATTTTGGTGCAAAAACTGAAGCATCCAGCATATAAATTCTTCTGGATTTCTCATCGTAAAATGTATAATTGATAAAAGGACCGCCGCCGCTTAAATTATTAAATCTCCATAATCCTTGCATCATTAAAGCATATTTACCATTAAAATTAACTTCGGAATCCATTTTATAATCATCATAAAGTTCAACGTATGATGAATCATCTGTAGTTCTAAAAAACTTTTTTGTCAAATTATTTCTTTCGACTGTTATTGAATCCTGGTGCAAAAATTCCGGAGATGCGTTTTCAATCCAATGTACAAAAATCCATCTTTCCATATCGGTATTTACACCTCTTCTTATCCAAACAAAATTATCAGAGGGAACTTCCAAAGCAAGTTGATAATCAGCTTGAATGTACATCATCCAACCATATTTTGTAATTAAGTTTGCCTCAATATTTTTTTGCTCAAAATTTTTATTGTACAAACCTTTTGCCATTCTTTTATTGGATGTTTCTCTAAAATAGTAAAGTAAATCATCTTTTTTATTTTTGATATGATTTTTAAGATTACTAATTGATGAGGATGTTAAAATCATAACCAATTGATTATTAGCCCAAAGATCATATTTGTTGATTACAAAAATAGAATCGGATTTAATCATGTTTTTAACTTTATCATCCATAATAGAATCCAAATAATTTGATGTTGGCAAATTAGTACCAAGTGTAGCAAGAATAATAATATTCTTTCGAAGTTTTAATTTTTCAAGATCGCTAAATCTTTTTCTATGAATTTCAAATAGTTCTTCCGGCTGTGGAGTATAAATAACTTTGCCAAAAGTTTGCTTTAACTCATCTTCCACTTCTTTAAATTCTATCGAATCGGCAATTACAAAAATTTCGTCTTCTTCGCCTTTTGCGGGTTGTTTGCTATCGCAGCCTTGTAAAATTATTAATGCAAATAAAATTGATATAATAAAAAATGTAATTTTTGTTTTCATATAATTAAAAGTTTAGTAATGAATTCTTTTTAAACATTGATGAAATTATATAGTTCCTAATATTTCATAAAATAAAGTTTGGCAAGAGAAGAAAATATAATCCCCACATTGTAAAACCAATTGAAATCGGAATTGTTAAATTATCATCAGCCCAGCCGTAAGAGATATTTTCTACAATTGCACCAACAGCTCCAGCAAATATTCCAATAATAAATTCCAATAAAATGCCTTCAACTTTGGGAGTTATAAAAACAACAATTATTCCAAACAAAAAAAACGCAAAAGTTCCTTCAAAGCTTTTAGCTAAAAATTTATGTTTACCAAATTTTCTTCCAATGAGTGCGGCTGCAATATCACAGATTATCAACATAGTAAATGAAGTAATAAAAATTAATTTGGGGAAAATCCATAATGTTAATGTTGCTGCAATAAAAACATAGGAAGCGCCATTTAAATTCTTTTTCTTCATATCGTTTTCATGTTCTCTCATAATAAAACCGAAAATATTCATGATTGTTTTATTGAGAGAAGGAATATAATACCTGCTGAAATCAATTAAAACTGATATGAGTGTAATTGGAATAAGAATAGTTAATGCTTCAGATTTGGAAATAAAATTATATATAATTGGGATAGATAAAGAACAAAGGTGAATACTTTTTCTAAGCAATTCACCTTTAAAATCTATGGAACCTTTATCAATTGAGGTCATTTTCCTTTGCGGGATTTTCTTGATTGGAAGAGCGATTTACTTTTTCATCCAACATTTTTTTCACGTGATCTGGTATTTCTTCTTTCTTATGAGATGATTCATCAACACCATTTTTTCTTGCCGGTGGCAAATTTTCACCCTTTAAGATTTTATCAATTTCGTCAGCATCAAGAATTTCTCGTTCTAATAATTCTTCAGATAATCTATGAAGTTCTTCAATATTTTCGGTCAATATTTTTTCGGCACGCGTCATACCTTTAGTTACAATTGCTCTAACTTCTTCATCAATATCTTGCGCAGTTTTTTCGCTATAATCTTGATGTTTGGTAACTTCTCTTCCTAAAAATAATTCTTCTTCATTTTTGCCGTAAGCTAAAGGACCTAATTTTTCACTCATTCCCCATTCGCAAACCATTTTACGTGCAATGTTTGTTGCTTTTTCAATATCATTTCCTGCACCGGTTGTAAAAGCATTGTAAACAATTTTCTCTGCTGCTCTTCCGCCCAGCGCATAAGCAATCATTGCTTCAAGATAATCTTTTGAATATGTATGTTTTTCATCCACCGGAAGATAAGTTGTAACACCCAGTGCTCTTCCTCTAGGAATAATTGTTACTTTGTGTACTGGATCTGATTCCGGAATTTTTAATGCAACCAAAACGTGACCAATTTCATGATATGCAGTTGTACGCTTTTCTTTTTCGGAGATAATCATACTTTTGCGTTCCATTCCCATCATTACTTTATCTTTTGCATCTTCAAAATCATCCATATTAACATTGTTTTTATTTTGTCTTGCTGCAAGTAACGCTGCTTCATTTACTAAGTTTGCAAGTTCTGCACCGGCTAATCCGGGAGTACCTTTTGCTAAAACTTTTAAATCAACTTCCGGTGCCAAAGGAATTTTTCTTGTATGAACTTTTAGAATTCCTTCTCTGCCATTTACATCCGGTCTATCAACAACTACTTGTCTATCAAATCTTCCCGGGCGTAATAATGCGGGATCTAAAACATCCGGTCTGTTTGTTGCAGCGATAATAATTACACCATTATTTTGTTCAAATCCATCCATTTCAACTAATAACGCATTTAGTGTCTGCTCGCGTTCGTCGTGTCCGCCGCCCAAACCAGCACCACGATGACGTCCAACCGCATCGATTTCATCAATAAAAATTATGCATGGTGCACTTTTCTTTCCTTGTTCAAAAAGATCTCTAACTCTGCTTGCACCAACACCAACAAACATTTCCACAAAATCTGCACCGCTGATTGAAAAGAATGGAACTCCAGCTTCACCGGCAACTGCTCTTGCCATTAGTGTCTTTCCGGTTCCGGGAGGTCCCAAAAGTAAAACTCCTCTTGGAATTTTTCCGCCAAGTTTCTGAAACTTTGATGGCTCTTTCAAGAATTCAATAATTTCTTCCAATTCTTGTTTCGCTTCATCTGCGCCGGCTACATCTTTAAATGTTACTTTTAGTGAAGATTGAGAATTCAATTTAGCACGACTTTTACCAAAATTAAAAATTCCTCTCGTTCCGCCGGTTCCTCCGCCTTGCATTCTACGCATTATCAGAACCCAAATCCCTATCATTAAGATCCATGGTAAAAAGCTAATTAAAACCGTAAACCATTCGTTTGAGTCCAAAGTAATATTATATTTTATTCCTTTTTCCTTCCAAACCAATTGTTGTTGTTCAATAAATATTTCAATAATTCCGGTGCTTATTTTTTCTGTGGAAATTGAATTTTTTCCAACCGGGACTGTTTGTTCCGATTTTAATTTTATATCCAAAACATAATTATTTAATTCAGATTTGATAACATTTATTTCGCTTATTTGATCTTGCGCCAACAGCGATTCATAAACATCGTAATCAACTTCAACAGCTTCGCCTCTGTTTGTATTTAAAAACTGCATAACAATTACTGCTGCAATTATTACTGCTCCCCAGCTAAAAACAGATTTTAGAATTTTCGACCAATCAAAATCTCCATCTGGTTTTTGCGGACCAAATCCTTTATTCTTTTTCGGACTATTATTTTGTTCGTTTGCCATAAATAATTTATTAAAAGGTTTATACATTTATTTCTCCGTCATTCGCTTAAAGCATATATGGAATTCAAATTCCTAAATTTTTGTGCGTAATCTAATCCGTATCCAATAACAAATTTATTTGGAATTTCAAAGCCAATATAATCAATTTTGGCTTTATATTTCAGACTTTCCGGTTTAACCAAAAGGCTTGCAATTTTAACGCTCGCCGGTTTATGGTTTTTTAAAATATCTTTTATAAATTGAATTGAAAGTCCGGTATCAACAATATCTTCAACAATAATTATGTGTCTTTCATTTATATCGGCATTTAATTCTTTAATTAATTTTACATCTCCGGTTGAAATTTTTGCATCGCCGTAACTTGAAAGTTTAAAAAAATCAATTTCAATATGAATATTAATATTTTTTACCAAATCAGATAAAAATATAAACGAGCCGTTCAACACTCCAATTAAAATCGGCAATTTCCCTTGATATTCTTTAGAAATTTGCTCGCCTAATTCTTTAACTCTATTTTGTATTTTTTCTTCTGAAATTAGAGTTACAAACTTTTCAGTTCCTACCCAAACTTCACCTTTTTCGTTTTCGTTTATTTTAGACATATTTTTATCGCACATTTTGTTTCTTTTGTAATTTTATATTTTTCGCTAATTCTAAATCCAACTAAATAAATAACTTCATCATTATTAAGCAGAACCATTTGATTTTCTTTTTCCGAATTTGGAATTTTCAAGTCAGTTAAAAAATCAGAAATTTTCTTTGTTCCCTTCATTCCTAAAAGTTGAATTTTATCTCCGGTTTTCCATTTCCGTAAAATTAAATTTTTATCAATTTTATCGGCAGAAATTATTTCAACATTTTTGCGTTTATTTTCCAAAATCGGAATTTTATCTAATTTTTCTAATGTTAAAGTTTTATCTAAAATTTTTGTTTTGCTGTTCAATTCCAAAATTATAAAATCATTTTTAATTTGATTTTTTTTTTGGATTACAATTTTATTTCTTTCCTTAATTGCAAAATATTTTTTGCTGAATTCAAGTTTAGTTCCGGTTTGCGAAGAAATTAATTTTTCAAACTGTAAAAAATCTTTAAAATTGAATTCAAGTTTAAGTTTATTTTCAAAAATTAGTTTTACAATTTCACCAAAAATTTCTTTCGGATATTTTTCTAACTCAATTAAATCAATAATAATTTCTTCTTTGCTTTGCGAAATTATTTTATCAAAAATATTTTCAAAAAAATAATTTAAAATCTTTTTTTGATTTCCAAATACTTCAGACGAATGAAGCACAGTTTCGTTCAAAGCCGGATTTACTTTTTTCAAAGTTGGAATAATTTCACTTCGAATAAAATTCCTTCTAAAATTTACATCTGAATTTGAACTATCCGTAACAAAATCTATTTTTTCATTTTTTAGATATTCAAAAATTTCTGATTTTGAAATGCATAAAAATGGTCGAATTAATTTTTCTTTCTTAATTGAAATTCCGCTTAAACCTTCAATTCCGGTTCCGCTGACAATATTTAAAAGAACACTTTCTAAATTATCATCCGAATTATGCGCTGTTACAATTAACTCGGAATTACTTTTTTTCAGAATTTCATCAAACTTTTTGTAACGTAAAATTCTTGCAGCTTCTTCAATAGATAACTTTTTACTTTTCGCAAATAGTTTAACATTTACGTTTTCAGAATAAAAATCAATATTTAATTTTGAACAAAAAGTTTTGCAAAAATTTTCATCATGTTTTGCTTCTTTTCCGCGCAAATTATGATTTACATGAACAGCCGTAATTTCAATTTTATATTTTTTTTTATACTTATTAAAAAAGTGCAGCGCAAAAACCGAATCGGCTCCGCCGCTTAAACCAATTAAAATTTTTTTTGCATCATTTATCAATTGATGTCTGCTTATGAAGTTTATTACTTCTTGTTCAATTGTTTTGTGATGCTTTTTCAATTTTTATAAAATTAACTCTTATTCAATTTTAAGAATTTCAAATTTGATTACACCGGCGGGAACTTTTGCTTCTACAATTTGACCTTTTTTTGCTCCCATTAATGCGCTTCCAACCGGAGACGTTAATGCAATTTTACCATTTTGTAAATCTGATTCTTCTTCTGAAACTAATGTATATTTATAATTTTTTTTATTGTTCAAATTTAGTACTTCAACTGTTGAAAGAATATGGATTTCTCCTTCCGGAAATTTTGAAGCATCAATAATTTTAGCTTTTGCCAACATTTCTTCTAACTTGCTAATCTTAAGTTCCAAATGACCTTGAGCTTCTTTTGCAGCATCATATTCAGCATTTTCCGATAAATCTCCATAAGATCTTGCTTCAGCAATTCTTTGCGCCATAGTTTTTCGTCCATTGGTCTTAAGTTCTTTTAATTCTTTTTCTAATTCATGTAACTTTTCTTGACTTAAATAAACAAAGTTTGCCAATTACTTTCTCCTTTTTTATGGCTATATAAAAAAAATTGCCATCGCTTTTGCAATGGCATGCAGAAAATTAATAAAATTTAGCTTTGTAAACAAGAAAATGAAATTAAAGTTTAACTACTCAAAAACCTCTTTAACTCTGCAAAATGATTGAAAATCACAGAATCTGCAAACTTTATCATCACGGTTCTCTAACGATGAAAGATGAAATTTTCCGTCTTTTATTTTTTTATGATATAAAGAAATTTTTTCTTTTGTAGATTTTATTAAATCATCGTTCATTTCAATTTTTTCTTCGGTTGATAATTTCCCACGCACTTTCAAATTTATTGGAGATTTTCCAAATTTCTCGTCTTTAAAATTGAGTGAATAAATTATCATATCTTGCTCTTCAAAGTTTTCGTTTTTCTCTTCTTGCAAAATTTGTTTTCCGGCAATTAAATAAACCGGAAGCTGAAGTGATAAACCATCATGCAATTCTGAATTAGTAGGCTTCTTCCCTTTTAATTTGTAATCAACAATATTGAAAAATGAATTTTGTTCGTCAATATCAATTCTATCAATAGTTCCGCGAAGTTTAACATCGCCAATTTCTATTGGATTAACTAATTTATTTTTTTTATTTGGAAAATTTCCAAAACTATATTCAAAATATTTTGGACTAAACTCACTTTTTTCATTTGTTTCTTCTTGTAGAAACTTATACAAAATTGATGATTCTTGATTCTCATCGATTCCTAAAATTTTCTCCTTTTCAAAAAATGCAATCGGCGAATTTATATTTAAATTGGAAATTTTATTTTCGGCAATTTCAAAAAGTATTTTTTTCAGATTGCCAAATTCACGTGTTCCTTCGGAATTTATTGGAACATTTTCTTCTGTAACTTTTTTATAAAATTCAAATAAAATTGAGTGGAGAACATTTCCCAATTCCAAAGGTTCAACTTCTTCAGTTGGTTCTTCAATCGGTTTTACTTTTAATATTCGTTCAGAAAAATATTTAAACGGACATTTTGCAAAAGTTTCCAACTGAGAAATGGAAAATTCCTTTTGAGAAAAATCATTTAGAAAACTTGAAATATTTATCTCATTTAAATTTAAAAATCCATTGAAATAATTTTCTTCAAGATAATTTGCAGTTCTAAAATTCCTAATTTCACTTTTTCGCAAAATTTCATTTGAGTCAATTCCGGCTTTAGAAATTTCTTCTTCTAATATATTGTTGTTAATATTTTTTCCAAATTCAACAAGCAGTTCCTCTTTGGAAAATATTTTCTTTATATCCGAATAATTATATTCTGAAATTTTAATAATATTTTCAAAATCTTTTATAAAAGTTGATTCAACAAGCTCTGAATCTTTGTCGTTTTTCGGAATTGATAAATAAAGTTTTTTATTCCATGAGCAAAGTGTTTGATAAAAATGGAATTTTTCTTCTATCTGATGAATTATTTCTTGCTTTCGGAATGAACCGGAAAAAAATATTTCCGGCGAATATTTTGTCGGAAAATCTCCGTCACACATTCCGCCAACAAAAAGATAATCATAGTTCAAACCCCTAATTTCATTAAGCGAAGTAACCAAAACTCCATAATCAGATTTTTCCTTAACATTAAATCTTGCCCAATTGCAAATAGTTCTAATGTGATCCAAATAAAAACTTAAAGGATATTTTTTTTCTTCACCATCGTCTTTTTTAACTAAATACAAAACTTCATTTAGGGTTTTTAAAAGAACCGTTAATGATTTTACATGCTCTTCTTCTTTATTATTTGAGTCTTCTAAAACTGTGCATGGTAATTTAAGATGTAACAAAACTTTAATAAAATTTTGAATAAAATCATCAACAGTATTTTTCCTTTTTAATAACGATAAAGTTGAATCTATTTTTTTAATATCGGCTAAAGCTTTATCGTAATTTTGCAAAACTATATTTTGATCCAAGCTTGATAAATTCTCTCGATATTTGATAAGATTTTTTGCATCCGAAATTATTAGTTCCCAATTATTTTTTCCAATTGTGATTTTCAATTCATTTGCAACAGAAATTAAATTATTTAGATCTATGTTTTCAAATTTTATAAATCCGTTTGATAAAACTCTAACAATATCATTATAGTGAAAATCACCTTCAATCAATTCCAGTAAGCTGATCGCCGCAATTACCGATGGAGAAGATTTCAAAGAAATTCTGTCAGTCAAATTTATTGGAATTCCATATTTTCCAAAAACATCTCTAACTTTACTCGAATAATTTCCAATTATGTTAAAAACAACACAAATATTTTCCGGTTGAACGTTATTTTTAAATATTAATCCTTTAATAATTTTTGCAATTGTTTCAATTTCCTCAGATCTATTTTTTGCAATAATCTTTGTGATTTTATCTTTAAATTCTGTTTCCATAAATTCAATTTCACTAAACAATTCATTTCTTAATTTCTCTCTGAAATTAAATTTTTCATCAAAGGTTTTTTGTTTTATTTCATTAAATCCAAGCTGACTAAGTCTAATATAGATTTGGGCTAAATGGCTAAATAGGTTTTCGTTGTTTGAAAAATAATCAAATGTAATTGAGAGATTTGAATCAACAATTGCGTTTAACCTTTCAATTATTTCTATTTCCAAATTTGTGAATTCATCAAATCCATCTATTAATATACTATTAACACTTTTAAATATTTTTTTGAAAGCATCGGAAATTTCAATTTGAGAAACAGAAATAATATCTGTGTAAATATCTCCAATTTCATAAGCAGATAAATTTTTACATTTATTATTATACGATTTAAAAATTGATGCAATATCAACAGCTTTTAATTGTTCGCCGCCTTCAAGTTTTTTTGATTCTTCTAACAATTTTTCTACAGAAATTCCGTGTTTTTTATATTCGGAAATTACATTTTTTATTTTATCCAAAGTCCCAAAAGGAATTCCGTTTGAATAAGCGGCAAAATATTTTAGCTTTAATTCATCGCAAGTTTCCTTAATTAAAACCGTTGATGCAGCTTCACTAAGTGTGGTAAAAGGCTTGATTTGTTTTAATAATTTTGAAGTGAGAGTTGTAAAAGTTTCTATATTAATTCTTGCGATAGGAAAATCTGTAAATCTGCTGATTATATTTTTCTTTAGTTCTCGTAATCTTCGGTTTGTTGGAACAACAATTAAAATATTTTCAATTTCATTTTGCAGCGAAGATTCATCAAGAAGCTGATTGATTGAGATATTAAAATTTTTATTTTTTGAAAGAATCATTAAGTGAAAATATTTTCGCTAATTTATTTTTCTAAATATAACTTTATCCGTTTCCGTTATTCCATATTTTTCAGTATAGCCGGCATTTACTTCTACTACATATTGAGCAGGTGCAGTTGATGGAAGTGATTCAAGAGAAAAAGGTAATGTATTTTTAAAAATTGTTACAATTTCCAAATCTTTATTTACGTAAATAATATCCAAAGGAAGAATTGTATTTTTCATGTAAAATGACTGACGATCTTCGTATGGAAAAATAAATAACATTCCTTGATTTTCTTTCATCTCATTTCTAAACATTAATCCGGTTGCTCTTTCTTCATCATTATCAGCAAATTCAACATCAACGGAAGAAATAAAATTCCCATTTGAACTTTGAAAAGTTAGTTCACCTTCTTTATTAAATTTGTATGTTTCTTCTGCAATAATTGGTTTATTGTTTTTCAAATTATTTTTTGATTTAAAAAGGTTTGATAATAATAAAATTACAAATGCAATAATTATAACAACTACCAATATTTGAAAAATTTTACTTTTTTTATTTACGGAAAGATTTTTTTTCTGTTTTGTCATCTTTAAATATGTTTATTTTGAGATTTATTTTTGTAATTACAATTTACTTAAAATGTTTTAAATTTTTGATAGAAATGATTTTTGAATTTTAAAATTTTGGAGATGTTATGGGAAAAAATTATTGGCTTATAAAATCTGAGCCATCGGAATTTTCTATTGATGATTTAGAAAAAAGTAAAAACAAAACTACTTACTGGGATGGCGTAAGAAATTATCAAGCAAGAAATTTTTTACGTGATGAAATGAAAATTGGCGATTTGGTTCTTTATTATCATAGCAATGCGGAGCCGAATGAAATAGTTGGAGTTTGTGAAATTGTAAAAGAAGGTTATCCGGATTTTACAGCTTTTGATCCAAGTGACAAACATTTTGATCCGAAAAGTAAAAAGGAAAATCCAACTTGGATTATGGTTGATATTAAATTGTTGAAAAAGTTTAAAAAGAATATTACACTTTCCGAAATAAAAGAAAATCCAAAACTTTCTAAAATGAGATTAGTGCAGCGCGGAAACCGGCTTTCCGTAATGCCGGTTGCAAAAATTGAGTTTGATGAAATTATTAAAATGTCTGGAATTTCCCTTTAATATTTTTACAATTTTACTTAAAGTACGTTTGATATTTTATTTAATAACCATTTACTTTGAAATACCAGTTTAAACTGGAGAAAGGCAATACAATGTCAAAGTTAATGTATGTTGTTCTTATTATAATTTCTGTTTTCAATTTTTCATGCAAAAGTGAAAACACAATTGCGCAGCCTCAAATTTCCAGAGCATTTCCAAATTTAACTTTTGAAAATCCAGTTGATATTCAATCTCCGAATGATGAAACAGATAGAATTTTTATTGTTTCGCAAAAAGGTAAAATTTTTGTATTTCAAAATAATGATGAAGTAAAATCTTCTAACTTATTTTTAGATATTGAACAAAAAGTTTTATTTGGAGGTGAGCAAGGATTATTGGGTTTAGCATTTCATCCAAATTATAAATCAAATGGAAAATTCTTTGTTAATTATGTTGCGGATAATCCGAAAAGAACAATAATTTCCAAATTCACTGTTACTGATGATCCAAATTTTGCTAATCATGAAAGTGAAGAAATTTTACTGGAAGTTGAACAACCATATTCAAATCATAACGGCGGACAAATTGCATTTGGTCCCGATGGATTTTTATATATTAGCTTTGGCGATGGAGGTTCCGGAGGCGATCCCGAAAATAGATCGCAAAATTTGAAAGAACTTCTCGGTAAAATTATACGTATTGATGTTGACAATAATGAAAACGAAAAACTTTATTCAATTCCTTTGGATAATCCATTTAAAGGAAATACAAATAATTACCGTGAAGAAATTTATGCTTACGGTTTAAGAAATGTTTGGCGTTTCAGTTTTGATAGTAAAAATAATTTGTGGGCTGCAGATGTTGGGCAAAATGCTTGGGAAGAAGTTAACTTAATTGAAAAAGGCGGAAATTACGGTTGGAGAATTATGGAAGGTTTTCATTGTTATAATCCGAGTGATAATTGTGATAGAACCGGATTGAAACTTCCAATTTTGGAATATGGTCATGATCAAAATGGCGGATATTCAATAACCGGCGGATTTGTTTATGAACGAAATAATATTCCGCAATTAAATGATAAGTATATTTATGCAGATTTTGTTACAGGAAATATTTGGTCTTATGATTTAGTTAATTCTGAAAACTTATTTATTACAAAATTTAACGGACAAATTTCAACTTTTGGAATTGACCAAAATAAAAATCTTTTTTTTGCTGATTATCAATCCGGAGGAATTTATAAATTTGTTGCGGAAAATTTAAATTCAATTGATTTGGAACTTCCGAAGAAATTTGAATTACACCAAAATTTCCCTAATCCATTTAACCCAACCACAACAATAACTTATTCAATTCCAAATTTGGAAATGTTAAATGCTTTTTCAGTAAAATTAAAAATTTACGATACTTTGGGAAATGAGATTAAAATATTGGTCGATGGAATTCAGAAAGCCGGAAATTACCAAATAGATTTTACCGGAAATGAATTAAGTTCAGGAATATATTTTTGCAAATTAACTTTTGGAAATTTTTCAAAAACTATGAAAATGTTATTGCTTAATTAATATTTTCAATTAGGTGTTTCAAAATTTGTGGAGCGTGAATTCTGGCGTTTTCAATAAACCATTTGCTTGTATTCATTCCTCCGCAAACAACACCGGCTAAATATAAACCTTTAATATTTGTTTCATAAGTTTGTTCGTTATAAAACGGAATTTTATTTTTATCATCAGAAATTTTAATTCCATTTATTTTCAAGAAATCAAAATCGGGTTTATAGCCGGTCATTGCTAAAACAAAATCATTCGGAATATTTACAATTCCATTCGGAGTAATAATATCAACATCTTTTTCATTAATCTCTTTCAGTTCTGAATTGAAATAAACTTTAATTTCTTTTTCTTTAATTCTATTTTCAATATCGGGACGCACCCAATATTTTACATTTTCCTCTAAATTGTTTCCGCGAACTACCATTGTAACATCAGCGCCCCGCCGATAAGTTTCAAGCGCAACATCAACCGCAGAATTTCCTCCGCCGACAACAATAATTTTTTCATATGAAAACGGATGAGGTTCGTGATAATAATGTTTTACCTTTTTAAGATTTTCTCCGGGAATGTTCATCATATTTGGATAATCATAAAATCCGGTAGCAATAATAATTTTCTTAGTTAAATAATTATTTTTATCAGTATTAATCTTGAATTCACCTTCGGAAGAATCCATTAGCAAAACTTTTTCATAAGTGTTTACATTTAAGTTCCATTTTTCTTTAACTCTTCTATAATATTCAAGAGCTTCGGTTCTTGTTGGCTTTATTCCATGCGATATAAACGGAACATCCCCAATTTCAAGCCGATCCGAAGTTGAGAAAAAAAACATATTGGTTGGATAGTTATAAATTGAATTTACGAGACATCCTTTTTCAATAACTAAATGTGAGAGATTATTTTTTCTTGCTTCTATTGCACATGCTAAACCAATTGGTCCAGCTCCAACAATAACTACGTCATATTTTGAATTCATGCTTTAAATTTATTTTTATTACTTTGATATATCTTTTAATATTTTTACGAATAAATATAATTATTAAATTTTAGGAAGTTTTAATAATGTTGAACAAATTATGGTGACATTTAAATACACGTTTTTTTCTAGAATATTTTATAGATATTCTGTTATTCCCGTTAATCTACTTTTACTGTTTTATATTTTTATTTCATTAATTTCAATTTCGAGTGATTGGAAATTAGTATTCCCGCTATTAATTAAAATTATTCTACTTTACATTTTTAACAGATTCTATTTTAAAATGTATAAAACATTTCCATTCAAAATTGAAATTAATAATGAGGAAATGATTTGTTCAGATTTTGTTTTAAATAATAGAAAAGTTACTATCAAACATTCAGATATAATGGATATTACCGGTGGAATTTTCTCCGGAAGAACCTATAAACCTCTGCAAGTTATTACCAATGAAACAAAAATTGGAATTAGCCCACATTTAAAAAACTATAATGAACTACTTAAAATAATTTTAACAAATGTAACTAAAAAACTTTACTTAAAACTTTTAGATGATATTAAGAGCAGCGCTATAAATAGTCCCAAACAGAAAAAGAAATAATTTTACTTATTTAAAATAAAAAGTCCGGCAAAAACCGGACTTTAAAACATCGTAAACCATAAAAATTATTTTGTAGGAAACACAGCATCTTGTAAAGCTTTACCAACTTTGAATTTAACTTTATTCTTAGCTGGGATAACAATAGCTTGACCAGTTGAAGGGTTTCTTCCGTTTCTCTTTTTTGTTTTACCAGTTGAAAATTTTCCAACTCCAGGTAAAGTAAATGTCTTCTTTGCATTATTAGCAATCAAGCCTGCTAATTCGTCAACAAAAGCATTAGCTGTTTTTTTTGTTACTTCCAATTTAAAAGCTAAATGATCAACAATATCTCCTTTTGTATAAGGACCTTTAGGAGCAACTGGTTTTTTAACAGCTGGTTTAGGAGCGGCTATTTTTTTTTCTGCAACTTTTTTAGCGGCTAATTTTTTTGCAGCTGGTTTCTTTGCAGCAACTTTCTTTGGTGCAGCTTTTTTAGCAACAGCTTTTTTTGGAGCAGCTTTTTTTGCAACTGGTTTCTTTGCAGCAACTTTCTTTGTTGCAACTTTTTTAGCAGCGGCTTTTTTAGGAGCAACTTTTTTAGCAGCAGCTTTTTTTGCAGCTGGTTTCTTTACAGCAACTTTTTTAGTTGCAGCTTTTTTTGCAGCAGCTTTTTTTGCAGCGACTTTCTTTGGTGCTACTTTTTTAGCAGCAGCTTTTTTTGGAGCAGCTTTTTTTGCAGCGACTTTCTTTGGTGCTACTTTTTTAGCAGCAGCTTTTTTTGGAGCAGCTTTTTTTGCAGCTGGTTTCTTTACTGCAGGTTTTGCTTTTGCCATTTTTTTTCCTTTATAGATTGTTAGTTAATGAATGCAGTGAAAAAATAATTATTTTATTTAATAAAAAAAAATTTTTTTATTAATATTTTAAAACTTTATTTCACCCTTACTGTGTCTGACTTTTAACGATTCTGTTATTTATATTTTTTTATGCTTTATAAAAGTCTAAATTTCGTTCTATCTAAACTGAATTTCGCAAATTTATTTTAATTAAATTTCAGCAGAAGAAATAAAAAAAATATAATTATGAAAATAAAATTGATGTTGTTTTTTTGTGTTATAACTTTATTTAATATTAATTTGCCGGCTCAAATCATTCAAATAGATAGCTCTAAAACCCTTATAAATATTGGCGATAGTACTGCTCAAGTGGATTCTTCAAATCAAATAAAATCAACTCCAAAATCATTTTTAAAAGTAACTGATGAAAATGAATATCAATACTTGGCGACATTTATTAAAAAAAAACAAGAACTAGATTTTGAAAATTACAGATACGCAATCGACTACTTAAATTTTCTTCCACTAACTTCACAACAAAATTTTAGTTTAGCAGGAGTTCCAAATATTCCATTTATATTTTTTCAAGAAAATAAAAATATTTCTTTCATTCACAATAATTATTCACTTTCTAATTCTTGGAATGGATCAAGTGATTTAAATTTAATTCCTTCTGAAAATATTTCTTCCATTGAAGTTATTCCTTTAGCAAGAGGATTTCTCTATAACAATTTAAATTCATCAGCAATTGCAAACATAATAACTCAAGACAGCATTACTGCAAAACCTATTTCAAGAATTAGATATTATCAAGCACCGGATTACGATGCTGCTATTGATGCTATATTTAGTGCATTAATATTTAGAGATTTGCATTTATCATATCGGCTTTCTAATTCAGCTTATTCAGGCGCATTTAAAAATTCAGAATATGGTATTTGGAAATCTGATTTAAATAGCATTTACAGAATTACTGACAGCATATTTGCAAAAGTAAATTATTATCATTTAAAATCTAATGTTGAACTGAATGGCGGAATAGATGTTGAAACACTTTTGGCAAATTCAGTTTCGCTGCAAGATGAACTATTTAATACAATCTCACCGGTTAATTTTGAAAACCGATACAAGGAAACTACGATAAATAAAGTCTCTGGAGATTTATATGGAATAATTTTACCGAATAGTATTTCAAGACTAAATTTTATATTTAACCAAACAGAGGAAAAGCTTAGACAGAATATTGATCTATCGACTAATGACAGTACCCGAATTTCAAACATGAATAAGTTTTCAAAATACTATTTTAATTTTCATCACAAACATTCCATTGAAGAATTTTCATTTAAAATAAATTTAGACTATTCTAATACGGATTATGGGATAGAATACTATAATGTTTACACTACTAAAAATAGTTATTCATTTTCCGCATTTGCAGATTATAACGTTATTGATAGTTTTATCGTTCCAGCAATTTATTTCAAAACAGGTAATTTTGAAAATCAGCTTACTAGGGGCTTGGGATTTGATGTTAAACTTAATATAAACAAGAATATTAAATTTATGTTCGGAACTTCTAAACTTAACCAGCCATATTTAATTTCCGAATTATTCTCCTTGCCAAAATCTGAACAAGCAAAAAACTATGTCACAAATTATTTTTTAACTTCAGAATTTACACTGCAAAATTTGAAAACTTCGATAACATATTTTGCAACAAATTCAGATCATACTCCCGTTCCAATTTTTTCAAATTCTGATTTTAACCTAAATTCTACAAAAATTATTTTCCCATTTACAGAGCAAGTTAAGAGAGAAGGAATTAATTTAATTTCGAATTTATTTTTTTGGAATATAGAATTTTTCATAAATGCTAATTACCTTTTGTCAAGTCAATCAACCTTAATTCCCAAACCAAGCAAGTTCAATATTTCTTCCGGAATTTATTACAGAGATAAACTTTACAATAATAATCTGGATCTTAAAACTGGTTTCAATTTCTATTTTAATGATAATATAGAAAATCAATTTTATGATTTTCAAATTATGAGATCTTCCAATTACTATTTTGTAAATGATGCATTAACACAATTCAAAAATTATTCAATTTCAAATACACAATTTAGAATTGATTTTACTTTAGCTGGAAGAATTCAAGACCGTGCAACATTTTATTTTGCTTATGAAAATATTTTATCAAATAATTATTACTCAATTCCATTTTATCCAATACCTGAAGGGGGAATTAGAATTGGCATTTCTTGGGATTTTATTGAATAATAAATTTAATTTCGAAAAATTACTTAGGATATTAAATGAAAAAGATAATTTTCACAATAATTCTATTCATATATAATTTAATTTTTTCTCAAGACTTTATTACAAATCCGGAATTCCCGACCGAAACCGATATAATTGAAATTACTTTCAATATTCAAGAATTGACAAGAAAAGATTTAGTTGGTTATATCGGAACACTTTATACTCACACTGGCGTAAATACAAATTTAGGGAACTGGCAATATGTAATTGGTTCTTGGGGTGATAATAATTCTCAGCCTTCGTTAACAAAAGTTTCAACCGATGTTTACAAAATTACAATTAATAATCCGCGGGAATTTTATAATCTAACAAATCTCAATGAACATATTTCTACATTAAATTTTGTTTTAAGAAGTTCAGACGGCACTAAACAATCTGAAGATTTATTTATTTCGCTTTTTGAAGTTGGTTTGAATGTTAAAATTCTTGAACCGCAATATTTACCATTTTATCCTTTATCAGGCGAAGAAATTAATTTTGTAATTGTTTCAAGTGATGCCGATAGTTTAAAATTATTTGTTAATAACCAAATTGTTGCTTCGACAAGTGAAGATACACTTCGTAAAACCATAATTGCAGAAGGCTCCGGAAGGCAATGGATAAAATTTATAGCAGAAGGAAATGGTGAAACTTTTATTGATTCAGTTCATTTTATAATAAGAGAAAATGTGACAATTGAAGAATTACCAAATGGAATTAAAACCGGTATAAATTATATTGATGCAAATACAATAACTCTTGCACTTTTTGCACCGAACAAAAAATTTGTTTATGCAATTGGCGATTTTAACAATTGGGAGTTTGATCCCGATTCTTCAAAATCGTGGGAATTTGATTCAAAGTATTATTTTAAATTAACTCCGGACAGTACAATTTATTGGATTACATTAAATAATCTAACTGCAAATCAAGAATATAGATTTCAATATCTAGTTGATGGAAAATTAAAAATTGCTGATCCATATTCTGATAAAATTTTGGAAGCGGAAGATAGTTTTATTTCAAATGATACTTATCCGAATCTTATACAATATCCAAATGATAAAACAAGTTTTTCGGTTTCGGTATTTCAAACTTCGCAAACTCAATTTCAATGGGAAGCAAATGAATATATAAAACCTGCACAAGAAAAATTAATTATTTACGAAATGTTAATTAGAGATTTTGTTTCAACACATAGTTATGAAACACTAATTGATACTTTAGATTATCTTCAGAAATTAGGTATAAATGCAATTGAGTTAATGCCGGTAAATGAATTTGAAGGAAACGAAAGTTGGGGCTATAATCCATCGTTTTATTTTGCTCCGGATAAATATTACGGAACTAAAAATGATTTGAAAAAATTTATAGATGAATGCCATAAAAGAAATATTTCCGTAATTATGGATATAGTACTTAATCATATGTACGGAAGATCATCGTTTGTGAGATTGTATGCTTCCGGAGATTATGGACCGGTAACTTCAGAAAATCCATGGTTCAATGTTTCAAGCCCCAATCCAGTATTTTCTTGGGGCTACGATCTTAATCATGAAAATATTACAACTCAAGAATTAGTTGATCGAGTAACAAAATACTGGCTTGAAGAATATAAGTTTGATGGGTTTCGATTTGATTTCACTAAAGGTTTTACAAATACAATTGGTGATGGAAGTTCTTTCGATCAATCAAGAATTAATATTTTAAAAAGAATGGCAGATAATATTTGGGAATTTGATTCAACAGCTTATATTATTCTTGAACATTTTGCACCGGATTCCGAAGAAAAAATATTAACAGATTATGGGATGATGGTTTGGGGAAACGTAAATTATAATTATAATGAAGCTACAATGGGATATAATGATAATTCGAATTTTGGAAGAATATCTTACAAGAATCACGGATTTACAAAACCTAATTTAGTCGGATATATGGAAAGTCATGATGAAGAAAGATTAATGTATAAAAATCTAACATACGGAAATGTTTTTGGTGATTATAGTATAAAAAATTTGAACACTGCTTTAGATAGAATAAAAACTGCAGCAGCTTTTTTTATTCTTATTCCTGGACCAAAAATGATTTGGCAATTTGAAGAATTGGGTTACGATTATTCAATAGATTATAATGGAAGAGTTGGAAATAAGCCTATAAAATGGGACTATTTGGAAGTTGAAGAAAGAAAAAATTTGTATAAAACAATTGCCGCATTAAATTATCTTAAACAAAATTACGAAACATTTTCCACATCAAATTTTACATTATCAACAATTACATCAACAAAAAAAATTCAACTTTCGCACGAAAGTATGAATGCTGTAATTATTGGTAATTTTGATGTAACGGAAAAAACAATAGTTCCGGATTTTCAAAATACTGGTAAGTGGTTTAATTATTTTAGCGGTGACAGTATTGAAATCACAAATACTCAAGCTTCTATAACTCTTGAGCCAGGAGAGTTTCACATTTATACAACAGTAAAGCTTCCAACACCAGAACAAGGAATTTTGGTAGACATTAAAAATGAAGAAGATAAAATTATTCCACATTTTGAACTTCTGCAAAATTTCCCAAATCCGTTTAACCCAAAAACAATTATACAATATTCAATTCCAATAACTGAAAAAATTATAACATCTAACGTGAAATTAGTAGTGTATGATGTTTTAGGAAGAGTAGTTAAAATATTCGTAAGTCAAGATCAAAAACCGGGGAATTATGAAGTAGAGTTTAATGCTAAAGAATTGTCAAGTGGGATATATTATTATAAGTTGAGTTATGGATCATTTTCTATAATAAAAAAAATGGTTTTGCTAAAATAGACTTTAATGAAAAAGTATTTTCTAAATTTGTTTGAATATAATAATTGGGCTAATTCTCATCTAATAAATAAATTATTTTTTATTCATGATGGAAAGGATGAAACAATTAAATTGATGAGCCATATTATTTCAGCGCAAGATACATGGCTTGAAAGATTAAAAGAAACACAAAATTACTCAATTGATATTTGGGAAATTTATACAAATAAAGAAATACAAATACTTTCAGAAAAAAGTTCAAATGAATGGAAAAAGTTTATTAACAAATTGAATGACCAAAGTATTCTGAATATTTGTAAATATCATAATTCTTCCGGAAATGAATTTTCAAATTCTTATCAAGAAATTTTCACTCACGTAATAAATCATTCAACTTATCATCGGGCACAAATAAATTCAAAATTAAAATTAAAGAATATTGAACCGGCTAAAATTGATTATATTTTTTATGAACGAGAAAAATTAAATAGCTGAAAGAATAACTGCCGCAGCCGCAGAAACATTCAATGAATCAATATTTCCTTTTTTGGGGATTGTAATTTTTGTATCACAAATTTCGACTAATTCTTTGGTTGGTCCAAATGCTTCGTTAGAAAAGATAATAACAGATTTTTGATTAAACTGATTTTTTTTGTAATCGATGCCATCCAAATCAGCTAAATAGATTTTATAATTACGCTTTTTCAATTCACTAATTTTACTCACCAAATCAATATCTTCAAAAATATTTAAATTAAATATTGCTCCCATGCTCGCTCTTAATACTTTTGGATTGAACAATTCCGCACATTCTTTACTTAACAAAACAGTTTTAACTCCAAACCAATCACAAGATCTAAGAATTGTTCCAACATTTCCGGGATCAGAAATATTATCCAAGCAAATAATAATTTTATCATTTATTAATTTTTCATTATGGGATGGAATTTCAAAAGACGCAATAATTCCCTGCGGATTTTTTGTGGAAGATAATTTTTCTAATTCAACATTATTAATAATAGAATATCTAATTTTTTTTGATAAAAGATTTTTAATTATTTCCGGAAAATTATTTTCAAAATCTTCTGTTATCAAAACTTCCAAACATTTGAAATTACTTTTTAATCCTTCTTCAAATAATCTTTTTCCTTCAATAATAAACTTTTGCTCAGAAATTCTATATTTTTTTTGAGTAAGTTTACTTAAGCTTTTAAGTTCAGATTTAGATATCACTTTTTGTCTATTAAATTTTTCTAAAAATGTAATTTATATTATTGCTTTGAATTACAAAATATATTAGATTTGGTTTCTCAAAAAAATGCTGGTGTAGCTCAATTGGTAGAGCAGCTGACTTGTAATCAGCAGGTTGCGGGTTCGAGTCCCATCACCAGCTCAAAAAGTTCGAAAATTATTTTCGAACTTTTTTATTTTAAACTTAATTAATTATTAATTTGTTCTGCAAACCAAATCATTTTGATGCTAATAATTCCTTATCAAAATTTTCAATAACAACATTACTTACTTCCTTTTTCTTATCAGATAAGAATGAATAAATTGCCGGCACAATAAATAAAGTTAATCCGGTTGAAAAAATCAATCCTCCAATAACCGCAATTCCCATTGAAACTCTAGCTCCCGATCCGGTTCCAAGTGCTAATGCAATCGGCAAAGTTCCTAAAATTGTTGATAAACTTGTCATTAAAATTGGTCTTAATCTTAAACTTGCTGCTTCCTTAACGGCATCCAAAATATTTAATCCTTGCGCTTTCTTTTGATTAGCAAACTCAACAATTAAAATTCCATTTTTTGTTACAAGTCCTATTAACATTATCTGTCCAATTTGACTAAAAATATTTAAAGTCTGATTGAAATACCAAAGAGAAAAAACAGCTCCGGCAATAGCAAGCGGTACGGTAAACATTATTATTAAAGGATCGCGAAAACTTTCAAATTGAGCCGCAAGTGTTAGGTAAATTAAAATTAGTGCAAGCATAAATGTAAATAATAAACTGGATGAGCTTTCAACAAAATCTTTTGATGCACCTTCAAGTGATGTTGAAAATCTATCATCAAGTACGTTGTCCGCAATTTTATCCATTGCAGCAATTCCATCTTGAATTGTTTTGCCCGGTGCTAAACTTGCAGAAATTGTTGCACTAACATATCTGTTAAATCTGAATAATTGCGGAGGGCTGCTTTTTTCCTTTAACGTTATAAGATTATCTAATTGTATAAGTTCACCTCGATTATTTCTTACAGAAATTGTAGTAAGATCAAGAGGTTTGTTCCTATCTTCTTTCAAAACTTGACCAATTACTTGGTATTGTTTTCCATTCATTACAAAAAAACCAAATCTTTGACCACTATATGCAAGCTGCAAAGTTTGCGCAATATCCAACGCAGAAACACCTAATTGTCTGGCTTTTGTTCTATTAATTTCTACAACTATTTCCGGTTTACTAAATTTTAAATTTACGTCAACATTTGCAAATGTTGGTTCATCTTGAGCCTTATTCATAAACTTTGGAACAACATCTTGAAGCTTTTCGAAATTTGGAGCTTGAATTACATATTGAACTGGAAGTCCGCCTCTTCTTGTAGAAATTGACTGACTCTGAATTACAAAAGATTTTGCATCACTCAAACCATTCATCATTATTGTAATTTTATCCGCAATTTCCTGCTGCGATCTATTTCTCGTATCAGCATCTGAAAGAGTAAGTCGCACAAAACCAGAGTTTCTTCCCCTTCCGCCGCCGGTTAAAGAAATCATTGCTTCAGATTCTTTGATAGAATCTTGAAGTAATTTAACGGTCTGCATTATGTAAAAATCCATCAGTTCGTAAGATGTTCCTTCCGGCATTTTACTTTCTACTCTTACTTCACCTCTATCTTCAATTGGGGCAAGCTCTGATTGCAAATTGGAACCGATTAAAAATATTGCTCCAAAAGAAACAATAACAATTGGAATTGCCAGCCATCTTATTTTCATAAATGACGAAAGTGCATTTTTGTACGCAAGTTCAAATGATTTAAATATTGGTTCCGTTTTTTTATAAAACCAATTTTGATTTTCGATATGTTTAAGAAATCTGGAGCTTAACATTGGTGTTAAAGTTAATGCAACAAATGCCGAAATTATAACGGCACCTGCAATAACTACACCAAATTCTACGAATAATCTTCCTGTAATTCCTTGTAGAAACATGATTGGTAAAAATACGGCAACCAAAGAAACTGTTGTGGAAATTACTGCAAAGAAAATTTCTGAAGTTCCTTTTATCCCGGCATCAATGGGGTTTAATCCGTCTTCGACTTTTTTATAAATATTTTCAAGAACAATAATTGCATCGTCAACAACAATTCCAATTGCTAAAACAATTCCTAAAAGTGTAAGCACATTAATTGAAAAATCTGCAATATACATTATAAAGAATGTTCCAATCAACGAAACTGGTATAGCAATAATTGGAATTAATGTTGTACGCCAATCTCGTAAAAAAATAAATATTATTAAGATTACAAGTATAAATGCGAGAAAAATTGTTTCCTGAACTTCTGATATTGAATTTCTTATATATTTTGTAACATCAAACCCAATTCCTAATTCAATATCCGCAGGCAAATCTTTTTTAAGCTGTTCTATTCGCTTGTAAAATTCATCTGCTATTTCAATATAATTTGCGCCGGGTTGAGGTACGAGTACAACCCCAACCATAGGAATTCCATCGCGCCGTAAAATTGATTTATCATTTTCAGGATATAATTCAGCTAATCCAACATCTTTAAATCTTACAATTGCGCCGCTTACTTCTTTTATCGTAAGGTTATTAAAGTCATCAATTGTTGTAAGTCTGCCCAAAGTTCTTACTGTAAGTTCGGTATTCTTTCCTTCAATACTGCCGGAAGGAAGTTCAATATTTTCTCTATTTAATGCATTTCTTATATCAAGCGGAGTAATATTGTAAGCGGCAAGTTTTGTTGGATCCATCCACAATCTCATTGAATATCGCTTTTCTCCCCAAATCATTACTTGACTTACGCCGGAAATTGTTTGTAATCTTTCTTTAAATGTATTTAATGCAATATCCGATAATTCCAACAAAGTTCGTTTATCGCTTTTTACATTTAGAAAGACAATCGGCACGGCATCTGCATCAGCTTTAGATACAATCGGGGGATCAACATCGGCAGGTAAATTTCTTTGCGCACGTGAAACTCTATCACGTACATCATTTGCTGCAGTTTCCAAATCAACATTAACATCAAATTCTACCGTAATATCGCTTCTTCCATCTCGGCTAACGGAAGTTAAAGATCGAATTCCGGCAATTCCATTAATTTGTTCTTCAAGCGGTTCGGTAATCTGAGATTCAACAACATCAGCATTTGCGCCAATATATGAAACTCCAACACTAATAATAGGCGGATCAACACTTGGGTATTCACGAATTCCCAAATATGTATATCCAATCATTCCAAATAAAACAACTACTATAGACATTACAATTGCAAGAACTGGTCGCCGAATACTAATTGATGATAAACTCATAATATAATCTTTCTATCTAATATTTTATTTTACCGATTTGATTTTTATTTCCATTTCCGGTCTAAGTTGAATAATGCCAGAAATAATAACAGTATCCCCCATTTCAATTCCATTTACAATTTGAATATTTTCTTCGGTCCTAATTCCAGTTGAAACTTTACGTGGAATAGCTTTTCCATTTTTGAACAAAAATACTTTCTCACCTTCAATATCCGGAATCAAAGCATCAGTTGGAACTAACATTGCGTTAGTTATATTTTCTAAAACGATATTTATTTCTACATACGCTCCGGGCAGAAGAATTCCATTATTATTTGGTACGATTCCTCTAACTAATATTGTTCGCGTAGTTTGATCAATTTTGGGTTCAACGGCATAAATTTTTCCAGAAAATATTTTTTCCACATTGGGAATTGCAAATTCAATACTTTTTCCAATTTTAATTTCACTATAATATTTTTGCGGAACTGCAAAATCAACTTTAATCGGATTTATACTTTGTATTGTTGCAACTTGTATTTGCGGCGTAATATAACTTCCGATACTTACCGAACGTAACCCGACAATTCCATCAAACGGCGCACGGATTTCTGTTTTAGCAATCTGCGCATTAGTAAATTCAATATCTGCTTTTAGAGAATTTAATTCGTTCAGAACAATATCATATTCCTGCTGACTTGTAAGTTGTTTTTCAAGCAATTGTTTTGCACGAAATTCTTTTTCTTCAGAAAATTCAACTTTTAAAATATTTTTCTTTAAAGTTGCCTGAAGTTCAGCATCATTAATTTTAAGCAGCAATTCACCTTTACTAACTTTATTCCCTTCTTCAAAAAGTATTGAAGTAACTTTACCGGATGACTCGCTTCTTAATAAAACTTCCTCATTCCCAATTAAAGTTCCATTTGTAAAAATCTTGCTTTGAAGCAATTCCGGTTTGATTACTTTAAGGTCGGCAATTAGCACATCTTTCTTATTCCCAGTTTGATTTAAACTCATTTTATTTTTTTCTGTAAATAGAAATTTCGGTAAAAACAAAAGTGCTAAAACAACTATTACAACAGAAATAATTAAAATCCGTTTCTTATTTTTCATTTCATCCTACTTTAAAAAATTAATAAGAATCAATTCTATTAAGCGAAATATAAATAAGTAATTTCTTTTTTATTGTTACAATTTTTCAATACAAAAGTGAATTAAATCAATATTGCGATAAGACGTTATTAAAATCACTATTTAAAATAGTTTATTTGTTTATTTCTTTATATTTTTTTTGAAATTCATTTTATGAATTCAACAATAACTCAGAGTGTGTGATGAAAGAAAATTTAAATTTATTTTCTAAAAAAGAATTGATCAATAAGATTATTGCTTTGGAAAAACAAATCAAAAAAATAGAAAGCAATAAAAGTAATTCGAATGAAAATATTGATGAACCTACAGAATTAAGCAAACAAAACAACTTTGATATTTTTAATAATTCAATTCACGCATTATACATTTTGGATGAAAATGGAAAATTTATTGATGTAAATAATGCTGCTGAAAAAATGTACGGCTATTCAAGAAATT
Organism: Ignavibacteriota bacterium; assembly: GCA_016708125.1. Lineage (NCBI taxonomy): Bacteria > Pseudomonadati > Ignavibacteriota > Ignavibacteriota bacterium. The sequence goes on along the minus strand of JADJGF010000001.1, from coordinate 2,454,566 downwards.
ATTTTAAAGGAAAAACTCCAAATTTTATTTCTGCACCTAAAAAGAATAATATGAAATTGGTTTTTGAAAACTTAAAAAAAGCTCTTAACGGTGAACCGCAGCAATTTGATTTTTGGGGAATGAGAAAAAATGGCGAAATTTTTCCCAAAATTGTAACACTTAACAAAATTAATTATTTGGGGAAAAATGTTATTGTGGCTTATGGAATTGATATTACACAAAGAAAAAAAATTGAAGCACTTTTAGAAAAAAATGAAAAATATATTAATAGCATTTTCAATTTTGCTCCCGTGGGTATTGGAGTTGCGTCAAATGGAATTATTTCAAAAGTAAATCATAAATTTTGTCAAATTACCGGTTATGATGAAATTGAATTGCTTGGGAAACCTTTATCCAAACTTTTTCTTAAAAAAAATGAATTTGGTCGTGTCAGTAAATTTAAATTTGATACAAAAGAAATAGAACAAAGTAAAACAATTGAAACTAAATTCTTGCGCAAAGAAAAAAAAATTATAGATGTTCAGCTTACATCTACATTAATTGATAAAAATAGTCTCGAAAGCGGAATTACCTTCTCAATAGTTGACATTTCCGAAACGAAATTAGTTAATGAAAATATCAAAGAAAGCGAAAGAAAGTTTAGATTATTAGCTGAAAATATGCAGGATGTTATTTGGACTATTGATTTAAAAGGTTACTTCACTTATTTAAGTCCATCTTTTAAAAATGTAATTAAAGAAAATCCAGAAAATATAATTGGTCGTCATATAAAAAATTTTATTAATCAACAAGACTATCAGCATATTAGAAAAAGTATAAGAACATTTACTAAAACCGGCAAGGAATATCCGAATTGGGAAATTGAATATATAAGAATAAATAAAAACAAAATTTGGATTGAAACAAAAGTTTCAATTCTTCGGGATGATAATAAAAAACCAATTGGCTTTTTAGGAATTTCAAGAAATATAAATGATAGAAAAAATGCTGAGTTTGCACTTAAGGAAAGTCAAAATAAATATGTAGAACTTTCAAGATTATTTGTAAGTATGGCAGATAATATTGTAGATATGATTTGGGCAAAAGACTTAAAAGGAAATTTTATTTTTACAAATAAATCTTTCTGTAAAAATCTTTTAAACGCAAAAAATGTAAAAGAGCCAATCGGAAAAAACGATATGTTTTTTGCAAAACGAGAACGAGAAACACATTCCCAAAATCAATATTGGCATACGTTTGGTGAACTTTGTATGGATTCTGACTCAATAGTTTTAAAAACAAAAAAAGCAGGAAGATTTGATGAATTTGGAAATGTAAAAGGTAAATTTCTATTTCTGGATGTTTACAAAGCTCCGTTATATAATGATAAAGGCGCAATAATTGGTACGGTTGGAAGTGCAAGAGATGTAACTAAAGAAAAAGAAACAGAAAGAAAATTAATTGAAAGTGAACAAAAATTTAGATCCTTATTTGAAAATATGAACGAGGGTGTATTTTATCAAAAAAATGATGGAACTTTATCAGATATTAACAAATCTGCTTTAAATATTTTTGGAATCAACAAAAGAAACTTTATCGGCTCGAACTCAGAAGATACAAGATGGAATGTAACCGACAAACATTCCAAATACTTGCCGCCTGAAAAACATCCTTCGGTGGTTGCATTAAAAACCGGAAAAAGTATTATTAATTATGAACTAATTCTTGAAAATTTAAAAACTCAACAAAAAATATGGTTATTAGTAAATGCTATTCCTCAATTTAAATATTCTGAAAAAAAACCCTATCAAGTTTTTGTAACAATGCATGATATAACTGAAAATAAAAAATCAGAAAAATTAATTTTGGAAGGAAAAGAAAAATTCAAACAGTTATTTGATAATATGCGCAATGGCGTTGCCATTTATGAAGCAATTGATGGAGGTAATAATTTTATTCTTGACGACTTAAACAAAGCCGGCGAAGATTTAAGTGATTTAAAGAAATCTAATATCTTGCATAAAAAAATTACAACTATTTTTCCAGCTATAAAAAATTATGGGATTCTGAAAATTTTTAAAGATGTTTACAAATTTGGTAATTCCCAATATTTTCCGCTAAAAATTTATAAAAATGGAAAAATAGAAAGGTGGTTTGACCTTTATATTTTTAAATTGCCTAATAATCAAATTGTTGCAATTTTCAAAGATTCCAGCGTTGAAATGAAAGCTTTGGAAGCATTAAAAGAAAGTGAAGAAAATCTGCGAGCTGTTTTAGATGTATCTCCGGATATTATTGTTCTTGTAGATAATAAAGGAAAATTACTTGAATCAAATGAAAAATTAGAAAAAGCTCTTGGTGTGGAAAGACAAAACTTAATAGGTTTTGAAATTCTTAATAAATTTGATAAGGAAGTTAGAGATATTAGATTTGATGTTTTTAAAAAAGTATTAAGGACTAAAACAAAATATATATACAAAGATAAATCACATAAAAAAATTTGGGAGAATACAATTATCCCAATTTTAGATGAGAAAAATCGTGTTAACCGTTTTGCAGTTTATGCCTCTGATATTACCGATAAAGAATTATTTGAAACAAAATTAAAAGAAACAAATGATACGCTTAGAAATTTATCTAAACACATTACAAATATTAGAGAAGAAGAAAGAAAAAATATTGCCAGAGAAATTCATGATAATTTAAGCCAAATTTTAACCGCAATAAATATGGATGTATCTTGGATTAAAAATTTATTGCCGGATAATCTTGCTGATATTAAAGAACGATTTAATCCGCTGCTTAAATTAATTGATAACTCAATTTTAACTGTACAAAAAATTAGTTCGGAACTAAGACCCGGAATTTTGGATGATCTGGGATTAGTAAATGCAATTGAGTGGCAATCAAATGAAATAAGCAGAAAAACTAATTTATTTATAAAACTAGATTTACCCGAAAATGAAATTGAATTGCCGGAAGACAAGCGAATAGCGGTCTTTAGAGTTTTCCAAGAATCAATGTCAAATATAATTCGACATTCAAAAGCTAAAAATTTAAAAATATCGTTAAAGCAAAAATCAGAAAATATTTTCTTGGAAATTATTGATGACGGCGTTGGAATTGAGCAGACTAAGCTTCATGATAATAAATCTTTTGGTATTATCGGCATGAGGGAAAGAATTCTAGCAATTGACGGGAAGATTAAATTTTTAAGAAATACAAAAGGCGGAACAACTGTTAAAATTAATATTCCACTTGCAGAGGAATAAATGAATATACTTATTGCTGATGATCATGCAATTGTAAGAAAAGGCTTAAAACAAATTGTTTCATCACTTCCGCAAATTAATCTTATTGATGAAGTTGAAAACGGTAAACAGGTTATTGATAAATTTGAAATTGGCAAATATCAATTATTGATTTTGGATTTATCAATGCCAAACTTAACCGGATTGGATACATTAAAAATATTAATAAATAAAGACCCGGAAATTAAAGTATTAATTCTAAGTATTTATCCGGAAGAACAATATGCAATTAAAGCTTATAAATACGGCGCTTTTGGATATATAAATAAAAATGCCGCCCCAACAGAACTCAAAAAAGCAGTGGAACAAATTTTAAATGGTAAAAAATATTTAAGCAATTCTTTAGCATCACAAATGTTGAATTTAAAAGATTTTGAAAAGCCAATTCAGGAAAGATTATCTAAAAGAGAATATCAAATAATGATAATGAGCGCCGAAGGGATTTCCGCAAAAGATATTGCAGATAAATTATCGCTTAGTCCAAAAACAGTAAGCACATACAGAGCCAGAATTTTAGAAAAAATGAATTTTGAAAACTTTGTTCAAATGATGCATTACCTCAATGTAAATAAATTGTAAGATAAACCTTACAATATTTTAAGAAGATCTTTCCAAGAAAATTACTTATTATAATTATTAGCGGTAAACAATATGTATTTACGCAAAATTTAAATAATTTATTTTTTGATAAATATTCATAGTTTTGAACTAAATAGCATCTTAGTTCTGGGGCACGTTTGGGGGAATTGTGCCCCCTTTTTTTTTAAATTGATTTGTCAATTAGTAATCCATTTGTCGTATCTTTCGAACTAAACAATGATTGCAGAAAAGTATCAAATTCATCTTGTGAAATTTCACCAGATTCTTTTTTTTCCATATACTCTTTAATTAAATCAATAGTTTCCTTGTCTTCAACTGGTGGACGATTTCCAAAACCATCCGGAGGTTTCATCCCTTTTGGTTTTTCAAAACCAGCTTCTTCCATAATAACTTTCATATCTTCACCTGGACCAATTTCTGATGATTTTATTTCTTCCATCATACTTTTCCAATTATTTTCGGTCATGTTACTTGAATCATAATTTGAAATTATTTCTTTTAACGTAGATTTTTGTTCGTCAGTTAAAGAATTATTTACTTTCATTTGCGGATAAAATTGTGCACTGTTTGAATTACTTACACTACTTATCATTTTTTCCTCTCAATTTTTTTGATTAATTAAATTTTTAACTACACTTAATTTTCGGGAATAATAATATTTTGTGAATGGTAAAAAAATGATAATTGATGGTTAAAAAATTATATACTAGATTCTCTATATTCAACGGGTGTTTGCTTAGTATTTTTTTTGAAAAATTTATTGAAATTTGTAGGATCATTAAATCCAACTAAGTACCCAATTTCTTTTATTGAAAAGTTTGAATGAATGAGATGCCTTTTAGTTTCAAGTAAAATTCTTTCTTCAATCATTTGTTTTGCGGTTTTTGAAATATTTTTCTTAACAATTTGATTTAGTTTATTTGGAGTTACAAATAATTTCATCGCATAGAATAAAACACTTTTTTCTTGGCTGAAATACTTATCAAGCAAATTTTTAAATTTGATAAAAACATTATTATCAACATTTAACATAAAAGGATATTTCACTTCATTAGAATTCATCTGTATTAATTTTAAAAGTAAAATTCTAATCGTACTTTCAATTATTGATTCTTGTATTTGATCATAAACCTTAAAGCTCTCATATTTTATTTTTTCAATGATTTCGCATATTGAATTAAATTCATCATTATTAAGTTTAATTTTTGGATTTTGGAAAAAAGTATTATATTCATTTAAATTCTGAATTAATTCATTTTCTCTTCCGCATTTATAAAGAAGTTGTGTTGGAAAAATTAGAACTGTTCCCTCAATATTATTTATATTTTCCAATCTTTGTAATTGGTCTTGCCTATAAATAAAAACAGATTGTTTTACAACTTTATACTTATGAATGTCTATCCATAAATCCCCATAACCATCTTTAATTAAAATAATTTGATTTAGAAATGTTCTTTCATTTTTTGTTAGAAAGTCAGCAATATTTGTATAGTAATCTTTGAATGAATGTATAGAAACGTTAGATTTTATTGTTTTAATCTTAGCAATATTCTGCAATTGTAGATTCTCGGGTTTATAATTCAAATAATTTTTCAAAATTAAATTATAGATTTTAGACATGTTTATAAATTGATAGGTTTAAAACCTTATACAAAATTTAGAGAATCGACTTAGGGTAAAAAATTTTCTCTTTCAAAACTTTTCTAAATGTACTCCGTCCTAATTTATGAAATCACAGAAAAATAATTTTTACATAAATGGAGGAAGCCATGAAGAACTTTAGCAAATTATTTCTAATAGTTCTAACTCTCCTTTTCACTACCGTATCTTTTGGTTTTACAAAAGAAAAATACAACCAAATTGAAGATAATTTAATTGTTGGAATAAACACTGATAATAGAGGTCTTCAAGTAAGCTGCGCTTTTTTCTTGGGCGAATTAAAATCTGAAAAAGCTGTTATTCCGCTTCTTAGAATGTTGAAAAGTGGAATTACCGAAGAGGAAAGAATTATCGCAGCACTTTCTCTATCAAAAATAAAATCTGAACAAGGAATGTATGCTGTTAAACAGAGAATAAAATTTGATGATAGTGAACGTGTTCAAAAATTATGCGCAAAATTTTATAATTGCTTTTTAGCAAATCAGAGAAAGCCCCAAGTAATTGTTGAACCTTTTGAAGTTGTAAATTTAAATTTAGAGTACAACGGAGTAAAATTAGCAGATTTTGTTAAATGAAAAGAATTTGAAATTTTAAATGAACGGTTGTTTTATTAACTTATTTTTAAAAACGACCGTTCACTCCCCTTACCGATTTAGCGAAATGAATAATCAATTCCTAAATCTAAAGCACTATAACTCAAAGTTCCGAAACCTATTCTTATGTTAAATGCCATTTTAGTGTTCAACCAATATCTCATTCCGGCTTGCGCTCCAAACCATAATCCACCTTTATCAACTTCACTAACATTCGCGTTTTCGACCAATATTTGTTTGTTAACATCATTAAAATCATAAGCAATAATTAATCCCGCCCAAGGATCAAATCTTTCATTTTTTAATTTAAAATGGTAATTGGTCTGAAATCCAAATAAAATATTTGTGTAATTCCATTCAACTTCCGGAAAAATTTCAGAATAACTCCATGATCTAAAAATTCCGCCAATACCTAATTTTCCTATTTTGGAATTTTCTGTGTTATCAAGATCAATTCCGTATTCATGGTTAATCCCTAATTGAACTGTGGAACCAAGAAATGAAAATCCTAATGATGGTCCCGATGTGTGCAAATTAGATTGAAATTGACAAAAAATATTTGAAGTTACAAAAAGTAAAAAAAATATGTTTTTTAACACCATCAAAATTCTCAAATATTTTAGTTTGTATTTACCAAAATAAAAAAATTAAATCATTTTTTTTGAAATTTCCTTAGTTTAACTTTTAATGTGAGTGACATGAACCGTTTTCATTTATTTCTAAAGTACCATTGAAAAGTTTTAAAGCTGCGTTTTCTGCAATTTCTTCATTTGTGAAAATTAAATTTTTGCCATTATTTATAAAATCTTCTTGTAATCTCCAGCCTGCAGAGGTGCAAATTAAATCAGTACAATCTTGCAAACCATCCAATAAATTTGAATGAGCTGAAGAATGTTCATGATTATGAGTATGATTGTGCGAATGATCATGATCATGGCTATGTTTATGATTAGTAAAATTATTTTCTCGTTTTTCTTGATTAACAATTTTTCCATCTAAAATTTCATAAACAAGAAAACCATTACATCTTCCAACATGTCCGGTTACTGTTTTAAAATCATCTGTTGCTACTGCTATTTTCATTTTATACCTCAATATTTAATTATTAATTTTAATTGCCTTACCGTTTATTATACATTCGGCAATTTTATTTCGTGCACTTTTTATAATTCTTCCAAATGTTGCTCTAGAAATTTTCATTTTATCCGCAGCTTCTTCCTGAGAGAGATTTTCTAAATCAGCTAAATTTATTGCTTCAAATTCATCACGTTCTAAAATTATTTCGTCTAAAAATTTTAACGGAATTCCTTGCGGCTTATAATAATTTGCTGTTGGATTACAGCTTATACATCTATTTTTTTTTGGTCTCGGCATAAATTATTATGAGCATATGCTCATAATAAAATTATTAAATAAATATGACTTTTACAACTTCTTAATAAATTTTAATAATTACTAAAGTAAATTATTTATAGAATTGATCGTATATGTTGGATGATTTTTTGAAAGATGAACTATATCTTTTGAAACTCCGGTTTGAACTAATGCAGTATCAACACCAAATTTATTGCCCATTGCAATATCGGTCTCTAATCTGTCACCAATAATTAAACATTTTTGCGGATGTAAATTTATCAAATTCATAATTTCATTGAACATGTATCTTGATGGTTTTCCAAAATGTTTCTGCAATTTTTTATTTGTTCTTTTTTCTAATGCGGAAATTGTTGAACCGGCATCTAAAATTTCACCGCCATTAATTGGACATGTATTATCAATATTTGCCGCAAAAAATTTTGCCCCATTATCTAAGGCTTTTCCCGCAATTTCCAGTTTTTGATAATTTAGAGTTCTATCTAATGTTACAATAATCAAATCAATTTTATTAGCATTTTCACAATACTCCAACCCAGCAGATTCAATTTCCATTATGAATTTTTTTTCGGCAATTGCAAAAAACTTTTTACCGTAATATTTATTTGCTAAGTATTTTTTCGTTATTACTGTTGCAGTTAAAAATTGATTCTTATTAATTTTAAATCCATGTGAAAAAAGAAAACTATAATAATCCTCAATACTTCCGGTAGTTTTATTAGAAATGAAAACTATTTTTTTATTTAATGATTTTAATTTATTTATAACTTTTACGGCATTTGGAATAATTTTGTCTTCAAGATAAATTGTTCCATCAAGATCAAAAATAAATCCATCATATTTTTCAACGAAATTCATTTTTTACTTTAAATTATTTTTCCAATGTTGATTGATAATTTTAAAACATTCATTCAGCGGTTTAGGTTTATAATTCAATTCCGTTTCAGCTTTCAAATTTATTAATCCGGAATTTAGAGGTCGCAATGCTGGCTGATTTAATTCCTTTGTTATAATTGGTTCTACAAGTGAAAAATCTAAATTAAAAAATTCGGCAATTTTTTTTGTAAATTCAAAACGATTTAGAAGTTCACTACCGCCGATATTGAATAATCCGGTTTTATTAGAATCACAAATTGCAACAATTGCCAAAGCTAAGTCATCAATAAAAGTTGGATTATTAATTTGATCGGTAACAATTTTAATTTTCTGATTTTTTGTAAGCGAATCAAAAACCCATTTTACAAAATCAGGTCTTCCAAATTTTGTTGACCCGAATAAAACATTTGTCCGCAAAATTGTACTTTTTATATCGAATCTTTTTATCACATTTTCGCCGGCTAATTTGCTTCTTCCGTAATAACTGATTGGGTTTGGCAAATCAACTTCAGAGTACGGTCCTTCTTTTCCATCAAACACATAATCAGTTGAAATATGAATTAAATGTGCATTACTTGGAACTGCATATTTTGCCAAATATTCAACCCCGTTTACGTTAATATTCCATGCAAGTTCTTTTTCAGTTTCGCATTTATCAACATTAGTATATGCAGCAACATTTATAATAAAATCAGGATAAAAATTCATTACTAAATTTTTAACTTCTTTTTTATTTGAAATATCTAACTTTGAATAATTTATTTCCGGAAAAAACGAATTGTCTTCTGCAGAAGCTAAAAATAATTCAACATCATTCCGAATTTTTAATAATTCAACAACACTTTGTCCTAACATTCCGTTGGAACCAACTAATAAAATTCTCTTTTTTAACATTTACTAAAATTAATTTGTTATTAAAATTATTTTTCAAATATACTTATAATAAAATAAATTGGAATAAATTAGTATTTTCAATTAAACAATTATTTTGTTATTGATAAATCTATCAAACTCAGTTCATTATCCAGAAAGAAATTATATGAAAATTGGAATAACATGTTATCCTACTTATGGCGGAAGCGGAGTTGTTGCTACAGAATTAGGAAAAGAATTAGCATCACTTGGACACGAAATTCATTTTATAAGTTATGCACTTCCGCACCGATTAACGCAATTTGTTGAAAATATTTATTATCATGAAGTTGAAGTAAGCAATTACCCATTATTTGAACATCAGCTTTACAGCTTGGCATTAACAAGTAAAATGTTAGAAGTTATTGAATATGAACAATTGGATTTGCTTCACGTTCATTATGCAATTCCGCATGCAACAAGCGCATATTTAGCAAAACAAATTTTAAGAAAAAATGGATCGGATATTAAAATTGTTACAACACTTCATGGAACTGATATAACACTTGTTGGACTTGAACCATCTTTCCTACCGCTTATGAAATTGAGCATTGAGGAAAGTGATGGCGTAACTGCGGTTTCCAGATTTTTAAAAGAAAAAACTTTAACAAATTATCACATTGAAAAAGATATTGAAGTAATTTATAATTTTATTGATACGGAGACTTACAAACCGGTTTGCAACAAACAATTTAAAGATCACGTTGCACCAAACGGAGAAAAGATTTTAATCCATACTTCAAACTTTAGACCGGTTAAAAGAGTTAGTGATACAATTAGGATTTTAGAAAAAGTAAATAAAATAATTCCTACAAAATTAATTTTAATTGGCGATGGACCTGATAGATCGGAATGTGAAAGATTAACACGCGAATTAAAGTTAGAACACAATGTTTTATTTTTAGGAAAACAAGACGGATTAGAAAATCTTTTAAGTGTTGCAGATATTTTCTTACTTCCATCTCAACAAGAAAGTTTTGGTTTATCTGCGCTTGAAGCAATGGCTTGCGGAGTTCCGGTAATTGGATCAAGTGTTGGCGGATTGCCGGAATTAATAATTCATAATACAACTGGATTTATTGCAGAATTTGGTGATGTTGATAGAATGGCAAAATATGCTTTGGAGCTTTTAACAAATAAGAAAAAATTTCACTCCTTCTCAAAAAATTCCAGAAAAAGATCTGAGGATTATTTTGAGAAGAAGTTAATTGTTCCTCAATATATCAAATATTACGAGAAAATTTTAAATCAATAATTATTGAATAATTGGTGTTTTACCAATGCTGTAATGTGTAAAACCCAATTCTTTAGTTTTTCTTCTATTAAATACGTTTCGTCCGTCAAAAATTACCGGCTGCGTTAATAAAGATTTTACTTGCTCTAAATCCGGATTATTGAATTCATTCCATTCTGTTAAAACCAATAATGCATCTGCTTCTTTTACTGCTTTATACTGGTCTTCGGCGTATTCAACACGGTCTTGCAAATAGAATTTTGCATTCTCCATTGCTTCCGGATCATAAGCCGTAACTTTTGCACCGCGTTTAAGTAATTCTTCAATAATTACAACCGAAGGAGCTTCGCGCATATCGTCTGTGTTAGGTTTAAAAGCTAATCCCCAAACCGCAAATTTCATTCCTTCAATATTTTCACCAAAATGTTTAAATATTTTTTTAACAATGACTTGTTTCTGATCTTTATTAACTATATCAACAAGCGAAAGCAATCTCATTTCGGAACCATTTTCTTTTGATGTTTTAATCAATGCATTTACATCTTTAGGAAAACAAGAACCACCGTAACCAATACCGGCATATAAAAACCGTTTTCCAATTCTTGTATCGGAGCCCATTCCTTTTCTAACCAAATCAATATTTGCTCCAACTACTTCGCAAAAATTTGCAAGTTCATTCATATAAGTTATTCTCATAGCTAAATATGAATTTGCGGCATATTTTGTTACTTCAGAGCTTTCCGGATTCATTTCAATAATTGAACTTCCTTTGAGCACAAATGGATAGTAAAGAGATTTCATTTTATTCATTGCCTGTTCGGTGGATGCGCCGATTACTATTCTATCAGGTTTCATAAAATCATCAACGGCAAATCCTTCTCTTAAAAACTCGGGATTCGATACAACTTCAAAATTATTAATATTATATTTTCTAAGAATTTTTGTAACCGCAGATGATGTTCCAACTGGAACTGTACTTTTATTTGCAATAATTTTGAATTCGTGTCCGGGGTTTTCACTTAAAATTTTTCCGATGTCTTCAGAAATTCCATAAACATATTTTAGATCTGCTGAGCCATCTTCTCCTTGCGGGGTTGGAAGACAAAGCATAATTACTTCACAATCCAAAACTGCTGATTTTAAATCGTCGGTAAAATGAAGTCTGTTTTTTGCAATATTTCTATAGAAAAGTAAATCAAGTCCTGGCTCATAAATCGGAACTTCCGCTTTTTTTAATTGAGCAAGTTTAGTCGGATTATTATCAACACAGATTACGTCATTTCCCATTTCAGCAAAACAAGTTCCTGAAACTAATCCAACGTAACCGGTTCCTATAACCGAAATTTTCATATTTTACTCCAAATTAATTTTATAAAAAAAATCTTCTTTAATTTCTGAAAAATTACTTCCAATTAAATCTTTATCGGATATAATCGGATTTTTAATTTTCCAGTTTATTTTTAAACTTGAATCATTATAAATAATACATCTTTCATGTTCTTTGCTATAATAGTTTGTACATTTATAGCTAAAAATTGCTGTTTCCGATAAAACTGAAAATCCGTGTGCAAAACCGGGTGGAATCCATAATTGTTTTTTATTTTCTTGGGATAATTCTACACCAAAACTTTTTCCAAACGTTGGTGAATTAAATCTGATATCAACGGCAACATCCAAAACTTTACCAAATAAAACTTGACACAATTTTCCTTGTGCAAATTCTCCAACTTGATAATGCAAACCTCTAATAGTTCCGTAACTTGAAAATGAAATATTATCTTGAACAAATTTTAAATTTATACCAAGCTCTAAATATTTTTTCTCAGAAAAAGATTCATAAAAGTAACCTCTATCATCTTTAAAAATATCCGGTTTAACAATAAATAGATCGCGAAAAGGTGTGTCAACTTTTTTAACCATTTAATACCTTTTATTTTTGTGCCAAGTAAATGCAGATGATAAAATTTCATCAAGTTTATATTTTGGATTCCAGCCTAAAATTTCTTTCGATTTTTTATTATCTGCTACAAGAATTGCCGGATCGCCCTCTCTTCTTTCGACAATTTCATAATTAATTTTTAACTTCGTAATTCTTTCGGCAGAATGTATAATTTCTTTTACAGAATTACCTTCGCCGGTTCCCAAATTAAAAATATTACTCTTTTCATTACTTTTTAAATATTCAATAGCTTTAAAGTGAGCATCACCTAAATCATTTATATGAATATAATCGCGGATACAAGTTCCATCCTTTGTTTCATAATCATCGCCAAAAATTAAAACTTTTTCTCTTAAGCCTAATGCAGTATTCAAAACTATTGGAATTAAATGCGGCTCCGGATTGTGACTTTCACCAATTTCTCCGCTGAAATCAGCACCGGCAGCATTAAAATATCTTAACGTAACATATTTTAAACCGTATGAATTATTAAAATCTTTCAACATATTTTCAATCATTAATTTTGTCTGTGCATAAGGATTTATTGGATTTGTTTTTTGATTTTCAGAAATAGGAATAATTTCCGGATTTCCATATAGCGAACATGTTGAAGAAAAAACAAATTTTTTAACATTATTTTGTAAACAAGCTTTAAGTAAATTATAACTACCAACAACATTATTTTCATAATACTGGCTTGGGTTTTCAACAGATTCACCAACGTATGCAAATGCTGCAAAATGAACTACTGCATCAAAATATTGATTTTGAAAAACTTTATCCAAATTTTGAAAATCTAATAAATCTACATTTTCTAATTTAACATTATTTGGAACAGCTTCTTTGTGACCTCTGCTCAAATTATCAAGTACAACAACTTCAATATTTTTCTCATTCAATATTTTTACAAAATGAGAACCAATATATCCCGCACCGCCGGTTACTAAAACTTTCATTTAATTTTTATCCATTTTTTTCTAAAGATACAAAATAATAGTAAATATTTTCTTAAGCCAATAAATGAAATTATTTTATAAAATGAAATATTTGATAATTATATAAGAATATTTTACTTTACATCCTAAAGTAAAAAAAATTGATGGAATTATGAATATTACAAAATCTCAAGCAATCGAAATGTCTGAATTAACATGCAGACTTTCAAGAGCATGCAACAAAAAGGAAAGCAGTTTTGCCGCTCTTTTTAATCTTACTCCAACCGAATTAAAGTGTTTAAGAATGTTTGCGAAAAAATCTACAGTTTCAATTAAAGAAATGATTGAAGAATTAGAAATTAGCGCCGGAAGAGTTACACATATTTTAACAAGTTTGGAAGATAAAAAATATATTGTAAGAAGAATCGATAATTCTGATAAGCGAAACCACTTAGTTGATTTAACTCCGGAAAGCAAAAAGTTTATAAATTTATTAACAAAAAAACATATTGAACTGCATCAAAACATTTTAAATAATTTTGAAAATGAAAAGCAAGAATTTGTTGCAGTAATTATGAAAGAATTAATAAATGCTTTAGAATTGTGGAGTGATTCAAATAGACAAAAATTAGATGTAGAATAATTTGGATATTTATTCTCCCACATTTTTGCGGGAGAATATTTTTTTTGAAATTAACAACCTTCTCTTTTTTTCTTCCCGGATGTTTTCTTTAATGTTATTCCGTTTGGAGCTGCTAATTGCGGCATTTCATTTTTAACAAATGATTCTGCTGCAGAATTTGTCTGAATATTTCCGCCAAAATATTTACTAACTTCAGCAAGTTTATCATGTTTATGTTTCTGCTCAGCAGAAGGATTTTCTCCGCAATCACATTTGGGGAATAAAATATTATCTTTCCAATTATTTAATCCACCGGGAATAATATTTATTCCTTTAAAATTATTTGTCTTCAATAAAAACCAAGCTTGCGTTGCTTCAATATCATTATCTGAATAAAGAATTAATTTTTCATTTCGCTGTAATTCTGAATTTAGCAATTTATCAAGTTGAATATTTTCAGAAGTTGGGATATTATACTTTGCAAATTCTTCCGGTTTACGCAAATCAATTAATCTATAATCAGATTTTGATTGAATAATATTATCAGCTATATCTTCAACTTTTATTTTTCCAATTTCATTTGGTGAAATTAATGATAATTCCTTTGCATTAATTTTTATTGAAGTTTTTCCGTAAGGATCACCCGCAAAAATTGCAATTACTCCTAAAACAAAAGTAAACATTGCAAGTTTTTTTTCTGCACTCAAATTTGAGAAAAACTTTTTCATATTTTTTTCTCCAATGATTTATTTGCCATTTTCCTTTCACCCCATTCAGCAGCCGCGAAAGCGCCGATTGCCATAACCACAACTAGAAAAACAACAACTCCATAAGGAATGTTGAAAAATTGTGGTAAAGTTACACTTCCCATTGCAGTTGAGTTGAAGAAATTTTCTATAGATGGAAACATTTCTCCGAAAACAAAAATTCCGAACAGCATTCCAATTACATAAACCAATGCATCAATTTTTCCGGTAGCAACTGCAACAATTGAAGTACCCGGGCAATAACCGCCGATAACAAATCCAACACCGGCAACTAATCCACCAACTAAATTAGGCATCACATTGGTTGGAGTAAGATAAATCAGAGATAAATCTAAAAATCCAATTACGGATAAAAAGAAAAGTCCAAGCATTGCAGTTACAATTGCTGTGAACATAACTTTTAATACGCGCATATTTGTAAAATAAAATTGTGCAGCTAAAATTGTTGCCCTTCCGAAACCGCCGCGCTCCAAAGCAAATCCAAATGCAATTCCAATTACAAATGCAATAATTAAACTTACGTCAGTTCCAAAATATTCATATTTAAAGAATGGTGCATTCATATCCATTGCCTCCTTAAGAAATAAGCTGCTGCATAACCACCAGCAAAAACCATCATCATAAATATCCAGCTTCCTAAATTTAAAACTGCGCCTCCGGCTAAAGCTTGTCCGCTCATACAACCGCGCGCTAATTTAGCGCCCCAGCCCAATAATCCTCCACCAATAAATGCATAAACCAATCTCATCTTTGTAGAAATTCTCGGACCTTTCTCAATTCCTTTTTTAACTCGATGTGAAAGAATCCCGGAAATAAATCCTCCGAACAAAACTCCAATAATTTGAAATACTAACCAATCTTTAAAAGGATTTGAATTTTCATCGCCGAGATATTCCGTATAAAAACTATTTTTTGCAGCATGTTCCGGAGCAATTTTATTTACACTAACTGCAACTGTTGTAGAAAGTGCGCCGGATGCACCTAATCCTCTTCCCATAATTACGAAAGCCGCAAGCAAAACTAAACCTAATCCAACTCCAACAAAATATGGATTGGAGAAAGGCTTTTCTTTCACATGAATGTGAGCATGATCGCCATGTTCAAAAATATGTGAAAGTTTGTGTGTTAAACCATTCATAATTTATTTTCTCCATTAATGAAAATTTGAGTTAAACCAATGACTGTATTGACCAGCAGAAACAATTATAAATCTTAAAATTAATCCTCCAACAATAACCATTAAAGGTGCAAGTGCCGTATGTTTTACTTTATGATTTACGGCAAGAAGCTGAATAATTAGCGGAATAATAATTCCAATACTAATAACAAAAACCCAAAAACTTGGTGCAAATTCTCCGGTTAAAAGTAAATCAGCAGCCTGAGCCTGAACTTCAGTTGCAGTTTTCAATCCTATAATAAAAAGAGCAATTACGAAAAGTTCAATAATTAAAAATGCATTATCAGCCTTTGCTAACAATTCACGTTCGTAAACATCTTTAGCAATTACATGAACAAAAGCTGCAGCACCGGAAAGTCCGGAAACCAAAAACAGTAACCAAAGAATTGCCGAACTCCATAATGGTCTTGCTCCAAGTGAGCTTAACAGAACTCCGGTATATAATCCAATTCCCGCTCCAAAAAACATTGTAATTATGCCGATGTTTTTCAGCAGAATTGGTTTCTCAAGCAAATATTTTTTCCAATTTATAACTTGTGGAAATTTTTCTTCAAGAAATTTTGGCGGCTTTATTAAAATGTTAACCAATAAAATTGGATATACTAAAACTAAAATCCATGAACCCCACGACATTGCTGAAGTAATTTGAAATGTTGTGTATAATCTCCAAACATATAGTTTGTGTTCTAAATCCAAGAACAATGCAAACATTCCAATGCTCAACAAAATCACGCTCATATATGGCAAATAAAAACATGAACAATTTTTTTCAGTTTGTCTTCCCTTAAATAAAAAATATCCGGAAATTAGCATCATACCGGCAACCATTCCGCCAAGAAAAAGATAAACCGGTATTTCCCAACCCCATACGGAAAGTGTCGGATCAATCGTGTAATTATTTCTTGTTGAAGTAATTTCGTTCATCTCAATCTCCTAAATCAAATAAAAAATATTAGGTTTTGTTCCGGCTTCTGGAATTAGCGAATGATATTTTCTTGATTGTAAAAGTTCATTTACTTGACTTCCAGGATCATCAAAATCTCCGAAATACATACAATGCGTCGGGCAGACAGAAACACATGCCGGATTTAATCCTTTCTCAACTCTGTGAATGCAAAATGTACATTTATCAACATAACCTTCGGGATGAACATATCGTGCATCATAAGGACAAGAAGCAATACAAGCTTTACATCCAATACATTCATCGTGATTTACTAAAACTACTCCACCAATATCATGATAATGACTTGCGCCGGTTGGACAGCATGAAACGCATGGTGCGTCTGTGCAATGATTACATCTTTCTGTTCTGATTTCTAAACTAATTGATGGGAATTTTCCAGTTGATTCTGTCGTAATCCAATCTCTGCAAAATCCTTGCGGAACATTATTTTCAGCTTGACAAGCAATTACACAATCTTGACATCCTACACATTTTTTTGTATCGATAACCATTCCGTATCTTGCCATTTATGCCTCCAACACAATAGTTACAAAATTTACATTCATTCCCGTTCCGCCCATCAATGGATCAACTTTATATTTTGTAACAAGCTGTGCATCGCTTGCACCTTTATTGAAAGTCTGTCTATACATTTTTGCTTTTTGTCCAAAACCGTGAACCATATAAACGCAATCTGTTCTAATTCTTTCCGTAGCTTTAACCTTGATTTTATTGCTTATAACTCCATCTTGATTTTTTAATTTTACATATTCACCATTATTAATTCCCAATCTTTTTGCAATATCAGAATTTAACCACAACTCATTTTCACTCATCAAATCTGATAAAAATCTGTTTGATAAAGTTTTGCTAAAAGTATGAACCGGTGCTCTTCCAAATAATAATCTAAAATATCCGGCTGGCGGTTCTTCAGGTTTGGTATATTTGGGAACGGGATCAAAACCCGCATCTTTTAGTGGAATTGAATAAAATTCAACTTTTCCGGATTGTGTATAAAATTCCGGAACATCATTTTCTCCATAATAAATATGCTGTTGAGGAGCTTTTATTATACCTTTTTCTTTTAATTCCGCTAAACTCAATCCCGCACTTTTCAATCTTGTATCAAGATATTCTTCAACATTTTTCCAAGGAAAATATTTTCCTAAGCTAAGTTTATTTGCGAGTTGTTTTGCAATCCACCAATTTGGTTTTTGATCATTAGGAGAATCTATTACCGGTTGGCGCAAACCGACAAATCCTTCTTTAAATGACGAAGTATTCAAATCATCATATCTTTCCAAATAAACTGATTCCGGCAAAACTACATCGGCATATCCGGCAATTTCACTTGGAACTACATCAACTACAACCATCAAATCTAATTTCTGAATTGCATCTATTGTTTCTTGCATATTTGGTAAAGCTTGCAAAAGATTTGTTGCATAAATAAACCAACCTTTTATAGAATAAGGATTTTCGGTCAATGTAGCATCGCGCATTCCGCTTGAACTTTTTTCACCTTCTGCAAACGGATATTTTCGATTCGGATTATCCGCAGCTTCACGTAGTGGTTTCGGGTAAGCCGGATATGGATATTTAGGAATACTGTAATTGTATGGAATATAAAATCCGCCTTTCTTTCCCCAATTTCCCATCAAAGCATTCAAAAGTGCAATTGCTCTGCTTCTTTGAGTATCATCTCCGTACCAAGTTGTGTGTCTTCCCGGATGAATTAAAGTTGCCGGTTTATATCTTGCCATTTCGTACGCAGTTTCTCTAATAATATCGGGTTCGATCGAAGTTTCAATATAAGCCCACTCCGGTGTGTATTGGGAAATCTCATACGCAAATTGATCAAAACCAAATCCGTAATTTTCTACAAATTCTTTATCATATAATTTTTCTGAAACTATAACATTCATCCAAGCTAAAATTAATGCAAGATCGGTTCCGGGTTTTATTGGCAGATAATATTTCGATTTGCTTGCAGCGACGGAAAATCTTGGATCAACTGTAATTATTGTTGCACCCTTTTCTACTGCTTCAGCAAATTCTTGAACTTGTGTATTGTGCATATTTTCGCCAAGATGCGAACCAATTAATACCAAACATTTTGCATTTTGAATATCTGTTCTTTCGGGTGAACCAACTACATCTCCAAATGTTAATTCAAATCCAACTTCTCTCGGACCGCGACATTGTGTAAAAGATGGAGCAGTTATATTCGGACTTCCATAAGCATTAAATAAATGTTGTAAAAAATTTCCTCCAATTCCGTGACTAAATAAAACCATAGATTCGGGTCCAAATTCCGACTTATTTTTTTTCATTTTCTCGGCAATGTAATCAAGAGCTTCATCCCAAGTTACTTGAACAAATTCTTCTTTTCCTCTTTCACCTTTTCTAATTAACGGAGCTTTAAGTCTATCAGAATCTGAATAAACTCCAATTCCTCCGGTTCCTCTTGGGCACAATCTTCCGTTGCTTAAAGGATCTTTGGGATTCCCTTCAATTTTCCAAAGTTCTCCGTCTTTCAAATATGCAATTGCGCCGCATTTCCAAAAACATAAATCGCAGTAAGTTGGAATTTTCTGAATACCCTTAACTTTTTTTCCGGATTCAATTTCAACTTTTTCTGCACCTTTTACAACTTCACTTAATGAAGTTACGGCTACGGCGGCTCCAAAAGTTGCTCCGGTAATTTTTAAGAATCTTCTTCGTGATAATGAATTCATAAATTATAATCCCGATATTTTCTTAATTAAATCTTTTATTGCCCCGCATTGCGAAAATTCATTATAAACTTCGCATTCTCTACAGTTTCGGTTTTCGCAAGTTGTATTTGGGTGAGTGAATGTCCAGCAAGGTTGCTGATGACTCTTAAAAGCATCACAAACTTTTCGGTCTTCTTCTGTACATTTTACAACTTCCCAGCAAGGAATTAGTGAGTAAATTGTTTTGATTCCGTTTATACTGATTTTCGATTCGTTAATCGCCCGACGAATACATCTTAATCTTTCCAAATCGTCTTCGGAATAAACTCTTTGATTTCCATCTGATTTATGTGGAATTATTAAACCTTCTTTTTCGTACATTCTGAGAGTTGGAACGGAAATTCCAAGAATTTGTGCGGCTGTTCTGATTGGATAAATTGGAGTTTTTTTATCTATAGAAATTTCCATTTAAATCCACAAAAGTTGATATTTATACATATCAACTTTCTTGCCAATTTTAAATATTAGCTTTTATTAAAATTTCTAGTTCTATTGTAAAATATTTTCTAAAATTTTGGATAAGACAAAAGGTGTTTTATTTATTTTAAGAAATTTAATAGATTCAGTCCTTTTAAAATTGTTTGCAAAATAAATAATGTTCTACTTATTTATTATAAAAATCTATTTAATTATTCATTTTTTTTTCGATAGTATATCGTTTTATGTAGTATTAAAAAAATAGTATTTAAAAAATAGGATTTGAGAATGGGGGGAAATCACATAATCCTTGTAATTGGTGCAGTTGTATTAACAGCAACTTTAATTGTTAATTCAACAAAGCAAATTAATTCTTCCTCAGAGAGAACTGCAGAAGCTGGTAAAATTACAACCGCAATTAGTATTGGTCAAAAATTTATAAAAGAAATTTCTTCAAAAAGTTTTGATGAGAATTGTATTGCTTCAATTCCTACTGACAGTACGGGTTTTAGTAATTTATTGAAATCTGATGGTAACGAAGTTTATAATACTTTTGATGATGTAGATGATTTTAATAATTATCAAACTACTGTTAATAATGATATGGGTGCTTATAATTTAAAAGTTGGCGTTTCTTATGTACGCAGTATTAATTTGGAATATAAATCTACAATTCCAACAAGAACAAAAAAAATTAGTGTATATGTTTCATCAATATCGCTAATTGATACTGTAAAACTCTATTATTATACGGCTTATTGAAATGAATAATTTAGAATTAACAATATCAACAATAATTGGTGGTGTTATTTTATCACTTCTAATTGGCTATTCTATCTTTTATAGCAATTTTTTTAATTCTAAAACGATAAATGAAATTAACACAATCTCAACATTTTCATTAGAAGAAATTGTTGAATATGATTTTAGTAAAATTGGTTACAGAGCCGGTTCAATTCCAATTATTGAGTTTGATTCAACAAATATTAGATTTAAGGCTGATTTAGATAATAATGGAATTCTTGATACAATTCACTATTATTTTGATAATGGATTAACAAGATTGGTAAATCCCGGTCAAAAAACTTTTTTAATTCCAAATGTTTCTAAATTTAGTATTACTGTTTATGATTCAAGTAATACAATAACAAATCTATTATCAAAAATAAACAGTATTAATCTCAAGATTGCATTAAACAGTAAAAATCAATTAAATGATACAACATTTTTTGCTGCATCATATTTTGAAGAAATTTATTTTATTAAGAATTAGAATATGGGAAAAATGATTTTAATAGTGGTTTTAGGAATTGGAGGAATTTTTACACTAATTAATTTAAGTAATTTAAATAGTGATTCAAGAGTTCTAAATAAAATTTTTAATTATTACGATAAAACACAGGCAAGAAATTTAGCCGCAAGCGGAATTGATATTGCAACCAAAGAACTCTCATTAAATAAGGATTGGAGTGGTTCCGAAATATCTTTAAATATTGGATCATTATTAATTTCAGTTTCTTCAACTAATAGTCAATTTCCAAATGGACCAAATATGAGTTTAACAGACCACTATGAAATTGAATCTATTGGAATTGTTGATGAAATGGAAGATACTATAAAATGTGTGGTGCAAGTTACTGGAGTTACAAGTGGCCCGCCAGAATTTTTTAATTATTCAATGTTATGTGGAAATACTGCAAGCATAAATGGAAATCTACACATTACAGATGATGGAAATTCAAGTTGGAATTCGAATTTTCATACAAATGGAAACATTCAATTAAACGGAACAAACTCAATTGATGGATTTGGTTCATATTCTGGAAGTGTTGTTTCAAATCCTCCGGAAAATATGGATTTAACTTTTAAACCAAATAATAATCCCAGCGGAGGAGTTACACACTATCAAGCCCCAACAGTAGATATTCCATTATTTAATGCATCGGATTATCAAAGCAAAGCAACAAATTCTGCAACTGGAAATTTAATAATTTCCGGTAATCAAACTTTGGGAACTGAAGCAAATCCAGTAATTTATTATGTTGAAGGCGATTTAATTCTTAAAGCGAATATGACCGGTTATGGAATTTTCATTGTAACTGGAAATGTTATTTGTCAAGAGAATGTCACAATTAGCTCGCCGAGCGGAGCCCAAAATAATTTAGCTATTTATGCAAATGGAGATATTAATCTACACGATAATGTTTCCGTAAGTGCACAACTACTTTCTAAAAGTAATATTAATTTTGGTAATAACAGTCAGTTGCACGGACTTGCTACTGCAAAAGGATATTTCAATTTTAATGGAACTGTTAATGTATTCTACAAACCTAGCGGAACTGCATTAACTGAACCATTTTGGGAAAGTGAAGGCGGTTCAGGAAGAGCACAATTAATTTCTTATTATGAATAAGAAAAATCTTATAATTACAATTCCCTAAATACTAACATCCCCCAACAACTCTTTTTAATTTTTTCTCAACACCGCCTTTTGGCTTATTGTTTTTAATCATTTCCGGAATTACCAAAGAAGCTTTTTCTCTAAATGCAAATGTTGTTTCTTCAACTTTATTTTGTGGAGTTTGTGTATTATCAAAATTCAAAATAAGTTTATCAAAAGTTTTTATTCCGCCGGAAAGTATTTTAATATTATTGTAACCAAGTTCTTTAGCAATAATTGCAATTTTTCTTTCTACCATTTCGTCATTTGCTACAAATACATTTGTTCTATTTGCCAAGCTCAAAAATCTATTTGGTTCTTTCTCAAAAAAATTATCTATAGAAAATAAAATTGAATTCGGTAAACTTTGTTTTCTATATTCATCTGAAGTTCTAAAATCAAAAACTTGTAATTTTTTATCACGTTCCATCATTCTGTAAGCTAATTCATCAGAAGTAATTTCATTAAGCGGATATGAATTTACAAATTCTAAATTTTCAACCATTTCTAATAATCCAGCTTTTTTTGGTGGAAACATAAAAGCAGAAATTGCGATAAAAATTCCAACTGCTGTTAATCCCAAATAATATGGAGTAAATCGAATTACTGGTTTAGAAATTCCGTTAACTTTATTTTCAATAATTGAAGTTGCCCAAAAAGTTAATAGCGCAATTGAAGTTAAAATAAATGCAAATAATGATTGTGAAATTCCGAAAGTATCAAAAATTCTTATTCCGCCAAAATTATAAGCTTTATAAAAATCTTCCCAAAGAGGATAACCTTCTGCGAAAATTAAAATTCCTATAACAGAACCTAAGATAAAATACATTGCATCAATTTTACCAATGGCGGCTGCACACACGGAAGTTCCGGGACAAAATCCGCCAATCACAAATCCTAAACCCATAATTAATCCACCAGCAATTGCTGCACCTACAAATGTTGGATTTATATAAATTAGATTTACATCTAAATATCCCCAATGATCTAACATTATAATTCCGAACATTGCTACAAGTCCCGCAGTAAAAAATACACGCAAGACAGTAAAATCATAACCGTAAAATAATCCCACCAATTTTTTAGAAGTTGAAAATCCGGCTTGCTCTAAAATTGCACCAAACGCAACTCCAATAACTAAAGCGATTATAAAATTTAAATCATTGCTGATTACATCGGGAACTAAAGGACCCATTTTAAATTCTCCTTAAATCCAAAATTTTCTAAAAAAATATGCAAACAAATATGCACCGCCAAAAATTGCAATCATTGTTAAAATTCCACCGGAAGATAAAACTGCCATTCCGCTTAAGGCTGCACCGCTTGTACAACCTCTTCCCAATTGTGCTCCAAATCCAAATAATAATCCGCCGGTAATTGCACCAAATATTCTAATTCTTGAATTTATTCTTGGACCGTGTTCGAGAGTTAAATTTAATCTTTCAGAAACTAATCCGGAAATAAATGCACCGATTAAAACTCCGATTACTTCAAAAACCAGCCAAGATTTTAGCGGGCTTCCGGCATGTTCAGATAAATATTCTTTATAAAATTTTGTATTCTCAGCATGATTCGGAGTTACTGATTCTACAACTTGAACAGTCATACTTTTTACAGCTCCACTTGCACCTAAACCTCTTCCGGTTATGTAAACTGTTGCTACAAGCAGAAGTCCAAGTAAAAATCCGGCTAAATATGGATTCATATATTTTGTCTGCATTATTTATTCTCCTTTAATTTTAATACTTCAGCATCATCATGTTCAAGTTCTTCGTAACCGGTTAACATTGCTTTTAAGTTTGTTGTAATAGTTTCACCGGTTGTTATTAAGTAAAGATGAACAATTAAAAATGAAACCAAAAAGAATGCCGCAACTGTATGAACAATCGCAATAATTTCCAAAGAATCAATATTTAAAAATTTTATTTCGTGTCTTTGCGGATATCGATAAAGCATATAAAGTAATCCGGAAGTTACCGAAAGCGGAATTACTAAAATTTTTAATCCGAAGTAAGTTAACTTTTGCATAGGATTTAATTTTCTTAGAACAGTTTTCTTTGTTGGATGCGGAGCATTTTTAAAAATTCCCGAAAAATAATAATGTACTTGAGCAACAATATTTTTATAAGTTGGAATATATTGTTTCCATTCGCCGGTTGTAAAATGCCAAAAAATTGCAAACACAATTAGTATGATAAATAAATATGCCGCAATATTATGGTACATTACTGCTTCTTCAAATCCGAAGAAACTATATGAACCGTGAATTTCAAATCCTGTAAATCCGAGAAATATTATTAAGATTGCTTGCATCCAATGCCAAAATCTTTCAAATGATTTATATACATAAACTTTTTTAGTCATTTTTATGAACTCCATTTTTTAATTTTCTTGCAGCATAAAATCTTAATGAACCATGAAGCGCAATACCCACAAGTGATAAAATGATATTCCAAATACCGATGTAATCAACAATTTTTGAGTAATCTCTTCCCGGCATATAAAAATCTTTTAATTCTGCTAAACGGCTGTTTTCTCTAGTATGACATTCGGCACATTGAACAGAATTTTCTGCTGGAGAAACTTGATGATTTACCGGCCAATTCATTTCAGTTTTGATAAAAGAAATTTTTCCGCTAAATGGTAATTCTGAATCTTTCATTCCTTCAATACTTGCAGTTTCCCAATTGAAATCTTGCCAAAATGCACCTTCTCCTTTATTATCAGAATAAAGTTTGGGCTGAATTAAAATTTTATTTTCCGGATCAAATGGTTGAATTGCTCTGTGAACTTTTACCGGAATTATTTTAGATTCGGAATCTGAATAAGATCCGTGAAGTTCATTCATTACTAAAGATTTTGTAGTATCTTCAATTTTATCGCCTTCTAAATAATGAGATGCGGTTCCGTTAAACCATTGATATTCCGGCTTAACATTATTTTCCCATTTAAAACTTCCCTTAATTGAAAGATATGTATGATTTCCTAAACTGTCTTCTTCATGATAAGGTTCACCGTTTTTAAGTTTTCCGGCAGTCGACCAATCCCACGCCATTTTTGTTGATTTTCCTTTTGCATAAGTTGGGATGTGACAAGTTTGACAAGCAACTTTTAAAGTATGCTCATTTAAAATTTCTTTTTCATGAGGAGTTGAAGTGTGGCAATCTTCGCAAAAAACTCTATTATGATTCATTGAAGAAAGCGAGTACATTTTTCCCGCAATTGTATGTTGATTTGTCGCATGGCACTCAACACATTGCAAATCCATTCCATCCGCATCCATATGAACATCAATATCTCTATTTGGATAAAACATATCGCTGCTTAAATCGCCATGTTTAACATTATCTCCGCCGCCGCCAAAAAAGTGACAAACTCCGCAATTTGTTCTTTCCGGTTTTCCAACATTTTGTGCAATTTTATTAAAATCCAAAGTTTCTAACGGAGCGCCGCCTTGATTTGGAGCTTTTGCATAAGTTTCTGTGTTATCATGACAAACCAAACAATCAATATTATTTGCATCGGTAAATGATTTTCCTTTTTCATCCATGCCATAACCAATATGACATTTTGCGCAGCTTTTTTCATTTCCTTGTGTTCCAATGCAGAAATTGTTCATAATATTTTTTTTACCGATTGAAACAATTCCACGACCTTCAATATATTCTTCACGTTCCCAATTCCAATGATTAGAATGCATAACTTCTTCATGGCGTTTATTATGACAAGTTATACATTCCGCAGTAACTTCTCTTGGTGAATTAAATTTTTTCTGCAATTCCGCAAATTTCGAATGATCAACAGAAGCAATGTGTTTCTCGGAATATTTATTTTTAAGTTTATCCAAAATAGTTTCTTCACTACTTTTGGTTGTTAAGGTTCCAATTGCAACAATAATTACCAAAACTAAAACTCCAATTGAGCCGATAATTTTTTTCATAAAAAGGTACTTTCCAATTTTATTTTATAATATAAAATATTAGGATATTTCCTTTCAAATAGTTTGCCAATAATTTTCATTGTTTTAGACTATAAAACAAATAATTCCAATAATAACTTCTTAATTGTGGGAATTTTAATTTTTATAAAATTATTTTAGGGAATAAAAAGATATGATAGATTATTTTATTTTACGGTATAAAATAGTTTATCATTTGGTTTTTAATTAAAAGAAAATTCTACCAGCTTGGCAAAATGCATTTTTGCGATAATTTACTTAATTGATTTTCAAAATTTGATAATGATTCTTTCATAATTTTTGAATCTGATTTATGGCAAGTTAAACAAGCTCCAACCGTTAAAATTCTTTTCTGTTCATCAATATTAAATGGACGAACATTTTTTCTTGTAGCAAAATTTTCTTTTCGTGTTTGAAGAAAACCAATCCACGCATCTTCCGGTAAATTATCATATTCTACATTTTTATATTTTGATTTGAAAATCCATTTACCAATTTTATTGTGAATTATGTATTTCAAACTTCCTCTTCCGTAACCAATTGCGAGTGAATTATTATGGCAAGATTCACAGCTTCTGCTTTCTTTTCTAATTGTATGAGCAACCGATGGAGAAAACAATCTTTTGAAAATAATTTCTTCTTTTTTCTTTGAATATTTAGATTTGTCCAAAGTCATAATCATTCCGGGAATAAAAGTTTCAATACTTTTCTGAATTTTCCCATTTTCAGAAAATTCTTTAATTCCCAAAGTAGGAAGTTCTGCAAAAAATTCTCCGTTAAATTCAACCCAAGAAGAATTCGTATTTTTATTTTCCAGCAAATCAAAACCTTTAGTGTTTGACTCAAATTCTGTGTGACAACCAACGCATTGCGGCGCCCAGGAAGTATGGCAGCTATTACACGAAAGTGATTTATGCACTTTGGAATTTACGCATTCAAATTTTGGCGGATTCAAATCGTAAATTTTCTTTGATTGTTTTCCATGTAATTTTGCAATTCTGTTATTTATAATTTCTGTATTTATTAAAGGAGTTTGAGATTTTTTTACTTTTATAAATTTCCTATTTTCATCATCAATTCCAAAAACTTCAGCAATTTTTTTTGATTCAAAATCAAATTCATTTAATGAAATTGTTTCATTTTTATTTTGCGAATGACAATCTTCACACTTAACTAAAATTTGTTCTTCCTTGTGTTCATAAAATTTTCCGTTTCCCATAATTTCGTATGAAATATGGCAATCAACACAAACCAAACCGGCTTCAAAATGTACATCGGGAATTTTCTTTTGAAATATTCTTCCGTCATCTAAAAGTCTAAAATTTTTATTATCAACTATTTTTTTATCTGTAAAACTTGTTTCGTGCCAGCCTTCATAATTTGTAGAAATTCTTCCGGATCGGCTGTGACATCCAAAGCAATGATTATTTGTAATGTTTAATGAAAGTGATGGATGAAATTTTATTAATGCTGAATCCCGTTTTTCAACTTTAAGAGAATTATAAATTTGCAATTCTTTTTTTGCTTCGTCAGAATAATTTAAATGACACGCATTACATCCACCACCGCGGGATAATTCTGTGATTGGACCAAATTCAGTTTTCTCGTTTCCTAAATGGCAAGATGCACATAAATTTCTTAAATGAGATTCAGCCGCAGAATTTTTAATTTTTTCAATATGAAATTTTCCATTTGGATTTTTAATTTCATCGAATGCAAATTTATTTACGGATATAATTCCGCTCATTGTTGACATTAAAGACGAATCAACTCTTTCAGAAATTCCGGGATGGCAATTTACCTTTCCGCAAGTTTGCTTTGCATTTTCCAAATTGCCGGGAATTTTTATCATTCCGGCGTGAGCAAGATTTTTATCTTTTTCTATTACGTTTCCTAAATGGCAAGAACTACAGCCAATCTTTTGCGGATTATGAAATTTTGAAAATCCTTTTACATCGCCGTGACATTGAACGCAGCTTTCCGATAATGCGGAAATATTTTTACTTACGTTTTCAGTTTGATATAATTTCACCCAATTTATTTTAAATACGAAAAAGTATATCACAAAAAGAAATATTATTATTCCAAAAATAATTAGAGAAATTTTTTCAAGTGATTTATGATTTAAGTAAGATTTCATTCTAAAATATTTTTTACAAATTCAAAATCATCCAATGAATTCATATTAAAAATAAGTCTATCATTAAAAAATGATTCATCTGAAATTTCAACAAATTTTGTATTCAAGGAATTTATCAAATCATAAAGTTTAACTTTAGTTTTACCATTTTCATTAATTTTTTCAGAAGCGAGTTTAAGCAATTCCTCAGCTTTGGGAATACAACTTTTTTTATAAACTGCACAAAGTGTTTGAAAATTATTGTGTGATTTGGGAATTAAAATATCTTCACTTTTGGTCTGAAGAATAAGAAAATTTATTAAATCTTTCGTAACAAATGGCATATCGCAAGAAATAAAAAAAATATTTTCAGAAGTTGAATTTATTAGTCCGGAATGAATTCCAGATAAAGGTCCAAAACCGGGAAAAATATCTCTATAAATTTTAGAATTTATAAAATTATAGTTCTCCGGTGAATTTGAAATAATTATAACTTCATTAAAAATTTCTTTTAACAAAATTTGGATTCGTTCAATAAGTGTAATTCCGTTAATTTTCAGAAGTGCTTTATCGCTGCCAATTCTTTTACTTTTTCCACCCGACAAAATTATTGCCGTAAAATTTTCATTCATATTTTTTATAAAGAAAAGCCCAGCTTTTTATAGTTGGGCTCAAATTAAATTTTAAAAAACATTTATCTAAACATGACGCCAAATAAATTCATCATCCTCTAATTTTTCGGCATCAAGTTTACCTTTTGTTAGTAAACTTTTTAAATCTTCTTTAGAAATTGATTTATCATCATTTATGCTGTTTAACAATTCGTTAAAATATCCTTTTGTAATACTGAAATTTGCGAGATCAAAATAATCATTAAACACGCTCATAATTTTTGTTGCGTTAGAAGTTTCAAAAGAACCGGTAACTTTATCGCGCCAGTCAATTCTGTTCCAAAATATTTTCTTTAACAAATAAACTGCGTAATGAACTTCCGTTAACGGAAATCTTTCTCTAAATCTTGAAGCTCCTACTTTTTCAAAATACTCTTCTGCACTTTTATTTGTGCCGCCTTCCTTAAGCCATTCGCTTAAATATGAAAAAACTGCACCGCCTCTTTTAATAGTTTCAACATCGTTAAAAGTTTTGTAAGTTTTTAAATATTCGGATTTTCTAACTTCTGTAAGCCATTCTTGTTTAAGTTCATCAATTTGATCATCAACAATTTTGGATAAATTTCTTGCCGACATTTTCCCTCCATAAATCAAAATAATTTATTTTATTTATCTAATTATTCCAATACTCAAAGCTTCGCTATACATTTTTTCCTTAACTTTTTTAATACTTTCTTGATACAAAGCTCCGCTTACTAAAAACTGCTGTAATTCCATTTCAGTAAATTTTTTTGTTTCTGTTAATTTTGAAAAAAGTTGTTCATTGTAACCTTTAATAATATAAAAATTACCGAGATCAAAATAGTTATTTATCACGGTCATAAACTCAATTGCATCAACAGCTTTAAGTATTCCGCTTATTTCATCTTTCCAAGCAACAAAACTCCACAAAACTTTTTTTTCAAGATGCAGAGCATAGAATACTTCAGTAAGCGGCATTCCTTCATTAATTCTTTCTTCACCGATTCTCTTAAAATAAATTGCCGCATCATAGTTAGATGCACCTTTCATAAGCCAGCTTTGTAGATTACTAAAAAGAACTCGTCCTCTTGAGAAAATTTCATCATCAGATAATTTTTGATATGTACTTAAGTATTCCGATTTTTTAACTTCTTGAACCCAAGTTTTAGTTAAGTCTTCTAAGTGGCTTTCAACAATTGCGATAAGACTTTCATATACCATTTTAGCCTCCTCATTTTTTGATAATAAAATGATTGTTACATAATTATCATACTTATTTATCTTGTTAAAATCAAGCATATAATTTTTTGAAAAATGATTTGTGAAATATAAAAGTGTATTATATTTTAGATAAAAAATTGGAAGAAAAATGGAACAAACAATTAATAATCTAAAAGTTTATTTAGAGGGTGACAGAGAAAATAAATCCATTATTTTTTTACACGGCTTTCCTTACGATCATACAATGTGGGATGAACAAGTAAATTTTCTTAAAGATAAATATTTCTGTGTGAGATATGATATTCGCGGTTTGGGTAAAAGTCCAGCCGGTGATGGACAATTTACAATGGATTCTTTTGTTGAAGATTTATCTTCAATTATTGATGAATTAGAATTAGATAAACCAATAATCTGTGGATTATCAATGGGAGGATACATAACTTTTCGAGCTTTGGAAATTGATCAAACAAAATTTTCTGCTGCAATTTTATTGGATACAAGAACTGAAAGCGATAGCAACGAAGGAAAAATTAAACGACAAAACGGAATTGCAAAAATAAATAAAGAAGGTGTAATTTCTTTTGTTGATAATTTTGTTCCGACTTGTTTTTGGGATGAAACAATTAAAAATAATTCAGAATTATACAATACTGTTTTGAATAAATCTAGACGAAGTAATGCAATTGGTGTAAAGGGATCTTTGATTGCAATGTTAAGCAGAACAGATACAACCGATTCGCTTAAAAATATTAGTATTCAAACTTTAGTTTTGTGCGGTGAATTTGATAAATTAACTCCGCCAAATGTTATGCAGAAAATTGCCGATGAAATTCCAAATTCAAAATTTGTGATGGTTAAAAATTCCGGACATATGACGCCTTTAGAAAATCCAAAATTTGTAAATAAGATAATTTCAGAATTTGTAGAGGAAAACTTTAGCTTTATCGAATAGAATATTTTGCTAATCTTGGTTGCCAACTCCAATAATTGCATGTTGGACAAGTCGAAAGTTCATTTTCTCTTTTTTCAATATGAATTTTTCTAAGATTTTGTTGAGCTTCACTTTGCCAAATATCTTTAATTTTATTTTGGTTGGTATCACCGATTATTAATTTTTGCTGCCAATCCATACAACATGCTGAAGCTTTTCCATCAGAATTTATAAATGTTGATTCCCACAAAGAATAGCAAGGATATCTGTTTAACTTATTTTCCTTGTTTTCAAAAACTCCCCAAGTTAATTGATTCCAAATCTGTAATTCAACATCATAATTTGTCCAAAATTTTTTAAATTCATTAATTTCATTTTCCATTTCTTCAAATTGTGGTAAACGAATTATCTGTACTAAAACTTTTGGTTTCCATTCAGAATTATTCCTTAATTCAAGAAACAATTTTATGTTATCAATTACTTTTGTAAAATTTTTACCCCTTACTTTTGAATAGAATTCTTCCGTTGCCGCACCAATACTAAAATTTAATACGTCAATTTTATTAACCAAAATCGATTGACAGATTTTTTCCTTTAACTGATGTGCGTTAGTTGTAATGTAAACAGTGTGATTAATATTCTTTTTAACTCTTTCCAAAATTTCAAAAATTTTTGGATGCAACAACGGTTCACCATCTTTATGTAAAGCTATATTTCTTTTTCCTTGAAGATCTATTTCATCCATTAATTGGTTAAAAAGTTCAATTTCCAGTATGCCAAATTTTCTTACTTCATCTTTAAATTTTTTTAAATGCGGCGCACAATGAATACATGATAAATTGCACGAGCTTGCAATTTCTAAACTTATCAATTCGGGGAACTCCATATCTGGTTGGGGAATTTTCCCGGTTATTTTT
The DNA here is from genome assembly GCA_016708125.1 of Ignavibacteriota bacterium. Taxonomy (NCBI): domain Bacteria; kingdom Pseudomonadati; phylum Ignavibacteriota; species Ignavibacteriota bacterium. The sequence goes on along the minus strand of JADJGF010000001.1, from coordinate 2,422,230 downwards.
TTATACTGAAATAAAACTTCTCTTCCAAAATTGCTTAAACGTAGGTTTGTAGAAATATATTTCTTGAATTCCATAATAATATTTCTTAATAAAATATCACAGAAAAATCTTTGTATTTACTGTTTTCATAATTGAATTTTGCACTAAATATTTTATCTTCAAAAAGCCATGGAATAAATATTTGATCTCCTTCCCAAAGTTTTAATTCCGTTAATTTTTCATTTGGAATCCATTCTAATTTTCCTTCGGGAGAATCAATAATTTTTCCTTCAAAACCTTTAAAGACATAAAGCCAAACATACCAATCGTCTTTTCCATCAAACATTGGGAAAGTTATGTGTCCTTTTAAAATTGGATTTTTTACAATTAATCCGGATTCTTCATACACTTCGCGAATTGCACATTCTTCCGGAGTTTCACCGGTTTCAAATTTTCCGCCAAGTCCGTTCCATTTTCCTTCGTGATAATCATTTTCTTTTTTGTTACGATAAAGCATTAAAGTTTTATCGTTTTCCATAACATAACAAAGAGTGGCAAGTTTCATAAAGTTAAAAGTCCAAAAATAAAAGTTAAAAATCTTTTTGATTGTTTCGCATAGTAATTAAACTCGAAGCTAATATTTTAGAAATTTCATCGTATTCTTTAATCAATAAATTCGATTTAGTTAAATCTGCTTTTTTGCTATCTTTTAATAAAGACAACCATAATTTAGATTCATTTGAAGATTTTAAAGCTATGTTTATAAATTTTGCAAAATCTCTTTTGGAACTTCCCGATAATCCTTCCACATAATTTGCGATTACACTTGTTCCACATCTTAATAATTGATCGGCTAACCGACGTGATACTAAATCTTTTTCTAATGTTTCAATAAATTGAATCAATTCTAAAGTTAATTTATATAATCTTTTCTTAAATTCTTCTTTAAATTGATTGTTTGAATTTTTCATTTCAATCGACTTTTGACTTTTATTTTTTAACTTTTAACTAGCCAAATGTTTTTCTTTTTTAAGGTATTCTTTCACATAATCTTCCACTGATTTTTCCAAAGAAGTAATTTCATTTTTGAATCCAGCGTTTCTAATTTTATCTATTTTTGCTTCTGTAAAATATTGATATTTTCCACGTAAAATTTCCGGCATATCAATAATTTCAATATTGGGTTTTAAATCCATTGCAATAAATATTGAAGAAACTAAATCAATCCAAGTTCGTGCAATTCCAGTTCCAACATTGAATAAACCATTAACATTTTTATTTTCGAAAAAATGTAAAGTCATATCAACCGCATCTTTTATGTAAATAAAATCTCGCATTTGTTTTCCGTCTTCATAATTTGGATTATAAGATTTAAACAATTTCACTTTTCCCGTTTCTTGTATTTGACCAAAAGCCTTATGCACAATGCTTCTCATATCACCTTTGTGAAATTCATTTGGACCAAAAACATTAAAATATTTTAATCCAACAATTTTATCAGCAACTTTCATTTTCTGTGCCCACAAATCAAACATATGTTTTGAGTATCCATACATATTTAACGGCTTCAAAGAATTTAAATTTTCTTCTTTATCATCATAACCATTTTCTCCGTTTCCGTATGTTGCCGCACTTGAAGCATAAATAAACTTTGCTTCATTTTCCAAACAATATTCAGCTAAAGTTTTTGTATACTTAAAATTATTGTAAAGTAAATAATCTGCATCTTTTTCTGTTGTTGCAGAGCAAGCTCCAAGATGAAAAATCGTATCAACTTTGTAACCCAAAGAATCATCATTTATAATTTCAAGAAATTCATCTTTATGAAAAATATCTAAATATTTTAATCCAACTAAATTTTTCCATTTTTCACTTTCACCAAGATGATCAACAATTATAATATCATCAATTCCAATTTTGTTTAATTTCCAAACAATTGCGCTCCCAATAAAGCCAGCTCCGCCGGTAACTATTATCATTTTAACCTCTTTAATTTTTGTTCAAAATAATTACTTTCAAAATTAGTTATATTATATTTAGATGTAAAATATGAATAAATAAATCGATAATATAATTTCTTCGAGCTGTTTTTAATGGCGATCTCAAAAAAACAAAATATAACTTTACTTAGTTCAATTGTTGAGTTAATTGAAAACTCTAGAAAACAAGCAGCTATTAATATCAATAGTGAGCTTACAATTTTATACTGGAATATTGGGAAAAAAATTAATGAAGATATTTTGTTAAGTAAGCGGGCTGATTATGGTAAGAACATTGTTTTAGATTTAAGTGAAAAACTTACAAATTATTATGGAAAGGGATTTAGCAAGCAAAATCTTCACAACTTTATTAAGTTCAGTGAATTATATAATTCTTTGGAATTTGTCTACTCACTGAGTAGACAATTAACATGGACTCATATCAGAAATATTATTTATATAGAAGACAAAATTAAACGTGAGTTTTATATCCAAATGTGTGTTCATGAAAAATGGAGTGTAAGAACTTTACAAGATAAAGTAGAAAGTCTATTATTCGAAAGAACAGCAATAAGCAAAAAACCTGAAGAAACAATAATTAATGATTTACAAAAACTAAAAAATGAAAATCAAATTACACCAGATTTAGCCTTTAGAGATCCTTATATTTTGGATTTTTTAGGTCTCCACAATTCATTTAGTGAAAAAGATCTTGAATCGGCAATATTATTAAATCTGCAAAATTTCATTACGGAATTGGGAACTGATTTTGCGTTTCTTGCTCGTCAAAAAAGAATAATAATCGATAATGAAGATTTTTATATTGATCTGCTTTTTTATCATAGAACACTAAAATGTTTAGTTGTAATTGATTTAAAATTAGGAAAGTTTAAAGCCGCTTATAAAGGTCAAATGGAACTTTATTTACGCTGGCTTGAGAAAAATGAAAAGAAGGAAGATGAAAACCAGCCAATTGGTTTAATTTTGTGCAGTGAAAAATCTACGGAACAAATAAAATATTTACTTCTGGATAATAATAAACAAATAAAAGTTGCCGAATATTTAACAAAATTACCTTCAAAAAATATTTTAATTGATAAGCTGCAAAAAGCAATTTTACTTGCAAAAAATATTTCAGAAAATACTTCAAATGGTAAATAAAATGTTTATAAATAAATTCCAAACAATAAAACAAATTTTAGAAAAACGAATTCTAATTCTTGATGGCGCAATGGGAAGTTTGATTCAGAGATACAAATTTACCGAATCAGATTTTCGAGGTGAACAATTTAAAAATCATCCAAAAACTTTGCGTGGTGATAATGATTTACTTTCCATAACTCAGCCAAATATTATTAAAGAAATTCATAAACTTTATCTTGAAGCTGGTGCTGATATTATTGAAACAAATACATTTAATGCAACTTCAATTTCTCAAGCTGATTATGGAATGGAAAAATTTGTTTATGATATTAATTTTCAATCAGCAAAAATTGCGAAAGAAATTGCAGAAGAATTTACAAAACAAAATTCAGCTAAACCCAGATTTGTTGCTGGTTCTATTGGTCCAACTAACAAAACTCTTTCAATGTCATCCAAAGTTGAAGATCCCGGAGCAAGAGCTTTAACTTTTGATGAAATGAAAAATTCATATTATGATCAAATTCGTGGATTGGTTGATGGCGGTGTTGATATTATTTTGATTGAAACAATTACAGATACATTGAACGCAAAGTCTGCACTTTTTGCTGCTCAACAATATTTTCAAGAAAAGAAAATTAATTTGCCAATAATGATTTCCGGAACTATTGTTGATCAAAGCGGCAGAACACTTTCCGGACAAACATTTGAAGCTTTTTGGCACTCAATTTCTCACACACCAAATTTATTAAGTGTTGGGTTAAATTGTTCATTAGGTCCAACTCAAATGCGTCCGTTTATTCAAGAAATATCTGATCTTGCAAGTTGTTTTGTAAGCATTTATCCAAATGCCGGATTACCGAATGAATTTGGAAATTATGATGAAACACCAAATCAAATGTACAAAGTGCTTTCGGAATATGCGAAATACGGAAACTTCAATATTGTCGGCGGCTGCTGCGGAACAACTCCCGAACACATTAAAGCTTTTACGGAAATATCAAAACAATTCAAACCGCGAATTCCAAAAGAGAAAAGTAAACTTCTTTCATTAAGCGGATTAGAGCCTTTAGTTGTAAGACCCGATTCAAACTTTATAAATATTGGCGAACGCACAAATGTTATGGGCTCTAAAAAATTTGCAAGATTAATTAAAGAAGAAAAATATTCGGAAGCATTATCTGTAGCTCGTGATCAAGTAGAAAATGGTGCCCAAGTTATTGATATAAATATGGATGACGCAATGATTGATGCGGAAAATGCAATCACAAAATTCCTTAATTTAATTGCATCAGAACCGGATATTGCTAAAGTTCCGATTATGTTAGATTCTTCAAAATGGAGTGTAATTGAAGCCGGTTTAAAATGTTTGCAAGGAAAAGGAATTGTAAATTCCATAAGTATGAAAGAAGGCGAAGAAATTTTTAAAGATCATGCAAGAAAAGTTTTAAATTACAGATCGGCGGTAATTGTTATGGCTTTTAATGAAAAAGGTCAAGCTGATTCTTACGAACGAAAAATTGAGATATGTGAACGTGCTTATAAAATCTTAACCGAAGAAATTAATTTCCCGCCGGAAGATATAATTTTTGATCCAAATATTTTTGCAATTGCAACCGGAATTAAAGAACATAATAATTACGCAGTTGATTTTATTGAGGCAACAAAATGGATTAAACAAAATCTTCCTTTTGCAAAAGTTTCCGGTGGAGTTAGCAATTTATCTTTTTCATTTCGAGGGAATGATACAGTTCGTGAAGCCATGCATTCGGCATTTTTGTATCATGCAATTAAAGCCGGAATGGATATGGGAATTGTAAATGCCGGACAATTAGAAATTTATGAAGAAATTCCAAAAGACTTACTGAAATTAGTAGAAGACGTAATTTTAAACAGAAATGATAATTCAACAGAAATATTAATTGAGTTTGCTCAATCAATTCAGCAAAAAAATAAAACTGAAATTAAAGTTGATGAATGGCGAAACGCTAATATTGAAAGTCGATTGGAACATTCTTTAATCAAAGGAATAGACAATTTTATTGAGTCAGATATTGAAGAAGCTCGTAAAAAATTCAAATCGCCTCTTGATATTATTGAAGGTCCGATGATGAACGGAATGAACAAAGTTGGTGATTTATTTGGCTCGGGGAAAATGTTTTTACCACAAGTAGTAAAAAGTGCACGAGTTATGAAAAAAGCAGTCGCATATTTAATTCCGTTTATTGAAGAGGAACAAAGGTCAACCGGTGAAATTAAAAAAGCCGGAAAGATTTTACTTGCAACCGTAAAAGGAGATGTTCACGATATCGGTAAAAATATTGTGGGAGTTGTACTAAGCTGCAACAATTATGATATTATTGATCTTGGCGTTATGGTTCCTTCCGAACATATTATTTCCAAAGCGAAAGATGAAAATGTTGATATTATTGGATTAAGTGGATTGATAACTCCTTCGCTTGATGAAATGATTCACGTAGCAAAAGAATTAGAAAGAGAAAAATTTAATTTGCCGCTATTAATTGGCGGAGCAACAACTTCTAAAGTTCATACTTCTGTAAAAATTGATGAAAATTATTCTGGACCGGTAATTCATGTTTTGGATGCATCGAAAGCTGTTGCAGTTGCAGGAAAATTATTAAATCAAAATAGTAAAGATATTTTCACTCAAAATATTTCTGATCAATATAATTTAATTCGCGAGAATCATTCAAGAAAACACAATACCCAAAATTTAATTAGTCTTGATGAAGCAAGAAAAAATAAATTAGAATTGAATTGGAATGAAATTGAAATAACAAAACCAAATAATTTTGATTTAATAATCGAGCAAAATTTTCCATTAGAGCAATTAAGAGAATATATTGATTGGACACCATTCTTTATTACTTGGGAATTGAAAGGAAAATATCCGTCAATTTTTGAAAATGAAAAATATGGAAATGAAGCAAAAAAACTTTTTGATGATGCAAATAAATTATTGGATATAATTATTTCAGAAAAATTATTGACCGTAAAAAGTATATGTAAAATCTTTTCAGCAAATAGTTTTGAAGATGATATTTTATTATTCGAAAATGAAAATAGTAACAAAGTAATTTCGACTTTTCATACTTTACGACAGCAAAATGATAAACAAAATAAATTTCCAAATTTAGCACTATCTGATTTTATTGCACCGCAAAGTTCTAACATTAAAGATTATATTGGATTGTTTGCAGATACTGCCGGAATTGGCTCAAAAGAATTAGTCGAGAAATTTGAAAAAGATCACGATGATTATAATGCAATTATGGTAAAAGCTTTAGCTGATCGATTAGCTGAAGCTTATGCGGAATTATTGCATCAAAAAGTTAGAAAAGAAATTTGGGGTTACGCAAAAAATGAAGAAATATCAAAGGATGATTTAATTAAAGAAAAATATACTGGAATTCGTCCAGCGCCGGGATATCCGGCTCAACCTGATCATACTGAAAAAATTACTTTATTTAATTTGTTAGATGTAGAAAAAAATATTGGAATTTCATTGACAGAAAATTTAGCTATGAATCCGCCGGCTTCTATTTGCGGATTATATTTTGCAAATCCCGAAGCAAAATATTTTTCTGTGGGAAATATTCTTCAAGATCAAGTTGAAGATTATGCAAAAAGGAAAAATGTTTCTATTGAAGAAATAGAAAAATGGCTGAGACCAATTTTATAAAATGTAAAATTATTTATTCATCAAAAAAATTATATGACTATTCAATAATTTTTACAAAATTATAAGGTTGATAATCAACAAAATTATCAACATATAAATCAAATGAAATTACTTTTCCCTCTTTTACATAAAACTGAAAAACTTTTTTTCCGTATGTTGGATCTGAATACGTACAGAAAAATCTATTGTTTCCAATATATTCTAACTTTCCAATTAATTTAGAATGGTGTTCTAATTTTAGTTCTAATGAATTTTCATTTTTTGTTAACTCTCCAAAACCATAAACTTCATTTTCATACTTACCTTCAAAATCCGATAAACCAATTTCCGATTTAATATTCATTTTTACAGAATCTTGAATTTCTTTTAATCTTATTCGCATTTTGTTTCTATCCTTCAATTCTTCGGCATAATAAGTTGAATCATAATTTCTGTATGGAAGATTTAAAAATGCATCAAGAATTTCCCAACGCAAAGAATAAAATAGAGCATTTTGGTCGTTGTTGGTTAGTACAACAATTCCAAGTTTTTCCTCCGGCATTAATGTTACAGAAGTTAAAAATCCGTTTACTCCGCCGGTGTGAGAAATAATTTCTCTTCCTTCATAATCTTGCAATCCCCAGCCCATTCCATATAAAGAATAATGAGTTTTATTATAAGGATGTTTAACTCTTCGCTCAATTGTTAATGGCTGTCTTGTTTTTTGAATAACAGAAAAAGGAATTATTTTTTCTCCGTTAAATTTTCCGCTATCAAGCTGAGCAAGTACCCAATGACTCATATCATTTATTGATGATCCGATACTTCCGGCCGGAGCAAGATTATCAATGTTTTGTAAATCCAATAAACTCATTTTATTATTTACAAATGAATGAGGTTTTGCAATATTCGTACAATTTATAAATTCTTGAGAATATGCAACTGTATTTTCCATTTCTAATGGTTTGAAAGTTTTGTTTTTTAAAAATTCTCCCCAAGTTTGATTTGAAATTTTTTCTATCACTTTTCCGGCAATTGCATAACCGGCATTGGTATAACCATATTTTGTTCTAAAATTATATTTTGGTGTTAGCAATCCAAATTTCTCTATAACTTCATCGCTTGACAAATCTGAAGTCCAATAGATAAAATCACCTTGAAATGTTTCCATTCCCATTCTGTGAGAAACAATATCTTGCAAATTTAGTTCATTATTTATCCAGCTGTCTTTCATTTTAAAATCCGGAAGATATTTAATTACCTTATCATCAAGTTTTAATTTTTGTTCGTGTTCAAGCAAAGCCAAAGCAGATCCGGTAAAGGCTTTAGTGTTTGATCCAATCATGAACAAAGTATTTTTATCAACTTTATTTTGTGTTCCTAATTCAGTTACACCGTAACCTTTTTCGAAAACTATTTTTCCATCTTTTACAATTAAAACCGCAACTCCGGGAATTTCCCAATTTTGCGTTCCCCTTTCTATGTAATTATCCAAACTGTCTGCAATAAATTTTGGAAGTGATTGTGCGTTTATGTTATAAAAAAACAATAATAAAAATGAAATTATTAATTGATGCTTTTTCATTTTAAATTCCTTAGATGTTATTTACAAAAATATGGATATTTTTTTCACTGATAATAATATTAAAATATTTCTCATTTCATAACAATTTAAATTTCCCATATTGATTATTAGTTTCTCATAATAAATTTCATAAATCGATAATTTCTACAAGTAATTTTTACATACTAATATTATATCAACTGAAATTTATCAATTCAAATGAGTTTTTAGTTTGGTTTAATTTTTGCAATAAATAATGAAAAATAAAGTTGAGGCTTTGATGAAGAATTCTTTACTTAAATTTTTTGCACTTTTCTTAACATTAACAAATTATTTTTTCGCTCAAGGAATTATAGCAAATCACAATTGCACAGATATTAATCAAATTCCGGAATCAGCAATCATTGAAGCAAAAAATAAATTGCATGTTGCATATGGACACACATCTCACGGAAGCCAAATAATTTCCGGAATGGAAAATTTAGATGAATTTATGAATGGAAATGGTTTATTTAATTTTCACGATGGAACTGATGAAGGTTTTTTGGATATTGATGATTATTTTGTAGATGGAGATTTGGGAAATCCAGATCGTACAACTTGGGCAGAACGAACAAGAACTTATCTAAACAATTCTCAAAATTCTAATGTAAATGTTGTGATGTGGTCTTGGTGCGGACAAGCAAGTTCGGCTTCTGAAGTAGATATAAATACTTACTTAAATTTGATGACACAACTTGAAAGTGATTTCCCGAATGTAAAATTTGTTTATATGACTGGACATCTCGACGGCTCAGGTTTGGAAGGAAATTTACATTTACGAAATGAACAAATCAGAAATTATTGCATTACAAATAATAAAATTCTTTTTGATTTTGCCGATATTGAAAGTTACGATCCCGATGGAAATTATTTTGGTGATAAATATCCAAATGATAATTGTGATTATGACAGCGATGGAAACGGTACCCAAAATGCAAATTGGGCAATCGAATGGCAAAATTCCCATATAGAAAATGTTGATTGGTACAATTGTTCAGCTGCACATTCGCAAGCTTTAAATGGAAATCAAAAAGCTTATGCAGCTTGGTGGCTTTGGGCAAAACTTTCCGGATGGAATGAAACTACTTCAACTCAAAATCAAAATAATTTTACTCAATTTAAATTGGAAAATAATTATCCGAATCCGTTTAATCCTTCTACAAATATAAATTTCAGCATTGCGAAAAACGAAAACGTACGAATTGATATTTTTAATTCCCTCGGTCAATTGGTAAAAACTTTGTTAAATGAAAATCTTTCACAAGGAAATTACTCTGTTAATTGGAATGGTGAAAATTTTGAGAATAAAAAAGTTTCTTCTGGAGTTTATATTTACAAATTGCAATCCGGAATTTTCTCGCAATCTAAAATGATGGTTCTTCAAAAATAATTTCTTCATATTCCCCAATTCATTAAGAGTTGGGGATTTTTTCATTTCATAATACATTTCTCATTAATTAAAAATTGAAATAAAAAAATAATAACCATATTTTCGTACCAACTTATTTACATCTTTGGAAACGTAATGAAAATTTATCCTCAAAAAACAATTTTTGTATTATCAATTTTTCTTTCAATAATTTCAAGCAATTCTACATTTTCAATAAATGATGATTCACTTTTCTTTGCGCAAAATTACGATAAACAAGAAATCACAATTAAAATGAGAGATGGAATAAATTTATTTACCGCAATTTATTTGCCAAAAAATAAATCTGAAAAACAGCCTATAATTATTTGGCGCACGCCGTATAGCTGTCAGCCATATGGTGAAAATAATTACTTTTCACGAAGCTTAAATACTTTTCTTCACTTTATAAAAAATAATTACATAATTGTAATTCAAGATGTCCGCGGTAGATTTATGTCGGAAGGAAATTTTATTGATATGCGCCCATACATTCCGAATAAAATAAATAATTCGCAAGTTGATGAAAGTTCCGATGCTTATGATACAATTGAATGGCTTATAAATAATGTAGAAAACAATAACGGTAATGTAGGAGTTTGGGGAATTTCTTATCCCGGATTTTATGCAACGATGGCAGCAATAGATGCTCATCCAAATTTAAAAGCTGTTTCTCCGCAAGCACCAATTGCCGATTGGTTTGTTGCAGATGATATGCATCATTACGGAGCTTTAACTTTAACTATGACTTTTAATTTTTTCAATCAATTTGGAGTTGCAAGAAATGATTTAACAAAAATTTGGCCGGATGGAGTAAATTTTAATTCACCAGATGCATACAACTTTTTCTTAAAATTAGGTTCGTTAAAAAACATAAACAAATTATATTTCAAAAATAATATTGCTTTTTGGGATAGCGTTATTTCTCATCCAAATTATGATTTTTATTGGCAAGAAAAAAATACACTTCCTCATTTCAAAAATATTAAACCGGCAATTCTTACTGTCGGCGGCTGGTTTGATGGAGAAGACCTTTTCGGTGCAATAAATACCTATCAATCAATTGAAATAAGAAATTCTAACATAAATAATAGTTTAGTGTTAGGTCCTTGGCCACACGGCGGTTGGACGCGAACTGATGGGAATAAATTTGGTGATATAAATTTTAATTCAAATACCAGCAAATTTTACGTTGATAGTATTGAACTTCCTTTTTTTAATTATTATTTAAAGAATGAAGGACAATTAAATTTGGCAGAAGCATATATTTTTGAAACCGGAAAAAATATTTGGAATAAATTTGATCTATATCCGCCTAAAAATATTGAAGAAAAAAATCTTTACTTAAACTCCGAAAATGCAATTACATTTTCTTATCCTCAAAATTCCGAAATTATTTTTGATGAATATATAAGTGATCCGAAAAAACCCGTTCCGTATTCTTCTAAATTTATTGATGCGAAAGATTATTATTATAAAGAATATTTAAACGAAGATCAGCGCTTTGTTTCTACACGACAAGATGTTTTGGTTTATGAAACCGAAATATTGCAAAATGATTTTAGTATTATCGGACCAATTGAAGCTGAGCTTTTTGTTTCTACTTCCGGTACTGATTCCGATTGGATTGTAAAAGTAATCGACGTATTTCCGGATTCTACAAAAGATATAAAAATTGGTGATACTGAAATTGAAATGGGCGGATATCAAATGTTGGTTCGCAGTGAAATACTTAGAGGAAAATATCGAAATAGTTTGGAATTCACCGAACCGTTTATTCCAAATGAAATTACGAAAGTGAAAATTAATTTAAATGATGTTTGTCATACTTTTAAGAAGGGTCATAAAATTATGGTGCAAATACAAAGCAGTTGGTTTCCGCTGTTTGATAGAAATCCGCAAAAGTTTATAGATATTTACAATGCCGATGAAAGTGATTTTCATAAAGCAACGCAAAGAATTTATTTTAGTAAAAATTATCCATCAAAAATAAAATTGAATAAACTTATTACAGAAAATTAAAATGAAAACATTGGAAAATATTTTACCAGAAATAATTGAAATAAGAAGACAGCTTCATATAAATCCCGAATTATCTTTTAAAGAATTTAACACAACAAAATTAATTGATGAAAAATTAAATTCATGGGGATTAAGATTTAATAGATTTTGCAATTTAGAAACCGGTGGTTACTGCGATATTGGAGAAGGCGAAATTATTGCATTCCGTTCTGATATTGATGCATTGCCGATTACTGAAGATTCATCTCACGAAATTTGTTCAGAAATTTCCGGAGTGATGCACGCTTGCGGTCATGATTTTCATACTGCAATTGGTTTGGGTTTACTAAAATATTTTAGTGAAAATAAAAATGTACTACAACATAAACTGCGTGTAATTTTTCAACCGGCAGAAGAAGCAGCTCCCGGCGGTGCTGAGCTTGTTGTTAAAGAAAATATTTTGGAAAATGTTAAATCCGTTTTTGCAATTCATGTCGATCCAATGTTGGAAGTGGGAAAATTTAATATTGTTGATGGACCGGTTCAAGCTTCATCAACTTCTATTAAAATTGAATTTTTGGGTCCGGGCGGGCACACTTCCAAACCTTCAGAAACTATTGATTTAATTAACGCTTCGGCTTATTACATAACACAAATTCAAAGTTATATTCAGCAAAATATTGATTCGAGAGAAACTGTAGCTTTTGCATTCGGAACAATTTCCGGTGGTTCTACTCACAATATTATTCCGCAACAAATTTTATTAAAAGGTACCTTACGCACGCATAATAATGAAGTTTTAAACAAGTGTATTTCATTAATGAATTCATTTACAAAATCATTTGCCGAACTTTACAAAATAAAAATTGAAATAAATTTTCCAACAAATTGTCCCGCAACAATTAATGATTCTGCTTTGACAAAAAAATTTATTGAATTTATGAAAATTTCCGGAAGCGCTGATAAATTAGTACTCGATGCTAAACCCTCGATGGGAGCTGATGATTTTGCGTTTTACGGATTGCAAGTTCCAAGTTTATATTTGCAAGTTGGCGCAAAAGGAAGCGGAACTTTACACAGCAAAGATTTAATATTGAATGAAGATTTAATCCAACCGTTACTGGAAGCAATGATTGGATTTATCTCAAATTATTAAAAATTGTTATTCAACTAATTTTGCAATTCTATCAAATCTTATTGAACTTAATAATTTCAATGGCTGATAAAATGGTATATCGGAATCCCACGACCAGAAAATAATCATTGGAGTTCCCACAATATTTTCTCTCGGTACAAATCCCCAAAATCTGCTATCTAAACTGTTATCTCTATTATCTCCCATCATAAAATAATAATCATTTTTCAAAGTATATTCATTTGAATTAATTCCATTAATAAAAATTTTTCCGTTATTTATTTGAACAACTTCACTTCCAAATTCTCTATTTATAATCATTTTCCAATCGTAAATATTTTCCAAAGTTAAATTTATTTTATCACCATTTTTAGGAATTATAATCGGACCATAATTATCTTCATTCCAATTTTTTGAAGGTGGAAAAATTCTAGAATTCTTAATTCCTAATTTCTGAATTGATTGATTTTGATATAGTATATTTGAAGGAATTGGTGATTGTTTTCCATTTACAAAAACCAATTTGTTTCTAATTTCCAAAGTATCACCTGGTAATGCTAAACATCTTTTAACCCAAAATTCAACTTTATCATCAACTAATTGAGTTTGGTCTCCGGGAAATCTAAACACAATTATTTCATTTCTTTTTGGTTCTCGCAAAGTCGGAAATCTAAAGTGCGGAAGTTCAATATTTGTAAATGGAATATAACTTGGAGTTGATGCGCCAAAAATAAATTTATTTATAAATAATCTATCACCCACCAAAATTGTCTTTTCCATTGAAGGAGTTGGTACAATTGAGCCTTCAATTAATGCTGAGGTAACGAAAATAAAGACAAATGCTGTAAGAAATAAACTCTTTACTTCTCTAGAAATTCGATTCAATAATTTCACATTTTTAATTTCTTTTTTCATTTTAATTCCTATTTTTAACTTCAGAATAGACGTGTAAAATTCTAATTGGTTTTCAAATTTAATTTAAACTAATATTTGTACAAACTTCATAATTGATTCGTTTCAGAAAAAAGAAAGGAAATTTTATGTACGAATTAAAAACAAAACTTAATGATGCCAATGTTGAAAATTTTATAAATAAAATTGAAGATTATAATAAAAAAAATCTCTCATTAAAAGTTCTTGACTTAATGAAAAAAGTTACAAAGGAAGAACCCAAAATGTGGGGAACGAGTATTGTTGGTTTTGGCTCGTATCATTATAAATACAAAACGGGACATGAAGGAGATATGTGTTTGGTTGGGTTTTCTCCGCGGAAACAAAATTTAACTTTATATTTAACTTATGATGTTTCACAATATGGAAAAATTTTAGAAAAACTTGGAAAAGTAAAAACCGGTAAAAGTTGTTTATATGTTAAAAAAGAAGAAGATATCGATTTTAAAGTTTTGGAAGATTTAATTTCTAAATCTTATGATTATATGAAAAATATGAAGTGGGAATAATTTTTATATAAAAAAAGGATGCAATTTCTGCATCCTTTTTAAAGAATTCTATTTACTTATTTCGTTCTTGCAAATTCTATTCTTCTATTTTTAGCTTTATTTTCTTTTGTATCATTTGCAACAATTGGTTTTGCAGAACCGTAACCAACTGCTGTTAATCTTTCAGCATTAATACCATTACTTATTAACCAATCTTTTACAGCATCTGCTCTTTGTTGAGATAATTTTTGATTACTTTTTGAATTTCCTACATTATCTGTATGACCGCTAACTTCAACGGAAATATCCGGATAAGTTGTTAAAGTTTTTAAAGCTTTTTGCAACGTAGATTCAGATTCAGGAGTAATTGTTGCTTTGCCGGTTTCAAAAGTAATTCCTTCTAAAACCATTGCAACACCAACTTTTACAACATCATCATCCGGATTTAGCGGATTTGTTCCTCTTTTTACTTCTGCATTATCATCAACAGTTCCGTCATCTGTATCTTTTTTAAATGGATTTGATTTATGTTTTATAACTTCATCTCCGTCAGATAATCCATCTCCATCCGTATCTGCTTTTAACGGATCGGTTTTATGTTTGGTAACTTCTTCACCATCTTTTAAATCATCAGAATCAGTATCAGCTTTAGTTGGATTAGTTTTATATTTTAATAATTCATCAGAATCATTTAAGCCATCACCATCTGTATCAGCTTTTAATGGATCAGTTTTATGAACATTAATTTCATCTGAATCTTTTAAACCGTCACCATCAGTATCAGCTTTGTTTGGATCAGTTTTATAATTATTTACTTCATCACCATCACTTAAGCCATCGCCATCAGAATCAGCAGCTTTGGGATCGGTTTTGGTTTTAAGAAATTCAACACCATCTGATAAACCATCACCATCTGAATCTGCAATTTCCGGATTTGTACCAAGTTCTTCTTCTTGTTCGTCAGTTAATCCATCTCCATCAATATCACTATTTGGATCTCCTGCAGTTACGGTTAAACCAAGTGTAAATGTGAAAAATCCATCGTTATTATCTTTGCTTACTACTGCTTCTAAATTATCTTTTAATCCAAAATAATAACCGGCTGTTGTTTCAAAAGCTACATTTTTTAATAGTCTGAATTGTAAACCAAGACCAACCGGAACAACGCCCATCCAGCCATCTAAATCTTCGCCTTGTGTTGCAACGTCTGGTATGTGTTCAAGTTCATAATGCATGTATCCGGCACCGCCATAAATAAAATAATCGAAATTATCATCAGAATATGGAAAAAGTAATAATCTTAATTCAAGCGGATGAACAACAGTTTGATAATCAGAGCCTGATACTTTTGCAACGCCAATACCCAATTCAGATCCAAAATATTTTGATAAACCATATCTTAAAAATGCTCTTCCAATATGATGTGCGTTTTCACGATTCGAAAAATCGGTTTGTCCAATTGTTCCGCCATAACTAACACCTCCGCCTAAACCTGGTTTATTCAATTGTGAATAAACCGGATTAACTAATACAATTGTTAAAATTGTTGCAAGGAGAATAAACAGTTTTGATTTCATAGCTTTTCCTTTTATTGTGAATGAATTATTTTTTTTCAAATAAATTTTCTACTTTCTTCAATTTACAATTACAAAATAAACTTCAAGAAATTTATTATAACATTAAAAATAACTTATATTTTTTTCAAAGTTAAACATTATTTGATTTTATTAAAAGTTTATGTGAAATTTTAGCAGTTACAAAAAAATAATTAGCTTTATAAAATTAAAAACCAAACCCAAAGAAATGTTAAGAAAATGCAAATTATTAAAATGATTCTATTAAGATTATAGAATTATTGTTTTTTTTTGAAATAATCCCAAATGAAAAACAATAACAAAATAATATTTATGAATATTGTTACGCCTTATTGCATAAATAACATACTAATGATGTTAGAGATGAATTTTTACACAATTTTTTCTTGATTAGATAATATTTTTTTTCGAATATTTCCTACATGAATTTTACAAAATATCATACCGCAAAAGTTAACTTTCTTTCAAGATTTGAAAGTCTACGTGTAACACCGCCGCGCCCCATTTAGGGGGAATAATTTTACATATCGTCAATTTAATTAATTCAAAAAATTTTAAAAGGGAAGAAATGATTTCGGTCGGTATCATTGGTGGTTCCGGTTACACGGGAAAATATATTGTAAAGTTTTGCAGCCAGCATCCAAATGTTGGTGAGTTTTATATTTATGCAAATAAAAGTGCATCGCAAACAATTCATGATATTTTTCCGGATTTTGTTGGTGAAGTTGATAATCAAATTATAAAAAGTATTGAGAATTTAGATTTATCCCATGATGTTTATTTTTTCGCTTTGCCGCACGGAGAATCTTTCAAATACATTCCAAGTTTAATTGATGCAAATAAAAAAGTTATTGATCTTGGTGCAGATTTTAGATTAGATAATGCGGATTTATTTCAACAAACTTACGGATTGGAACACACTTCTTCGGAATTATTGAATTCAAAAATTTATGGTCTGGCAGATATTTTTGCAAATTATTCAACAAATTTAATTGCAAATCCCGGATGTTACCCAACTGCCGCTTTGCTTTCATCAATTCCAATAGTTAAAAATTATGGAAATAATATTCAAAGTATTTCAACGGTTTCTTACTCCGGATTAAGCGGAGCGGGAAAAAAGGCTTCTACCGATTTGCTCTTTGCAGAAAATTACAACAGCGTTAAAGCTTATAATGTTGGAACTCACAGACATGAAGTTGAAATTGAACAAGAATTGAAAAAATATAATTCCAATATTGAATATTCTTTAACAACACATTTGCTTCCGGTTTTCAGCGGAATTTATTCAACTACAATTTTTCATCTTAATTCAAAAATTCAGCAAAATGAAATTGATGAAATTTTTACAAATCAATATCAGCAAAAGGAATTTGTAAGATTGAGAAATTCACCTCCCGAATTAAAATGGGTTATTGGTACAAATTATTGCGATATAAATGTTAAAGTTGCAAAAAGTAAAATAATTGTTACAGCCGCAATCGATAATTTAATTAAAGGAGCTTCCGGTCAAGCTGTTCAAAATATGAATAAAATTTTCGGCTGGAAAGAATCATTGGGAATAAAAAGTTTTAAGGAAGAATTTGAAAATGTCTAACTCAACAATTACCGAAGTGGAAACCAAAATAACTTATATTGAAAATGGATCTGTCACTTCTGCAAAAGGATTTCAAGCATCCGGAATTCATTGCGGATTAAAAAAGAAGAATAAAGATTTAGCGTTAATTTATTCTGAAGTCCCCGCAATATCTGCCGGAGTTTACACATTGAATAAAGCTGCTGCGGCACCGGTAACAATTTCGAAAAATATTACAGATAATAATTCAACGGTTAAAGCAATTATTTGTAATTCCGGAAACGCAAATGCATGCACCGGAGTTGACGGACATTTAGATGCGTTGGCAGTTCAAAAAAGTTGTGCGGAAATTTTAGGAATTAATCAAAATGAAGTTTTGGTAAGCTCAACCGGAGTAATTGGTTTAAAACTTAATGTTGATACAATTAAAAATTCACTTCCACAATTAAAAGAAAATTTAAATGATGATGGCGGATTACTTGCCGCAGAAGCAATTATGACAACAGATTTGTCAAAGAAAAATTTTGCCGTAAAAGTTGAACTTTCCAAAGGTGAAATTATAATTGGCGGAATTGCAAAAGGCAGCGGAATGATTATGCCGAATATGGCAACTATGTTGGGATTTGTTACAACTGATGCAAAAATTTCGAAATCATTATTGCAATCTGCTTTAACGGAATCCGTAAATGATTCTTATAACAAAATTTCTGTCGATGGCGAAACAAGTACAAACGATATGGTTTTATTATTGGCAAACGGATTGAGCAATGTTGAGGTTTTAGAAAATTCCGAAGATTATCAAATATTTGTTTCAGCACTAAAAGATTTATCAATTAAAATGGCTAAATCAATTGTTGCAGATGGTGAAGGCGCAACAAAATTTATTACACTAAATATTACAAATGCGCCAACAGATAAAGATGCAAATATAATTGCGAAAGCTATTGCAAATTCTCCTCTTGTTAAAACTGCAATAAATGGCGGTGATCCAAATTGGGGAAGAGTTATTTCTGCAGCAAGTAGTTCCGGTGCAAATATTCAACCGGAAAAAGTTACACTTTACTTTGATGATTTAGTTTTAATGTCGCCAAATTATAAAATCAATGATGTTGAAAAAGAAGCTGCAAAAATTTTAGAGAATAAAGAAATTACAATTACTCTTGATTTAAATGATGGTAACGCAAACACAACTTGGTGGACTTGCGATTACTCCGAACAATATATTAAAATTAACGCTCACTACAGAACTTAAGAGAAATATTATGAATTTAGCAATTGTAAAAATCAGCGGTAAATATTTAGAAGAATTTACATCAACAATGGCTGGTGTAAATCTTATTAAAAATTTACAACAAAAATATTCTTCGGTTATTTTAATTCACGGCGGCGGAAAATTAATAACCGAATGGGCTGAAAAAATGGGAATAAAATCTGATTTTTTTGAAGGACAAAGAATTACTTGCAAAGAAACTATGGAAATTACCGCGGCGGTTCAAGGCGGATTAATAAACAGTAAACTAACAGCATATTTACACAAACATAGAATCAAAGCAATTGGTTTAAATGGAATTGATATGGATTCATTTATCGCAGAATATGTAAATGATAAATTGGGATTTGTCGGAAACCCAATTTCAAATCTTGATGATGCAAAATGGATTAAAGATTTATTGAAAGACGAAGTGCTTCCGGTTTTCTCAAGTATTTGCAGAGACAAAGATGGCAATTTAATGAATGTTAATGCAGATTTATTCGCCGGTGCAATTGCAAAATTACTTAAAGCTGATTCTGTATTTTTTGTTTCCGATATTGAAGGCGTAATCCTAAACGGAAAATATCAAAATTCTCTTTCCGCTAATGAACTTAAAAACGGAATTTCAACCGGTGAAATTAATAACGGAATGATTCCAAAAATTAATTCTTGTTTGAATTTATTATCAAACGGTGTGAGCAATATTTGGATAGGCAATGAAATAAATAATAATCACGTAAAAGGGACTTGGATTGTCAACTAATTCGGTAAATAAAAGTTATCAAGTAAATACTTATAAAAGAAATCCCGTTGAATTTATTAAAGGAGACGGAGTTTATTTATTTGATAAGGAAGGAAATAAATATTTAGATTTTTTAAGTGGAATTGCAGTAACCGGATTTGGACACAAAAACAAAAAATTAATAAATGCTGCAATCACACAAATTGATAATCTTTGGCATGTTTCAAATTTATTTACTTCAACTCCGCAAGAAGAATTAGCTAAAAAACTTTGCGAGAAATCCGGATTAGACAAAGTATTTTTCTGCAATTCCGGAACCGAAGCGAATGAAGCCGCCATTAAATTTGCAAGAAAATTCGGCAATGGAAAATCAACAATAATTTCTGCAAAGGGAAGTTTTCACGGAAGAACTTACGGAAGTTTATCTGCTTCTGCTCAAGAAAAACTTTGGGAAGGATTTCATCCATTAACTCCGGGATTTGTTAGCGTTCCATTTAATGATTCTGAATCAATAAAAAATGCAATTGACGAAACTACAATAGCCGTAATGCTTGAACCAATTCAAGGTGAAAACGGTATTTTAATTCCCTCTGAAAATTATTTGAGTGAAGTTAGAAATATTTGTGATGAAAAAAATATTCTAATGATTATTGATGAAATCCAAACTGGAAATGGAAGAACCGGAAAATACTTTGCTTATCAGCACAGTAATATTATTCCGGATATTGTAACGCTTGCGAAAGGAATTTCAAACGGACTTCCACTCGGTGCTGTAATTTGTAATAATAAAGTGGCAGAAGCAATTACTCCGGGAAGCCACGGTTCAACATTCGGAGGAAATCCAATTTCAATTTCAGTTGCAAATAAAGTTGCAGATTTAATTACTGATGAGGTTTTACAGAATAATCAAAAACTTGGAAAATTATTTTCAGATAAATTAAATCAAAAAAATATACCTATTATAAAAGAAATTAGAGTAGTTGGATTAATGATTGGTATTGAATTTATTGAGTCTGTTGATGCAAAAAATATTGCAGTAAAACTAATGGATCATAAAATTGTTGTAGGAACTGCCGGAAATAATGTTTTAAGAATTCTTCCGCCATTTATTATTGAAGAGTTACATATTGATCAATTTGTTAATAAATTTATGGAGGTATTAATAATTGATAATTTAATAACAAACCAAAGTGAAGAATTATGTCATCAAAATTAGTTAGACAAAACAAAATTAAAAGAATTCTTACTGAGAGAATTATATCTAATCAAGAACAAATTCTAAAACTTCTTGGTAACGAAGGAGTTACAATCACCCAAGCAACATTGAGCAGAGACTTTGCTGATTTAGGCGTAATAAGAACTTTTACAAATTTGGGCGTTCAATATATTTTAAGCAGTACAGATTACGGCAAAGAAATTGCCAAACTTGTGGGATTGGAAATTTTAAATATTGCTCAGAATGAATCAATGATAGTTCTTAGAACCCTTGCTGGAAGAGCCCAAGGAGTTGCTCATTATATTGATCGTTTGAACAGAGAAGAAATTTTAGGAACAATCGGAGGCGATGATACGGTTTTAATTATTCCAAATAAAGTTGCCAACATTGAAAAAATTCTTGAAATCCTAAAGAATTTAATTACAGATAATTATAAAAAATGAGGTATAAATAAGATGCAAAACAACAAAATAGTTGTGGCTTATTCCGGAGGATTAGACACAAGTGTAATGGTAAAATGGTTAAGTAAAAAGTACAATGCTGAAATCATTACAGTTACCGGAAATTTAGGACAAAAATCTGAAATAGTTAATATTGAAGAAAAGGCATTAAGCACCGGAGCTTCAAAAGCATACGTAGTTAATTTGCAAAAAGAATTTATTGAAGAATATGCTTTTAAAGCTTTGAAAGGCGGAGCACTTTACGAAGGAGAATATCCGCTTGCAACAGCTATCGGTCGCCCTTTATTAGCCAAGCTTATGGTTGAAATTGCACAAAAAGAAAATGCAAACATGATTGCTCACGGCTGTACCGGCAAAGGAAATGATCAAGTTAGATTTGAAGTTGGAATGAAAACTTTGGATCCTAGTATTCAAATTCTTGCACCGTTAAGAACTTGGGAATTTAAAAGCAGAGAAGAAGAAATAATTTATGCGAAGGAAAATAATATCCCCATTTCTGCAAATCTTCAAAAATTATATTCTATTGATGAAAACATTTGGGGAATTGCAACCGAGTGCGGAATCTTAGAAGATACTGCTGAAGCCCCGCCGGAAGATGCATATCAAATAACTACAAATCCGAAAGATGCACCGCAAAAATCTGAAATTATTAAAATTACTTTTGAAAAAGGAATTCCGGTTAAGTTAGATGGCGTTGAAATGCCCGGAGCTCAATTGGTTAGCACATTGAATGATATTGGAGGAAAACATGGAATTGGAAGATTAGATATTATTGAAAATAGAGTTGTTGGAATTAAATCAAGAGAAGTTTACGAAGCACCCGGAGCAATTATTTTACATGAAGCTCACAGACAATTAGAAAAACTCACTTTGGATAAAGATACATTCAGATATAAACAAAATGCATCAAACACTTATGCAAATTTAATTTATGACGGATTTTGGTTCACACCTTTATTTGAATCGCTAACAGCATTTTTCGATAAAGTTCAAGAAAGAGTAAGCGGAGATGTAACTTTAGAACTTTATAAAGGAACAATAAAAATTCTTGCAAGAATTTCGGAAAATAGTTTGTATAATCAAGAATTGGCAACTTACACTGAAGAAGATACATTTAATCATAAAGATGCTGAAGGTTTTATAAATATTACAAGTTTACCGCATCAAGTAATTACCAGACACACAAAAAAAGAATTCGAAAAGGTTAAAAGTTTATAAAATATAAATCGTGATATTTCAAAAGACAAAATGCAAATAACTCAAGAAAGTGTTTTTGTGTTTTATCTTTTTTGTTTAATGTTTGTTTGATTTTTATTTTTTGCTATTTGTATTTTTCACAATTCACTTCAACGGAGATACCAAATGTTGTGGGGTTCAAGATTTAATAAAAAATTTGATAATAAAGCTTTGGAATTTTCTTCTTCACTTTCGTTTGATATAAATTTACTTGAATGGGATGTTAAAGTAAGTAAAGCTCATGCAAAT
The DNA here is from genome assembly GCA_016708125.1 of Ignavibacteriota bacterium. Classification (NCBI taxonomy): domain Bacteria; kingdom Pseudomonadati; phylum Ignavibacteriota; species Ignavibacteriota bacterium. The sequence continues at coordinate 2,399,537 of JADJGF010000001.1, read as the reverse complement.
ATGCTCAACAAAATTGGTATTCTATCAACTATTGAAAATAAATCCATTCAACAAACTCTTGATATAATTCAGTTTAGATTTAATGAAGGAAGTTGGAATCCAAATGTAACGGAATTTGAAGATATTCATTCAGCAATAGAAAATGAACTTACAAAAATAATTGGCGATGTTGGGAAAAAACTTCACACCGGAAGAAGCAGAAATGATCAAGTTGCAACAGATGTAAGACTTTGGATAAAAAGCGCAGTAAATAATTTATTATCAGAAATTTCAAATCTGCAAAAAAGTTTAATAAAAGTTGCGGAAGATAACACTCACACAATAATTCCGGGTTACACACATCTACAAAGAGCGCAGCCAATTTCATTTGCATTCCATTTATTAGCTTATGTCGAAATGTTGGAAAGAGATAAAGAGAGATTTAAATTTACTTTTTCACAATCAGATGAAAATGTATTAGGTTCGGGTGCTTTAGCCGGCTCTACAATTGAAATAGATAGAGAATTCACAACAAGGGAATTAGGTTTTTCAAGAATATCTAATAATGCTTTAGATTCTGTTTCCAACAGAGATTTTATTTTAGATTTTCTTCATTCATGCAATTTGGCAATGATGCACTTAAGCAGATTAAGTGAAGAAATAATTTTGTGGACTTCATACGAATGGAATTTTATAAAACTTGGTGATGAATTTACAACCGGTTCATCGCTAATGCCGCAAAAGAAAAATCCGGATTTAGCAGAATTAATTAGAGGGAAAAACGGAAGAACTTTTGGGAACTATTTTGCACTTCTTTCTACAATAAAATCACTTCCGCTTAGTTACAACAGAGATTTACAAGAAGATAAAGAAGGAATGTTCGATTCATATTTTACACTTTTCGATTCTGTTTTTTAATGTCGGAAATGATAAAAAGTGTGGAAGTAAATAAAGAAAGATTTGTTGAAGAAATTGACGGAAGCTTAATGCTGGCAACAGATTTAGCTGATTATTTGGTTAAGAAAGGAATTCCATTTAGAGATGCTCATGATATTTTGGGGAAAATTGTAAAATTTGCAACTGAAGAAAACAAAAAGTTAAATCAAATAACTTTGGAAGAATATAAAAATTTCACTCCACTTTTTGAAGATGATGTTTATAATTATTTATCCGCAAAAACTTGTTTGGAAAATAAAAAAACATTCGGCTCGCCAAATCCAAAATTTGTCCTTGATTCTATTAAAAATTGGAAGTTGATTTTAGAAAAGTAAAATCCCAGTTTAAAATATTAATGCCGAATAAAATTATTCGGCATTTTTATAAGCAAGAAATATTTACTTCATTAAAATCATTTTCTTTGAATCAGAAAAATTATTTGCGGAAATTCTGTAAACATAAACTCCGCTCTCCAAATTACTTGCATCAAACGGTAATTCATGGCTTCCGGCTGATAAATTTTTATTTAAGATTGTTGCAACTTCCCTACCAATAATATCGTAAATCTTTACTTTTACAACCGATGCTTCGGGCAAAGCAAATCTTATTTTTGTAACTGGATTAAACGGATTAGGATAATTCTGAGATAATGAAAATTGTTTTGGTATTTCAGAAAGAACATTATCTTCAACACTTGTAACATCGTTCCACTGAATATCAGTAAAACTTGTATTGTGAATAAAATTAGTTACAAAATTTCCGGTAGAACTATTAAAATTTATTCTCCACGCATGATCTGTGGGAGGAGCGTCATAACTTCCATTTCCATTATGATCTGCAAAAAAATCAATTTTATAATCATGACCTAATTCAATTTGAGGAATGCTGATTGAAAAATTTGCACCTGGAATAATTGCAGATTTTCTTCCTATTTCTTCACCGGTATCATTTCGTAAAACTCTTACAAAAATTTGCTGATTGTCATGCGGGGTCATATTCAATAAATTTAAAGTAAGTAAATATTTCCAGCCAATATCTTTGAAATCAGTATTATGAGTAAATGTTGTTGAAAAATTACCTGTGTTATTTTCAAACTTGATTTCATATGCATGATCAGTAGGAGGAGCGTCATAACTTCCATTTCCATTATGATCAGCATACATTTCAATTTTGTATTCCCTGCCAACAACTATTCCCGGAAGTTCAATTGTAAAATTTGCCGAAGGAACAAATTCTATTCTTTTTCTAATTATTTCTTCCGATGTTAAATCATCTTCTAATCTAATTTCTAACAACTGCCCAATATGCGGAGTCATTTCTGTAAAGTTTATTGTCAGCAAATAATTCCAATCAATGTTGGTAAAATTTGTATTATGAATAAATTCTAAAATATCATTCCCTTGTGCCTCCGGTAATTCAAGTCTCCAAGCATGATCTGTTGGAGGAATATCATACAATCCATTACTATTATGATCCGCAAAAAAATCAATGTAATATGAATGACCTGCGAGAAGAACATCTAAAGTAAGAGTAAAATTTTCACTGATTGTTGAAGAAGTTCTTCCAACTTCTTTCATATCAGTTCGATCATAAACTCTTAAATATAACATTTGACCAACATGCGGTGTCATTGAAGAAAAATTAATTGTAAGAGTTGTTTGCGGTTTTGAACTATTTAACCCAGCCGATGTAACTGAATTTGCATCACCGGGATTTGCACTTCCAGTTAACCATTGACCGTATGGATCTAATAATTCTTGACCATTTGTAACACCGTCGTTATCGGCATCAAGACTTGCTAATAAAGGATTCCAATTAACATTAAATTGTGAACCACTTTGTACTAAAAAAGATTTTGCAACAAGTTTACCAAAATCATTTCTTGGAGTACCTCCGCCATTTGTATGGCAAGTATTACAACTAAATTTATTTCCGTTTGGAATTTGTGCAACTCTAAAATCTCTTGCTGAAATATTAACTAATGTAAATAAGGAAATGACTAACAAAGTCAAAATTAACTTTTTCATTGAATCAACCTTTCTAATTTTTTTCTTTTTTTGATAATGTTGATAATTTTAAAGGAACATAAAACGGACACCATCCGATTAATGCTGTAAATATTGGAACAATGCCAATTGCTCCCAACCATGTATTATTTAAATAGCCAATAATTATTATTGAAACTCCTAATATGAATCTTATATTTTTATCGATGCCGCCAACATTTTTTTGCATATTGCCTCCTTTAAGTTTTATAAAAGTCTTGTAATATTAAATCCGATTCTCAAATTTTTCATAGAAATTGGTAAATCAGCACCGGTAGTAAATTGAGTTGGATTTAGATTCGTATTATTTGATAAAATAATTTTAAAGAAATGTCCGCCGGTTTCTAATTCAACACCAAAACTTAAAGAGTTGTATTTATTTCTAAATCCCGTAACAGTTGGATTCCATTCAGCAAGAACACTCAATAAACTTGAAATATAATATTGTAGATAAGAGCCAAACGTAAATGAGTATTGCTTTTCCGGACAATAAATATGACTGTTGTATGAATAAGTAGGAACGAATCCAACCCCAAATTGTTTTTCTATTAATGTGTTAAAAATTAGTTGCCCGTAATATTGAAAATTTTTATTATGATCTGATTTTCTTCCAATAGGATCTGTATTCCAAGCTGCTCCGCCTTCAATTGCTAATTGAAATGGAAATTGGGAATTATCAAATTGAAATAATTGATATTTTGCTTTAAAAAGAAGATTATCATCAACATTACTTCTTGCAATTGTTGTAATAAAATAATCTGTAAAAGCATATCCCAGAGAAAATTTAATATTTACGGGACCATCGAAACCATATAGTGCATCAACTCCATCGCCAATTGTTGGAATAAATCTATGTGAAATTTCAAATTCAATATTCCCTTTTTGGTGAGTTTCAGTAGTCGGCAAATTTATTGAATGTGTGGAATGAAATAAATGCAATTGTTCGGATTTTACTTCCTCACTTTTTTTCCAACTTATATTATTTTCTTGAGCATTAATCACCAATGCTGTAAACAAAATCAGAAGAAAACTTTTAATTAAATTTTTATAAATAGACTGCATAGTTTCTCCAAAATTATTTTGCTTTTTCTAAAAAAAAGTTGACATGTAAATCCATATTTTCATCAATTTTTACAAACATCAAACTAGGAACTTCAATTTTATGATCAGAAAGTTTTACATTAAAATTTGTAGTTACTTTTATTTCATCGCCAATAAACTCAACAATTCCTTCAATATTTTGTTTCTTGTTAACTCCGTGAATATTCATTTCGCCATTTAAGTTTACTTTAAATTTATTTTCAGAAATTTTTTCTGATTTTACAATTTTGCCCGAATATGCAGCCATTGGATAATCATCCGTTTCTAAATAATTTTCGCGCATGTGTCTGTTACGCAATCCAATTCCGGTATCCAAAGTTCTTAGATCAACTTCAAAATGCAATTGACTGTTTATTTCAAGTTCATTTTCAAAATAAAGATATCCATCAATATTATTTGTAACACCTTCAAAATCTTCAATCGGCGCATCAGAAATAAATTTCACAGAATTTTTATCTGATTTTTTAACATGAAATTCTGAAGCTATTAAATTTAAAATTGAAGAAAATGAAATAAACAGATACATAAATATTTTTGTTTTCATAATAGACCTCTTTAGTTATTTAAAGCTCCTCTATCAATCCAAGCCGCAATTGAATCAATAACAGAATTACTTAATTTTCCCGATGGAGGCATTTGCGATGTTCCTTCACCGGTATGTTTTAACATTTTTATTAGAAAACTATTTTCACTATTCCCCGGCTCAACAAGTTTAAAATTGGGATTCAGCACGCTGGTTTTATTTATTAAATTAGAATAACTATCACCACTTGTTAATTGTAAACCGGCTTGAGATGAAGCTCCGGCGTGGCATCCGGAAAACGCACAGCTCGCATCAAAGACATTTTTTTGAATATCAGAAAATTTTGTTAAAGTGACGGAAGTTTGATTTTCATCTTCACATTCCGTAACAATATTTTCTTCACAAGAAATAATGATTGTAAGTAAAATCAGTAAGTAAAATATTTTCATTAGTTTCATATTTTTCAAATTTTAATTATTGGTTAAACATTATTTACAGATGAAACATAGGACAAAATATCTTATTTGTATGTGACAAAATCACATAAATCAAAAATTTTAATAATTTTTTTTACTGCAGATAAGTAAGTCTTTTATTCAGTTCGGTTAGGTGATTGATAATAATTTTTCCGCGTGTTTGGGAAATAATATTTTGTGATTCTAATTCTTTTAGAGTTCTGCTCACAACTTCGCGCGCCGTTCCAATATCATAAGCAATTTGCTGATGTGTTAATTCCAGAGTTTTTCCTAGTTTAGAATTTTGTTCAATTAAATATTCTATTATTCTTACATCAATTTTTTTGAAGGAAATATTTTCAATTATTTTCAAAACATTCATCAATACTTTTGATAAATAATTATAAATATATTCTGCCCACATATCATATTTTCTAATCCATTCGCGAATTTTATCCGCTGTTACAAGTAAAACTTCACAATCTTTTTCAACAACAGCAATTGCCGGAAAATTATTTTGCGCTAACAAACATGAAATTGTTAAAATGCAGCTTTCACCAGGGTTTATTCTATACAGTGTAATTTCTTGTCCGGTGTTACCAACTTTATAAACTCTAATTACGCCCGTTTTTATTATTGGAAAATAATTACACTTATCTCCTTCCATCGTTATAAATGTTCCTTTTTTAAATGAATGTGAAATTACATTGTTTGAAAATTCCGCTTCAATAGAGTTTGAGGCAGAAATAAAAAAAGGAATTATTTCTTTTAATTGATTATTCATAGATTTAAGAGAATCAAAAGTTGATATATAATTTATTCAGCTTTTTAACAAAATGATAGTTAATTATTTAGATAAAATTATTAATCATTTTTTACTGAAGTTTACTTAAATATTTACAAAAAATATTTTTTGAGGAATTGAAAATGAAAATAAATATTAATTCTGAAATTGGTGAATTAGAAAAAGTTATAATTCATACTCCGGGACACGAAGTAGAAAATATGACGCCGCAAAATGCCGAAAGAGCTTTGTACAGTGATATTTTGAATTTATCGGTTGCTTCTAAAGAATATGTACAATTTAAAAAAGTGTTGAAAAAAATTACAAATGTTTATGAAGTTAGTGATTTACTTAAAACTTTATTGAATTATGAAGAATCAAAAATTAAATTAATTACTAAAATTTGCAACAAAGAAAATGTTCCGGAAATTATTGAATTATTGTTGGAAATACCAAATCAAGTTTTGGCAAAAGAATTGATTGAAGGGGTTCCGGTAAAAGAATTTAATTTAACAAAATATTTAAGTGATGAAAGATATGAATTACAGCCGCTACATAATTTTTTCTTCACAAGAGATGCGTCAATTTCTATCAACAATAAAGTGTTAATCGGAAAACTTGCAAATCAAGTTCGTGAACGAGAAGCAATAATTATGGATGGAATTTTTAATTGTAAAAATATTTTTAACACCGAAGTTGTTAATCCAAGTTTTATTCCTAATTCCAAAACAACAATTGAAGGCGGCGATATTTTAATTGCACGCGAAGATATTTTGTTAATTGGAGTTGGGGCGAGAACTACACCGCAAGGAATAGATTATTTGATAGAACATTTTAAGCAGTCAAAACGTAAGATTAATATTATTGCGCAAGTTTTACCAAAACAGCCGGAATCTTTTATTCACCTCGATATGGTTTTTACAATTTTAGATAATGATAAATGTTTAATTTATTCTCCGGTAATTTTGAATAATCACGCATTTGAATCTATCCATATTTCAATTGATAACGGAAAAGTGAAAAGTATTAACGAAGACAATAATTTACTTCAATCACTTTCAAAATTAGGTATGGATTTGAAGCCAATTTATTGCGGCGGAGAAAGCGATCATTGGATTCAAGAAAGAGAACAATGGCATAGCGGCGCTAATTTTTTTGCTGTAGCTCCCGGAAAAATTATTGGATATAACAGAAATGAATACACAATTGAAGCAATCAATCAAAATGGTTTTGAAGTTATAAAATCAAAAGATATTATAAGTAATAAAATTGGATTAAACGATTACAAAAAATTTGTTATTACAATTGATGGAGCTGAGCTTGCCCGCGGCGGCGGCGGCTGCAGATGTATGACAATGCCAATCAGCAGAAAAAATATTTAGAAAACATTTTTAAACTTTTGAGGAGTTATGAAAATTAAAAATCTAATATCATTAATTATAATATTCCCAATAATTTTAAATGCACAAAATTTTTTCACCACAGAACCTTTTGCCCATACTTTTTCAATTGTTGCAAGAGATTCTGTTACCGGAGAAATGGGAGTTGCAGTTCAATCGCATTGGTTTGCTGTTGGAACAATTGTTTCTTGGGGTGAAGCCGGTGTTGGAGTTGTCGCAACTCAATCTTTTGTAAATCCTTCATTCGGACCAAGAGGTTTGGCTCTTTTAAAACAAGGATTAAATGCAAAACAAGTTTTAAATCTTTTAATTGAATCAGATGAAGGAAGAGATTTTAGACAGTTGGCAATACTTGATGCAAAAGGAAATTCCGCAGCTTACACCGGAAAAAATTGTGTGGATGATGCCGGGCATATTGAAGAAAAAAATTATTCAGTTCAAGCAAATATGATGGAAAATAATACAGTTTGGAATGCGATGTCGGAAGCTTTCAAAAATTCAAAAGGTAAATTGGCAGAAAGATTATTAATTGCTCTTGAAGCCGCACAAAATGCCGGCGGAGATATTAGAGGAAAACAATCCGCATCAATTTTAGTTGTTAGAGCAAATCCCACTGGAAATATTTGGCAAGATCGGCTTGTAGATATTAGGGTTGATGACCATCCGGCACCAATTGAGGAAATTAAAAGAATTCTAAAAGTTCACAGAGCTTATGAGCATATGAATAATGGAGATCTGGCAATAGAACATAATGATATGGATTTGGCAATGAAGGAATATTCTACCGCAGAATCTATGTTCCCGGAAAATGAAGAAATGAAATATTGGCATGCTGTTACGCTTGCAAATATTGGAAAAGTTGATGAATCTTTACTGTTATTTAAGGAAGTTTTTTCGAAAAATAAAAATTGGATTAAATTAACTCCAAGGCTTATTAAATCAAAACTTTTAAATGTGACCGAGGAACAGCTTACTAAAATACTAAATCAAGCAAATAAAAAATAGTTGATAATCATAAAATTTATTTTTACGTTTGAAACAGATGGGGAACCAAATAACTTAAAAAAAGGGTTTATTGCAAAACCGAAAAAAACTTAAGTTGGTGAATCATTTAGGAAGTTGCATCACTTCCTTTAGAAAATGTAACTCACATTTTGTGAGGGGAGGTTGGAAGCCTTCATAATAATCCAAGTGATTTTTATGAGGGCTTTTTTATGTTCATTAAAATAAACCTATATTTACTTTCATGAAAAATGAAAATAATCTGCAAACATTTATCGCAAAAACTCCATTTGGTTTAGAAGAAATTCTTGAAAAAGAACTTATAAATATTGGGGCAAAGAATGTTTCAAAATTAGTTAGAGCCGTAGAATTTAAAGGCGATTTGAAAATTCTATACAAAGCTAATTTAGCTTTAAGAACTTCCTTCAGAATTTTAAAACCTATTTTTGAATTTAAAGCTCACAATGCAGATCAGCTTTATAATAAAACAAAAGAATTTAATTGGGCAAAATTAATTTCACCGAATGACACAATTGCCATTGACGGGGTTGTAAGTTCCGAGTTTTTCAAACATTCCAAATATGCAGCGCTAAAAGTTAAAGATGCAATCGTTGATCAAATAAGAGATGCAAAAGGAAATCGCCCAAATGTTGAATTAAAAAATCCCACTTTCAGAATTAATGTTCACATCGAAAATAATAATTGCTCAATATTATTAGATAGTTCCGGCGAATCTTTGCACAAAAGAGGATATAGAAAAAGTGCTAGTGAAGCTCCGCTTAATGAAGTTTTGGCTGCCGGAATGATTCAACTTTCCGAATGGAATTGTAATTCAAATTTTGTTGATCCAATGTGCGGAAGCGGAACTTTGCTAATTGAAGCCGCGATGATTGCTAAAAATATTGCACCAAATTTTAATAGAAATCATTTTGGATTTATGAATTGGAAGGATTTTGATAGAAATTTATTTGAAGAAGTAAAATCAGAGTTAATTCAAAATCAAAAAAAGTTTGAGCACAAAATTATTGGGAATGATATAAATAAAAATTCGATTGAGAATGCAAAAGAAAATGTTAAAAACGCAAATTTGCAAAATGATATAATTTTTGAAATTAGTGATTTCAGAAATCTTGATTTGAAAATTGAGCCGGGAATTATAATTACAAATCCTCCTTACGATGAAAGAATAAAAATTGATGATATTAAAAAATTCTACAAAGAATTTGGCGATACTTTAAAACAAAAATTTACGGGATTTGATGTTTGGGTTTTAAGTGCAAATTCCGATGCAATGAAAAGTATTGGCTTGCGAACATCGAAAAGATTGCATTTGTACAACGGAGCTTTGGAAAGCAGATTTTATAATTATAAACTTTACGAAGGAAGTTTGAAGAAAAAATTTGGTGAAAATTAATTTTAAATATTATTACAAATACTATCCGGAGTATTTCTGTAGTAAATGTAAGTTTGAAAATTTACTTTTTTAAAATTGTAACTTATTTTTGCTCTATCATAAAAATCAGAATCTTCTGCATAATTTATATTTCTAAAACCATTCATTTCAACAAACATTTCTCTTTTACCAAAAAATGTTCCGCCAACTGCACAATCATTTAAATGAACTAATTTTGTTAAATCATTTTTATCTTTTACAAATTCATCGCCGATTATTTCCAATCCGCCAAACAAACAATCAATATTTTTATCTTTTTCTATTTCCTCAAATCTTACTTCAATGTGATTTGATTTATATTCATCATCGCTTCCTAAAAATGTTAAATATTTTCCAGAAGAAATTTGAATCCCGGTATTTAAAGAAATCGGCAAACCTTTATTTTTATGTTTTTGGTATTTTATTCTTTCATCATTCATTAAAAATTTATTTACGAACTCAAAAGTTTTATCTTCACTTCCGTCATCAATTATTAGTAATTCCCAATTTGTAAAAGTTTGGTTAATCACAGAATTTATACTTCTTTCCAAATAATTTTCGCGATTAAAAGTCGGCAGAATTATAGAAACATCCGGTTTAAAGTTTTTGTATAATTGCATATTCGTTTAAGTTTTACAAAGTGAATAAATTTTCAAATAATCTAATAATTCTAATTCCCTAAATCAATTATTTATCTTGAATATTTTAGCAATTAATTGGCGATGCATCAAAAATCCGGAAATGGGCGGTGCAGAAATTCATTTCCACGAAATCTTTAAAAGAATTGCCGCAAAAGGTCATAAAGTAACTTTGGTTGCTCACCATTTTGATAATTCTCCGCAAAGAGAAATTGTTGATGGAATTGAAATTCTGCGAATTGGAAATAAATTTTTGTTCAATAAACAGTTCAAACACTTCTACCAAAAAAATTTAGTGAAAAATAATTACGATTTAATTGTTGACGATATCTCAAAAATTCCGTTAAATACTTCAAAATATATTTCAAAACCAATTGTTGGAATTCTTCATCACATTCACGGAAATTCACTTTACAAAGAAATTCCCTTTCCGCTTGCGTATTATATTATTCAGAAGGAAAAGCAAATTCCGCAAAATTATAATTCAACTCCAATATTTACTGTTTCCGAAAGTACGCAAAATGAACTTGTAGAATTAGGATTTAAAAAAGAATTGACTTCAATTTTGCACAATTCAATAAATCATAAATTGTTTGAAAAAATTGAAATTAAGAAAAGTAAAACTCCAACTTTGGTTTACGTTGGAAGAATTAAAAAATATAAAAACATAAAATTTATAATTGATGCTTTGCCGAATTTGATTTCCGAATTTCCTGAAATAAAATTATTTATCGGCGGCAAAGGTGATGATGAAGAAAATTTAAAAAATTATGTTTCCGAAAAAAAATTAGAAAAGTTTGTAACATTTTTGGGATTTTTAACCGAAGAAGAAAAAGCCGAACTTTTGGGAAATTCGTGGATTTTTGTAACAATGGCGGAAAAAGAAGGCTGGGGAATTACAGTAATTGAAGCAAACGCAATGAAAACTCCGGCAATTGGTTCAAATGTTCATGGATTGAGAGATTCGATAAAAAATAATGAAACGGGATTTTTAGTAAAACTTGGCGATACAAAAAAACTTTCTGAAAAAATTTCTGAAATATTGCGAAATAAAAATGAGTTAAATAGAATTTCAGAAAATGCTTATAATTGGTCAAAAAAATTTAATTGGGATAAATCGGCTGAACATTTTCTTCAGAAAACCGCAGAATGGTATCCGCAGCTAAAGTCAAAAATTTAATCAGATAAGAAACTTTTTATTTATATCTTTTATGATTGCAAAAATGAAAATTTGAAAATGAGAAATTCAGATCAAAAAAAATATATTGAAACACTTTTGCGATATGAAAAAAAATTTACACAAGATGAATTAAAAGATTTCAAAATGTTTGCAAAAAGAAATAAAGATGATGAAGATTTGGATAATATTTCTTTCCAAAAGCTGAAAAATCTTTACACAAAATATTATGTAAACAGAGAAAAAATTGATATCAACGAATTTTTTAAGAAGAAATAATTTTTGAGGATTTAATGAATAAAAATATGCTTCACAAAATAATTGGCGGTTTTGTTTTTTTCATCACTGCATTTGTTTACTTTTTAACAGTTCAACCTTCGGTTTCCTTTTGGGATTGTGGTGAATTTATTGCTTCATCAAATTTATTGCAAGTTCCGCATCCTCCGGGAACTCCGTTTTTCTTAATTCTGGGCAGATTTTTTGCAATGATTCCTTTTGCGGAAAATATTGCATTTAGAGTAAATACAATTTCGGTCTTGTCAAGCGCATTTACAGTTCTTTTTCTTTATTTAATTGCCGTAAAATTAATTGAATATTACAAAAGAAATGAAAACGGAAATTTGTTTGAGTCAATAATTACTTACGTTTCTGCCGCAATTGGAGCTTTATCTTTAGCTTTCAGCGATACTTTTTGGTTTAACTCAATGGAAGCAGAAGTTTATGCTTTGGCAACATTTTTTATTGCATTCGTAACTTGGTTAATGGTTGTTTGGAATGAAAAAGCTGATGAAGAAGACAACGAAAAATATTTATTGATGATTGCTTATTTAGTCGGATTATCAACCGGCGTGCATTTGATGGCAGTCTTGGCTTTGGTGCCGATTGTTTTGGTAATTTATACAAGAAAATATTTAACTGATGAAAAACATTTTAAGGAAACAGCTTATATTTTTCTTGGTCATTCGGTTGTAATTTTAATTGTCGCAGCAGCTTTGTGGGCGTCTGCACCGACAAATCCACCATCAGCAGAAGAACACGAAGCATTTGATTCTAAGTTTTTGGTTTTTTCAATATTTACAAGTGCAATAATTATGGGAATTTTCTTTAAGAAAATTTTCCACAGAAATTCATTTTATATTCCAATTGTAATTGGCGGAATTACACTTTTTGCAACTTACCCGGGAATTGTAAAACATATTCCAAACGTAATTTCAAAATTAGGCGGTAATGATTTAACATTAGATATAATTATAATTTTAGCTTTATCCGGAATTATTGGTTTCTTAGTTTATTGGTCAGCAAAAGAAAATAAACAAACACTTCATTTAATTTTTAAAAGCTTGCTATTTGCAATTGTTGGTTTTTCATCTTATGCAATGATAATTATTAGATCAAATCAAGATACGCCGATAAACTTAAATAGCCCAAAAACTTTTCCCGAATTAGTAAGTTATTTAAATAGAGAACAATACGGCGATCAGCCAATATTTAAGAGAAGATTTACTAGAGAACCGCATCAGCAAGAAGTTTATTCAAATTACTCAAGTGATTTAGATTTCTTTTGGACATACCAAATGAATCATATGTTTAATAGATATTTATTATGGAATTATGTCGGACGTGAATCAACAGTTGAAGATGCCGGAATTAAACTTTCTCAATTGTGGGCTGTTCCATTTATTGTTGCGTTATTTGGAATTTTCTATCACTATAAGCGCGATTGGAAACTTGCTACCGTATTTTTAATAATGTTTATTTTCCTCGGATACTTAACTGCATTTTATCAAAACCAGCAGCAGCCGCAGCCGAGAGAAAGAGATTATTTTTATGTTGGTGCATTTTTCGTTTTTTCAATTTGGATTGCTCTTGGTATAAGAGGAATTTTCGATTTGCTTTCAGAATTCCTCGCAAACTCAAGTGTTAAGAAACCAATATTTACAGCAATTGCAATCTTAATGATGATTCTAATTCCAGCAAACATGTTAAGTTCAAATTATTTCAAAAATAATAGATCAAGAAATTTTGTGCCTTGGGATTATTCATATAACATTTTACAAAGTGCTGCGCCAAACGCAATAATTTTTACAAACGGCGATAATGATACTTTCCCGCTTTGGTATTTGCAAGATGTTGAAGGCGTTAGACGTGATGTTAGAATTGCAAATTTAAGTTTGCTAAACACACCATGGTACATTTTTCAATTGAAAGATACGGAACCGCACGGAGCGCCGAAAATTAAAATGAATTTAACCGATGCGCAAATTGCTGCAATTGCTCCAAGTCAATGGAAAACAAGAAATATTTCGGTTCCAATTTCACCAAATATATATAAGGAATTTGGTATTACAGATACTTCAATTACTAACAAAGGAATGATTTCTTGGAAGATGGAACCTTCAGTAAATTTTGGTAGCGTTCAAGCTGTTAGAGCTCAAGATATTGTTGCAATGGATATTGTTAGAGCCAATATAAATGACCGTCCAATTTACTTTGCGGTAACAACTCCTGATAATAGTAAAATTGGTTTAAATAATTATATGGAAATGGAAGGCTTGGCATATCGCATTACACCAAAAACTAATACCGATTATTTTTCATCCATAAATCCTAAAATTCTTTGGAAACAATTGATGGAAGAACCGAATGATTATAATACAAATTATCAACCGGGATTTAAATTTAGAGGATTAAACGACAGTACAATTTTCATGGATGATAATCATACAAGATTAACTTTAAATTATCGACACGCTTTTTTACAGTTAGCAAATTATTATTTGAGCGAATTGAAGGATAACGAAAAAACTGTACAAGTTTTAGATAAATTGGAAGAAAAAATTCCAAGAAAAATAATTCCTTTGGATTATAGACTTCAATATAATTTTGCTAATTTTTATTTAATTGCCGGAAGACGCGATAAATTTATTGAATATGCAAAAGAGATTGAAATTCAAGCATTAGCAGATTTGGACAAAAACGGATATATTCCATCCGGGGATTACAATCCATATATTGTATTAAAACAAATTTATGATAATCTAGGTGAATATGATAAGTTTATTGCGCTCTTAAATAAACTAAAAGAGGCTGTTCCAAATGATCCATCGGTTGAAAGATTAATAGATCAATATAAACAATTATCAAATAAATCAGCTCCGCAAATTCCTCCGCAGAATAAATAGATTTAATAAAATTTTTCAAACCTTCGAGGTTTTATAATCCCCCGAAGGTTTAATCTCTATCGTCAACCAACACTTTTTCAAAAGCTTTTCTTTGTTCCAACGTTAATCTATGCGGTTTTTTTGTTTTAAGATTAATAAATAATCCTAACTGATTTCCCGTAGCGGCTAATTCATTTTTACTATTATAAAAATTAAAACTCATTATTGCCGAAGCATTTTTTAATTCGGAAACCCAAATTTCTATTTTTACTTTTTCTGCTAAATACAAAGATTTTTTATACTTAATTTCTGTTTGGGCAAGTATTGGTGCAATATTTTCTTTTTCTAATAAATCAAAAGTAAGTCCAATATATTCCAATAATTTAGTTCTGCCAATTTCCATCCACTCTATATAAATAATATTATTTAGGTGCCCAACATAATCAACTTGATGAGTATAAACTTCCTGCTCAAAAATTACTTTGCTCATTAAAACTCCTAATTATTATTTAACTCAAATTTTATAAAATCAACTATTTCCTCAGCTGAATTATGACATTTAACTAATCCCGTTCTTTTCTTTTCATAGTCTAATCTTTCATCCATTACAACAATAATTTTTTCCCACATAGTTCCAAAACATGAAATTGGTTTTTGCTCAATAATATTTTTGTTTATCAATTCCCAAACTACAGCAAGTTCCAAAAAAGTTCCGGTTCCGCCGGGAAGAATAATAAATGCATCACCGTATTTTATAAGATTATCAATTCGTTCAAAAAGTGTATCGCACTTTACTTCGTTGGTTAAATGTTGAGTTGTTATAGAATTAAAAATATCAACTGTAATTCCAATTGCAGATTTCCCTTCTTCCATTGCGCCTTTAGAAACAGCATCCATAATTCCCTGAGCACCGCCCGAACAAATATTAAATCCATTTTGAGCTAAAAGTTTTCCTATTTTATAGGCATTTTCATATTCTTCGCTTCCGGGTTGTGGAATTGCACTTCCAAAAACAGTAACAATTTTGGGATTCATTTATTAACCAATTTATTTACCAATAATTTTACCGACTAAATCCTTATACAAATAAATTTATTTTAGATTTCATCAAGAAATTTTAATTATTGATTTAAATATAACGTTAAGAAAATAAGGTTTAAAACTTAAAGTGAATATTTTACACATAATTACGCATAAATTTGATATTTTTGAAAACTCATTTCAATAACATTGGAGATTTTTTATGGTTTCGCAAGATTTTATGGAGTTGGAAGATAAATTTGGAGCACATAATTATCATCCTTTGCCGGTTGTTTTGGCAAAAGGTGAAGGAGTATTTTTGTGGGATGTTGAAGGAAAAAAATATTACGATTTTCTTTCCGCATATTCTGCTGTTAATCAAGGTCATTGTCATCCCAAAATTATAAATACATTAATTGAACAGGCAAAAATTTTAACACTTACTTCACGCGCATTTTATAATGATGCTCTTGGTCCATATGAAAAATATATAACAGAATATTTTGGATATGATAAAGTTTTGCCGATGAACTCCGGAGCCGAAGCTGATGAAACTGCATTAAAAATTTGTCGCCGCTGGGCTTATGATAAAAAAGGAATTCCGGAAAACGAAGCAAAAATAATTGTATGCGACGGAAATTTTCACGGAAGAACAATAACCGTAATTTCTATGTCAACTGATCCGGATTCTTATAAAGGATTTGGTCCTTACACACCGGGATTTGTAAAAATTCCTTATAACGATTTATCTGCTTTAGAAAAAGCACTTGAAGATAAAAATGTTGCGGGATTTTTGGTTGAACCAATTCAAGGTGAAGCGGGAGTTTTTGTTCCCGATGAAGGATATTTGAAAAAAGCTTATGATTTGTGCAAATCCAAAAATGTACTTTTTATTGCCGATGAAGTACAAACCGGAATTGCAAGAACAGGAAAACTTTTAGCATGCGATCACGAAAATGTTAAACCGGATATTTTAATTTTAGGCAAAGCATTATCTGGCGGAGTTATGCCGGTTTCCGCAGTTTTAGCAAATGATGAAATTATGCTTGTAATAAAACCGGGTGAACACGGCTCTACATTTGGCGGAAATCCGCTTGCATGCAAAATTGCAATTACAGCTTTAGAAGTTGTAAAAGAAGAAAAATTAGCTGAAAATGCTGAAAATTTAGGTAAACTTTTTAGAGATGAATTAGCAAAAATTAATTCTGATATGATAGAATTAATACGCGGGAAAGGTTTATTAAACGCAATTATTATTAAACCTAAAAACGGAAAAGAAGCTTGGGATGTTTGCTTGAAAATGAAAGAAAACGGTTTACTTGCAAAACCAACTCATCAACATATAATAAGATTTGCGCCGCCTTTGGTAATTAATGAAGAGCAAATTTTAGAAGCTGTAGAAATAATTAAAAAATCACTTGTAGAGATTTAGTACCTTCAACATTTATAAAGATGCGATCTTTTTTTAAAGATCGTATCTTTTAATTTTTTACACCAATTAAATTATCTTAAATTTAAATTACTTACTTTTTTTTCACTTTTGACTTTTCACATATTCTTTGCAGCATTTAGCCATTGATCAATTGTCATTTTGAGAAAAGTAATATTTATCGGTTTTGAAATATAATCATTCATTCCGGCAAGCAGACACTTTTCTCTATCTTTCATACTTGATTGAGCAGTTACTGCAACAATAGGAATTTTACTAACTGCTTCAGGCAAAGTTCTAATTTTTTTAGTTGTTTCCAATCCATTCAAATCTTTAAGTTCAATATCCATAAGTACTAAATTATAATTTCCATTTGAAACTTTTTGAATTGCATCAAAACCGTTATCAACACAATCAACATAATAACCGGCATCTTCCAATAATTTTTTTTCAACTTTTCTGCTTATTGGATTATCTTCAACAAGCAATAATTTGGGCTTGTTAGTATAAATTATATCAAATTGATTTTCATCGTTTACGTTTTCATTTTCGTTTTTTGCATTGTTTACACTTTTCAAATTAAGGCTAAAACCAAACTTACTTCCCTTTCCAATTTCAGATTTTGCAAAAAGATTTCCATCCATAAGTTTTAATAATTCTTTACAAATTAAAACGTGAAGCATATTTGTCGTTATTTTAGTTTTTCCCATTTCCTTATTCAGATCTATACCTAAAAGTTCATCTAACTTTGTTTTTTCAATTCCATTGCTTGAATCTTCAATTGTTGTAAGAAGTTCAAATTTCTTATCTTGATTAATTCTTGAGCTGATTAAAATTTTTATTGTTCCCGTTTCTGTTGAATGAATTGCGTTTGCAACAAGATTAACCAAAATTTGGTTGTACTTAATTGGATCGGAAATGATTTTTTCCGGAATGTTATCACTTAAATTATATGTTAAATTTAGTTTTTTTTCTTTTAAATACGGACTAACTGACGAAATTACTTTTTCAATTTCATCACTTAATTTAAATTCAGTTTCGAGAATATCAATTTCGCCGTCTTCAATTTTAGAAAGCTCAACAACATCATTTAAAATACTTAATAAAGATTGAGCCGATAATTTTGCACTTCTGGAAAATTCTTTAAGTTCTTCTTCGGTTTCGAATAATCCGTTCTCTATCAAAGTTAAAAATCCCAAAACGGAATTCATTGGTGTGCGAAGCTCATGTCCTAACTTTGATAATAAGTTTGGTTTTTTATTTTTATTATTTGAAAAATTTGGAATTACATTTGGTGCAATGGTTTTATCAATTTTTCTATTTTCAATTTCCTTTTGAAGTTCCTTTTCTTTGTTAAACTGCAAAGTTACATTTTTAAGTGACCCTTCAAAAATTTGCAAATCCTTTGAACTTGAATCAACTTTGCAATCCATTAAATAAATTTCTTCATTTCCGTCTTTTCCAACAATATTCAATTTATAATTTTCAATTCTTCCTTTGCTTTCTAACTTTTTTATTAAATGCGTTTTAATTTTTTCGCTATTAATAAAATTTGTAAAAAAATTATAATTCTTTAAATCACTCTCCGGTAAATTTCCAATAATTTCGTAAAAAGATTGATTTGCAAATTTTATTGTTCCGTCTAAACCCAATTGGAATAAGGGCACAACCGATCTATCTAAATAATTTGATAAAGTATTTTCCGATTCATTTTTTTGTTCATCGTCTTCTGATGTATTAAATAACTTTTTGTTATTTGTCTTTCCAACCAAAACAAATGAATTTCTTAAATGATTTGTTAAAATAGAAATTAGTAAAAGTGACGCAACTCCGCTTCCAAAAACCCAAGAATTTATTTCATTTACTATAAAAACATTTGATAGAATTGCCGATGTTAAAAACGAAACTGCAAAATAAATTGCTGCAAATATTTGGTTTTGAATTTTCCAGATTGTAAAGTGAGACATAATCAAAACTAAAAATAGTGCTCCCATTAAATTGAATGCATAAAACTGCGGAACTCTATATGCAAAAAAACTTATCGAAATTATTATTGAAGCAAGATAAAAATGCAGTAATCCAACTTGATGTTTTCTCCCAAATTTTGAATTTAGGGTAATTAACGTAATAAAAGAAAATAAAGTAGGAAATAATCTTGCGAGATATAATTCGTAAGAAAATTGAAAGTATAGTTTAATTTCGAGAATTAAAGAAATTACTCCAAGAAGTGCAGTAATTGTTGCAGAATATTGTAAAGATTTTGAAGCAGAAAAAATTATTTTTTTAGAGGTTGAGCTGCTTTTATTCAACTGCTTATTTTCATCAATATCAAATTGAATAACTTTAAGTGCCTGACTCATTTCTAATATAAAAATTTATAAATTATTAAGAATACTATCGCTAAACATTTTACTATATTAAGCGTGCTAAAATTTTCGTTTGATTTAAATCACATTTAACTTTTAAAATTCGTATGACAGATTTTTTCTATTCAATAGATTTAGAAATTTTCAATTTCATAAATCAAACTATTTCCAACCCTATTTTCGATAAATTTTTTCCATTTATTACATCAATAAAAAATTGGATTATAGCTTATATAATTCTCTGGTTTATTTTATTTTTTAAAGGTGGAAAAAGAGGTAAAATTGCGGCAATTACTGTAATATTTTTGATTATTACATCAGACCAAATTAGTAGTAATTTACTTAAAAATTTTTTTGATAGAATTAGACCTTGCAATGCTTTGGATAATGTTAATCTTTTAATTAGTAAAACAAAATCATTTTCATTTCCTTCTTCGCATGCGGTAAATAATTTTGCAGTAGCTACATTTTTCTATAAATTGTATCCAAAATTTAAATGGATTTTATTTACAATTGCCGCATTAATGGCATTTTCCAGACCTTATGTCGGCGTGCATTATCCATCTGATATATTTTTCGGAGCAATTATTGGAATTTTTATTGGTTTAATTTTTTCAATTTTAGTAAAATTTATTGAACAAAAAATTAGTAAAAGTTAATGATTGAGAATTATGAAAACAAAACTTGATATAGCAAAAAATTGGCTGCCGCGTTATACCGGAACGAAATTAGAAAGTTTTGGTGAATATTTTTTATTAACCAATTTCAATAATTATGTTTCCAAATTTGCAGAACAATTTAATTGTGATGTTAGCGGTGAAGGCAGACCAATGCAAGCCGCCACAAATTCCGCCGGCTTATCAATTATAAATTTTGGTATCGGATCTGCAAATGCCGCAACAATTATGGATTTGTTAATTGCAAAAGCTCCAAAGGGAATTTTATTTTTGGGCAAATGCGGCGGATTGAAAAAATCAACGGAACTTGGACATTTTATTTTGCCAACTGCAGCAATTAGAGGAGACGGAACAAGCAATGAATATATGCCTCCGGAAGTTCCCGCACTTCCTTCTTTTAAACTTCACAAATTTGTTTCGGATAAAATTGTTGCTCACAACTTAGAATATAGAACCGGCGTAGTTTATACTTCGAACAGAAGAGTTTGGGAATGGGATAACGATTTTAAAGAATATCTGAAAAAATTAGGTACAATTGGAATTGATATGGAAACCGCAACAATTTTTATTGCCGGTTATGCAAATCAAATTGTTAGAGGTGCTTTATTGTTGGTGTCTGATCTTCCGATGCTGCCGGAAGGCGTAAAAACTGAAGAATCCGACTTAATAGTAACTAAAAATTTTGTAGATCTTCATCTTCAAATTGGAATTGAAGCAATGACAGATATTGAAGCTAAAGGTGAAACAATTAAACATTTTACATTTTAGAAACATTTGATGAATATCTTTGTAACATAAGAAATGATTTTGGGAGACTAAATGAAAAATTATTTAACAAAACTAAATATGATATTTCTTTTTTTAATTACCGGATATAATTTTACTAATGCACAAATTTCCGAAGCAGATGTAAAAACGGCATTAACCAATATTTTTAATGTAAGTGTTGATGAAAATTATAATAACGCGGCAAATTTATTTCTGTTTGAAAAAACAAATGAAAAAAGAAGTTACAATACATCTGTAAGTGACGAATTAAAATCAGTGAAAAGACAATGTAAAAAAATTAAAGCTTATATTGATTTAAGTGATTCATATGAATTTAGCGGATTTAAAACAGCAAATATAGATGGATTAAATGGAGCAATTTTAAATGTAATTTTTAAGAGCGGTGATCAAAAACTAAATATTGCATTTACATTTGTAAATATTTCTGGGAAAATTCTTTTAGCTAATTTTAAATAAATTTTATTTTGCATACTTGCCTAAATAATCAACTCCCTTTTGTGCAATTTCCCATTTTTTATTTGAAGATTCATGCGTTAATAAACCTTCATCAATCATTGTTGCGGTTTCAAAATATAAATTAGTTAACCATCTTTCTTTATCATCTTCATTTGATATTTCAAAATCTGCGCTCGTTAATTTATTTCTCATATCTCTTTTTACAAAATCTATTACTTCGCTTTCTTCAGAACTTCCGCCTAAAAATATCAGAGATTTTAAAATTGGAATCCTAAAATTATTTTGTGCAGTTACGGTAATTTTTTCATTTTCTTCCTCTTCAACATCATTCTCAAAAATATCATCATCAAATTCTTCATTGTTCTCTGGTTCAGCAATTTCATTTTTTATCACTTTTTTAATTTCTTTTTTTGATTCATGATTTATTTCAATTTCGTAAAATGCTTGTCGTGCATCTTTTAATTTTTCATAAAAATTTTGATAAGGCAGAATTTTGGAAATTAATTTCTGTGCTTCAACAATACTTCCATTTAAAATTTCTTCAGAACTTTTAAGTTTTAAATCCGATATAAAATTATCAACATTATCAAATAAATTGTTTACACTTTTTTTAATTTCATTGTGATTCATTTTTTCCTCAATTACAAATAAAATTTTATCATTTTTTGTATTTGTATAATCGAATAAAAAATGTTACAATTAATAGAAATTTTCAAACTCAAATGTTTATTTAATTTTAGGGGAGAAGTTATGGAAAAGAATGTTGGTGGAAACGATAAAAATATCCGACTTGTAGTTGGGATAATTTTATTAATTGTTGGTTTACTAGGTTCACTTTGGATTGTTGGATTAATTGGTGTTGTTTTAATTGGCACAGCAGTTATGGGTTTTTGCCCGGTTTATATACCATTAAAAAAGAATACTTTTAAAGATGTCAAATAACATTGGAAAAATTGGCTGGATTGATTTAACTACAACTGATTCTGAAAAAATTAGAGATTTTTATTCAAAAGTTGCTGGATGGAAATTTGATAATATTTCGATGGGAGATTACAACGATTACGTTATGTTATCTCCCAATAATGAACCTGTTTCCGGAATTTGTCGCAAACTTGGAACCAATAAAGATTTACCAAATCAGTGGTTAATTTATATTACTGTTGAAAACTTAGAACAAAGTTTGGAAGACTGTTTAAAGTTAGGCGGTAAAATTATTTCTGGTCCTATAAATTACGGCGATATTGCAAAATATTGTATAATTGAAGATCCTTCCGGTGCAGTTGCAGCTTTATACTCAGAAAATAAGCAAATTAAAATTTAATTAAAGACTTTGTATCTTCTTAAAATTTTATTTAATTATTCTTTCTGATAAAATTTGAATTTGTAAAATTGTTTAAAAATCCATCAGCTAACGGATTCTGAATAACATTTTGGAAATTATTGTAATTTCTTATTATCAAACAATTTTCATAACTGCTTCTCAAATAATTTTTCGATAAAATTATTTACAAGACCTTGTCTCTTATTTTTTGATAAATTCAAATTTAGAAAATAACTTACTGATTAAAATTATTTGGGAAATCTTTTCTTCAAGTAAAAATTGGAGGAAAATTCAAAATATTGTAAAAAAATACTGACATTTTACAATTTAGTAAAATTTTATCCTTGATTTTATCATAATTTATCCTTACATATATAAAGTAATCTTTCAAAGATTTACTTTAAAATAAGATATTGTAGCAGGATAAAATGCACCAGCAAGAATTAAATATTTCATCTGTTCAAAAGAATTTGCCAAAAATTATGGACATGGTAATTCACGGGGACGAAATTATTATTACAAAATCTGATATTCCTATTGCAAAAATTTCTCCCATTGAGGAAAACAGACCAAATTATGTAAGCAGTTTTTTAAGGGCAAAGACTATTGAAACAAAAAGAAGTATGTTTATGGATTCCCCAGAAAATTGGTTCGGTTAGTAGATTTAATAATTATTTTGGGGAATTTTAGACTTTTTTGACTTCTTTTCGGTTTCCGAATTGGACTAAAGCCACACCGGAAAATATAATTATTGTTCCGATTATAATATTTATATCAATTTTTTCATCCAAATAAAACCAGCCTAAAAATAATGCAATAACCGGATTTATATAAGAATACGTTGAAACAAACGCAACCGGTAGAATTGAAATCGCATAAATATATGCAACATAACCTAAAAATGATCCGAAAATTACGAGATAAATTATTGCTAAGAGTCCGTTTTTCTCAAAAACAAAATTTTCAAATTCTCCTAAAAATAATGCAATTATTAACTGAAGAATTCCAGCGGCAATCATTTGAATTGCCGCACGCATAAGCGGCGGAGAACTAAATTTTTTATATTTCGCATATAAACTTCCAATTGACCAAACTATTATTGTTAAGAAAATAAATAATATTCCTAAAAAATATCCCGGTCTAAATAAATTTTCAAAATCACTTATAAAAATTAATGAAACTCCCAGAAAGCCAACTACCAATCCGCTAAAAATTATTTTATTAAATTTGGGTCCGTTCGGTAAAAATGATTCAATTCCCACAACCCAAAACGGCATTGTTGTAATTAACAAACTTGCCAATCCGCTTGGAATCCATTGTTCTGCAATTACCAAAAATCCGTTTGAAAAACCAATTAACATTATTCCAATAAATATTAAATGTTTAATTTCTTTTTTTGGGGGTAATTTGTTTTTAAAAAGAATTAAAACAAGAAATAAAATTGGACCGGCAATAATCCATCTTAATCCCGCAAACAACATCGGCGGAAATGTTTCAACTCCAATTTTTATTGCAATGTAAGTTGTTCCCCAAACAATGCAGATTGAAACCCAAGCTAAATAGGCTTTTATTTCGGATTTATCCAAACTTTTTATTCTCAAAATTGATTAAGAAATATAAATAAGAATTATTCCAAAATTTAGTTTAGTTGGTTTTAATTAAATAACTTTTCTAATTTGGAATAAAAAAATTTTAAGAATATGGAAAATTTCAAAATTAAATTTGCGCAACAAAATGATGTTCCGATAATTTTAGATTTTATAAAAAAATTAGCTGAATATGAAAAATTATCACATCAAGTAATTGCAACTGAAGAAGAATTAAAAAAAACTTTGTTTGATGAAAAAAGTAATGCGGAAGTAATTCTTGGATATTTTAATGAAACTCCAGTAGCGTTTGCACTTTTCTTTCATAATTACTCAACATTTTTAGCCAAGAAAGGAATTTATTTAGAAGATTTATTTGTACTTGAAGAATTTAGAAGAAATAGTTTTGGAAAACAAATGCTCAAATTTTTGGCTAAACTTGCAGTTGAAAGAAATTGTGGAAGATTTGAATGGTCGGTTTTGGATTGGAATACTCCGGCAATTAATTTTTACAAAAAAATTGGAGCCGAATTAAAAACAGAATGGATTTTAACAAGATTAACCGGAACTTTACTTTTAGAATTTGCAAAAGATTAAAATGAAAATAAAAGTAATCATCATTTTATTTTTTTTTATAAAGCTAAATGCACAAAATAATGAAATTGGTGCGGGAATTGGTTTAGGTTCATTTATGGGAAATTTTCCGTCACAAACAGTTTTTGGCGGAAAATTATTTTATGAATTTCAATCTCCAATAATTTATTTTGATAAAATAAATATTCACTTTTCCGCAGCACAAAAATTAGAAAAATTTCTTCCCGGAAATAATAGAATAGAATATTTCTCTTACTTTTATTCGGTTGGAACTTCTGTTTTATTTCTTCAAAATCCCAATGAAAATTTTTACGTTAGTGAAGGATTAGGTTTAATTTATTTGAATGATAGATCTTTCAGCGATATTAATTCTTGGAATTTGGGATTGTTACTAAGTTTAAATTTTGCATATCAAATAAATCCGCAATCAAAACTTGGTTTTAATTTTGATTACGGAATGACGTTTACAAATACAAATTCGAGTTATAGTTTGTTCTTAATAAATTACACTTTCGCTTTATAACTATATAGTTTAGAAAATTTAAAAAGAAACAATTTCAAAAGGTTATCTCGATACATTTTACAACTCATAAAGTTCTTTCATCAAAGTTCCGTATTGCTCAAAAGTTAATGATTGTTCGCCATCGCTTAAAGCTTTATCCGGATCGGGATGAAATTCAATCATAATTCCATGAGCACCAACAACCTTTGCAGCTTTTGCCAAAGGAGCAACTTTATCTCTAACTCCAATTGCATGAGATGGATCAACAATAATTGGCAAATGAGTAAGTTCTTTCAAAAACGGAATTGCACTTAAATCCAAAGTATTTCTTGTTGCGGTTTCAAAAGTTCTAATTCCTCGCTCGCATAAAATTACTTGTCGATTTCCGTGGGCTAAAATATATTCAGCTGCATTTAATAATTCATCAAGTGAAGACATCATTCCCCTTTTCAGCATTACAGGTCGGTGGATTCTTCCAACTTCCTTAAGAAGAGAAAAATTCTGCATATTTCTTGCGCCAATTTGTACAATATCAGAATGCAAAGCAACTTCGGTAACTTGTTCAGAAGAGAGAACTTCCGTAATTATTGGCATATCATATTTTTTTCCGGCACTTTTTAATTCGTTCAAACCGTCAAAACCCATTCCTTGAAAACTATATGGAGAAGTTCTCGGTTTAAAACATCCGCCGCGTAAAATTTGAGTTCCGTGTTCTTTTGCAAATTGCGCGCATTGAAAAATTTGATCATGAGATTCAACAGAACAAGGTCCGCCGATTACAATAAAATTATTTCCGCCGATTGAAATATCATTTACTTTTATAATTGTATCTTCCGATTTATAATCTCTGCTTGCGAGTTTATAACTTTTTGGTTTAGAAGATTTCTTTGGTTTTTCAACATTTTGAACCGGCTCGGTTTTCTTTTCTTCATCAGTTTTTCCCGCAGAAGCAGCAAGAAAATCAAGCGCAGCTTTACCAATTTCTTTTGTCGGGTAACAACCTAAAACTTTTATAAATCTTGTATGAATTCCTAAATCATCCAACAATAATTTAATTTTTTCGTCTTGAATATTACCTTCAAAATCCAAGTAAAACATTTCTTCCCAAGGATTTCCTATGATTGGACGAGATTCCAATTTTTCTATATTTACGTCAAATTTGCTGAAAACCGCTAAAGCCTTTAAAAGTGATCCGGCAGTGTGCGCTGTTGCCATAACGAGTGAAGTTTTTGCGGGAATTCTCGGATCAATTTTTTGTGTCATTCTTGAACAAACTAAAAACCTTGTAAAGTTTTCGGGTTGATTTGCAATATCTCTTTGTAAAATTTTCAAATTGAAAAAATTTGCTGCTTCTTCGCTGGCAATTGCACCAAATTCAACTTTACCTTCTTCTTTAATTTTTTTTGCAGAAAGAGCCGTATCGGCAAAATATTGAATTTTTACGTTTGGAATTGTTGCTAAAAATTTATTGCATTGCGCCGCAGCTTGATAATGAGCAAAAATTAATTCTAATTTTCCTAAAGTTGTATTTTCTGATCCAACCAAACAATGTTTTACTCTAAATTTTTCTTCGCCGATTATTGATAATTTTGTGTGAAGTAACAAATCGTAAACTTCATTAATGCCGCCGGAAGTTGTATTTTCGATTGGCAGCATTGCAAAATCAGCTCTTCCCTCTTCAACTTCCAAAGCAACTTCATCAAATCTTTCTTTGCTAATAAAAATAATTTCTTTATTAAATTGTGCAAAAAACTTTTTTGCCGCCATTGAACTGTAAGAGCCGTCAATTCCTTGAATTGCAATTCTTATAACATCGGTTCCGTTATCAAACAAAGATTTTTGAAAATGATTTTGCTGCAAACGAACTGAATCATCAATAATATCATAAAATATTTTCGAAACATAATGAGAATCCAAACCAATTTTTTTACCGGAATTTATTATACGAGAAAGTAATTCGGTTTCTCTATCCAAATCTCTAATCGGCTGATCAGATTCAATTTTTGATTCAACAATTTCCGAGCTAAATTTTCTTCTTTCGGCAAGCAATTGTAAAAGATCGTTATCAAGATTATTTATTTTTTCCCTTAAATTTTCCAGTTTTTTTGATTCTTCCATTTTTCTCACATATTTTAAAATTTTGGTTAGTGAAAGTACGAAAATTAATTATTCTAATAAAGCCATAACAGAAGCGATAAATAACTTATTAATATAAGTCATCTTTATCTTATTATAATATTTTTATATATTTACGAATATAAACCGTATAATTCGATATTATGATTACAAAATCTTATTTTATATTTATAAAAGATTCTCATTTGAAAAGTAGGTAACATTATAAAATTATGATAAATAAAAAGAAGCTTTACAAAGGATAAATAACAGTTTTAAATAGGACAATAAATTCAATGTACGTAAATAAATTAAGGTTTAACCTATGTCACAAAATAGACGAGACTTTTTAAAAACAATTGCAGTTATTGGGGCAAGTGGAACAGCGCTTTCTACTGTAACTCCAAAAAAAATTAAGGCTGCACCGGAAAATATTATAAGTAACGAAAGAAAAGGTGTACTTGTTGATACAACAGTTTGCATCGGATGCAGAAAATGCGAATGGGCATGTAAAGGTGCTCATGATATTGAACAAGGAAATTATGAAGATTACCAAAATGACAAATCTTTTGAAACTAACAGAAGACCTTCTGCAAAAAGTTTGACCGTTGTAAATCAATATTTTACTGAAGAAACTCCGGCAACAATAAAATTACAGTGCATGCATTGCGATCATCCAGCTTGCGTTTCGGCATGTATTGTTGGAGCATTTACCAAAGTTGAAAATGGCTCAGTAATTTGGGATACGAATAAATGTATTGGTTGCAGATATTGTATGGTTGCTTGCCCATTTCAAGTTCCTTCTTTTGAATATGAAAAAGCTCTCGATCCTAAAATTGCGAAATGTGATTTTTGTTATGAAAGAACAAAAGTCGGCAAACTTCCGGCTTGTATTGAAATTTGTCCGGTTGAAGCAATGACTTACGGAAAAAGAGAAGATTTAATATTAGAAGCCAAGAGAAGAATTAAAAATTATCCAGATAGATATTATGATCACATTTTTGGCGAATACGAAGTTGGCGGAACATCTTGGTTATATATTGCGCAAAAAGATTTAGTTAGTTCTGTATTTCCAAAATTAGGAAATAATCCGGCACCCGGAGTTTCAGAATCAATTCAACATGGATTGTTTGCATATTTTGTTCCGCCAATTGCAGTTTACGCTTTACTTGGTGGAATTATGTGGTTAAGTAAAGATAGAGAAACTAAAAAGGAG
Organism: Ignavibacteriota bacterium; assembly: GCA_016708125.1. Lineage (NCBI taxonomy): Bacteria > Pseudomonadati > Ignavibacteriota > Ignavibacteriota bacterium. The sequence continues at coordinate 2,370,833 of JADJGF010000001.1, read as the reverse complement.
AATAAATAATGAGTCATTTACATTTACCAACTCCTATTAGTAAAAAGTTTTTCACACCGGGAGTTATTGTATTATCGGTTATAGCATTAAACGGAATAATTTTTCTGCTCGGAAGATTTTTCTTCGGAATTGGATCTGTAACAAATTTAAATGATCAATTTCCTTGGGGAATTTGGATTGGTTTAGATGTTGCAGCCGGTGTAGCTTTAGCCGCCGGTGGATTTACAACTGCAGCTCTTGGTCACATAATGCATAGAGATAAATATGAAACGGTTATTCGTCCAGCTTTATTAACCGCAATGTTGGGCTATACTTTTGTTGCAACCGGAGTTTTTGTAGATATTGGAAGATGGTATTATATCTGGCATCCTTTGGTAATGTGGAACGGAAATTCCGCATTATTTGAAGTTGGTATTTGTGTTATGATTTATGTTTCGGTTTTGTATATAGAATTCCTTCCGATAGTTACCGAAAGATTTATTGACAAAGTTAATCTTCCCGGATTTTTAAGCAGATTTAATAAAATTATTGATCGATTATTACGAGCTCTTGATAGAGGACTTAGTAAAACAATGTTTGTATTTATAATTGCCGGAGTTGTACTTTCATGTCTGCATCAATCTTCATTGGGAACTTTAATGATTATTGCCGGACCCAAAATGCATCCTTTGTGGCAAACTCCTATTCTTCCTTTGCTATTTTTATTGAGCGCATTTTCTGTAGGATTTCCAATGGTAATTGCGGAATCGTTAAGTGCATCAAGATCATTTGGATTAAAACCGGAAACTGAAGTTTTGTCAAGTTTATCAAAATTTATTGCTCCATTATTAGGAATTTATTTGATTGGAAAACTTGGCGATATGGTTATCAGAGAAACATTTGTTTACTTAGCAGAAATAAATTCAATCAGTATAATGTTTGGAATAGAAATTATAATTGGAGTAATAGTTCCGTTAAGAATGTTTTTATCACCCGAAGTTAGAAAATCACCAACCGGATTATTCATCGCATCAATGCTTGTAATTTTCGGTGTTGTAATGAATAGATTTAACAATTTCGTAACTGCATATAATCCGCCTTACGCTGTTGAATCATACTTTCCGTCATTTGGTGAAATTTCTGTAACGCTTGGATTTGTAGCAATTGAAATTTTGATGTATAGACTTTTTGTTATGATATTTCCGGTAATAAGTATTCCTTCAACAAAAGCAAATATTAAAACAAAATATGCTATCCGCGGAGTTGCAAAATGAAAATAATTAAATTATATATTTTTCTATTCATCGTTTCCTCAACTACATTTGGACAAATCACAAATTTAAAAACACATGCCCAAATGGATGTTGATTGCAAAAAATGTCATATTTGCGATACTCCGACAAAAGCAAATCCATGCTTAATTGCTTGCCCACGAAATAAATCAGATATAATCAGACATTCTCCTGATGAGGGACCAAATGAAATATATCTCGCAGAAATTAAAGTCGAAAAAGATTTATATAAACCGGTAAAATTTTCGCACAAGTTACATTCTGAAATGTCACTTATGTCCGGCGGTTGCGTTTCTTGCCATCATTTTAATCCACCCGGAAAAATTGTTAAATGTGTAACTTGTCACGAACCCGAAAGAAGCAGAACAAACTTAAGTACACCGGATTTGAAAGCTGCACTTCACCGCCAATGCATCGGTTGTCATTCCACGTGGGAAGAAAAGACAGAATGTAAAAGTTGCCATTTATTAAATACAGAAAAAAAATCTGATTCAAAAAAAGTAAAAAGTGCAGAAAATGTTCATCCTAAAATTACAATTCCCGCAAAAATTGTTTATGAAACAAAAGCCAAAGAAGGAAAATTTGTAACTTATTTCCATAATGATCATTCTTCGCTTTTCGGATTAGAATGCAATGCTTGTCATACTCAAGAAAGTTGTGCAAATTGCCATAATAAAAAAGAAAAATTTGTTGCTGATAAAAAAGCCGATAAACATTCAAGATGTTCAAGCTGTCACAAAACAGATAATCAAAAAACTTGCAATCAATGTCATCAAAATTCAGAAGCCAAACCTTTCGATCATAAATTAAAAACTGGTTTTGCTGTAACCGGATATCATAACATTTCCGATTGCAGTCAATGCCACAAAGAAAAAAATAAATTCACTGGATTAAAACAAGCATGTGTTTATTGCCATAAAAATAATGATGGAGTTTTTGATCATAATATTACCGGATTAAAATTAGATGATATTCACATTGAATTTTATTGCGAAAATTGTCACGCAAAAAATAATTATACAGCAAAACCAACTTGCGATGAATGTCACGATGATGTAAGTTATCCAGATGATTTACCTGGAGAAAAAATAAAATGAAAGTATTTCTATTTAATAAAATTGGAATGCGATTAATATTAGCTGTTTCAGTAACTGTAATTTTAATATTGGCAACATTTGCATATTTCAGTATTACTTCACAATCAGATAGTTTAATATCTGAAGTTGAAAGACATGCAAATCAGTTAAGTGAAACAATTAGACACAGTACTCGTTTTGATATGCTCTCAAATAGAAGAGATCACATTCACAATATTATTAATAGAATTGGCGAAGAAAAAAGTATCAGAAATATTAGAGTGTTGAATAAAGAAGGTGAAATAATTTATTCTACCGAAGAAAAAGAAATTGGCGATATGGTTGATAAAAATGCTGAAAGTTGTTATGCATGCCATGCAAAAAATGAACCTCTTCAAAAATTATCAATTAAAGAAAGAACAAGAATTTTTAGAGTTGATCCGGATTCCTCTAGAGTTTTGGGAATTATTAATCCAATCTATAATGAAAAAAGCTGCTGGGAAGCTGAATGTCATGCGCATCCGGAAGATAAAATTGTTTTAGGAGTTTTAGATATTTCCGTTTCACTTTATGAAGTAGATCATTTAACACAAAATAGCACAATGAATGTAATTCTATTTGCAATTATTGCAACACTAATTTTGGCAACAATTGTAAGAATATTGGTTAAGAATTTAATTCAGAAACCGGTAAGAAATTTAGTTGAAGCTACAAATTATGTTGCAGTCGGAAATTTTAATTATAGAATTGCCTCAAAAAGAAAAGATGAACTGGGACGACTTGCAAACTCGTTTGATAATATGACAAAGAAAATTTCTGAAATGAGAATGCAGCTTTTTCAATCTGATAAAATGGCTTCAATCGGTAAACTTGCAGCCGGTGTTGCTCACGAAATAAACAATCCTTTAACCGGAGTTTTAACTTATAGCAGTTTTCTTTTAAATCGAGTTAAAGATAATCCCGAATTAAAAGCTGATCTTGAAGTTATTGTTCGCGAGACAAAAAGAAGCAGAGAAATTGTAAAAGGTTTGTTGGATTTTTCGCGACAATCAACTCCAAAAAGAGGAAAGGTTGAAATTAATTCAGTTATAGAAAATGCACTAAGTATTGTTGTTAATCAACTTAAAATTAATCACATCGAATTAAAAAAAGATTACGATTCAAAAATACCTGAAATCTCCGGAGATTCTAACCAAATACAACAAGTAATTCTTAACCTAATTGTAAATGCTATTGATGCAGTAGGAAGTAAAGGCGGAATAATTTCTATCAAAACAAGTATAATAAAGCTTTCTCCTTACGGAATAACTCAAATAAGAAAAGCTTTATGTCCAAAAGGACATGATCTTATTGATGAAGAACATAAAATAAACGGAAGACCATCAATAAAATTAAAAGCAAAATCCGGAAACAATGAGGGATTTATTCATCTTGATCCAATTTACGGAAATCATAATCATCATTACGGAATTCAGTTTAACAGAAATGAAACAGTAAAATTATTTTGTCCCGAATGCGGCATATCACTTTTGGATGAAACTGAATTTGGTCCTAATTGTGAAGCACCAATTTACAAATTGATGGTTCCCGAACAAGGTACTTTAAAAGGCTGCACCAAATACGGATGCAATTGGCAAAAGTGGGATTTTGTTGATGAAAGCGGCGATCACAATTTTGTGGAAATAATTATTTCCGATACCGGATGCGGAATTGATAAAAATGATATGGATAAAATTTTTGATCCTTTCTTTTCAACAAAAGGACAAAAAGGAACCGGTCTTGGGCTTTCTGTTATTTGGGGAATTGTGGATAATCATAGAGGAAAAATTTCTGTTGATAGTGAAGTGGGAAAAGGAACAACATTTAAAATTCATTTACCGGAAGTATAATGGATAATCCAAAAGATATTTTAATTATAGATGACGAAAAAGTAATTCTTGATGCGATTCAAAAAATTGCAAGTTTAGAAAATCTTACTTCTGATGCTTGCCTTGATGTTGATGAAGCTTTAGAAAAATTAGAAACTAAATCTTACCGACTTATTATTAGTGATATTATGATGCCCGGAAAAGATGGTTTTCAACTTTTACAAATATTAAATCAAAAAAGAATTGCAACGCCGGTTATAATTACAACCGGTTATTCTACTTTAGAAAATGCTGTAAAAGTTTTATACGATGGAGCAATTGGATTTATACCCAAACCATTTACAATTGAAGAGTTAATAAGTTTAATTTCGCGTGGCTTATTATACCAGAAACTTTTTAAAGACAAATTCAAATTGAGCAAAACATCCAATAACGAGTTAATTGCATACGTTCCTTGTCCAACAAAATATTACAGACTTGGTCACGATAGCTGGCTATGTTATTCATCAGAAGGGACTATAAAAATAGGCGTAACTGATTTATTTCTTAAATCAATTAATTCAGTTCAATCTCTTGATTTAATGAAATTAGGAGATTCAATTTACCAAGGCGGAGTTTGCGCCAAAATTGTTGACAGCAAAGAACTTCTTCACCAATTACTTTCGCCGGTTAGCGGAAAAATTATTGAAGTAAATAATCAAATATTTGAAATAAAAAATTTATTAGAGAAAGATCCATACTTTAACGGATGGTTGTATAGAATTATTCCAAATAATATAGATGCTGAACTATCAAATTTAACGCCATGTAGTTCAGATTTTTAAAGAATTAAATATAAACAGGAGATAAAAATGGCACTCTTTATTTTAGCCGTAATAATTTTTGTAATTGCAGATATTCTAATTCGTTTTATTATAAAACGAGTACAAGAAAAGAAAATAAAAATAGAAAGAGAAAATGTTCTAAAGGTAAGTTTAAATTTGGATTTCTCTAAAGAAGCTAAAACTTTAAAGAGAGCTGAAGTGGATAATCCAAAAGCAAAGATTCTTTGTGTTGATGATGAAGAAATTATTTTATCAAGTTTTAGAAAAATTCTTGTGCTTGATGGATACGCCGTTGATACTGTAGAAACTGGACAAGAAGCTCTTCACTTAGTTCAAATAAATCACTATGATTTTGTTTTTACAGATTTGAAAATGCCATCTATGGATGGAGTTGATGTTGCAAAAGGTGTAAAACATTTAAGACCAGATATTGATGTTGTAATTATTACCGGTTATGCAACTGTTGAAAGCGCAGTTGAAGTAATGAAATTCGGTGCAATGGATTATGTACAAAAACCATTTACAGAAGATGAACTTTTAGAATTTGTAAAAAAATCTTTAATCAAGAGATTAGATAGAATTAAAAAAACACTTCGTCCACAAGTTCATATTTCTCATTTAACCGGAAGTGAATATTTTAATTCGGGAGAATTTGCAATTCCCGGCGGAGTATTTATTTCAAAAAATCATTGCTGGCTTGCAATAGATCAAGATGGAAAAGCTAAAGTTGGAATTGATGATTTCGCAAAAAAAATAATCGGTAAAATTGATGATGTAAATTTTCCAAATCTCGGAATGAAAATTAATGCTAATCAGCCATTGTTCAGCATTAAGCAAGGTAATAGAAAAGTTAGTTTTAATTCTCCCGTTACCGGAAGTGTTACGCAAATCAATAATACACTAAAAGATAATATGGATTCGTTAGAAGTTTCATCATACGAAAATAATTGGATATGCTCGATTGATGCAGATAATTTGGATAGTGAAATTAGAAATCTTCAAATTGGAAATTCTGCAGTTGCTTTGTATCAAGAAGATATTGAAAAGTATATGGAAGAAATTTCTAAATTAAATACCGATTCGGAAGAGAAAAAAGAAACAATCTTTAAAGGTGAAATTGCAGAATTAAATGATTTTGATTACGATAAAATAGTTAAGAAATTTTTTACAGCTTAAAAGTAAGTCCAGTTGACAAAATGGATTAATCTTAATAACTTGTTTTAGAGTTAGCTATTCTTTTACATTTATAAAGATTATAATCCATTTTGTAACTAACTGGGTTACTTTGTGATAATCGCACTACTATTATTAACATCTTCTTTTATCTTTTCTCAGTCTTCTGAAGATTGTTTGGACTGCCACAGTGATAAAGATTTATCGATAAAAAAAAAATCAAAAATTATTTCATTATATGTTGATAAATCAATATTAGAAAAATCAATTCATCCAATTCTTGAATGTATTGATTGTCATATTGATTTTGATCCCGAAAACATTCCTCACAAAGAAGGTTTAAACATTGCCAAAGTTGAATGTTCAAACTGCCACAAAGAAATTGTTGATCAATATGAAAAAAGTTTACATGGACAAGCTTTAATAAAGGGAAAATACTTAGCTCCCAATTGCGTAACATGTCATAGTAAGCATAATATCTTAAGCAGCAAAAATCCTAAATCAAAAACATATAAAATGAATATTCCGCAGCTTTGCGGTGATTGCCATAAAGACGGCACAAAGGTTTCCGAACTAAAAAATATTGATCAAAAGAGTATTCTGGAAAATTATTCGGAATCAATACATGGAGACGGATTATTTAAACGAGGTTTAATTGTAACTGCAGTTTGTAATGATTGCCATTCTTCACATAATATTCTTCCACATCAAGATCCAAATTCATCCATTAACAGAAATAACATTGCAAATACTTGCAGTAATTGTCATGCGCAGATTGAAGCTGTTCATGTAAAAGTTATTGAAGGAAAATTATGGGAAACTGAACCAAACAAAATTCCGGCTTGTATTGATTGCCACCAGCCGCATTCGGTAAGAAGAGTTATTTATGATGAAAAATACACAGATAATTATTGCATGTCATGCCATATTAAAAATGATTTAACCAAAGTTGAAAACGGAAAACAAATTTCTCTTTTTGTTAATTATGATAAATTTAAAAATTCTGCTCACAAAGAAAGTTCTTGTATAAAATGTCATACTAATATTAATGTTGCAAATAATCCGGTTTGTTTAGAAAGTGGAAAGGTTGATTGTTCAGCTTGCCATGCTGAGCAAGTTAGTGATTTTCAAATAAGTTATCACGGACAGCTTTTTGCAAAGAAAAATGAAGATGCGCCATATTGCACGGATTGCCATGAAAAACATGAAACAAAAGTTAAATCTGATCCTCAGTCAATGACTTTCAGAAAAAACATTCCCGAGCTTTGTGCAAAATGCCATAGAGAAGGAGAAAAAGCCGCAAAGCGATATAAAGGTGATCAGAAAAAAATTGTTGAAAGTTATGAAATGAGTATTCACGGAAAAGGTTTGATGGAAAGCGGTTTAACAGTTACAGCTATTTGTACAGATTGCCATACAAGTCATAAAGAACTTCCATCATCTGATCCGCGCTCATCAATAAATGAAGCTAATATTGTTAAAACATGTTCGCAATGCCATTACGGAATTTATGAATTATTTCAGGAAAGTGTTCATAGTAAATCCATAACCAAAACTAATAAAAAACTTCCCACTTGTTTTGATTGCCATAAATCTCACTCAATAGAAAGAGTTGAGAGAAGTGATTTTAGACAAGGAATAATTGATCAATGCGGAAAATGTCATGAGGAAGTTACAAAAACATATTTTGATACTTTTCACGGAAAAGTTTCTAAGCTTGGTGAAGTTGGTGCAGCAAAATGTTATGATTGCCATGGTTCACATAATATTCTTCCGCCCGATAATCCGAAATCAACTTTAAGCAGAGCAAATGTAGTTGAAACTTGCAAAACTTGTCATCCAAATTCTAACCATAAATTTGTTGGATATTTAACTCACGCAACTCATCATGATTCTGAAAAATATCCGTTTTTATTTTATACATTTTGGGCAATGACAATTTTATTAGTTTCCACATTTACATTTTTTGGTTTACATACTTTACTTTGGATTCCACGCGCATTGAAGGAAAAAAAGCTGAAAAAAAATAATCACTAAATAATTTTCCAAATTTAATTTTGAGAATAAATTTTGAGCACCGAAATCAAAAAAGAAAAATATGTTCAACGATTTCCTCCAATTTTAAGATTTACTCATTTACTTATAATTGTTAGTTTTATTTCTCTTGCAATTACCGGAATGATAATAAAATTTGCAGATGTTGGAATTTTTCAAACATTGTCTTCCCTTCTTGGAGGTTATCAAGTTACCGGTTTTATTCATCGTTTGGGCGCAACTGTAACTTTTGCCTACTTTGGAATTCATATTTATTTTCTATTCAAAAAAAGTAAAATTAAATCTTTCCGTTATTTACTTTCCGGCGAAAATTCAATGATGTTTAATAAACGTGATTTGAAAGAATTTATCGCAACAATAAAATGGTTTATTGGAAAAGGACCAAGACCGGAATATGGAAGATGGACGTATTGGGAAAAGTTTGATTATTTTGCAGTGTTTTGGGGCGTTGCTGTAATTGGAATTAGCGGTCTAATTTTATGGTTTCCCGAGTTTTTTACAAGCTTGGGAATTCCCGGATGGTTTATAAATGTTGCAACAATAATTCATTCCGATGAAGCTCTGCTTGCGGTAGGATTTATTTTTACTGTTCATTTTTTTAATACGCATTTCAGACCAGATAAATTTCCAATTGATACAACAATTTTTACCGGAAGTATGTCAATAGAAGAATTTAAGGAAGACAGACCGAGACAATATTATGAAATGATTGCAAATTCGGAATTAGAAAAACATTTGGTTGAACCGCCGCAGGAATGGCTTATAAAAGCTTCAAAAATATTTGGTTACACAGCATTAATTATTGGATTTTCTATAATTATAATGATTATTTATGCGATGATTTTTCTATACAAATAAATTTAATTTTTACCAATTCAGTTTCGAACATCTATTAACTTTCAAGTTTGACAAAGAGAGATTTTCTGGATATTTTAGAAAAGGATATTATAATCTTTTTAACTCAAAAAAGTCCAAAACTTTATCAATTCACAAAAATAAGTTACGAGATGAAATCATATATAATTTTGTTTATTTTTTATTTTTCACAACTACTTTTTTCTCAAACCAATTCTGATTGTATTGATTGTCACAGCGATAAAGATCTAACAGGATTTAGAAATAATAAAGAAGTTTCTTTATTTGTTGATGAAAAAAACTTCAATATTTCTGCGCATAAAAATGTTTCTTGCATCGAGTGCCATAAGGGATTTGACGCATATGATATTCCGCATAAAGAAGGAAAAAATATTTATAAAGTTGATTGCGCAAATTGTCACAGCAAAATTTCTGATCAAACAAAAAATGATATTCATCATAGACTAACGATTGAAAGTAAGGATAAAAAAATTCCGACTTGCCTTACTTGCCATTCTTATCATAATGCAAAACCAATAAATACAATTTCTGATAAAACAAAATATTTTTGTTCTGATTGCCACACCGATGGAAAAAGTGCTGAAAGTTTTCATAATAAAGTTTTTGTTAGTAATGTAGCTTGTGCAGAATGTCATCAAGATATAGAAAAGCAAACTCTTGCATTAGAAAAATCCGTACATAAAAATATTTCTTGCGCAGATTGTCACACATTTGCAGTCGCAAATTTGCAAGATCATGAAGCTGATTTAGATATGGCAAAATCTGCTTCTTGCGAAACTTGTCACAAAAATATTGCTGAAGAACATTCTCAAAGCATTCATGGAATAAAATTAGCTGAAGGAATAAGTGAAGCCGCAAACTGCAGTAGTTGTCATGGAGCTCATGATATTCAAAAAGTTGATGATGAAAAAAGTAAAGTACATCCTAAAAATTTGGCAATAACTTGCGGCAAATGCCATGATGATCCAAAATTTGAAGAAAAATTTAAAATGAGTGTTGTTCGCCCGGGAAGAATGTATTCTTTATCAGTTCACGGAAAACATGTAAAAGCCGGTGAAAAAGATGCAGCAAACTGCTCAACTTGCCACGGTGTTCATGATATAAAAAATAGAGTGCAGGAAGGTTCAAAAATTTCTACTCTAAATCTTCCGAATACTTGCGAAAATTGCCATGAAAAAGAAGTTAAAGAATATAAAAATTCTGTTCATTGGTTTAGAGTTCAGCGTGGAATTAAAGATGCACCGGTTTGTAATGATTGTCACAATGAACACAATATTGAGGAAATTAGCTCGGAAGGAAGAGAAGCAAATAGATTATTAATGCAGCAAGAAACTTGTATTGGATGCCATGAAGGTTCTCGTGTTGCTAAAAAATATGGGAAAGAAGGAAATCAAGTTGAAGAATATTTAAATAGTTACCACGGATTAGCAGCTATTAGAGGTGATAAAGATGCTGCTTTGTGTATTGATTGCCACAATGTTCATAGCATTTTACCAAGCAGTAATCCCCAAGCTTCAACAAATCCAGATAATGTTACAAAAACTTGTCAAAAATGTCATACCGATGCAACAGAAATTTTTAGCAAAAGTTATTCACATAAAACAGAATCAGAAAGTGCAAGATCAATAGAAAGTTTTGTAAGCAATATTTATTTCTGGTTAATAATTGCAGTTATTGGAGGAATGTTTGTTCATAACCTTCTAATATTTTTATATGAAACAAGAAAAAAACGTAGAAAGGAAAAAAATGCAATTCGTATGCCCCGCTTTACAAGAAACGAAGTAGTTCAACATATTTTGTTAGCTACCTCTTTTATTGTTTTAGCAATTACCGGATTTGCATTAAAATATCCAAATAGTTTTTGGGCGGAAGGACTTCATACATTAGGAATGAGTGAAACAGTAAGACAATATACTCACAGAGTTTCGGCTGTTTTAATGATTGTTTTGAGTTTATATCATGTATTTTATTTGACATTTACAGCACGTGGTAGAGATGTATTTAAAGAACTTCTTCCAACTTTTAAAGATATAACTGATTTAAGAGATAATATAACTTACTATTTAAGATTATCAAAAAAACATCCTGAATTCAACCAGTATGATTATGCAGAAAAAGCTGAATATTGGGCTTTGATTTGGGGAACTTTTGTTATGGCAATTACCGGATTACTTTTATGGTTTCCAACAATGGTTGGCGATTGGGCACCGGTTTGGTTAATTAAAGTAAGTGAAATAATCCATTTTATGGAAGCAATTCTTGCATCGCTTGCAATTATAGTTTGGCATTGGTTCTTTGTAATTTACAGACCTTCGGAATACCCAATGAGTTTTGCATGGACAGACGGGAAAATGACTTTGGAACATTATCGTCATCATCATGAAAATCATTTTAAGAGAATTGTATTAGAGTGGTTTGAATTTAACTATGAAAAACATCCACGAAAGAAATTAACTAACTACACTAAACTTTTCAAAGAAACTCTTGAAAAGAATGATTATGATTTAGAAAATATTATTCAAGGTGAATTAAATAAAGACCTGGAACTTAGATTGTGGTATGAAGAAGAAACAGAAAAAATTATGAAACAATTAGCATAACTGATAATTTATTGGGCAACAAAAAAAGGCATCAAAAATTAGATGCCTTTTTAATTTTAAACTTTACTTACAATTATTTTGTACGAGCTTTTTCCAAAGCTTTAGCAACTGCCAAATCTAAAGCAACAGTAGCAAAAGTAGCATCAGTAACAACATCAACATCTAAATTTTGTTTCTCAATAACTTGAGTTGTAACTTTATTCTTGGCTTCAGTTACAGAAGCGCCGTATTTTTTGTGATCAACACTTTGATTGTATTTTACAACATTTATTTTTTCAATTTTTGAGTCAGAAACAGTAACTTCCACTTCAATCATTCCATCATGTTCTTTATCACTTCTTCCCATTGCTGTAGCTTTGTAAGTTCCGGGTGTATATTTTGGAGCAGCAGCTTGAGCTAATGCTTTTGCAACTGCTAAACTAATTGCATTTGTTGCCATTGTTGCATCAGTAATTGCGTCTGTTTCCAAGGATTGTTTTTCCAAAATTTGAGCTGGAATTTTTGTTTGTGCTTCAGTTACTAAAGCACCATATTTTTTATGATCAACACTTTGGTGATAAGTTAACACTTTTATATTTTCAATTTTGGACTCAGAAACAGTAACTTCAACTTCAACAAGCCCATCATGTTCATTATCCGCTCTTCCAATTGCTGAACCTTTATATGTTCCCGGAGTATATTGAGCAAGCAAATTTCCAGCAACAAAAAATAACATTATTGAAATGTTCATTAAAAAAGATTTTTTCATTTTTTCCTCATTTTATTTTAAGTAGTAAAAACATAATAATTTTAAAAGAATATTCAAATTAGAATATTTCAATTAATTTGCAATTTATTGATCAAAAAATTAATCAAAATTTTACTAATTTATAATCATAAAATTCTTTTATTTTTCTTAGGATATTGTTATCTTTTTTACATAAATTATATGTCAAAGTTCCATATTTTTTTGAACTTTTTAGAAAAATAAAATTAAGTACAGAATATCTGAATAATTCTGAATTTACAAATAATTGTTGAACATTATTTACCAGTAAAGAAAATAGAGAATTAAATGAAATTAAAAACACTATTCTATTTTGCTTTTTCATTGCTCATTTTTACTGAATGTTTGTTAGCACAAAATATTAATGGAAAAATTTCTTCCTCGCTATATGCATTTGAAAGAGCTCAAACAATCGATAATAGTGATATGTTCCTTAGAGGATATGAGACTTTAATCCTCAATATTAATGAAGGAAATTATTCACTTAAATCCCGTTTAAATTTCGAGACAAATTTTGGTGATGCTCTCGAAAACGATCCCAAATTAAGATTTTACAATTTATACTTTGAAGCAAGAAAATTGTTTGATGTTGCAACTTTAAAATTGGGAAGACAACCAATATTTAATCAAGTTGCGGGCGGACTTTTTGACGGAGCTAATCTAAAAGTTGATGTTAGTGATTTTACTTTAAGCGGTTATTGGGGCGGAAATGTTCCGGCTTACCAAAAGTTAGAATTTTCCGAAGATTTAAAAAACAATAATATTTTTGGCGGTGAAGTTACTTATAAAGGTTTAGATAATACAAAAATTTCACTTTCTTATGTAGATAAAAATTTCAAACCATTAGATTACGAAGCTCAAAGATTAGATATAAATTTAAATCCAATTACAATACTGATCGAAAACAAATCTAATCAATTCCGATATGGCTCTGCAGCTATTGCTTATTTTGGATTACTTGATGTTAATGCAAGAGTAAATTATGATTTCAACTTTATGGAATTATCTAAAGCAGAATTAAGCGGAAGATATTCTGCTACAGAAGATCTTGGTCTAAATCTTTATTATAATTATCGTGCCCCTCAAATAAGATACAATTCAATATTTGCAGTTTTCGATTTTGGTAATACAAGTGAAATTGAAGCCGGTGCTGATTATAAAATAAATTCCGATTTTACGGTTTACGGAAAGTTCGGAAATGTAGAATATAAAGATGATAATTCTCAAAGATTTACACTTGGAGTAAATTCAAATTACGGCGGTTTAAGTTACCGACAGACTTTAGGTTATGCCGGAGAATTAAGTTCAATTTCAGCTTATTCAGCAAGAACATTTTTAGATGGATTTTTAACCCCTTCAATCGGTTTGGCATATACAAATTATAAACTTTCTGAAGGTGACGAAGCTAATAATATTATTTCAGCTTTAGCCGGCGTGAATGTTAGACCTTGGCAAACTCTTTCTTTTGATTTGCAAGGACAATTTTCTGATAATAAAATTTACAAAAATGATTTAAGATTGTTTTTCAAAATAAACTATTGGTTCAATACAAATTTAGACTTATTATGAAACTAAAATACGTTTATACAATTGTGGGATTGGCTTCAATCCTTTACTTTGGTTTTACAAATTTTACAACTTCAGAAGAAGTTAAAACCAGAAATCAATCAATAATTATATTTTCGCACAGTGCTCATGATGGCAATGCTGAATGTGCTGATTGCCACACGAATGTTGCGGAAAGTAGTAATTTGGGGAAAAGTTTGCTTCCTACAAAAGCAGAGTGTGCAGCTTGTCACGATGTTGAAGATGAAGAAAATTGTAAAATGTGTCACTATGATGGAGTTTTCGAAACTTTGGGTCCAAAGACTTCTGAATTATTATTCAATCACAAATTTCATTTGGAAAATCAATCAATGAAATGCGAGGATTGCCATGTTGGAATTATGGAAGTTAATTATAGTTTTGAAAGTGCCGGTGCAAATCCATCAATGGAAAAATGTTTTGCTTGTCATAATGATATTTCAGTTGCAACAAACAATTGTGAACAATGTCATATTTCTACAGTTAATTTAATTCCGGAAAATCATCAGCAAGTTGGCTTTTTCAAAAATCACAAATTCAATAATGATAATTGCGAAATGTGTCATAGCCAAGAAACATTCTGCGAAGATTGCCATGTTGCAACAATCGGAATTGAAGAAACAAATTTAAACAATGATTTTTATACACCTTATTCTCCTCATAAATATGTCGATGGAACAAAGCAGCAAGTAATTACTCGAGTTCATGATTTGAATTTTAGATTTACACACGGAATTGATGCAAAAGGAAAAACTGATAATTGCCAAACTTGTCATCAAACAGAAACATTTTGTGCAGAATGTCATACTTCGGAAGACGGTGATTTTGCAATGGGCGGAATAATGCCTTTATCGCATACTTCACCAAATTTTGTTACGGGATTAACTCCGGGTTCAGAGCATGCAATTCTTGCAAAAAGAGATATTGAAAGATGTGCTTCTTGCCATGATACACAAGGCGCAGATCCAAATTGTATAATTTGTCATTCAGATCCGGACGGAGTAAAAGGTACAAATCCAAAAACTCATCCATCAAGTTTTATGAGTGATACTGAAGGAGATTGGCATTCAGACGGCGCTTCATTATGTTACGATTGTCATTCAAATACAAATATTGCCGGTGTTGGCTTCTGTGGATATTGCCACGGAGCAGATGAAGATTAAATAAATTCACATTATTGGTAAAAAAATGAAACAAAAAATTTTATCTATATTTCTAATTGGCTTAATTTCATTAGCTTTTTTTAATTGCAGTGAAGTTCAAGACGAAATTACTCAAACTCCAATTTTAGAAGGTGTTCATCCGGAAGGTTTTGGAAAATTGGGTTCTGATGATTTTCATAGTTTTAAACTTCAATCAACCAATTGGGATTTAGTTCAATGTCAAAAATGTCACGGAGCTGATTATTCCGGCGGAACAGTAAACGAAAGTTGTCTCGATTGCCACTCAAGCAGTGCCGGACCGGAAGCTTGTAATACTTGTCATGGTGTTTTTGCAGATGATACAAAAATTGCACCTCCGACTGATATTTCAAATAATTATGAAACATCAAGCAAAGGTGTTGGTGCACATTCATCTCACGTTTACGAAAGTGATTTAAGCAACGGATATTCTTGTTTCACTTGTCATCCTTCAAATGTTGGAAACGGCGATTTTGTTAAAGCTCATATAGATGGATTGCCCGCTGAAATGTCAATTTCCGGATATAGCTTTTCAAACTTAACTTGCGAAAATAATTATTGCCACGGAAATTTTGAATTCAAGAAAACTGATGTTGATCCGGATTTTGCATTTATTTATAAAGCAGATGTAATAACCGGTGAGAATTTTACTCCTAAATGGAATCGAGTTGATGGAACTCAAGCTGCGTGCGGAACTTGTCATCTTCTTCCGCCAAGAGGACATTTATTAGAAGGAACTGATCCGGAAGCAGAAACTTGTGCAAGTAATAATTGTCATCCTTCGGCTTTTAACGAAGATGGAACTTTAAACAAATTTACTCATGCAAACGGTGAAAAGAATTTAAATTAAAATCCGTATAAAAATAATTTTTGAAAAGGCATTCAATTGGATGCCTTTTTTGTTATATAACATTTTAAAAATAACTTTTGGCAAATATTTTTCACAAAATAAATTCATAAGAATTGAGTAATTTTACTCACTCAATAAGTTCATTTGTAATTTTATCAATTTTGAAAATAATAAAGTATGATAGATTCTGTTCATTCATTAAATATAATTCTCCCCATTTTTTATTCCTTAACTTTTGGAATTTATCTTTATAATTTTATAAAAGATGATAGTAAAGTTCACAACGCAAAAAGAATATTTTTATTCATTACGCTTTTACTTCATTTACTTTATTTAATTTTACGAACAATTGAATTTAATCATCCGCCGATTACAAATAAGTTTGAGATTTTTACGGTGCTGGCATTTTGTTTAGGGTTTTCATATTTCTTGTTGGAATTGCTTACGGATATTAGAGGAACCGGATCTTTCATAATTTTATTTTCACTAATCTTCCAATTAATTTCTTCAATTTTTATTCAAGACTTAATTGAAGTAAAAGAAGTATTGCGCAACAGATTACTTGGAATTCATGTTGTTAGCGCATTAGGCGGATATGCGGGTTTTACAATTGCAGCCGTTCATGGATTATTATTTTTTCTGCTTTATAAAGAAATTAAATTCAATAGATATGGTTTGATCTTTAAAAGACTTCCAAGTTTGGAAATTCTTGAGAAATTAAATTTTTATTCTGTACTTATAGGATTTATTCTTCTTACAATATCAATCTTAATTGGATTTATTTGGCTGCCAATTGCGTTCCCAAAAATTAGTTATGTTGATCCAAAATTAATTTCAGTAAGTATTGTATGGCTTGTGTTTGGAATTGGAATTCTCACAAAATTAATTGCAAAATGGTATGGTAAAAAAGTTATATTATTTTCATTAATTGGTTTTGTGATTGCAATACTTTCACTTTTGGCTTCAAACGTATTTGCCCAAACTTTTCATTCGTTTTATTAATATTTTTTTAAGTTTTATTTTGTTATGAATTTGATTGGTATTTCAATAAATCATAGAACTTCTACTATTGAACAACGAGAAGCTGTTCATTTAAGTTTAGAAGAACAACAAAAATTTATTTCGTTACTTAAAAACAAATTGTTAAAGGAAGGATTTGTTTTATCCACTTGTAACAGAACGGAAATTTTTGGAATTCCGATAAATCATCAAATTCATCAAAACTTACTTTTCGCAGAATTAATAAATTTTAAAAATGTTGATAATTTAGAATTCGGAAACATAGAAAGTTATGATACTGAAAATGCGTTAAGACATATTGCTCACGTAGCTTCCGGAATTGATTCACTAATCATTGGCGATAGTCAAATTTTAAGTCAATGCAAAGAAAGTTTCAGACTTTCCGTTGATGAAAATTTTTCCAATACAACAACTCGTAAAATTTTTGATGTTGCCGTAAGAATTGGAAAACGTGCAATTAAGGAAACTTTAATTTCGCAAGGAGCTGTAACCGTAAGTTATGCGGCAATTCAAGTAATAGAAAAAATATTTGCAAATCTTGATAAGAAAGAAGCATTAATAATTGGCGCCGGCGAAACAAGCGAATTAGCCGCAATTCATTTAAATAGTAGAAATATTGGAAAAATTACAATTACAAACAGAACAGAAGAAAAAGCCGGAAAGTTAGCAAAAAAAGTTTCCGGTTCAACTATTTTATTTGAAGAATTTAAAAATCATCTTCACAAATTTGATATAATTATTAGCGCAACAAGTTCAAAAGATTTTATTGTTTCATACAATGATATTAAATCTGCAATTTCAAAACGTAAAGGAACGCCTATATTCATAATGGATATTGCAATTCCACGAGATATAGATCCAAAAGTAAAAAATATTGATAACGTATTTTACAATGATATTGATTCGCTGAATATTATTGTTGATCAAAATTTGCAAAAACGAAAACACGAAATTCCGAAAGTTCAAAATATAATTAATGAAGAAATTGAAGGATTCTACAGCTGGTATAATACTTTGGGAATTGTGCCAACAATAAAATCTTTGCGTTCTTTTTTTGAATCGATTGAATTTGATGAGCTGAACAAAATTAAAAATAAAGTTTCTGATGAAGATTTTATTAAATTGGAAGAAATGACAAAAAGATTAGTGGGAAGAATTTTACACAATCCGACAAAAAAATTACGCGAACTTGCAGAAAATAATGATGATCTTGATAAAACAAATATTCATACAAGCACTTTAAAATTTTTATTTGATTTGGATAACATTTCAGAAAATGGAAATAAGGAATAAAATAATTTGAAAAAAGATAAATTAATTCTTGGCTCACGCGGAAGCGAATTAGCTTTATGGCAAGCTAATTTTGTTAAGAAAGAATTAGAGAATAAAAATAAAAACCTTGAAGTTGAAATTAAAATTATAAACACAAAAGGCGATAAAATTCTTGACGTTGCACTTTCCAAAATTGGCGATAAAGGTTTATTCACAAAAGAATTGGAAGTAAAACTTTTAAATAACGAAATTGATATTGCGGTTCACAGTTTAAAGGATTTGCAAACTGATATTCCAAAAGGATTGAAACTTGCATGCGTTACAAAACGTCATGATGTTGAAGATGTTTTAATTTCGAAAAAGAAAAAAGAAACAATTTTATCACTAAGAGAAAACGCAACCGTTGCAACCGGTTCTTTGAGAAGAAGAAGTCAATTAAAACATTTACGACCGGATATTAATATTGTAGAATTGCGCGGAAATGTTCCGACAAGAATTAATAAATTTTTGGAAAGCAATTGGGATGCAATTATTTTAGCTCGCGCCGGTGTTGAAAGATTAAAATTGCAGAAACATATTTCATCAATTATTCCCATTGACCAAATTTTACCGGCTGTTGGACAAGGTGCACTCGGAATTGAAATTAATGAAAAAAATAAATTTGCTGAAGAAATTGTTAAATCAATTCATAATGAAAATACATATTGCGCAGTAATTGCTGAACGAGCTTTACTAAAAAAATTAGAAGGCGGCTGCCAAGTTCCGATTGGTGCTTATGCAGAAGTAAAGAGCAACGGATTATATTTGGAAGGTTTGGTTGCATCTTTGGATGGTTCAATTTCGTTTAGAGCAAAAGTTAAAGGGAAAAAATCCGAAGCAGAAAAGTTGGGAAAAATTTTAGCCAACGAATTACTTAAATCCGGCGCAAATAAAATTTTAAAAGAAATAAACGAAATTAGATAATTGAGTTTACCTTTAGAAAATATAAAAATTGTTCTTACACGTTCGGAATCTCAATCATTAAATGATATTTTGGAATTTGAAAAACTTGGTGCAAAAGTTCTAAGCTTTCCCACCATTATTATTTCAAAACTTGATGATTATTCTGAAACAGATAAAATTCTTAAAAATGTAAATGAATTTGATTATATAATTTTTTCATCAGCAAATTCTGTGAAATATTTTATTCAAAGAATTGCTGAATTACAAATTCAAATTAATTTTGATAAAATTAAGATTATTGCTATTGGGAAAGGGACTGAAAAATTATTAAGTGATTCTAAAATTAAAATTGATTTTACTCCAACAAAATTTAGTGCGAATGATTTATTAAGTGAAATTTCTGATTTAGAAATTTCAAATAAAAATATTC
Organism: Ignavibacteriota bacterium; assembly: GCA_016708125.1. Taxonomy (NCBI): domain Bacteria; kingdom Pseudomonadati; phylum Ignavibacteriota; species Ignavibacteriota bacterium. The sequence goes on along the minus strand of JADJGF010000001.1, from coordinate 2,351,045 downwards.
TCATTCCCGGCTCAACAATTATGAGAAATGAATTATATAATGGATTGATAAATCTTAATGCAAATGTTACAAAGTGTGAAGTTTATCAAAATATAATTCCACAAAAAAATGAAATTAATTTAGAAAAATTTGAAGAATTTAATGCGGATTTATTTGTGTTTACAAGTCCATCCACATTTAATAATTTTTTAGAAATATTAGAAATTGAAAACCCTAAAAATTATTTTGCAGAAAAAAAAATTGCTGTAATTGGTCCAACAACAAGACAAACATTGATTGATAAAGGAATTGAGCCTAATATATTTCCACAAAATTATGATATGAAAAATTTAATTGAAGAAATTATAAGTTATTACAAAAACTAAAGGAAGAATTTTGGAAAAATTAATAAATGATTTATTTCTTAGAGCATGCAGAAAAGAAAAAGTTGACCGAACACCAATCTGGATAATGCGTCAAGCCGGTAGATACTTGCCGGAATATAGAGCTGTTAGAGCTAAAGCAGATTTTTTAACAATGTGCAAAACTCCGGAATTAGCCGCAGAAGTTACAATTCAACCGATTGATATTTTAAATGTTGATGCAGCAATAATTTTTTCTGATATTCTTGTAATTCCCGAAGCGATGGGAATGGAATTAATTATGCACGAAGGAAAAGGACCAATCTTCCCTTCTCCAATTCAAACAGAAAATGATTTTGAAAAACTAAAAATTGTTGATCCGACAAAAGAATTAAAATATGTTTTAGATGCTGTTTCACTTACAAAAAAAGAACTAAACGGAAGAGTTCCGTTAATTGGTTTCAGCGGATCTCCTTGGACTTTGATGACATATATGGTTGAGGGAAGCGGATCAAAAACTTTTTCAAAAATTAAAAAATTTATTTATTCAAATCCGAATCTTGCTCATAAATTATTGGATAAACTCTCAATTGTTATTGCTGAATATTTATCTGCTAAAATTGAAGCCGGTGCAAATGCTGTTCAAATTTTTGATACTTGGGCTGGAATTTTATCACAATCAGATTTTGATGAGTTTGTATTTCCTTACATCACAAAAATAATTACAAACATTAAAAGAACAAACGAACCGATAATTTATTTTCCTAAAGGCGTGCATTATAATTTGGAAAAATTAGTGAATTGCAGCGCAGATGTTTTAGCATTGGATTGGACAATGAATTTGGGCGATGTAAGAAAAATTGTAAATGATAAAGTTGCGCTTCAAGGAAATATGGATCCAACTGTTTTATATGCCGATGAAGAAAAAATTAGAACAGAAATAAAAAAAGTTTTGCAATCTTACGGAAACGGAAACGGACATATTTTTAATTTGGGTCACGGAATTCTTCCGGATATTTCTCCCGAAAATGCAAAAGCATTGGTTAAAATTGTAAAAGAGGAAAGTGTTAAATTTCATCAAAATTTTTAGGAAGTTATGTTTGATATAAATTTAGATTTAGTTAGAAAGTATGATCGCCCCGGACCGCGTTACACAAGCTATCCAACGGCTCCGCAATTTCATGAAAATTTTACACATAAAGATTTTCTTAATGAAATAATTCGTACAAATAATTTAGAAAATTCAAATAACCTTTCATTGTATTTTCATATTCCCTATTGCGATACGCTTTGTTATTTCTGCGGCTGCAATATGATAATTTCAAGAAATCGAGATAGAATTAGCAAATATATAAACTATCTAAAAAATGAAATTGATTTACTTCGAACTTATTTGAAACCGGAAAGAAAAGTTGCTCAAATACATTGGGGTGGCGGAACACCGACTCACCTTTTACCAAATGAAATAAAAGATTTAATTTCATATATAAATGAAAATTTTAATTTTGTCGAAAATCCGGAAAACGGCTGTGAGATTGATCCGCGTGAATTAACATACGAACATCTCGTTTCATTACGTGTAGGCGGATTCAATAGAATCAGTATGGGCGTTCAAGATTTCAATGAAAAAGTTCAGAAAGCTGTAAATAGAATTCAGCCCGAAGAATTAACAAGAAAAGTTGTTGAATGGATTCGTGAATTAAAATTTCAAAGTATAAATCTCGATTTAATTTACGGTCTTCCCTTTCAAACAGTTGCAGAATTTGAAAAAACTATTGAAAGCATTATTGATATTTCGCCGGATAGAATTGCGCTTTTTAATTATGCGCATGTTCCGTGGATGAAAAAACATATGGAATTAATTAAACCGGAAGATTTACCAACTCCGGAAGAAAAATTACAAATATTAAAAATGTCGGCAGCAAAACTTACTCAAGCTGGATATGTATTTATTGGAATGGATCACTTTGCAAAACCAAATGATGAATTATCAATCGCATTAGGAGAAAAAAAATTGTATAGAAATTTTCAAGGATACAGCACAAATGCCGGAACCGATTTATACGCTTTGGGAATTACAAGTATTAGTCAATTTGGAAATATTTATGCACAAAATTTGAAAACCGAAAAGGAATATTTTTCCGTATTAGATGAAGGGAATTTCCCTATTGCAAAAGGTTATGAAATGAATTTAGATGATATAATTCGTAAAGAAGTAATTATGAAAATTATGTGTGATTTCGAATTGGATTTTTCTCAAATTGAAAATAAATTCAAAATTAATTTTGATGAATATTTTAAATTTGGTTTGGCAAATTTAGCAGAATTGATTGATGATAATTTAATAAAATTAGAAAATAGAAAAATTACTGTATCAAAAATGGGTAGACTATTAGTTAGAAATATCGCAATAAATTTTGATGGATTTATTGAACGCAAAACCGATACAGCTAAATATTCACGAACTGTTTAATACATTCAAACCTCCGAGGTTTTTAAAACCTCGGAGGTTAATTTATTATTGTTTAGTATTTATAAAAAGTTGAAAATGAAAATTGCAGTAGTACTTTTTAATTTAGGCGGACCAGATTCTTTAGAAGCTGTTGAACCATTTTTGTTCAACCTTTTTTCTGATAAAGATATTTTTAAACTTCCCTTCGGACAAAAATTATTTGCAAAAATAATTTCAAGTAGAAGATCACCAAAAGTTCAAAAAGAATATGAGTTGATTGGCGGGAAATCACCATTAAACGAATGGACGGAAATTCAAAGAAAAATGTTGGAAGAAAAATTGCAAAATAATTTTGAAAATGTTTCTGTATTCACCGCAATGCGTTATTGGAATCCAATTACAAAAGATGTTGCAGAAAATATTAAATCGCAAAATTTTGATAAAATTATTTTACTTCCACTCTATCCGCATTATTCAATATCCACAACCGGTTCATCATTTAATGAATGGGATAGGTGTTTTACTCCAAACAAAGAAAAAGATTTTCGCGTTAATAATTATCAAACAAATCCATTATATATTTCTGCAATTAACGAAAGAATCGATCAGACAATTTTAAAATTTCCGGAAAATGTTAGAAAAGAAATTCAGCTTGTATTTAGTGCGCACGGAACTCCCGTTAGCATGGTAAAAAATGGTGATCCATATTCTCATCAAATAAAAGAAACAATTGATAAAGTGATGAAAGAACGAAAATATTCTCACAAACATCATTTGTGTTTTCAAAGTAAGGTTGGACCAGTAAAATGGCTTACTCCAGCCACTGATGTAATGATTGAAGAATTTTCTTCTCAAGGAAAAAAACATTTGTTAATTATTCCAATTAGTTTTGTATCGGATCACGTTGAAACTTTGTTTGAATTAAATATTGAATATCGGCATGTTGCTGATAAAGTTGGAATTGAAAATTACATTGTGATGGAAGGTTTAAATAATTCAGAATTATTTATAAATGCTTTGCACGAAGAAGTTATAAAAATTTTAAATAAGTAAAAATTATGAAAGGTAAAAAAGTTACAATTCTCGGTGCCGGAATTTCCGGTTTAGCAACAGCTCATTGGCTTGAAAAAGATGGATATGATGTTACAATTCTTGAGCAAAATTCCGAAGTTGGCGGAGCAATGGTTACAAAAATTGTTGATGATTTTCTAATTGATTTTGGTCCAAACAGCGGATTAGAAACAACTCCAAAAATTAAGGAATTGGTTAACGATATTGGTTTATCCAATGAAATGATTTACTCAAACGAAGAAGGAAATATTAGATACATTTTAAAAAATAATAAACTAATTCCTTTGCCGACTTCTCCATTAAAATTTTTACAAACAAAATTATTTTCTTTATCTGCAAAATTAAGATTATTGAAAGAACCTTTTATTGGAAAATCAGAAGATGGATATTATCAAAGCATTGCCGAATTTGTTGAACGAAGATTGGGGAAAGAATTTTTAGATAATGCAATTGATCCTTTTGTATCCGGAATTTTTGCTGGAGACCCAACAAAATTAAGTGTGAAATCAGCTTTCCCAAAATTATATAGATTAGAAGAAGTTTATGGCGGATTGATTAAGGGAATGTTCAAAGGAGCGAAAGAAAGAAAACTCAGAAATGAAGAATCAAAACAAAATGCAAAAATGTTTTCGTTCATAAATGGAATGCAGTCCTTTCCAAAAGCAATAGCAAAAAATTTTAAGGGACACATTTTTTATAATTGCATTGTTGAAAATATTATAAGGCAAGATTCGAAAATAATTGTTGAACTTGAACAAAACGGCATAAAAGGAAAAATTACAAGTGCTGTTTTGTTATCAACAATTCCATCTCACAGATTATCAAAGTTTTCTAATTTATTTGATACGAACTTAACAAAACATTTAGATGATATTTTTTATCCGCCGGTATTGGTTTTATTTTTAGGTTATGATAAAAAAGTTATAACTCAAAAATTAGATGGATTTGGATTTTTAATTCCTTCTAAAGAAAATAAAAGTTTTTTAGGCGCAATTTGGAGTTCCACAATTTTCATAAATAGAGCGCAAAAAGATAATGCAGCGTTCACTATTTTTGTGGGTGGAGCAAGAAATCCGGAATTTAAGGTTTCAGAAGTTGATGCAAAAATTAAAATTGTACTAAAAGAATTTCATGAAATAATGGGAATAAAATCTCCGCCAACTTTATTGCAATGGAAATTTTGGAACAAAGCAATCCCCCAATATAATTTGGGTTATATCGAACATGAAAAATATTTTGAACAATTTGAAAATGAAAACCCCGGAATATTTTTAAGTGGAAATTATCGCGGCGGAATTTCTGTCGGTGATTGCGTAAAAAACTCTTACACAAATTTTGAAAAGATTAAAGATTATTTAGCCCAATAAAAGATTTCTCATCCGTTAACCTACGGATTTGTAATGACAAATAACACTACAGTCATTCTGAGGAGCGAAGTGATGTGAGAATAATTAGAAGTCATTCCCACGAAAGTGGGAATCCAGAATTTATAATAAAAATAGATTCCCGATAGAAACATTCGGGAATGACAAAGTAGAATTTATTTTAATAGGAATCGAAATGGCAAATTATCCAGAAAAAAGATTACGAAGATTGAGATACAATCCGATTGTTAGAGATTTAATTCGCGAAACTTCTCTAACAAAAAATGATTTGATTTATCCTTTATTTGTAGCGCCGGGAGAAAACTTTAGAAAAGAAATTTCTTCAATGCCCAATGTTTATCAGCTTTCGATTGATAATATTGTTAAGGAATGTGAAGAATTAGTTTCTCTAGGAATTAAAGCAATTATACTTTTTGGAATTCCCGAACATAAAGATGAAATTGGCTCAGAAGCTTATTCCGAAAATGGAATTATTCAAAAAGCAATTCGTGCTATTAAATCTAAAATTAAAAATTTATTAATTATTACAGATGTATGTTTGTGCGAATACACTTCACACGGTCATTGCGGAATAATAAAAGGTGATGAAATTTTAAATGATGAAACAGTTTCGCTGCTCGTTAAAGAAGCTGTATCTCATGCAAAAGCCGGTGCAGATATGATTGCTCCATCAGATATGATGGACGGAAGAATTCTTGCAATTAGAAATGGTTTGGATGAAAACGGTTTTAAAAATATTCCAATTATGAGTTATGCAGTAAAATATGCATCAGGATATTATGGACCATTCCGCGAAGCGGCAGAATCAACTCCGGCATTTGGTGATAGAAAATCTCATCAAATGGATGTGGCGAACTCTTTAGAAGCTTTGCGTGAAGCAGAAAGTGATATTGCCGAAGGTGCCGATATTATAATGGTTAAACCAGCCGGTGCTTATTTGGATATTATAAAATCAGTTAAAGAAAAATATCAAATGCCGACTGCAGCATACCAAGTTAGCGGAGAATATTCTATGATTAAAGCTGCCGGAAAGCTTAACTGGATTGATGAAGAACGAGTTATGTTTGAATCTTTAATTGCAATAAAACGCGCCGGAGCAGATATAATTCTTACTTATTTCGCAAAAGATGTTGCAAAGTATTTGGATAAAATAAAATAACTTTTGTAATAAATTTTCAGTTCTTAATCTTTATCTTAATCATAATCTTATTCTGAGAACAATATAAAACAAAAGATTAAAATAAAGATTTTAAAAAAAATATTAAGAATAAGTTCAAGAGTATGATTAAGAAGAAAATAAAATTTAGAATTTAAGGTAAAAAAATGAAAATTTCACAAAGTGAAAAATTATTTGAAGAAGCAAAAAAATATATTCCGGGTGGAGTTAATTCTCCAGTTCGTGCTTTTAAATCTGTCGGCGGAACTCCTTTATTTATTGAAGAAGCAAAAGGTTCGCATTTTACTGATGTTGATGGAAATGATTTTATAGATTATATCGGAAGTTGGGGTCCGCATTTATTCGGGCACAATCCGGAATTTATAATTTCAGCATTGAATGAAGCAATTAAAAAAGGTACAAGTTTTGGCGCTCCGACAGAAATAGAAATTAAAATGGCTGAACTCATTACTGAGCTTGTTCCATCAGTCGAAAAAATAAGAATGGTAAATAGTGGAACCGAAGCAACAATGTCTGCAATTCGTGCAGCACGCGGATTTACAAATCGCGAAAAATTTATAAAGTTTGAAGGATGTTATCACGGTCACGCAGATTATTTTCTTATCAAAGCCGGCTCGGGCGCATTAACATTGGGTGTTCCTACAAGTCCCGGAGTTACAACCGGAAATGCAGCAGATACTTTAGTTGCGGAATTTAATAATATTAATTCTGTCAAAGAATTAATTTCCAAAAATAAAAACGAAATTGCAGCAATTATTATTGAACCAATTGCCGGAAATATGGGTGTTGTAAAAGCCGAAGAAAATTTTATTAATGAATTGCGCACAATTTGTGATGAAGAAAAAACTGTTTTAATATTTGATGAAGTTATGACGGGATTTAGAGTTGCTAAAGGCGGCGCTCAAGAAATTTTAGGAATTACTCCCGATCTCTCAACTTTTGGGAAAATTATTGGTGGAGGTTTACCCGTTGGCGCTTTTGGCGGAAAATCAGAAATTATGGAAAAAATCGCTCCATCCGGACCAATTTACCAAGCCGGAACATTGAGCGGAAATCCACTTGCAATGAATGCGGGATTTGCAGCTTTATCATACATAAAAGAAAATCCAAATATTTATAATTTGCTTGAAGAAAAATCATCATACTTGGAAAATGGATTTAGTAAAAATTTAGAAAAGTTAGGTAAAAATTATGCAACGAATCGTGTTGGTTCTATGATGTGCATGTTTTTCACCGAAGAAAAAGTTGATAATTTTAACTCGGCAGTAAAATCTGATACAGAACTTTACGGAAAATATTTTCATAAAATGTTAGAAAACGGAATTTATTTAGCTCCAGCTCAATTTGAAGCTTTATTTGTTTCAACAGTTCACACAAAAGAAGATTTGGATAAAACTATTGAGGCTCACTACAAGTCTTTAATTGATATTCTGTAAATCAAACAATATGTTAGTAATAACAATTAGAAAAGTTTTGTTTCACAAATGAAACAATTTGATTTATGTCAGATTACGAAATTAAAAATGATGATATTTTAGACAGTCTCGGCGAAGGCGTTTTTACAGTTGATAAAAATTTCCGAATAAATTTCTTCAACAAAGCCGCTGAAAGAATTACCGGTCACAAAAAAGAAAATGTGTTAGGTCAATTCTGCAAAAACGTATTCAAATCCAAAGTATGTTTTACGGATTGCCCAATTGCATTAGTTCTAAATTCCAAAAAAAACATTTACGATTTTGAATCGAAAATAAAATCCGTAAATCAGAATATAATTCCTATAAAACTTAACGCAGCAGTTTTACATAATGAAGAAGAAAAACCAATCGGCGGCGTAATTTCTTTTCGAGAAATTTCCGATATAGAAAGAATTAATCAAGATTTATCAAAGGATAGCAATTTCTACGGAATAATTGGAAAAAGTAAACCAATGCAAGAAATCTTTGAGTTAATTAGGGAAATTTCAGATTCCGATGCGCCGGTTTTTATTCACGGTGAATCCGGTACCGGAAAAGAGATGGTTGCAAACGCAATACAGCAGACAAGCAGCAGAAAAGACAAAGTTTTTATTAAAATAAATTGCTCAGTTTTCCCACCACATTTATTAGCAAGCGAACTTTTCGGACATGTAAAAGGAGCTTTTACCGATGCCGTAAAAGACCGACCGGGAAGGTTTGAAATTGCCGATGGCGGTACAATTTTTTTGGATGAAGTTGCTGAAATGCCGCTGCAAATGCAGCTTCAATTATTACGAGTTCTTCAAGAAGGAACATTTGAAAGAGTCGGAGAATCTATTACGCGGCGTGTTGATGTTAGAGTTATTGCGGCAACAAATATAAATATTGAGGAAGCTCTAAAAACCGGAAAATTTAGAGAAGACTTATATTATAGATTAAACGTAATTCCCATTGAAGTTCCGCCGTTAAAAGAAAGATTAGTTGATCTAATTCCGCTTGTAAAACATTTTTTAACAAAATTTTCGCTGCTTTATAAAAAGGAAATTACGGATATTGATGATGAAGCTTTGGAATTAATTTCAAATTTTGAATGGCGAGGAAATATTAGAGAACTTGAAAATGTTATTGAGTATTCGTTTGTAAGAACTAATAATTCAAATATAATTTCCGCCGCAAAACTCCCTCCGGTTGTTAGAGGAAATATTTCAAAAAAGAAATATTTTAATAAATATCTGAATGAAGATGATTCTTTTGAAAAGCATCAATTATTAGATATTTTGGAAAAAAATCACTGGAGTAAAACAAAAGCTGCTAAAGAATTAAAAATTGGCAGAACAACTCTTTGGAGAAGAATGAAACAATTTGGTATTGCTGATCAAGAGAATTAGTTCCATGTTCACTTATCGAAACGTTTCGTTCAAAAATTCATAACTTATTTATTAACAATAGATTACAGATCAAACAAACAATGTATCGGAATTATTGAAACATAATGTTCGTTTCAATAATACGATATTCATCGCTTTTAATACATTTTATTTGGCATTTTATTTGCACTTACATATCGAATTTAAATTAAAAGGAAAAAAATGAAGGAATTTACAAAACACTTATTTATTCTGATATCCTTTGTTTTAATTATTACAAGTTGTAATGATGATGAAAAGGAATTGACAATTACTCCCGGGGTAAACGGTGAATTGGCAAAAAATAGCTGCGAAGGCTGTCATACCGATTATGATTTACTAAAAGAAGTTTACTCTCCAGATCCACCATCTACGGGCGGACATGGCTGCGGTGGCGAAGCTCCACATTATGAACCTTATGATAGAGTTGTTTTACGCGGTGATGGTTATGAAGAATTTAAAAATACTGTTCATGGAAAACTTGGCTGCGTTGCTTGTCATAACGGCGTTGAAAATGCAGAAAGCAAAGATTTAAAAGCAGCTAAAGATATTGCGCATTCCGGTGATTTTATTGCAAGTCCTTCTTTAGCCGCAACTGAAAAATGCGCATCATGTCACCCGGATATAGTTGCACGTACTCACAACAGTACACACGAACAAGGCTGGGGACAAAAAAGTATGGTTACAATTCGTTATGGATTGGGAACCGGACAAGATAAATTTGATCAATTACCTCAAGAATTGAAAGACGGATATAAAGCAAATTGCCAAAGCTGTCATGGAAGTTGTGCTGAATGCCATGTTACAAGACCAGCAGCCGGCGGCGGCGGTTTATCTAACGGTCATAAATTTGCAAAAACTCCGGATATGAGAAACAATTGTACTACATGCCATGTTAGTCGTGGCGGACATGCATATTTTGGCGAAGGAATTGGAACTGTTCCGGATGTACATTTAACTAAAGCCGGATTTACTTGCATGGGATGCCATACACAAGATGAAGTTCACGGTGACGGAAATTATTATGATCAACGATACAAAAATAAACTAAAACCGGAATGTGTTGATTGCCACTCAGGATTAGAAACTGCAAATGATTTTCACAGTATGCATTTTGATGATTTTAATTGCCAAACTTGTCACTCGCAAGATTATAATAATTGCGGAAGCTGTCATGTTGGAACCGACGAAGGTGCAAGAGTTCCTTCACATCTTAAATTCAAAATTGGTATGAATCCAATTCCGGATATCAAACCTTATAAAATGGCTACATTAAGGCAATCATTAATGGCTCCGGATAGCTGGGATCATTTTGGAGTTCCAACACTTACTAATTTTGATGAAAGACCGACTTATAAATATACTACACCTCATAATATATTAAAATGGACTGCAAGAACAGATACATCTAAAATTATTTTAGATGAAAATGTAGCTCAACCTCTATGTTCGCAAGCATGCCATATTTTCAAAGATGCTGAGGGAAATATTAAAAACAAACAATATTATTTATTTGAATCAGATTTAATTGAATCTTGGGAAAAATCAGCAACTGGTCAATATACTGTAGATGGAAAACTCCCTTCGTGGTGGGATGTAAATTAAAATAAACTAATCAACTCAATAGTTATAAAGGAGAAAAAATGAACGAATTAAGAAAATTGTTTTACTTGTTGTTAATCATACCAATTTTATTTATTAACACTGGATGCAGCGAAGATGATGAAGATCCTGTTGTAGTTAATGAATCTGAAGTTCTTGTAAAATATCTTGAAGATGATATGGGTGATTTTACAAATACTTTAGCACCAGTAACAAAAAAAGCCGAAGAGGTTAATGCAGCTATTCTAGCTAATGATGCTACAATGTATGTAATTGATATTAGATCAGCAACAGATTATGCTGCTGGTCATATTAAAGGTGCTGTAAACGTTGCATTAAAAGATATTGTTACACATTATGAATCAAATAATCTTGCAAGCAAAACAACAGTTGTAATTGCTTGTTATTCCGGACAAACCGCTGGTTATGCAACAGCTCTTTTACGTTTACTCGGCTACTCAAATACTTTTGATCTTTTCTTAGGAATGTGCAGTTGGAACGACGCTACTGCTGGTGGTTGGAAAGGTGCAATTAGTAATGGAAAAGCTGCTGAATTAAGCACAACCGCAGCAGTAAAAAATGCTGCCGGAGATTTACCAGTTCTAAGCACAGGTAAAACTACAGGTGAAGAAATATTAAGAGCAAGAATTACTGAGATGTTATCAACCGCTGATCCTTTTGGTGATATTAAAGTTTCAAATGCTTCGGTATTTGCAAATCTTTCAGGATATTATATTGCTAATTACTGGTCAGAAACAGATTATAACTGGGGACATATTCCAGGAGCAGTTCAATATACACCAAAAGCAGATTTTAAACTTGCTGCTAATTTAAAAACTTTACCGACAAATAAACCGGTTGTTGTATATTGCTATACTGGAACAACATCAGCATTTGTTGCAACATACTTAAAAGTTTTAGGTTATGATGCAAAAACTTTATTATATGGTATGAACGCATTGGCTCATGATACAATGCCAGGTACAAAATTTGATGCGGCAGCACATGTTCATAATTATGAATTAGTTCAATAAAATTTATATTCTAATTTTGAGCCTCTACTTTGAGGCTCAAAATTATAAAACCGGTATTATAAAATGAATGAAATGTTAGGCAATCAATATTTTATGGCAAGAAATTATTTGGGTGCTGCAGATGCCTTTCAAAATGTTTTAAAGGATGAACCCAAAAACTTGAATGCAAAAAAGAAATTGATTATTTCATTAACTCAAATTGGTAAATTTTCAAAAGCTTTTGAGTTGTTTGCAGATTTTATAAGTGAAAATATTGATTGTATTGTAAATACAGATCCAGCTAAAGATGATTGCCCTTGTGCCGAATTAGTCAACAATCTTGAAGTAAAAAGTAAATATGGAACCGAAAGTATAACAATTTTAGAAACTCTTGGAATACTTTGGCTCTACTGCGATATTCATAATTCAATTGAGTATTTTGAAAAAGCTCTGCAATTAATTCCTAATGATGTAAAACTAAATTCCATCCTAATTATTCTTAAGAAAAAACTTAAAGAAATCTCCAACTAAATTTATCAATAAACAATTAACTGAAGTCACTCAGTTTGAGGTTTTTGTTATTTTATTTAAGAGATTTCTCTCCCGATAAAAAACATCGGAATCGAAATGACAATTGCTAAAGTCTGTCATGTCGAATCGTTTTTTGATGAGACATCTCATTTTTTCTTTGTCATTCTAATATTTTACATATTAATTAGAAGCTTTCTCCTTTATTGGCTGATATGCAAAAAAATCTTCGTAAAATCTTTTTGTATAATCATTTATTAATTCCGTAATTCTATCATAATTTTCAGAAGCAATTACTAATCCCGCATGATATTTTTTATTCAATCGCCAAACTACTTCTTTATCGTTGAAAGAATTTGTATCGGGAAATTCTTGTTTCGCTAATGAAATAAAAATTGCCGCATATTCCTTTTGGGGAATTGGTAATTTATACTCTACATTATCATTTAAATTTTCAATAATTGCCCATTCCTTCCAATAATTAATTCCCGAAGATTCTTCAATCAAATTTGCAATATTTGCACCGCCGACTCTTGCGGAAGTTTCTAAAAAATAAAATTTCCCATCTTTCGATTTTATGTATTCACTGTGAGAAATTCCCTTCTTCAATCCAAGTGATTTTATTACCTGCTTATTTAACTTCAACAAAGATTTTTCATCTTTGCTTCCAAACTTTACTGTGCGTGAACAAAAAACTCTTCCTTCATGAGCAACTTCAAAAGGCGGCAAAGCATATTCATGCGTTAAAGCATATTGAATTTTATAATTAAAAATTATTGAATCAACGTGATAAATATTTCCTTCAATAAATTGCTCCAGTAAATAATAAGATTGTTCATCGCCCAAATTATTTATGGTTTCCCAAGCTTCTTCTTTTGAATATAATTTTTTTAATCCAATTGCGCCAGCTTGCGAGCGGGGTTTAAGAATATACGGCGGTTGATTTGAATCAAGGAAATTATTTATTTCATTATGATTTAAAACATGAACAAAATTCGGGATTGAAATTTTATCTTCTTCAGCTTTTTTTCGCATTGCTAATTTATCTCTGAAATAACGAGCAGTTGTTTCGCCCATTCCTCCAATTCTTAAATGCTCTCTTAACTTTGCGGCTTTCTCAACATCAAAATCATCAAGCGCAATTATTCTATCAATTTTTTCGGTTCTTGCTAAATAGCTGATACTCTTTGTAACATTTTCCATATTCCATTCATTCTTATTATCCGGAATAAAAAATATTTCATCAATAAAATCTCTTGGCCAATTTGCATCAATTAAACTTTGCGATGTAATTAATAAAACTCTGTTCCCAATTTTTTTACATTGAATTAAAAAATCGAATCCTTTCTCATAACTTGCTAAACACAAAACCGTTAGTGGATTTTCAGTTTTCATTAATGCCTCGTGTGAGTTTTTTCTAAAATGCGTAATTATTTTTTTTAATTCAATATTAATTGTTCTTAAAAGCAAAATTGTAGAATGGTTTAAAGTTGCATAAATTTACTTTTGTAAAATTAAATTTTGAATTGGGGAACATATGAAACAGTTTTTCAAATTTACATTTGCCGCTATACTTGGATTTTTTATTTCACTTTTTATTTTGGGTATATTTTTTTTCATTTTCACATTTGCAATAATTTCTACTATTGATACCGAAGAAACCGTTACCGTTAAAAGTAATTCTTTGATGGAAATTAAATTAGATTTTGAATTGCAAGAAAGATCTTCGAAAGAACCAAATTTTAGTTTCGGTACAATTCCCTCTTTTGAAAAAGTAATTGGATTAAACGATTTATTAAAAAGTATTGCTTCAGCAAAAGATGATTCAAAAATAAAAGGAATTTATTTAGACTTAGATAATTTCGTTTCTCCGGGAATTTCTAAACTAACGGAAATCAGAAATTCATTGTTGGAATTTAAGAATTCTAAAAAAATAATAATTGCTCACGGAAATACAATCAGCGAGGCTTCATATTATTTGGCAAGCGTTGCGGATAGCATTTATTTAACTCCCACCGGAAATATGGAATTTGACGGATTCGGAATTGAACTTACATTTTTCAAAAAAACTCTTGAGAAACTTGATATTGAAGCTCAAATATTTCAGCATGGAAAATACAAAAGTGCAACTGAACCATTCCGACTTGAAAAAATGAGTGAAGATAACAAAGTACAATTAAATAAATTTTTAAATTCAATTTATGATAAAATTATTTCTGAAATTTCTTCGAATACAAAAATTTCATCACAAGAATTAAAAAATATTTCTTCTGGATTAAAAATAAATTCCGCCGAAGATGCCCATAAATACGGACTAATCACAAATTTGAAATACGAAGATGAAGTTGATTCTATTCTCGCAAAATTGGTGAATGGTTCAACTGAAGATGAGGCAGAAAAAATTTCGTTTAAAAAATATTTTAAATCAGAAAATGTACAAAATGGTTCGAGCAATAATAGAATTGCCGTAATTTATGCAAACGGTGAAATTACAAATGGTGATGGTGATGAAGGTACAATCGGTAAGGAAAATATTGTAAAATCACTAGACAAAGCAAATGAAAACAATAGAGTTAAGGCAATTGTAATGCGCGTAAATTCTCCCGGTGGTTCAGCATTAACCTCGGATTTAATTTGGAGAAAAATAAAATTAATTAAAAGTGAAAAACCAATTATTGTTTCGATGAGCGATTTAGCGGCTTCCGGCGGATATTATATTTCATGCGCCGCAAATAAAATAGTTGCAGAACCAACAACATTAACCGGCTCAATTGGAGTTTTCGGAATTATTCCAAATGCTCAGAAATTTTTTAATGAAAAATTAGGAATTACATTTGATGAAGTTTCCACAAGTGAAAACTCCGGCTGGGCAACAATTACAAATCCTTTAAATGAAGTTCAGAAAAAATATATTCAAAACCAGATTGAAGAAATTTATGTTGATTTTGTTTCGCGTGTTGCAGAAGGAAGAAAAATGACTTTTGCACAAGTTGATTCAATTGGACAAGGTAGAATTTGGAGCGGAATAAACGCAAAAGAAATAGGTTTGATTGATACTCTTGGAGGAATAAATTTAGCTTTAAAAATTGCAGCAGAATCTGCCGGAATTAAAGATTATAAAATTGTTGAATACCCAACTCAGAAAGAAACTTTTGAAAAAATTATGGAAATGTTTTCTTCAAAAATTGGAATTGATTTTAATAAATATTTATTTGGTGAGCAACTAAATCAAATTGAAAAATTATCAAAAGCTTTGAAGTACACCGGAATTCAAACAAGGTTACCGTTTGAATTTGAAATTCGATAAAATCATTTCTTTTAAGAAGATGCTATCTTTCTAAAAGATGGCATCTTTAATTTAAACCTCATTCTGAGTATTCACTATTTATCGGAACGACATGAGAATCTCATTCTTTATAATTGTGAGATTTCTCACCCAATAAAAAACATTGGATTCGAAATGACATCTCGCTTTTCTTTGTCATCTCGAACGTTTCTTAGTGAGAGATCTCTTATTAAATTTATGAGTTTTATTTTCTGATAAAAATTGTCGTTGTCGAAATGACGAACTTCAAATTAATATATATACATTTTTTGAAAAGATGGCATATTTAAATTTCAAATTCTGAAACCTTTGGAAGATTTTAAAACCCCAAGAATAAATATATGATTTTCTGTCATTTCGGTTTCCATATATTTTTGATGAAATACCGTAATCTTAAAAACTAATAGATGCCGGAACAAGTCCGGCGCACAATTAAATTTTTATTTGAACTGTTGTAAGAATTTTAATAATAAAATTTAAATCCAATTCTCGCCATCAATCCGCTCATATCAAATTCTCTTTCTAAAATTTTCTTTCGTCCAATCATTGGATCATTAATTTCATATGTCCAGCTTGGATGAGAAGAATGATATGTAATTTCTGCAACAAAATCCGAATGTCTTCCTAATTGATAAGCAACGCCGAAACCTAATCTCCAGTTAAAATCAAACGCGCCTTCAAATTCATTTTCATTTGTATTTTGATAATTTCTATAAAATATTAATAACGCTTCAACTCCAACTCCACCGGTTACAAATGATGATAATCTTTGGTTGATTTGAAATTTTGCGGTCATATTAAATAATACCGGAATACTGTGAAGATTAGTTTTTGCGCGAACTTCATTCAATTCAGATTCAAAGAACCCATAATAATCATTAAATTCTTCAACCAAAATTTGATCTACATAATTTTTGTTAAACCAGTCAACACTCCAGCCGATATCAAAATTTCTATCAATATATTTTCCACTTTCGTAACCAATAATAAATCCGGATTCTGTTGCCGATGGACCGAAATTTCCTAATTTTATTGTTGATGATTTTGACAAATTTTGTTTTGAAAAATATGATCTCGGCTGTGAATAAACCAGCGCAGAAAAAATTAAAAGGATAAAAATTATTCGTTTCATAATTACCTCTAAATCTAATGACGTAATTATAAAACAATCATGATGCCAAAAAATGAGTTGAAAATTTGATGATTTACCGCAATAAAAATTTAGAATTGTATATTATTTTCTACAATGAATAATAAAAGCGACAATTGTTTTTAAATTATAAATAGATTTTTTCCAAAAAAAAAGAAATTTTAAAAAGTAATTACTTTATCCGAATTTAAAGTTAAATCTGTTAATTCTTTCATATTACTTCTTTCAACGCCATCAATTAAATTTATTTCTGTAAATCCTCTTGCATCCATACATGTTCCGCATGCTTTAACTTTTCCACTTTTAAGAATTACAGATTTCAACATTCTTTCAATATTATAATAACCTTGAGGTGTATTCTGATTTGGAATTCCACATCCAACTGCATCTGCCATCAAAAATATTGCTACTTCTATTTCTGAACTTTCTTTCTGAATGTTCATTGCAAGTCTTAATGCATTATATGCTTTCTCAGTTCCATACGGTGCATCGTTAATAATGATTAATATTTTCATTTTTCATTCCTTTTTTTTGAACAAATTTTTATTCTTTATAAATAATATTATACTTAGCAATTAATCTGTGAAGCGATCTTCTATCCAATCCGCATTCTATTGCAGTTTTTGTAATGTTGCCTTTATTTTTTTTCAAATGATATGATAGATATTCAGTTTCAAATTCGCTTATTGTTTTATCTTTTGCATCATTATATTGAAGATTTAAAATGCTGTTTGAAATTGGCAAATCATCTTTTAAAATATATTTTGGTAAATCTTCTTTTTGAATTACGTTTGATGTTGATAAATAAAATGCTCTTCCAATCATATTTTGAAGTTCTCTAACATTTCCCGGCCATTGATATGATTTTAACAATTCCTTTGCATCAACAGAAAAATTTTTAATCTGTTTATTTTCTTTTTCGCAAAGTCCTTTTAGATAATGCTCAAGTAAAGGCATAATATCATCGGTTCTTTGTCGCAATGGCGGAATATGAATTTGCATATTATTTAGTCTGTAAAATAAATCTTCTCTAAAATTTCCATTTGTAACTTCTTTTTCTAAATCTTTATTTGTTGCGGCAATAATTCTAACATCGATATCAATTTCTTTTTGTCCGCCGACTCTTCTAATTTTTCTATCTTCAAGCATTCGTAAAAGTTTAATTTGCAATTGCAAACTCATATCGCCAATTTCATCAAAAAAGAAAGTTCCTTGATTTGCAAATTCAAGCAAGCCGGGTTTGGTTTTTACGGCTCCGGTAAAAGCTCCTCTTTCGTGACCGAATAACTCGCTTTCAAAAAGATTTTCTGGCAAAGCTCCGCAATTTACCGGGACAAATGGATTTTCATCTCTATTGCTTAATTTGTGAATTACTCTTGCTACAAGTTCCTTTCCGGTTCCGCTTTCGCCGATTATTAAAACATTCATCATTTGCGGCGCAATTATTTTTACTAAATCTATAACTTCTTTCATTTCGGGACTTTTATAAACTATTCCCGAATTTTTAATAATTGGATCGGTCTCATCATTAATTGAAGTTTTAACTGCAATCGCTTCTAAAGCTTTATCAATACATTGAAATAATTTTTTTGATGTAAAAGGTTTTTCAATAAAGTCGAAAGCGCCTAACTGCATTGCTTCAACGCTTGCTTCTATTGTTCCGTAACCGGAAATGATAATCACATTTGCTTGTAGATGATTTTCTTTAGCACACTTTAAAATATCAATCCCGGAAAAATCATTCATTTTTAAATCAGTAATAATTAAATCAAACTTTTTTGTTTTAATTAAATCAAATGCTTTCTGTGGCTCAAGAATGGCAGTAATGTTAAAATTATTTCTGCTTGAAAGTATTTTTTCCAAGCCAATAAGCATTTCTTTTTCATCATCTATTAAAAGTACTTCAAACATTGTTTTCCCCCAAAAATGTTATTATGAAAGTGGTGCCTTTATTAATTTTACTTTCACATTTTATTTCTGCATTATGATTTTTACAAATATTTTGTACAATGTATAAACCTAAACCTGTTCCCTTTCCGGATTCTTTATTTGTGTAGAAAGGCGAAAATATTTTTTCTATTGATGTCGCATCTATTCCGGTTCCGTTGTCATTAACAATTAATTGAATTTTATTATTTTCCGATAAATTAATTTTAATAATTATTTTTCCATTTGCTCTTAACGCATCAAGTGAATTACTTACTAAATTAAGAACAACCTGCTCAATTTGATTAGGATCTCCAAAAATTATTGCTTCAGAAATTTCTATTTCTTTTAACAAAACAACTTTTCTTTTTTTGATTAACGGCTCAAGCATTTCAATGCTATTTTCTACTAATTTATCTAAATCAAAACTTGAAAATGTTTTTGCCGATTTTTTACTATGCTTTAAAATATTTCCGGTAATTTTAGAAATTTTTTCAATTTGATTATTTACCACATTTAAATCATCAATGTATTTTGATAATAGTTTATTATTCTCGGCTTCGTAAACTAAATAATCTGCTCGTGACATAATTATTGCAGAATGATTATTTATATCATGCGCCATTGATGCAGTAAGCTCGCCGAGTGTTACCATTTTATCGGCTCTCTGCAATTGTTCAAAATGCATTTCTTCAATTTGTCCGCGCGAATATTTAAGTTCATTTACCATTCTATTGTAATGATAATGTAAAATCGAAAATTCGTCTTTTCCGGAAGCTGGTAAATTTAAACTTAAATTACCTTTTTCAACTTCTCCCAATGCTAAAATAAAATTATTCAAAGGCTTGTTTATATATTTATTAAAAATTATATAAAATGAAAATGCTAATACAAAAATTAGCAGCAAGCCAAAAAATATCATGTGAAAAGAACCGGTATAAAAATTAACTTCGGCTTTTGTTAAATCCGTATCAACATCAAGATAAGAAATTACTTTATCATTGTTATGGCATGTTTGGCATCTTTCTTCCATTTTAATACGTTGAATTGCAGTATATGTATTTGTTTTTTCGTTAAGAGAAATATTTCTTTTTACAATATCAGATAATTTTGATTTCAAATGCCCGGGTTCAACAACATCAATTTTCTTTCCAATTTCTTCTTTATGAATTGCATATTTAATTGTTCCATCGCTGTTTAAAATTCTTATGTGTTCCACAGATTTATTTTGTCCAATTTGCTCAACAATATTTTGAACATTTTTTTCATCGCCTTTCATCATGGAATTGTTGAGTCCAAAAATCATTAAATCAATTGCTGCCCCAACCATAATTACGGATCTGTCGTGAAAATTTTTGCTAAACTGATTTAATAAAAATCCAACCGGAATTCCAATACTTAGAATAATTATAATTATTGAAAGTGCAATAAACTTTGTTTTTATCGTAGGAAACATTTTGCCTCTAATTTATAAAAAATATTGTTGTGACAAACTTGCCACACTGTCACTTGGTTGTCACACCAAGAACTTAATATTTTATAATTGTTAAATATCCAAACCAAATTTACTAATTATTACTCTTATAAAAACATCGAAATTAGATTAAAATCAAATCTTTTTGAAAGAAGTAAATTAAGATGATTTATATTAATAAAATTTATTAGTGGCATAAGTATTGTAAGTAATAAGTTAATATGGGAAAAATGTTAATAATATCAAACGATGATCAAATTTACAATTCTTTAGAAAATTTATCTAAAGAGTTTGGATGTGATTATAGTATTTTCAAAAACTCGAAAGATCCGTTAGATATTGTTTCAGAAGTGTTAAGTAAAAATTCTACTTTAGTTATTTTGGATGACGATTTTATAGCACCAAATTCTATCAGATTACTCGAGACTATTAAAAAAGTAAATCCAAAACTTTCTATAATTTTTATAACATCCAACTTAAGTATTGAATTAGGAAGAGCAATAAATAATATAGGCGTAACATTTTATTTAATTAAACCGATTGATACGCTCAATTTAAGAGAATTTATTAATTCAGTAAGAACCCAAAATCAAAATTTACTTTACTAATCAACAAATAGGAGGAGCCTAATGCTCAAAAAAATAACTATAACAATGCTGCTTTTCTTCCTTTCTTTTGGAATGATAAACAGCCAAACACTTGAGGTAAAACCATATGGTTTATCTGACCGAAGTATAGTTGCAGATACCAATGATATTTTTACAGTAAAATATAATGGTTTATCGAACGTTGGTGTTGGAACAACAGTTTACTTAGCTGGCGAAGCAGTTGATACAAATTTCACAAGCCCGGCTTGGAATATTGTTACAAAACCAAGTGGTTCAACAGTTGCTATTTTAGGAAATCAAGATTTAAGCGATACTAAAAAAGCAATTTCTTTAGTTCTTGATTTGGAAGGAACTTATGTAGTTGAGTTTACTGATGGCGGTATGACAAGTTCAATTACATTAAATGCTGCAAAATTTGTTGGTATGCCTGCAACTGGTTTATCATGCGGAACGTGCCACACTGCTGAAAAAGCAAGCTGGATGGAAACTGGTCATGCTAATACAGTTAAACCATATACTGATGATCCTGCAGGACATTTTGCAAATAGATGTATGAGCTGCCATACAACAGGTTATGATGCAGCCGCTTCAAATGATGGTTTTGACGATTTTGAATTTGTTTTCCCTGCAGCTTTAGCTGAAGGAAATTATGATGCATTGGTCGCAGCTTATCCAAATGCAATGCAGAGAGCAAATGTTCAATGCGAAGCTTGTCACGGACCAGGAAGTGCTCATAATGGTGTTGTTGCAGATAGCAAAATGGTTTCAGAAGCATCAAGTGCAACTTGTGCATATTGCCACGATGCAGGTACACATCACGCAATTCCAGCATTATTTACAGAAGCTGGTTTAGATGCAACTGAATATGATGGTCGTGGATTCCATGGCGGACATACAGTTGGTGCATTTGTAAGTTCTACAAATAGAGATGGATGTTCACCTTGCCATAGCGGTGCAGGATATGTTCAATGGATTAAAGAAGGAAGACCAGTTGACGCTTTAGGCTTACCAGCTAAAACTGCTGTTAGACCTGATCCAACAAATTTTACTTGCGTAACTTGCCATGATCCTCATAGTGCAGAAAATCCATATCAATTAAGAGCTACTGAAACAGTTTTAGGTGATGGAACTGTTTTATCATTTGAAAAATTTGGAACAGGTGCTCAATGTATGGATTGCCACAGAAGTAGAAGACAAGCATCTACTTATGCTGAAGACATAAAAAATGGCAGTGCACATTTTGGTGCTCATCATGGACCGCAAGCTGATATGCTTTTAGGTAAAAATGCACCTAATTATGGTGTTGATTTTCCAAGTTCACCACACGCAATTGCCGGCGGAAATGCTTGCGTTGATTGTCATATGGCTGGTGAAAGCGCATTTGATGCCGAAGGTAATTTGTTAAAATTCGGCGGACATACATTTAACATGAATAATGAAGAAGGTGAAGATAATGTTGAAGCTTGCGAACCTTGTCATGGAAATGTTGGAGAAACTTTCAAAGAGAAAAAATATTATATCAATGGAAGCGCAGATTTAGATGGTGACGGAACTGCAGAAGGTCTTCAAGAAGAAGTTCACGGTTTATTGGAAGAATTAGCAACATATTTGCCTAAAAATGCAGACGGCGTAGTTTTAATTCAATCAACTGCTGATTTTACAACCGCTGCTGATGATAGTTTAACTCCAAGAATTATGAGAGCCGGTTATGTTTATTTCTTTGTTGAAGAAGACAGAAGTCTTGGTGTTCACAATCCTCAATTTACAATTGCAATGTTAAAAACTGCAATTTCTGATATGAAGGGTGAACTTGTTGATGTTAACGAATTCACTAATAGTGTACCAACAGATTATAAATTATCACAAAATTATCCAAATCCATTTAACCCAACTACAGTAATTAATTTCTCAATTCCTGAAGCAACAAATGTTAAAATTACAGTATTTGATGCAATTGGCAGAGAAGTTTCAGTTTTAGTTAACAAACAAATGAATGCCGGAAATTACAATGTTGATTGGAATGCAGCAAATAATGCCGCTGGTATTTATTTCTACAGAATTGAAACAAGTAATTATGTTTCTACAAAGAAAATGGTATTACTCAAGTAATTTAATTTGCCTCTACTGTAAGTGAATGATATAAACCCGGCTTTCGAGTCGGGTTTTTTTATCTTTAAAATAAATTTATGCTTTAATTATTCTTTTTCAATTTTTATTTTAACTTTATAGTCCTTGGAAGGAATTTCTATATTGATTTGTGGATAAGGAAAAACTTCAACAAGTTCAATTCTATAACCAAATAAAAGTGTGTCTGCGTTAAAATAATTTATAGATGTGTGTAAAGTAAAATCTTCAAAACTATTATTTTTCGAAAATCTAAATTTTATTTCTGCATCACCTTCCCAAACACAAATTGCATCAATTGGACATCTTGAATCACCAACTAATTCTGTAAATTGAATAGAAATATTTTCATCATCATTAACTAATTTTTGATTGTACTCAATTATTATATCATCAAACAAATTAAATGACTCAGTTTCTGTAATTGAATCACTGCAAAAAGTAGTTAAAACTAAAATCGAAATAGTAAAAAATATGATTCTCATAATATTGTATAATTTTTAATTTAAATTTGATTCTATTAGATAAAAAAATCAATACAATATTTTTGGGAATAAAATCGGGAAGTGAAAATTATAGATTTATAAAGAATTGTTAGAAAATTTTTGTAGTCACCGATTTGTAGATGACTACAAAAAAATTAAACCTCTTTTGTTCTTTTCACTGCAGATATAATAAATCCCGCAACCATTAAAAGAACGCCGGTCCAAACTAAATTTATGAATGGTTTAATACTCGCTTCAACAGATAAAACTTCTTTTGGAGTTTGTTGAACTGCTTCTGTGTTATTTGATAAATTATTTAATGTTAATCCAACTGAACCGCTTGCATCAAGATTTGTCATTTCAATTCGTAAATCAGCATCTTTAATTTCTACAGAAACAAATTCTTTATTTCCATCGGTACTTTTCATTTTAGGTTCAACATTGTATTTTTTTCCATAAGCTTCAACCAACAAATTTGCACCGATTGTAAAATTTCCTCCGCCCATCATTGCAGACATGGCATCCGGAGGGAAATTAAAACTTTCAAATGTAATTTTATTTCCTTTGAAATCTATATTATCCCCTTTTTTAAGAGTTACACTTGTTCCGCCGGTTGAAGAATTTTCTTCAGTTCCATCTGTATAACTAAGCGGAGTAACATAAAAATCCTTTGTAATCATTGTCCAAATATCTGGTTCCCTCATCAAACTATTATTCATTGAAGAAACATACATTATTGGTGCAATTGTTTTGCTTGAGTTTTCTTTTTCAATTTTTATTTTAAATTCAAACTTTTCTGTATTTTCAATTCTATTATAACCTAAAAATGTTAAATCATATCCGTAAATATTTGCGGCTTTATTTTTTTCTAAATCAATTGAATCTGCATCTGAAGAGCCGCTGGTTGCAACAACTCCGAGTAAAAACAAAGCAATTCCAATATGAGCAACGTAAGCGCCAAGCGATAAAACTTTTTTCCTAACTATTCTAAATGCAATTTCAAAATTTACCACAATTGTAAAAATTGATGAGAATGATAATAGAATGATCATAAAACCGGAAACTTTTCCAAACAATATTACGAGTGCTGTTAATACTAAAGAAATAGCTATTGGAGAAATTAGTTTTTTCCAAAGTTCTTGAGATTTATTTGTTTTCCATTTTAGAATTAAGCTTAGCCCATTTAATAATCCAATAATTATTGCAATTGGTAGATTTAATTCATCGTAAAATCTAATTTCAACGGCTTTACCAAAAATTGGGGCAGAAGTTCCAGCAAATACAATTATTGCAGAAGCTAAAAGAGCAACTGCTCCCGTAAATAAAGCGAGTTCTCTTGATAAAATACTTTCTTCGTTTTCAAATTCTGAGTTTAAAGCTTTCCATCTATATATAAATCCGGCAATTCCAATTAACAAAAATGTTACCATAAAAATTACAAGAAGCAAATAAACTAACATTCCGGGTTCTGCAAAAGAATGCACCGATGATTCTCCTAAAATTCCGCTTCTTGTTAGGAATGTGCTGTATAAAACCAAAATATACGTCATCATTGCAAGAATGATATTTGTTTTTACAAATCTTCCGGTACCGCCGGTTGATTGTGTTTTTTTCTGAATTAAAAGAGTGTGAATTGAAGCAACTCCAACCAGCCAAGGAATTAAACTTGAATTTTCAACCGGATCCCAGCCCCAATAACCGCCCCAGCCTAAAATTCCATAAGCCCAATAACCGCCAAGCATAATTGCCAAACCTAAAATCATTGTTCCAACAAGCATCCAAGGAAATGCTTGTTTAATCCAATCTCTATAATCATTTTTAATCAAAGCGGCATTAGCAAAAGCAAATGGCACGGCGGACATTGCAAATCCTACAAATAAAATAGGAGGATGAATCTGCATCCAAAAATTTTGTAAAAGCGGATTTAATCCTTTTCCATCTATAATAAATTGTTTTATAGAAATTCCCGAAGCCATTAGCTGAGCATATAATTGCTGATCCATTCTTACAAAACTTTTACCGCCGGCAGTATCTTCAAACATAAAATTTTGCATAAACGGCATTGAAAGAAACTGACTATTTATGTGTTTTAATTCGATGAAACTTGGTTCCATCCACAAATAGTTAAAAGGACTTTTTAACAACGGATTTACTAAAATTAAAAGGAAAGTAAAACTTAGAGTAAAAACCATCATAACGCGTGGTTCTAAATCCCCTCTTTTTGAAGTATATTCGAGTAAAATAATTCCAATAATTGCGGTAAAAAAAGCCCAAAGTAAAAAGCTTCCTTCTTGTCCACCCCAAAATGTAGAAAGCAATAATCCGGTTGATAAACCGCTTCCGCTGTAATTAAAAACATATTTATATTGATACTGATGAGTTAAAACTGCGTGAACCAAAATTAAACTTGCTAAAATTGTCATCATTGAAGCAACATGAAATCCAATTCTTGCTTTTACTAATGTATTTGAATAACCTTTGTAGGTTAGATAATACATAAAAAATGTAAACAATCCGGCTAAAAAACCGATTGTTAAAACGATGTTCCCTAACATAAGTTTTTGCCTTTCTAATTAAGATTTTTCGGATTGATCAAACTGTTCTTCGTATTTGGATGGACATTTTGTTAGAATATCATCTGCATGAAAATAACCGTTTTTATATTTTCCGGTTACAACTACAGAAGTTGCAGATTCAAAATTATTTGGAATTGTTCCGTTATAAATTACTTTCATTTCATTGCCAAGATAATCTTTCATATAAAATGAAAATTCCTTTTTTTCTTTATCCATTAAGTAATTTTTTTCTTTTACCCAGCTTCCGGTTGCTTTCATGGTTTTTGTGGAATTTATAATTTCACTAAAATTTTCTTCGTAAGAAATATTAGTTTCCGTAAACAGATACGACATAATTCCTAAAAATACAACAATGATAATTCCGCCAAACATATATTTATTTTTCATTTCTTGATTCCTTTAAGTCAATTTCAATTTCTTTTAATCTTTTATCTAATGAATTCATATAAGTGAAAATTCCAACCCAAATTGTTAGAACAATAAATAAAACTATATAAATAGAATTGTTTTCCAAAAAGCTTAACAAATTTTCCAATTTTACATCCTTAAATAATTTTCTTCAATAATCTATCTTTTATAATAATTGATTTGTAACCGATTTTCCACATCCAATAGTAAAACATTGTAAACGCTATTAGTGAAGTATAGAAAATAATCTGCATTGTTCCGTTCATTTTAAAATCTACAACGGGACCTGCGTTATCATCATTTGCGGAACCGGGATGCAAACCGGACATAATTCTTGGCATAATGAAAATAAAAAACGGCACAGTTAAAAACGCAATTATTGAATAAACCGCAGAAAGTTTTGCACGTTTATCTTCATTTTCTACAGCCGATCTTAATGCAAATAATGAACCATAAATTAAGAGTAAAATAAAAATACTTGTCTCACGCGGATCCCAATGCCAAAAAGCTCCCCACGTAAATTTTGCCCAAATTGATCCGGTTACAGTTGCAAGAATTGTGAAAATCATTCCCAATTGCAATGCGGCGTTTGATTTTGCGTCATCATCCAAATTTTGATTTCTCAGATATTTAATTCCATAAATCATTGCCATTAAAAATGCAATTACAGAAAGCCAAGCCGTTGGAACATGAAAAAAAATAATTTTTGCTTTTTCTTCCAAACCGGGAATGTTTGGAATTTCATACCAAACCGATGGTTTAAGCACAATTGGAAATGAAATTCCGGTAATTATAACAATTACCATTAAGACAAAAAGAATTGATTTATATATCATAAAAAATAAAATTCTTAGAAAATTGAACTAAAATATAACCAAATTTCCGCACTCAAAAAAGCACACTTTGTCTGATAGACACCGAAAAACTTTTACTAAAATAGGTTAATATAAAAATTTATACAAGTGAATAATCGATGCAAAATAATTTGTAAGATTGCAAGATTACAAAATTACAAGATTGCAAAATTATTATGAGAATTTAGCTTGAATTTACTATCAAAATATAGTTTATTTGGAGCAACAGTATTATTTTAATTCAATGCAAAACTATAAAAATATCGTTTCTGTAATTCTTATAACTTCAATGTTAATTTCTAACATCGGATTTATTTTGCATGAAGATTGTTGTTTTGAAAATGCAAAATTTGTTATTAATGTTTTTAATGAAGAAAGCTGCTGCTCTGTAAAAATTGAAAAAGATAATTGCTGTTCGGAAAACGAAGAAAATGATTTACATAAAAAATTTGAAGAAAATAAAAATTGCAGCGGACATTGTTATTCAATAAATCGATATGTTAAATTAGACATCTATCAAATTAATTTAGAAATAGAAAAATGCAATCAAGATTTAGAAGTAGTTTGCAATATTTTAATTGAAGAAACCAAAACTGAAAATCAAAATTATTTTTCATCAGATCAAATAAAAACTTTGCCCAATATTTCCGGGCGTTCACTCGTAATTGCACTTCACAAAACAAAAATTCCAGCTCTTCTTAAAGCATAACTTATACTAATCTACACTTTAAAATTTATTTAATTCTATTTAATGAGGAGGATTAAAATGAAATATATTTTAATCATTTTTCTCTTTTGCGTTTCTGCAATATTTCCGCAAAAGCTGAAAGGAATTGTTTACGAAAATATTGATGCAAAAATTTCACCGCTTCCGGGCGTTAATGTTTTTTGGCAAAATACTACAATTGGAACAACAACAAATTCCGAAGGAAATTTTGAAATAATTAAAACTTCGGCAGTTTCTGCAAACTTGATTATCAGTTATGTTACTTTCAAACCGGATACAATAATTGTTAAAAAGTCTGAAACTTTTATTGAGATAATTCTTACAGAAAATCTTGAGCTTGATGAAATTACTGTTTCCGTAAAAACCAAAGGAACCGAATTTGATGATTTAAATCCGATATTAACCCAAACACTTTTTAATAAGGAATTTAAAAAAGCCGCTTGCTGTAATTTATCTGAAAGTTTTGAAACTAATGCTTCGGTTGATGTTTCTTACACCGATGCAGTTTCCGGAGCTAAGCAAATTAAGCTCTTGGGACTTGATGGAAAGTACAGTCAAATTATGACGGAAAACATTCCAAATTTAAGAGGACTTGCTACCGCGTATGGAATTTATTTTGTTCCGGGTCCGTGGATGGAATCAATTCAAATTTCAAAAGGAACTGCTTCAGTAGTTAACGGATTTGAATCAACAACCGGACAAATAAATATTGAGTTTAAAAAATCCATTCTGCCAAATTCTTTTTATGCAGATTTGTTTTCCACAGATCAACTTAAAAATGATGTGAACGCAATTTCAACAATTAATATTAATGATAATCTTTCAACAACTTTATTTCTTCACGGAGAATATTTTGGTAAAACTGTAGATCACAATAATGATAGTTTTTTGGATCATCCGAATGTTAGACAAATTAATATTTTAAATAGATGGAATTATGAGGACTATAAAAATTGGCATATTGCTGCAACCCTTAATTATATTACCGAAGAAAGATACGGCGGACAAATTGGTTTTGGTTCAGAAAATAATTCCAATAAATACAGAAATATTATAAATACAAATCGTTTTCAAATTTGGTCAAAAATTGGTTATATGTTTTCCAATCAATCCAACTCCAGCATTGGATTTATTAATATGCTAACAACACATAAACAAAATTCAACTTTCGGCAATAGAATTTATAATTCAGATGAAGTTAGTTATTATTCAAATTTAATTTTTGAATCGCAAATTTTTAATCAAAATAATAAAATCAATGCCGGACTAAGCTTAGCTTATGATAATATTGATGAATATTTTATTAACGAAAACTTCAACAAATATGAATTTATTCCCGGAGCATTTTTTCAATATACTTTTCAGCCAATAGAAAATTTATCTTTCATCGGCGGAGTTCGCGCAGACAACAATAATAAATTCGGAATGTTTTTTACTCCGAGATTTCATGCGAGATATTCGCCGTTAGCCAATACTGCATTGCGTTTTACAATCGGTAAAGGTTATAGAACATCAAATATAATTTCAGAAAATATTTCTTTGTTGGCTTCATCAAGAAATTTTATTTTTACTAAAAATTTGAAAATGGAAGAGGCATTAAATTATGGAATAAATCTTACGCAATATTTCCATTTGTTTGGTAAGGAATTATCAATCAACGCTGAATATTATAGAACCGAATTTATAAATAAAGTTGTTGTTGATATTGATCAAAATCCGCACGAAGTAAATTTTTATAATTTAGATGGAAAATCTTTCGCAAATAATTTTCAAATAGAATTAAATTATGAGTTTATTTCAAATTTGGATTTTACCGGAGCAGTAAGATATTCAGATTCTAAAACTACTTTTGATGGAAAATTATTGACTGATCCGCTTAATAAAAAATTCAAAGGATTGATTTCATTATCATATTTAACAAAATTAAGATTATGGCAATTTGATTTAACCGCACAATTTAACGGCTCATCTAGAATTCCAAAACTTTCCGAAAATATATTTTTCGAAAATGGAACCAAATCGCCTTCTTATGTAAATATGATGGCACAAGTTACACATTACCTAAAAGGCTGGGAAATATTTTTAGGAATTGAAAATATTACTGATTTTACACAATCGCAAATAATTATTTCTGCCTATGATCCGTTTGGTCAAGATTATGATTCATCAATGATTTGGGGACCAATTGAAGGACGAAAATTTTATTTGGGTTTTAGATTAACTTTAAAATAAGGAAACAACAAAGTGAAAAATTTATTTAAATATTTTATATTAGTTTTATTTGCAGCATGCAGTGCAAATTTAGATCCAAATAATTTAAAAGTTGTTACGTTTGATACATCAATTCATTGTGAAAATTGTGTAAATACGATGTTGGATAATTTACCGAAAGAAGCCGGAGTAGTTGATTTGAAAGTTGAACTGAATGAAAAACTTGTAACTTTAGTTTTTAATTCCGAAGAAACAACTGTTGAAAAATTAGCAGAAAAAATTAACGAACTTGGATATTCTGCTTATGTAAAAAGTATAAATGAATTTAAGAAAAATTAATTCTTAAATAGTGTAGAATTCTTTTCTTTCAAAATTTAATTTTGCCATCGAAAATTCGGTGGCAGAATTTAAATTATTTTAATAAAATCATTTTTCTGGTTTGTGTAAAAGTGCCAAAATTCAGTTTGTAATAATAAATCCCGTTTGAGTATTTTGAAGCGTCCCAAATAATTTCATAATTCCCTTGTTTCTGATTTTGGTTTACAAGTGTTGCAATTTCTCTTCCTAAAATATCATAAACTATTAATTTCACATTGTCATTTCGAGGAGTTTGCGATGAGTAATCTTTGAGATTTCTCACTTTGTTCGAAATGACAGAAACAGAGGGAACGGAATATTCAATAGTTGTAGTCGGATTAAACGGATTGGGATAGTTTTGTAATAAACAAAAATTATTTGTTGAATTCATTTCACCTGAGATTGAATTAGGTTCGTCTAGAATAAAAAATGTTTCAACATCAACCGAAGTAATTTTTCTTAATGTTGAATTAATTGCAGCAAACCGAATTGTATAATCTCCTATTGGTGTTTCCGGTAAATCCGCACAAATACTATTATTAAAATAATACCCATCTCCAGCTTGAGTATCTCCAAATTCTCCATTATCAATTAAAAATCCGTTATAAGGCCAACCTGATTTTAATGCACGAAATTTAATCTGTCCATTTTTAAAAGTTTCAAAAGTTGCAGTATGAATTGTATTTGGTGCACTTGTTAAATGAGCTTTAAATATTGAAGTTGTTGAACCATCAATCAAAACAAAATTTGGTGAAAATTCAATTTCGGAAATTGATGGAACACTATTTACTCCATCTGAATTTATTTCTCCAATCCAAATTTGTGGTGGATTACTTTGAGCCAAAAAGCAAAACTTATCTCCATTCCAATTAATTGACGGAAGTATTGATTCGGAAAAGCGAAATCCTCCTAATGCATTTATGCTAATTCCATCAATACTAACTAAATCACAGCAAGAAGATGTTGCTCTATCAACAAGAGTAATAGGAAGTCTTCCATTATTTGATTGAACAATTGCAATTGAACCATCGCCGGCCATTTGAGTCATTGCCGATGTTCCAAATACATTCAAACCGCTAATTACTTTTATTGGACTTCCGGTTTCAATTGGATCAAAGTAAACATTTATCTCTTCATTGTTCAGTTCAGAATTATATTCCTTTCTAAATACTAAAAATTGATCCCCATTTTTATATGTAGCAAATGGCTGATTTCCGACTGCATATTCTCCTAAGCTATAAAAATTATCATTTGAAAAAACGAAAGCTTCACCAATATCATAGTTGCCAATTTCAACTTTAAAGACATTTGTACCGACTAAAATTTTATCTCCGGTTGCAGAAATATCAAACCCATCTGTAAAGCTCAAATACCAAATATTACTTACATCTCTGCCATATACTTTTTCTGCAAAGGAATTAAAATTAAAAACTTGAGTCAAATTTGAACCATCTGAATTAACTCTCCACACTCCGGTTCCCTGCGGGTCTCTATGATTGTGAATGAAATAAACTCGGCTTCCGTCTGAAGTTATTCTTGGAGGTAATTGTACATACGGTTTCATTGCTTCAAAATTGGGATCCGGATGCGGAAGAAGAGTTACAATTTTTTCTTGAGAACTTCCATCTGCATTTGAAATAAATATTTCTCCTTCTCCAACCCAATCGCACCAAATAATTTTGCTTCCATCTGCACTAATATCAACAAATGGTCCAAATCCAGTATTTTGAAAATCATAAATTAATTTTAGTGAAGTACCATCTGAGTTTATTGTAAAAACTTTCTTTGCGGAACCTCCGGTTGCAAAAACAATTCTTGAACCATCAGAACTAATTTTCATATTGCAAATTTCCATATTAATTTCAAAACTGCTTATCTGCGTATATTCAACTGAGCGTATCACATTTGTTTGCGCTGAAAGTTGTATAAATTGTAAATGAATTAATACATAAATAAATTTGA
Organism: Ignavibacteriota bacterium; assembly: GCA_016708125.1. Classification (NCBI taxonomy): domain Bacteria; kingdom Pseudomonadati; phylum Ignavibacteriota; species Ignavibacteriota bacterium. Next base: position 2,318,429 of record JADJGF010000001.1, on the reverse strand, counting down.
AAAATTTAGTCGGATTGTTCATAATTCCCACCTTATTTTAAATCGTAATTTTATTTGATTTACTCGGAAATCGAATTTTGAGAAAGCTTTAATTGAAAATTTTATTTATTCAAAAAAAATAATTTTCTTTAAAACTTAATTTGGATGAGAGCAATATGCAATTTAAAAGAATTAGTATGGTATAATTAGCAATTTTTTATTCACATAATCAAATTTTAATTTTGATAAATCATCTTAGAAATTCTTGTGTTGAAAATTATCAATTCAATATTTTCAAAAAATTCATTTAGTTTACATATATGTTAATTCAACAATAAAGCGTTATGAAAAATATATCTCAACAAATAAGAAAGTACATCAAATTTTTTACGGAAGATATTTGGAGAATTAGACTTAGTGAGTTAAAAGGTAAAAAAGCTTTTTTTATTAAGCAGCAAAGAATTATCATTCTTTCAATTCGAAATTTCCGAGACAATAATTGTGTTTTAAAATCTTCCGCACTTACGTTTTATTCGATGCTGTCTATTGTTCCCGTTGTTGCAATTTTATTTGGAATTTTTAAAGGTTTCGGACTTCAATCACAATTGGAAAAATTACTGCTCGATAATTTCAAAGATTATGAAGCTGTAATGATTAAAATTGTCAATTACTCCAACATACTTTTAGAAAATACAAAAGGCGGATTGATTGCCGGCATTGGAATTATTTTATTGCTTTACACCGTAATAAAATTATTAAACAATATTGAATATTCTTTAAACGATATTTGGAAATTTAAAACTTCCAGAACCGTTGCGCGGCAGTTCAGCGATTTTTTAGCAATACTTTTTTTGGCTCCTTTGTTCTTCGTACTTTCCAGCGGATTAACAGTTTTCATAAGTGTTTTTATTGATGATTTAACAGAGCAATATAAATTACTTGGAATGATGGTTCCGTTAATTTCATTTATTTTAAAAATACTTCCTTACTTTATTATTTGGATTTTGTTCACACTTTTTTATGTTGTTATGCCAAATGGTCCGGTAAATTATTTAGCAGCATTTATTGCAGCAATTATCTCCGGAACACTTTATCAAGTTGTACAATTTTTATATGTAACTTTTCAAATTGGAATTGCAAGCTACAATGCTATTTACGGAAGTTTTGCTGTGTTTCCTTTGTTTCTTATATGGCTTCAAACAAGCTGGTTAATATTTCTTTTTGGTGCAGAAATTTCTTACTCAATTCAGAACATTAGTAATTATGAATTTGAAGCAGATTCAAAAAAAATTAACTATTATCAGAAAAGATTAATTTCTCTGGCAATTGCACAAGTTGTAATTAAAAATTTTCAATTGGGAAATAAAGCTTTATCTACAAATGAAATTGCAGGAAAGTTGGGAATTCCAATAATTCTAACTGATAAAATAATTTCTGAATTTGTTGAAGCAGGATTGTTTTCAAAAATTTATCTGGAAAAAGAAAAAAAATATTTATATCAGCCGGCAAAGGATTTGCAATATTTTACTGTGAATTATGTTTCGGAAACTTTAGAAAAACGCGGTTCAAAAATTCCGTTAAAAAGAAATAATGAATTTAATTCAATTATTGAAATTACAGAAAAGATGTCGAAATTAATTTCGGATTCTTCAGAAAATAAATTATTGACAGAATTATAATTTTAGAAATCGATTATCTGATTTATTTATAATTTCATGTTAAATTCCCACAAAACTTTTCACAAACAAATTCGTCAAATGTTGTAAAATTACCTAACGGTAGGTAGAATATTATATTCATTTTTTTTATTTTACCGAACGGTAAGTAAAGGATATTTTACATGAAAGAAATTCAAGAAAAAATAGTTTCCAACGAAACAAAAAATAAAATATTTAACGCTGCTGCAGAATTATTTGCGCGCGATGGTTTTTACAAAGTTTCCGTTAGAGAAATTTGCGGTGCTGCAAATGTAACAAAACCGGTTCTTTACTATTATTTTAAAGATAAAGAAACATTGCTCGAAGAATTAATTAAAGAAACATATTCAAAGGTAGATGAGCTTGTTGTTAAATATTTGAATAACCAAGAAAATCTTGAATTAATGCTTAGAAATTTGATAAAACTTTATATCGAATTTCTTACAAATTATCCGCACCTAACAAGATTCTCGGCAATTATTCAATCTACAAATGTTCCATCTCGAATTTTAGAAATGAAATTGAACAGATATAAATCGGAAATGGGAAAATTAATTTCAATTATAAAATCAAATCAGAAATTAGGAATAATCTCCAAACAATGTAATCCCGAAACATTAACAATAAATTTTATTGGAACAATTGTAATGTACATTGGCGAATTTTTAATTTTTAATTTATCGATAAAAGAGCTGAACAAAAAACTTAACAATTTTATTGAATTCTGGATAAATACATTTATTATAAAAGAGATTGCGGAGTAATTTTTATGAGAAGCGTATATTTTTTCTTAATTGCAATTTTATTTTTTACCGAAGCAAATTATTCTCAACACAAATCTAAAAACATAATTCATCTTTCGCTGGATGATATTATTGAGATTTCCAAAACTGATAACTTATCACTCAAATCAAAAATATTGGAATATGAATATCAGAATTTAGAAACATGGAAGTCTTACTCAAATTTTTTACCTACGTTAAGTTATCAAGGATTAGCAACAAATAATTTGGAACTACCGGTTTTTGTTTTTATGGGTCAGCAGTTTGTTGTTGGAACAAAATTTACTTTTCAACATTCAATTGATCTCTCTCTCCCTTTATTTACCGGCGGATCACGATGGTTTAATTTAAATATCCAAACGAATATTAAGAAATCTCTAAGCGAAGAATTAAAAGGCAAAGAGCAAGAAGTTGTATTGCAATCACTTCAAGCTTATTATGGAACTATTTTAGCAAATTCATTATTAAAAACTTCGTATGAAGCAGTTGAAGTTTCAAAATCAAATTTAGAACAAGTCAAAAAATATTATGATGCCGGAACTGCAACCGAGTTGGATTTGCAAAGAGCAAAAGCACAATATGCTGCTTCATTACCAAGTTTAGAAAAAGCTAAATCTCAAAAATTGCTTGGTTTACAAAGATTAAAATTTCTGTTAAATATTTCTTTAGATGATTCTTTAATTGTTACTGATTCGCTGAATCAAAAAGATTTTCTAAATGATTACAAACTTTCTTCTCTTGATGAATTAAAAAAAGTTTCCGAAGAAAATAGATTTGATATAAAATCTATTCAATACAAGTTAGCAGCAACAAAACAAGGAGAAAATATTGCGCTTGGAAGTTTTACTCCAATTATCGCTGCTTCGGCAAATCTTGCGCATCAAGCCCAGCTTGATAATTCACAAGTTATGTGGAATGATTACATTCGTTCTAAATCAATTTCACTATCTATGATTTGGCCTTTGTTTGAAGGCGGAAAGAAAATTCTAAATTATCAACAAGCAAAAATTCAAACCGAGCAAATGAAAATTATGCTTGAACAAGCTGATAAAGGAAGAATTCTAAATGTTGAAGAAAATTATTACAATTTCTCTGAATCCGTGAAAACTCTTGAAAGTTTAAAGGAAGCAATGATTCAATCAAGAGAAAGTTTACGACTTTCAAATTTACTTTATGCAGAAGGAATGAGCACACAATTAGATGTATTAAATACTCAATTTTTAAATACATCAAATCAAACTCAATATTATCAAGGAATTTTTAATTTCAATATAAGTCAGCTAAATCTATTATACTCAATGGGTGTATTGAATAAAATTTGGGAATAAATTTACAGAGGAAAAAATGAAAAAATTATTTTTGGTTTCCGCAATATTTTTAATGTTAATATTTACTGCATGCGAAGAAGAAACAAAACAAAAAAATGAAAAGATTGTTCCGGTAAAAGTTTATACCGTAAAATTAGATAATATTGAAAACTTTGTAAAAGCAACAGGAACAATTGCAGCCGGCGAAGATGTTATTGTGTTTTCTAAAGTTTCAGAGAAAATTGTAAAAGTTTTTGTTAAACCCGGAGACAAAATTTCGCAGGGGCAAACAATTGCTTTGCAATATAATGCTTTATTTAAGCAAAGTGTTGCTGCTGCCGAAACAGCCGTTAAATCAGCGCAAACTCAGTTTAATTTAGCACAACAAGAATTTAATAGGATGAAGAATTTATTTGATCAAAAAGCAATAAGTTCGCAGCAATTTGATCAAATTAAAACACAATACGAATCTGCAGAATTAGGTTTGCAAGCTTCTAAAGTACAATTGCAGCAAGCCAAAGAACAATTCGATAATAGTTATATCAAATCTCCTTTTAACGGAACTATTGCTTCAATTTATATCGAACAAAATCAAATGGTTGCAGCCGGTTTGCCAATTGCACAAATTATAAATTCAAATTCAATGAAAGCAAAAGTTAAAATTCCATCCGACGAAATTGGTAAGATATTTAAAGAGCAATCAGTAAGTATAGAATTTCCATCCATTCCAAATAAAATTTTTGAAGGAATTGTATCAGAAATTGATCAAGCAGTTGATCCGATTTCCAAAAATTTACAAGTTGAAATATCACTCATAAAACCGGGTGGCTCAATAAAATCGGGAATGTTTGGAGAGTTCCTAATTAAAACATCGATAAAAGATAATAGCATTATAATTCCGGAAAATTCAATACAAAGTAGAACAGAAGTTAAAATAGATAGAGAAACCGGACTTCAAAAATCAATTAAAAAATATTTTGTTTTTGTGATTAAAAATGGGAAAGCAAATTTAATTGAAGTCAAAACAGGAATAAGCAGTGACGGAAGAATTGAAATTTTATCGGGATTAAATGTTGGCGATACAATTGTTGTTGTTGGACAAAATATTGTTAAGTCTGGTGATAAAGTTAAAATTATTGATTAAAGCGAGCTAATTATGATATTAACAAAATTTTCTTTGAATCGACAAATAACACTCATAATGTTTTATGCTGTAGTTATTGGTTTTAGTTTATTTTCATTTTCACAATTAAAAATTGATTTCTTCCCGGATATTCAATTCCCTATTGCCGGAATTATTACAAATTATTCCGGTGTTGGTCCGGAAGATATTGAAAATTTAATTTCACGACCAATTGAAGAAGCTGTATCATCAGTTAAAAATATTGAGAAAGTGAATTCTCAATCATTCAAAGGTGCATCAATTGTAACTCTTGAATTTAAATACGGAACTGATATGAATCAAGCAGAAGCTGATATCAGAAAAAATTTAGATTATATAAGAGATTTTCTTCCGGCTGATGCAAACGAACCAATTACTTTTGTTTTCGATCCATCAATGAGTCCGATAGTATTTTTAAATTTAAGTTCGGAATATCTTGGCTCTGCCGAATTAAGAAGATTAGCTGAAGAAACAATTGAGCCGCTTTTTGAAAGAGTTGACGGAGTTGCATCTGTTCAGACTCAAGGTGGTTTGCAAAGACAAATTAATATAAATCTAAATCCAACATTGCTTGCATCGTTTGGTTTATCACCGGATGATGTTGCTCAAGCTATTCAACTTGGGAGCGGACTTTTGCCCGGCGGCACAATTGAAACAAATCAAAAAACTTATAACTTAAGAATTTTTAGCGAGTACCGTACTTTAGAACAAATAAAAAATACAATTGTTACAATTCGAGGAACAGAATCGGTTCTTGTAAAAGATGTTGCAAATGTTGAAGATGGTTATAAAGAAAATGCATCGGAAGTGCGTGCGGATTATGGTGAAGGCGTTATGATGTTTATTATGAAACAATCGGATGCAAATACAGTTTTAACTTCAAGAAGAATTAAAGAAGTTATGCCGGATATTTTAGCAAGACTTCCGCAGGGAACAAAATTAACATCATTGTGGGATCAGTCAGATTTCATAATGCTTTCCGTAAATAATCTTAGCAATACCGCAATAATTTCATTTGTTCTGGCATTTATTGTAATATACTTTTTCCTTCGCAATATTCGCGGAAGTATAATTATGGGAATTTCAATTCCCCTTTCCGTAATTGTAACATTTGCAGTTATGTATGCATCAAATTTAACATTAAATATTATTTCCATGGCGGGACTTGCATTAGCAATAGGAATGCTTGTAGATAATTCAATTGTTGTTCTTGAAAATATTTATCGCCATAGAGAAATGGGTAAAAATAAAATTGATGCCGCCGATATTGGGACAACAGAAGTAGGTTTGGCAATTACAGCTTCAACATTAACAACAATTGCAGTTTTCGTTCCGGTTTTATTTGTGCCAAATATAACGGGGCAATTATTTAAAGATTTAGTTTTAACAATTACATTCAGTTTAATAGTTTCGTTAATTGTTGCGCTAACTATTGTTCCTTTTATGTCGGCAAATATTTTACGATTAGAGAAAAAAAGTAACGATGGTTTTTTAAATTCATATAAAAATAAAATTGGAATTTGGCTTGATCGCCTTTCAAATAATTACTCAAAAATTTTGAATTGGTCTTTACTTCATAAAATAACTGTTCTTTTAGTTGTGGCAATATTTTTTATAGCATCAATAGGATTAACAACATTTCTTGGCGGAGAATTTTTACCAAAAAGTGATCAAGGATTTATAGATTTCTTAATGGAATCACCATCGGGAACACCAATAGAGAAAACAAGATTATATGCATATCAAATTGAGGATATTGTAAAAGAAATTGTTCCGGCTGATGCAATGGAATCATTAGCAATTTTTTATGGTGAGCGAGAAGGAATTGGAGCTTTCGGCACAACATCAAGCACAGTTGAAGCAATTATAAAACTTAAATCAAAAGAACTTAGAAAAATTACACAATTCGAGATTCAAGATTCTTTAAGAAAAAGACTTGATGAAATTCCCGGTGTAACTTATTTCTTTCAAGAAGGCGCAACATTTTCCACTGAAAAAGATGTAGAAGTTAAAATTATAGGGTTTGATACTGATGGAGCAAAAGCAATCGCCAATCAGCTAAAAAGTAAATTTGAAAAAGTTGAAGGATTTGTTGATATAACATTGAACACGAAAGAAACAACACCGGAATTACAAGTCCGTCTTAACAAAGATATAATGAATGATCTTAAACTTTCCGGATTGTCTGTTGCAAGTAATATTTCAACTGCGATGGCTGGAAAGGTTATTTCACAGTATAGAGAACAAGGTGATGAATATGATATCAGAATTCAGTATGATAAAAAATTCCGAAACCAAAAATCAATGATTGAAAATATGCAAATTCCTTTAATGAACGGTGAAATGATTCAACTTAAACAAATTGCAAACATTGCTGAAGAAGAATCATCACCAACAATATTTAGAGAAAATCAAAGCAGATTTGTATCGGTCGGAATTGGACTTTCCGGAATTGATTTATCCAAAGCCGTAGAAGAAGTAAATAAAATTGTTGCTGAAACTGCAATTCCATCCGAGTTTCAAGTAATAATTGGCGGTACCGCAGAAGATCAACAGGAAGCATTTTTCTATTTAACATTGGCTTTCATTGCGGCAATTCTATTGGTTTATATGATTATGGCTGCTCAGTTTGAATCTTTTGTTGATCCATTGATAATTATGTTCACAGTTCCTCTTTCGGTTATTGGTGTTTTCTTTTTTCTATTTATGACCGGCACAAGCATAAGTGTAATGGCTTTAGTGGGATTAGTAATGTTAGTTGGCATTGCTGTTAATAACGGCATTGTTTTGGTGGATTATATAAATCAATTAAGAAAACAAGGTAAAGAATTATACGAAGCTGTTAAAGAAGCATGCACCGCTAGAATGCGCCCGGTTTTAATGACAGCATTAACAACTATTTTGGGAATGGTTCCATTAGCATTGGAATTTGGTTCAGGCTCTGAAACATGGACTCCACTTGCCCGCTCGGTAATTGGCGGATTAACAACAACCACATTGTTAACATTAGTTGTTATTCCAATTTTATATATTTTATTTGAAAAATTGGAAGATAAAATAAAGACTAAATGGAGAGCTAGAAAAGTTAAATAATTGATTAAATGGAATCTGAATTAGAAAAAAAAATAATGACATCATATAAGGATGAGCTAATAAAATTCCTAAAATCTCATCCCCAATATTTTGATGAAGCAATTACTTTAGCAATATCTGATAAACAACCGTATTCATGGCGTTCAGCTTTTTTACTTTTCGATTGTATGGACGAAAATGATTTACGAATTCAAAAACATATAAAAACAATTGTAAATTCTATAGATAATAAAAAAGATGGACATCAAAGAGAATTGCTAAAAATCTTGTTAAAAATGGATATAAAAGAAAAATATGAAGGACAAATTTTTAATATCTGCATGAATTTATGGGAACAAATTAATAAAGCTCCATCGGTTAGGATAACCGCATTTAAATTTATATTAAAAATTGCAAAAAAGCACAAAGAATTATCTGAAGAAATTGTTTTTATAACTCAAGATCATTATTTACAAACTTTATCTCCCGGTATTAAATGTTCCGTTGAGAAATTAGTGCTAGAAATAGTTACATAAAAATTTTAGTTAATTGGAAAATTTTTATTCAAAGATACGATCTTTTGAAAAGATCAGATCTTTTTAAATATTTACTTTTTTTGTGATTTATTTTCCGATCAAAAACATCGATATCGCAATGACAGAATTTGTCATCTCGAATGTTTTTGTGAGAGATCTCAAAACAAATTTATGAGATTTCTCGCTCCGCTCGAAATGACTGATTCTCTTTTTATAGCTTCTTACAACTTGTTGAGATAGAAATAACAACGTTTTACTTTGCGAACATTTTTTACAAAGCAATCTTTTTTATTTCAACAGATTCCTAATATTACAATAAACTCAACCACTAAAATGTTAAATTCTTTTTAATTTTTGTTTTCCTTACGTTTTTACTTTTCAACGTTTCAACTTTGACTTTTGACTTTTCACTTTAAAAATTTGCAATATGGATTTTTAATAAATTTCGTTAAATTCAAACCAAAATTAATAACTCTAAATTTCTATGAAAAACTCATCTCCCAAAACTGAATTAGTTAGAAGTTTAACATTAACTGCTTCAATTATGATTGTTGCCGGATCAATGATTGGATCTGGTATTTTCCGCAAACCAGCCACAATGGCTGGGCAATTAGGCTCACCGGAATTACTAATTTTAATTTGGATTTTAGCCGGAGTAATTACATTTATTGGCGCATTAGTAAATGCTGAAATTGCGGGAATTATTGACTCAACCGGTGGACAATATGTTTACTTTAGAAAAATGTACGGAGACGGAGTTGCATTTATTTATGGCTGGTCGGTACTTTCCGTAATTCAAACCGGAAGTCAAGCGGCTATTGCTTACGTATTTGGTGAATATTTGGGATATTTTATAAAATATCCTCAGCTTCCCCAAAGTTTGCAAGATATTACTTTTTATATGCCGCTGGTTGGTGATATTCATCCGTTTTTTGAATTTGGTCCGAAAGCAGTCGCAATTATTTGTATCATTTTTCTAACAACTGTAAATTACTTCGGTGTAATTTTCGGCGGAATTGTTCAAACAATTGTAACAATTATTAAAATTGCCGCAATTGCATTATTGGCCATTTTACTTATCACAATTGGAGATGGTTCATTCTCAAATATTTACAGCGGATTTAATCTTGTGCAAAATACTTCAAGCGGATTAATTTCAGCAATCGGTTTAGCCCTCGCCGGTGCTTTCTGGGCATATGACGGATGGAATAATGTAACTTTTATTTCCGGTGAAATGAAAAATCCTCAAAGAAACATTCCTTTAGGTTTACTCTACGGAACTGTAATTGTAATGGCAATTTATGTTATTATCAATATTGCATATTTATATATTCTTCCAATTGATGTAATGAAAAATTCTCCTTTGGTTGCGGCTTCGGCAATGGAAATTTTATTTGGTCCATCCGGCGCTTCTATAATTTCTATTGCTGTTATTATTTCAACATTCGGCGCACTTAATGGAAGTATTTTAGCATCCGCACGAGTTCAGTTTGCAATGGCTAAGGATAATTTATTTTTCAACTTTCTTGGAAAAGTTCATCCAAAATTTGGAACACCTCACACTTCACTTTTAATTCAAGGACTTTGGTCAAGCGTACTCGTTCTTTCCGGTTCTTTTGATACAATTACCGATTATGTAATTTTTGCGGCTTGGTTATTTTATATGCTGGGCGCTTATGGTGTAATAATTCTTAGAAAGAAAATGCCGAACGTGAATCGTCCATTCAAAGTTTGGGGATATCCTTATCTACCATTAATTTTTGTTGCATTTTCATTTCTATTTTTAATTAATTCTGTTGTTTCCGATTCCGAAGATGCCGCAATGGGATTGATATTGATAATTTCCGGTTTACCATTTTATTTTTATTGGAAATATTTAGCAAAGAATAAAAGTAACGTTTGATTCCGAAAGAAAGTTTTAATCTAAAATTCATTAGATTATTTTTGCGGGATAATAAAAAACCTCCCGAAGGAGGTTTCCTTTACTAATCATGAGGAACTAATCAACCCTATTTTCGTCCTCTGCCTCTTCTTGAGCCTCCCTCGACGCCAGAAGAAACAATTGTTTCATATTGTGCTTGCTCTAAGTATTGAGCTTGATATTCAACCCCCTGTGCACTCAAATTTTTTACAAAAGCTCTCAAATGATTTCGTGAACCGCGCATTAAATTGTTATATACCAAAGTTATATCTTCACTATCAATTTGTGCAAGATTTTTTTCTAAATCTAAAATATCAATTTCTTCAATTGCGGCACCAACATTAAGCGCTTCAACTAACGATACTTTACCTTTTTCAATCAACGAATTATATAAAGTTTGCAGATCAGCATTCTGAAAAACACCAACTTCATCTGTAATAACCGGATCTTCAATTTGATATTTTTCCAATAATATTTTTATAGCATCTGTATGTTTTTGTTCACTTTTTGCAATATTGCTGAATATTTGTACATTCCAAGTTTCATATAAAACCAAATATACATCACGTGCAAGTTTTTCTTCTTCGCGCATAAAAATTAATCCTTCCATTTCGGTGGGATTAACATCTTCCAATTCCATATCTTTCAAAATTTCAGATATATCTTCCGAATAATTATCATTTGTTGATTCAACCGGTGAATTGCATGCAGATAAAATAATTAGTGATGCAAAAGATATTATAAGCAATTTTGATAAAGATTTTTTAAAGTTTTTCATTTGTCGCTCCTTTATTTTTTCGATCAAACATTCAACAGTTATGCCAAATTGTAATAAGCGATTTTCGATAAAAATTATTTAAATATGTTAAATTTTATTTGATTGATCCGACAATTTAGTCGAACTAATCGACTTAAATGTTGCTTATAATAATTCATTAAAAATTTAATAGTAAATAAAATATATTGCACTTTTTAATTCATTTTAAAAACACAGAAATTTCATTGATTTAAGATGTTTTAAGTAATTTATCATGCATTTTCTTAAATGCATTTTTTTCAGATTTGATATTTGATTTGGCATAATTCTTTATATAAGTAATTTAGGTAATTGAAAAAACTTGAGGCTAAAATGAAAAAAAACTTACTTTTTTGGTTAATGTTAACCGGACTAATTATTATTAGTTCTACCGCTTTTGGGCAAGACTCAAACGCAGTTAAAAATCAAAAACAAATTAAAGCAAAAGTTAATAACGGTAAACAAACTCAAAAACTTCATGGCAAAAATTTTGTTGATGAAGACGGTGACGGTTATAATGATAACGCACCGGATCACGATGGTGACGGAATTCCTAACGGACTTGATGAAGATTATGTTAGTCCGGGAAAAAACTCTTTTGTTGATGAAGACGGCGATGGAATTAATGATAATGCAACCGGAAATGGAAATGGAGCGCGAAACGGTTTTAATTCCAACGGAAGTTTAAATAAGAATTCCGTAAGAGCACAAAATGGAAATGTAAACGGCGCCGGAAACAATGTTGAAAATACCGACGGCTCAACAAAATCAAGAAAAGGAAGAGGCGGCAGAGGAAATTAATTATTCACTAAAACATTTATTTTATGAAAAATTTTAGAAGATCAACTGTTGTTAAATTATTAATTATAGTTTCATTCGCATTTACAAGTGAGTTGTTCAGCCAGTGGAATTTTAGATTAGCAACGGAACAAGAATATTCAGACAATCCATTTCATTCACCAATTCCAATTTCTACATTTATCAGTACTTTGGATTTTGGATTAGAATATAAACATGAATCTTTGGGAATTGGATATTATGGAAATTATTCTATGTTCCATGAAATTGCCGATAGAAATTATTTTTGGCATCAACTTGGTCTTTGGAATTCTTCGGATAATTTACTTTACGGATTATTTTTAGAACAAAGAATAAATAGTGTAAATTATGAATTTTACAATTATTCAAACTATAATGCTTATGCTAAGTACAAATTTTTATTTGCTGAAATAAATGGATTTGTAAGTGCATCGTTAAGTTTAACAAATTATTCATATTTAGATGATTTGGATAATTTACTTGGTTCTGTGCGTTTTGGTTTTAATAAAAGTTTTGAAACCAAAACAACAATCATCGGCGGAGTAAATTATAATTACAAAAATTATTTTGAAACAAATTTAAATGATCCATTATTAATTGGAGATAGTTTAGAACAATCATTTTCATCAAGTGCATTTACAAGTCAAATTTATATGTACGGTAGAGTTGCTCAATCAGTGTTTGAAAACACCGGATTGGCAATTCAATATTCGCAGCAAAATATTGTTGGCGGAACTGCCAAATACATTAGACAGTTAGATTACATTTATGGCGATGAATCACAATATTTTGATGACCCGACAAGTTATGAAGGAAATACAATTACTGCACAGTTAACTCAGCTTTTAGGAGAAGGAATTATTTTTAAAGGAATTTATTCATTCCTACAAAAAGAATATCCATCGCAAGGAGTTTATATTGATCCCGAAAATTTTGATTCAACTATATTACGCAATGATGATCAAAGTTTATTTAAACTCTCTCTTTCAAAAAAATTTAATTTAACAAAAAGCTTTATTGATGTTTCACTTTCTTACTTAAATATAGTTAACAAATCAAATAGTTATTGGTATAAGTACACTAACAGTCAATTTAATATTAGTTTTGATTATCAGTTTTAATTGAATGAAAAATAATTTTAGCAATTCAAAAATCAGAATAAAATTTACTTTTACGTTTTAAGGCAAATGAATTAATGGCATTTACAAATTTTAATTTTAGAAAATTTATTAGTTTTTATATAGCAATTTCATTTATAGTAATGTTAATTTCCGGAATAGTTCTTTTCTTTGCACCTCCGGGAAGAGTTGCAAATTGGTCTTATTGGGCTGTTTTTGGTTTCACAAAAACACAATGGCAGTCAATTCATACAATTTTTACTTTTTTATTTATTGCTGCCGGAAGTTTTCACATTTATTTTAATTGGAAAACTTTAATGTTTTATCTTAAATCGCATAAAAAACCGGTTCCAAAAATTAGAGTAGAATTTGCATTATCCGTTATTATAAGTTTCTTAGTATTACTTCTAACATTAAATAATATTCCTCCGTTTAGTAATTTTTTAGAGTTTGGCGAATACTTAAAAGAATCTTGGGAAAATGAAATAAATTCCCCGCCGGTTGCTCATGCTGAAATTTTAACTCTTTCTGAATTTTCAAAAATTACAAATATTCCGGTTAAACAGATTAAAGATAAATTGCAAGATTCAAACATTCTTATTTCAAACGAAAGTTTAACACTGAATGAAATTGCAGAAACAAATAAACTTACTCCAAATGAACTTTACAATATTATTAAAAATGAAAAAAATGAAGTTGTGGGAAATTTACAAAATCAAAAAGGTTACGGAAGAAAAACTATTGAAGAAGTTTGCAGTGAATTAAATATCAATATTGAAAGTGCTCTGCAGAATTTGAGGAATAAAAATATTTCTGCCGATGCATCTGATAAATTAAAAAATATTGCAAATGAAAATAACTTACTTCCTATTGATGTTTACAATATTATAGTTAACAAGAAATTAAAAATGTAAATTTTGAATCGTATTTGTTCTTTATTCATCCAACTGCAAAATGAAAAAGATAAGTTGTCCTAATCGGAGGATCTGCATTTTGAAAATAAAATATTTTTTATTCATATTATTTCAAACAACAATTTTATTTAGCCAATCAGTTTCGCAAGCTGACTCGATATTAAACCAAAAACTTACTCTGAAAAATTCAATAGAATTTGCACTAAATCATAATCCGGATTTAAATAAAACCCGCGAATTACTAAACTTTAATAATGGAGAATGGTGGAGTTCGTTCGGACTTTATTCACCAACTCTAACCTATGCTCGCGAAGGAATTGATAAAAATATTTCAAATTCTTTTTTGGAACAAAGATGGCATTTGGAACAATCAATTGATTTTCCTTTAACAACATATTTTCGCTTAAGTAAAATCTCTAACGAAAAGGAAGCGTTAAATCATCAGCTTAAAAATGAAACAATTCAATTGACTGCAAATGTTAAAATTAAATACGTGAATGTTTTATATAATAAAAGAATTTTGAGCTTAAGAGAAAAACAAATAAATCTTGCAGAAGAATTAAAGAAAGCCGCAACATCAAAACTTGAAGCCGGTGAAATTGCCGAACTTGAAATGATGAAATCAGAAATACAGCTTTCAGAAGCACAAAATTTTTATGAGGATGCCGTACAAGAATTTCACAAAGCAAGATATGAATTGTTTAATATAATTGGGTTGGAACCGGCAAATCAAAAATATGAAATTGAATTTGAAGATAGTCTAAGAATTAATTTTGATGGATTTAATCAACTTGATGTTTTAACAAATTTTGAAAATCAACCTTTAATTTTAAGCTATAATAGTTTATTAGAATCAACTTCGCAAAATATAAATGAAGCGTGGAGTTCGTTTTTACCGAATTTAAATTTTAATTATTTCAATCAAGATTTTGGTGCCGGATATAAATTTAAAGGTTACGAAATTGGTTTGAGTATTCCGGTTTGGTTTATGTTTAATCAAAACGGAAATATTCAAAAAGCAAAAGCGAAGAATAGAGAAATTGAATGGTCTTTAAAAGCAGCAAAATTAAATATCAAAACAGAAATTGAAAATGCTTGGCATGGTTATGAAACCAGTAAAGCTAAAATAAAAAGATATGAAAATACAATTAGAGATTTGGCTGATCAGCTTCAGAATTTAACTTTAATAGGATATCAATTAGGCGAGCTTGATTTATTAAGACTTTTAGATGCTCAGCAGACTTATTTAAATAGTGAAATAAATTATTACAATGCATTAAAAAATTATTATCAGCAAATAATTCAATTGGAAAAATATTTGGATGCTGAAGTAATTTATTGATATAAATTTGTTAAAATTTTAGGAATAAAGATGAACAAACTAGAAAATAATTTCTTAAACTCAATTAAATATTTTGCGGTAATGATATTTTTACTTATCGCAATTGCTTCATGTAATAATGATGAAGTAAAAACCGAAAACACCAATGAGGTTGAGGCTCCTCCTTCTATTTCGGAAAAGAAAAGTAACAAAGTAAAATTTATTGAATTGGATCAAGCGCAAATTAGCGAATTGAAAATAAGCACAAAATTAATTACAAAAGAAATTGCTACACATATTTTGAGCGTACCGGGATTTGTTTTTCCGGCACCGGAAAATATTTCTATAATCAGTGCCCCGCTTGATGGAAGAGTCGCAAAAATTTACGCACATGAAGGTGAAAATATTAGAAAAGGACAAGTTCTGCTTGAACTTGAAAGTATTGAATACGGTAATCTTGTTGCAGAATATTTGCAAACCAATGCCGATAAAACATATCAAGAAAATAAACTTACAAGAATAAAATTATTGGTTGAAAAGAAAATATCATCCAAAAGTGATCTTGATAAAGCTGAAGCAGAATTTACGAGAGCAAATGCAGCACTAAGAGCCGCTTATTCTAAACTTAAAGCAGTCGGCACTTCGGAAAAAGAAATTAGTAATTTTATAAACTCATCATCTATAAATCCAAGTTTAAAAATTATAGCTCCAATAAATGGAACAATAGATCAACATTTAATAGATCTTGGGCAATCCGTAATTGCTTACGATAAAATGCTTTCAATTATTGATTTAAGCAAAGTTTTAGTTAGAGGTTATGTTTCACCCGAAGACGGAGCAAATGTAAAAGCCGGAAATAAAATTAAGGTATCGCAAAAAAATAATGTTTTAAATTTTGTTGAAGGAAATATTTCTACAATAAATCCAGCTTTGGATGAAACAAATAAATCAATAGTTATCAATTCAATTTTAGATACAAAAAATAATTGGCCGAAACCCGGAGAAAATCTAAAAGTCGATATTAATATTGTGAGCCCGGAACCAATAATCTCTATTCCACTTAGCGCAATTGCTTACGATGGAGATGAGTCTGTTGTATTCGTAAAAGCTACCGAAACACGATTTGAACAAAGACCGGTAATATTAAAAAGAATTTATGAATCATCGGCAATTGTTTCCGCTGGATTATATGAAGATGAAGAAATAGCGGTCAATCAAATATTTAGTTTAAAAGCATTATTAAGATTTGAAGATTATGCAGATGAATAAGGATAAAAATTAATATGTTAAGTAAAGTTATAGAATTTAGTTTAAAGCAAAAGTTTGTAGCAATTTCATTAGTGATTTTAATGACTGTTGCCGGACTTTCGGCTTTTTTCAATATACCAATTAATTCTTTACCCGATGTTACGCCAAATCAAGTTTTGGTTATAACCAAAGCCGGAAGATATTCTCCGTTCGACGTTGAAAAATTAGTAAGCTATCCCATTGAAACAGCAATGAACGGCTTGCCAAATGTTTCTGAAGTTAGATCCATTTCACAATTTGGATTATCTGCTGTAACAATTGAGTTTGAAGAAGGCACAGATACATATTTTGCAAGATCAATGGTAAGCCAAAGAATTCAATCAATTCAAGATGAATTGCCGGAGGGAGTTTCCGCACCTCAACTTGGACCAATATCAACAGCTTTGGGAGAAATTTATCAATATGTTGTTCGCGGTTACGGATATTCCTTAACAGAATTACGTGATATGCAAGATTGGCTTATTGCTCCTCAATTAAAAACAGTAAAAGGTGTAACAGAAATAACAGCTTTTGGCGGATTCGTAAAACAATATGAAGTAATTACAATTCCGGGAAAAATGAGATCTTATAATTTGGGATTAAGAGAAATTACAGAGGCAATACAAAACAACAACAGTGTATCGGGCGGAAATTATTTAGAACATAATAGAGAACAATATATAATTAGAGGTTTTGGACAAATAAGAACAAAGGAAGATATTGAGAATATTATAATATCAAACAAAAATAATAAACCCGTATATGTTAGAGATGTTGCCGATGTTTCTTTGGGAAAACAATTAAGACAAGGCGCTGTAACTCAAGATGGAAAAGGTGAAATTGTAACCGGTATTGTAATGATGCTAAAAGGCGGAAACGGAAAAAACGTAATTGAAGAAGTTGAAAAAAGAATTGAAACTATAAATAAAGGTTTACCCAAAAATGTAAAAATTGAAAAGTTCTATGACCAATCTGAATTAATTGCAAGAACCACTTCAACAATTTGGGTTAATCTTATTGAAGGCGGATTTTTTGTTGTTGCAATACTACTTCTGCTTTTGGGCGAAATTACGGGGGCATTAATTGTAGCTTCAGTAATTCCATTTTCTATGTTATTTGCATTTATAGGAATGAAAGAATTTGGCTTAGCGGCAAATCTAATGAGTTTAGGCGCAATTGATTTTGGAATGGTAGTTGACGGCTCTGTTGTTATGGTTGAAAATATTGTACATAAACTCCAAACAAAAAGTAAAGATGAATCCGTTGATTCTGCAATATTATCAGCATCAAAAGAAGTTTCCCGCCCAATATTTTTCGGAGTTTTAATTATCCTTATGGTTTACGTTCCAATTATGACTTTTCAAGGAATGGAAGGAATTTTATTTAGACCTATGGCAATTACAGTGGCAGCCGCTGTTTTAGGTTCTCTCATTTTAGCATTGGTTTACGTTCCGGCAATTTCCGCATTGATTTTTAGAAAAGGTATAAAAATTAGAAAAAATTATTTAATTGATTGGCTAAAACCAAAGTACAAAAACTTTTTAGAAAAATATTTAGTTAAACGAAATAAAATTATTTCAGTTGCGCTAAGCGTGTTTGGTATTTCAATTTTTTTGATGTTCTTTTTGGGAACTGAATTTTTACCGGAACTCGATGAAGGCTCAATTTTAATTGAACAAATCCGTATGCCTTCCGTAACTTTGAATGAATCTGTAGAAAATGCAAATTGGTTATCGGGAATATTATTGAAAAATATTCCGGAAATAAAAACAATTGTGCCCAAAACCGGAAGATCGGATTTAGCAAATGATTGGATGGGTGTTCACCAAACTGACATTTGGGTAATATTAAAACCTATGGATGAGTGGCGTGATGGAATTACTAAAGAAAAAATAATTGAAAAGATTGAACCATATTTAAAAACCGAGCCCGGACTTTCATATAATTTTACGCAGCCAATTGCAATGCGTGTTGATGAACTTACAAGTGGTGTTAAGTCAGATGTAGCCGTAAAAATTTATGGTGAAGATCTTGATGTACTAAATAATATTGGGAATAAATTAGCAGAAATAATTCCAACATTAAAGGGAACCGATAATTTCTTTTTGGAACAGACAATCGGTCAACCGTATATTACAATTGAAATTTATAGAGATGCAGTTGCATATTATGGATTAAATGTTGATGATGTTCAAATTGTAATTGAAAGCGGAATTGGCGGACAAGTTGCAAGCGAAGTTTTTGAAGGACAAAGAAGATATGATATTGTTGTGAGATTTCCGGAAGATGTTAGAAACTCTTTTGAAAAAATTATGGACGTTCCCGTTTATTTGCCCGGCGGTGATTTTATTCCTCTTAAAAGAGTTGCCAAAATAGTTTCGCAAGAAGGACCGCGAGAAATTGCGCGTGAAAATGGTTGGCGAAGATTAATTTTAGGTATCAATCTTGTTGGAATTGATATTGGCACATATGTTAATAATTTGCAAAAAGCAATTGATGCCAAAGCAAATATTCCACCAGGATATTTTTTAGAGTACGGCGGTTCTTTTGAAAATCAAAAAAGAGCAATGAATCATTTAATGATTGTTGTTCCGCTTTCGCTTTTAATTATTATCGGCTTAATGTATATGATGTTTGGACAAATACGATATGCAATGTTAATTTTAATTAATCTTCCATTTGCATTATCCGGCGGAATATTTTTATTATGGATTAGAGGATTGTATCTTTCGGTTTCTGCAAGTGTTGGTTTTATTGCTTTGTTTGGCGTTGCCGTATTAAACGGAATTGTTTTAATTGCACATCTAAATGAACTTAGAGGAAAAGGTTTTTCATTGAGAGAAGCCGTAATTGAAGGTTCTGCAAATAGATTACGCCCGGTTCTAATGACTGCATTAGTTGCAAGTCTTGGTTTCATTCCGATGGCATTTAATACCGGTCCGGGTTCCGAAGTTCAAAGACCTTTAGCTTCTGTAGTTATTGGTGGATTGATTACTGCAACTTTATTAACTTTAATGGTGCTTCCAACAATTTATTATTGGTTGGAAAATAAAAAAGAAATTAAAAAATAATACTTACTCTATGTGAATATTTTAAATAAAATAAATCTTCAGCCTAAAAGTTTTATACTGATTTTTATTGCCGTTGCAATTTTAGTAATAACATCAGCTCTTTTTGAATTTCACCAAAGTAAAAAAGAGCTGTATGATTTAATGGCTGAACAATCACATTCTCTTTTAGAAACTACTTTAGCCGCTTCAACAAATGCTTTACTTTCTTATGAATCAATTGATTCTGAACTTAAGAATCGTTTATTAAATAACGCCAATCTTATAAAATTATTGCTTGATAAAAATCAAATTAACAATGAAATTTTAAAACGTATTGCCGATCAAAATAAAATCTACAGAATTAATATTTTTGATAAATCCGGCAAAAAATTATTTACAAACCATAATCCAATTCATACGGATTTAGAGCCAAAATTTGAACCCAAAGAAATTCTTTCTCCAATATTTAACGGATTAATCGACACACTTTTTCTTGGTGTAAAACAAGCAAGATTCGAAAGTGGATATAGATTTGCGATTGCCGTAGCTGCAAAAAACAGAAGTGCAATTGTTCTAAATTTAGATGCTGAAGAAATTTTAAATTTCAGAAAACAAATTGGATTTGGAAGTTTATTAAAAAAACTAACGGCTAATAAAAATCTTGTTTATGCCGTATTGCAAAACTCTAATGACGTTTTAGCTGCTTCCGGAAATATTTCCAATCTCGAAAATATTGAAGATTCGGATTTCCTAAATAAATCACTCATTGATTCTACTTTTGCTTGGCGGACGATTGATCTTGATTCATTACAAATTTTTGAAGCTGTTCATCCCTTTGCACATAATAACAGAATTGTTGGATTATTTAGATTAGGAATTTCACTTGAACCTTTGAATGCAATTAATCAACGAATAATTAGAAGATTAATTATAATCGGAATAATATTATTTGTACTTGGTTCACTGCTTTTAGTTTATATATTCACAAAACAAAATTTTAATCTCCTTCAAAAAAAGTTTAACGTAATGGAAGGTTATTCAAATAAAGTAATTCAAAATGTAAGCGATGGTGTTATTGTTCTTGATGAAAATAATTATGTTAAAATTATTAATTCTGCCGCACGTAAATTATTTCAAATAATTAATCCTACTCTAAATTCACAAAAATTAAGTGATTTGATTTCGCCCGATGAATATCATGATTTGTTGAATTCTTCAAAAGGATTAAAACAAATTGAATGCACAATAAATAATCATAAAAAATATTTACTTGTTTCAAGAAGTGAGTTTTTCACCGAGAATAATTTGCCGAACACAATTTTAGTTATTCGAAATTTAACTCAACAAAAATTATTAGAAGATCAAATTCAGCGGAAGGAAAGGCTTATTGCAATGGGCGAACTTGCTTCGGGAGTTGCTCACGAAATTAGAAATCCCTTAAATACAATAAGCACAATCACTCAGCAATTAAACAAAGATTTTGAACCAATTGAACGAAACGAAGAATTTCACACACTTGCAAGTTTAGTAAACAAAGAAGTTAAAAGAATAAATGAAACGATAAATAGTTTCTTAAGATTTGCAAAACCGGAGAAAATTGTTTTAAAAGAATTTCAATTATCAGATTTGATTAAACAAATAGAAGATCAATATATGCCAATGTTAATCGAAAAATTTATTGCGTTTGAAAAAATTATTGAATGGAACGGAATTGTAAATTGGGACCGCAATCAAATTCAGCAAGTGTTAATGAACTTAATTCAAAACTCTTTTGATGCAATAGATAATGGTGGGAAAATAATTCTTAAAATTTTTCTTGAAACAAATGAACAAATTAGAATTGAAATTATTGATAACGGAAATGGAATTCCGACACATATTTTAAATAAAGTTTTTAATTTATATTTTACGACAAAAGCCAAAGGAACCGGAATTGGTTTAAGTTTGGTTCAAAGAATAATATTTGAACACGGCGGAACTATTTCAATTGAGAGCGAAGAAAATAAAGGTACAAGTTTTATAATTATATTACCTCAATTTCCAATTACAAACAAATCAAATTAATTATGAAAAAATTATCAGTACTAATAATTGATGACGAAGAATCGCAATTACATTCGTTAAAAAGTTTTTTAGTAAGAAGAGAATACGAAGTTTTTACCGCATCGGATGGAATGAAAGGATTTAGCATTATTCAATCCAATTTTATTGATGTTGTACTAACCGATTTTAGAATGCCTAATTGGGATGGTTTTACAGTTTTGAAAAATGTAAAAGAATTTAATCCGGAAATTGATGTGGTTGTTATTACGGCTTACGGAAGTGTTGAAGATGCGGTGAGCATTATGAAAGCCGGCGCGTATGATTATCTATCTAAGCCAATTGATTTAGACGAGCTTGAAAATTTATTAAACCGAATTAGAGAAAAAAGATTTTTGTTTTCGGAAAATAAATTATTAAAGCAGCAACTTGAAGAAAAATTCAAGTTTGATTCAATAATTTCTGAAAGCGGAATAATGCAAGAAGTTCTAAATACTGCCGCCCGCGTAGCGAACAGCAAGGCTTCTGTTTTGGTAAGAGGTGAAAGTGGAACCGGAAAAGAATTAATTGCAAAAGCAATTCATTTCGCAAGTCCCAGAAAAGACAAACCTTTTGTAACCGTAAATATTTCTTCACTTTCCGAAAATTTGCTGGAAAGTGAATTGTTCGGACATGAAAAAGGATCTTACACCGGTGCAACAAATTTGCGTATTGGAAGATTTGAAGAAGCTAACGGAGGAACTTTATTTATTGATGAAGTCGGCGATATCCCTTTGCAGGCTCAAGTAAAACTTCTTAGAGCAATTCAGTTCAATGAAATTCAGAGAATTGGCGGAAACGTAACAATAAATGTTGATGTTAGAATTATAACTGCTACTCATAGAAATCTTGAAGAAATGATTAAGCAAAGTGAATTTAGAGAAGATTTATTTTATAGATTAAATGTTGTTTCAATTTGTCTGCCAAAATTAAAACAAAGAAAAAGTGATATACCAATTTTGATTGATCATTTTGTAAAAAAGCATTCCGCAATAAATCAAAAAAATGTGCAATCTGTTTCTTCGGAAGCATTAGATATTTTAATGAAATATGATTACCCCGGAAATATTCGTGAATTAGAAAATATTATTGAACGAGCCGTTGTACTTTGCAGATCTGATTATATTACAAAGTCTGATCTTCCGAATCTTATAAATAAAATTTCTGAGAAAAAAATTTTTGATACAACAAATTTAGAAGACGGTTACGAAAACAAAGTTAGATCTTTTGAAAAAGAAATTATATTAGAATCACTTAGCAGAACAAACGGAAATAAAAGTGCCGCGGCACGATTGCTGAATATTACCGAACGTCATTTGAGATCAAGAATTGAAATTTTAAATATTATTTATACGAAGGAATAATTAATTAGATTTTTTTATTCATAATTTTTAAACAAAAAAAAGAGAAGCTTAGGCTTCTCTTTTTTCTTCACCAAAAATATTTTTTTAGTTTCTACCGGATCTCTTAACTGTTCCTTTTGAACCAGTTCCATCGCAAACACCGGTTCCAGAACCAGCACCACTAACTTTACCATAACCAGTACCGTCTTGTGGTCTTACTTGTGTTCCACTTCCGTCTTTTAATCCATAAGCATTTCCAGTACCTTTACCTTGATTATCAGTACCAAAATTATCACAAATTCCGTCACCGTCTGCATCAACCCAGTTTGTTCCATGAACTACATCATCTGTTACCGGAACAACGATATCTTCTTGTGCAAAAACTGTTGAACTTAAAAATGTTAAAACTAATAACATAGCTGCAAGATTGATTATACTTTTCATTTTGTACTCCTTTGTTTGTTGATTATTGTTATGCTCTAAACAAAGAAAATAACGTGCCATTTTTTATAATTCGATTTTTTAATTAAATCGAAGAAAATTTGAAATGTTATTGATTCTTATTTACTTATCGGTCGGGTAGTTCGCCTTATGTGTCGAATTGATTTGAATTATATTCTGTTGATAAAAAAAATGCCAACCATAAAATTATGATTAGCATTTTTACATTAGTGAGATAGACTTTTATAATACTATAGTGTGTTTCATAGTTTTGTTTGAATCGGACATATCAAAATTATTTCCGGAAATTGAATTTACAAAAAGTGCACATCCTTCCATTTTTACAATTCCTAAATTTTCTGCAAGCCATACATTTGCTTTATATGTTTGAATTTTACTTGCAAGAATATTACTCATATCCGGAATATTTATTGTAACTATATATTCAATTTTTATTGCGGGAATTTGTTCGGATTCAGAATTCAGCTCAATATTTTCTTCGCCTAAATATTTTGCAATTAGAGTAAAAACTTTAAACTTCGCAGTTCCCATTGACGCATATGCATTATAAACTTCCCAAGTAGAATTAAGTTCAAGTGGAAATTCAACAACTTTAAAGGATTCATCTAATTCAAGTTTTACAGTTATTCCCAATGAATCTGGAATTAGTTCTGAAGATCCTGTTGTATCAGCTAAAATTTCAATTGAGTTTTCCGAAACTTTAATTTTTGTTAGAAGATTTAATCCTTGCAGATAATTATAAATTTCGCTGCAAACAAAATAATCCGATTCTATTTTATCAATGGATAAAGTTCTTTGTCCAATTTGTACATAATTTCCCGAAATTAAATCCAAAGAATCAACATTATATGTAAATGATTTTCCAACCTCGATTGGAAAATATTTTGCTATTTCTTCAGAATTATCATTTGCTGCCGGATCATTTGAATCCGATGGACTTTCCGAACAGCCGAAAAATATTGCAAGTATAATTACGGCTAAAACTTTACTAAATATTTTCATTTTTCAATTCCTTACTGCCTTTATAAATATTATTACTATTTGTACTAGAAAATTTTATACTGAATTTTGTGCCTATTCCCTTTTTGCTGCTAACTTTTATAAAAGCGTCATTTAATTCGCAATATTTTTTTACTAATGCTAAGCCCAAGCCATTTCCGTCAAACTTTCTTCTATAGCCGCTTTCCTCTTGCGTAAATGGTTCAAAAAGAGTTGGAAGAAATTCGTCTGAAATTCCAATTCCCGTATCTTGTATATCAACACTTAAATTTCCATTTTCATCATTATAAACAATAATTTCTACGTTACCTTCTTTTGTATATTTCAATCCATTATCAATTAGATTTACAAATAGTTGAGAAAGTGAATATTTATCACCTAAAATATTTGTTCTTTCCGCAGTGTTGGAAAACTTTAATTCCAAACCTCTTTGTTTCGCTGTATGTTTAAATTCTTCATAAAGGTTATTTAGAATATCAGAAACCAAATCAATTTGCGTGCGGAAAGTTTCAAAAGTGCCAGATTGAAACTGTGCCATATTTAAAATTGAATCAATAGTTCTTGTTAAACGTCTGCTTCCTAAATCAATTGCA
This sequence comes from Ignavibacteriota bacterium, assembly GCA_016708125.1. NCBI lineage: Bacteria > Pseudomonadati > Ignavibacteriota > Ignavibacteriota bacterium. The sequence goes on along the minus strand of JADJGF010000001.1, from coordinate 2,293,192 downwards.
TGAAATAATTCTTTATAAGTTGATGCCTCATCTTGATTTAGTTCGTTTTGAAGCAAAGAAATATAACTTAGGATTGTATTTATGGGAGTTCTAATTTCGTGAGACATTCCAGCTAAAAATTCTGTTTTTAATCTATCAGATTCTTCAGCTTTTTCTTTAGCTCTAATTAATTGAGCTTGATGTTGTTCTTGAATTGAAACATCTTCAATTGTTCCGTCAAAAAATATTCCGTTCTTATCACCTTTAATTAAATTACCGTTTATACTTACAGTAATTAATGATCCGTCTTTCTTTTTTACAATTTGTTTATTGCTGTTTATTGCACCTTCAAATTTTATTTTATCAATTAAATTATTCCAGCCTTCAATTCCATTTTTTAATAATGAATGAGTTTTAATATTTAATAATTCAGTTGAATTTGAGTAACCAAGAATTTTTACTAATGCCGGATTGACTAAAACGAGAGAGCCATCAATTTTTGTTCTAAAAATTCCCATTGTTGAATTTTGCACCAGACTTCTAAATCTTGCTTCATTTTCTCTTAGCTTTGCTTCCATTTTGTGTTTATACAAAGCCATTTCAATTGTTGTGTTTAATTCTCTTTCTTCGAATGGTTTTATAAGATATCCAAACGCATCAGAAACTTTTGCTCTTTGTAGTGTTGGTTCATCGGCGTTTGCAGTTAAGTATATTACCGGAATGTCAGAAAATGATCTGATTTTTGTGGCAGTTTCAATTCCATCAATTTCACCTTGAATCATAATATCCATAAGGATTAAATCGGGTTCTTCCCTTATTGCATTTTCGATTGCCATTTGTCCGTTTGAAACAATTCGCATAACTTCATAACCCATTGCCTTTAAGCGCTCGGCAATTTCCATGGCAATAATTATTTCATCTTCAACGACAAGTATTTTTGCTTTATCCATAATTAGTTAACCTGCTTTTGCATATTTAGGATCTTCGAAAACGAGTTTAACAGTTGTACCATTTTTATTATAAAACTCTACTTTGCCATTTAGTTGAATTGTTAAATTGTTAACCAACCTAAGTCCTAAAGAATCCGATTCTTCAATCTTCAAATCACTTGGCAGTCCCTTTCCATTATCGCTTATTTTTAATATTAGTTTATTGTTTTCATTGTGACCCATATCAACTCTTATCTCACCGCTTGCTTCATTATCAAATCCATGCTTTAACGAATTTGAGATTAATTCATTTATAATTAATCCGCATGGAACAGCCATATCAACGTTTAATTCAATATTGGCAATGTTGGTTTTTAACTTAATTTTATTTTGATTAACACCGTATGATTGGAATAAATAGTTTGTAAGTTTTTTTACATATTCTTTGAAGTTTATATTTGCTAAATCACCGGATTGATAAAGTCTTTCATGGATTAGAGCCATTGATTTGACTCTATTTTGTCCTTCTCTAAACATTTCTAAAGTAACCGGATCTGTAATTTTTTTAGATTGAAAAAAGAATAAGCTTGAAACTATTTGTAAATTATTTTTTACTCTATGATGTATTTCTTTTAGCAAAACTTCTTTTTCTTCTAACGATTTGCCAATTTCTTTTTCGGCTTTTTTTCTCACATCATTTTCTTTTTGAAGTGATCTTAAAGCACGTTCAAGTTCAACGGTTCTATCAACAACGCGGGCTTCTAATTCTTTATTAATAATTTCCATTTCAACAGTTGTACCGGCAATTTTTTCTACCATTTCATTAAATGAATTTGCTAAATATCCAACTTCGTCATTGCTAACAACTTCGGCTCGTTGTGTATAATCGCCGTCTCTAATTTTGTTTACCGTATTAACAAATTTTGTTAAAGGTTTTGTAAAATACATTCCAATTAAATAAACAAGAATACTTCCAACAATAAATAATAGTAAGCTTACAATTCCAATACTGAATCTTAGTTCTTCAATTTTATCATAAACCAATCTTAAAGAGTAACCAATATAAATATTACCAACCGTTTCGCTGCCCATTAAAATTGGAGCATGGATTTTCATAATTTCCCATTTTTCTGAAATTCCATTTCCTTCCATTTTAGTATAATTATTCATTACTGCAGTAAAGTAATTGAAATCGAAAAAGAGAGAATCTGCTTTTTCAATTACTACATATCTAATTTCTTCATTTTTAATTAAAGCTTCAATTTCATCAACGGAAGTATTGTTTTCTTGAAAATATAATCCGGAAGAAATTCCATATGCCGCAATTTTTGCAACAGAATTTGCTTTCTCTCGCAAGCTTTCAATTCTTTCCTGCTCAAATTTTTCCGGGAAATAGATAAAAATAAATAATGAGAAAAGTCCCAATAAAATTGTAAAAAGTGATGTGAGTTTAAATTTTAGAGAAATATTTAATTTGTATTTTTGCTTCATAATTTAGTTTTTGCAACAATTAAACATTAAAATTCAGAAATTCCTAAATACATAAACAATTTTATAATTTAGGTTTTAGCAAACTTTAAAAAATATTTAATATACTATCGGATAAGAAATTTGTTATTTGAGAGATGTTTGATTAATTATTAGAAATAAAAAGTGTTGAAGATTTTACTTTTTTACTCTATAAAAATTTGAAATTCTTCACCATCTGGTCTTAACGTATCATACATTTTTCTAAGTGAAGTATAGGCAGCTTCATTACCTCTTCGTGCGGCTTGTCTATATAATTTTGCAGCTTGAATTTTATCGATTTTTACTGCAATTCCTTTTTCGTAACAATTAGCTAACGCAGCTTCTGCTAAAACAGATCCTTTATTTGCGTATTCTTTTAATGATTTTAGAAATTCGGAATTTGTATTATTTTTTTCGGAATTAATTTTTAGGAATGCTAATCTAACTTCTGCTTCACTACTTCCTAACTTTACGGCTTTTTCAAAATATTCAATTGCTTTAAGCGAATCTTTATTAACTAAAGTTCCGGTATAATAAGCTAAACCCAATTCTATAATTGAATTTATATGATTTTGCTTATCTGCTTTTTTTAGCAAATCAAAAGCTTCGGTTTCCGTTAGGGAGTAATCCATTCCTAATGCAATCAATCCAGCCCAAATATACATTGCTTCTGGATTATTATTTTTTACTTCATTTTTAAGAAGATTATAAAAATTGTTACTTCGTGAAATTTTCAATAAAGGTTCGGCTGCTTTAAATGAGCCAAGTCTAAATGCTTTTAAATAATTTGCGGCTGCAAGAATTTTATTTTTTTCAATTCCAATTCCTTGATCATAAAGTTTAGCATTTATTAATAATGCTTCGGGACTTCCCGATGCAGCTGCATAATCTATTAAACCCAATGCTGATGTGTCTTTTAATTGTTCTTGTAATTCATCGGGATTAATATTTAACATTTTTTTTACTTCACTTTTTTGGGAAGTTAAAATTTCATTTAAATATTTTTTTTCTTCATCTTCGGAAAGAGTATCAGATTTAAAATCAAAATAATCTAAATTATAATCTTCAAGTGTAAAAGAATTTTCATTTATTGTAGGCTTGGGTTGTGAATTTTCATATTTTGTTGAATCATTAGCAATAGCAATTCCATTTTTTTTAAATTCCTCTAAAACAAGTTTAGCTTCCTCAAAACCTCTATCGGCAGCCTTTTTTAACCATTTGTAAGCTTCATCTAAATTTTTATTTACTATAAGATTATCTGTGTGAAGCAACCCATAAATATATTGGGCTTGCTCCATTCCGCTTTCTGCAGCTACTTTAAAATTCTTAAATGCTTTAAATGGATTCCATTCAATTCCAATTCCGTTACTTAACATTATTGCATAATTAAAATTTGCTGCGGGTAAATTTTTTGATGCCGCCAAGCCAATCCATTCTGCAGCTTTAGTGGAATCAATAGGAACGCCTATTCCAAGAATATATCTTATTCCTAATTCATGCTGAGCAAACGGATCACCGCTTTTTGCTTTTTCTGTTAAAACAAATGCAGCGGCTAAATTATAGTTTGGATATTTAGGTTTTATTAAGGGAGTTTTATATTGTAATCCGGTTTTTTTAATAACTTCACTTTTTACATTTTCTTGGCAAAAAATTACTGCGGGGAAAAGAATAATTAAAAGGAGAATTTTTTTATACATAAGATGGTTACAGAAACTATTCGGCATTATTTTATGGTTTTAACCATAGTGAAAATATTTTTGTTCCCATCGCGTAAATAATTTGTTTCATCCATAAGCTGCTCAATTATGAATAAGCCCATACCGCCTTCGGGAAGGCTTTCAATATCGTTTGGGTCAAATTCAAGAGTCGGTTTGTTAAGGTTAGAACGTTCTATTCCGAAATCCGATAAAATTACTTTAAACTTATTACTGATTATTTCCAGTGAAATTTCAATTGTATTATTTTCTTCGCCTTTATATGCATGTTTAATAATATTATTTAAAGCCTCGGCAAGACTTAATTCAATTTCTCTAATACTGTTTTCAGAAATAAAATGATCTTCGCAGAATGTTTTTGTAATAAAACAAACTGAATTAACATTCTTGTATTCACTATTAATAATAAATTTTTTCGTGTTCATTTAATACAATGATTATCGAAAATGGAAAAACATTTTTAACTATCGAAATTTAAGTATCAAAAATATAATAATTAAAACTAGTTGACAAAAAAAATCCAGCAAAAAGCTGGATTAAAAAAATGCATCAAAAAGAAATAAAAATTATAAAATTTTTACATCCTGAGCTTGAGGACCTTTTTGACCTTCACCAACAGTAAATTCTACTTTTTGGCCTTCTTTTAAAGATTTATAACCATCTCCAACAATAGATTTAAAGTGAACAAATAAATCTTCACCTTCAGATTGTTGAATAAAGCCATAACCTTTTGAATTGTTGAACCATTTTACGGTTCCTTCTTTACGCTCTGCCATTTTACAGCTTTCCTTTAAATAATGATAAAACAAGGAGTTGAACAGAGCTTCAAAATAACCACAAAAACAAAATACTACCTTGAAAATTGCTGATCAACCACTTACTTATTTATATAACCTCTTTAGAAGTTATTACGGAGAGTTAGGTACTCTCCAAGTCAGTAAACTTATTTACTTTTTTTTCTAAAATCAAGCTTTTTTAATAATATTGTGCCCAAAAAAATGTATAGTAAAAATATTCTAGAAATACCTGCATCTAAATAAACTATATCGGATATTATAGTATTATTATACTCGATTTGTTGATAGGTTTTGTTTTTTCTAATTAAGTGGTGAAAATAAATCTTTCAATTTCTTCTATAAACCTCAGTAATAAATAAAATAATCAATGTCTTACAAATTAAGGAAAAAGGGAAATTATCCATTTTATTCTAATGGAGATAACTCTATGCAAAGCATTTATGAAAATAAGAATTTTTATTTGTCTGCATTTCTAATTGCTTCCGGAATTAAATTGCTTACTCACCGCAGAGACGGAAGCATTACGGTCTTCGGGTTTGAAACTTCAAGGATACTTCGGTGATAATTTTCGATTAGCTTTTCCATACCGTAGCTCGGAAGGATTTATAACCGGATTTATGAAAAGAGCTACCGCTCCTAAGGGAATAACTGTTACTACTTTTGATGGTAAACCTCATGATTGTGTGAGATGGGACAGCACACCGGGACTTGCCAAAGATGATTTATTCGGGTTGGATAAAGTTGACAAGTCAGAACAAACTTTAATTGTTGTGGAAGGATATCTCGATGCGATATACCTTCAAACTTTGGGAATGAATAATATTACTGCAGTAGGACAAGGAATGTTTGGCAAGAAACATTTAGAAGGGTCAAGAACAAGAAAGATAAAAAATGTTGTTATTGCATTTGATAATGATAAAGTCGGACCAAAAAATACATTGGAAGCAGTTGAGTTGATACTTAAGAACAGCAATATTATTCCTTATGTTATTGATCCGGTAAATTATGGAAACGTGAAAGATCCCAATGAATATTTTAAGGCTTATGGTTTCTGGACTATTAAAAAGACGGTACCGTCTGGTATGAAAACCGGAATCTGATTTTTTTTATTAGCAATTTTGAAGGCAAAAATAAGGTGAGGAAAATATTTACGCGAAGTCGTTTTATAAAATTTTAGTTGAAAATAAAGCGTTTTGATACTATAAAACCGTTCCATCCTTCTGGATCATTTACATTTATTAGAGATGAACATTGTCTGCCAACAAAATTTTCCCAAAGGTTCATTTTTTTCTGTAAATAATGATATGAATATTTCCAGTTTTAATTTTACGGATATTCTAGAAAAGTTGTGAATACTACTAGTACTTTTCGGATATCTGAACTATCATTCCCCTTTTCAGATCAGAGTTAGAGCCAACCAATATCTACAGAAAATCTGCAATTAAAAACCATAATTTAGCAAGCTAAAATATTTCAATCATTCTTTGAATAGATAGCCTTGCTTTATCAGCAATTTCTTTATCAACTTTTACTTCATATTTTTCAAATAATAATGATTGATACAAATTTTCTATTGTGTTCATTTTCATATATTCACAAATAGAAGCGTCGCTTGCCGGATGAAATATTTTCTCCGGATTGTTTTTTTTCATTCTATGTAAAATTCCAATTTCCGTAGCTATAACAAATTCATCTGAATCCGATTCATTAACTCTTCTTAACATTCCTTCAGTAGAATAAATATTTAGTTTTAAATCGGGATTTTGTGAAGCTTTAAACATACATGATGTTGAACAACCGCATTCCGGATGAATAAGGAACTCCGCATTTGGAAATTTATTTTCAGCTATGTCAAAATCTAATTCACCAATTTTTTCATGAACATGACAAGCTCCCTTCCATATCTTAATATTTCTAGTTGTTATGTATTTAACATAATTTCCTAAATACTGATCGGGCAGAAAAAGTATTTGTTTTTCTTCCGGTATGGAATTAACAATTTTTACTGCATTTGATGAAGTACAACAGTAATCAGTTTCAGCTTTTACTTCAGCAGTTGTATTTACATAAGAAACAACAACTGCATCCGGATTTTCTTTTTTCCAATTTCTTAATTGCTCAACATTTATAGTATCAGCAAGTGAACATCCGGCATTTAAATCGGGAATAATAACTTTTTTTTCTGGTGCAAGAATCGAAGCTGTTTCAGCCATAAAATGAACACCGCAAAAGACAATCATATCAGCTTCTGATTTAGCAGCCATCTGACTTAATCCAAGAGAATCTCCAACAAAATCAGCTATATCTTGAATTTCGCCTATTTGATAATTATGCGCAAGTATTACTGTATTTTTTTCTTTTCGTAATCTATTTATTTCATTAATTAATTCTGAATTATCCATTTTAAAATTCTTTCATTATTTAATATACATACCAATATCAAATGCTTTAACTGAATGTGTTAATTCTCCTACCGAAATAAAATCGACTCCGGTTTCTGCAATTGATTTTAATTTTTCCAATGTTACATTACCGGAAGCTTCTGTTAATGCTTTTCCATTTATTAATTTGATTGACGTTTTCATTTCATCAATTGACATATTATCAAGCATAATTATATCAACATTTAAATTTAAAGCTTCTTGAACTTCATTTAAATTTTTAGTTTCAACTTCTATTTTAAATTTATTCTGGTAAGTATTTCTAACTTGATTAACCGCATTTGTAATACTGCCGGCAACTTCAATATGATTATCTTTTATCATTACAAGATCATACAAACCAAATCTGTGATTGGTTCCTCCGCCAATTTTAACGGCATACTTGTCCAACAATCTATAACCCGGAATTGTTTTTCTTGTATCAAGTAATTTAGTTTTTGTACCTTTTAATTCATTTACAAATTGAAATGTTTTTGTAGAAATTGCAGACATTCTTTGGATAAAGTTTAATGCAATTCTTTCCGCAGAAAGTAACGAGTTATATTTCCCAGAAAAATTTGCAAGAATTGAACCATTAATAATTTTTTCTCCATCATTAAAATTACTTTTCCAATTTAGATTAATATCAAATTTTTTAAATACTAATTCTGCAACTTGTAATCCACACACAATTCCATCATTTTTAGATTTCAAAAATCCTTCTGCATTGTCTGATATTGGAATAATAGCTTCTGTAGTAATATCACCCGTTTTTATATCTTCTGATATTGCTAAATTTATTAATGCTTCTAAGTTTTGTAAATATTCTTTTTCATTACTCATACTTTTATTCTTTGTCAAATCTAATTGGAGAATCTTTTCTGAAAATAAAATGTCCGAGAAATTTTTCATGTGATTTTGTAAATTCACTTCTTTGATGCGTTCCGCGGCTTTCTTCTCTTTGCAGTGCAGCTTTAATTATCATTTCACTAATATCAATAATACTTTTTATTCTAAATGAATAATATTCAAATTCTTTCTGATCAGCAAAATTTTTGTAGTTGTCTAATTCCTCAAGTGCAGAATTCAATAGTTCGTTGTTTCTTACAATTCCAACATTGTTGTTTAATAATGTAGCAATTTTATTCTTAAAACTTAAAAAATTATTCACTATTGAATTATTAATTTTGTAATTAATATTTTCAAGTGATTTGTTAAAAACACTATCTGAAATATTTGTAATTTCATCGCTGCTAATTTCGACACATCTTTTCGCAAAAACTAAGCATTCCAAAAGTGAATTGCTTGCTAAACGATTTGCTCCATGAACACCGGTTGCTGATACTTCGCCGCATGCAAATAATCCTTTAATATTTGTTCTTCCTTCGGAATCAGTTTTAATTCCTCCAATCATATAGTGAGCTGCTGGTGAAACCGGTATTAAATTCTTTGTAATATCGATGTTATATTCAATAGCTTTCTCATAAATGGAATTAAATCTTTCTTTAATTTTGTTTGCATCCAAATGTGTAAGATCGAGAAATACAGATTTTATTTTTGAATTTCGTAACTCATAGAATATTGCCTTTGAAACAATATCTCTTGGCGCTAATTCTCCTTTGGGATGAATATGCTTCATAAATCTTCTTCCTTCCCCATTTACTAAATATGCACCTTCACCTCTTATTGCTTCAGTAATCAGAAAGGTTTGATCGTTCTCCGAGTAAAATGCAGTTGGGTGAAATTGTAAAAATTCCATGTCGCTTATTTCAGCACCAATATTATATGCTAAGCTAATTCCATCACCGGTTGATGTGTAGGGATTTGTTGTACGAGAAAATATTCCAGAGCCGCCACCAGTTGCGAGGATTGTAATTGGAGCATAAAATAAATATTGTTCTTTAGATTCCCATGAATATGAATTTGCACCATAACAAACTTCATTTTCACTTAGTAATTCAAGCACTTGAGTATTTTGAAATATATTAATATTTTTTTTTGATTGCACCAATTTCGATAAAAAATCAACTACTTTACTTCCAGTCGCATCGCCGCCAGCATGAAGAATTCGTCTATTGCTGTGTCCGCCTTCTAAACCAAGATGTAATTGATTTTTAACTTTATCAAACTCCATTCCCCATTTTATTAAGTCATTAACTCTTTCTATTCCATCGTTTACTAAAATTTCAACCATTTTTTTATTGCATAATTCACCACCGGCAATAATTGTATCTTGATAATGTATTTCTGGTGAATCTGATTTATCAATTGCAGCAGCAATTCCCCCTTGTGCCCAATATGTGCTGCTAATATTAAATTTACTTTTTGAAACTAAATTTACAGAACCATATTCAGATGCGTAAATTGCAGAAGTTAATCCAGCTAAGCCGCTTCCAATAATAAGAAAATCTGATTTGACTATTTGTTTTTCCATTTTCCCTTTTTATCAAAAAAAATAAATTAAAAAAGAAGATTATATCATAAATATTACTAAAATATTTTTTTAATATTAAATTATTGTTAAATAGATAAAAATTCTAATAAAGTGTTTTCAAATAAAAGTTATTAATAAATTCAATAATCTTTAAGAATTAAATTCAATAAACTAATTATTTGCACTTGAAAAATATTGTTTCTCTAATTTCTAAAACACTATTAATATTTTTATGAATTCTTAGAAAATTAAAAGCAATACCTATTTTCATAAGATTAAAATGAAGTTCGTTATGTGCTATTCATAAAATCAAATTTTGTTAGAGTTAGTAATATTTTCTATCTTGTTTTATTAGTCTATAAAATCTATTTTTGAACTCAATATTTGAATCTATCTCTATATGAGAAGATTACAATTTTTATAATTTATAATATTGGACTTGATCAAATTGACAGGTACCTTAAATGAAAAACCAAATCTTACAACATTTCTTATTTACATTCTTAATTTCAATTTGCATTATTCTTTATCTGAACAAAAATCAAAGAACATATCAATTTTTTTATTCAAATAAATTTGAAAGTAAGAATCATGAATAGCATAATTGATTTTCAATTAAATAAAAATAATCAGATACCAATTTCAATTGTAACTTGTTATGATTTCTGGAGTGCAAAAATAATTGATAATTCCGAAATTGACGCTGTTTTAGTCGGTGATAGTTCTGCAATGGTAATGCATGGATTCAACTCAACAATAAATGCTTCAGTTGAAATGATTGAAACGCATGTAAAATCAGTAAGAAAAGGAACTGATAAATTTTTAATTGCCGATTTGCCTTTTTTACTTCATCAAAAAGGTAACCACGTTTTTATGGAATCAGTTGATAAGTTGATGAAAGCCGGCGCACAAGCACTTAAAATTGAAGGCGTTTTCGGTACCATTGAATATATAAAAATATTAACTGATTCCGGAATTCCAGTATTTGGTCATCTTGGACTTACTCCGCAATCAATAAATAAATTTGGAGGATATAAAGTTCAAGGAAAATCTATAAAAGAATTTGAACTAATTTTAACTCAAGCAGTTGAATTAGAAAATGCTGGATGTTCAGGAATTGTATTAGAATTATTATATTCGGAATTAGCAAAAGAAATTACAAATAAATTAGAAATTCCTACAATTGGTATTGGCGCTGGTCCGCATACATCCGGACAAGTACTGGTTCTGCAAGATTTGTTAGGCCTTAACAATGAATTCAATCCAAAATTTTTAAAGAAATTTTTAAATGGATATGAATTATTTCAATCTGCATTAAATGAATTTAATAAAGAAGTTAAAATGAAAATTTATCCATCACAAAAAGAAAGCTTTTAAATGGAAATATTTTACTATCCGGTTGAATGGACAGAGATTGTAAGATCGCATAAACTAAAGAATAAAAATATTGGTTTTGTGCCTACAATGGGTGCATTGCATGAGGGACATATTTCATTAATAAAAAAATCAAAATTAGAAAATAAAGTTACTGTAGTAAGTATTTATGTGAATCAAACACAATTTAATGATCAAAATGATTTAAAAAATTATCCAGCAAATTTTGATGCTGATATTGAAATATTAGAACAGAATAAAGTAGATTATTTATTTCTTCCTAATTATGAAACAATATATCCTGATGATTATAAATTCAAAATTACGGAAAATGATTTAAGTTTAGATTTATGCGGAGCTACAAGAAAAGGTCACTTTAACGGCGTATTAACTGTTGTCTCAAAACTTTTTAATATCATAAAACCAACTAATGCATATTTCGGTGAAAAAGATTATCAACAGTTTTTACTTATTAGAAATATGGTAAAAGCATTATTTATGGATGTAAATATTATTTCTTGTCCAACCTTTAGAGATAAAGATGGTTTGGCATTAAGTTCAAGAAATATATTGTTAACTCAAGAAAACAGAATTATTGCTTCAGAATTTCCAAAAATTTTAATGTCGCATAAAACTATTGAAGAAAAGAAATCTGAGCTTATTAAATCCGGTTTTAAAATTGATTACATAGAAGAAAAATTTGATAGACTTTTTGGCGCTGTTTATTTAGGAAATGTGAGGTTAATTGATAATGTCAAAATATAAAATTCTTATAAAGATAAGTGGGTCAATTGCAGCATATAAAACAGCAATGCTTATTTCAAAATTAGTGCAAAACAATTATGAAGTTAAAGTTGCTGTTTCAAAAGAAGCACTAAATTTTATTGGTATTGCTACACTGGAAGGATTATCTGGAAACCAAGTTCACGAAGATCCATTTGAAAACGGTAAAATGATGTCACACATTGATTTAGTAAAGTGGGCAGATTTAACGATTCTTGCACCAGCAACTGCAAATACAATTAACAAATTTGCAAGTGGAATTGGCGATAACTTAATAACTTCTCTTTTCTTAGCTCATGATTTTACTAAACCATATGTTATTGTTCCATCGATGAATACAAAAATGCTTGAACATCCTTCGACTCAAAATTCATTAGCTTTATTAAAAAGTTGGGGAATTTATATTACCGAAACCAATGAAGGCTATTTAGCTTGTGGAGATATTGGAAAAGGTAAAATGTTGGAACCGGATTTAATTTATGATTTAATTGAATCGAAATTAAAGAATCAAAATAATAATTCGCATAAGAGGATTTTAATAACAGCCGGCGGTACAAAAGAAAATATTGATGGTATAAGATTTTTAACAAATTTAAGCACCGGAACAACTGCATCTAAAATTGCACAATATTTTATTGATAATAAGTATAACATTACTTTTCTTCACAGTGCAGATTCCAAAATCCCATTGGGAAATTTTGAGGATATTACTTATACAAATTTTGATTCTTTAAATAATTTGCTAAAAAATATATTAAGAAATAATAATTATGATCTCTTAATTCATAATGCTGCAGTAAGTGATTATTCAATTAAAGAAATAATTGTCAACAAAGAAAATTATGAATTACCTTTAAAACAAAAATTGGATTCTGCAAACAGTGAAATTCTATTTAAGCTCTCACCAAACTTCAAAATTGTAAACCAATTAAAAAAATATTCTCAAAATAATTCTATAAAACTTGTTTCTTTTAAGTTCACAAATTCAAATGATTTAAATGAAATTAATTCTAAAGTAAATGATTTATTAAATAATTCTAATTCTGATTTAGTTATTCAAAATGATTTGTCTTCCCGAGGAAAGAATATTCAATATGAATTTAATTTTTACAATAAAAACGGATTTGTAAAAACAGTAAAAGAATCGGTCAATATTGGAAAAAATATTTCACAAATTTTAAATATTTAAAGGATAAAATATGGTTCTTTGTTTAGATGTTGGAAATACACAAATTCATGGTGGGGTTTTCGTAAATTCAAAAATTAAATTTCAATTTAGAAAAACTTCAAGAGGACAATTTTCTTCAGATGAAATTGGATTGTTTCTTAGAACTGTATTAAGAGAAAATAAAATTGAGTTAGATGCAATAAAAAATGTTTCTATATGCAGTGTTGTTCCGGATGTTGTACATAGTATAGTTAGCGGATGTATAAAATATTTTCATATTAATCCGTTTATTTTAAAAGCTGGTGTAAAAACCGGTCTAAAAATTAAATATAGAAATCCGCTTGAAGTCGGCACCGATAGAATTGCAAACGCAATAGCCGCACAAAAATTATTTCCGAATCAGAACTCAATTATTGTTGATTTTGGAACCGCTACAACTTTTGATGTAATAACAAAATCAAAAGAATACTTAGGCGGTTTAATTATTCCCGGAATAAGATTATCAATGGAATCATTAAATAAAAATACTGCGCAGTTACCAAACGTGGAAATCTTTAAACCACAAAGTGTGATAGGACGCAGTACCGAAGAAAGTATTCGTTCCGGTTTGTATTTTGGACAAAAATCCATTGTCGAGAATTTAAGAAAACAAATAAACTTAGAAGCATTTAACGATGAAAATTCAATAATGATTGCTACGGGAGGTTTTTCAAGTTTATTCGAAGCTGAAAATATTTTTGATATTATTGTTCCTGATCTTGTACTTATTGGTTTACATGAAGCTTTTCAAATGAATAATAAGGATAAATAATGTTAAGAACTTTATTAAAATCAAAAATTCACAGAGCTACAGTTACGGGTTCTGATATAAATTACGAAGGCTCAATAAGTATTGATAAAAAACTAATGATTGCTGCCGATCTTGTTGAATATGAGAAAGTTGAAGTTTATAACATAAATAATGGTGAAAGATTTTCAACTTATGTTATAGAAGGTGAAGATGGAGAAATTAGTTTAAATGGAGCCGCTGCAAGATTAGTTCAAATCGGTGATCATATAATTATTGCTAGTTATATTTTGATTAAAAATGAGAAAATAAAATCTTACAAACCTAATATAATATTAGTTGACAGTACTAATAGTTTAATATAATTATTGTTTTTATTAATTATTCATTTGCTTTTATCGAAAGATATTTTGCATGCAAAAATATATTTATCAATGTTAATTAAGTAGATATTTACTAATAAATTTTTAACAATTAGTTAATATTGAATTAATATTGGTTTAACATCTCACACCTACATTTCTATTGCTATTTAATCTGATAAGTATAAAACTAATTTTTGCTTGTATTGTATAAATATGCAATCATCAAAAATTTTAAAGAAAAGAGAAATAAATGACAGATTTTTTCTGGGGAACTTCAACTTCAGCATTTCAAATAGAAGGAAATATTTCAAATGATTTTACCGATTGGGAAAATCTTGGCAAATTTCGAAATAACGGTTCAAATCCTTTATACGAAAATGGAAGCAACCACTGGAATCTTTGGAAAAATGATTTTGATTTCCTAAAAGAACTTAATTTAAATTCATATAGATTTTCTGTTGAGTGGTCACGAATTGAACCGGAAATAAATAAATATTCGGATAAGGCTTTAAAGCAATATTCGGAAATGATTGATTATTTACTCGAAAATAATATTGAACCATTTTTAACTCTTCATCATTTTTCTCATCCAAAATGGTTTCATGAATTTTCACCTTGGCATAAAAAAGAATCGGTTTCTACTTTCTGCAATTTTGCAAAAATAATTATTGATTTATTTGCGGATAAAATAAATTATTGGATTTCTTTCAATGAACCAATTGTTTGGGCTTTAGCAGCGTATGGTGATGGTAAATTTCCTCCTGGTTATAAAGACTTAAATTTAATGATGGATGCAATTTACAATATGATGGAAGCTCATATTTGTATTTATGACTATCTAAAAAAGAGAAACCCTAATGCAAAGCTGGGAATCGCTAAACACTTTATAATTTTCAAAGAAGCAAGAAATTGGTTTTTTCTTGATAAAAAAGTAACAGATAATGTTGATACTTTTTTCAACAAAATGTTGTTGGAAGCATTTCAAAAAAACAGAATTACACATTGGTTCCCTGCAATATTAAAATATGATAAACCTATTCCACTTGATAATAAAATAGATTTTTGGGGAATAAATTATTACTACAGAATTTATAGTCAATTCAAATTTAATTTGAGGAATCCGGTTTTTCTTTTTCCTAAAGAACCTGAGACTGATATGGGCTGGGAAATTTATCCCAAAGGATTAAAAAAAATTATAAAATTTGTAGCAAAGACTGGTAAAGAAATAGTTATTACTGAAAATGGAATTGCAACGGAAGATGAGGACTTAAGAAAATATTTTTTAAAACGGCACCTAAAAATTCTTAATAGAGCAAGACATAAATACAATATTACCGGATATTTTTACTGGAGTTTAATTGATAATTATGAATGGCTAAAAGGCAAATCAAAAAGATTTGGACTTATTAAAATTGACTATGATAACGATTTCAGAAGAATTATTAAACCAAGTGCTTTATACTATTCAGATTTAATAAAAAAATATTCTCAACAGAAAGATGAAGTTTTTAAACAATAATAATTGCAAATAATTTTAGGATATAATATGGAAAATTTATTTATAATAATTTTCTCTATAATTATTTCAATTGGAATTATTTATCAAATATTATCTATAATCATTTTAAAAAAAGAGTATTCGAAAAAAGTTAATACTAATATTTTAGAAAAAGATAATTATCCTTCTACGAGTATTCTGAAACCAATTAAAGGAATTGATGATCAGCTTGAAAATAATTTGAGATCATTTTATAATCTTGATTACCCGAATTATGAAATTATTTTTGGAATTCATACCAAAGACGATCCGGCAATAGAAATTATTAGAAATATATCTTCTGAATTTTCTAAGATTAAAACTAAAATTGTAATTGATAATTATATGATTGGTCTAAATCCTAAAATAAATAATCTCTATAATATGTATCCAAAATCAAAAGGGAGTTTTATTTTAATTAGTGATAGCAATACTCGTGTTGAACCAAATTTCTTAAAATCTTTATTGAGTGAATTTAATGATAAAAATGTTGGACTTGTAACCGCATCAATACGTGGAGTTGGCGCAAGAAACATCCCTTCAATTTTTGAAAATATTCACTTAAATTCGTTTATGCTTCCAAGTGTATTTACGGCTTCAAGAATTGCAAAAATCTCTATTGTTATTGGCAAATCAATTTTAATCCCTAGAAAAATTTTGAATCAAATTGGTGGATTTGAAGCATTTAGAAATTATTTGGCAGAAGATTATTTAATGGGTGTAAAAGTTGAAGAATTAGGTTATAAAGTAAAAACATCCTCAACATTTGTAGATAATATAAATGAAAATTTGACATTGAATAAATTCTTAAATCGTCATTCAAGATGGGCAAAAATGCGCGCTAAAATCAGACTGAACACATATTTGTTGGAAGCCTTCTCAAACCCAATATCAGCTAGCTTTATTTTAGCTTTAGTATTGTTTAGCAATTTTGGTTTTACACAATTTTTTATTGTAAGTTCACTCAAAATATTTTTGGATTTCATTACGTTAAAAATTATTAAATCTGATTTGAAATTTTATTATCTATTATTAATTCCAATAAAAGATTTGATTATTGGTTTATTATGGTACATACCATTTATAAATTCCGAAATAAATTGGAGAAATAATATTTTCAAAATTAGAAAAGATTCTCTGCTTCAACCAATTTAACATTTTAGTTAAAACTAATAACTATAAATATTTTTCTAAATTATGAAATATTTAACGCAGTTTAAAAATCATCCCCCAATGAATAATATTTAATAGGCGTATTACAATTAACGCTTAATAATTACTTAACAAACACTTAACTTTCATTTAACATATAGTCTTATCTGGCTCAGTAAATTTTGCAGTGTAAAATTTATCTTGAGGTCGATATGCAAAAAATGCAACAAATTATTAAAGTGTTTATTTTTTTTCTACTTGTAACAAATTTATATTTTGCTCAAAACGGGAAAATTGTAGGAATTATAACCGATGAGAATAATCTATCTTTGGTTAGTGCAAACATATACATCGAAGCACTAAAAAAAGGTGTTACTTCAGATGAAAATGGAAAATTTGTCTTTTCAAATCTCAATACCGGCAATTATGAAATTACATTTTCTTATCTCGGTTATCAAACAAAAAAAATTAACATTGATGTTTTAGAAAACAAAACTTTGGAATTAAATGTTATTCTTAATTCCGGAATTTTATTTGGCGAGGAAGTTGTTGTTTTAGGCGATCAATTAATTGGTCAAGCTAAAGCTTTGAATCAGCAAAAAGAAAATATGAATATTACAAACATTGTTTCATCAGATCAAATTGGAAGATTCCCAGATGCAAATATTGGCGATGCACTCAAAAGAATTACTTCAATAACTGTTAATTATGATCAAGGTGAAGCAAGATTTGGAAATATAAGAGGAACAGAACCACGTTTAAATTCTTTTACAATTAATGGTGAAAGAATTCCATCCGCTGAGGCTGAAATAAGAAATGTTCAGTTAGATTTAGTTCCATCCGATATGGTTCAAACCATTGAAGTAAATAAAGCTGTCACTCCCGAAATGGATGCTGATGCTATTGGTGGATCGGTTAACCTAATTACAAAAGGGGCACCAAATAAATTACGATTGTCAACAACACTAGGTGGAAATTACAATCAACTTTCAGAAAAAGCAGCATTTAACGGAGCTTTTACGGTAGGACAAAGATTTGCTGATGACGTATTTGGTATTTTATTAAATGGTTCTTATCATGATCATGAATTAGGCTCAGACAATACCGAAGGTGCGTGGGATAATGATGAAGGTAATATTATTATTGATGAATGGGAAATTCGTGAATATCAAATTAGAAGATTAAGACAAAGTATAGGTGGAACTTTAGATTTTAGGATAAATCCATTCAACACCATTTATCTAAAAGGGATTTATTCAAACAGAAAAGATTGGGAAAATCGTTACAGAGTAACTTACTCTGATGATACAATTGAAAGACAAACAAAAGGTGGAATAAGCGGTGATACAAGTGAAAATGCTCGATTAGAAAATCAAAAAATGTTTACGTTATCTTTATCTGGAGATCATGCTTTTGATGGAAATATAAAACTTGATTGGTCTGCCGGAATATCAAGGGCTTCAGAAGAAAGACCAAATGAGCGATATATAACATGGGCTGCTGAAGATGTTGAAGTACAATTTGACTTATCTGATTTAGAAACTCCCAAACCACTAGAAAGTGTTTCGCTTTCTCAATATGTGTTAGATGAAATCAGTGAAGAATACCAATTTACAGAAGAAAAAGATTTTAATGCAAAAGTAAATTTTGAAATTCCTTTGTTAAATTCCGGTAAGTTTAACAATAAATTGAAAATTGGTGCTAGACTTAAAAATAAAGATAAGGAACGAGATAATAATTTTTTTGAATATACACCTTTATCAGAACCGGCAAGTATTTTAGATTGGGCAACAAAAGATTATACAAATCCAAACTTTTTAGCCGGAGACTATAAAGTTGGAACATTAACATCGGCTGAAAGTATTGGGTCATTGGATTTAGATAATTCTTCCTTATTTGAAAAAGAAGATAAACCGGATGAATATGCCGCATCTAATTTTAATGCAGCTGAAAATGTTATTGCCGGTTATCTACAGTTAAATCAAAATTTAGGGAATAGTATTTCGATGATTGCCGGAATTAGATTTGAACAAACCGATATTGATTTTAAAGGTTATCAATTTGATGAAGCAACAGAAGATGTTACTTCAACAACAGGAAAAGATAATTATTCTAATTTCCTTCCGGGTATTCATTTCAAATTTAATTATGATGAAAATACAATCTTAAGATTTGCATGGACAAATACAATTGCAAGACCAAATTATTATGATCTTGTTCCATATAGAGCAATCGCCGAAGATAATGAAGAGCTGGCAATTGGTAATCCTTCATTAAAACCAACAACTTCTATGAATTTCGATTTGAATGCGGAAAAATATTTAGAAAGTGTAGGAATTTTATCCGGTGGAATTTTTTATAAATCCATAGATGATTATATTTATGTTTATTCAGAAGAAGATTATGCAGATAATATTTCCGGCAATACATATGATGAATTTTTCCAACCTCGTAATGGCGCCTCAGCAAATTTGTTTGGTGTTGAATTTGCATTTCAAAGAAGATTAGATTTTCTTGGAAGTATTTTTAAGAATTTGAATTTTTATTCAAACTATACTTTTACTAATTCAAATACGGATAACCCAGTACTTAATGATCAAGTTGAAGGCAAAAAGGATATTGAATTGCCCGGAACTTCTCCACATATTGTAAATGCAAATTTAACTTATCAAAATGAGCAAATAGTTTTAGGAATTTCCTTTAATTATACTGCTGCATATTTAGATCCGGATGAATTAGATTTAACTCCCGGTTTAGAAAGATATTATGATAGTGTTGTTAGACTTGATCTCAATGGCTCATATGCATTTACTCCAAATTTAAGGTTGTTTATTGAAGCCAATAATTTAACAAATCAGCCTTTACGATATTATGCCGGAACACAAAAAAGAACTTATCAAGCTGAGTATTACGATTTAAGATTTAACGCTGGAATTAAATTTGATTTGTAATAAAATAATTAGGCGGACTAATTTTTTGTCCGCTTAAAATTTTTTGAGAAAAATATGAAAAAAATATTTTATAATGCTTTGGCAATAATTTTATCAATCATTTCTTTGTATTCTTGTACAGATAAAAATATTGTTTCTAACAAAACTGCAAAAGAATTTATAGTATCCGAATATTATCAAACAACAGCGAACGAAGCTGACAATATTGATTCCCCTACTTTCTGGAAACTTAATGATAAAACTGCTTGGCTAATTACAACAGCAAAAGCAACAGATAGACTTATTGTTCATGATGCAGCAACTGGTAATTTTGTAAAATACGTTGGAGCAAGCGGTAACGAACCACTTCAGTTTTCAAGACCAAATGGAATTTTTGCAATTGATTCTCTTTTATTTATTGTAGAAAGAGATAATGCCAGATTGCAAATCTTAAAATTGCCAGATTTTAATTTTGTTAATTTTATTGGGATTGGTGATTTAATAAAACCCTATGGAATTTATGTTCATAAAAATGAAAAATCATACAATATTTATGTAACAGATAATTATGAAACAGCAGATGAACAAATTCCTATAGATAAAGATTTAGGTAACAGAATTCACTTATATGAAATGAAGTTTGAGAACAATCAATTTCAAACAAAACTAATTAAGAAATTTGGTGATACTACTGGAAACGGAGTATTAAGAATTGTTGAATCAATTAATGGAGATTTTGAAAATAATAATTTACTTATTGCTGAAGAAAAAGAAGATGAAACATGTATCAAGATTTATAACTTTGATGGTATATTTAAAAATAAAATAGTTGGGCGTGGTTTATTTAAAACCCAAGTTGAGGGTATTGCTTTATATAAAGAGAAAGATAACCAAGGTTTTTGGGTTGCAACAGACCAAGATTCCGTTTCAAATACATTTCATTTTTTTGATAGGAAAACTTTCGAACATATTGGCTTTTTTAAATCGACGAAAACAACTAATACGGATGGAATTTGGCTGACTCAAGAATCATTAACGAATTTTCCAAAAGGCGTTTTTTTTGCTGTGAATAATGATAAGAATATTTCTTCTTTTAATTTATCAGAAATATTGAAAAGAGTAAAATTAAGTGATTAAGATATCAAAATAATTTTAACGATTTCTTAAAATTAAATTCATTATAACTTAACATTTGTAATTTATATTTAGTTTAGAAAATAATATTAATTACAACGATGAATTTCACAAAAATACTTACTATCAGCCTTCAAGGATTCTCAGTTTTTTTCTCAAGTATAGTTTTTATTAAATTTTTTGTTTATTTCACAAACATTGCGTCAACAATAAACTTTGAAATCATTGATGTTTATCATTCATTGATTGGATCATTTTTATTTTTACTTAATAATTTTACTAAAAAATTTTCTCACGATTTTAATTAGTTCATAAACAATAATGAAAAAAGATTTGAATGACGAAGAATGGAAGAAAGTTAGAAATATTCTATTTTCGCTTTTTGATTTAACTTGGGATTATTCTGAATTAAGTGCGAGAAAAGCTGCAAGCAATCTGGAAGATTCAAAACCAAAGAGATATGAAAACGAACCTTTTAAGAATTACAATCAAAGACTGTTGAATTGGGATAGTTCTAAAACTGAATCTTACTCACAAACTTTTAATGATGTAAAAGCAAAAAGTTTTAATCTTGTTAAAGACCTTGAAGAACTATTAACTAAACTTGGTTTACCTTCAAAAGAATAAGAAGACTAAGCAACAGCTTGTTCTCCAGAATGAACATCAATATATCTTAATCTTTTTTCCTTTGTAATTTTTTCAACATCAATTAATATAAATCCGTCGACACACATTTCAAAAGAATCGTCAACTCCAAATCCCAAATATTTCACACCATCAATTTCGCACAAATCCGTATATTGTTTATATAAAGTTGGAACAGTAAATCCAAATGGTTTTAACATATTTTTTAGAATTTTATAATCTTCAATTGGTGAATTCCCAATAAATTCTTCACTTAAATTAGAATAAGTTTTTTCAGAAATTTTAAATTCTTTATTTGGATGAACAGAATCTTTAATATTTCCGTACCATTTTGAATAATAAAAAACAATCATTTCAGTTGCTGTTTGATTATAATTTTTACTAATACTTACTCCGCCAAACATATATTTAATTTCCGGATGTTTATATAAAAACGCTCCAATTCCTTGCCAGAGATAGTGAAGCGCATTTGTCTTCCAATATTTTTTTTGGATAAAACTTCTTCCAAGCTCTAATGATGAATTCAAATAAGTATTAATAAAATCTTCGGAATATTTAAATAGTGTTGAAGTATAAAATCCTTTAATGCCAAATTCATTCATTAGTTCACTACCTAATCCTAATCTGTATGCGCCGACAATCTCCAAATCATTTTCATCCCAAACAACAATGTGTTTATAAATTTTATCAAAACGATCAATGTCTAATTTATTGCCGGTTCCTTCACCAACTTTTCTAAATGTAATTTCTCTTAAACGTGCAATTTCATTTAATGTATTTGGAGCTTTAGAATATTCGCACAAATATATTTTTTTTCTATCTGATGTTTCTCCTAATAATTCAGAGTTTATTAATTCACGTTTAATAAATTTTCTTGGAATTGGATGAATAATATTTTTCTCGGTTACGAAAACTCCTTTTCTATCTTTTCTAATTCTCATAACATGTTTTTTCAATAATGCAATCTGAGATTGATCTTCAATAATATGCGAAGTAAAAACCTTTGCCGGTATTGGATTTCCCACTTTAATTGAGATTGTTTTATTTTTCTTATTAAACAATTCGTGAACTAATAAGAATCTTGAAAAATATTTATTGATTGCTGATGCCAAATAAAATAGTAATGAATTTTTAGCATCAATGTAAATTGGAAGAATTGGAGAATTGTTTTTTTTAGCAAAATGAATTGCACCTTTATGCCATTTTGAATCTGTGATATGATAGAATTTTAATCTTGATACTTCAGCAGCTGGAAAAATAATTATTGCATGCTCGTTTTGCAAAGCTTCATCAATTGATTTTATATTTTCTCTTTGAATTAATTTTGAATCCAAATTAAAAGGTAAAAACAGATTTCTCAAGTTTTCAATTTCATATAAAATTGAATTTGCAATAATTTTTACATCTTCCCTAATCTCTGATATTAATTTCAACAAAGCCAATCCATCCAAACTTCCAATTGGATGATTTGCAACAATTATCAATCTTCCTTCCGATGGAATTTTTCTTAAATCCTTGTTTGATATATTAAATGAAAAGTTAAGCTGCTCAAATAAATTATCAATAAATTCAACCCCATATGTATCTGAGTTTGTTTCAAGAACTTTATTTATTTCGTCTAAATGAATTACTCTTTTAACTATTCCTAAAATTAATTGTTTTTTCCAGTTAGATATTTTTTCAAAGTTTGGATAGTGATTAGTTATAACAAAATTCAAATCAAGTTTACTCATAAATTTTTACTCCACATTTGAAGATAATTTTAAACCTATTGCTCCAATTAAAATTAGAACAACAAAAAATACCTTAGCAAAATTAATCGTTGAGTTAAAAATTAGACTTTCTGCAATTGTTGTACCTATTACTGCAATTCCCATCCATATTGCATAAGCAATTCCAATTGGAATTGTTTTCAATGCGTTGGAAAAAAAGTAAGCAGCAAAAAATCCGAAAAGTGCATAAAATATAATTGGAATTAGTTTTGTGAAACCTTCTGTTTTTTTTAAGCTGATTACCCAGCCAATTTCCAAGAAACCGGCTAACAATAAGTAAAACCAATTTATTTGCATTTAATTCCCTTTTACATTTATAATTTTTTCGTTTTTAAATTTTCGAAATGCGAAAAGAAATTGCCGGAAATAATTTTCTGGGAAGAATGTTTTTAGTCCATATTCTTTTGCTTTCTCATTTTTCGGGAAATATGAAGTGCTGAAAATCCAATCCCAAATTGCTAATTTTGTAGAAAAGTTTTTATTTCTTCCCTTACCAATTGAATGATGCAGTCGATGCATTTCCGGACCATTAATTACATATTGTAAAACTCCCGATTTCACATTGATATTCGAATGAATGTATATTCCCCATGCCCCGCTTATCAATCCTTTTGCTACAGCAACTTGAGGAGGAGCTCCCAATAATAATATTGGAAGAAATTCAATTGTTTGATTAATTAAAATTTCAAAACTGTGTGATCTTACACCGGAAATCCAATCGACTTCTTTTGCAGAATGATGCGCTTCATGAAGTCGCCAAAGATATTTATTTTTATGCTGAAGTTTATGAAACCAATATATGTACAAATCGTGCGTAACAATAAAAAATAAAAGTTGTAAAAATATTGGCCAATCTGAAATAATTTTTAATCTAGATAAATGGGTTGAGTTATCAATAAATACAATTAAAAAAGAAATTAAAATTCCAAGTACAAAAGATTGAATAAAATTATAGAAAATTAAATCTGTCCAAAATCCTTTTCTAAAAAAAAGCTGATTTTTATTGTAAGGAAAAAATCTTTCCAAAATTATTACAACAATTGCAAAAAGCGAAAGTAAGCCGAATGATAAAAATTGAAAGTTAAATAAATTCATTAACTATGCATATAATTTTTCTGAAATGTTCTTTCTTAATTTTGACATTGATTTTTTTTCGCTGTCATAAACTTTTTTAATTCCATCACCAAGTGCTTTTTCGATATCTCTAATATCTTTTACTAATCTATACATTCCCATTATTTCTACAGATGCAGCTTGATCACTTCCCCAAGATGCACGATCAAGTGTGATATGTCTTTCAATAAAAGTTGCACCTTTAGCAACTGCAGCATAAGTTGGTGCTAACCCAGTTTCATGTCCGGAATATCCAATCGGTATTTTTGGATATCTGTTTTTATAACTTTCTACCACATTTATATTTAACTCGTTTAAATTACATGGATAGTTAGACGTAGATTGCGCAATCATCAATTGAGATTCTTGTAATGTTTCAACTGCTTTATCAACTTCATAAAGTGATGACATTCCCGTTGAAATCATTATTGGTTTTTCAGTCTTTTTAACTTTTTTAAGAAGTTCATCATCGGTTAATGAAGCAGATGATATTTTATACATTATTGGGTTAAATTCCTCTAGAAACTTTACAGCCTCAACATCCCATGCTGAAGCAAACCAGTGAATGTTTTTTTCTTTGCAATATTGATCAATGCTTTCATATTCTGAAAATCCGAATTCAACTCTATGCCGATATTCAATATATGACATTCTACCCCACGGTGTATCTCTTTCAATATAAAATTGATCTTCGGGTACACAAATTTCCGGAGTTCTCTTCTGAAATTTTACAGCATCACATCCGGCAAACACAGCACCGTCTATTAGTTTTTTAGCGTTATCTAAAGATCCGTTATGATTAATTCCAATTTCTGCAATTATATAAACCGGTTGTCCATCACCAATAAATTTATTTCCGATACGAATTATATTTGATCTATTCATTTAGTCCTCTTCTTTATTTTTTAATTTCTCTTCAATAATTATTTCAGCAAATTCTCTAAATGCACCATTTCCGCCAATATTTTCTAATACAATATCAACTTTCTCTTTTACATTTTTCATTGCATCAGCAGGGCAAGCTGAAACTCCAACTGCATCAATAATTTCTAAATCGTTTACATCGTCACCTATGTAAGCAATTTGATTATATTCCAAACCCCTTTCTTTACAAATATTTTTTAACACTTTAATTTTATTTTTAGCACCAAGATGAATTTCTTCGATATCTAATTTTTCAGCTCGTTTTCTTACGAGTAAAGACTTTTCCCCGGAAACAATTCCAACTTTAACTTTAACAAGTTCTCTTAGCCTTTCAACTCCCATTCCATCTCGCAGACTAAATCTTTTCAATTCTTCGCCTGAAACGGAATAGTAAACGCCAGTGTCTGTTAAAACTCCATCAACATCTGTTAATAACATTTTAATTTTTTTTAGTTTTGTACTTAGCTCATTCATATATTTTTCCTTTACCAAATTGTCCATCCACCGTCAACAATTAAATTTTCTCCGGTCATATAATTTGAAGCATCGCTAGCAAGAAATACTATTGCTCCTTTATAATCATCCGGATTTGCCATTCTGCCTAATGGCGTTCTGTATGAATACTCATTTATAAATTCTTCATTTTGATTATTTTTAACTCCACCTGGAGAAAGGCAATTTACTCTGATATTTTTTTCTGCCCAATAAGAAGCCAAATATTTTGTAAACGAAATTACCGCACCTTTTGTAACTGAATATGCCGGCGGTTTATAAAATATTTGATTTCCATTTTTATCTTTGTATAAATTTTGATTTGGGGCAACTACTCCATAAGTAGATGCAATATTTATAATATTTCCATTTCCTTGTTTTACCATTTGGCTGCCGATAATTTTAGAACAAAGAAATGTTCCGGTTAAATTAACATCAATTGAACGTTGCCATTTTTGTAAAGAATAATTTTCAAATTGAGATTCTTCCAAAATATTTTTTGGATTTTCTACCATATCATTTATTGCAGCATTATTTATAAGTATATCAACTTTATTAAACACTGCTAAAACATTTTCCAATAAATTTTGAATTGATTTCTCGTTGGTCACATCAAGTGCAAATCCTGATGATTGAGTTTTTAAATTTTTAGAAAACAATTTACATTCTGCTTCATCAATATCGGCAACAATTACATTTGCACCGGCTTCGGCTAAAGCTTCACAATGATTTTTACCTAATAATCCTAAAGCACCGGTTACAACAGCAACTTTATTATTTAAAGAAAATAACTCCATTATTTTAAAACCGGTTTTATATTAAAGTTTTCAGTTTTTCTAAAAACCGCTTTTACCGGTTCACCAAATAATCTGCTTTCGATATCATTTTTGGAAACTGCATCCTTCAATAATTTTAAAACATCCTCATAAACATTAAGCGTATAATTTATATCTTCATCCGTATGTGAAAATGACATATTGTGAAAACCCGACCAAAGTATTCCTCTCTTAATCATTTCTTGCTGAATAAAGGATTTTATAATTAATGGATCCATTAAATCATTTTTTATTCTTATCATAGATCTCCAGTTATAGCCAATAGCATAAATAAAATCCAAATCAAATAATTCGCATAAACTGTTAAAACCATCTTTTAACTTTTTCCCTTGAATTCCCAAGTAATTGATTACATCTTTTTCTTTTATTTCTTCTATCGTTGCTTTAGCTGCTGCAAGAGACAAAGCTTCTCCTCCGAAAGTTGTAAAAAAGAAAATATCATTTTCCGCTAATTGCATAATTTCCTTTTTACCGGTGAGAACCGAAATAGGCATTCCATTAGCAATTGCTTTTGAATATGTTGCAAGATCCGGAATTACATTAAAATATTCTTGAGCACCGCCAAGTGAAATTCTAAAACCAGTCCACATTTCATCAAATATTAAAACAATATTTTTTTCTTTACATAGTTCAGATACTTGAGATAAAAAATTATCTTTAGGTTCATCAAATACAACTGGTTCAATAATCACAGCGGCTGTATTTTCATCAATTGATTTTTTCAACGATTCAATATCATTATAATTAAATGTGTGAGTTAATTCGCTTATTACTTTTGGAATTCCCTTATTTGGAGGAAGTATATTCGAATACCAGTCATGCCATCCATGATAACCGCAGACTAATATTTTGTCTTTTCCTGTGTAAGCTCTGGCTAATCTAATTGCTGCACTTGTTACATCCGCACCGGTTTTACTATATCTAACCATTTCTGCATTGGGAATAATTTCATTTAACAATTCAGCAACTTCAACTTCTAACGGATGCATTAAAGAAAATGTTATTCCATCTTTAAGTTGATTAGAAATTGCATCATTAACTTTTTTATAATTATATCCCAATGAAATTGGTCCAATTCCCATATTATAATCGATGTATTCATTTCCATCCACATCCCAAACATGTGATCCATTTCCTTTTACTAAATATTTTGGCGCTATGCCTTTTATATATTGAGTTGGACCTTTAGCAAGTGTTTGTGTAACAGAGGGAATTAAATTTACTGCTCTGTTATAATATTCATTAGATTTTCTAATTGACGGATAACTACTATTAAACATTACTCCATTGGACATTGAGTTTTTTTTCCTTTTTTACTAAATGTTCTTTTATTCTATTTGCAATTTGAATTGCACTAAAACCTTCATAATTTAAGATGTTGTTTAACTTTGCGGGCTTAAAAAATTTATTTTGTAAGTTAATTGCTAAATAATCTGAGATAAGTTTTTCTTTAACTAAAATTTCCGATATTATGGAATATAGCCCGCCAATTTGATAATGATCTTCAATTGATATAATTGTTTTACAATTATTCACTGTATTCAAAATTTCATATTCATCAATTGGTTTAATCGTTCTTAAGTTAACAAGTCTTACCGAATAACCTTCAGCTTCAAGAATTTCTTTTGCTTTAAATGATTCGTTAAATAATGTTCCATAAACTATAATTCCTATTTCATTACCATCACCAAATACTTCGGCTTTGCCAAGTGCAAACTCTTCGTGATTCACAATTGTCGGCAAATCATTATATCTTATATAAAAAGGTCTGTTGTAATTTATTATTGTAGAAAGTCCTTTTATCATATCATCCATATCAGCCGGACAGAATATATTCATATTTGGAATGCATCTCATCAATGCAATATCTTCTATTGCTTGATGTGTTGGTCCGTTTCCTTCTGAGAGTAATCCTGCAAAATTGCCAATAAGTTTTACATTTAAATTTGGATATCCAATATCGGTTCTTATAAATTCAAACGATCGCATTGTTAAAAATGCGGCTAAAGCATGTACTATTGGTGTTCTTCCTCTTAAAGCTAAGCCCGCTGATATACCAACAAGCGATTGCTCATTAATTCCGGTATCAATAAATTTATTTGGTATTACTTTGGGTAAATTTCTAATTGAAGCTCTATTTTCTGCAGTAAGAATTATTATGCTTTCATTCTTATGAGCGAGTTCTATTAATTTTTCTTCATAATTCATTTAAGTTACTCATTTTAAATTCAAATTCATTTGTCATATTCAGTTCATTTATATACTCAATCACGCTATAATCATTGTTCTCAACAAACCATTTATTAATTTTATTTTCAATGCTTCTAATTCCTTTGCCTCTTGTTGTATCTGCGATTATAACCGACGGACGATTTATTTCAAACGGAAATTCTTTTAATGCTTCATTCATATCAATAAAATTATGTCCATCTATTGATTTAACCGTACATCCGAAAGATTCAAATTTTAGATTAAGCGGATTAAGTGGAATTAATTCTTCTGTAAGTAAATTTGCTTGAATTTGATTTCGATCAATAATGATTAAGAGATTATCTAATTTGTATGCATGCGCAATTAATAATGATTCCCAAATAGATCCTTCATTCAACTCACCATCTCCCATTAGCACAACAATTTTATTTTGGGTTTCTTTTAGTTTACAGTCTATTGCAATTCCAATAGCAATTGATAGCGAATGACCAAGTGAGCCTGAATGAAATTCAACTCCCGGAATTTTTGTATTTGGATGCCAATAAATATCATCATTTACTTGTAAATGATTATTTAATCTTTCAACTTCTAACCAGCCTAATTCAATAAACATTCCATATAAAGCTGGAACGGCATGTCCTTTTGATAGGAAAAAGTAATCTCTGTTTTTACTTTGGAGTTTATCTTTACTAACATTTAAAAAATCTGTATAGAGATAAACAATTAAATCAGAACAAGAAAGCGCAGACCCAATAAAAGCCCCGCCATTATTACTTAAAGTGATAATATGTTCTCTAACATTTTTCGCAATTTCTTTATATTCAATTAATTTTTTATTGTCCATATTCTAATCTCATTTTTGGTGCAATTGTTATTTGATCGTTATACCAAAATTTTCCAACGTGTTTATTATTAATTCTGCCTAAGTATGGTTTATTTTCAATCAGATCAAGTATATCATATAAACTAAAATTTGGATTGTTGTGATATAATTCTTCATAGATCATTCGTATAAATGTATAATCTTCTTCGTAGTCCAAAGTCCATCTGTGGCTTTTTGAAAAATCAAAACCCGTATTCCAGTTAACATTACCTATATCAAATACATCGGGATGATTCCAGATATATGGAGTTGTGTGTTCTCGTTCGTAATCTTTTTTTGCTTCTTTCCAAATATATCGTAGAGTATCCATTGTCATAACTTCAACATCATTCCCATCTGGATAAGATGGCGGTTGTAAATTACTTACAAAATCAAACGAATCAATATTTTCTAAAAAATATCCAATTACACGATCAATAATCTGAGGATCAATTAATGGACAATCAGATGGAATTTTTACCACAATGTCAGCATCAAATTTTAGCGCAGTTTTATAATGTCTATCTAGTAAATCAGTTGAGTGCCCTCTGTAAAAGTCAATTTTATTTTTCTCACATAATTCTTCAATTATATTATCTTCTTCATTTGATGTTGTTGCTACAACTACTCTGCCTGAATATTTTGACTTTTTAACTCTTTCAACCATATGTAAAAGCAATTGTTTACCTGCCGCGTAAAACAATACTTTATTTGGTAAACGAGTTGATCCCGTTCTAGCTTGAATTATAGTTACAATTTTTAACATGACTTATGTCTTTCTCAATTCTAGTTGTAGATTTTTCATCTCTAACGATAAGTTAGGTGAGTAAAAATATTCAAGTGATTTAAGTGCAATTAGTTCGGCAGATTTTCCATCATTTTGAATTGGAGTTAATTCTTTTAATAAATTTATATCGAAATAAGAATGGACTTCTTTTCCTAATGCAATTCCAATATATACAACCGTGGAATATTTTGTAATTAGTACGTCACAATTTGCAATCATGTGATTTATATTTTCATCCGTATAAACCAAAGCATCGGGAGCATATTTTTTAATTTCTTTTGTTGCTCTATTAAAATTTTCGTTTGGATGAAGTTTGAATATAAGCCTACGCCCATTAGCAATTTCTAATGCATCCAAAATAAATTTCTTTCGATTTTCATACTTAAATGTTTCGCGGGAATCTGAAGTGGCAACTAAAACAAAATTCTTATATGGAAAATCATTTTCAGTAAACTCGTTTACATTATCAAAATTTGGAATTCCGGTTACAACAATTTTATCCGGATTTACACCTTTTTTAATAAAAAGATTTTTATAACCTTCCGAAGCAACAAAAAATAATTTATAAGCATCGGATAAACCAGTTGTAGAAGTGCTTGCTAAATAACGAGGAAATCCAAAATATTTTGCAAAATAATACATCAAATTTTCCGGATCAGTCATTCCCTCTTGCACCAGAATGATTTTATTATGCTTTATATTATGCGGAATAATTAAATCAGAGCATGTAAATACTAAATCATATTCATTGTTTCTTTTATCCGGATCAATATTTAATTTATTATTTATAAGGTAATTTTCCGTTTTTCGTCTAACCTTTTTACCCAAAATTGTGAATTCCAAAAATCCTTTTTCCGCCAAATATCCAATTGTTCCATCATCATAAAACGGAGTAAAATATGAATCAAACCCCAATAGATGCTTCGATATTTTGTGCATCATTGTGGTCTGATTCATGGAGCCGCAAATAAATAACGCTTTGTTTCGCATAAAACCAATTAGGAGTTGATTTTTGATTGTGGAAATTTAGTTTGAATATGTTACTGAATAATTACTTTGATGTTAAGAAATGATTAAGAAATTTTGTTGGAATTCGTTTTGTTAAAATTAAATTAATATTGGGATAAAATTAAGTTAACATTCAAATTTTACTTTTGTAAAAACTTTTTATAGAAATGAGAATATTACATTTATCCGACCTTCACTTAAATCCATACTATCATAAAAATAATATTGAGAAGACACGAACTGCTTTAACTCAAGCCGTAATTGATGGATTTGATCATTTAATTGTAACCGGCGATATTGCACACGATGCGGATGAGGAGAGTTTTAAGATTTTTAGAAATATTTTAAAAGATTTTAATTTACTTGATTCAAAGAAAACAACCGTTATAATTGGAAATCATGATATTTTTGGCGGCGTTTATTCTGTTAAGGATTTAATAAATTTTCCCGAAAGATGCAAAACGACAAATTATAATGATCAAGTTTTGCGATTTGTAAATTACTTTGAAGAATTATTTATTGATTGTATTTTCCCTGAAGATGGAAGTGTATTCCCTTTTGCAAAAATTATTGATGATATTGTTTTAATCGGAATTAATACAAATGACGTTTATTCCGTAATAAAAAATCCCTTTGCATCAAATGGAAGAGTTTCTAAACAAGAATTCACAAATATAAAGTTGATTTTGAGTGATAAAAGAATTGAAAAACACAAAAAAATAATCTTATCACATCATCATTTTTATAAAAATAATTTTGAGGCAAAAAGTTCAAGTAATGATTTATGGAATAAAATTGAAGGATACACATTAAAACTTAGAGGGAAGAAAAAACTTCTTAAATTGTTTACCAAAAATGAAATTGGTTTAGTACTGCATGGTCATAGCCATGAGAATAAAAACTATTCAAGATTAGGGATAGATTTTTTTAATGCCGGAGGATCTATTGATAATGAAGATGATATCCATTTTTTGAATTACTTAGATACAGATTTGATGAAAATCATATCCGCAAAATTTGATATGGAATTGCAAGACTAAATAACTTAAAAATATAATTTAGATTTTAATATCGCTGTCAAGGATTTAGGTTCCATTACCCACCCCCAATCTGATCTGGATCTACTCGAATAAATTTCATTTCATTACTGAAAATAAGTTTAAACCGGACTATTAAAATGACGGTACCGTCTGGTATGAAAACCGGATTCTAATTTTTTTAGAAACGAAAATACAGTAGCAAAAACATGAGTTAATTTTAAGTGTGGTAAGTACTTCTTAATGAAATTAATTCATTTTTGAATATTCTCATTATTAGTTTTAGTTATTTAAAAGGTGATTGGAATATAAAATTATTGCTTCTTCTGAAGACATAGAGTTTAATTGAATTATAAGTTTACTTATTTGGTTAGTAAAGCAATGCAATAAAATGTTATTGGTTCCGAAATTTCTTAAAAAATACTTTTCTATCAATTTGCGAAATGGGTTTGATGTTTAATAAAAACAAATTTTTACAGTCTCAATTAAAGCCTTTCAACTGAACAATATTCACATCAATTTCTTCATTTGTAAAAATTATTTGTACTTTTTGATCTGAATCCGATATTTCGATAATGTAACCATTTTCAATTACACTATGAGATGAACAAATATTAAAAATTCCATTATCATTTAGGTTTTACATAGAACAAATTATATATGAATTATGAATTTTACCATTTCCTTTTGTTAAGTATTTTGCTGTATCTGTTATAATATTTTCAGCATGTTTACTTAAGTAATCTTTAGAAAATTTTAATTCTATTGATTTTGCATTTGTTAAAGAAGTTAGAAGTATTTTTTCATCATTGCTTATTATTAAATTATTAGTTCCTAACTGTTGAGTTACTTTACATTTATCAAATCTGAAAATTGTTTCATAATCATTTTCGTTATTTGTATCAAAATAATCATGAATTACTAAATATTTATCAATAACAAGTATTACATCCCTTGTCCATCTAATACCTGAATTCGTAGCATCAGTTTCCGGCGAAATCATTCGACACAGCTTGTATTCATCACTTATAATAAATTTCTGAATATTATTTTCTGTATATCTTTTGGCAGCCCATTGAATTTCTTTTCGAGATGTTTCATAATCACTTTTTCCATTTATTAATACAGTATTATGAGCTTCAGAGGTTCTGTACCAATTAACAAGTAAAGGATTATCATAATTGCAACAGCCGCTATCAGTTAATATTGGTTTATTGTTAAGCCAAAAGTTAAACGCTAATCTTCCTGCATGGCAGTGCGATCCAATAAGTTTTGCAGCATTGAAATTTATATACCAAGAATTTTTAGAATTTGGATTTGATCTAATTACACCAATTTGTGAATCTTTAAAATATGTTGATTGTTCTACCAAGGGTAAATTGTTATTGCCAATTATTCCGGTCAAAGTTGGTAAAATAAAAGAAACCGTTTCTTCATATGAATCATTTATTGGGGGAACAGTATTATCCGGCTGTGCAATAACTTTTAAGTAATTATACATTTTCTTTAATAGTGGACGAATTTGCTCTGAATCACCAACATTATTTTCTCTAAAAAGTAAATAAACATCTCTGAATACACTTGTCATAAAAGGATAATAACCAAACATTTGTTCAACATTTCCACCGTCTTCATAAAAAGCATTTTTTACATGATGATTAATAATTTTAATTCCGGTCTGCAAAAGTTCTTTTGCTTCTGGAATTGACGGGAATAAAATTGTCAAATATAGAATTGCAAGGGCTCCATGAGATTGGTGATTAAATTCGTTTAATTCCTTTTTACCAAAATCTTTCATTAGAATTTTAGCATGATGTCGCTGTAAATTATAAATAACTTCTTTATCAGAATCGGTTAAACCTTCTTTTCCTAAATAATAGCACCAAGATAAATTTATTGATCTCCATGCAACCTGCATATCAAACCAATTGTATTTAGATTTAGACGGACCTTCTACCGGATTTTCTTTTATCCAATTTCTTAATAATTCCATCATAAATTTTAAATGAGTTGGATTTTTATCAATAAAATACAATCTGGCAAATGAGGGTAGATAGTAAAATCTATTAAACCAAACACTTTTTTCAAGTTCTGTTTTTTCAAAAATACCCCAATCGTTTGGAACACCTAAATGATTATCAATAAATTCTTTATTTATTAGTTCTACTATTTCCTCATCCTTTTCGGTACCAAGTAATTCCATTTGAATAAACTTTCCGCCTTGGTCTTTGGGAATAAATTCCCCGAAACTATATTCATTTATAAAACTATAGAACGGGAAATTACCTTCGTCCAGATTATTCAAATCATTTGAAGAACTAGATATTTTTTTTGCATTAATAATTTGCGGGAACAAGGATCCGGAGACAACAATACCTGTGCCTAATAAGGATTTTTTTATAAAATTTCTTCTTGAATAATTATTTGAAAAATTCCCGTTCATCAATAATCTCCAACTTTATAGAAATATTATTTTACATTTTTTGTTTTTGAACTGAAAAATAAAGTACCTGCAATCATTCCAATTGGAGCAAGTATAAAACTTAACAAACCCGCATTAACCGGATCAATTTCTGTATTTATTAATGAATAAATTGGCGGTAACGCACTTAAAATAAACGCTAAATATGCACCAAAAGCATTAGCCTTTTTCCAATAAATGCCGGCAGTTAAACTACTGATAATTCCAGCATAGGAAAGCGATCCGGTTAAAACTATAATTCTAAAAACTGTATCAGTAAATTCATAATAAACACCCCAAAAGAAAATGAATAAACCAATAATGATAATTCCTATTCTGGTAAACAGAATTCTTTTATTATCTTGAATTTCCTTTTTAATAATTGGACTAATAATATCTTGAGTTAAAATGGCACTGAAAGAAAGTAAATAACTATCGTACGTTGACATTGAAGCTGCTAAAAATCCTATTATTATAAAGCCCAGCATCCAAGTTGGAATTACTTTTAATAGCATTACTGGTAAAGCAGTTTGAGTATTTTCAACTTTTCCTAAAATTGCAAGAGCAGCGATTCCCCATAAAATTGGCATACTTGCTCTAAAGAACATAAATACACTTGTTATTCTAAATAACTTAAGAGCGGATTTTACACTTTCCATGCTTAGTGTTCTTTGCACAACCGGTTGCCAAGATGACCATCCGCTTATATAATAAAGCGTTGTCCAAATAATAAATACAATTCCATATTTGGGAGAATGAAATACATCAAATCCCAACTGACCAATATTTGTATTTACCGCTTCAACCATTCCAGTAATTCCTCCGGCTTGTCCAAATGCAAAATATGAAGTAATGACTATTCCCAATAGAATCAGAAAAAATTGAAAAACGTCTGTAACAATAACAGAATACATTCCGCCAAGCGAAGTATAAATGATTACAAAAATTAGTAAAACTCCCATAACAATAGGTAGACTATCAATTGGCAAACCAAGTATTATACACAGAAATCTTCCTTCAACCTGAAGAAATATTCCCAAGTTAAGAACTCCGGTTAGAAATGTTAATATTCCGGCAATAATTCTAATATTATTTGAATAACGTAATGAGAAATATTCCGGTACGGTTCTTACTTCTAAGGCACGTAATTTTTCAATTACAAAACCGGTTTTGCCAATAATCCACATTGTTATTGCGGCAATAAAAGCAGTAACTAAAGCTACAAATCCATTTTGAAAAGCTTCTTGCGAAAAATAGACAATAGTTACCAAACCCATTTCGGTACTGCTTAAAGTGGCTAATCCCCATAAAGACTTTATCTTTCTTCCGGCAACAAGAAAATCATCAATATGTTCATCTTTCCCCCTGCTTGCCCAAATTCCAATTGCAAGGCTTAGTAAAAGAAAACTAATTATAAGTATCCAATTAAGGTTAAGTTCTAACATTTATTTGTTTTTGAATTACAAATTAATTGGTTGTTTTGTTTGAGCTGATTTTTCTAAAGCAACTACTACTTTAGTTGCTTCCAACCCATCTTCTGCAGTTACCAAAGGTGTTGCATCGTTTATAATACAATCTATAAAATGTTGAATGGAAACTTGACCTTGCGGATTACCGGCTAAATCATATTTGTCATTTACATCAAGCATTGCTGATCCTTCCGGTGAATATTTTTCAATCATTCTATTATGACTAATATCAACTTTTACAGTTGATTTTGATCCGATAAATTCAGCTTTAAATTCATAAATACTCGGCGCACTTTCGGCTATAATCCAGTTATTTTCCATATAAACTGTTCCGCCATTGTTTAGTTCAAGAATTGACTGATAAAAATCTGGAGTATCAATTCCCATACTTTTTAAAACAACCGATCGGCTTACTGAATAAACTCTATTAATTTCCGATTGCGATACCCAGCGAATTAAATCTATTAAATGAGTTCCTAGAAAATGTAGTGTGTTTGATTTTGAAGCCCAGCTTAACATTTTGGTGGGGACATAAATCGTATCATTAAGTTTAATATTTACCATCATTAAATCACCAAGTTCACCGGAAGTAATAAGTCTTTTAACATGAATAAAGGGCGTTTTCCATCTATTGCTATAATTAACCATCAGTTTTAATTTCTTCTCATCTCGCAACTTCAAAATTCTATTGCAGTCTTCGATTGTTGTTGCCATGGGTTTTTCAACAATTACATGTTTACCGGCTTCAAGTGCCGCACAAATTAATTCAGTATGAGTAAAATCCGGAGTTGCTATTGAAACAGCAGTAATCTCATCATTTTTTAATAATTCATCTACATTATTGTAAATATAACTTACATCAAATTTTTGTTCTAATTTCTTAGCTCTATCTAAATTTTGATCGCAAATCGCAACCAATTTTGAATTGGGCGAAACCGCATAAGTATATCCATGAACTTCACCCCAAATTCCACAGCCAATTAGACCAAATCCAACGGGAGCTTTCATATATTCCTCTTTAAATTTCTTTTAAATAATAAAATTTATTTTAGTAAAATCATTCGTTTGGTTTCGGTAAAATTATCCGTTATTAATCTGTAAAAGTATATACCGCTTGTTAGATTTGATGCATTAAAATTAAATTCATAGTTGCCTTTACCCTTCTCACTATTAACCAGAGTTGCAATTTCATTTGCTAATATATCATACACTTTTAGGGATACATGAGATTTTACCGGTAATGAAAAGACAATTTTTGTTGAGGGATTAAACGGATTTGGATAATTCTGCTTTAATCCAAATTTTGTCGGAGTTTCATCGTTTTTTTTTTCTTGCTTTACATCAGTAATAATGTTTGTAATTGCTTGATAAAAGCCAGTTCCAATTTTAACATAACCTGAACTATCGGGATGATAAGCATCATCAGAAATATCATCATTATCCATCATTGCATTAATATCAATAAATGAAATTTTATCACCTCGCACTAAATGAGAATCAACTATGCTTGGAATAGATGCATTTAATGTTTGTATTTTTCCATTTGCAATTGGTAATGGTGTGGGTGGAATTGATGATACTATTAAATGTCCATTCATTGATCTTAATATTCTACTTATTATTGTATCTAATCTTGCTGGAGCAGTACTTAATTGATAGCTACTTATTATATCATTTGTACCAATCATTAATAAAATTATATCAGCAGGATTATCTTCCACCAATTGCTCTATTGTTTTCTTTGGATAACCTCGAGTATTATATGTCATATCAGTAAGTTGATCAATTCTAAGTCCACCATAACCATCATGCTCAATATCACCTTCTAAAATATTGAATAATTCTGGATAGTCATCCCATACAGATCCGGAGTTTGCGGCATTTATACATTCACCAACAAAATTTATTGGAATGTTAATATTCTTTAATAATTCCTTTAAATATTGTCTATATGTAATTCCAACTGTGCCTCTGGTTATCGAATCCCCAATTGGATGAATTATTAATGTGTCCCCTTCTTCAACAACAATTTCCATATGTTGCGCATTTAATAACTGAAATAAAAAAACAAAACAAATCATAATTAACTTTTTCATTTTTGTACCTTAATTTTTAAAATTTTAAACACTGTAAATATTATTCTACTTTTTGAAATAATTTTTCTATTGATTTTTTTACGGCTAACTCAACTTCTCCTCTTGGTTTTTCTATGCTATTTAAAATTTCGTTGCTTTCGGATTTCCATTTTTCATCAGCTTTGGAATTATTTAACAAAATGTCTAGCGATTTCAATCCAATTTCTGCTGCTTTTGATAAATCTTCTGAAAGCGTTTCTATCTCCTTTAGAATCGGGGTTTTTGTAATTATGGGAAGTAATTTTATATGATTATCTCGCCAACATTCTAATTGATTTTTAATTGAATTATATTTTTTTTGATCTAAACTTTTTTGTTCAAGAAATTCATTAACAAGAAATTTGAATTCCCTTGCCGGCTTTGGATCCGGTTGAGAAATATCAACTATTCTTGATAACGGATAAAATGATTTAAATACATGCGGATGATCTCTTGAGTACGTATAAAGCGGCTGAATTGCATTCACAAAGTTCTTCAAAATTTCAACATCGTAATTCCCGGTAATTCTTCTCATCATCATTTCATAATTTTTTATATGAGTTAGTCCGTAAGTTTCAAGTTGTAGATTCACCTTATCTAATCGCTCAAACATATTTTGCAGATTATTAACTTCGCTTGGTGACCACAATCTTTCTGCAATGGCTGCTGTACGCGGCCAAATTCTTGAATCAATGGTTTCCGGACCAACAAATTCCGCCCACATTGTTGCTTCTCCGCCAAGAATTTTTTCCTTAACACTATCTGCTAAAATTGAGTCCGGTGGAATTGGATCATTTAAATAATGATATTCTGTTGTTTGAACTAGATCAATATAAAATCCGTGCGATAGTAAACTTCTGTAACCGTTTTTTGCAGTTTCATATAACGAAACTCGGCCTTTCCAAGCTTGCACAATATAATCTTTAGATAAATCCGGCATTTCATCCGTATACCATCCAACCATTGTTTTATTAAGATTAGAAAGAATTTTATCTACTCGTACATTAAAATAATTCTGAAGTTCATGATTTGATTTCATTTTATTGTTTTTCATAAACTCTTGTATTTTAGGATTTGCATCCCATTGCTTTCCGTTATTTTCATCTCCTCCGATATGCCAATATTTATCAGGAAAAAGTGTGCTCATTTCTGTAAAAAATGTTTCAAGAAATTCATAAATTTTTTCATTTGTCGGATCTAAAGTTGGATTAAAAATTCCCCAATTTCTTTCAACTGTATATGGTCCCGGAGCACTTGCAAATTCCGGATATCCAACTAACCAGCTTGTCGCATGACCCGGTAAATCAAACTCCGGGACAACTCTTATTCCTCTTTCATCAGCGTATTCAACTATTTCTTTAATTTGTTCATGAGTGAAAAAATTACCGTCAGAACCCATTTCATGCAATTTTGGTAAAGCTTTGCATTCAATTCTAAATCCATGATCGTCCGTTAAATGCCAATGAAAGACATTCATTTTTACAGCAGCCAAAGCATCTAAATTTCTTTTAATAATTTCGATTGGCTCAAAATGCCGAGAGACATCAATTAACAAACCTCTCCACTGAAATCTGGGTTTATCTATTATCTGAACACTTGGCAGAAAATATCCGTTACTATCTGAATCAATTAGCTGCACCAAAGTTGATAATGCATGCATTGCTCCGACTTGATTTGCAGAATTAATTATTATTCTTTCTTGTGAAATTTCTAAATCATAAGATTCATCTAAACCTAATTTAAGATCTTCAACATTTTTGATATTAACATTTAGAGATGTAATTTCAGAAGAATTAATTTTTGGAAATTGATTTTCAAAAAATATTCCAGTTTTATCGGCAATAATCTTTAACGCTCTTTGTGCGGATTTAAATAGGTTTTCATTTTCATTATTTAATGATATTACAAAATCCTTTGATAAAAGAAATCTTCCGGAATTAATTTGAATACTTTCCGGCCAAGGCATTAAATAAAGGTTTGATTTTTTGTCTTTTGCGTTGCAAATAGAAAAAAGAATAAAAATAAAAAATAATATTTGAGGAAAGAATTTAATTTGTTTCATTGTATTTATTCGTTTTGTTTTTTGTTATTTATAATAATGCTGATGAATCAATATCTAAATAAAGTTTAGTGTTTTTATGATTTCGTAAAATTGTTGCGGGACAATTTTCTGTAATTGGTCCGCGTAAAGTTTCCTTAACTGCTTTAGCTTTTGTTTTTCCCGGAACAATTACAAATAAATATTGTCCAGAAAAAAGCGCTGGAATTGTTAATGTTATTGCTTGCTTTGGTACGTCATCAATTTTCTTAAAGCAACCATCGTTAACTTGCTGCTGTCTTGATACTTCATCTAATTCTACAACTTTTACAAATTTTGAATCATTAAAATCAGCAAAAGGCGGATCATTAAATGCAATATGTCCATTTTCCCCAATTCCCATACATACAATATCAATTGGTTTTTCATTTAACAATTTTGAATATTCCTCACAAACATTATTGATGTCTTTTCCTTTTGTTTCAATAATATGTATTTGTTTAAATGGAACTTTATCAAAAATTCTATCTCTTAAAAATTGACCAAACGCTTGCGGAGCTTGGGGATCAATGCCAACGTATTCATCCATATGAAAAGCGGTAATTCTATTCCAATCAATTTCGCTTATTTTTATTAAGTTTTCTAACATTTCATTTTGTGATGGAGCAGCAGCAAAAATCATTGTGATAGAATCTTTTTCATACAATAATTCTTTTATTTTTTTTGCAATTTCATTTGCCGATGCAAAACCACATTCCGCTCTTGTTTTATATATTTCGACAAATAGATTATCAACTTTCATTTTTAAAACCTTAAAGTTTTTTACACTTTTATAAATATTTTTTTGTTGTACAATATCCACATCAACCCGCACCATATTGAAGTATACAATAAAGCAAATATTAATGAAGCACTAAAATTTCCAAATATTGGAGCCAAAATATTATTGTAAAAAAGTGCTTTCATGTGATAAGAATTTCCGTCTTCAGTTAAAAATTTTGGTAAATTAATTAATTTGGCAACTACTATAGAAAGTACATAAACCAAGATTGCATTCACACCAAAAACAATAAAGGGTTTTACTATTTTTTTATAATTTAGAACATCTATTAAATAATAAAACAATGAATAAACAATTAAAGCTAA
This sequence comes from Ignavibacteriota bacterium, assembly GCA_016708125.1. NCBI lineage: Bacteria > Pseudomonadati > Ignavibacteriota > Ignavibacteriota bacterium. The sequence goes on along the minus strand of JADJGF010000001.1, from coordinate 2,251,264 downwards.
ACCAGTTGTTAATAATGTGTAGGAATTTGTCCAAAGATGTTTATTGATTGGCAACCAAATTGACCAAAATAATCCTAAAAGTACTCCCAAAATTCCAAAAAATAAAAATGCAAATATTGTTTTATTTGGTGATTTATTTTTCTTTAAATAATATCCGGCAAACAATCCGAACATTGTTGTGGAAAGTGAAGGTAACGTACTTACAAATCCTTCCGGTTCGCCCATTTTTTCATAATATCCCATATGACCATGTAATAAAAATTTATCTAAATAAGCTGCGGCATTTTTCCCTTTTTCAAAAAAACCGTATCCAACTTCCGGAATAAAAACCCATTCCATAATTGCCCAGTAGATAAATAAGAATAAAATTGAAAGGAATATTTGTGTTGGTAATTTTGTGTTTAAAAAGATTACTGATACAATTAAATAGCAAAGTGCAATTCGTTGTAAGACACCCATTATACGTATGTTAATTATATCAAAACCCGGGAATGTATTAATAAACATTCCTAATAAAAAAAGTAATACAGTTCTTTTAATAATTTTAAGATAAATACTTTTCTTTGAAGTATTTTGTTCTAAAATTTTTGAGAACGAAAAAACTATTGAAACTCCAACAATAAATAAAAAGAAAGGATAAACTAGATCAGCTAATGTTAATCCATGCCAATCTGCGTGCCTTAGCGGTGGATAAATATATTTCCAACTACCGGGATTAATTACTATTATCATTCCGGCAATTGTTGCTCCTCTAAATGCATCAATTGATGCGAGTCTATTGGTTTGGGATAATTTTTGAGATTCAAATTTCATTTAAATTATTTCATCAAAATCATTTTCTTAGTTTCAATAAAATTTCCGGATATTATTTTGTAAAAATAGACCCCGCTGTTAAATTCGCTCGCATCAAATGTTACTTCATAATTTCCCGGATTTTGTTTTTGGTTTACCAACGTTGCAATTTCTTTTCCCAAAATATCAAATACCAATATTTTCACGTTTGACGTTTCACGTTTTTCGTTTATCGGAATCGAATATTTAATTTTAGTTGTTGGATTAAACGGATTAGGAAAATTTTGATTAAGTAAAATATCATTTGGTGTTTGAATGTTATTATCTATTTCAACTGCTGTTGGGTTTTCAATCAACAATCTATAATATTTATATGCGTGGATTGCAAAGCCTAAAAAGACTTCATTTGTTCCATATACAGACAACGCACTATCCAGTTGTGATTCCATAAATGAAACACCTTCTTCATAGAAAGAAACTGTTTCCGGTGATATTTCTTGAGTCTCAACACCAATCCATACTTTTCTATTTAATTCTTCCGCATAATTAATTTCGTTTGCTGCATCATTAATTATAACTCCGGCATTTTCATTATAATCCATTATTGCAACGTAATCAACTTTCTCTTGAAGCCTTTTGAGTTCATTTAATCCAACTTGATTTTCATACCAACGTGGAATTGCAATACCAAATATTAAATTACTATCTCCGTTATCAACCAATGTTTGGCAGCTATCCATATAATTTACGTAAGTCTCCCATACTGTCATTTTATCTGTATCCCAATGTGGCGGTTGATATCCTCTCGCTTGAGTTAATAAATATGGTTCAACATCAAATTGAATACCTTTTAGTTTTTCTTTTTCATTTTTTGAATTTGCATTAAATTCTAAAACTTTTGCAATTCTATCAAAACCATTATATTGTTTATACGTTGCCCAAGTCGGATCACCATCGAGATATTCAACTGTTATTCCGCTATCCGAGGCTTCTGCAATAAAATTTTTTAGATTTTCTTGGTATGAATAAATTGCACCGCTGCAGCTAAAAAATAAGTGCGTAATTTTCTTATCAGAATTTCCATGCGGACTTTTGCAAAAATCAAATAATTGTTTTCTGTATTCTCCTAAATTATTTATAATATTATTCACTTCATTTGAACTATTCCAAACCCACATTGCTCTTTGCTTTTGCGGGAAAACGATAATGTTTGATAGTATCAAAACAAATAAAATAATTTTAAGATTAGATTTATATTTCATTTTTAGATTTCAACACCCTTTAGAAAAACTTTTGAGATATTAATTTTATAACCTTTTCTATTTTTAGTAATTTCTGATAAAATTATATCTGCACGTTTCCCAACTTCAATGCTTCCGGTTGGAATTATTTGATTTGATTTTTCATTTGAATAAATACCAAGTAGTTTAGCCGGATTTTCGGAACACATTTTTGATGCATTTACAAGTGCAGATTCAAAACTAAGAGGTTCGTGTGATTTATTCCATACGCCAACAATAGATTGTGTAAACCAAGTTAATAAATTTGCAAATGCTTTATCCATAGTTAAAGTACTACCAAAAAGGGAATTCATATTTTCTTTTCCAACAATATGAATATATTCTCCGTTGTTACTTATTCTACCTTTCACATTATTAATTTTAAATTGTTTTACGCCCTTCATATTTGTTGAAAACATACTATCCGAAATTGCAATACATTTATCAATTCCCTTTCTTTTTATTATATCAAGTATATATGATTTACTTACGTGATAACCATCCGGAATAATTTCTAGAAACATTTTTTCCGAAGTTAAAAATGCTTCAAGCGCTCCTCCATTATCAAATGGTTTGTAGGATGTTGATGATGGACCGTTTAAAACATGAATGGCAAGATTTAGTCCTTTTTTTATTGCGGCAGAATATTCATTACCGGTTGCACCGGTATGGCCTGCAGCACAATTAACATTTTGTTTATTCAAATATTCAATTAATTTTAAAGCTGGTTTTCCCCATTCCGGAACAACATTTACAATTTTTATATTTCCTTTTGCTGCTTTTTGAAATTCATTAAATAATTTTATTGATGGCTCAAAAAAGAATCTTGAGTCATGAGCACCTTTAAATTTTTTATCTTTCATAAAGGTACCTTCCATATAAATGCCATAAAAAATATCATTGAGTTTTGAATTGGAATAATCTTTAAACTCGGCAATATATTGGAAGATTTTCTTCATTTTTTTTATTGATGCTTCGAGAGTAGTAAAGCCAACAAGAGTAGTACCACGTTTTGCATAAGCCTTTAATGATGTTTCTATTCCGTTTAAATAATCTTCTTTAATTATTGAAAACGACTGTTTTTCAGAATTGTATAATCCATTAGTTAAATCAAAGCCGGCTATACCGTTTGTATGAAGATCAATAAAACCCGGCAAAATAAATTTATTTTTTGCATCAATAATTTTTGCGGAATTGTCTTTCTTAATTTTATCCGATACGGAAGTTATAACACCATCTTCTATTTCAAGATTAGAGTTAACAACTCCGGAAGGAACAAGTATTTTTCCATTAATAATTTGTAACTTCATATTATTCTATTTTATTCGTTCAAATAACCGGTTAACACTTTGTATTTCTTCTGGAGTTTGTTTATTTATTTTTCCTTCAAAATAAAATACTGTAAAAGACACTAATAGCTCTGCTCCGGTATAATGTGCAAACTCGGTTTGTATTCCGGTAAACATTGGAATAATGAACTTAACAAGTACAAACGCGATAAACCCGGAAGCCCAAGAATAAATTGCACCACGCCAAGTAGGCTTTCTAAATATCATTCCAAATAATAATGGAATTGAGATCGGTCCCAGAATTGCCGCATACCATTCAACCATTGTATTAAAGGCGCCTTCAAGATGTATAGTTATTAAAGCTGAAACAATTGTTAGTAATCCAAATACTATTGTTGATATCATACCGATTTTAACAAGTTTGTTTTCAGAAGCATTTGCATTGATGGATCTTTGATAAATATCCTTTGTAAATACTGCTGATAATGAATTTAAATCGGCACTTATCATTGACATTGTTGCGGCAAATATTGAACTTATAAACAATCCAATCATTCCGGGAGATACTTGACTAAAAAACTTTTGTGCAACAAGAACGTAAGCATGTTCCGGGTTTTCAATTTCGCCTATTACCAACCGCGCAGACCAAATTGGAATATAAATTGCTAAAGGATAAATTAAATATAAAAGTGCGGATAATATTGCAGCCTTTTTTGCATCCGAAGGTTTACCTATTGAATAAAACCTTTGAGCTAATCCCCAAGTACCGCCGTTATAACTTAATATTATAACAAATAAATAAACTAACATGAACCAAGGTGAAATTGCATCACTAAATAATGAGGAGTGTCCTTCGGGTAAACTTTTCCACATATTTGACCAACCCCCAACAGCATTTAACACTAAGTAAACAAGTATAAATGAAGCTGCAAACTGAACAACGAATTGCATTAAATCTGTAAGCATTGTTGCCCAAAGACCGCCAAACATAATGTAAATCATTGTTACCAAACCGCAGCCAATTATTGTAGCTTCAATTGGAAAACCGGAAACAACATGTACGATTATCGAAAGTGAATAAAGTTTAACACCTTCATCAATAAATTTTATACTAATTCCGCTCCATGCAAAAAGTTTACGAGTTTTCAAATCAAACCTTTGCTCCAAATATTCAATTGGAGTAACGACATTTAATTTCACCCATTTTGGCGCCCAAACATAAGCTCCAATAATCATTGCGATAAAAATAGGTACAGCAAAAAATGTCCAGATAGAGAAACCGCTCATGTATGCTATTGTAGCATGACCCACAAAAGCAAATGCACTATAACCGCTCATGTGATGTGAAATTGCAGCCATCCACCATGGAACACTTCTTCCTCCGGCAAAATAATCTTCAATGTTTTTTACTTTTCTTTTTGCGTAATATCCAATGAATGAAACAAGAATCGTATAAATTAAGATTACTATATAATCAGCATTTTCTAATTGCATTTTTTTCTCTTTAAGGAATTAGTAAATCATTGGTTTAGAAAATAATATATGATTGAGTCATAAATTAGACATGCATTTTGATCGGCAGATTTATCTGTCATCCAACTTGAAGCCCAGTTTATATATTCTTTTTTTAATGAATAAAGTAGCTTAACAAATTCCTCTTTTTTGTTTGATGATTTTCCACTTTCAACATTAATAATTTCATTTGCAATAATTGATTGCCAATAATTAAAATATCCGGCTTTTGACCAATTGTTTAGTATCTCGAATCCGCTATTAGCTTTTGGGATATGCAAATTAAAATCGTAAATACCCTTAGCAATTATATCAACTGAACTTTTTATTATTTCAGCATTTGTGCTGAATTGCTCATTTGCTTTCCATCTAGCAATTAGTTCATTTATATAATTATTAGGTGCCGGTTTAGAATCCTTAAGTCCAGTCCACATTATGCCGGTAGTATTAGTATTTGCAAGAGGAAATGAAAATCCAATTTTATTAAAATCATCAAATAATTCTGTACCATTAAAATCAAATAGTGCAATTGAGGTTGTTTTAATTAACTCATTATAAGTAAAAGAAGGATTTTTAATAGTTAATGGGGCTAAATAAAACCACTGTTCTTGAGTTTCAAAATTTGGAATACGAACAGCCCAATTAGTTACGCACGTTCCTAATAAATTTTCTTTAGAAGATTTTCGCGCAGCGCCAATTATATTTTCCGAATGCAGATTATTTCTACCCGCAAAAAAACCATCACCATGTGAACGAGAAGTACTGCAAAGAACAACATCGTAACCATTTCTTTTTAGAAAATCGCTTGTGTAAAAAGATCGTAAATTTTTATTGTTATCAAATATTTCCGGGAAATTATCAATAATTGTTTTATCAATTTCATCTTTTGCGAATCTGCCTTTTCCCCAAACCATAACTCTTTCCAGTGCTGAATCACCATCCCAATAATTCCAATCCCAAATAATGAATTCTTTTGGTAATACATTTATTTCGTTCGGATTACTTAATAACATATCACTCCACACGCCTGGTCTAATTCCTTTATCAAGAATTGGTTTTGCAATCTCGGTCAAGTAATCAGCATATAATTTATTTTCGCCTATTTCGTTGGCAGTGCTTTTGCAAATTTTGCAAGATGCAAATGCGTAAGCTTCATCGCCGCCAAGATGAAAATATTTTAGTTCGCCAAATAATTCTAAATATTCATCTACCCATTTCATTAGGAATTTTTTTACATCTTTATTGCTTGTGCAATAACAATCATAACGATTTAAATCTTCTCTTAACGGAAAATATTTTTCATTTTGTAAAACATATTCACCATGTCCGATAGTTTGTAATAGTGGAATTGGTTCTAAACCTAAACTTTTAGAGTAAGCTAATATTTCTTTAAATTCATCTTTTGAAAAAGCATCCGGACTAACACATTCCGGACAAGTTTCCCATTTTATTTCATCTTCAACTTCCCACAATACAGCGTTATAACCCATATCAGAAGCTTTTTTAAGCCACTTTTGTATATAATCTTTTTTTAGAGAAACTGAATTAAAATCGAAATGAAAAATAATTAGGGGTTCTTGCGCATTAAGATTAATGACTGATAGGATTGAAAAAAAATAAACAGATTTATAGAAAAGAAATCTTTTAAGCATTATGTATTGACCTATTTCAAGATTTTCAAATTTATACTTTCTCCATACTCCAAGCTAAGATGAATTGCCTCGGTAACTTTTGTAACTTCATGACCATCTGCTCCAGAAGGATACGTACCTTTCAAATCGTCAAGTGATCCTCCATTTTTCAAAAAGTATAAATTCTCTGCAAAATGCTGAATACTTTTTATTCCATATCCTTCATAAATTGTTTTTCCATTTACATTTTTGCCTGAATGCATAAATCCGGAATTATGATTACGTATGCCGGATTCAGATGTAAAACAAGATGTTGTCCCTCTATTATGAGAATCAGCTTCAACAATACCTTCTGTTCCCACAAGTCGAAAACCTTGATTAACAATTGAAGAAAATTGTTCTGGTAATACCCACGAACTATCAAAAGTTATAACAGCATCATTATCAAAACTTACCATACTTTGTATCGAATCGTATGTATCAAATCCCAATTCTTTTAGTTTTATTTTTTGACCTTTTGCATAAACACTAACAACTTTACTATTCATCATCCAACTTATCAAATCAATAAAGTTTGATCCTAAAAACCATATAGGAGATGTATTATTAACCCAATCAGCAAACCAATCTCTTGGAACAACAATTTTATCTTCCATATAACAATAACCATAAAGGAATTTACCAAACTTGCCTTGATCAATTAACTGTTTAATTTCAATATGAAACGGATCATATCTTTTGTGAAAATCAATTTGAAGTAATAACTGATTGTTTGCTGCAAGCGAAATCATTTCAAAAGAACCATAGCTTGAGATATCAAGCGGCTTTTCAACAAATACATGGAGCCCTTTTGATAAAGCATACAGAGCTATTTCCCTATGAAGATGATCCTGCGTAGCAATTGAAATTGCATCTAAATTTTCTTTATCAATCATTTCAATAAAGTTTTCGTAAACCTGAATGCCAAACTGATCTTTAACTAAATTACGTTTAGCTTCGTCCAAATCTGATGCTGCTTTCAATTCAATATCATAAAAATCTTCTAGTTGTTTAAAGGCATGTAGATGATATATTCCAAAACGACCAACCCCAACTGTTGCAATTTTTATCTTTTTCATACTTGTATCAGTTTTTTGAAAAAAAATTAATTTTCATCAATCCATATATTTATTTGTTCTTTAAAGAATTTTTCAATTACCGGAACTATTGCACCAATAGTGCCGGAATGCCCGCCCATTTGAGAAAACACAATATCAGTATGTCTTCGCGGTATTTCCAAAGCTCTTTTCTGTACTATATTCATAATTGAATTTGTAACTAAATTTCGTGCACAACTAATCTTCCCGCCAATAATTACTCTTGCCGGATTAAACAAATTTATTATTGTTACAATACCCTCACCAAGATTTTGTCCCATTTTATCAATAAGATTAAATGCAAGCTTGTCACTTTCGTTTGCGGCTTTACAGATTATATCAAAATCGAGTTTTGTAATATCATCATTTACAATAGTTAGTATATTTGAAGCTACACCTTGCTGCAAAAGAGTTTGCGCTTGTTTAACTATTGCTTGTGTGCTTGCAATTGCTTCCAAACAGCCTAAGTTTCCGCACTCACAAAGTGGACCGTGATCATCAACCGATATATGACCGAACTCACCCGCCGATCCTGAAATACCTTCATATAATTTTCCATCAAAGATAATTCCCATACCAAGTCCGGAGCCAACATTAAGATACAAGAAGCTATTAATTCCTTTTCCTAAACCATAATTTAATTCAGCTAGAGCAGCGGCATTTGCCACGTTATTTACATAACAAGGAAGATTAAACTTTTCGGCAATAATATCTTTGAACGAAACGTTTCCCCATTTTACTAGGTGCGGAAAAGGTAATGCGGTTCCATCATTCGGATTAAATAAACCGGCAATTGCAACTCCTATTCCCAAGAATTTATTCATTGGAATATTTGATTTATTTATTGTTCTTTCAATCGATTCCAACATTAAATTTGTAACGGCTTCTTTTCCAACATTCTTATCATATGAAAAGTTTTCTTCGAATAAAATTTTACCCTTTAGGTTTCCAATAATTGTTTGAATTCTGGTATGTGATAATTGAATTCCAACTGCATATCTATAGTTTGGGTTAATATCAAATAATGTTGATCTTCTTCCACCATTTGATTCTTCTTTGCCATTTTCAATAGTTAATCCAATTTTATTCAATATTGAAGTAATTGTATTTACTTTCGCAAAACTTATTCCCGTTGAATTAACAATTTCTCTTTGAGTAATTGGACCATCTGAACTAATTTTTCCAACTACAACGGTAACATTTCTTTGGCGTAAAAGGGTTTGACCTTTTATAGTACTTTGATTTGTATTTTGCATTTAATTACTCTCATTAATTAATCCATACACTTTCATAATTTTAAAATTTCTAGAACATAATTAATCCGGCAGTTAATTGTAACGGCCAAGAAAATCTTCCAGATGACATAATAATATAACTTACATCCATTTTTAAACCAAGTGAGTTTGAAAGTGAATATCTAATCCCTGCACCTGCAGTAAAATTCCCTTCATCGTAATTAAATCTGTAACCACTTCTTAACTTAAACATACCTAAATAGCTATATTCTAATCCAATATTTAATCTTTCCGAATAATCTCTTGGATGCAAAGCATCAATAGCAAATAATAATTCGTTACTCGATTTATCATCAAAAAAATCAAGCATATTCATTGAAAGTCCTATTTTGAAAGTAAGCGGTGTGCTAAATGTTTCATGTTGATATTTTAAGTCTGTTGAGAAATTTTGTATTGTCATTGATAAAGCCAAACTTTCATATCCCGGATAGTAAAGTGTACCAAAATCAAAACAAAAAGCAGACATTGTATTATTTGTATTCTTAATTTCTCCAGTAGTATTTATGGTTCTATTACTGCCATAATTTTCATAAATATATTTTATTTGTCCGCCAAATGAAAATTGTGAGGTAACTTTTTTAGAATAACTTAGTCCAACAGCTAAATCTGAAGGTGAAAATGTGCCTTCGTCAACGTAACCATATTGTGCAGATTCTTCAATTGATGAAGCAACCGAAGTTTTGTATAGTTCACCATAATCCATCCAAACCAAATTAATCCCAAATGTTCCCCAATCATATAAATTCATTCCAATTCCAACAGCATTCATTGAAATATCTGCAATCCAAGCATTGTGACTAAAAATAAATTCGTTGCCTTCAAGTTCAGCTAAACCAGCAGGATTCCAGAACATTGCAGAAACACCTTTAATATTTGAAATACCTGCCTCGCCTCTTCCTACCATTTCAGCGCCTACACCTACTTTTAAAAACTGCATTCCGCTTTGTGCAACTTTATTAAAATTATCTTGACCAAAAAATTTGGATGATGTAAGAATTAAAATAAAAGTGATTTGAAAGATCTTTAGTTTTTTCATCTTATCACCACAAATTTTATTATTTCATCTCCCAATTCGGATTCTACATGTGCAATATAAATTCCGCTTACAATATATTGATTTGAATCAGTAACTTGATCCCATTCTTCAGAACCTAATCCACTTGTATGATAAATTGTTTTTACTAAATCACCGGCTACCGTAAAAATTCGAATTTTACAAATACCCGGAAGTCCGACAAATAATAATTTATTATTTTCTAAATCACTTGGATTGTTGGGATCGCCATAATTGACTGAGCGTATATTAAATGGATTTGGAACAACCCGAAGATTTTTCTTAAATGAATTGTGACTTGCTTGAGGTTCCATTGCGGCCGAGGTTCCAACATAAGCCGTAGATGTAAGCTTTGAACTTTCTAATGGTTGTCCAGGTTTTAGATAATTATTCAAACCATCATCAAATGCTGTAACAGCATAATAATAATCAAATCCCATTATTACATTTGAATCAATATATGAGTGTACAATCGGAAGTCCGGTATTTCCTCCAACTTCAAGAATTTTTTCCCATTTATTTTCAGGAGATATTGCAGCTCTGTAAAGTCTATATCCAGCAAAATCTGCTTTTTTAGAATCAGGATCTATTGCACTTTCAGCACTTTTTGACCAATTAATTTTAATATTTCCTATTCCTGTGGCAACATAAATCGAATCGGGAGATGGCAAGGGATCGGGAATATTATATTTTCTTTTGAAAGCAATTTTTGCTCCGTTAAGTGATTTAAATAAGGAATCTCTGCCTGTTGATACTTCGGAATTATATTCTTCTTTAGTAATATTTCCATTCAATAATTTCATTCCAAGATCTTCAGCTTTTTCTCTTGAAATGCCATCAATAACTTGAACTAATACTATTCGCACATCTTCGTTTACCGGAATATTATATGGTCCAAAACTCATTAAAAAATTACCCGCACCATAACTGGCAAAATTTTCATTTCCTCCTTGAGATAATTTTTGAATTTGTGTGCTTGGGCTTGATTCAAGACCGGATGCATCGGTTACATTTTTGGGTTGAGAAGGATCATCTGAAGAACCGGATTCCAAATCATCAATAGCTTGTTTATCAACATGAAGAATGCCCAAACCATAATAACCCGGTACTCTTGGTTCTTGTGTAATTGGATCCGGATCATAATTTTCAGTATCAACATGATCTCCATCCCACGCAATTAAAACCCTTGTAGAATCTGCAGTTTTATCGCCCTTTACCCAATCATCATAAGTTGAACCAAAATATTCATAGTTATCATCCATCTCTGTTCCGCCAAATCTGGGTTTTATATCTGTAGAAAATGAAATCCCAAAATAAACATCATTAAGCTGTTTATTTAATTCCTTAGTAAGATCGTCCGAATCTACATTTCCCGTATTTAGAAATTTATAATCATAGATAATATAATTTTTATGACCTTCGACTGCGTATGCATAAGTTTTTAATTGAACTGTAATTCCCAATGAAGTTGTCCAGACACTTTCAATTTGTTCATCACATATTAATGAAGTTACTAAATTAACATCATCAAAACTTTCTACTTTAAGTCTTCCTGAACCGTCATCAATTCTTACGGTAGGATATGGATAACGAATTCTTTTTTGCAAACTTAGTGGAACAATATTATTAATATCCAAATACATATTTCCGCAAGCAACAAATGCATCTTTTGCAATTGTGTCACCAACACCCATAAAGTTCTTTGCACCCATCCATACACCCCAAGATTCAATATACATTTTCCTTGATGAGAAATTATAATATCTTGTATCATATGGCCAAGTTGGATATAGAATTGTATTATCTCTATAGAGTGATGCCCCATTTTCACTAACCTCTAATGCCAAACGATTTATGTGATGCTCAAATTTCTTTTGGGCAACAAGTGATAATTGAAATGCAAGAAAAATTAAAGTTACTTTTATAATTAAATTCAATTTCATACAAGCTCCATTAAAAATTAATCTTTATCCCAAAATAAATATCTCTAGGACTATTGAAGAGCAATTGAGTTGGGATATCACCAGGATTTGGTAGCTTTATATGATCTGCTTTATAATCCCCTGGTTGATCATTTCCACCTTCTTCGGGAAGAATTAACGATTCTAAATATTCGTTGTAAAGTTTCAAATAAGGCAATAATAATGATCTCAGATTACTGTTTAATTCTTTTACATTAAATAAATTGTAAACTTCAAGATAAACTTGGCAATTAATACCTTCTATATTCAAACCTTTTGATAATCTTAAATTTGTATTTTGATGAGGTCTCCATCTCAGATTATTATTAACACCAGGTAGATTTTTTGGATTATATGTAAATGTTTTTCCACTTCTATATTCATGTGTAAAGTTTAGTACCCAATCTCCAAATAGATCAAAGTCAAGAATATCTTTTCCAAAATCTATAGGAGTCTTAAAAGTTAAATTTGCAAGTATTGAGTATTGAGCTCCTGGCGTATATTGACTACTACTACTTTCAACTGGACTTTTTAATACATCTTCATAAAAAACAGCTTCACCAAAATCGCCAGATGAAGTAATTAAGTAATCGAAACTCAAGTTACCTATAAAAAATTGACCTAGTTTTTTTTCAAAAATGGCTTCTAATCCTCTTGAATCTGCATAATTTCCATTTGTATATGATGATATTGTATTTCCAGCTTCCGAATAATATGTCACCCATTTAATTTGGTTAGTGATATCTCTATAATAACCTGAAATATGTAATAAATATTCATCACCTATTTGTTGTTCAAAGCCTAGTTCATAACCAATTGTTCTTTGTGGTTTTAAATTAGTGTTTTCAATTCTATCATAAAATCCGCCATACCTTTCTCTTTTATTATATAGATAGAGAACGCCCGGCTCATCATAAAAGTGCCCATAATTAAAAAACAATTTGCTTCTTTCACTAATTGGATGTGAAATACCGATTCTGGGGCTTACGTAAAAAAATGGATCAATTTTCTTTTTTGGAGCTAAACTTAAACTATCGAGCGTAAAATAATCTGTAAACATATCAGTATAATAAGTGCCTCTTCTATCGGTATAATCAAATCTTACACCAAGATTTGCAACCATTCCGCTAAACTCTATTTTATCCTGAGCATAACCGGCAAGTTTAATTGGTATTTGTCTAAATTTATCATGTTTAATTAGTGGCGGAGATATCTGAACAAGACCGTGATCCATATCCATATCATCATAATTAAATTCAAAACCAGTTTTTATTTGATGAAATTTATTTACTTGACTAACTAAATCAAATCTTGTATTTATTAGAGTTTCTTTGGAATAATCCCTTTCTTTGCCATGGCCACCGAGTATGAATGAATAACCCGAAGTTGTAATTCCAAACTCACTTTCTCTTCCCCCAAAATCTGCAACATCATACGGTGTCCAGCCATAAGGTTGTTCGTTAAATCCAACATTTCCAACGGTAAATACAATATCATTACTTCTTAAATCAGCATGATTTACGAAAGATCTGCGTAATAAATATGAAACTTTAAAATCATAAAATGAGTTTTCAGAAAAGGCATGAGTAAGATTTATAGCAAATTGATTTCTATACCTGTCTGCAACAGATCTCATAGCCTGATAATATTTTGTAAGTGGATACTGCATACTGTAAATAGACTGTTCAGTTGTTGTTACTGAAACTTGTGGAGTATTATATGTCGTGCTAGATAAGTTCTGCTGATATGTTCCTTGAAAATTAATTTTCATTGCCGAACCTGGATTAAGTGTAAATTTCCAAAACCAGTTTAAGTCTTCAAAATGATCTCTTGATAATGGAATTGCAAACATATTGTATTCATATCGTAAGCTTGTAAAGAATTTTAATAAATTTGCATCAGTTACATAGTTTAAAAATGGAATTGGCCCACCTAAACTTGCATCAATAATATAGTCCGGTTTATGTCCATAATCTCTTTCTCTATGTTGATATTTCCACACTTCTTGAGCTTGTTCCGGAGTAAATCCATAAACAGTATCATATATTGAAAAATATTCCCAATAACTATCTGGATTATTTGGATCATGAGTTCCATCATTGCCGTAAAGTGCATCATCGTATCCATATAAAAGCCATTCCGGAGCAGATTTTTGATCAAAAATTGACTCACCAAAATGTTTTCTTGCAGCAGGGCTGTATTTTAAATCTGCACTAAATTGATATTTTTCGGTGCCGTCTTTTGTTACAACATTTATAACACCTGATCTAATGTTTCCATATTCTGCATTAAAACCACCAGTCAGAATTTCAGCTGCTTTTAGAGAACTTAGATTAAAGTTGGTTAACGATCCACTTGATAATGCTTCTGTTATATTTAAGCCATCAACAAAAACTCCAACCCCTGTGCCACCCCTTATTGATAATTCATTTGTTATTTGTTCCTGAGAATCATTAGTTCTTGGTTTGTAAATAGTTCCTGGCTGAAGATTGAGTAAACTATTAAAATCAATCATTGGAACCGTTTCCACTTCTGCAATCTCAATATCTCGCTTACTTGAAGAAACATCCATCGCAATAGGAGGTTTTCTTGCACTTACTACAATTTCTTCTTCTAATTCGATGGAAATTTTATTCATTTCAACATCGATGTTAGTTGTTCTATCAATTATGATTTTAACATCACTTACTATAACAGTTTGATAACCTATGTATGATATTTTTACATCATAACTGCCAGGAGGAATTGCAAGGATAATAAATTTTCCATCGATATCGGAAGCGGTTCCTCTATTTAAACTTTCTATGTAAATATTAACTCCAATTAAAGGTTCTTTAGTTGCAGCTTCTATAACTAATCCATTTATTTTACCAGTATTAGATGCATGTATCCCTTCAGATCCAAATAAAAATATTAAATAGATAAATTGAATATGGAAAAAGCTTTTGCTCAATAAGTGATTGATCATACCAAACACTCAAAATTTTATTAAGAAATAATTAAACTTCTAAGCTATTATAATTCATATTTTGTCAATACAAATCAAAGGAATTATAAAAAAGTATTTAATAAAAATAGATTGAGATTCTATCTAAATAGACAGAATCTCAAATAAATTATTTTAACAAAACCATCTTTTTAACATCGACATATGAACCAGATTGCAATTGGTATATATACATTCCGCTAGCTAAGTTACTTGCATCAAAATTGAATTCATAATTACCTGCATTCTTAATTTCATTAACTAACGTTGCTATTTCTTGCCCAATGATATTATAAATTTTTAATAATACTTTTCCTTGTTGTTTTATGCTATACCTAATTGTAGTAGATGGATTAAACGGATTTGGATAATTTTGTTCAAGAACATATTTTTGAGGTATTATGTCATAATTTTTAACATCATCAATTATTCCTTTGTTAATCAATCTTACATCATCTACTCCATAACTTGCTGTAGGCATACTATCTGCAGCATGAATTACTACTACTGCCTGAATATATGCGGTGCCTTCAGGCATTACCTTAGTATTTTTGCATTTTAACCAATCTGAAGTAACACTGTCCTGAAATTCTTCCCAGTAAAGAAAAGTTTGTCCTGTTATACTTTTTGCAGAAATTTTTAAGGCGGCATAAACAGCTCCCGGATCCGATGGTGAAACATCTTTAAAATATGAACTTAGTTTCCAAACATCACCTTCTTTTGTTGGAAATGTGTTTTGATATAATAAATAATAACCGCCTTCAGTGCTTGTGCATTTTACCCAATTATCACCAGTGTTGGCTGTTTCAGCATCATTCATTACTTCTAAGCTTGCCCCAGCTTGCGCATATCCAATCCAACCTAAAGGAACACCATTTGAATCTGCTCCTTCTTCAAAACCAGGATTAGCTAAATAATTTGCAGGATCTTTTTGCGCAATTAATTTAAGTTTTACATCATCAATTCCGTAATCAGCTTCAGGTGCCCCATCAGCAGCATGAATTACTATTACAGCTTGAATATAAGCCGTACCCTCTGGCATTGTTTTGGTATTCGAATATTCTGCCCATTTTGTAGTAACACTATCCGGATATATTTCCCATGCTTGAAAAGTTGCACCAGTAATACTTTTTGCTGATATCTTTAATGCTGCAAAATTTGCACCTGGATAAACCGGTGATAAATCTTTAAAGTATGAACTTAATTTCCAAACATCACCTTCTTTTGTTGGAAATGTATTTTGATATAATAAATAATAACCGCCTTCAGTGCTTGTGCATTTCACCCAATTAACTCCGCTATTAGCACTATGAGGATCATTCATAAATTCAATGCTAGCACCAGCTTGTGCATAACCCAGCCATCCTAAAGGTACTCCGTTACTGTCTGCACCTTCTTCAAATCCTGGATTAGCTAAATAATTAGATTCATCTTCAACAGGATTAAGTAATTCTAAACTTACATCATCTAAAGCATAAGAAGCTTCAGGAACACCATCAGCTGCATGTATTACAATTACGGCTTGAATAAAAGCAGTTCCTTCCGGCATTTCCTTTGTGTTCGAAAACTTTCTCCAGTATGTTGAAACAGTATCTTGGTATTCTTCCCAAGCTTGGAATGTTGCACCCGTAACGCTTTTTGCTGAAATCTTCAATGCTGCAAAACTAGCTCCAGGATATTCTGGAGAAATATCTTTGATAAATGAACTAAGCTCCCAAATATCCCCCTGTTTAGTTGGGAACGTGGCTTGATACAATAAATAATAACCTCCGAGCGTACTTGTTGATTTTACCCAATATTCGCCAGTATGGGCAGTTGCTGCATCATTTATAACTTCCAAACTTGCACCGTTTTGCGCATAACCAATCCATCCTATTGGTATTCCATTTGAGTCTGCTCCTTCTTCAAAACCAGGATTAGCCAAATAATTAGGTCTTGCAGATACAGTTGGTTCCTCATAAATTAATTCTAATTTAACATTATCAAATCCATAAGAAGCTTCAGGTGCTCCATCTGCAGCATGCACTACTATGACGACCTGTATAAATTCAGTACCTTCTGGCATAGCTTGAATATTTGAAAATTTCTGCCATTCATTTGTTACATCATTTTGAAAGATTTCCCATGTTTTGAAAGTTGAGCCAGTAACACTTTTAGCTGAAATTTTTAATGCTGCAAAAACAGTCCCGGGATCGGCGGGAGAAACATCTTTTATAAATGAACTAAATTCCCAAACATCACCTTGTTTAGTTGGAGCTGTTGCTTGATACAACAAATAATATCCACCGAGAGTGCTGGTCAATTTAGCCCAATAATCGCCGGAATAAGCAGTAGCACTATTATTTACTAATTCAAAACTTGCACCGGCTTGTGCATATCCAATCCAACCTAAAGGAACACCATTTGAATCTGCCCCTTCTTCAAAACCAGGATTAAGCAGAACATTGTTTTCACCAATATCGGGTATCAATTCAAAAGAAACATCATCAATACCATAAACGGCTTCTGGTGCGCTGTCTGCAGCATGTATTACAATTACAGCTTGTACATACGCAGTGCCTTCCGGCATTGTCTTGGTATTTGAATAATTAACCCATTCTGTTGTTACACTATCTGGGTATATTTCCCATGCTTGAAAAGTTGCACCAGTTATACTTTTAGCAGAGATCTTCAATGCAGCAAAATTTGCTCCTGGATAAACTGGTGATAAATCTTTAAAGTACGAACTTAACTTCCAAACATCCCCTTCTTTTGCCGGAAATGTTGCTTGATACAATAAATAGTAACCGCCCAAGGTACTTGTGCATTTTACCCAATTTGAACCATCGTGAGCGTTGCCATCACTCATAAACTCTATACTAGCGCCGGCTTGAGCGTAACCAATCCATCCTATTGGTATACCATTTGAATCTGCTCCTTCTTCAAAGCCTGGATTAGATAATACATTTTGTCCAACCAATAAAAGTGGAATAAAGAAAATACTTAATAATAGCAGTTTAAACTTTTTCATTAAAATCCTCCTATAGACTTAAATGAGCAATATTGAATTATGATTTTCATATTGTTCAATGCTACTTTGCTGAATTCATTATTTATTAAGATTGACGATATTTTATTTTTACAACAACTTATTTCAACTAATGAAGTTTTTATCTCAATAAAATCGCTTTTTACTGAACTTTTTATATTTATTATAAAAATTAACGACATTAAGTTGTTAAACAATACTACAGTTCTCTAGTCACAAAATTTAAATGAACACGAGAAATGAATAATTTAATATTCATTTCTCTTCAACCTTTTTCTATTATTTGATTAGCATCATTTTTCTTGCACTTACAAATGAACCTGCTCGTAATTGATATACATACATTCCGCTAGCTAAATTAGCCCCAATAAAATCAACTATATATTGCCCTGCCTTTTTGGATTCATTTAGTATTGTAGATACCTCTTGTCCAAGCATATTATATACTTTTAGCGAAACAAATTCAGAGTTTTTCAAACTAAATTTTATTTTTGTACTTGGATTAAACGGATTCGGATAATTTTGCATCAATTCATAATGGTTAGGTAAATTATTTTTCCTATCATTCTTAACATCAGTAATTACAATATTTTGTGAAAATTCATCTACACCTTCGAGTTTATCAATAATTACAGTATGTTCAATATTTGTTATCTCTGGTTCTCTTATATAGAATCTTAATTGATCAATATTTGCAATATCTCCATAAAGTTGTTCGTCGGTACCAATGTCAGACGACCAGATTGGTTCATCAGGATTATTTCCTAAATATCTGAATCCTTCAAGTGTATCTGCTTTAAATTTAACCCCAACATGACTCCAATCGGTATTTTTCAATTCGAATGGTGCGCTTTCCCACATTTCATTTCCACTCATTAATCGTAAGGTTATCTTGTTGTTAGACCCGTCACCTTTTAACCAGTATTGCATTCCCGCTTTAAGCGATGAAAAATCTAATCCAGGAATAATATTTCTTTTTCTAACTGCAGCATAACCTAATGATCCATTATATTTAATAGCCATTGATTGTGAACCACTTTTTGTATCTTGAGAAAGAGTTAAATCAACACCACCAGTGCCAAAAAGATTCCACACAGTTTTTAAATTTTCTGCGTCAGAATAAGTTTCAAAATCATCTGCATTTTTTGGTTGTAAAGCAGGAAATTTATCAACTGCATAAATTCCATCTACACAAATTGAGCGAGTTACTGTATCAATATATGCTGGATAAGAATCTGGAATATACGGAGGAATAGGAGTTGTAAAAAATCTTTTATCCACACGCATTTCTATTAGTTTACCCATGCTTGTTTTTAATTGTTCGTCGGTTCCAATCTCACAATCCCAACAGGTGTAATCTGGACTGTTTCCTAACCAACGAAACCCATTTGTTGCACTAGCCTTCAACGGAATAGTTACCATTCTCCAATTAGTATCTTCAACAGAAATCCAATTTGAGCCCCAATAATTTATTTCTGTATCCATAAATCTAAATAGGAATAAATCTTTTGTTCCATCACCTTTCAATAAAAATTGAATTCCACCTTCCGGGCTAACATTGGACAAATTTGGAAGCTTGAAAAGAACTTGACGATTTCTGAAAGCTACTCCCCAAGTTGTTCTTTCTTCCAATTGAAAAATCCATTGCGCATATTTATAGCCTTCTGGCGCTAAATTGTCACGACCTAATTCATAATCCAAAGTGCCATAGCCAAAACCTTGCCATTTTTCTTGAAAATCTGCCGAAGCAGTGAATTCTTCATAATCACTTATTTTAATTGCATTTACACCAACAGGCGGCATAAAATCAACAGCGCGGAAATCATCAAAGTAAATTCTATGAGTATTTGTATCATTTGTGTCTGGATAATCAATATTTATTTGGAAACGAGTGATAGCACTTTGGCTAGCTAGCAAATCATCTTCATTTTCGGAAAAAAGTCCATTTCCATCCCACAAGTGCATGCCATATTTATCTGTAACATCTAATTTAAATGGCACGTAAACTACATGCCACGATGAATCTTTTAATGATATAGGATTAGATCTCCAAATAGCATAGAAAGTATCAACTTGGTTGTAATATCTAAATCTAATTTTATTATTAGTACCATCGCCTTTTAAGTAAAATTGAATACCAGCTTTTGTTGTGCTTAAATCGAGTGGAAAAAATGCGGCATCTGTTGTTAATCGTTCAAGAACACCGCCCCAAGTGCTTTCAGTTGAACTGTAAACATATTTTAGATAGTTATCACCACCAGGTGCGGCTTTTGCTGCAGTATCGATAATTACTTCAAAATCTTTTGATGCATATCCAAAAACCCTCCAATGCTGACCAAGCTCACCATTGGTTGCATAATTTTCAAAATTATCTAAAACTTTTGTTTGGGCTTTACTTTCTGAAATTGAAAGTAAGGTAAATGAAATTAAGAGTAAAAGAGGGATTAAAAATTTTTGTTTCTTCATATTCTATCTCCACTTAATACTGAGATTTTTGATTGAGGAATATTTACAAATATTGTTTTAAGATTTTCACACCGTGATTTTTTATCATTAAAATCAATGTAAAAAACTTAAGTTGTGTTATTAACACAATAGTAATCATTATTCATTCCGCCTCCCTTTTTTTTAAAAAGATTTTAGTATCTTGATTTTGCTAATTGTACCTTTCAGAATTTATTATAAGATTATAAAAAAATATCCAAGTCCTATAATTTTATTTTTTCAATAATAAAGTAGCCATTTAAGGTACAATTGTCAAGAACTTTTTATTTTATTTATAATAAGTTACGATAAAACGATAGATTTATAATACTGTTTTTATATTTTTTACAATTATTATAAGTTTTAATATTTTTTTGCTAAAAAAAAGAGATTGAAAATTCATGATTTATAAAACTTTGTAATTATTAAATGAGAATTTTGAGTTTTACGGATAAAATGTCAAATCGAATTTGTAGTAAAAACTTTGCTGGATTAATACACTTTTAAAGTACAAATAATATTTACTATATTATTTACTGTTTCAATAATATAGATAATAGCATTTAAATTTTCCTTTAGAGTTATATTCAATTTGATTATGTTTTAATAAAAAATAACACAAGAATTCAAATAGATTATAAAAATAACAAAATTTACTTCAGTATGGTCATCATAAATAGTAAATTATCCAATTAAAAAGATCAAGAATCACAAGTAAAGAAGCTTCGTATGCTTTTAAACAAAACCAAATTAGTTCAAGAACTCTTGTCAGAAAGATAAATAGTTTTCCTTTCCAGATAAATTACTTTTGGTGATTTGCAAGAACAAGATTGTATAATTATCGAGGTACAAAACTAAGTTATCTTTTTATATTTTTGAAAGAAATAGGGTTTTGATTTAATCATAGGAACGATAAATTTTTTGAAGAATTAATTAAAATTTTATGAAATAAATTGGGTGACTTAAATGGATCGCATATGGACAAATTGAAAATTTTGATTTGAATTTAATGCCCCAAAAGTGCCCAACACATATCACAGAGGGTCATTTTGGGCGGTTATAACGGTAGTTTATACAATGAAAAGCCCGAAAATAGCTTATTTTTACTGTATTCGGGCTTCTTAATTTCTATGCGGAGAGTTAGGGATTCGAACCCCAGAAGGACTTACATCCTTAACGGTTTTCAAGACCGCCGCATTCAACCACTCTGCCAACTCTCCAAAATCTTATATTCGAAAATTAATGAATTTTCTTAAGTAAAGAGTTAAAAACTAAATATTTTTTTTATCAAGACCAAGAAAAATAGAAAATAATTTATAACCAATTTTTAGTAATTTTATTGGATTATTATTCGCTAAAAAGGAGTTCTTATGAAAAAAATTTCACTCGTATTTATTTTTCTATTTCTCCTTTCCACTTTTTCATGCAATTCAGAAAACATTTCAAAAAAAGTAGAAAGAGTTCCAAGTTGGGCCAAATCCGCAGTTTGGTATAAGATATTTTCAATTGAATAATTAGTTGACATTAGTTTTTAAACACTAATCAAAATTTTCAATTGTAATTTTACTTGTTACTAATAATAAAAGAAAAAAATTAAAAAATTGCATAAATAAATGGTGCTAATGCTGAACCCTGAGTCAGCACAATAAGTACACCCAAAAGTACTAGAAAGAACACAATAGGTAATAACCACCATTTTTTTCTTATTTTAAGAAATTCCCAAAGTTCAACTATAATTCTTACTTTACTCATAAATTTTCCTTATTTCTAAATACTTTTTAGTTCATTATTCTAAATTATAACCTTTTGTAAAATAGAAATTACAATTTTAATTAAATAATATGCTGAAATCATTTTTGAAAAATGAATAGATTTATAAAATCTGTCCTTTAATTAATTTAATAAACTATTTCATCAATAATAATTTCTTTGTTTCGATTTTGTTTCCAAATTGAATTCTATAAAAATAAACACCGCTTGTTAAGTTTGATGCATTAAAATCGATATCAAATTTACCTTTCTTCATTTCTTTATTTAATAGTGTTTGTACTTCTTTGCCTAAAACATCATAAATTTTTAAAACAACATGATTTTGTTCTGGTATTTGAAAACTTATTTTAGTTGTTGGGTTAAAAGGATTTGGATAATTTTGATATAATTTAAATTCATCAATTATTAAATTATTCGTTTGGTTAGACTCAACACTAACCGGCTCTTCACCTAAATAAAAAACTTTTGCTTCAAAAGAACTTAAATCAATAAAGACTGGTCCGCTAACTGGCTGAAGATCAATTACATTTCCATCAATAAGATTAGTAAGATATTTTGTTCCTTCAGGAAGATCGCCAATATATATAGATACACTTTTATCGGAATCCCTAAAATTAACAATTGTTAAAACATTATTTTCTTCAGAAGTTGACATGTAAGCATAAACATCGGAAGGAAGTGATGTAGTTATTCTATTTAGAACAGGATTTGTTAAATATTTTTTTCTGAGGTTAATAATTGATTTGAAATATGGTCTTAAACTATCTGGATCACTCCAATCAATCATATCTCTATTTGTATGCTCACCAACTTCACCGCCAGAATAAATTAGAGGAATTCCGTTGGAAGTCATAATTATAGTATGCATCATTTTTGACCTTTGTGTATCATAAGAAGAAGCAACTCTCACTTCATCATGATTTTCCAAAAACCTAAATGGTCTTGCATAACTTGGATAGTTCTTTCTTAATTCAGCATCAAAAACATCAATAGCCAGCGTACCATTAGAAACATTGAGAATTTTGGTTCTCAGGTCCCAATCGTTTGCAGAATCAAATCTATTTTGATAATAAACCGATTCAGAAGATGAAGCTTCTGCTTCTAAAAAAAGTTCGGGTTTAATATTTTTTAAAGCTGTTCTCCATTCTTGCCAAAAGTCCGAATTTCTTTGCTCAACTCCCCAAGCTACATCACATCTGTAGCCATCAATATCAAATTGCTGTACCCAGTATTTTGCAACATCAATGAAATATTTTCGAACATCTTCATTATTATGATTCAAGTTTGGTAAACTTGCCCAATCAAAAAAGTATTCGTAATTAGAATTACCAGGCTCTCCATCCCAAATATAAAAATCAGCCCATGGTGAATTTGAACTATATTGTAAAGTGTTTTGCATAAATGGATGTTGAATGGAAGTATGATTTACTACAAAATCGAGAATTACTTTTATACCTGAATTATGAAGTGCAGTAACAAGATTTTTAAAATCTTCTGAATCTCCATAGTCTTCTTCAAAATCATAATAATCAGTAATTTCATATCCATGAGTTGTTGGTCCTTTATAGATTGGCATTAACCAAACCGCATTTATTCCAAGATCTAACATTTCCGGAATTTTGTTTTGTATTCCTTGAAAATTTGAAGAAGAGCTAAAAGTTCTGGGATAAATTTCATAAAATATAGCGTCATCAATCCAGGCTGAATGATCATTTATGTCTGCTATATAAACCGAATCATTTTTTGCTACAATCATTTGTCGGGCATATGCAAGTCGTCCTTGAGAATCTCTTGCTCTAACATTAATATAATATTCACCTTCATTTTGAGGGAGATTAAAATTTATTGTTTGATTTGCGGATGCTCCTATTAAATTTGCAGGGTTAATATCGTCATCATCCGTCCAATAATATGTGAATAATAAACTATCTGGAGAAGTTGCTTCAGCTGTTAATGTAACAGATCTACCCTCTACCAATCCAATAATTTTTACTTCCGGATCATGATTTTTCACAAAAGTTAAAACTAGATTTTTTGAAGTTGATTCAAAACCTTTACTATCAGTTGCCTTAACAAAAATTATATTGTCACCTTCCTCAAGTTTTACAGGAACGCTAAATTGAGAATCAATAACATTTTCAGTTGTTTCATTTCCATTAAATGAAAATGTTATGTTTGTTATTTCGGGATCACTTAAAGTACCTTTCACTGTTAAATCAGACTTCCAATAACTAACAGAAGGAGTTAAAAAAGTAATTGCCGGACCGTATGTTTCTAAACTATCAGAAATATCACCCGCCGAAAAAGATTTTCTTCCTCTTTTATCACCTGCAAGAGAAACTAATCTTGGACCCATTTTACCGCCAGTGGGAATATAATTTGCAAAAACTCTACCTTGCCAAAATCCACTTCTGAAAAACGCTGCATCGTAAATATCGGGATCTTCTAAATCATCTGATCCGCCTTCGGCAGAAGTAACTTCAAAACCGTTACCGCTTTTATCTTCGTTGGCTAAATAAGAGAACAAATAAAAATTACGTTCTCTTGTCCAACTACCTAATAAACTATCAAGATATGCCAAACTAATTGCAAAATTAAACTTATCAGAATTTATTGCATCTGAATTTATTTCTAATTGACTGCCGAGTGAATTCAAGTTTAGCCAAACTCTATTTTCGTTTTCTTGATTTTCATAAGCATTATTCGGTGCGCCAATTGGAATAAAAATTCCATTATTTTCCCAATTCTCTGTTAATATATCAAGAGATAAAGGATCATCAATACTTGTTGATACAGGATTAGTAATTATTATTCCAACTCTACTGCGGTCTGTAATATCTTTTAAAGAAATTGAAAAAGTTAGTGAATCGTGTGTTGAAACCTCATCAATTAAAAGAGAAATAATATCTGCACTCCCCTCTGACACACCAGAAGGGTAAGAATAAGGTTCATCATTTATTGCGTCCGCATAGTAATATCCAGTAGTGCCCAAATAAACACCATACGAATAACTTGCGGTTGTTAATAATCCTTCATTATTTGAAAAACTAATGGTAACTAAATGGTTCCCTTCTCCATTTAAGACAATATTTGCACTAACGATATTTGAATCAGAAGCAAAAGTATGTGTTACCGAAGTACCATCTAAATCAACTAAAATAGAATTAACATCAATCCCACTTGATTTTACGCCAGCCCTTAATAAAGCTTTAAAATTTATTTCTATACCTTCTTGATTAAAAACTGAACTTTCATTAGGCGATATAAGTTTAATTGAAGGAATTGAATCTATAACTATCGTAAAAATATTATTATCACTTACTGTACTAAAATTGGGTTCGTCAGGATCATTTATCCAAAGAGAGTTATTTAATTTGAATTTATATTCATAATTACCTTTCTCTAAATGTGAAGTAACCTCCCATAGACCATCGTTGTCATTATCTTGCAAAGGATCAAAAAGTTCATTCCAATTATTAAAATCACCAACGAGTGCAACTGAGTTTATATTTTGAATTACAGAAGTACCAGTATTATTTTCATCAAAATAAAAATCTAGCGGCGCTTTATATATAGTGAGACCTGGAGTTCTCATAAAAGTAGAAGATTTAGAGGTTGTTCCAGCATTAGAGCTTATCGAAACAACAACTGTATGTTCACCTTCTGATAAAGCAATTATTGGTTGATAGTTAAATTCTTTCTCTGCTTCATTATAATATTGAGAAGGATTTTCTATTGTAACATTATCAATTGTAACATTTAAAGAATTTAAATCAATCGGGTTGGCGGCGGTATATGCAAAAATTGCTCTAATAGGTTCACCAGTTATAGTTGTATCAACATACATATTTCCAGCGGAATTTTTATCTCGCGGCAATAAATACGTTATCATTGGATCTGTAGCATTTAATATTGAATTATTATTATCTGTTAATTTAATTTTAGGATTATCAGGATCGTTCCATGCAAAAGACCAGTTTGCATCAAAAACGAATTTATACATATGTTCAACTCCAGTAGCAAACTCTTTTGTTATTTCATAAACTCCATCTCCATCAAGATCAGTCATTACCATAGTTGGATCGCTATTGTTCCATCCGTTAAAATTACCAACTAATCTTAATGTAGTAAATTGATCAATAATTGGTTTATAATGAAGTGTAATAGGAACTGTTTGAGTAAATAATTGAGTAGAAAAAACAATTAAAAAT
Organism: Ignavibacteriota bacterium; assembly: GCA_016708125.1. Taxonomy (NCBI): domain Bacteria; kingdom Pseudomonadati; phylum Ignavibacteriota; species Ignavibacteriota bacterium. Next base: position 2,224,835 of record JADJGF010000001.1, on the reverse strand, counting down.
AAAATTATTTTTTTTGAAAAATTCATTTTGTTGCCTCCAAATTAGAGTTCAAATAAGTACATAAATTTACTGAAATTCAGTGATAAATAATATATCTTTCATTTTAATATTATTATGGAATGAGACTATATTTATTGATGTTAACCAATCAACAAAAAAATATTATTATAAAAATAAGAGGTCAAAAATCAGCTAAGAAAATTGCAGAATATCTAAATTTAAACATAGAAGAAGTAGAAAATTTTTTAAGCACACTACCAATAAAAAAGACACCATTTTGGTATTATTTCGTAATTATTTTTCTACCCTTTTTACTAATACTTATTGTTGAATTTTCTTTAAGAGCATTTAACTATGGTAATGATTTTGAGGAATGGATAAGTTTAGATAATAAATATGAAATTTTAAACCCGGAGATTTCTTTAAAATATTTCACTGGGATTAAAAATATTCCTTTTCCAACCGAGTCATTTCTGCTTAAAGAAAAACCGGATAGTTCTTTTAGAATTATCACAATTGGAGCTAGTTCGGCAGCCGGTTATCCATATCAAAATTCCGGTTCATTTTCAAAATATATCAGAAAAGCATTTGAAATTGCTTTCCCCGAACAAAAAGTTGAAGTAGCTAACATCAGTATGGCTGCTATTAATTCTTACACAATTCTTGATCTAATCCCAAGTATAATTAAAAAGAAACCTAATCTCATTTTATTGTATTTGGGTCATAACGAATATTATGGAGCTTTGGGTGTTGGTTCAAATCAGTCAATTGGGAATAGTAGATTCTTAATCAAAATAGTTTTAGAACTTAAGGGATTAAGATTATTTCAACTTATTGAAAATTTGGTAAATTATGTTAAATCTAAAAATGCATCAGAAATTAAGTCAAATGATGGAACCTTAATGTCTAAACTTGCCGGTGAAAAATTGATTGAGCTTAACTCTGATTTATTTTTTAAAGGTATAGAGCAATATGAAGAAAATTTAAAAGATATTTTTTCATTATTTAAGTCTAATAATATTCCTGTAATTGTCGGGACACTTGCATCAAACTTAAAAGATTTAAAACCTTTCATTTCTTCAAATGTAAATTCGGATAGTAATGCGCAACAAATTTTTAATAAAGCTTTATCAAAACTAGAAGAGAAAAATTTTACTAAAGCTGATTCATTATTCAGATTTGCTAAAGATTTAGATGGTTTAAAATTTAGAGCTCCTGAAGTATTTAATGAAATAATAAATTCTTTAGCAGACAAATTTAATTTTTCAATCGTTAATGTAGATTCTGTTCTAAATTCAAAAAGTAGAGATGGAATAATTGGCAATGAACTTATGGTTGATCATCTTCATCCAAATTTAGAAGGTTATCAAATTATTGGGAAAATTTTCTTTGAGAGAATAGTGAAAGATTATTTTTCAAATTACTCAATAAAATCTGATTTGGATAGTCTTGTAAAAGTGAATTACAACTTTACAAAATACGATTCCACCATTGCAGATATTCGCGTAAAAACATTAAAAAATGACTGGCCATTTATAGACACAAAAAATAAAATTGAAAATAGTAGGCTTATTAAAATTAATTCTTATGAAACTCAAATTGCTAAAGCTGTTTTAGATGGTAATTTATCAAGATTAGATGCTCGTCTCAAATTATCAAGTAACTATTTTAGACAAAATCAATTTGAACTTTATGTTAAAGAATTATTGGCACTGATTGACGAATTTCCAACTGAACATAAAAGACTGAATGATTTAATTAGTGATTTAATAATAAATGAAAAATATCAATATACCGGAAAGTTGTTAAATGCCAGTTACCTAATTGAACCCGATGCTTTTAATACAAAATGGCTAGGAATAATGAATATATCAAACAACAATAATGATGATGCATTACAATATCTCTTAAAGAGTTACAAATTTAATTCATTGGATCCTCAAGTTTTATTCAATTTGGCTGGAGTTTATTACAATAAAAAAAATTATAATTTGTCTTATAAATATGTTTTGGAATGTATTAAAATTTCGTCGAATTATAAAAATGCAAATATTCTTAAAACTCAGCTTTCAAAATTGTTAAATAAATAATTTCTAAGATGAAGAAAAAAGCACCCTTATGGTTCTATCTTGTTGCAATAATAATTCCTATTCTGTTAATAGTATTTTTAGAAATTTCACTCAATCTTATTAATTACGGAAAAAACTTAGAACAATGGGTTGAAATAACAGAAGATAAATTAATTCTCAATCCAGATATTGGAGCCAGATATTTCTCTAACATAAAAAACTACCCGCATTCAAATCATGATTCATTTAATAAACAAAAAAGCATAAATACATTTAGAGTATTTGTTTTTGGGGGTAGTTCTACAGCAGGATTTCCATATCAACCAAATGGTAGTTTTTCAAGATATTTAAGAGACAGACTTATTTTAGTAAATCCATCTAAAAACATTGAAGTAATAAATTTAGGAATTACAGCTTCAAACACTAATACAATTGTTGATTTATTACCCGGAGTTATTGAACAAAAACCCGATTTAGTAATAATTTATTCAGGACATAATGAATATTACGGGGCTTTGGGAGTTGGATCAACTGAATCTGTAGGTAATTCAAAATTTATTATTGATGCATATCTTTATCTTAATAATTTCAGAATAACTCAATTATTAAAGAATCTCATTAACGGAACAATAGAATTATTTGTTCCCAAAAAGATAAAATCTGAAGGAACAACACTGATGGCAAGAATGGCATCAGAAAAAGCAATAAAACTCAATTCAGATATTTATAAAAAAGGTGTCGAACAATTCAGAAATAATATAGATGAAATTCTTTTAAAATTAGCAGAAGCAAAAGTACCAACAATTATTGGAACTTTAGCAAGCAATATTCTGGATCAAAAACCATTCGTTGATTTAAATGAAAATTCCGATAAATCAGCATTAGAAATTTATCAATTGGGTTTAAATAAATTAAAATTGGGTAATTATAAAATTGCTGATTCGCTACTCTTTTTGGCAAAAGATTTAGATGGTTTACGATTCAGAGCTCCTTCAGATTTTAACAAAGTAATTTTAGAATTATCAAAAAAACACAAATGCTTCAAAGTTGATTTTTCTAAACAATTAAGCAAACTAAGCCCTAACGGGATTATAGGTAATAATATAATGATTGATCATTTACATCCAACATTGGAAGGACATTTCATTATGGGAAGATTACTTTATGAAAATATTATAGAGAATAAATTACTATTGGTCGAAAATAAAAATCTTCCGAATAATCAACAAGACAGTATTGTTAAAGTTAATTTTGCTAATTCAGATTTGGATTCTATTGCTTCTAATTTTAGAATAATTAATCTATTTAACGATTGGCCATTTGTTGAAAAAAAAGATCCAACAATATTTGATAAATTGAATATTGAAACTCATATTGATAGTTTAGCGCTAAAAATAGTTAAGAATAATTTAAATTGGGAAATTGCACACCAAAAGGCTTATCAATATTATCTTTCTGCAAATAAAATTGATAAATTTATTAAGGAAATGAATGTACTTATTTCACAATTTCCATATAAATTAACTTATTATAATTTTGCAGCACAAGAACTGATACATCAAAAAAAATATAATAATGCATTAACATTCTTATTAAAACGGTTTGCAATAAATCCAGATGATTTTTCAATAAAATGGTTGGGAAATATTTATTTATCTCAAGGTAAGTCTTTAGAAGCCATCAATTTTCTTGAAAAGAGTGCACAACTAAACCAGAATGATCCTCAAGTATTATATAACCTTTGCATCGCATATGCTAAAACAAATCAAATTGAAAAGGCATTTAAGACAATAACTGCATGTATTGATCTAAAATCTGATTATCCAAATGCAAAATTATTACGTGAACAGCTTTTAACACAAATAAAAAGCCGACCTAAAAAGTCGGCTTCAAAAAATAATTTGTAAAATTAATTTAAAATCTAAGTCCAAGAGTAAAATTTTGTGTATAATCAAGTATTCCAAAATCTTGGTAAGCATAATCAAAATAGATTCCTAAACCAGGAGCAAAAGTATATTTAATACCAACGCCAAAAGTTAAACCTTCTTCAGAATTTTCAAGAAATAATGATTTATAACCACCTCTTAAAGCAATCAAATCATATAGTACGTACTCAGCACCAACATTCAAAGATTCATCATTATCGTTTGGGTGAAGTGCATCTACTCCAATTGTAAACACATGATCCTCAGTATTTATTATATCGGCAGCCAATCCAATTCTAAATAATAGCGGTAATGGATAAGCATCTGTATTTAATCTTGCAAGAATTTCATCATTGTTACCTTCGATTTGCAAATCAATATCATGTTGAACAAGTAGATCTTTACCGTCAATATTCATATCAGGACCAAAATTGGAAATTGATGCTCCAATTCTAATACCCATAATATCTGAATAATATAATATTCCTAAATCAAAGGCAATAGATGAAGCCGAAGAATTCCAAATCCTTTGCTGAACATATTTTGCAGATCCGCCGACTGAAAATTTATCGGTTAAATTATATGCATAAGATAATGCTAAAGCTAAATCAGTAGCTTCAAACATTTGACCTGTACCATCTTGTTCGGAAAGTGTTGTAACTTCCATTTCTCCATAATCCAAATATGTGACACTTAAACCTAAAGTTCCCATGTCACTAAGATTTATTGCAGCTCCACTCCAATTATAATTAATGTCTGCAAACCAATTGGAATATGAAAATAATGCTTCACTACCATTTATTCTTGAAACTCCAGCAGGATTCCAAAAAAGCGCACTTACATCATTTGCAGTAGCAGAGAAAGCACCACCCATTGCAATTGGTCTAGCTCCAATTGCAACATTTAGAAATGGTGCTGCTGTTGATCCAACTTTTGATTGGGAAAACATGCATCCAATACTAAATAAATATATGATAATAAATTTCTTCATTTTATCCCCACTATTTGATAAGAGCAAATTTGTCAATTTTAGTACCTATATTAGGAGCTTCAACAACATAAACATATATTCCATAAGCAACATCAATATTCTCTTCTGTTCTTAAATTCCAAAATACATCTCCTGAGAATAGATCATTATGGTATAAAGTTTTAATTAATTCTCCCCGCACAGTAAAAATTGAAATTTTAGAACCAGGAGGAACGTAGGTAAATCTTATTTCTCGTTCACCTCTGCCACTTGTTTGAGTACTCAACAAACTTTGCTCTGCTGAATGAGTTACAACATATGGGTTAGGCACAACTCTTATTTTATTTAAATTTTCTTTCGCAATTTCTTCTTCTAAAGTAGCACCTTTCATTGAAAAAGTAAAATAATCACTACTATTAAACTGCTTAAAAAACGTTAATAAAAAGTCACCATCTTTTGGTAATGGAATATTAGGTTTCGAATATCTAAAAATTACCCACCATGTTCGCCAGTATTCACCATTAATATTTTCCTTAAACCACATATTATAGGTTATACTTGTTGATGTAGATATTATATTATGTACAACATCAATAACTTGTCCCGTTGTTTGGTTTGTTACCTTAAATGTTATATTGCGAACAGGAATTATATTAGATGGTGTTGGAGGGAATAACGTATCTGCTACAGATTGACCAACAACTTCTGGGAAAAATTCAATTTTATAATTACCAGGAAAACCAATACCGTCTCTTTGGTTCGATTTGAAAACTTTTATATCAAAATTTGGGAGCAAAGTATCAATTACTCCATCAAATCCAGTATGTGCTGAATCCAATGCAATTGGGTCATTAAGTAGTTGCACTCTAAAACCATGTCTAACCGGAGTAGATCCTCTAAAATTTTCAAATTTATTAACTAAAGTATCAAATGATGCTGTATAAGAACCGGGTGATTTTACTGCAAATGGTTCATTATTAACAAAAATTGTATCAATATTTTCAGGAAAACTTATTGATTCTAGTGGATTAACTACAATAACTTCGTTATTAGTTGGTATTAAAACAGTATCCGGAGTCTGCAAATCAATTAACGACCAATTTGCGGTTAAATTTATTAATGAAGTATCTTGAAATATTACTTTATAATTAAATCCATCCCTAATTTTTGAATCATCGATCACTTCAACAAATCCATTGCCGGTACCAATAAAGTTTTCAGACTTAGTCATTTCTGATGCATCGGCAGAAACATAACCAGCCGGTCTTCTTCCAGGTGTAATAAATCCGGTATTAATATCAGTAATTACTTCACCAGTATTTGATCTAAAAATAAATTTTGAATTTTCTTCCGGAAAAACATCTAATTCCTCATCTCCTCTATCATATGCAGTAACAGCATAATAATATGTTTGACCGGGAATTGCGGTAGTATCAACAAATATATTTGTTATGCCGTCATTTGATTCAAGACCATTATTGTTTTCACCTAAGAAATATGTTACTCCTCCAAATGCTTCTAGTAAATCCGGACTTGGGTAATAAAATCCACTATAAGAATCAACCAAATCAAATTGAGCAAGAGGTTTATCAAAAGATAAAACTCCTAATGCATTTGTAATAGTCCTATTATCTCTAAAATTTGCATCTGTAGATCTATAAATTTTATAACCTTGAAAATCTTTTTCCTTACTTACAAAATCTCTAGAATTTTCCGAAGGTTCGCCTTCCCAATATAAAACTACATTACCATCTTCTTGAGAAATTGTTAATTCCGGTTTTTGCGGAGCTTGCGGGAAAACATAACCTGAATTATAAATTTTTTGAACAATGTCCTTATTATTATTAATATCATTTTCATCTTCACCAAAAAGCAAAGAAACTGAAAATCTTTCAGTTGTTTTGGGGAACAAAGGAAAATAACCAGAAGCATAAATGAAATCACCATCTTGTGGTTGACCAGGAATAATATCAAATCTGCCTGGAGTCATTCTATCCCAAACTAATGAATCGATACTCAAGTCAGGTGAAGAACTATTTTCGAAAAAGTTAAAAGCTGTCAATCCGATTTGATCTGATTCATCAGGATCTGTTTTACCAAAATTAGGTTCACCCTGCGTTGGAATTCCATCTCCCTCTCCTCTATCTGGACCAGGGTAACTATCATCTTCAGATCCCAAACCATCTTCGCCCAAATCATCAAATTCAGCTGTCCAATCACCATCTTCATCAATATCATTGTCTCTTTTTTCATCAATAAGTGGGTCATTTAGACCTGCACCAGTGATATAATTAATATAACTTACCGGCAAATCAAATCGTTTAACTCTTGTTAGGTAATGCACAGTTTCATTTTCATCAATTAATCCATCAAGATCATTATCAATTCCGTCATTAGCTGTAATATCCGGTATCGCAATTCCATTTACTGTTCTTGCAATATGTCCTTCTCTAAATGAACTTATGCCTGGTTCAATGATAAACTGTTTTCCCAAAGAAAATACTGTATCAGTATTAGATCTAACCGTATAAACTTCTCTTTCATAACTTTGATTACCATTCTCACTTATAAGTACAATTTTATCTCCTGCATTATAAACTTTTGCCAAAAAATCATTTGAAACAAATCTTGGGGAAGCACCCTTTGAATCATTATCATTATCTATTCCATCAAACGGATTTCCTGGTGATTCTAAAAATGCGTACCCAACCCATCCAACTTCTTGCCCCTTATTTCCGCTATTGTCGGCATCATATGAGTAAGTTATTGACTCATTTACTACGAATGTACCTAAATCATCTTGGCTATCCCCATCCCCTCCAGCTAAAGTTCCAACAATTGTTCCAAAGTTTGCTTTTCTATAAGTTGTTGTTCCATCATTTGTAATATCATAAAGCCAAAAAAGTGCATCTTCTGCTAGAAAACTTGACCATTGAAATCCTCTTTGTCTCATCCTTAATCCCATACCATTTCTGTTTGGATCATTGGCATCCGGACTAAAATGTGAATTAAACTCATCATCCCACTGATCATCCGCTTCAAAAAAAGATTCTTGATCAGCATTAGCAATACCTCTACCAAAGAAGCCAAACCATTGGGTTTTTCCTTGCTCATCTTTCCATGAATTTGCAACTTGATCATTCCAACCTTGAATTGGCCATGAATCTGGTAAATGACTCATTGCAACAGATTGATAATTAGGATTTCTGAAGCCCGGTGTAGGATTCCAACCCCAAAAATAATTCTGAGTGGGATGTTTTTCATCAAATTGCCCTCTTCTTGGTCCTCTTGATATTACAACTGAATGAAGTGTATCATTCAAATCATTAATAAACTCTACTCCAATTAAAGGAATACAATCTCCAATATAATTCTCTCCAGAACCAAGTGGCCATTCTCCTCGAATATCGATTCCAACACTGAAACCGGCAATTTGTCCATCATTGTAAAAAGAAATACCTGTCCTATTTCCAGTATGATAACCAATTGAACGAAGTGAAGGATCACTATATTGTCCTTGAATACTAACTTGGAGAAGAACGAAAAGAGAAATAAATATTTTCCAAAATTTCATATTAGTTACTCCTAGCTGTATTAAAAATTAAATGATACCCCAAGTTCAACTCTACGTGGTTCAGAGAAAAAACTTGCATTGGTATAAAATTCGTCTAAAGTATTATTATAAAGTACGGGATTTATTTTTTCTGCTTCAAGTTTTGTAAAACTAAAGTAAGGATCCCCCGAATCGGAATTAATATTTACCGGATTTTCCGAATCGAGTAAATTAAATACTTTAGCAAAAATTGTAAGTTTTAAATTGCTAATTAAAATATCTTTATAAATCCTCATGTCAATTTTAAATTGTGATGGTTTATTATCACTATTTCTTGGGAAACCATTTTGAGTAATTCTTGTATTTTTATTAACACCCGGTGTGTAAGGTTGACCAGAATAAAAATTCCCAATAATTGAAAATCCATAATCGTTAATTTTTGTATATGCTGCGGAAATATTTAATGTATGAGTTTGATCCCAATTAAGTGGTGCTATAAATGTTTCCGGAATGGCTCCGCCGGTAATTGCATTTCTTGCATCGGCTGGATTAGAAGCATTACCTTTTGTTTCAGAATATGTATAATCAATATTTGTGGCAAATCCTCCGCCAAAACGTTTTGTGAATTTCAAAATTAGCCCGCGAGAAAAACCAAAATCAGAATTTTGATATTTACTATAAGTTTTATCTCCACCAAAGACTAATATTTCAGCATTTTGTGTTCCGCTCAAATCACGAAAATCTTCAAAGAATACTGTGAAATCAATTGCCATATCTTCACTGAGTTGCTGCTGCAATCCAATTTCACCTTTCACAGTTTTTTGTGGTCTTAAATCAGCATTACCCATTAATCCAACATTTCCTGAACCGTCAGCAATTTCAAATTCGGGATTTTCATATAAATATTGATACCTTGGTAATTGAAAGAAATGACCGTAAGATAAATGAATAACGCCTGCATCAGAAATCGGGAAAGCTAAACCAAGTCTTGGACTAAATTGTGTTTTTATAGAGGCATCTTTATACCAGTAATTTTCTCTATCTTCAACGGTTTTAACAGTTTCACCAAGATTTGCATCCAAAACTCCATTACCATTTATATCATTAAATCTATTACTTGGTTTAAGCGGATTAACAATATTGGGATCAGATGGATCACTTAGAACTTGACCATCGGGATTAAAAACATCAAATCGTACACCGGCATTAAAAATAATATTAAATGCTTCAAATTTTGATTGCACATATGCTGCGCCTTCAACAGGATTGTGCAAATACTCATCATTATCTAAGGAAGTAAGTGGCGGAGTAATTACATTGTATGGTGTTACACGTTGACCACTTTCATCAGTCATTGGAGCAAGATTTATATCATGAAAATATAATTCATTCCTTTTAAATTCACCGCCGAATTGCAAATTGATTTCTTTATTTAATTGTGAAGTCCAATCTAATTTTGCACTAAAGGTTCCGGAATTCCTTTCAAATCTTTGATCATTTGTTCCCCCGATTGCAAAATTGTGAGCCGGTCTTTGTCTAATATCATTATCAACATATTTTGTAGGGTTATTGGGATCCCCAGTATAAATATCCTCATATAAATATTGATGAAAATCTTTGTAATAATAACTTAAGTTAATTGTATAAAAACTTTTATCGGAAATAGCATGATTGATTGAGAAGATATTTGAATAAGATTCGTCAAATTTTTGCAAATTATTATCAGGAGTTAATAAATTATAGCTGCCATAGTCAAATTCCTGATAATCTCTTTTATCATATAAAAAATTAAATGATAGTTTTAATCCTGATAAAGCTACATATGATAATTTTCCTTGACCGAAATAATTCTCACTCCAATTCATTGAAACAAATTTATTATCACCATTTTGTGTGATAAAGAATTCATCTCCACCAGTTCCATCAACTTCAAATGAAATATCATTGGGTAAATAAGTTCTTCGACCATAAATGTAGCCGTCATTATATAAGTATCTAAAATTAGTGAAAAAATACACTTTATCAGTAATTACAGGACCGCTTAAACTACCTTCAATATTATGAATTGCTACAGGATTTATTTTATCTATATTCCAAAATACATCAGAATTATTTGATATATAGTCACCAACGTAGGTTTGAAAACTTCCGTGAAAATCACTTCCTCCATCTTTTGTAACTAAATTTATAACTCCAGAAAGAGCTTGACCATACTCAGCATTAAATGCACCGCTGATAACTTGTAATTCTTGAACTGAACTTGAGTTCACATCAACAATTGTACTTCCATCATAAGAATCAGTAACAGGGACACCATCAATTTGATAAGTAACTTGTCCGGCTCTTCCACCTCTTAAATGAAGACCACCATCACTCGCAACAACAATTCCAGATTGCAAAGAAAGTACATCTGAAATATCAGTTACAGGTAATTCGGCAATTAATTCATCACCAACAATTGCTATGGAAGATGTCAGATCTTTTTGAATAAGTGGTTTGGTTGCAACAACAATAACATCTTCACCAAGTTCAATGCTTTCAGATTTCAACTGAAAGTTTATACTAGTAGTTAAATCTATTGAAACTTTTACATTTTGCATTATTACTGAATTATAGCCAATAGCTGATACTTTAACCTCATATATTCCTGGAGGAATATTTAAAATTGAGAAATGTCCATCAATATCCGAGGCAGCACCAAGGCTTGTTCCCATTAAAATTATATTTACAAAAGGAATTGGCTCTCCATTGTTCGCATCAATAATTTGTCCAACTATTTTGCCAGTAGTTCCCGCATAAATATTAATTGAAAAAAGAAACAAACCAAGAAAACATCTTATTTTAAATTTCATATTTCCTCCATTCAGAAGAATTTTTGCTGTAATGAATTTTCAATCAAAATTGAGATTAAAAAACGTTATAAATTTTGTGAACTTATTTTCTGCTTTTCCAAATACCAATCAATAAAGGGTTCAGAAGTTGGTACACCTGATATTCTTCCTCCAAAACCTATATTTCTAAAAACAAATAAATTTATGTTGCCTATATTGATTTTTGCAAAAAGTTCCCAATCAATATTTATATTATATCTATCACTAAGTTCAATTGTTTTATCAACAAATATTTTATATCTATCTAAACTTTCATTGCTAGAATTTTTATTTATTATATCTTCTATTTTTAAATTTTCCGTTAAGATGGTATTTTCAATATTTAAGATTGTGTTTCTTATTCCTTGATACAAATAACTATCAATCCAAACTTTTAACCATTTTTTTACATTTGAATCATATTGCAAATTCAATTCAAAACCTTTTCTTGCAAGCAATTCATACTTTATAAAATTTTTTATCTCTTCATTTAATTTCAATTTAATAATATCAATTTGCGGCGAAGTTACATTAAAAGACAAAAATCTTATTTCTCTTAAAAAAGTTTCAACATCAATAGGGTTTTGAGAAAAAAGAAGAAATGGCTCTTTAATTAAATTTGTACCTAATGTATCTAAAATCATATTTAGATCATTAGTATCAAACGTAATAAGTGTATTTCCATTTTTATCTTTTTCAAAGATTCCGTTTTGATATTTTTTATTAAATACAGTACTCAAATTTTCTGATATTATATTAAATAACTTTCCATCGGCATCTACTGTAATATCTTTAAAAAAATCTGCATAAAATCGATTATAATATGTTTCTTCTTTACGTACTTTAAGTACTTTATATATTTTTTTAGTTACATCATTTTTGTTTTTTGCATTTATACTTTTATTATCAATAATTTCGTTGATATAAAAAATATTCCAAATTGAATCCATTTGAATTAAAGCAGAAGCAGAATTAGGTTCTAAATTATATAATAAATTCTCAATTCCTTCCGGAAGATCACCAAAAGTAATTTCAATATTTTTAACAATAATTTGATTGGGATCGATTGAAGATGAAATGCTTTCTAAATTTTTGTTTGCTGAAAATAATTTTTGAAGTTCTATTAATTTATTTTTGTCAACTGATGAATAAATTGTTGTTTTTAAAATTCTACTAAATTTAAATTCCGCTTTCTCGACTTCGTCATCATTAAATAAAATTTTATCTTTTATTTCACGCTTATATAATTCATCACGGACTAACATTTTTTCAATAACATTTTTTGCAGTAATTATAGAAATATTATTTTCAAACCCAATTTCTTGTGCATAATTTGACCATAATTTTTCTGCAATTATTGTATATAATAGTTCTTTTTTTATGCCGTCTGAATTGTTTTTATCCTGAATTCCCTCTTTAGGAGAAAAATTCAATCTATTTTCAAATTCTGATTCCAGCAAATAATTATCACCAATACTGGCAATAACTTTTTCATTAACGTCCTGCGGAAAAACTGGAATGTGAGTTAGAATGGAGATAAATATAAATAGAAAAGAAATATATTTTAAAGATTGATTAAACAATTAATTCTCATTATTTAAATAAATTCATTCAGTAAAAGAAATGATAATTACATATTACTAATTTAGATTAAAAGCCGATTGTTAAATCGGCTTTTAATAAATAATCAATTTTACTTTAATAGAGTCATTTTTTTAGAAGCATGGAAATCACCAGCTGTAATAGAATAAATATATATTCCACTTGATAATTCTGATGCATTAAATCCAATTTGATAAACGCCAGCTCCCATTGGTTCATTAATTAAAGTAGCAACTTCTTGTCCAAGTAGGTTGTAAATTTTCAATGAAACATTTTCTTGTTTTGTTATTTGGAAATTTATTGTTGTTTCCGGATTAAAAGGATTTGGATAATTCTGTGCTAATTCGAATTGAGTAGGCAATTGATCAATAATTTCAATGTCTGTAACAATATCAGTTAAGTTATGGTCTCCCATTGTACCAAAAACATTTTCAACTTTTGCAGTTACTAAATCAGCTGTTAAATTTATGAAATGATCTGCACCAACTCCGTTTTCATTATCATTTCCACCTTGATTATTGGCTGCATCTCCATAATTTATTCCATATTTATACTGTATTCTAAATGATGTATATTGTGGAAATGTTACATTTGCTGAAAATATTCCATCTCCAGATGTTTCATCACCATTAGTTCCATTATCATACATTGCTATCATTCTGTCTATTTGAGCATCCGGCCATCCGCCATCAGGCCATTTTAATGGGGTTACTGCTCCTGTTAAATGCACTGTATTTACCGCTGTAAATGCTGTGTTATTAATTGAAGATAGTGCTCCTGCTGTATTTACTGTAAATAGTATTGTTGCATCTTGATTTATTACATCGTCTAATGTAGCATCATTAAATGGTCTTGCTACTACTGCATAGCCATTATCATAATCTGCTTGTGTGATTTGATAATATTTATTATCTCCGCCTTCCCAATTACCTTGGGTATAATAAAATTTATATGCCGGTAAACTATCTCCAACTGTTGCTCTTTGGGTTTCAGTGTGTTCATAGATATTTGGATTTACTGCACTTTGAACCATATCTGGTGCTTCACTTCCCCATCCAAAATATGAACCCCTTACCTCTACTGTATCTGTCGCCGGATCAAAGCTTCCTTTTAAAAACTCTAATTCCATATCAACTTGATATGTTACTGATATATCAATCGAATCCAATTGATTTGTAACGACATTTACTAAGTTATGGTCTCCCATTGTACCAAAAACATTTTCAACTTTTGCAGTTACTAAATCAGCTGTTAAATTTATGAAATGATCTGCACCAACTCCGTTTTCATTATCATTTCCACCTTGATTATTGGCTGCATCTCCATAATTTATTCCATATTTATACTGTATTCTAAATGATGTATATTGTGGAAATGTTACATTTGCTGAAAATATTCCATCTCCAGATGTTTCATCACCATTAGTTCCATTATCATACATTGCTATCATTCTGTCTATTTGAGCATCCGGCCATCCGCCATCAGGCCATTTTAATGGGGTTACTGCTCCTGTTAAATGCACTGTATTTACCGCTGTAAATGCTGTGTTATTAATTGAAGATAGTGCTCCTGCTGTATTTACTGTAAATAGTATTGTTGCATCTTGATTTATTACATCGTCTAATGTAGCATCATTAAATGGTCTTGCTACTACTGCATAGCCATTATCATAATCTGCTTGTGTGATTTGATAATATTTATTATCTCCGCCTTCCCAATTACCTTGGGTATAATAAAATTTATATGCCGGTAAACTATCTCCAACTGTTGCTCTTTGGGTTTCAGTGTGTTCATAGATATTTGGATTTACTGCACTTTGAACCATATCTGGTGCTTCACTTCCCCATCCAAAATATGAACCCCTTACCTCTACTGTATCTGTCGCCGGATCAAAGCTTCCTTTTAAAAACTCTAATTCCATATCAACTTGATATGTTACTGATATATCAAGTGAATCCTGAGCTTTTAGGTTACTTACTGAGCAGACGAACATCAATAATAGTATGATACTTGTTACTTTTTTTAACATGATGCCTCCTTGAATTAATAATCAGTTAGTTTTATTGAATGTATTTTTTTTGATAAATGAACATGTAAATAAATTTACAAAATTCTATTATATATAGTAACTACCTTTTTCTACTGTTTTTTAATCAATTTTTAAAGAAATAGTAAAAATTCCCGTCTGTTTGGGTAGTATATTTAATAAATTCCTATTTCTGAAGTTCATAGAGTTTATCATAAATATTTTTAAAACTACTTTTAATTTCTGTGGAACTTATTTTTAATGAATTTTCAATTGCAATTAAACTGTTTCCTTCCGTAATTTTTTTTAGTATTTCTTCTTCTTTTTTATCAAGTTTTTGCAAAGAATTTTTCTTTCTTAAAAATTCAATTGTCTTTCTTGCAATATATGAACTCATAAGAACTTTACCATTTGCTGCATCTTCAAGAATATTAATTATTTTTTCGGGTGAAGCATTTTTAACCAAATAATTACTTGCTCCTGCAGAAAGAGCATCAAAAATTCTATCGTTTTCTTCGTGTAGAGTAAGAACAATAATTATGAATTTTTCTGAAATTGATTTAAGTTTTTCAATTCCTTCTATTCCGGAAATTCCGGGCAAATCCAAATCAATAAGAATAATATCCGGATTTAGATTTTTTAAATTCTTTTCAAATTTTTCAAAGTTCTCAAAAGTGGCAATACATTTAAATGTTGCAGAAGTATCAATTAATGTTTTTAGACCTTCACGAATATTTTTTACATCTTCAACAATTACTACTTTTTTCATAAAATTCGTTTCGGATTTAGTAGCCAAAAGTTACTCAGAATTTAATATTTTTGTAACTACATAAAAGGATAGTTTTTTTGAGGATTTTCGAATTTACAAATTAATTACTGCATTTATTGGTAGGATTATACTAAGCCTTCTTTTAATGCTTTTACAACAGCTTCCGATTGTGAGTGGACGTGCATTTTTTTATAAATATTTCTAAAGTGAAATCTAACCGTATCAAGACTTACATTTAACTCATCGGCAATTGCTTTGTAGCTGTTTCCTTCAACTAATCCGCTTAAAACTTCTTTTTCTCGTTTTGTTAAAGTTATATGTTCAAAATCTTTTTGAATTGGTTTTGATTTTTGGAAATAATCAACAACTTTTCTTGCAATGTTGCTTGTCATCGGCGCGCCGCCTTCATAAGCGTCTCTAATTGCATCCAACAATTTTGATGGAGGAGTTTTTTTTACCAAATATCCGGAAGCTCCTGCACAAAGCGCTTCAAATATTAATTCATTTTCATCATAAATTGTGAGAATTAAAATTAATATTTCTTCTGAGATTTTTTTTATTCTTCTAATTCCTTCAATTCCGGAAATTCCCGGAAGATCAATATCCATTAGAATTACATCAACTTTTAATTTTGCAACAACTTCAAGAAGATCTTCACAATTAGAAAATGCAGCCATACAAGAATAACCTTCAGTTCCATCTATTAGAAGTTTTAATCCTTCTCTAATTGTGTTGCTGTCTTCTACAATTACAACATTTATCATAAAATACTTTTTTAATTAACTAAATATGACCAATATACTTAACTACGGTACCTTTACCAACTTCAGAATTTATAAATAATTTTCCGCCGATTTTTTTTGCTCTTTTCTGCATATTTGTTAAACCGTTTCCTAAATTTTCATCATTATTATTAACAATAAAACCTTTACCGTTATCCGTTAAAATCATTTCTAATTTTTTGCGTTCAACTTTTGCATTAAGTAAAATTTCCGAACAACTGCTGTGCGTAATTGAATTATTTATTGCTTCTTTAAAAACTAAAAATAAATGCTGTCTGTGTTCCATAGAAAGAGTTACTTTTTCCAACGATTTTAAATTTTCCGATCTGAATGAAATTGATGTATCTGCAAGAAGTTCCGAATAGGTATCTTGCAATCGTAAAATTAAATCATATAAAGAATCTCTTTGCGGATTTACAAGCCAAACAATATCGCTCATTTTATCAATTAAGTAACGAGATTTTAAACTAATTTTGTTCAGATTTTTTACAACTTCTTCATCCTTACTTTTTAGTTTTGTATTAATTACTTCACTTAGAATTGAAATTTCCGTTAAGCTTGATCCAATATTATCATGCAAATCAGCAGCTAATTTTGTTCTTAATCTTTCTACCGAAAGCAGATTTCTAACTTGTGAAGTAATATAATAAATAACCAAAATTGAAATTGTTGCTGCAATTAATAAAACAAACCACCAAGTTTTCCAATATGGTGTTCTAATTATAATTGTTAGCATTACATCATTCTTACTCCATACGCCGTCATTATTTGATCCTTTTACGTGAAAAATATATTTTCCATCAGAAACATTTGTATAAGATATTTTGTTATTTTGAGTAAGTGCTGCTCTTTCATCAAAATTTTCTAGGAAATATTTATATTGATTTTTTTCCGGAGTTACATAATCCAAGGCAGCAAATTCAAAATCAATTTTATATTGATTATAAGGCAAAGTTATAATTTTTGTTTTGCTGAATGAATTGATATTAATGATTTTCTGCTGATTTGGAAAATCAATTGGAACAATATTGCAATTTGTAATATAAACCGGCGGTTCGTTATTGTTTTCAATTAGCTGACTCGGAACAAAAGAATTTAATCCGTTTATTCCGCCAAAATAAAAAGTTCCGTCTTTTGCTTTATGATAAGCTCCCCAAAAAAATTGATTACTCTGCAAACCATCGCGCGTATCATAATTTTTAAATTTTTCATGCGCAATATTAAATTTGGAAATTCCGTTATTTGTACTCAGCCATAAATTTCCATCTTCATCACCAATAATTCCATAAATAACATTGTTGGGTAAACCGTCTTTTTCTGTAAAATGTTTTATAGTATAATTTTGATTTTCATTATTTCCATTTATGATAATTTTATTTAATCCGCCGCCAATTGTTCCCGCCCAAATAATTAATTTATTTCCCGAACTTTTAGATTTGTCTTCGTATAACGAAATTACTCTGTTATCACTAATGCTCTTTGCATTTCCCGGAATATTTAAATATTTATTTATTTGGATATTAGAAAAATCATTCGAATTATTTTTGTTAGGGAAAATAATTTGATTTAAACCTTTCCAAGTGCCTATCCACAAATTTCCAAATCTATCTTCAATAATACATTTTGATTGAATTCTGTTATCGCTGATATTTGTCTGAGTTGAATCATCGCTTGAAAAGTGAAAAACTTTTTTAAACTTATCATTATAAACATCCAAACCATTTTCTGTGCCGATCCACAATTGCTTTTTTGAATCTTGAAAAATTGATTGGATAATATCATTGCTGATTGAGTTTTTATCATTCGGATTATTTTTAAAAACTTTCACATTTTCGATTATTGAATTTCTTGAATTTGGTTTAAATGTAATTTTATTCAAACCGCCGGACCAAGTTCCGACCCACAAATTACCAGGCGAATCTTCATAAATTGAAGTAATATTATTTTCACTTAAACTAAACTTATTATTTATCGAAGTTCCAAAATGTTGAAACTTATTTTCTAATTTGCTAAATCTGTTTAAACCTTTTCCAAGAGTCCCAATCCAAATATTTCCGAATGAATCTTCAGAAATTTCTCGAATCATACTGTGACTTAAACTATTTTCATCGGAAGGATTATGATTAAAATGCTTAAATTTTCTATTTATGTTTACTTTATTTATTCCTCCGCCAACTGTACCAATCCAAACAAGATTATTCTTATCAATAAAAATTGTTCTTATCAAATTTTTACTTAAACTTTTTAAATCAGATAAATTAGAATAATTTATAAAGTGATTTGATTTTTCTTCAAATAAACTTAATCCGCCTTCAGTAGAAATCCATAACATATTAGAATTATCAAAATCTAAATCCGTAATATTATTATTTATCAAAAAAGAGTTAGAATTTGCTGTTTTATATTGCGTAATTTTTTTTGTGATTTTGTTTAATTTATTTAATCCGCCGTTGTAAGTTCCAATCCACAAATTATTTTCAAATGATGTTAAAGCCCAAACTGTGTTGCTGCTTAGGCTGTTTTCATTTCCGCTGCTTAAATAATTTGTAATAACATTTTTACTTTGATCAAACTCAAAAAGTCCGCCGCCTTCTGTTCCAATCCATAAAATATTATTTTTATCTAAATGCAAAACTCTTACTGCATTTGCATCATTTCCCTTTGTAGATTTTCTTTCAAGTGAAATTTTGTTAAATATATTTTTTTTGTAATTGAATTCAGATAATCCTTTGCTGTTTGCACCTAAAATTAAATTGCCTAATTTATTTTGGATAATTGTTCTGATATTATTTTCGCTTATCGAATTTTTATTCCGTGGGTCATTTAGAAAATGTGTGAAACTATTTGTCTCATAAATATATCGATTAAGCCCGCCGCCATTGGTTCCAATCCACAAATTCGAATCGGAATCTTCAAAGATTGTCCAAATAAAATTATCGGAAATTGAATTTGTATCCGAAGGATCATTTCTATAAACTAAAAAATCATAACCATCGTATCTATTTAATCCGTCTTCAGTTCCAAACCATAAAAATCCTTTGCTGTCTTGCAAAATTGCGTGAACGGTTATTTGCGAAAGTCCATTTTCGATAGATAATCTATCAAACATTAAATCTTTATAAATTTCATTTTTGTTTAAAATAAAATTACTTTGACTAAAAACTATATTTTGCGAATTGAAAATCAATACAAATAAAAAAGTGGAAAATAATATTTTTAAATATTGATTTGAAAGCATTTTAGATTCTTTAGTGCCTATTTAATATATTAAAATACTAATAAATAATTATATTTATAACATATAAATTAAATTGTCGTTCACTTACAATTCACATTCAATTTCTTCAATTATTATCTATGAATGAAAATCAAATTCAAACTTCGGCATTAAAAAAAATTACTGAACTTTCTGATATTGTTCAGAATGAAAATTACCAAACAAGTAAAATTGAGCTTAAACAATACAATTATGAAGTTGAAGTTTTAAAGAATAAACAAAAAATAAAAATTCTAGTTTATTTTGGAAAGAAAGGATTAAAAACTATTCTTCAAGGAAATAATTCTTCTAAAGAGTTTGATGAATTAAATGGTATAATAAATGGCAATTACATTTTAGATTTTAGAAATGATTTGGCTGCTAATTATGATGAATACATTGGAACAGATGAAACCGGGAAAGGAGATTTTTTTGGTCCGTTAATTATTGCCGGATTTTTTGCAAATGAAGAAATTCAAAAATTTCTTTTAAATTTAGGAGTTAAAGACAGCAAGGAATTATATGATTCAAAAATTGATGAACTTGCAAAAATTATAAAAACTAAATTCCCTAAAAATTATTCAATTGTAATTATTAACCCGGAAAAATATAATCAGCTTTATAACGAATTTAAAAATTTAAATAAATTATTAAATTGGGGACACTCAAAAGTTATAGAAAATCTTTATCCAATTTTTAAACCGCAAACAATTATTGTTGATCAGTTTAGTAAAACACCTCTAAATATTTCTTTGAAAAATAATTTTGCAAATGTAAATTTTATACAAATTCCAAAAGCTGAGAAATATGTGGGAGTTGCTGCTGCTTCAATTTTGGCAAGAAATGAATTAAATAAGTGGTTTAATAAAAAAAATTATGATGGGTATAATGTATTAAAAGGCGCCTCAAAAGAAGTGGAAATTTCAGCAAAAAATATTTTTATTAAGTATGGTAAAGAAACTTTAGAAAAATTAGTTAAGATGCATTTTAAAACTGCACAAAAAATTTTCGAGAATTAGTTTATATTTTAGAAATTACTTTTAAAAATATATATTTAAATACATTTAATTAGGTAAATAATGGCAAAGTCAAATCAAATTAAGCGCATTGGAATTTTAACCGGAGGTGGTGATTGCCCGGGATTAAATGCAGTAATAAGAGGAGTAGCAAAACCAGCTCATGACAATGGCTTAACAGTTCTTGGCATTCAAGATGGTTTTGAAGGTTTAGTTGAAGGAAAAGCAATTGAGCTTTACAACAAAGATGTTTCCGGTATTTTAGCTCAAGGCGGAAGTATTTTAGGAAGCTCAAATAAAGGAGACCCATTTCATTGGCCGGAAGATATTGGCGATGAAATTCAAATAGTGGACCGTTCTAAAAAAGCAATGAAAAATTATGATGCATGGAATTTAGATGCTGTTATTGCTATTGGTGGAGATGGAACTATGCACATCTCACATAAATTATCCGAAATGGGAATGAACATTGTCGGAGTGCCCAAAACAATTGATAATGATTTAGAAGCAACAGATCAAACATTTGGGCACGATTCTGCTGTTTTTGTTGTTTCGGAAGCTTTGGACAGACTGCACACAACTGCATCAACACATCATAGAGTTATGGTAATTGAAGTTATGGGTCGTTATGCCGGATGGATTGCATTAAACGGCGGATTGGCAGGTGGCGCAGATATAATTCTACTTCCGGAATTTCCATTTAGCTGGGAAGTGATTTACGATAAAGTTGAACAAAGAAGTATGCAAGGAAAAAGATTTAGCATAGTTTGCGTAGCTGAAGGTGCAAAAGCTCAAAATGAAGAAATGGTAATAAAAGCTAAAGATATTAAACGTACAGATCCAATTCAA
Source organism: Ignavibacteriota bacterium (assembly GCA_016708125.1). NCBI lineage: Bacteria > Pseudomonadati > Ignavibacteriota > Ignavibacteriota bacterium. The sequence continues at coordinate 2,203,148 of JADJGF010000001.1, read as the reverse complement.
CTTGGTGGAATTGCTGAACATGTTTCAAAAAGAATTTCGGAAAACACAAAAATTGAAACTCGATATACAGTTTTAGGTCATTTGCAAAGAGGTGGAAGTCCAACACCATTTGATAGAATTCTTTCAACAAGATTTGGAACTTATGCAATTAATTTAGCTATGAATAAAATGTTTGGTATGATGGTAGCTCTAAAAGGTTCTGATATTACAAGCGTAAAAATTGAAGATGCAATTAAAAGACAAAAATTAGTAACATCAGAAAATCAAAGTGTACATGCAGCATTACAAGTTGGTGCAAGTTTTGGTGTAGAAGAGATGGATCATAGTGTAATAAGATGGATTGGAGCTTACTAAAATTTATTTTTTTGAGAGTGTAAAAGATATTTTATTAAATAATATTTAATGCCAATGATATCCAGTTGCCTCAAAATAAAAGGTAACTATGGTAAAGAAAAAATGTTGAAAAAAGAGTTCATAAAAATTCCAAATAGATAATAAAAAGTAATAATAATTGTTTCTTTCTTTTTTTGCTACTTTTTTTCTTTCTTTGTTAATATGTTGATAACGTCAAATCAACTTCAAGATTTCATTTATTTTACGAGAGATTGAGTTTTGTAGCAAAAAGGGATTTAATTTTGTGTGTTTATTTGTCAAGAGGATTTTAGTTTTCTTAGAGACAACCGTAGAGTCTAAAATTCTTTGAAAAGGGGTTTTAGGCTGATCGTGTTTTTTGATAACTTGAGAGCCATCGCGAACTTTGGAAATAATTTTAGAAGAAGGAATAAAGAAGTTAAAAAACAAAGACCATTCATTAGTAAAAATATCATTCATCAGCTCAACAATTTTAATATTATCGAAGCGATGATAACCAAAATATTGCCTGATGTGAGTCCAATTTTTACCTTCAATATGTGCATTATCGTTTTTCATATAAGCTCGTGAACGAGTATAGTCAACCGGTTGTTTACGTTTCGTGAAGTAAGCCAATAGATGCCAGTTAAGAAATTCACCACCGTTATCAGAATCAAAACCAAGAACTTTGAAAGGGAGAGAATTCTCAATAGATTCAATAGCCTTAAAAGTTCCTTGTTGTCCTTTGCCCCATATAGCACGTGCTTCAGTCCATCCGGAGGCAATATCAACAGTGTTAACTGTATAGACAAAACTACCAGTAATCGAGTCTCCACAATGAGCTACGGTATCTGCTTCAATAAATCCCGGGGAACTCTCATCCCACTGGTTTGTTTTTATTGGAATTTGTTTTTTGATTAAAGAACCCGGTTTGGTTGTTGATAATCCTTTTTTCTTAAATTTATTCCTAATCGGTTTTAAGAGTCGGTCTATTGTTGCTGGTGAAATTCTGAGAAGAAGTTTTCTATTTTCTTCTGTTAGTTCTCCCTCATAAAATGGAAGCCATAGTGGTATTGCATATTTTAATCTTTTTGAGCAAATAAGATTAGTTGATTTCCAAATATTCTTTAATGCTGCTATTATCTCATTGTGAGCAAATTTTTTCTTTCTGCCGGCTTTTTTCTTTGGGGTTCCTTTTATTTCTTTTTTTATTCAATACCCTTATTATATATTTTCTATTATATCCACAAGTAGTGCATATTTCATAAAGAAGTTTCTGTTTTTCTGCCTTATTTGAACTTAAATATCTTGCTCGTATAGCTGCAATATACTCTTGTTTCGACTTTTTGCTCATAATATTTCCGCTTTTTTCGGTTACTTATATTATGAGGCAACGTATTGTTTTCCTAATTAACTTCGGTTACTTTAATTGTGAGTCAATTCGATATTTTTAAGAAGATATCAAAATACTTTGCTTTTTGAGTAAAAAATATTATTTTTAGCAACTATTTTTATTGAAGTCATAGTTCATCTGTCAACTGATGGAAGTTAAAGCGCAACAAAAATTATATTCAAGACTTGTTAGTTTTTTGTTATTGGGGTTGTAGTTCAGTTGGTTAGAACGCCTGCCTGTCACGCAGGAGGTCGCGAGTTCGAGTCTCGTCGGCCCCGCATAAAAAAGCTTCAAAACAGATTGTTTTGAGGCTTTTTTTATTTCTGCACTTCTTTAAAATCCCACTATCATTGTACCGAAAATGTACCGACTGTGTACCGACTTTTTGCCAATACATCCTTGACTTAATTGGTTGGTTAATATGGTTAGTTAAATTTAATGTCATTCTAAAGTTAAATTAGTGATTACTTACCTTTTTATCAATAATATTATAATATCGCTGAATTCAAAAATATAGATCACTCCGCAAAAAACATATTTTGCCCGCTACAAACTTTCCGGCGAATTTATTTTAGGTTATTGTGACAATGTAAAGATTAAATTTATTATGTATGGCAAGGGCGAAGTAGAGTTTTACCCTACTTCGTTTATATACCCTTGCCCGATTTATGAATATGAAAGGTAAAGACTAAGCTTTTATTTTAGCGGGCATAATATGCTTTAAAGTTACGACTTTAGGAGTAACATACTAAAGTGGTGTTTTGGGTAGCTGTAAAATAATAAATAAAGCTAAATATAAGGATTAAATTTAATCTTGCTATTATTATAAAGGTAAGTTAATTTAGATAAAACTTTTATTATCTATAATTTATTTATTTAGTTAACATATTAAGATATTTTTAATTCTAAGTTTTTAGTTAAATAAGCTAACAATTAAATCGAGGTAATTATGGCTGGTTATTATGAACTTAAAAAAAGTACCGATGGTCAATTTATGTTTAATCTTAAAGCTGGAAACAACGAAACTATTTTAACAAGTGAACGTTATACTACTAAAGCTTCTGCGCAAAATGGTATAAAAGCCGTACAGAATAATTGTACGAATGATGCTAGATATGAAAGGAGAAAATCATCCAGAAATGAACCATATTTTGTTCTTAAAGCAGTCAACAATGAAATTTTAGGAAGAAGCGAAATGTATTCATCAGTAACTGCAATGGAGAATGGAATCGCTTCTGTTAAAGTAAATGGAACTACTACAACTATTAAAGATAATGCCTAAAAACAAGGATGTAAAATAAATATGCTTGTATGTAGTTATGGAGCGATAGCAACATAGCTACATTGAATGATGACGATGTAAGATATTTGAGAGCCTTTATGAGTGAGTGAACCGAATGAATAAGGGCGAAGGGTAGAAATGAGTTGAATTATTTAAAGAGCTCCCTCAAAATGAAGGAGCTTAGTTTAACAAATTAACCGTTATGGGAATATGTTGCTGAATATTGAATAATCTTTCCAGTTACATCCTTAGAAGCAAGTGCCACATAAATTATTTTATTTTGATATTTAGCTGCAACTGCTTGCTGAATTACATCTAAATCAACTGTAACAGAATAAGCTGAAGAATAATCAAAATTTAATTCATCTTTACTTAGTTTAATAATTTTGTATGCTTCATCATCTGGAGATATTGGATTATGATAAACTACCAACGATACCAATGTAATGGATTTTTCCGCAGTAGAAATAAGGGCTGCAGAATCAAGAGCGTTTAACTCTACAGTTAAACGAGAAGCATTAACCAACGCAGATGTAACCGGAGGATTAAAACCATCTGGTGTAATGATATTATTAAGAGTAGGTTTATCAACAGCCGAATATTGAAAGTTCTTTTTGAAAATAGTATTAAATACTGAAATACCATTTTCTTTTAAGTTCTTCCAGATTTCACTTAGAGTAGGATTTGCAAATATGTTTTTAGCAAGATTTGCAGTTACAACAAATTTTTGACGAACTTCAACTACCGATGGATCATAGTTGACATTGAAACTTGAAGGTCGTGCTGCTAAAATGGTTTTCCCTTCTACAGTTCTTGCAGAAAGATTACCAAGTTTACCGCGCAAGTTACCTAATACATTTCCATTTACAATAGCCATTTTTTTACCTCTTTTTGATTTGTTAAAAATATGGTGCAATACTATAAATTAAAATATTATAACACACTGTAATGTTTTGAAAGTGAGGCTTATTATGGGCTTGTTATAGGCTAAGAATATACTAATGGAATTTTTAACTTTGAATTTCTTTTACGGAATAATATTGTATTAAGTGTAGAATCAGAAAGTGAATATTTAGACATTAATATTTCAAAAGAATTAGACGATGAAAATTTTTCTCTTAATTCTTTGTATTCATTTCTGATTTTAAGATTTCGTAATTCCGTTTCATCAATTAATTTTAATGAGCGCAAATGTTGAAAATAATTTGTGGCAACAATTGAGTTTATATCTAATGTATTGTTCATTTATAAAGTCTAAACTATTTATTAATAATTTAAGTACTGAATATAAATTTTACAACAATCTATATTATAGTTTGTATTTCCTTTATTTGACTTTCAATGAATTTTACAGAGATAATATTTATTATACATAATTATGTTAAGAATTTTGATCAATTGGATCATATTTATTGGACGGAAAGGACGGAAATTTTAGCAATTTTAATTAGTAATTGAATTGATGGAAAAATTGTGTCCAAAGTGTCCAGTTATGCGACAAAAATTGAACCTTACTGCTTATTATTTATTACGAGAATATTTTGATGCTCTATTAAAAACAGAACCAAATCTAATTTTTATATTATTTGACACATAATAATAATGATAGGCTTCCATTATTTGACGAACCATATGACCTATCATTTGTTTGGTTCTATCATCTTTTATTTTTTTACCAAATCTACTTAAAAGCACCTCTGATAATGGTTCAACAGCTGGACGCTGTAAATCAGAAGCGGTTATCATTCTAATAATATTATCATGCTCATTTAGGAAACCCCATAAATCTTTACCAAAAGGTGTATTGAATAAGTCAGAAAATTGATGTGGTGAATAATTTATCATTTTACTTTACCTTATATTATTATACTAACAAATATAAGACTAATATATAATAGTGTCAAATTTAAAAATCAAAATTAACTAAAAAGGGCGAGGCAGACGAAATGGAGCAAATGTATTTTGAACAATAGACGAAAGATTTGAGAACCAAGATTTGAGACACAAAAAAATAAAAATACTTTTGCGGAATGAGTGGAGTGCCAAAAACTAATTTTTAATAATTAAGCACGACCCGAAGCCCATAAATACATATAAGCGAAATGGAAGCGGGCAGATGCTTTTTAACCCGCTGAAATGAAGCGATGGATTAGCGATTTTGTTGACCGCTGAAATTGTATGTTGTGAAAAGGCAAAAGTGAAAGGTGAAAATAAATTGCAAGCGGGCAAGTGCCGAGTTTACATAATGCCACATTATTTGGCTATGATTGTAATTGAGTTTGAAAAGTTGGGACTGACCAAAGTTAGTTAAATAATGTTCATTATGTAAAACTGGCTGACAATATCAGGGTGAAGTGATTCCACAAATGTAAATCTTAGAATGAATAATGTAATTCTTTTGTGATTTTTTACTTGTGTGATGTTATGAAATGTTCAAAAAAGTTTATGATCTGGCAAAGGTAATTAAGGCGGTGAAGTCTCCTTCATCAGCATTTCTTAAAGCTTTTAAATATTGAGTTCTTGTATCACCAGCAGCAGTAAGGTTTGTGCTTCCCCAAGTAAATTCTTCCTTCCCAAATCCTTTATTGATTAGAACATCTGCGATTAATCTTGAGTGACGACCATTACCATTTGGGAAAAGGTGTATTTGAACAAGTCTATGACTGAAACGAATTGCGATTTCATCTTCTGAGATGGTTTTATTCTCAAGCCAATATTTTGTATTGTCTATTAAATGTCTTACTTGAATAGGAATTTCAAATTTATCTACACCGATATTTTTATTTGAATTCCTATATGTGCCAGCCCATTTCCAAACAGTACCAAACATTTTAGTATGTAGTTCTTTTATAAATTCTTCCGAAACAATTCTAGCGATACTAAGTTTAGTTTTTAGCAACCAGACTTTTGCTTCTTCAATATTAAGTTGTTCAAATTCATCAAGTTCACCACGAGTAGAAATTGTTTTAATAAGAAGCCCTTCTTTTTCATCTTCATCAAGCGGAGTTTGACCGCTGATATAATTTAGTTCTAATCCCATAAGTATTTTGGCATTTCGTTTTTAATTTGCTGAGCACGATCTTTAATTGCTTTTTTAATGCGTGAAGGCTCATTTTGCTGATTTTCAAGAGCCATAGTATGTGAAGTTTTAAGAACAATTTGTTTGGCAATTTCCAAAGCTCTTTTATCAATCATTCTTTCTAGAGAACCATCTTTAGGAATGAAACCATAAACAAGTTTAAGGTTTAGTGCTTCTGCAACTTCGTTTAATTTTTCCAAAGTAATTTTTTTATCTGCTTCACGAGCTTCAATTTCTCTAATACTTTGGGAAGTGATTCTTAGTTTTTTGCCAAGTTGTTTAAGAGACATATTTAAAGTTGTTCTAATGAGATTAACCCAGCCATTTGAAGGAAGGGAAATATCACTTAATGAAGATAATTTTTTCATTTTTTTATCTAATTGCTCTAAAGCAAGGGATTTGTTCAAATTTTTCATAAGGTTATATCCTTAAAAATGCTAACCTAAAATAAGGTTATAGCCTTATTTTGTCAAGGGATAATTATGGTTATGACCTTGATAAATAATAAATATAATATGAAAATTTTCTAAGATAAGCGTTAAATACAGGTATTTTTGTAATAATTTACCAGAATAAAAAAGATTTTTAGGATTTTTTCCTAAAATATGTCATACCTTTAATTGGAAAACCGTCTTTTTCAAAACGACCAAAATACCATTCATCATCACGTTCTTGAAAAACATACCACACGAATAAACCAAAACATAAGCCAGATAAATTTTCATCCATATTGCAAGCTTTTGCGTAAATTGGTTCAAAAACAGTATTGGACCAGTTATTACCGGGAATCCAACTTGAGGTGTGGATTTCATCTTTATCAATGAGTGAGTTTAACTTATCAGTTATTGAATCAAATTCTTTTTCAGATAATCTACTACGCCATAAATTGAAATTATTTTGATGAGGTATGTAATTTACTTCTTGACCGCTATCAATATCAAACAGCATAATGACTCCTATTGAATTTAACTTCTCTCATAGCTTTTAATTATTAGTGGTTTGGCTTTTTCGAAATCATCAATGTTGTTAATTCTAATTTCTATGTTGCCTACTCCTAAATGACCGATTTTTGATACGTCTCTTGTAAATCCTTTTTCTAATTTTATTGCTGCTGCATCTATATAAACATAGATAATAATGTTATTTGATTTAGGATGAATTTCTATTGATGCAAATGTTTTTATTCTTTTGAATGCAAAGTAATACATTAATTCTTTGAATTGAATTTCGTCTCCAAGTGCCATCAAATAATCTTTGACTATATGAAATAAATCTTTTATTTCTTTTGATGATTTTTCCAACAGTTCTGAAACGGTACTGTATCGTTTGGGTTCATATTTATCTTTTATTTGTTTCTCCGGTTTTGAATTTACAGAGATAGAATTTATTAATTCTAAAAGAAGTATATCATTAAATTTTTTATAGCGGTACAGTTCAATGTTGCGGTTAATCTGATCAACAGCGTAACTATCATATTTTGTGTAATCGCCAGCGATACAGATTGTACGTGCTGAAGACCATTCTATTGCTTCTGAGATTTTTGAACCAAGTGATTTTTGTACAAGTAATTGGAATTCTGCTTTATGATCTAGAAGCCAATCTAAATAGAATAATCCTTGATTAATTACGTTCTCATTTGTTGCACGTTTATATTCAATAATTACAGGACAATTATTTTCATCTATTCCAAGTGTATCTATACGACCAGCATGTTTTTGTCCAGTGGAATATTCTGATGCTAAAAATTTAACACCAAGAAATGTTTCTAAGTTTTTCTCAATTAACGATTGAAGGGATTTTTCGACTTGAACAGATTTACCTTCTAATTCTTTTACCGAATTAATTTTGATTTGAAAGAGTTTAATATCAGACATTTTTTATACGCGTATTATATTTATTGAAATAAAATAGATAACTTATTAACGAAACTAATATTGGTGCAAGAAATATTATAACAAAAAGACGAGAATTATAATGAAGAAATTTATTAAACCTAATCAGAATTGAAATAAAAAATAAAAACTCAAAAGTCAGTAGAATCAAATAAAATATTTTGTGAAAACCAGGTAAAAAATCTAAGAAATTCAGCTCGGCTGGTTTAAATCCTTTTACATCGAAAATAATATCATTTAAAGGTTTTCCTAAAGCTTTGATACGAATATTATAATTAACTTTTTGATCCTGTCTATAATTATAACCCATGTTAAGTACTATAAAAGCCATTAGTACAAAAATTATTTGAGCTAAATAATATGCACCACCAAGATGTAACAGTGAATAACTTTTTATTATATGGCTATCTTTAAAATATAAAACTTCGTCAAATTCGGCATAACTTGAAGTATTCGCAAATACAATAATATAACCAGCGGTTACAATTAATACAGCTGATACAAATTTTATAAATAAATCTTGATGATGATTTTGATTTTGAGCAAATTGAGAATGGAAGGAATTCAAAATATCATTTTTTAATTCACTTGGCATTTTTGCTCCTAAAATAATTTAAGATGTTAATCTTTTATAAACTTTTTCTAACATATATTTTTTTACAACTTCTGCGAATCTTTTGTCGTCAACAATCCTATTAAATATATCTTGGTTTTGATCCATTCTATCAATAAGTTTTTGATCAAATTGATCATTGAACCCAAACTTAAAATTATCAATACTATTGTTTTGAGCTTGTAATTTTAGTAAATCAATAGTGACTAATTCTTCTTCTATTGAATCAAAAAATAATTTATCCGCTTGCTTAAAGTCTGTGCCAAATCTGTCGTTCAGAATTTGAATAATCTCAGAAAGGGGGGCTAATTCTTCTTTAGTATCTTTAGTTCCAACATCAACGGGACCTTTAACTTCACCTATTTTATCTTTTTCAAGAATGATATTACCTTCAGATATTTTTTGAAGACGATAATAATCTAAAGCGACCTCATCATGTAATTTAAATCTACCAGATAAGTCCCTTTGAGGAAGTTTAGTAATTAGAAGTCTAACATAAGCGTAGAATTTTTCTAAATCAATATCAGAGAATGGCATTATTTGAGCTAAAAAAGAATAGAGTCGTATAAAAGACATTAAAAGATGTTTGCATTCTTCCCTTTGTTCATCGTCTTTAAGGTTCTTAAATCTATCAATAGCCGGATCAATAAAAGAATTTAACCTTGATTGATCATGAACATTATGTTTTGTTTTATTCTTAAAAAATATTTCACTAAAAGCATTTACTTCAGAATTAAGAATGATTTGGTATTCATCAATTTTATGTTTCATATCATATAATTGATTTGGATCAGAAATTTCAGTAACTGTTGTAGTTTCATAAAAAGGTTGAAATGATTCCAAAATTTCTTCTGTTGAATTTGCAAAGTCTAGTATAAAAGTATCATCCTTTCCAGGATATGTACGATTCAATCTCGATAATGTTTGAACTGCTTTTACTCCATGAAGTTTTTTATCAATATACATTGTATGCAATAACGGTTGGTCGAAACCAGTTTGATACTTATCTGCGACAAGCAGAATGTTGTAATCTGTTGTATTGAATTTTTCAGGTAATTCTTTTTCACCAAAATTATTCATATCGGCTTCTGTGTATAAAATGTCATATTCATCTTTCACTGTGCCGGAGAATGCAACTATTGCTTTTACATCATCATATTTTTTTAGTTTTATATACTTATCAAATTCTTGTTTATATTTAACAACATGTAAACGGGATGGAGTAACAACCATTGCTTTTGCTTGCCCGCCAATTTTCCAAATTGTTCTTTGGCGGAAATGTTCAATTATTACTTCAGCTTTTTGGGCTAAATTATGTGGATGCAAAGATAGAAAACGAGCAATAGCTCTTTTTGCCTTTTTCTTGTTAATTACTGGATCGGCTTCAATTTCTTTTGATAAACGATAAAAAGTTTTGTATGTAGTATAATTTTTAAGTACATCTAATATAAAACCTTCTTCAATTGCTTGACGCATAGAATAAAGGTGAAAAGGAAATGGTTTGCCAGTGACAGGATCTTTTTGGCCAAATACTTCTAATGTTTTTGCTTTTGGTGTTGCAGTAAACGCAAAAAAACTCAAGTTATTTTGAGGTCCACGAGTCAACATAGAGTTACGAATTTCATCTTCAGAAGTCAAATCGTCACCATAAATTAATGAATCTTCTTTAACCGCACTTTCTAAAGATGGCGCTGATAAAACTTCTTTCATTTTTTTAGATGCTTCACCGCTTTGTGAACTATGTGCTTCATCAACTATAAGAGCATATTTTCTGCTTGGTAAAACATTAATTTTATCTAGTACAAATGGAAACTTCTGAATTGTTGTAATAATAATATTAGAACCACTTTCTAAAGCACTTGCAAGCTGAGATGAATCTTTATCAATTCTTTGAACAACACCCGCAACATGTTCGTATTGGTAAATTGTATCTTGAAGCTGTTGATCAAGAACTTTTCTATCTGTTACTACTATAACAGAATTAAAAACTCTTTCATTATTTGCATCATGTAAATTTGAAAGATGGTAAGATAACCATGCAATAGAATTACTTTTACCGCTACCAGCAGAATGTTGAATTAAATAGTTTTTGCCACAACCATTTTTTAATGCATCGTCTGTTAATGTACGAACACAATCTAACTGATGAAAACGAGGGAAAATTAGTTTTTCTTTTTTAAAACTTCTTTTCATCTATCGTAACTTCTTCTTTCTGCAGATTTAAAAAACGTTTAATAATATCTAACCAGCTATCTTTTGTCCAAACATATTCCCATAAATATGATGATTTATAACCATTGGGATTTGGCGGATTGCCAGCCCCATTATTAGCACCTTTATTAAATGGTAAATACCTTGTGTTATCTCCATCAATTTTGGTTGTCATGTAAACTTCATCAGTATCTACAGCAAAATGAACTAATGCTCTTTTATTAAACTGAAAAAGTAGTTCTCTATTATCTCTTGAAGTTATGTATTGTACTTTAGCTTCATTAACTGTTTGATGAGTATATTGATTTTTTAATTCGGCCGTTGCAACCGGTAAGCCGTTAACACAAAGCAATAAATCAATACTATTATTATTTGATAAACTGTATTTAAATTGTCTTGTAATCGTTAATTTATTTGAATTATATAAGCGAATACTTTCTGCATTGAGTTTGCTGGAAGGTTTAAAGTAAACAAGTTTATAACGAACTCCTAAATCAGTAATACCATTACGCAAAACATCAAGCATGCCTCTTATTTCAATTTCTTTACTTAACCGGGAAAGTAATTTTGGCTCAATTTCTTTGCCGTGAATTGTATTAGATTTTTCCCATTCTTGTGGTTGCGTTTCTTTTATAAAAGAGAATAAAGTTTTAGTATCTATACAAATTTCTTTGTCAAAATCTTCATTGCTGCCTTTTGAATAACCACCATTGGTAATTAAATAATTTTCAATTGCATCTTCTAAAGCAATTTCTTTTGTAACATAAGTACTCATTTAATATCTCCAATACTATGTTGGATTTGAATCTGATGGAAAATCATCTTCATCATTTGAATCTTTTTCAGATAATTTTATATCATGTAAGAATTTTTTATATGTAATGTTTTTAAGTAAATAAGTTAATTTTTCTCTTTCAATCGAATTAAGCTCATCACTGAGTTTATTTGCCGGATAACATTTTTCAATAAACGGTTTATATTTTTCCGAATATGATTTTATCTTTTCATCATTTTCAAAATATTCAAAATTTGAAGGAAGATCTTCAAGAATAATTGAAGCTGTATCGGGATCAATATATCTTACATTTGGTCTTGAATGATGCTCATAGTCTTGACCATGTAAATTAGGTCTCCCTTCACTTGAAGGCCAATAAACACCGAAAAATTCATTAGTGCCAGAACGGTATACTTTTGCTAGTTGGATGGAACCAGCAACAGAATCATTTATTTCATTAATAATAATGTCCCTTAAAGTTTGAAAAGGTTCCATATCGAGATTTATATTTTCAGTTTTTTGAAATGCTTCTAATTTTTTATGAAGTAATGATAACGCTTCTTCTTCTGAATCACCCATAAAAAATGCGGGATTGGCATCATCAAAGTATACTGGTTCGTTAAAGAATTTTTGAACTTTATGAACATAATATATATTCCATAAAAGAAATGATTGAGTTAAGTAATCCCAACCACCGAAAATAAATTTTGCTTCAGATTTGAGAGACTCAATTTGCTGTGTACCATGATTGTAAATGCCATTGGTTAATTCTGTAAATAAATTACATAATTCATCTTTAATAGTTTCTAATGATGTATATGGATTAGCTAAATTAGGATTTGTTTTTATTAAATGAATTGCATTCATTATTAAAGGATAAGCTCTATAAGTTTCGCCAGCAAATGCTATTAGACAATCTTTTCTTTGAAAATCAAATAGTTTAATACCGGTATTCCAACGTTCACCACCAGAAAGGCAACTATCAGTTGCAAGAACTAATTCTTCCTCACTTTTATCATTTGTTTTTCTTAACCAAGCAACGCATAGCGTCATAGTTAATTTTGCTCCCTCACATCTAATTTACCGGTTACAACATTTGAAATTAAAGCTGTACGATATTCTTGAAGAAGATAAATTTGTTTTTCTTGTAATTTTTCAGAATCAAGTATTGAATTTGTCTTTTCATCTAAAAAATTAATTATTTTTTGTTGTTCACCAATTAATGGAAAAGGAATTGTAAAATTTTTAATTTGCTCATAATTCAGTCCCTCTCTATTTGCTCCATTTTGGTTTAAGTCTATTTGAGTTTGACCTATGTTTGATCTAAGAAGATAGTATAGAAACTTTGTTTTTATTTGAAATTGTTTTGGTCTGATTAAGCAAACATGCTGATTCACATTTACACGTAAAAGAAATTTTGGAATAAAATAACAGCGACCTATTGAAGCACCAGTTATATTAAGTAATATATCATCAAATTTAGTTCTACTATTTGACATTGTTGAATCTATTTCTTCTGAAATGTAAACTAAGTCTTCTAATTTTAAACCATCAAAGTGAATATTTTGACTACGTAAAAATGGGATACCAGTATTTTGGTAAACTGAAGAACCACCTCTTGGAGTTACACCGCTATTAACTTTCACAACTAAGTATTTCAATTTCTTTACTTCCCAATGTTGTGGGATTTTACCTAACCACTTAATTCCGGTATCTTTTAATTTTACTTTGGGATCTAAGCCTTTTGTAACAGCTTGGTTTATTATTGCTTGGCGTTCATCTTTTAAAAGTTCTATTTGTTTTTGCTTAATAGAAATTAGGTTATCTATTTGTGTTGTTTTTTGTCTAAATATTTTGCTATTTGGATTTGTTCGTTTTCTGAAGGAATGGGAAATAACAAATTTTTTAAAAATTCAGAATTGACATGGGGTATGCCCATACCAATTGTGAAGTCCTTTAATATTATTTCATATGTTTTATATAAGTACCAATTAAAGTGTGATTTTATTTTTTTTGATTTTAAAACAGCCATTGTAGATGAAAGAATGCCATTTTTAGCTTTAATAAATTCACCAGCATTTGCTCCATCCCACAAAAGTAAGTATTCATCATCATTTACAATTATCAGATCGTTCTTACTTTCAGCATAATATGTTCTATTTTCTCTGTTCCTTAAAAAATCCATAGTTAAATAGATTTGATTATTACCATTATTAATCAAAAACAATTCTTTTGGATTTTTCCCTTTTTGATAATTGATTAAAAATCTGAATCTAATTAACAACCAATCTTTTGGAATTTCACCAATCCATTCAATATTTGTTGGTTTGTATTTTGGGTATTTTTTCATTCAAGAATCTCTAACAATCTTTTACCTTTATCAGTTACAATATACTTTTGTTTTGGACTTTGTGGCTTTTGCGGCATTGTTTGAGCAATCACGTTAATTTCTAGTAATGGGAATATATAATTATGATAATTACGATAATTATCACTTAAGCTTAATTCCTTTAATATATCTGATCTGCTTTTTTCTAAAAGAGTATACTTTAAAATTTTTATTAAATTCTCTTTTTTATTAGGTTTAGTTTTTATACTAACTTGTGCCCTAACTTGCTCACTGACTTGCTCACCAAAAGTGTCTAAGTTGTTTAAAATCTCATCTAAGTTATTTATTAACAACAAATTAGCTTGCTCACTAACTTGTACACTGACTTGTACACTCTTTAAGTCTTTATATTCAAATTTAGGATGAATTTTAAGAGTAGTTTTAAAGTAAGTTCTGTTATCATCAGTTTCAAAAATTGGTACCGGAGAACCATTTTTTTCAAGAGATTTTTTAATTTTAGGAATTCCGGTTGCTCTGCCTTCGGTAAGGTGAAGATCTTTAAGAAATTCGCCAATTCTTCTATTTCTGTATTTACGAATATCGAAAACTCCGGAACTAAGTTTTTCTCTATTTAGCGGAGGTAATGGACCGGGAAAACTAATAATATGTATTTTTGCCGGGTAAATTCTAACTTCAATCGGTGAATTTTCATTATATCCGCGATGAAAAACAGCATTTGCAAGAGATTCTTCCACTGCTTCAAATGGGTAGTTAAAAAATCTATTGGATTCGGCTATACCTTTAACTTTCTCAACTTTTTCTTCAATAATATTAACTTTTATATAATTGAGTGCGTTTCTAAGCTGATTGTGTAAACTACCGGAAAATATTTTTTCTGAATAGTTATCACCAACATCATCAACAAAAGTTACAATTTCAATTTTTGCTTGAGGAAAAAATTGCTGAGGATTTTTAGCAAAAAATAAAATGCCTACATTTTTAGGTAAAAGATGTTCTTCGGCACCTTCGGCAATATTCATTTTTCTTGCAATTTCTTGAATGGTAAGATTTGGAATTTCGAATTCAAGATCGCTTTTAACTTCATTAAGAAATAGTTTAATTTGAGTTAAATCAAAATGAGTAACTTTGGCAAAATTATTAACTTGGTCATCAAAAGGAATTTGATTAGACATTCCAATAAGTTCACGTTCTTCATCAATAGTTGGGCGCACAGTTGAGGAAAATCTACGGATAAAGTAATGATATTGAGAATTTTCATTAAGAATTTCCGGTGCTTTGTAGGGACGATTACTACCACCGGGACACCAGAGAATTAAAATTTTCTTACCTTGAAAATCTACGGGTTCTACCACCGGAAAGTAATTTGGAATAATTCTTCTGCAAATATTATTTAATTCTTTTTGAATGGAATCAATTTGTGAAATTTCTAAACCTTGCGGAGGTAAAATTGGCTGACCGTTGTTTGCTTCAATACCAACAATTATATAACCGCCGCCCCAATTATTAAAATCGTTTGCAAAAGCACAAATAGAATGCAGAGTTCTTTGGGGATTCCAACCTTTTTTAAATTCTATGCGTTCCCACTCAACAGATTTACCATTAATAAGTTCATTTATGTTAATAGGTAACGGCATTAGTTTAAAATGTCTTTTAATAGATTTTCAGATTCAGTTTCAAGTTTTAGTAAATCTTGCTTAATATCTTCAAGATTTCTCAAAGGTTTATAAACATAAAAATATTTTGTAAAATTGATTTCGTAACCAATTTTGGTTTTTGTTTCATCAATCCAAGCATCCGGTACATGCGGTAAAACTTCTCTTTTAAAATATTCTTCAATATTATCTTTTAAGGGTACATTTTCAAAATCTCTTAAATCTGTATCAGGTTCAGAATTACCATTTTTATCTTTGCAAATTTCTGCTGTTTCATCTTTTTCTGATAAAGCACTTAATAATAATTTTTGAATTGTTGAGTTTAATTTCAGTTCTGCTTTTTCAAATAAGTTTGTGATGAAGGAAGTAAACTCATCTCTATTTTTACATAAATTTTCAGAAACATTTTTATTTAACAATTCTAAAATTGAATTTTGTAATAATTCGCCTTCTTCAATTTCCTTTAAACCAGCTTCACCTTTCTTTTTTGATTTTGCAAGATTAATAAATCCTAATTCTTCTTTTAAATTATTTATTCTTTCTTCAGAAATTTGGAAATTAAGTCTTAATGGTCTTTCGACTGTAATACGCCAAAAACCAAATTCATTATTATCATAAATTTTGCAGAATTCATTTTCAGTAAATTCACCATACAATTTAGATATTTGATCTATTTGGTTATCATCAATATAGTTTCTTTTATTGCCTAAACTTGGTGTCATTTTGCAATAAAATTTTTCACCGTTAGAATTGATAAGTTGAATTTTGCCTTTGCGTTCTTTACGTTTTCTATTAGTTACAACCCAAATATAAGTTGCAATACCGGTATTATAGAACATATCATTTGGTAATGCAATAATAGCTTCAAGCCAATCATGTTCAATAATCCATTTACGAATTTCACTTTCACCACTTCCGGCTCCACCGGCAAATAAAGGTGACCCATTAAAAACTATTGCAATACGAGAACCACCATTTTCTTCTTTCATTTTAGAAATCATGTGTTGAAGAAAGAGGAATGAACCATCGCTAATTCTTGGAAGTCCGGCACCAAATCTACCAGAATATCCGCGTTTTTCATGCTCGTCTCTAATTTGCTTTTCAACCTTTTTCCATTCAACCCCAAAAGGTGGATTTGAAAGTAAGTAATCGAATTTTGCATCAGGTAAACCATCTACTGTAAAGGAATTACCAAATTTTATATTGGTAACATTTTGACCTTTTATAAGCATATCAGATTTACAAATAGCATAAGATTCAGGATTGATTTCTTGACCAAAAACTTCAAGACGAGCTTCTTCATTCATATCCCTTAAATGATCTTCAGCAATAGATAACATTCCCCCGGTTCCACATGCGGGATCATACAAAGTTCTAACAATACCAGCTTTTGTTAAAGCTTCATCATCATAATTAAAAAGAATATTAACCATTAAACGAATAACTTCACGAGGAGTAAAATGTTCTCCGGCGGTTTCGTTAGAGAGTTCTGAAAATCTTCTAATTAAATCTTCAAAAATATAGCCCATTTGAATACTTGAAACTTGTTCGGGATTAAGATCAACTTTTGCAAATTCTTTAACAATTAAGAAAAGTAAATTTGCTTCATCTAATCGAGCAATATGTTCTTGAAAACTGAAATATTCTAAAATTTCACGAGCATTTGAAGAAAAACCATTAATGAAATTATTTAGATTTGCCGCAATATGATCTGGGTCTTTTAATAATTTTTGAAAATCATATTTACTTTTGTTGAAAAATTTTATTTTAATTTTATTAGTAATAATTAAATCAAGGACTGAATCATTTTTTCCTTTATTCGCTTTGGATAATTCAAGTATTTGAGCCTTAGTCGGTTCTAGTACACAATCCAACCGTCGCAAAACTGTCATGGGTAAAATTACTTTGCCATAATCAGCTTGTTTATAATCATGTCTAAGATAATTTGCAATATCCCAAATTAGTGTAAATAGGCTTTTGGTGGTCATAATAAAAATTATAATTAGTTAATCTAAATGTAACTGTTAATTATTTAAAGTTACTTAAAATTAAAATTTCTCACCTAACAATCTTTTGTCTGATTCAATATTAATTACAGCATCTTTTTCAATACGTTCTAAATTAACAGTTTTAGAACTGCTAAATAAGTCTTCTGATTGCCATTTTTGATTTAGAGTTACTATGTATTGGAAATCTACTTTTTCTTTGAGTTTTTTATCGCAATATTCATATAAAGCAACAAAGTGAGAGTTATCGAGAGAATCAAAAATGCCATCGTGTATAAGAAATTTGGGAGAATTTACTTTATTTTCAATTGAGTTAAACAAAACTGCAAGATCAAAAACTAAGGTACGACCTTGATTTTTACCGTGAGAATATTTGTCATCCGGAATAACATTTATTTTTAGCCGATGTTCCTTTTCGTTACGAGTAAAAAAGAATAGAGATTCATAATCAATTGTACCGAAAATTGCTGAATAAATTTCATTTATTAAGCTGCGTAAATTGTTAAGTTCTTTTTCAATTTTTGAGATATACTCATCAAATTCAATTTTTAGAAGTGAATCTTGATCACTTAATTTACTAATACTTTCTTCTAATTGATCAAACAAGTCAAGCTTTGATCGGATTTGGTTTCTTTCGCTTTCAAGATTTGATAATTTATCATATGCTGCACTAATATCGTCTAATGCTTTTTCTGAATCGAGGAGTTTTAATAACCTTCTTTGTTTGGTTTTTAGAGAATTAATATCTCTTTCTCTTTTTTCAATCTGACGTTTTAATCTATCTCTTTCTATCATGACAAAATTTTTACGAGATGAAAATAAACTGCTACGGAATTCTTTAGCATCATCGAGAGATTTTTTGATGAAAGTTGCAAGTTTGGGATCTGAAGAATATTGAGAATAAATATCTTCAACGTGTTCCGTATTTAATCTATCACTATTATTAGAGAGGTCTTCAAATTCCAATAATCTTCTTTCCGCTGAATGATTGAGGAATAGAGAACGTTTAATTTCTGAAGTTATTTCATCTAATTCTTTTTGCGTAGAGCTATACTCTTCATCAATTTCTAACTTCTTAATTGCAGAACTTAATTGACTAATTTTCTTATTCAGTGTTGATACTTTTGTTTTTGCTGATGCAAGATTTGGAAATTCAAAAGTTGATGTTACAAAATCTTTAGTGATATTAAGAGATTTTTCAAGATTTGATTTATTAGTTTGAATTTCAAGACTTTTTGCTAAAACAGAATTGTTTAGATTTAATAAATAGAATAAGTAGACTAAGATTTCATCATAAGGACGATTAGTGAATTTAATTGGATTAGTAAATCTTTCATCGGTAATCTGCTGAATTTTAAGATAAAAGCTTATTAGTTTATAATACCAGTTAGTATCAAATTTACCGGAGTAATTATTGCGATAAAAAATTATATCGGCAAATTTATCTCTGAGTTTTACTACAGATTTAGTGTGTATCAACTTATTATTTATAAATAAATTTGCTTCATTAGGTTTTGTAAATGAACGTGAAATTTTATAAATATCTTTATTTATTGAAAATTCAAGAATTATTATATGTTTGCCTAACTTACTTTTATTTACTGCACGATTTAAACGAGTAGTTCCTTGAGGATTGAAATATGACAATAAAGCATAATCTAATAAATCAAGAACTAACGATTTACCAATGCCATGTAATGAGCTATCATCTGATGATTTAATGCCATAGATAATATTTATTCCAGGATGAAAAATTACTGGTTCAAAAAGATTGTTTGGAGCGGTGTAGAGTTTAATTAATTTCATGAACGAGCCTTAATTGATATGAATCATAATAAATTATTTCTGTCATATATAAGAATGTGAGAATGTCAAAAAATTTATTAATACCAACTCTTCTTTCTAAAGTTGAGTAGAGTTCAAAAGGCTCAAAAGGACGATCTTGAAGTTTTAGGATAATATCATAACCAATTTTGGGAAGAGAATTAGAAATATTTTCATACTTGGATATAATCATTTATTTCTATCATTGAATTGTTGAATAAATGAGAGCTGTTCCCCTTCATATTTATTGCCAAAATCACACATTTCAAAAAAATATAGAACAATAGCATTTGCACTTGAAAAGTATGTTTCAGAGTGTGATTTATCTTGAGGAATAATGGATTTTGCTATTGTGATAATATGTCTCGGATCATTTACTGGACATTCGTAATCCGGAATTTTAGCAAGCATAATATATTCATTTCTGATTTTATTATACGTGGCTAAAATGTGGCGGTCATCAATGACTATCTGATCGGTTATATAAGCTTCTACAGATAGAATATAACGCCAATTAACGTTAAACATATTTTTTACAGTAATTGCAAAATTATCAACGAAATTCTTATTTATTTTTCGCATTAGTTTTTGAAGACGGATTTCTGTGGGTCTTTCAAATACAATTTTTTCAGTACTATTAAATATATAGTTGAAAATATCTGATATTACAGATTGTTCGTCTTCTACATAGCTATATTCAGAGCTGTAAAGATCATGTAAACTATTTCTTGGAACTAAGGTAAGAGAATTTAGGGAACTTGATTTATTTAATGAAAGCAGAATTTGATGTAATGAAATTATTTCAAAAGGTAATTTGCTGTATACTTTGTTTCTTATTTGCTCTAAAGTTTTGGGATCGGAGTAAATATTATTTTGTGCAAAATAAACAACTTTTTCAATTTCTAATTTTGAAGAAGACACATTATTTAGATCATTTGTAATTTCTTCTAATATTTTAGCATTTGAAGCTGATTTTAGAATCTTGAAAAGTTTATTCTGGTTATAGGAAAAAGCGTTTATTGGTAATTCTGAAGCCGTTGAATCAGAAATGGTGTAAAAAGAATATTTTGATTTAATATAACTTCTACAAATATTTAAGAACGATTTATCGTCAATTCTTTTCGCTTTAAGCTTTTTCTGTAACTGCGGTTTACTCATTCATTAAAAGGATTAAAACTCAAAATATATTTATATAATAATAATTTTCTTCATATTTTAAATTTGCAGAAATCAATGTAATAAAAAGGTTAAATAAATGAAAGATAATGAATATAATTGTAGAGGATTTAAGTTTGTTGATATTATGGAAGAGTGTAAAAAATATGACAACTTTGCAAAACAAATTGATTATCTAAAATATGTTAAAAAAGAATGGTTGAATGATCCTCCTTTACTTGATCCTAACGGACCAGTTGGTTTACCTCTAGATGAACGATTAGATAATGAGATTAATTGGAGAGAGGAAAAACAAATAGAGGCTATAGAAACTTTAGTTACCGTAAATATTGATGATTTAATTTGGTGGAAAGGCACTGAAGGTCAATTAATATATTTGTATGAGCTACTTGTAAGAAATAATTTTATTGATTCTTCACAAGATGAAAAAAAATATGTACTACTTTCAAATCATTTTAAAAATAAAAAGGGTGAAAGATTTAATAACAAACAAATGGGACAAGCAGCACAAAATTTAGTTTTTAATAAAAACAGAAAGCCAAAAGACGCTGATGAAATTAATGATATGGTTAATAAAACATTTAATTCGAATTAAAGTTATTATAAATTCCTTGGTATCAAGGACTACCAATATTTTATATTTTTTTTGAAGTATATAATTACACCTAACAAAAACAAAAATGTTAGGTGTAAAAATGAAACAAGAGAAAAAACAAAATGAACTGCTGGAAAAATTAACTTCAATTGAAGCACTTCTTAAAAAAAGAAACGACAAACCTTTAAACTTCAATCAAGCTGCTGAGTACTTAGGATTTAGCTACAGCTACCTTTACAAATTAACATCACGAAAAATAATTCCGTGTCATAGACCAACTGGGAAAGTTTTGTTCTTTTCAAAAGATGAATTGGATGAGTGGATATTTTCAAAGTCAAAAGTCAAAGGTGAAAAGTTAAATAAGAAAAGTGAAGAAGAACATGAGGATGACACTTCGACAGCGCTCAGTGATCAAGAAGAATATCCGCCGTAAATACGGATAGACGTATAAATGTGGAAAAGTAAAGACGTGAAAATATCAATATTGAAAGATTGCAAAATTTAAAGATTACAAGATTGAAAGAAAAAAGAATACAGAAATCAGAATTTGGAATGAAAGGAAAGGACAAATAGAAAAATAAAAAGTTATTCATAGTCATTCGGTTGAAAAAGAAAATGGAAGAATTAAATAACATAATAAAAACAGATCCTTTAGAAGTTTTTAAAAACTTTTCTACTGAGGAATTGGAAAAAGTGAAATTGCTTGTCGGATTGCTGGGAATTGGAAATCAACAAAACACTTTAAAAGAAATTGTAGCTGTTGATCAAGGTTTCAGTGAGTATAATAAACTTATTGAATTTAATCTCACTAAAAAATCTGTAGAATCTGCGAAAACCGCTGAAAGAAGATTTTTGGAATTCATTCCCGGCAATAGATCATTAAATACAATAGAAAGAAAAGAAGCTGAAAATTTAATGATGAAAATTTCTAAAACCGCACCTTTAGGCTGTTATAATTATTTAAAAGTTTACCGAACAATGTTTAATGTATTTATTGACTGGAATTATATTTCTTCAAATCCATTTCTAAAAGTCAAACTTCCCAAACGCCAAAAAGATGAACCTATAGTTTTTACTGATGAACAGATAAATAAAATATGCGAATTACTTACATCAAAAGGTAAAGAAGTTATTTCAGATATGGTACTTTTTGCAGTGGAAACGGGACTACGCTTAGATGAAGAAAATAATTTAAGATGGAGCGATATTGAGATACGAAATAAGGTAATAACAATTGGGAATAGGTTATTTAAAACTAAATCAAAGAAAATTAGAAGAATACCGTTAAATGAAAGAATGGAAAGAATACTGCATAGAAATTCTAAAAGACAACTTGAAAGGGGTAAGATATTGCGTGAATTTGTTTTTGTTCAAGAAAATGGCAAGCAATTTAAAAAAGATACAATTTCTAAAACGCTGAAAAAAGTTATTAAAGAACTTGGGTTGCCGGATGAATTACATTGGCATTGTTTGAGAGCAACTGCTGCTACAAGATGGGCAAGCAACAAGGTCCCAATATTTACAGTTTCAAAATTGTTGGGGCATTCAAATGTTAATGTAACAACAAGATATTATGCCGGAATTGATTTAGATGAATTAAGGGATGCGGTGAATAGATTCTAAAAAAAAATAGAGTTTAGAATGCAGAATTAAGAATGCAGAATTAAAAAGCAAAGAATAAAAGTAAAAACGAAGAAACGTGAAAACGTAGAAACAAATAAAAGATTATAAAGAATTATGGAGTTGAATAAAATGAGTAGTTATAAAGAAATTGCAAAGTTATATCGCCTAAATATGAAAATGAATTTGTTACCTCTAAAAGGTAAAAAGCCAATGATTGATTGGGAAAAGTGGCAAGTTGAATTACAATCTGAAAATGATTTAGAAAATATGTATTGGGATAATTCAACTGGTATTGGAGGAATACAAGGTTGGGTTGATATTAGAAATTTTGATATTGATGGGACAGATGATTTTGAAATTGTTGAATTAATACTTGATGCTTTAGGTCTTACCCAAAAATATTGTTGGGTTGTTAAAAGTGGTAGTGAAGTGGGATTTCATATTTATTTCAGAGCAAAAGAAAATCCAGAATTATTAAATAAGTTGGGTGGAATAAAGGCTGTTTACAAATTTAATATGAAGAAAGATGGATATTGTCATCATTTAGAATTAAGGTGGAAGAATTGCCAAACTGCTTTGCCTCCTTCCATGCATGAAAGCGGTGGTATTTACAAATTTTATTTTGACGACCCAAAAGACTTACCAGAATATGTTGAATTAGAAAAAGTAATTGAGTGTTTGGAAAAGTATTGTGTAATTGAAAGTGAAAAGACAAAAGTAAAAAGTCAAAATAAAAAAGAAGAAAAAAAAGAAAAGACTGAAAAGATTTATTATGATAAAGCAAGATTGGAAAGTGCTTTAGATTTTCTTTCCAAACATTTACCGGATAGTAGTTATGAAGATTGGTATAAAATTGGTTTTGGATTGGTTCCACTCGGTAAAGACGGAGAAAAATATTTTGTTGATATGAGTCTGAAAAATCCAAACTATAAAGACAGCGAAAATGAGTTAGTGAAAAAATTTGAAACACTAGTAAAGGATTATGATGGCAGAGTTACTATCGGAACTATTTATCATTTAGCTGAATTGTATGGGTGGAAAAAACCACTAATAAAATTTTGGTACAAAGAAAATGACCACCGCAATGGCGTGGCAGGAAGATTAAAAATTTCTAGAATTCGTTTTAAGAGATTTTTGGAAAGTGAGGGTTTTTGTAAATATAAGTTAGAATCAAATCATTTGTTCGTAAGAATTGAAAATAATATTGTTGAAGAAATTGATGGAATTGATGTAAAAGAATTTGTTATGACTTTTTTAAATCAAGTAGCAATTGAGGAACTTGAAGGAACAAATAGAAATGAAATCATAGATACTTTAATTAAATCTGCAAACCAGCTTTTTACACAACAATTCCTTGAATTTTTAGATACAAAAAAAATCGAGTTTAATAAAGATACAATTGATAAAGGCTACTTATATTTTAAAAATGGTTTTGTTGAGGTAAGTAGCAAAACTTACAAAATTTATGATTATACTAAATTAGATAAACACATTTGGAAAAAACAAATTATCAATAGGAATTTTAGTGATGCTTGTAACCGGAGCGTATTTGAAGATTTTCTTTTTAACATTTGCAGAAGTGATGTAAAAAGATTTAATGCGTTAAAAAGTGGAATTGGTTATTTATTACATACTTACAAAAATCCATCTATTACCAAAGCTGTTGTATTTATTGACGAAAAATTAAGTGATGGAGCTTCCGGCAGAAGCGGTAAAGGAGTTGTTATTAAAGCTGTCGGACATATTAGAAATGTTGTTGCTGAAGATGGAAGAAATTTTAATCCATCTAAAAATTTTGCTTTTCAAAGAGTTAAAGCTGATACAAATGTAATTGGATTTGAAGATATACGGGAAAAATTTCCTTTTGAAAGATTGTTTTCAATAATTACTGACGGTATAACTATTGAGAGAAAAAATAAAGATGAAATCCACTTAGGTTATAATGAATCGCCAAAGGTTGTGATTTCGACAAACTTCTCTATTGTTGGAGTTGATGACAGCACTCTTGACAGACAGTTTATCGTTGAATTTTCAGATTATTATAATATGCAGCATAGACCAGTCGATGATTTTGGAAAATCGTTCTTTGATGTTTGGAATGAAAGTGAATGGAGAGATTTTGATAATTTAATGATTAGTTGTCTGCAATTATATCTAAGAAATGGTTTAATTAGTTATGAGTTTGTAAACATTGAAAAGAAAAAAATGATCGATGAAACTTCTCAAGAGTTTGTTGAATTTGCAAATGATGGAATAGAAATTGGGAAAGAATATGAGAAAAAAGAACTTTGGGAAAATTTCAAAAAAGAGTATGAAGATTTTGAAAAGTTAACTCAAAGTAAGTTTACTAGGTGGTTGAAAGTTTGGGGAAAGGTTAAGAATTATGAGGTTGTTGAGGGAAAGAGTGGGAGTAAGAGAACAATAAACTTTAAGATTAAAATAAATTAAACCCAAATAGAAATGCCAAAATAGAATATTACTAAAAATTTTTGTATCTTTAAGCTAATGAATTACACGAAACAAAATATTATCAAATATTGCTCTGAACGAATTGTAGTCCGCAAAGTATTTCTAGTTCTATTTGCTCTCTATATTGTTCTTGCACACCCTATTTTACAAAGTTATATAATTTGTTTGGAAAGTGATGGAAGTGTTTTTCTGGAAAGTGTAATTGATAAACAATACTGCTGTGGTAATACTTCATCATTATTAGGTGATATTGAATATTTAGAAACAAACATAAATGAAGAATGTAATCTTTGTGAGGATATTGCTGTTTCAGAGATTTGCGATAATGAATATTCATTTGCTGTTAAGAAATACCAACCATTAAATACTGCAATAATAATTGATTTTAAAAACCAAATTATTAGCAGCAAAGAAAAAAAATCTACTTTAATTACCCAACGAATAAATTATAAATCAACTCAACTTGACTCATATAAAACTGTCCTTCTTCTGATTTAAAGCTTTTTTTTAACTCTCAAAAAATCCAACAAAAAATTTTAAGACTATTTGGAGAATGTATGCGCTTTAAAAGTGTATTATTTCTCTTGTTCATATGCCAACTTATTTCAATAGCGGCACAACAAGAGAATGATTTAATTAATCAATCAGAAGAGATAACAATATCAGTAGCTGTAGAAACCGCCTTAAAAAATAATCCTAATCTTAAGGCAGTTAAATATGAGATAACAATCTTAGAGAAACAAAAAATACAAGCAGAATTAATTCCTAATCCCGAAGCAGAGTTTGAAGCAGAGAATTTTCTTGGCGGAAAGGAATTGAGCGGATTTAAAGGGAGTGAATACACCATTTTAGGAAGTCAACTTTTAGAACTTGGTGGCAAAAAAGGCAGCAGAGTAAATCTAGCTGAAACCGAAATTGTATCTTCTATAGGAGAATACGAATTATTAAAACTTGATGTTATTGCAAATGTTAAATCAACTTTTTTTTCGTTATATCAAGTTCAAAAGCAAATTGAGCAGCAAAGAAAATTTGTTGAGCTCAATGAAGAAATTCTTAAAACTATTTCAGAACGTGTTAAAGCAGGAAGAACATCAGCGGCTGAAGAATCAAAAGTAAAAGTAACTCTTACAAAAAGCATGATTGAATTAGACAGATTTCAAAGAAATTTCTCTTCCATACAGGCGCAACTTAATTCACTTTTGGGAACAACGGGAAGGAATTTAATTCCAGTTACAATTTTATTTGATAGTATTTCAGTACCGCGCACAAGAGAAGAGATAATAGGAAATATTGAAGAAATTCCGACACTTAAATTATTACAAAATGACATAAATTTAAGAGAAGCTGCGCTTGAACTTGAAAGGTCGTTGGCAGTGCCGGATTTAACAATAAGTGGCGGTTTGAGGTATTTAAATGAATTAAAAACTAACTCATTTGTTGCCAGACTGTCTATCCCCCTTCCATTTTTTAACAGAAACCAGGGAAACATCGAAGCAGCAGAAGTTAGATTAGAGCAAATTGATGCAATTAAGAATACTCGTAGGCTAAATGTAATTGCACAACTAAACACAGCTTATAATAATCTTTTGAGTTCATACAATAATGCACAGCAGTTAAAAAATAGTATCATCCCAGAAGCTGAGAATGCTTACGAAATAACAAGACATGGGTATATTCAAGGACGTTTTGCCTTTATTGATTTATTAGATGCACAGCGAACCTTATTTGAAACGCAAACACAGTTCTTGCTTGAGTTGGCAGATTACTACAACTCACTAATAGAAATTGAAAAAATAACAGGGAAAAATCTAATACAATGAAAAAGTATTTTGGAGAAAAACAGATGAAACTAATTGGAATATTACTCATATCATTCTTAATGGTTCTTGCAGTTGGTTGCTCTGATGAAAAAGCAGGAAATGAAGCTGCTGAGACTAGAGAGCATAATGAAACTGAGGGAAACAACGAAAATGCAGAGCATTCAGAAGAAATTGTTTTGACGGCAGAAACATTAAAAGAATTCGGAATTGAAGTTAAAGAAGCAGCATCCGGGGTAATTAAGGCACATATTGATTTAACTGGTGAAATCATCGCCGAACCTTCAAGGATTTCGCATATAATTCCAAGATTTAACGGCATAGTTAAAGAGGTATATAAGACTGTAGGCGATAAAGTAAAAAAGGGTGAAATTCTCGCAATAATAGAAAGCAATGAAAGTTTAGCACCCTACGAAGTTCAGTCTTTGATTGATGGAACTATAATTGAAATGCATATGACACAGGGTGAATTGATTGGAAATGAAGCACACGCTTTTACAATTGCAGACCTCAATAAAGTTTGGGCTAACTTTAATATTTACCAAAAAGACCTTGGTAAAATTAAAGTTGGTCAAAAGACTCTTGTTTCGGCTGGTACAACAGAAATTGAAGAGATTGGAACCGTTTCCTATGTTAGTCCCATTGTAGATGAAAAAACCAGAACAGCAACTGCAAGGGTAATATTGAATAATCAATCTGGGAAATGGCTTCCGGGAATGTTTATAACATCCAAAGTTTATATAAGCGAAAAAAAGTATTCGGTTGTTGTTGAGAAAACAGCATTGCAAACTTTAGAAGAGCAGTTGGTGGTTTTTGTAAAAGATGAAGATGACGGATTCAAACCACATGTTGTAAAAACCGGTAATGAAAATGATGACAATATTGAGATAGTATCTGGATTAAAAACCGGGGATAAATATGTATCTAAAAATTCATTCTTACTCAAAGCCGAAATTTTGAAAGAATCTTTCGGCGGCGATGAACATTAATCAAGGGATGAGCAATGAATAAAATAATAGATTTTGCATTAAAGAACAGACTACTGATTCTTGTTTTAGGAATAATAATAATGGCTGCGGGTTATTTAAGTTATAAGCAGCTTCCAATAGATGCATTCCCGGATGTTTCGCCCTCACTCGTCCAGGTGTTTACCATTACAGAGGGGTTGGCGCCGGAAGAGGTTGAAAAATATGTTACTTACCCTATTGAAGTAACAATGAACGGACTACCGAATCTTGAAGCAATACGGTCAGTTTCAAATTTCGGCTTATCGGTTGTGAATATTTATTTCGAGGATGGAACCGATATTTATTTTGCAAGACAATTAGTAAATGAGAGACTTACAGAAGCAAGAGAACAAATACCGGCAGGCTTTGGCGATCCACAAATGGGACCAATTTCAACCGGAATGGGCTTAGTTTTGTTTTATTATCTCGATGATACAACAGGCAAATATTCACTAGAAGAATTAAGAACTATTCAAGACTGGCTAATAAAATTTCAGCTTCAAACAGTTCCCGGAGTTACAGAAGTGCTTGGTATTGGTGGATATGAAAAACAGTTTCAGGTTGCTGTAGATCCGAATGCACTGTTGCGTTATGATGTTACAATCAATGAAATTGTTGATAAGATAAAAGCAAATAATTTAAATGTTGGAGCACAGTTTATTGAAAAGGATGCGGAGGAGTTTGTAGTCCGGTCTGTAGGTTTAACACAAAAAATAGAAGACATAAACAATATTATAATTAAAGCTGAGGATGGAATACCCATTTATCTTTCTGAATTGGCGGATGTTGAAATAGGCGGCGCAATCAGGCGGGGTGTTCAAACAAGAAACGGTATAGGTGAAGTAATTTCCGGAATGGTAGTAAAATTATACGGAACAAACTCTTCTACTGTGATCGGCGCCGTTGAACAAAAGCTTGCCGAAATAAATAAAATACTGCCGGAAGGAATAAAAATAGTCCCTTACTATGAACAAAAATCTCTTGTAGAATCAGCGGTTACAACAGTAACAGATGCATTATGGCAGGGAATAATCTTAGTAGTAATTATTCTGGTGGTTTTTATGGGCTCACTCAGACCAAGTATTGTTGTTGCATTATCAATACCCTTCGCAATTCTCTTTGCATTTATTGGGATGAGTTACTTTAATATTTCTATTAATTTAATGTCTTTCGGTGGTTTGGCAATTGCAATTGGAATGATGGTTGACGCAACAATAGTTTTAGTTGAGAATGTTGACAGATTAAAAAGAGAATCATCAAAAGAAGAAAACTTCGTTCATATAATTTCTATTGCAAGCAAAGAAGTAATCCAGCCGATAACATTTGCAATAATAATTATCATTGTTGTCTTTATTCCGTTATTTACATTACAGGGAGTTGAGGGTAAAACATTTAGCCCTCTTGCATATACAATTGCACTTGCAATGCTGGGTTCATTAATATTTGCTATACTTATTGCCCCGGTTCTTTCAACTTATTTAATGAAAAGAACTAAGAGAGAATTAAAAAAGAGTAAAGAGCAAAAAGAATTATGGATTGTAGTTCAACTGCAAAAGATTTATGAACCGGCTGTAAGATTTTTTGTAAGAAGAAGAATAACAGCAATAGTATTAGCTTCTGTTATATTATTATTCGGAATAATAATTTTCCCGCAGCTTGGCTCCGAATTTACACCAACCTTGCAAGAAGGAACAATAGTAATGAGAATATCTATGGCTCCTTCAATATCATTAACTGAAAGTACAAGATTAACATTGATTGCCGAAAGAAGATTAATGAAAATTCAGGAAGTTGCCGGAGCTGTTACAAGGATAGGAAGAGGTGAGGTAGGTGCACATACAGATCCAATAAATAGTGCAGAAATGTATATTCTACTTAAACCAAAAGATCAATGGCGGGGAGATATGAGTCAGACTGAATTAGAGGAAATTATCCGTGAGGAATTTGGAGAAATACCGGGTGCACTTGTTAATTTCACGCAACCAATTCAGATGACCGTTGATGAACTTCTTGAGGGTGTAAGAGCAGAATTAGCTATCAAATTATTTGGTGGTGATCTGGAAGTATTAAAGAATGAAGCTGAAAAAATTGCTTCAGTTATCAGAACTGTAAAAGGAGCAGAAGATGTTCAGGTTGACCAAGTAACGGGTGCTCCACAGTTAAAAATTGTAATAAATAGGCATAACATTGCCCGTTACGGAATAAATGTTGAAGATGTTCAGCAGGTAATAAGAGCAGCAGTTGGCGGTGAAACCGCAGGACAAATATTTGAAGAAATAAAGAGATTTGATATACTTGTCCGATTCAAGCCGGAAGCAAGATTAACAGAAAACGCTATTGGGAAAATACTAATTAAAGCACCGGATGGAACTAATGTTCCGTTAAGCCAGCTTGCTGAAATAGAAGAGGTAATAGGACCAAGACAGATAACCCGGGAAAAAAACCAAAGGTTTATTTCTATTCAGGCTAATGTTGTTGGCAGAGATATAGGCACATTTGTAGAAGAGGGGCAGCAATTAATTGAATCAAGCGTAAAACTTCCACCAGGCTACCTTGTAACATGGGGCGGGCAGTTCAAACTTCAGCAGGAAGCAAATAAAAGATTTGCAGTGGTTATTCCGATAACTTTAATTCTAATATTTCTATTACTCTTTTTCAATTTTGGATCTGTTAAAAATTCACTGCTTATTCTTTTAAATATTCCTCTTGCACTTGTTGGCGGTGTTGCTGCCCTATGGATAACAGGACAAAATCTTTCAGTTCCTTCATCAATAGGTTTCATAGCACTTTTCGGAATTGCTCTTGAAAATGGAATGATAATTGTGACTTATTTTAATCAGTTAATGAGAGAGGGTTTAAAAATTGATGAGGCATCAGTAAAGGGAGCTTTGTTAAGAGTTAGACCGGTTTTAATGACTGCTCTGACAACAGCCCTTGGTTTAATTCCATTATTGTTTGCAGCAGGAACAGGCAGCGAAGTTCAAAGACCTCTTGCAACTGTTGTAATTGGCGGGTTATTCACTTCAACTATTCTAACTCTATTGGTTCTACCGGCGTTATACAAGTGGTTTTCAATAAAATATGAAAATGGAGAAATGTAAAAGCCATAAAGATGAAAAATGTAATAACAAAATCAAAAGTAAAATGTTCTTTTTGTGGATTCGCAAAAGAAGAAGATATGCCGTTAAATGTTTGTGTGCATTTTTACGAATGCACACAATGTGGAAAAATGTTAAAACCAAAAAAAAGTGAATGCTGTATTTTCTGTTCTTATGGAAGTATTAAGTGTCCACAGAAACAAATAGAAGAAAACAATTTTGAATGAATCTTAAAGGAAAAATTTATGAAAGAAATAAAAGCAATTATAAGAGATTTCAAACTGGATGCAATAATAACCGAACTGAATAAAATAGAAGGGCTGCCCGGTATTACGATTTCGGAAATAAAAGGATTTGGGAAAACAAAAGCCAAAGATGAAAAAGATAATATCAGCGAGGGATTATATGAGTTTGTAAAAAGGATTAAAATCGAATTGGTTGTTCATCATAAAATTGTTGATGAAGTAGTAGATATAATTCAAAGAACGGCTCACACCGGCAATCCGGGCGATGGGAAAATTTTTATCACAGAAGTAAATGACGTTGTGAAAATAAGAACAAATGAAAGAGGTGAGGAAGCGATATGATGGAAAAATCTGTCTATAAAATTTCAAAAATGGATTGTCCGTCGGAAGAAAGAATGATTAGGATGAAACTTGATGGGTTAGACTCTATTAAAAAACTTGAGTTTGATCTTGTAAACAGAAAGCTTACAATCTTGCACAAAGGAGACACTGAGTTAATTACTTCATTGATAGATGAATTAAAATATGATTCTTCAATTGTATCATTTCAGGAAGTTGAGGAACTGCCTATAGTTGAAGTTAATAGAAATGAAAAAAATGTACTGATAGTTGTTCTAGTAATAAATGCAGCTTTCTTTTTAATTGAATTTTTATTTGGCTGGATTTCAAAATCAATGGGATTAGTTGCCGATTCCCTCGATATGTTTGCCGATGCTTCTGTTTACGGATTAAGTTTATATGCTATTGGTAAAGCGGTCGCAAAAAAAAGGAATATAGCAAGGCTGAGCGGTTATATTCAATTAGGATTGGCTGTTTTGGGATTTATAGAAGTCTTAAGACGTTTTTTAGGTATTGAAGAACTGCCCGATTATAAAACAATGATGATCGTTGCAACATTTGCCTTTTTGCTAATATGATTTGTCTTTATCTTTTACAAAAACAAAAAAGTGAAGATGCACATATGAAAGCAAGTATGATATTTACATCAAATGATATTATAGTTAATCTTGGTGTAATTGCTGCAGGTTTTCTAGTAAATCTTCTTTCATCAAACAAACCAGATTTAATAATAGGAAGTATTGTTTTTGTAATTGTTATTAGAGGAGCGTTTAGAATTTTTAAATTGGCAAAATAGAGGTACATATGGAAAAAGTTCACCATCATACAAACAAAATAAAAAATTATAACAAAACTTTCGGCTTTGGAATAGCATTAAATATTATATATATAGTTGTTGAAATAATATATGGATTATTAATAAATTCTATGGCTTTGCTGGCGGATGCGGGGCATAATTTCAGTGATGTATTAGGATTAATACTAGCTTGGGGTGGAGCTTATCTTGCTAAAACTGCAACAACGAAAAGCAGAACTTATGGATTAAGAAAATCAACAATTCTTGCCGCGTTGTTTAATGCAATAATTCTATTAATAGCGATTGGAGCTATAATGATTGAAGCAATCAGAAAAATTGCTGAACCGGAACCAATTGGCGGAACAACAATGATTATTGTTGCTGGTGTGGGAGTAATAATAAATACATTAACTGCATTGCTATTTTTGAAAGGAAGAGAAAAGGATTTAAACATTAAAGGTGCTTTTCTTCATATGGCTACAGATGCTGGTGTTTCACTTGGGGTTGTTGCAGCAGGACTTCTTATAAATCTTACAGGTTTTTATTTAATTGATCCAATAATAAGTCTTATAATAGTAGTTGTAATTACTATAGGAACGTGGGGATTACTCAAGGATTCTTTTCACCTATCGATGGATGCTGTACCGAGAGATATAGATTTTGAAAAAGTTCAAGATTACTTGTACTCGATAGATGGAGTAAAAGAAATTCACGACTTACATATCTGGGCGATGAGCACAACTGAAACAGCTTTAACTGTTCATCTTGTTATTCCGGATGAACAGAAAGATGATAAATTTTTAAGTAAAGTTTGTGAGCAACTTCATAATAAATTTGGAATAGTGCATTCAACAATTCAAGTTGAAAAGAATGCGCAAAGCACTAATTGTGAAAGCAAAAATGTTTAATTATAACAAATTTACTGCTTCTTTTAAGTTATCTTTCTGCAAATGAGCATAAATTTGAGTTGTTTTAATATTTCCGTGCCCTAAAAGTTCTTTAACCGCATACAGAGAAATACCACGCTGAACTAATGCCGAAGCGAAAGAATGCCGAAGCGAATGAAAGTGAATTTTATCATTTAGCTTTGCTGTCCTAACTGATTTTTTAAATTGTTTACTTACAAAATCTTCATTTAGAATAATATTTTTCTTACGGTAAAAAACTAAACTATTTTGATCTTTGCTAAGTTGATAAAGAGTTTGAAATATGGATTTAACTTTTTGATGAATTGGAATAATTCTTTCGCATTTATTTTTGGAATTAAATTCATTTGAGTTTTTGATAATGATAATATTCTGAGAGAAATCAATCCAGTTCCATTTCATATTTAGTAACTCTCCAAGACGCATACCAGTATAAAATGCAGTTATGAAAATATCTTTCATAAGTTGCATATCAGTGTTGTTAAGAATTTCTATCAATTCACTTTCCGAGATAAAAATCGGAAAAGATTTAGGAACTTTAGGAGATTTAATTTTTTGAAATGGATTTACTTCAATATAATTCCAGACTAAAGCTTTGTTAAACGCTGCTTTTAAAGTGCGATAATAAAGAGATGCTGAATGTTTTGAACTTGCTGAGACTGAAGATATGAACTGATCAATAATTCTTGTTGAAATCATTTGTAGTGGCATATCAAAAATATGCTTTTGTAAAGCTATGAAAGAAGGATGAACGGCTTTTTTTAGATATTTTTCTGAATAAGTATTCTTTATGTAAGTTTTATATTCTACGATAAATGAGCTTAATTTTACAGAAACCTTTTTCTCTTTCAGTTGCTCTATTTCTATAATTTTTTCTTTTTGTTTCGGGACAAAAGATTTTAGAAATTTTTCCGCTTCACTTTTGATAGTTGTTTTTGTAGAAACTTTTGTTCTTCTACCATTAACAAAATAGATAACTTGGAAATATGGTGATTTGGTATCCTTTGAAAGAAACATAAATAATTCTCCTTCAAGGATGTACCGACATTGTACCGACTCGATAAATGTTCGGATTTTATAGTAAAATAAAAGAAATGCGACTGTCTGTCACGCAGGAGGTCGCGAGTTCGAGTCTCGTCGGCCCCGCTTATAAAGCCTTGTAATATAATAATTTACGAGGCTTTTTTGTTTTAAAGTATGCATTGCTGTTGTATTTGCAGAAATTATATTCAATTATTATGCTTTCCAATATTATCAACCATTTCGTTATTTAGAATTTTTCCGACAATAATTTCAAATATTAACTTTTTAATATTGGTTTCAAATCAGGATGAATTGATACTCTAAAATATTCATTTGTCTTTGGAGAATTTTAAAAAATAATTTTGCGACATCATTTCTACTTCTACTTGTAGCTCATATATAAAATTAATTTTTGTTTCCACTATTTACCCCTTAGAATATTATTTTTGTTATTTAACCATTCCTCATCTACTTCATTGATTAAAACAGTCATTGGTTTTTTCTCAACCTGCTTAAGTTGATAAAGTTTCCTGATTAGCTCCTCAGATAGGGCCGGTGTGTACATACGGATGCCTCCTTCTTGTTTTGTTATTGTTAAATTGGTTGGTTTGTGGTGGTTTAAAAAGAAAAAGCACTTCTTTGTGGGAAGGGCTAATTAATATCTAATTATTCTATAGCAGAGAATATGTTTTAATATTATTTACAATAAGAAATTTTATTTAATTTATTTACCATACTTTGATTTTTACTCTTCCATTTTGAATATCCTCAAAAGGACCAGGTGAAGGCAATATTTTATTGCGTACTTTGCCAAAATAATCAGTATCAATTTTCAATATTGAACCATCAGCATTATCAAACCTAAGTTTTGGAACTATTGCTATATCTAATATATTTGTTGTTACCATGGTTCGTTTTTGTTCAGTAACCCAATTCTGATTCATATTAGTTTCAAGA
The DNA here is from genome assembly GCA_016708125.1 of Ignavibacteriota bacterium. NCBI lineage: Bacteria > Pseudomonadati > Ignavibacteriota > Ignavibacteriota bacterium. The sequence goes on along the minus strand of JADJGF010000001.1, from coordinate 2,167,649 downwards.
AATATATTTTCACCTTCCTTAATGAATTTCAAATTTGTGTCGATGTCTGTTGCATTTATTGAGTTTCTTTCAATCGCAGAGATAGATTCAATGGTTTTTAATTTCTCTTTTCCATTCTCATTTAATTCACCATATTTTTTTTCAATTGAATCAGCATTTGGTCTTTTACTTCCTTTTGTAAATACATTCCCATCAAAAATAACTGGTAATATGGCTTTACTATATTGACTTACATCGCTTCCACTTACAAAAAGATTATTATAAAACTGCAAATCTCCACTTTGATTTTCCGAAAATGATTCTATATATGTCGAATGAGGTTTAAGATATGGAGTCAATCTTGAATCGTAATACAACGCATCAATTTTTCCACTAAATAGATTATGAACTACAGCTACTCCGCTTGAATTCAATACAAGATTATGCGGTGAAAGCATAATATTATTACTTACAAGAGTTGGACCATGATTAACTTCAAGAAAAATATCAGTCAGATTATTATGCATTAGATTTTTATTAATTTGTGCACCTTGTGCCATCCAGTCAAGCCAAATTCCAATATTAACTGAATAGATATGGTTATTTTCTATGATTACATCTACAGCACCATGAAATTTTATGCCTGCCATTTCTGCACCTGAAAACAGTCGCCTTTCATAAATATTATGAATGGTATTGCCTGTAATTGTACTAAATGCACAACCCATACTTCCTACTATTCCTGATTGTTCACAATAAGCAATTATATTGTTTTTAACTATATGACCACCTATTGTTCCTTTGTTCCAACCAAATTCTAAAGCTCGATTTATTGTACCGACATAACCTTCTGCAGATTCTGTATCTTTATTATCAAACTGATCTCCATATTTGCCTAACGACAAACCAACACACTTAGAGTATTTAATTATATTATTTTCAATAACCCATCCTCTACTCCAATGAGTTCCAATTAGTCCCATTTGTTCTGCTGTTGGCGGAGCCCAATTTGTTGCGGCATGCTGCATTATAAAACCACTTACTGTAATGAAATTGATGAATGGTTTATCCGGATAAAAAATTGTTTGCCTAACATTTATTTCTACTGTTTCAATATTTGGATTTGCATTATAGAATTGTGCCCATATTGTTGTTGTATCTGAATTTGTTTCAGAATACCAGAGTAGATTTTTTTCGTCTATTGTTTCTATTACTTCTTCTTTTTTATATGCTTCCATTAACCAATTGCCATTTAAATAAACAGCTCCGGTATGGTAAATGCGGTCTTCTGGTGTGGGAAAAAACCAATCACCATGGATAATATCTTTATATGGATTAAATTTCCCAAAAAATGTAACTGGAATCTTTACTTCCCAAATGTTATTATTTACCTTTTTCCATCCTTTGATTATTTCGGAGCCTCTTATTTCGACTTTCTCTCCTTCTCCTGCTTCATAAATAATTCTTTCTTGGTTTGAGTTTCCACCTCTTGGTGGTATAATTTGTTCTCGATAAATACCTTCATGTACGGTAATTATGTCACCTGGCATTGCTTCTTGAGCTGCTCGACTAATTGTTTTAAAGGGGCTTGAAATTGTTCCTTCATTTAGATCACTTCCATTTATTGAAACATGAATTTCATTAGTTTGAGCCGATAGAATTACAATCAATAAATTGAATATTAGAATAAATATTTGCTTTATCATGTGTATCTCATTTTATTTAATTGACTAATTTCATTTGTTGTATAATACTAAATTATGTTGATAATATTGAATGAATTAGGATATACAAATTATTCTGACATTGAACAATTTTATTGGTCGAATTAAAAAGATTATATAATTCTCAGTTCGACAAATGATGTAAAACCATTATCTGTAAATATGACGTGGTCTAAAACTGATATGTCTTCATTAAGCCAATTTTCAAAATGAAATTAAATCATGGATTTTACTGCTGAAATCAGTTATATATTTTATTTCCAATGACAATTTAAATTTTAAAATAATTATAAAATTTAGAAGTAGAATGATGATCATAAAAATGGAATCTTTACCGAACCGTTTACTGTACGCGTTGGACAAATCGGTTATAATAAAAGTAAGGCATATCTTTTTTATTTCTTGACGAGATTATAATAGAATAATTTAGTTGATTTAGTTTCAATTTATTTTTGTGCTATTTATATAATTACTAACGATCTTGGCATTCGCGCAGTTTTCTATTTTAACATAGTTTTGATTTTCTTTTATTTGTGTTGAGTTTATAATGTTATTCTCAAATAATATATTACTACTGTTTTTAACTGAAAATGCTAAATTATTATTTAGCTGAAAATAGTTGTTCAATACATTTATATTTTTATGAATATATTTATTGTCAAATACTTTCAGATTTTCAGGGTGAATATTTACAACAGGTTCCCCACATTCAATGAACTTGTTATTGAAAATTGTCGCATCATTAACATAACCAGATTCAAACCAACTATTTGCATCATCGGCAATTAAAATTGCGCTCATATGAGTTTTGAGAAATTCATTATATTCAATTATAATTTTACCTCTTGTTGTTACAAGAATTCCACGTGTTGGTATTTGAGTTATTTTTGTATTAGTAATTTTAAAATTTGGAGACCAAGTAATATTTTCAATTACATCATTTGTTTGAATATTTTTTGACATTTTTTCCTTAAATGTAATTTCGATTTCTTTTTCATCTAACATCACCGAATTTAATACAATATTTTTGCTTTTAGGTAATAAACTCATCGAATTAATAAATTCAATACTATCGTCAGATTTAAAAGCATTAAATCCATAAGTTTGTGGATGCATATACCTTACTCTAATTTTCTTATCAGATAAAATTTCTGTTACTTTCAAATGTGTTCCATGAACATTTATTGCATCATCGTTGGCTGCAGATAAAAACGAATTGCTTATTTCAATATTACCTCTACAGCTTGAGAAATGAAGAATATCAGCCCAAGCAGCAGAAGTTCTCTCAGAATCTTTTCTTGGAACTACAATTATGGAATCATAAATTAAGTTTTCACTAAACTGATTTACAAATCCCATACCATGCATAAAGTAAACATTTATATTTTTCCATGTAATATTTTTGCTTTCATTTATAAATACTGCTGCATAATCACGGAAAGTATCACGATTTTGATATATCACTCTTTTAATGAATCCGGGATTTTTATCAAAATTAATCCTTAATTGATTTTTACTTTTTTCCTCAAAATGAAGATCTTCAATAGGAATACTATGTCGATAAATTTCTTTACTTTTAGGATTAAATATTTGCCAAAGCGAATTGGCTTCGTGCTGCCATCCTTCACCAATCCAGATTAATTTTCCACTTTGAATTAAATAATCTGAATCCTTATGAACTTTTACATCGGCAAATTTATCAGAGATATTTTCTACAATAAATTCAGAAACTGTTGGTCTACTGTAGTCGAAACTAAATCCTTCAATATAAACATTTTCACAATTGTTGATGCAAACTTCAATAACTTTACCTCTCATAATAACATCGGCATTTTTAGCTTTTATATTAATATTTTTTGAATCTAAAAAATAAAATGCAATTGATTTTAACGAATCCGGAGAGTCATTTGAATTTGAAATATGGAACTTTTTTCTTAATGCATTTGTTGGATAAAAATCATACCTACCTTCTGCAAAAAATATTTCTATTGGATTTTCCTCTGATCCTTTGCCAATAATAAATAATGATTCATAGAATTTTCCGCTTGATAATATTTCTACACGATTTCCTTCAGTTAAAATTAATTTATTAATATTTTTGAATGATTTCCAAGGCATAGATTTTTCTATGCCTATATTTGTATCACTTCCAATATTGGGATCAATATAGTATGTTCTATTTTTTACAGATATTATTCGACGATTTTTTTGTACGTATTTAATATCTGATTCAAATTTTTCATTCTGAAAATTGCATCCAATTAGTAAAGAAACAAAATATAGAATAAGAATAATTTTCATAATTATTAATAAATATTTTTTGATATTAATTATCAAAATATTTTTATAAAACTATGATTACTTTATTATAATAACAAAAATAAATTTTCAGTTAGTTATTTATATTATTTATTTAACTGTACTTTGATATATTGAAATGACTGGTGAGCTTGTATTGAAAATAGGAAAGAGTCCCAAATAATGAATTACGAGTTACCTAAAGATGCCTTGACAATGTAGCTTATCGTAAATGACGATAATAAAATTCTAAGTTTATAATACTAATGGATTTATAGATTTACTAATATTTAAAGATCCTTTGTCTTTTACTCATGTATTAGATTATTTTTTATCAATGATGTTTTATGTCTATGACGTTGTATTTTTCTGAATATCCAATATAAAATCGCAAGCAGAACTATTACTAAAATTGCAATTGAAATTAGAGCTATTTTTGCTATTATTGGAAAGCCCCATTTAACATTAAAATCCATTGGAATATATTTTATTAATTCAGTTTTAATTATACCATTGTTGTAATAATTTATAATTATTTTATCACTCATTGTTTGATTCAAATATCTTAAATCGCCGACATGACCATATTCCGAAAGAATAATTTGCTTACCATTCTTAAAGTATTTTAGAAATTCATTTGCAAATTTTGGTGGATTGGCAAAATCAACACTGCCGCTCAGCATTAAGGTTTCGACATTTGTATCCTTTGGTGTCCGTAATTCCTCGGGAATCATTTTTATACTAATTCCACTTAAAAAAAATGTTTTCCAAATAATTTCATTGAGTGGATCACCTAATATTTTATTCTGTTCAGTTTTTCCAAATTGAATATTTTTAGCATAATCTAAATCTGCGCTTACCGCTTTTGTTACAATATCTCCATACAGCATCATTCTTGGGAATGTATAATCAAAAGCAAGAGACATAATAGCTAATCCGCTGTAATCGCCTTTTTCAGCAGCAATAAATGCATCGAAAACCATTGCAGAAGTATTTCTATGCATCAGCATTCCAAATGTTGCTGCTTTAACTTTCCCCGGATTGATTGAAAAGAATAGCCATTTTTTTGGCATGTTATTTAATACCTTTTTCATAGTACCGGCAAGATCATTACTTAATTTTAATTTCTCTGAATCCTTTGCCCACAAATTGGAATAATATTTAATTAGCTCATCAGTTTTGATCGGGTCCCAAATAAAATTGCCTGGAGTATTTACTCCAATCATGGCAGTACGAAAAATCTTTGATGGGTGTTTTAATCCATAAATATAAGCTATTCTTGTACCGTAACTTTCACTTAAAATATTTATTCGCTCGTACTTAAATATTTTTCTAACGACTTCCATATCTTCAATAGTTTCCGGAATTGTATATCCATCTATATCTATCCTCGCTGATTTAAAGCGATTAAAACTTTCTACCCAACTTTTACTAATATTTTTCAAAGAACTTTCACTTAGAAGATCATCACCGCTATTTATCATTGCTTCTGTTACTTCTGGACAATCAAGAACTGTAGAACCATCCACACCTCTGTAACCAACCATCACAAAATCATGGTCATATAACAACGAATCAATTGGCAACCAATTCATATTGGTTTGACCGGGTCCTCCAGTCAATCCAAATATTGGTTCTTTTAGATTCTCAGATTTAGCATGAATACGAATTACAGGAAGGTGAATTACTCTTGATAAGTTGTTACTTCTATTTTCCGGGACGGTTATTGTTCCATAGTCTGCTTTATATTCTTTTTGTCCACATTGAAATTTACCGGAATTGAAAACAAAACTTTCATTAACTGCATTCTTTTTCGGTGTGGGAAATTCTGTTTTATTATTACTGCAACTAAATGAAATAAATATTATTATAAAACAATAGCAAAAGCTATTATTGTATCGCTTCATCATATTGTCTCTATTAATTAGAAATCACACAATCAAGTCTTACTTTAATTTCAAAGAAAAGAATAGTTGTTATATAAGCGATTCTTATTAAAATTTATTTGTTACTTATCTTATTAATGAGATGTAAATTTATATATTCAAAATAACTAAAGTATTACTAAATCTCCGCAGCTTCCATTTCCATATTTTTTTCATCTTTGTATGGAACACATTTTTCAAAATTACTGTTTACATCTCCGCTTAAAAATTCAACGGCATCTTTCAAATTCAATATTACCGGCATTCTATTGTGTATTTCTTTCATAAATTCATTCGGTTCGGTTGTAATTAAAGAAACCGACTTATTCCCTTCCTTATCCTTATTGTAAAGTCCCGGAACAAAAAACATCTCCTCATTTTTCAAAAATATTCTATAAGGTACTTTCTTTTTATTTTCTTTCTTCCACTCATAAAATGCAATCCCGGAAGTTCCCGCATGTTCACTTTTTAATATTTCTTCCCAGTTAATTACTTCATAAGGTATAATCAAATTATTCACCTTCAATTCCAAATTAAATTTATTTTATCGACCTATTAACATATTCAAACTCTTTTCAACTTTGTACGCCAATAATATTTAAGCTTACCTAATATCCAATTTATTTCTGTATTGTGCGGGAATTTGTTCGTTATATGTTTTTTTTTGAATGATTAATTGCCTTCTACATTTCTCGCTAATTTACTTTTAATAATTAAAAAATATATAATTGAGAATAATCCTCCAGATATCAAACTGTTTAAGAAAATTATTATAGTTTGTGCCCATAGATTTACAAAACTTACATTTCGTAATAAAATATTTAATGGAAATAACAAAATATTCATTAAGTATGACAAAAATATCTCAGTATTTGTTTTTGGCCCACTAAAAATTGTCATTCCATTTAATACTGATATTATTGAAAAGATGAAATGAACTATAGCAAATAATATGATGAAAATGATAATTCTTTTAGACATAAATTTAAATTTTATTTTGCCATATAATGACTTGGCTCCGTTATCAGTTTGAACTTTAATTAAGTGTGCGCTTTAACTAATTAAATTATTTCTTCGAGATAATTAACAACTGTTGCCATACAATTCTTACATACTCTGTTTTTCAAATCTAATTCCGTAAAATTCTTTTGCCCAGCTTCATTTGTTAAATCACATTCATTTAATAATTTTCTGCAAATATAAGTACCATGTTTTTCAGTAAAACGATTCATCAATTCTCTTGTTTTGATATAGGTTACTTCAGTATTTTCATTTTCACCATTTGAATCTTTACCATATTTTAAACCAATAACCATTATACCGCCGGTTAAAGTTCCACAAACTTCTTCCTTTCTTCCCATTCCACCGCCAAAACCGCACGACATTTTTAATGCAATATCTTTATCGAGATTCAATTCTTCACAAAAAGAAAATAAAACTGATTGGGCACAATTAAAACCATTATCAAATTGAGTGATAGCACTTTCAAGATGATTTTTCATATTTTTTCCTTATGGTAATGCTATATTTGGTCTATTTTTTTTAATGCTCAATTGGTAGTCGGATTGCTTACTCCGTTTCTTTTGGTATTGAGTTGTTAGTTATGTGATAGTTCAAAGCAAATCTGTTTCTATTAGACAATATATAGCACTATCTAAATACTTCCCATTGTAAAGATAATCTTCTCTAAAATAAGCTTCTTTCTTGAATCCAAATTTTTCCAAAACTTTTATTGATTTAATATTTAGAGGATTGACATTACCCATAATACTATGTAACCCGAATTCATTAAATCCAAATTTAATTATTTTTTGAAAAACTTCCGACATATAACCTTTTCCCCAATATTCTGGTTTTAATGCATAACCAATTTCTGCTCTAGCACTTTCTCTTATAAGAGTCCAATAACCTATATAACCAACTACTTCAGATGATAACTTTTCACGAATAATCCAATTAATTCCGGTTTTGTCTTCATACGACTTAATTATTCTTTGAATCATTTCCTTAGTATCATCAATAGATTTATGATTGTCTCTATCTAAATATTTTGTTACTCTATCATCTGAGCGAATAATAAATATTTCATTTGCATCTTGAATTGTAAAACTTTCCAAAATTAAGTTTTTTGTTTCTACGTTAGGGAATTTTTCAAACACATTATCATTTATTTTATAATTCATTATCAACCTTTTTTTAAATTATTAATTTAAAATTATCCTCATCATCTAACTCAATGCCAATAGACATTGTGACCTGCTCCCCAGAATCCAGCCAGCAGAGTTGTAACCCAATTTGTATATGTTCCAAATATGGAAAGTATAAAAGTCAATTGGAATTGTTTATTCGATAAATTTAATTTTGGCCAAATTAATCCAAAAATTATTAATAAAATTCCATTCATTACACCTTCAAGATGACTGATAAACCCATCCTAGTATTTTCCATTATTGGTACAGCAAAACCAGTAATCAAACCAAGTAGGAATAATATTATTCCATATCTAATTAATTTAAGGTCTTGAGTTGGTTGGTTGTTTATATTCAATTATTTTCTCCTTTTTGTGAAACTACAATAATATTAATGAATATTTAATATTGTTATAATTATATAAATCATTCTTGCTTTATTATTGTTAAAAACCTAAACAAAAACATTTTCTGGTTATGGAAAATAATATTCTAAGGTTTCTACTTTTCAAAACACAGAAATTTTGTTAGAATAAATGTTTTTATCAAATTTATTTTCTAAAATTTTATGAATGATATTGTCTCAATTCTTGAATTAAATAATCAAGGCGAATCCTCAGAAAACTTAATCCCCCATTTATTTGTATCCGCAAGTATATCAGAATCATCTTTAGTTAATGTAAGTATAGAATTTGTTGGAGCAATATTTTCCTTTTTACGCAGCTTATCCACTATTCTAAAAAATACGTTCACATTAAATTCTGCAAACTTCTGCATCATCCAATCTTCACGAATTCTGTTTTCAAATCTCCCGCACATATTATAATTTCCCTTGATAAGTTTCGAACTTATGCAAATATAATAAGTCTTAAAATGATTTTTGGACTTTTGCAATGTAGTTTCACATATTGGAATTGAGTGAAGAAATGTTAGTACATTCCTTTCAATTACTGTGTTGAGGTTTTTTACATGTCTATTTGTGTTTTTTTAAAGAGCAAAAATAATTTTTAGTTTTTTCATTTTAGAGTTAACAACTTTCTCCCACGTATAGTTGAGCCCAATACTATTCCAGCACTTATTATAACTAAGTTTTTTATAATGTATTGACCTTCTAAAGAAGGAGAGTAAGGTATTATAGTAAATACTTCATTAGGGAAAAAGAAAATAGGCGTTAATGTTCCTATCATTTGTAGAAACAATAAAAGTAATGTAAATCTCATAGTTAATCCGGTTAAAAGTCCAATCCCAATTAGTACTTCCCATAATGCAAGTAAATTTATTGATATAACCGGTGATAAATAACCAAAAGTCATAATACTTATGGTTCTAATGGCAAGTTCTTGAGCTGGACTTAATCCGGGAAAAAATTTTAAAATTCCGAACCAAAAGAAAATAATTCCAACACTTATTCTAAGAAAAAGAACACCATTCTTTGACATCCAATTTATTATTTTAATATCTATTTTACTTAACCACTCGATGAGATTTCCCATTTTAATTCTCTTTCTAAATGTATTTGATTTTAACTGCAACTTACGAGAATTGATTTTAATATAAAATTAAAAATTTAAGAATGACGAACACCATTTCACTAATTGTCAGTAAATAAGATTTTATACTTTTACTTCCTTGTTTCCCTTTTTAAGCATTCTGTATAAATATAATCACTTCCTCAAAATATATTAATTTACATCTACCTATATTTTAGATAATTATTTATTTCTTTTTTTGCAATCTTTTAAATTGTTTGCATACAATTTTTCAAGAGATTTTTTATTAATTTCTTTACCAATTTCATATGTCAATAATAATTAAAATGTTGCTGATAAATTTTATATTTCTATACCTTTTTTAAAATTCAAATGTATGTTGAATACGACAAAAAAAATAAGCATTATAATTTCAGTTATTTTATTGCTTCCACTTGTTATTTATACTTTCTATGAACTAAGTAACTTATCCGAAAATGAAAAATTTCTCGAAAATATTTATTCCGAACAATTAAATACAATCATTTTTAGCGTTAACCAAAATGTTGATGATGTTTTACAAAGCTGGTCTGGTAAAATAAATGATATAAACCAATCGCCAGATTCTGAGTTTGTAAAAAATGAAATGATTGAATTCATCAAGTTAAATTCTTCTGTTTCACTTATTGTTATTGCCGATTCTTTAATTTCAAATAACATGAAATTTTATTCTTCAGGCGGACATACAAGTGCGCAAAATGCAGTTTTACGAATTCAAAAAATTCTAAAAAGTAATTCGGAAATTATTAAGTCGCTTATTGAATATAAAATTTTGGGTTATAATAAAATTCAGCCGCTTGTAAATAATTTGGATGAAACTCCTCTTCTTTCATTTTTAATTAGGGATGAAAAAAGAGAACTTAGAATTGTTCTTTTTGTTATTAACATGGATAAATTCATTAAAAATATTTTAAGTAAAAGAATTAATTCAATCTCAAACAATGAATTAATTGTATCCATTTTTCATAATAAAAATTTAATAAGTTACACCGGCGGTAATGAAGTTACTTTTAGTGATTTATTGGAATATAAAAAACTGTGGGCTTTCCCAAATTATTTTTTGGGAATTAGTACTCCGGGAAAAACAATTAAAGATATTGTCCGTGAAAGATCAACAACTAATTTAATTATGTTGGCATTGTTAAATATTGTAATTCTGCTTGGAATAATTTTCTTATTTATAAATATCAGAAAGGAAATTAAACTCTCACAATTAAAATCAGATTTTGTATCAAACGTTTCACACGAAATTAGAACTCCGCTTGCATTAATTGGGATGTTTGCGGAAACTTTAGAATTACACAGAGTTGAAACTGAAGAACAGAAAGATGAATATTATAAAATTATAAGAAAAGAAACAGAGCGATTGACAAGAATTGTAAATTCAATTTTAAATTTTTCTAAAATGGATTCTCGCAGTAAAAAATATAATTTTGAAAAGACAAATCTTAATTTAATTCTCGATGAAGTTTTAAAAACTTATCAGCACGAATTAAATAATTCTAAAAATGAATGCATTATTAATAAAGCAATTCATTTGCCGGATTTGGAATTAGATAAAGAAGCCGTTATGGAAGCTGTAATTAACCTAATTGATAATGCCTTAAAATATTGTGAGAGTAAATGTAAACTTGAAATTTCAACCGGTATAGATAAAAATTTTGCATATTTGGAAGTGTGCGATAACGGAATTGGAATTTCGAAGGAAAATCAAAAAAAGATTTTTGAAAAATTCTACAGAGTTACAAGCGGCAATGTTCACAATACAAAAGGAAGCGGATTGGGTTTATCACTTGTTAAAAATATAATGGAAGCACATAACGGAAATGTAATTGTTGAAAGTAAATTAGGTGAAGGAAGTAAATTTCAATTAAAATTTCCGCTTAATAAAATAAATTAGAAGATTGGAAAAATGAAAAAAATATTAATTGTTGAAGATGAAGAAGCTATGCAGCTTGGGCTTGGTAATAATCTAAAATATGACGGCTATGAAGTTGATTTTGCTTCAGATGGTGAAGAAGGAATAAAAAAAATAAAAGAAAATTTTTACAATTTAATTTTATTGGATGTCATGCTTCCAAAATTATCGGGATTTGATGTTTGCAAATCTGCAAGAAGTTTTGGAATTAAAACTCCAATTATTATGCTTACTGCAAAAAGCGAAGAAATTGATAAAGTGCTCGGACTTGAAATAGGTGCAGATGATTATATTACAAAACCGTTTAGTTTAAGAGAACTTTTAGCACGCGTGAAAGCAGTACTGCGTAGGGGTGATACGGATTCTACTGAAAAAATTCAAATTGGGAAAATTGTGGTAGATTTTAATTCCTACAATGCAATGGAAAATGGTATATCATTAAATCTTTCATCAAAAGAATTTGATGTTCTTCACTATTTATGGAATAACAAAAATAAAACTGTTTCGAGAGATGAACTGCTTACGCACGTTTGGGGAAATGATGTTTACACTACTTCGAGAACAATTGATAATTTTATTTTAAAACTCCGACAAAAAATTGAAGAAAATCCAAATGAACCAAAAAAGATAATTACAATTCATGGCATTGGTTATAAATTATTGGCTTAACTTATAATTATTTTCATTAAAAAAAATCGTATCAAAATTATTCTTCTGTTAAATCTATTAATGACAACTCGTGACAACTTATAACAAATATTTGACAACTCTCCTTTCTCAATGTTCGTCATAATAAGTGAACAAAAAATTTTGTTAGTCACAAGTAAATAAATTAGATGACAACTTGTGACAATATTTTACTTAGAAGTGACAACTGAAACAAAAACAAATAATATTTTTTCAACAACAAAACGAGGGCTTTAAAATGAGAAACCTACAAACAACAAAAAGAATTTCAACATACTTTTTTGTTATAGTATTCATATCAGCAGCATTTACACAAATTAATGCTCAAAGTTATATCACATCTAAAAATTTATCAAATTATGTAACAATGGATTTAGTTATGGAAAATTTTGCTAAATGTTTGGAATCCGAAAATCACGGAGTAAAAATGTGTACCGTAGAACATATAGGAAGATACAAATTATCAAACTTTGAAGATGATCTTATAGAAATGTTAAGTGAAGTAAATGATACAAAAGACAAACAAATTATTGCCTTAAGTTTATCTCAATTAGGTTCTTTAAAATCAATTTTAGCAATAAAAGATTCTCAAAAGAATATTACTAATATTGAGTACAATAAATTTGTTTCGGAATTGTTAGAAAATTTTAATGAATATGATAAATTAAGATCAGAATATTTTGAAGCATTAGTTGTTAATCTTCTTGATACTAAATAATTTTATCTAAACATTAAAATTCTACATTTTATTGGATTAAAAAGCTATGAACGTTAGACTGAAAATAATTGGATTTGCATTACTAATATTTATCGCAAATAATATTTTTGCCGAACAAAAATTTACAAAAATCGAAAATTTGAAAGGACTTTGGAGATTTAATCTTGGCGATAATAAAAAGTGGGCAAATCCAAATTATGATGATTCCGATTGGGATGCAATAAAAGTACCTTCTCCATGGGAAGATGAAGGATACAACGGATATGATGGTTATGCTTGGTATAGAAAAGAATTCAATATCGATTCAAAATATTTAAAGAAAAAGTTATACTTATCATTAGGCACAATTGATGACGCTGCAGAAGTTTATCTTAATGGAAAACTGATTGCTTCTTCCGGATCGTTTCCTCCAAATTTCAACACGGCATATAATTCAAAAATTTGGCTTCCGCTGCAAAATAATTTTCTTAACCAAAAAGGAATTAACTCAATTGCAATTAGAGTTTATGACGATAGACTTGAAGGCGGAATTTATAGCGGTGATATCGGAATTTTCACCTCAGATTCACCTTTGAATTTTATTATAAATTTGGAAGGAACTTGGAAATTTCAAACTGGCGATAATTCAAAATGGATGAAAAATAATTTTGATGATAAAAGTTGGAAAAAATTAATTGTTCCTTCAAATTGGGATTGGCAAGGTTACAATAATTACGATGGTTTTGCTTGGTACAGAATTTCGTTTGATGTAAACTTAGAAAAAGAAATTTATAAAAATGATCTGATTTTGATTATTGGGAAAATAGATGATATTGACGAAACATATTTAAATGAGAAAATGATAGGAAGTACCGGAGATTTGTTAGCAATGCCGTTAACCAGAAATTTTTCTGAGGGAATTAATTCCGAATACAGCCAATTACGCGGTTACAAAATCAATAAAGAAGACTTAAGAAACGGCAGAAACGTAATTGCAATTAGAGTTTATGATGGTTTCCAGTACGGCGGAATTTACGAAGGACCAATTGGAATAACAACGTTAAAAGATTATTTAAGATATATAACCAGAAATTTAGACAGCAAGAAAAAAAATTTTATTGAAATGCTGTTTGATGAATAGTTTAGAAATTACATAAAACTAAGTTTGATTAAAATTTTCGCAAATCAACAATGAAGTTCAAATTACTCCCAAAATCATTTTTAAACCATTCAAATATTTTTTAGAAACCTCTGAAATATTTAGAATGTCATTCCCGTGAAAACGGGAATCTATTGAATTCTTGCTGGATTCCCACTTTCGTGGGAATGACAAGCACTATTGATTTAATTTTTCAGATGTTTCTTTTAATCAATTCCACACCTAAATAAAATACATTTTACTTGCTATTTTGGTTTTTAAATAGGATATTTAATCTTATTAAAGTACATGTCATTGAAAAACTCCACAAAAAAATATTGAAAATTCAATCCATGTTATCATGATTTTTTTTCAAAAATCATTTCTTTGAAAGGGGATACAATATGAAAAAAATATATACATTCTTAATTCTTTTCACCATAAATATTTCTGCTCAATATGTTGATCTTAATTTTAATATACCTTGGTCAGCAGGAACTGGAGGAGTTGCAGATATTGAAGCTGCCTTTGAGAATGGGCGAATTCAGGAAAACGTTCAACTCAATCCTGATATTTCGACAGATCTTATAATGCCATCTCAAGTAGATTGGGATGCAAAATCACCCAGCGAAAAAGCGTTGTTCTTATTAAATGCAGAACGTGCTGCACGAGGACTTCTTACATCCTTTGAAGGAGTTCACTCCTCAGTAGTAAACGTCGCTCAAACATATGCAGAATTTTTACGTGACAATGATTTATTTAATCACAACGCAAACAATAGTACTCCAACGACTCGATTATCTCCTGTAAGCTGTGCTGATGGAGCATCTTATGGTGAAAATCTTTCAACATTTGTCCAATCAAACGGTACAGTTCCACTCCCAGTTGAAAGATCAGTTTACAACTGGATTTATAATGATGCTGGCTCTTCATGGGGGCATCGACAAACTTGCTTTGCCACGTTTAATGACAATCATTCTGCAAATGGTAGTGAAGGATTTATTGGAATAGGCATTGATGCTGTTGGGCCACCATATTCAGCAGAAGGATTACTTTGCACTAACGATCCGCCACATCCTCCTTGCAATCCGTGGGATGTTGGTGTGGTAGTAGTTTTAAATTTTGTCGATCCATGTCCTTCGTCGCCTTTACCTGTTGAGTTAACTTCTTTCACTTTAAATCTTTCAGAAAACAAAATTGAATTAAACTGGGAAACTGCAACTGAAGTAAATAATTATGGATTCGAAATAGAAAGATTGAAAACAAATTTAATTATTAAAAATTCCGAATGGGAAAAAATTGGTTTTGTTGAAGGTCACGGAAATAGCAATTCTCCCAAATACTATTCATTCAAAGATAATTTGCTCGAAACATCTGGTAAATATTCTTATAGATTAAAACAAATCGATATTGACGGAACATTTGAATATTCAGATGTAGTAGAAACCAATATTGGGGCTCCGCAAAATTTTGAACTTAGACAAAATTATCCAAATCCTTTTAACCCAGTTACATCAATAACATATTCAATTCCTACAGATGGGCATGTTGAACTTGGAATTTATGATATTTTAGGCAGAGATGTTGCAATTATTGAAAATGGAATTAAACCAGCCGGAGTTTACACATTTTCATTTGATGCAAGCAACTTAACTAGCGGAATTTATTTTTACAAAATTAAAACCAATAATTATATCTCCATTAAAAAAATGTTGTTGATGAAATAAGAAAGGATTTAGTAAATGAATACAGAACCAATAATAGAAAACTTATCTGATGAAGATTACGTTATCCAAAAGGATTTACAGTTAGCAGAATTAGATGTTGAAAATAAGAAAGATTTTCATTTGAAAATTGGCTTAGGTGTAGTTTATATTACATTATTGTTGATGTCGTTATTCTTAGTATAAATTAAAATTTAATTTGCAGTTAAATAAAAGCCCGTAAATTGCGGGCTTTTTTATCAGATTTATTTAATCTAACAAAAATTGAAAAAATAATTCTGCATAAGATTTAATATCCTTTATAAATTTTAGAAAACATATAATATTAACTGACTCTTTATCTGAATTATAAAAAAGAACTAGTATCATTTTTTGGTTAGATTATTAGTTGCTATTTATTTAATTTTGCAAATAAAATTAGCAAAAGTTAATAATTTTTAGAAAAGGTTTAACCATGTCTATTTCAAAAAGATATCTCAAATCAAATAAAATTTGTAAAGTTACTTTCAAAATTCCAGCCGAGGTTGGAATAAATCATAAAAAAGCAAATATTCTTGGTTCGTTTAATAATTGGGATTATAATTCACATAGAATGAAAAAATTAGTTAAAGACGGTTCTTTTTCAATTGTTATAGATCTTGAAGTTGGTAAAGAATATGAATTTAAATATTACCTTGATAATTCGATTTGGTTAAATGATAAGGAAGCTGACAGCCAAATTACGACTCAATTTGGTGATTCTTCAAACTCGATAGTAAAAATTTAATTTTGTAATTCACTTTTTAACGGAAGTGTAAATTTAAATTCACTTCCTTGTTCAATTTTACTTTCTACCCAAATTTTTCCGCTGTGTTTTTCAATAAACTCTTTGCATAAAATTAAACCGAGTCCGGTTCCCTTTTCTTTATCAGTACCTTTGGTCGTAATATGACTATCTATTTTGAAAAGCTTATCAATAATATCTTCTTTAATTCCAACTCCGCTATCTATTACAGAAATTGTTAAAGTGTTTTCGTCTAAATCTTCAACATTTATTTTAATTGTTCCGCCTTGAGGTGTAAATTTTATTGCATTGGAAACTAAATTTCTCAGAACTGTATCAATCATAAACTTATCGGCATTTACTTTAAATTGTTTTTCAATAAGGTTTACCAAAGTGATTTTTTTTCTTGCGGCATTTACTTGGTAAAGTGCAATTACATCATTTATTAAATTATTTACTTCAAAATTTATTGGATTAAATTCTATTCTTCCGGTTTGAATTCTTGACCATTGCAGTAAATTTTCTAGAAGATTTTGAACATTTTTTGATGACTTATAAATACTATTTGTAAATTCTTTAATTTCATCTTTTGAAAGATTTTCGAAATCTTCAACCATAACTTCCGCAAAACCAATTATTGAAGTAAACGGACTTCGCAAGTCATGTGAAATAATTGAGAAAAATTTATCTTTACTTGCATTTAGTTCTTTAAGTCTTGTTTCCGAATCCCAAAGCATTTCATTCAACCTTGTTGATTCATTTACACTATCCTCCATTAATTCTTTGTTAAATTGAAGTTCTTCAACATATCTTTTTAATTCTTCTTCTGCTACAATTCGATTTGTAATATCATGAAATGCAGTAACGCAGCCAATTATTTTCCCATTCCTTTTAATTGGTGTTGACACAAATGAAACCGGTAGGTATTCATCATTTGAAGTTTTAAAATTATCATATACAATTCTAACGGTTTCTTCACGTTCAAAAACTTTATTTATAGGACAATCAATTTCAATTTTATTGCTGTGATTGTAAATTTTCTTAAATACTTCTGTATCAAAAAGTTCTTCCAAACTATAACCAAGAAGTTTATAAAATTCCGGATTAGCAAATTTTAATTTACGATTTGAATCAATTAGAAATATTCCTTCGGCAACAACAGAAGTAATTTCATTAAATTGAGTTTCGCTTTCTACAAGTTTTGTTTCCGTTTCTTTACGTTTTGTTATATCAATTCCAACGCCTAATAACCCAACAAATTCGCCTGTTTCTAAAACTCTTGGAATAACCTGCATCAAAATCCATCTATATTCATCTTCATGATTTTTGATTCTAATTTCACCTTCAAATCTTTCTTTATCTTTTAATAATTTCCTAAACTTTTCAGTAAAAATTGAAATGTCATCGTGATGAATAAAATTCTTAAAACTTTTTGCAAAATTTTCTTCACCAATAAATTCTTTTGTTTTTGGGTTTACATAAGTTGCTGAAATTTTATTATCGGTCATCCAAAGCATTATTGGCATTGTGTTGGCAATATTTACAAATCTTGCCTCACTTTCTTTTAGAATATCTTCGGCTTTTTTTCTTTCGGAAATATCACTTAAAGTTCCGGCAACTCTTAAAGGATTATTTTGCTCATCGCGGATTGCAACTTTTCCTTTATCCAAAACCCATTTCCAATCGCCGGATTTTGTCAGAACTCTATATTCTTTATTGAACTGTTCTAATTTTCCTTCAAGGTGTGAATGTAAAGATTCAATAACATCATCAATATCTTCCGGGTGAATTCTACTTTGCCAAGTAAATAAATCAGATTTTAATTCACCATTTCTATAACCTAAAATTTCATAATAATGTTTGCTGTAAAAAATTTCGTCTTTTTCAATGTTCCAATCCCAAAAACCATCATTTGAACCTTCAAAAACTATTTGCAATCTTTCAACATTTTCAATCAGTAATTCTACCGCTTCGTCACGTTCTTCTTCGATACTTTTACTTTCACCAATTTTTTCTGTTGTACAAACGTCGCAATCTTTAACATTTCTTTTTATCAAATCTTCATACTGATGGCGAATTGTTTCATCAATAATTATCAGCTGAATATATTCAACTTCATCATCTTTTATAACCGGAATAAACTGCAATTGAAAATGAAGTACTTTCCCGCTTAATTTATATTCAACATTTTCAATAAATTTTTCTTTTGAATAACATCTTTCAATCCAATAATTCCATGGTTCAAAAAATTCCGCAAACCTTGCCAAACCTTTGTACGAGTCCAAATTTTTCTTATAATCCGGTTTTTCGCCAATGAAAATTTCAAATCTCTCTTTGAAAGAATTGTTAAAATATAGCAGCTCCAAATTCTTATTGAACGAAACAACGCTATCACGTAAGGAATCCAAAACTATTTTGTGATCAAGAGAAATGACCGGCTTAAATGTTATTTCTGTATTCATTTACATAAATGAAGATTAATTTTAATTACTATCGAAACAATTAATTAGTTTTTAATAACTTATTTAAAATGTGTGCGTCTATTATTTAGAAATTAATAAAGTTTATTTGGAGTTTGATATGCTGACTTTTATTTTATGGATAATTTTAGCAATTATTTCATTTCCACTTGCAATTGCGGTTTTGATTCTTTATCCGTTTATTTGGCTTCTATTACTTCCATTTAAATTACTTGGTTTTACGGTTGGATTAGTTTTAGATATTTTAAAAGCAATAATTTTATTTCCATTTAAAGTTTTAAAAATTGTTTAAACTCATTTCATTACTTTTTCAAAATTAACCTTTTCCGCAAAAGAATAAGATTTTATATCTCATAATTTTTCTTCTAAATTATTTATCTTACAAAAACATTTTTTATAAAATAAGACACAATATTTTTTATGAATAAAAATAAATTTGAAAATGAATTGATTCATGAGAAAAGTCCGTATTTATTGAAGCATTCTCACAATCCGGTAAATTGGTTTTCATGGAATGAAAAAGCTTTTGCAAAAGCAAAAAGTGAAAATAAACCAATTTTTCTATCGATTGGATATTCAACTTGCCATTGGTGTCACGTTATGGAAAAAGAATCTTTTGAAGATGTTGAAGCTGCAAATTTGATGAACGAAGTTTTTGTTTCCATAAAAGTTGATAGAGAAGAAAGACCCGATATCGATAATTTGTATATGTCGGTTTGCCAAATGTTAACCGGACACGGCGGCTGGCCTTTAACAATAATTATGACTCCGGATAAAAAACCATTTTTTGCCGGAACATATTTTCCTAAAAATTCTTTTGGAAACAGAATTGGAATGATTGATTTAACAAACCGAATTAATGAAGTTTGGAAAAATCAGCAAAATGAAATTTATGAATCTGCAGAAAAAATAACCGAACATTTAAAATCTTATAAGAATTTTAATATTTCAGATTTTACAAATCAAGAAATAATTGAAACAGCTTTTCAAGAATTTCGAAATAGATTAGATGAAGAATTTGGCGGATTTGGAGATCGTCCAAAATTTCCATCGCCGCATAATTTACTTTTTCTTTTAAGATATTTTGAAAAATCTAAAAATACAGACGCATTATTTATGGTTGAAAAAACTTTAACCGAAATGAGAAATGGCGGAATTTTTGATCATATAGGATTTGGCTTTCATCGTTATTCAACCGATAGAAATTGGCTTCTTCCCCATTTTGAAAAAATGTTGTACGATCAAGCGATGTTGATAATTGCTTATTCTGAAACTTTTCAAATCACAAAAAATCCGCTATATAAAAATACCGCCGAAGAAATTATTACATACGTTTTGCGCGATTTGAAATCTTCTAACTTTGGTTTTTATTCTGCTGAAGATGCAGACAGCGAAGGTAAAGAAGGCAAATTTTACGTTTGGAATAAAAGTGAAATTCTAAAAATTCTTGGAACCGAAGACGGAAATAATTTTTGTGAAATATTTAATGTTACGGAAAACGGAAATTATTTTGAAGAAGCTTCGGGAAAACCAACAAATACAAATATTATTCATCAAAAAAAATATTTTGATGATTCACAAATAAATAGTCACAGAACAAAATTATTTTTGGAACGCGAAAAAAGAATTCATCCATTTAAAGATGATAAAATTTTAACGGACTGGAACGGCTTGATGATTGCGGCTTTGGCAATTTCCGGAAGAATTTTTGAGAATAAAGAAATTATAAATGTTGCGGAAAAATCAATACAATTTATTTTTGAGGAATTAATTTCTGAAAACGGAAATTTGCTTCACAGATACAGAAACGGCGATTCGTCAATTTCAGCAAACATCGATGATTATGCTTTTCTAGTTTGGGCATTAATCGAATTGTATCAATCAACTTTTAAAATATTTTATCTTCAGAAATCAATTGAGTTTACAGAAAAATTAATTGCAAATTTTTGGGATGAAGAAAATAATTCCGGTTTCTTTTTTACCGATAAAAATAATTCCGATTTAATTTCACGCACAAAAGAATTTTATGATGGCGCAATTCCAAGCGGAAATTCCGTAATGTTTAATAATTTGCAAAAATTTTACAAAATTACAAATGATCAAAAGTTTAAAAATTATTCTGAATTTTTAAACAAAACTTATAAACAAAATGTTGAGAAAGTTCCGATAAGTTTTGGACATTTTTTATCTGGATTGAATTTTCAAATTAATTCTTCGCAAGAAATTATAATTGTTGGTGAGAAAGAAAATTCTTTAACAAAGGAAATGCTAAAAACTATTCGTGTAAATTTTTTGCCGAATAGTATTGTAATTTTGTGTGATAAAAATTCTCACGATTTCAAATTGCAGAATAAAATAATTCCTTATTTAGATAATTATGAAATGCTGGAAGACCAAACTACAGCTTATGTTTGCCAGAATTATGAATGCAGTTTACCAACGAATGATTTAGTTAAATTTAAAGAATTGCTAAAATTGAAATGATTTGTTTTTAATTAATTATAAATCTACATATTTCATTGTCATGCCCGAATGTTTAAATCGGGCATCTATTTTTAGATTGTGAATTCTGAAATATTCAAATGCCAGTCAATTTATCCATTTGCTAAAGGTAGGAAAGTCATTTATTCTTTTTGGATTCCCACTTTCGTGGGAATGACAATCGATATAAAATATATTTTCACAATTTAGAATTTGTTGTTTCACAAAATTGAATTAAATTTTTTGCGAGACTTTTTAATTCTTTGGTAATTTCTTCGTCATTGCAATTTCCGTTTTCATCAAATTTATCTTCAACATTTGCAACTGAAACAGCGCGCGGTAAAACAAATCCGCCGATATGTGCACAAACGCTTCTTAAATGTTCCAAAGATTTTATTGCTCCAATTGAACCGCTGGCAATTCCAAAAATGCTTATTGGTTTATTTTTCATTTCGGAAGGATAACTTGCGTTTTCAAACATCAATTTTAATTTTGCAGAAAATGATCCGTTATATTCCGGTGTTCCAATTATGTAAGCATCGGCAGATTTTAAAAGTTTCCTCAATTTCGGTGAGTCATCATTTTCAATTTGTTCGCCGGGAAAAGGTAAACTAAAATCTTTTAAAATAATTTCTGTAATTATAAAATCTTCATTTTTCGCAAAAACTTTTTTTATGCAGTTTATACAAAATCCAACATAATTTCTTTTTTGTGCGCTTCCATTAATAATTGCAACATTAATCATTCTAACTTCTTTCTAAAATTGAGAAGAGTTTTACTTTGCAAAATTACAAATTTGAAATAGAAATTAGTAATTAAAAGAATCTTCTAAAATATTAATAATGTCATTCCGGCCAGCCTGCCGGTAGGCAAGTTTCCATTATTTGCAATACCGGAATCTATTAAACATATTCTGGATTCCCACTTACGTGGGAATGACAAGCACTTTTGATTTAATTTATAGGAGGGTACTAAAATAAAGTTTCCTTTTTGAAGAAAATTTTATTGCCAAAAGTTTTTCCATCAAAATAATTTTCAATATTCATAGAAGATTCAATAATGTAATTTATAGAATCTTTATACGCAGTAATTGTTATAGGATTTTGATTTTCAACTTCTATAGTAAGTTTGGAAGTCTGCTTTGGAAAAGTTGCTTTTTCGTTATTTATATAATTTGAATTCGTTAATCTCTCAATTGAATTTAGAGTATTTTCAGTTTTTGCGGAATCTGTTTTAATTCCATTTACAAACCAAGAATTGTTAACTTTTACAAGTTCATAAGAACTATCAGAATTTGCCGATTCAAATTTTAGTTTATTCCATTTTTTCTATCGGATTTAATAATTGTTTCGTCTCTAAAATCATTTGAAGTTTTGTTGAAAATCATATCCAAAAATCCTTCAACTTCATAAATATCAATATCGCCGGCAAGTTTAACAAAAGTGGACATTGATCTTGGCTGCTGAAATGCAAATTTACCAATCATTAAATCCAGTACTTTTTCACTTCCTTCTTTTATTTCAATTCTTGTTGATGCAGAATCAATTTGATATTCTTTCCATTTATCTTTACTTCGCGCAGCAACTCTTTGCGGTTTCACCAATAATAATTGATTAAGCAAATTTTCAACTTTTATTTTGGGAACTGTAAATTGTTTTCCAAAATCCGAATTTACCTTCCAAAAATTATCGACTTTAACAATTCTAACTTCTTTACCTTTTAGAGATTTTGGATAAATAGAAATTTGAGAAACTTTTGATGTATCAATTGAAACTAATTCCTTTCGGAATGTTCTTTCCTTTTTTGTCGATTCACTTGTAAATATTAAGGCAACGGCAATTATTAAAATTGCTAAAAATATCCAAAGAAATTTGTTTGAATTTTTATTAAACATAGTCGGTCGATTTTATAATGTTTCTAATTTTTTTCTTATACTGAAATCTTGCAAAACCAAATAATATTATTGCAGCAATAGGAATTAAAAAGTTAGCATATTTAACTAAAGTTTTTGTGCTGTCTTCTAACTGAGCATCAAGCGGGCGCGCAGTTACACCTTTTGTTCTAAGTTCAATCAAACCGGTATCATCGGAAAGCCAATCAATTGCGTTCGTCATTAAATTTACATTATCCGGCTGTAATTGTTGAGCTTGTTGACCTTCACCGTTTACCGCAAAATCTCCATCGCTAAACACAACCATTTTTGTATAGGAATTTTTTGCAATCTTTCCTTCAACCGCAACTGCAACGGGAATGTTAGACATTCCAAAATCTTGACTTCCCCACTGTTTTTGAATATCAAAAAATAACGGTAAAGTTTCTAAAGAAGATTTATCCGAAGAAGATGCAAGAGTTGTAAATTTTATACTTGTATCTTTTTGCGTAACTGTAATTGAACTTGCAAAAGGAAACAAAACAGCTTCCAAGCCTTTTGTAATTGGATGTTCATTAAATTTGGAAATAATTGGTAAGTAAGGAAAACTTATCGGAATATTCATTCTGAACGTTCCTTGATTTTGTTGAACCATAACGCTGCTGCATTTTGCATCAACTAAAAAATTATCCGCAATTGTAATTCCATATTTGCTTAACCATTTTGAAAATCCGGTATTTACCAATTCACCCGTTGCGTTTTGAAAATTTCCTTTAACATTATTTATTGCCAAAAGTAATCTTCCACCGCGAGATAAAAATTCATCAAAAAAAATAAAATCTCTTTCAACAATTGAATCAGTGGGAGCAATTACAATTAATGTTTTTATATCAAATGGAATATTGGTAGAATCTGTAAGCGTAACGGTTCTTTCTTCGTACATTACATTTAATTGCTGCCTTAACTGCATTAGTTGATTTAAATCCGGTTCTCCGTGACCTTGTAAAAATCCTATTACCGGTTTTTCTTTTGCTGATAATTTTTTTATTCCGGTTGAAAGCGCATATTCCATTGCTGCGCCGGGCTGAATAAACGGAATTGGTTCTTTATTTTCACCAAGCTGCAAGAGCGCACCAAGATATGCTTTCTGTTGTTTAACTTGATCTTTATCTCTAACATTTATCATAATTGGTGAAATACCGGCTTGCTGAGCTTTCATTTCAACTTCTTGATCTTCATTAGGATTTATAAACTCGTAAACAACATTTCCATTTGATCGATTGGAATATTCGATTAATAAATCTTTAAAATCTTGTCTAACTTTCTCAATATCCGGAGGTAAATCTTCTGAAAAATATGATGTAACTGTTACCGGTTCATCTAAATTCTTTAAGATATCTTTCGTTGCATCACTTAAAGAATATCTTTGATCTTCAGTTAAATCAATCCTAAAAGAATATCTTGATGAAAGAACATTTATCAAAATTATTATTGCAATTGCTAAAAATAATGTGGTCTGAATTTTTCTTTTTGTTAACATATTTATTTTACTCAACTATATTTCTTTTTGATAATACTGAATCTGCGGATAATAAACCAATCGCTGTAATTGATAAAAAGTAAACTAAATCTTTGGAATCTATTACGCCTCTTGATATTGATTCGTAATGAGTTGACAAACTTAAGTAGTTAAAAAAGTATGCCGTTGTTCCGGTAAAACTTGATGACAAAACATCAAAAATTATTAGAAAGAAAACCCCAACAAATAACGCAATTAAAAATGCAACAATTTGATTATTTGTAATACTGCTCGCAAATAATCCAATACTTGTAAATGCGGCACTCATTAACAACATTCCAAAATATCCGCTCCAAACTGATCCGTGATCTATTGGTCCAAGTAGAGAAATGCTTATGTAATATGGAATTGTTAAAAGTAATGCAACACTAATCAACATCATTACCGAAAGAAATTTTCCGGCAATTAATTGCCAATCGGTAATTGGTTTGGTGAGCAGCAACTCTAAAGTTCCGGTTTTTCTTTCTTCGGCAAGCATTTTCATTGTTAATGCGGGAATAAAGAAAAATAAAGTCCAATATGCAACAGAGAAAAACGGCATTAATGTTGCTTGACCGATGAAGAAAATATCCGAGCCGTATAGCCATGTAAAAAATCCGCTTAAGCCTAAAAACACTATCAATATTATATAAGCGGCAAGCGAATCAAAAAAAGTTCTAAATTCTTTTTTTGCAATTATCCAAATTGGTTTCATATTATTCCTAAAATTTCAAAAAAAATTAAATGTCAGCTTTTTTATATAATTATGAGTTATCCATTTTTGTCACTTCGAACGAAGTGAGAAGTCTGATAATTATTACAGATTTCTCAGTCGTAAACTCCTTCGAAATGACTTATAATATATCCCAATACAATTATAAAAAACGACAAATAGTAAATTGTTGAAATTAATTTGTTGTTAAATCTCTAAAAATATCTTCAAGTTTTGTTTCAATAGGAGTTAGTTCCGATAAAACCCAATTATTTTTTACGCACATTTCAAAAATTGATTTTTTCGAACTCATATCATTTTTACTATTTACAAAAAATGAAAAATCTAATTCTTTTATTGGATCAACCATCGCAACGGTTTCTAAATTCTGCAAAGTTTTAATTACAAAATTTTTATCTGAAGCTTCGGAAATTCCAATTTTTAAAACTTCTTGACCTTGGGCTTGTTTTCTCAAACTTTCTGAAGTTCCATCGGCAACAATTTTTCCATCATTAATAATTAAAATTCTATCGCATGTTGCTTCAACTTCCGGCAAAATATGAGTGCTTAGAATTACTGTTTTTTCCCTACCAATTTCTCTAATTAAATTTCTTATTTCCACAATTTGATTTGGATCCAAACCAGTTGTTGGTTCATCCAAAATTAAAATTTCCGGATCATGAATTAACGCTTGAGCCAATCCCACTCTTTGTTTATAGCCTTTTGAAAGCTCGCCGATTTTTTTATGCTTCTCAACATTTAATCCGCAAACCTTAACCATTTGAGCAATTCTATCTTTGACTTTATTTTTGGGAACATTCTGCAATTCAGCAATAAATTCTAAATATTCTAAAACCGGCATATCGTGATAAAGCGGATTGCTTTCCGGTAAATAGCCGATCATTCTTTTAACTTTTTCGGGTTCTTCTAAAACAGAAATTCCGTTAATTTTTGCATCGCCATCGGATGGAGCCATAAATCCGGTTATGATTTTCATTGTTGTAGTTTTACCAGCACCATTTGGACCAAGAAATCCAAGAACTTCACCAGTTTTAACTTCAAAGGAAATATTATCAATTGCTCTTTGTGTTTGATATTTTTTGGTAAGATTTGTTACTGTTACGCTCATAAATCATTTAACCTTATTTTAACGGCGTCAAAAATAAAAAGTGTATTTAAAATTATCAAGATTTTATGTTGAATCAATTTTCTTTTACAAAAATAACTTTTTTAAAGTTCCAAATTATTTTTCAAGAATTTTAATTCCATTTTTTCCGGCAACAATAACTTTTGATGTAAGTTTAAGAAAAAGTCCATGCTCAATAATTCCGGCTCTATTTTCCAATTTTTCTGCAAGTTCAAAAGGATTTTGAATAATTCCAAAATTTGTATCTAAAATAAAATTTCCTTCATCGGTAATTACCGGTTCACCATTTTGATAAATTCGCAAAATTGATTTACCGTTTATTGATTCTAAAAATTTCATTTCCAAAGGATAGGCAAACCGTAAAACCTCAATCGGTACAGCCCAATTAGTTCCTAATTTTTCCGAGAGCTTTGTTTCATCAACAACGATAATTAATTTTTTACTTGCTTGTGCAATTACTTTTTCTCTTAAATGAGCCGCACCGCCGCCTTTAATCAAATTTAAATATTTGTCAACTTCATCGGCACCGTCAATTGTTACATCAATTTCTTGTTTTTCGTGAAATGTAGTTAACGGAATTCCAAACTCATTTGCTAATTTTGAAGTTTTATCCGAACTTGAAATTCCTACAATATTTTCCAATTCACCGTTTTTTATTAATTGTCCAATTTTTTGGATTGCATAATAAAATGTACTTCCGGAACCTAAGCCAATTACCATTCCGGATTGAATTTCTTCAACGGCTTTTTCAGCGGCAAGTTTTTTAAATTGTTCAATCATTTTTTAATCTTTTGGATTTGTTGCAAAAACTGTTAACTCGGTTATAAATCCTCTTTCATTCATTTCCAAAGCAGAAATAATTGAGTGAGCAATATCTTCGCCAATTAATTTTGTTGGATTAAAATTTCTTTCGGCTCTTCTGGAATTTACAACAAAATCTGTTTGAACTTCGGAAGGATTTATTAAAATTACTCGAATGTTAAATGGTCGCAATTCTGCACGCCAGCATTCGGTCATTCCGCGTAAAGCAAATTTTGATGCAACGTAAGAAGTTCCTCCGGCAAAACCTTTTGTTGCTGCGGTGGAAGCAATATTAATAATATCACCGCCATTTTTTTCTTTAAATATTTTGGAGGCTTCTCGTGCGGTTAAAGCGGCACCAATTACATTTGTCTGTAAAACTTCATTAAACTTTTTAACACTTACATCTTCAAGAGTTTCAAAATAACCAAAGCCGGCATTGTTAATTAAAACATCCAAAGTGCCGAATTTGTTTTTTATATTTTGAAAAAGTTCAAGAACTTCATTCTCTTTTGAAACATCAGAAACAAATCCGGTAAACCCAAATTTATTTGCAGTGTTTTCTAATTTTGATTTATTTCTTCCGGTAATTATTACTTTAGCACCTTTTTCCTTTAACTTAATTGCGGTTGAAAGTCCGATGCCTGAACTTCCTCCCGTAACTAAAATTATTTTTTTATCTATATTCATTTTACTTCCTTTCTCTTTTTTGTTTCTCAATAAAATTTCACATTGATTTTAATTTTACTTGTTCCGCCTTTATCATCCGAACAAATAATATTTACAATATTTTTCTGGAGAATAAAAAATATTTTTTCTCCCGGTGTACATTTTTTATAAAATTCATCGTTAATATACCAATATTGTGACAAAACATTTGAAGATGAAATTGCTTGCAATAGAATTTTTTGATCCGAATTTCTATCAATGTAGTAATCGTAATTCTGAAGCGGTGAAAGAATTTTGGGTCCATCTTCCGATAAACGATTGCTGCAATCCGGATTGTGTTTGGGTGGTTTGTTAAATTCTATATTATTTTTTTCATACCATAATTTTAATTCGGGTTCTAATTCCGGATAAGCAATTTTCTTAAAATTATTATTATCTAAACATTCATTACAAAATGAAAATGTTTCATCTTCATTTACCATAAAAGTTTTGTATCTATCACATTTTTTTTGAGTTGAAACATTTTCAATAAAATAATCATACGTAAAATTATTACAATTTTCGGTAGGAAGAAGTCCGGTTTCTTCACAAACTTTTCTTTCTAAAATTTCAAATGGAATATCAAACCATTTTTTATCAGAATTATAATCTATTGAATTAAACAAATCAAATAAAAGAGGAACGGCCATTTCTGCCCCCGATAAATAAGGCGAACCTTTCCCATCAAAATTTCCGAGCCAAACGCCAATTGTATAATTAGGATTTATACCTATTGCCCAAGCATCTCTTTTTCCGTAAGAAGTTCCGGTTTTCCAAGCAATTTTTGGAAGATTTGTTTCACCAATAATTGAATTTGGGAAATCCGGTCGTTCAATATTTGATAATATTTTTGTAATCAAATATGAAGATGCATCTGAAAATATTTGAACATCTCTAACATTTTTATTTTCGATTTCAAAATTTAAGTTTCTCACTTTCCCTTTATTTGCAAAAGCCGAATAAGCTGTTACAAGTTCTTCCAAAGTTGTTCCGCACCCGCCAAGTATAAGTGAAAGCCCAAGTTTATTTTTATCATTATAAATTTTATCAAATCCGGCATGATGTAAAACTTGAATGAAATTACTTATATTCAATTTTTGCAAAAGTTGAACTGCCGGAATATTTAGTGAATTCATCAAAGCAAATTCAGCAGTGACATCTCCGTAAAATTTATTATCAAAATTTTCGGGTTCGTATCCGCCAAAATCCATTGGAATATCATACAATTTCATTTTGGGAGTTAAAATTCCTTTATCAAAAGCTTGTGCATATAAAAATGGTTTTAGAGTTGAGCCGGGAGAGCGAATTGAAATTATTCCATCAACTTGTCCGGAGTTTTCATTATCACTATAATTTGCCGAACCGCAATAAGCAAGAATATTATTGTTTTTGTTATCAATTACTAAAATTGCTCCGTTCGAAACTTCTTTACTTCGCATTCTTTCAATATAATTTGACAAAAGTTTTTCAGATGTTTTTTGGATATTCAAATCCAAAGTGCTTGATATTATTGTTTGATTTTTAGTTTTATTAAGTCGGTTACAAAAATGCGGTGCAAGTTTTGGGATTTCAAATCGGTTACTTTCAATCGGTTCAAAAAGTGCATCAGTTAAATTATTTTTATCAAAAATTTCTTCTTTAATAAATTTATTTATCCAAATATCTCTTTTCTTTTTTGTATTAAAAGTATTTCTGTCTAATCTGAAATTATTTGGATCGTTTGGAATTACCGTTAACAATATTGACTGAGCAAGACTAAGTTTACTCGGCGGATGATTAAAATAAATGTATGACGCAGCTTTTACTCCTTCAATATTTCCTCCGTACGGAAGATAATTTAAATACATTTCAAGAATTTCAGTTTTGGAATAAATTATCTCAATCTGAATTGCTCTTAAAATTTCAATTATTTTATTGAGGTAAGTTCTTTTAGCCGGATTCCAAATTCTTGCAAGCTGCATTGTAATTGTTGAAGCTCCGGAAACAATTTCTCCTTTTATTAAATTTGAATAAAATGCTTTTAGAATTGAAATTGGATTAAACCCAAAATGCCAATAAAAATATTTATCTTCTTTTGTAATTAAAGATTTTATTAATTCCGGCGAAACTTTATCAATTGTTGTTTGCATTCTCCATTTATCATCATTGGAGAGAAATGATGTTAACAGAGTTCTGTTGTTTGATAAAATTTCTTTTGAAAAACTTTTTTCTTCTGGTAACGGAAATATTAAATTGAGAAAAAAAAACAAAACAATTATAAACAAAGTAAATAATGAAATTCTGAAAAATATTTTTCTAACTTTTTCGCTCACATTTACTCAACAATAATTTTTCCATCACCATGGAATGAGTGATAATCCCTATCATACATTGCTTCCGCACCAATTACCGGAAGCTGATATTCACCTTTATTTACAACGCGCAGCATGTAATAAAAATCATTTGTTGTGTTTGCTTTTAAATTTGTAAAAAGAATTAATCTGTCATCGCGCACATCCATATACTGAACATTCATGCTGTTTTTATTTTGCCAATTAAGATTTGTAGAAGTCGAAAGTCGAGGATTCTCATTTTCAAATCCGGCTGGAATTAAATCAGATATAACAATATTTTCGGCTGATCTTTGTCCACCTGTTAAAGATATTTTGCAAACAATCAAATCACCTTGTATAAATTTATTGTTTGTAATTTCATTTTTAGTTCTGTAGTTATAATATGTTCTTCTAACTTTCATTTGTGAATCAATAATTTTCACATCCGGTTTCGTACTTATTCCTTCTGTATTCCAGAAGTAATAAACTTTTCCTTCACCTTTTGCATTTAAATTTATTTTACCCAAGTGAAGATTATTATTGGAAATTGTAATATCCGAATTTTTATATGTTCCAAGATTTTTACCATTTGAAATTACATCAACTTGCAGATCAGATTTTGTCTGCGATTTAAGAGCTTTGCCCAGAGCAAGAAACGTAAATGCAGTTTCTTGTGTTGAATAAATATTTTCAGAATTTTGACTTAAATATTTTACAATTACCGGAATTTGTAAATTACTCGGATCAACTTCCAATAGTACATTTAACATAATTGCATTGGCTCTAATGTTTGAATCAAAACATCCTCCGGAAAGTCTTTCTGTTTTTTCTTCGTTAAAATTATTTGGAATTAATTCCGCAAATGAATTTCTCTTTTCCATTAAAGCAAATGCACCCGCCAATAAATATTTTGTATCATTTGTTAGTAGCTGCGGCATGGCTTTATAGTAATTCATAGTTGAAATATCGCCTTTGTTAGCAAGTGTTAAAACATATAAAGAATAAATAATTTCTTTTTGTGCAATTTTAATTATTGTTTTCTGATTGTTCGAATAAGTTACATAATCAACAATATTTTTTTCTTTAACTTTTCTTCCCAAGTAAGAAATTAATTTTGTGAAAACATTTTCATCAACATAAAATCCAGCTTTTTTTGCTTCAACTAAAAAATGAGCTGCATAAACAGTTCCCCAAAAATTTGATTCGTTAGAACCTTGCCAATAAGAAATTGATCCATCATAAAGTTGCATTGATTCTAATTTTTTAATTCCTTCATTAACAAAAAATATAGAATTGTTATTTTCAAATAATTTTGGATTAATATTTTTCGCAATATCTCCAAAATACAATTGAGGAAAAACCTTAGACACAGTTTGTTCAACACAGCCATAAGGATATCCGAGAAGATATTTCAATTGTTTTGCAAATTTTATTACCGGAAGTTTACTAATTGTAAGAGTTGAACTTTGTGTTGATTTAATAAAATAATTTGGCAAATTTATTTCTAGTTTATCGCCAGCTTTAATTTCTCCCGAACCGCTTTCAACAACCAACGGTGAAGCTGTTCTAATACCAATATTTATTTCTTCTTTTACTTTTGCTAATCCTTCTGTTTCAAAAATTATTTTTCCATTGCCAATTTCATTTTTTGCTGACAAATTAAATTGGACGGTTGCAGTTGAATTCGGATTTATTTCAACTGTTCTATATTTATCAGAAATAATTTCTATCGGACCTGAAACTGTTGCATTAATAATAACTTTACTTTTTTTATTTGTGGTATTTATCAAAGTAACATTTGAAATTTGCTTATCATTTGCAGAAAGGAATCTTGGCATTTCCGGTTCTAGAATTAAGTCATCCGAAACTTTAATACTTTTATCAGATGATCCAAATTTAGGTCCATCATAGACCAAAGCCATTAACCTTACTTCACCATTAAACTGTGGAATTTGTAAATTAATTTTCACTTCGCCATTAGAATTTGTTTTCTTAATTCCGCTCCAATAAGAAAGTAAATTATAGCGTTTGGAAGTTACGGGATTTACTCTCTTTTTCAATTGCTGAGCTAAATCATCTCCGCCGGAAGAAGATTTTTTAGAAATTACTTCGGGCAATAAAAGTGAATAAAGATCGTAGCTTTCAACTTTCAAAGGACGATTTGCATACATCATTTTGTAAGCATCCGGAGTTTCAAAATTTTTGATTTGCAAAATTCCTTCATCAACAGCAGCAAATGTTACATAAATATTTTTATTCGGATTTGTTTTAATTGTTATTTCTTGTTTAGAATTTGGTTTAACTTTTTCTGCAGAAATAATTTTTACTGGTAATTTATTAGATTTTTTTTCAATGCTGATTGAAGTATATCCATGTCCAACTAAAAATGGTGACTCACTTTCCTTTCCGTGAGGTTTAAATAATGTTGCAGAAATGAAAACATTCGGCATATAACTTTCTGCTAAACTAATTTCAGTTTGAGCAGAATTATTTTTTACATCCAAATATTTATATTCATAAATTCCATTTCTCTCCAATGTGAGAAGCAGTTTGCCGGAGAATGGGCATTTGAAAATGACTTTTGCTTTTTCATTTGGTTCGTAATTTTTTTTATCAAGAACAATTTCTACTTTACCTTCTTTATCAATATCAAAATTTGAAACCGTTAAATCAGACCAACCATAAACATAAAATTCCGTTTTGTAATATGCGGGATTTTCTTTTTCAGAAATTCTTAATTCATATTGTCCGGTACTTTTTGCATTAACATTTATTTTTGAAGGAACTCCACTAATAGATATTTCTTTTTCCCATTCTACGATTTCTGTTTTTACCGAAGTATAATGATTTCTTCCGTCGTAATCTTTTCTTAAAACAGAATCCCATTTATACCTAACTAATTTTGCAATTCCATTAAAACTTTTTGATGGTTTATCATCTTTATCAACAGAGACGATTTCAAAATTATAGTTCTGATTTATGTTCAAATAATAATCCGGTGATTTGATTCCGATAAAATTATTTTTTGTGAAGATATCAAAATTAACAACGCGATTTACAGTTCTTCCGGTCAAATCAAAAACACTTGAATACGCATATGCAGAAATTTTTCCGCCGCTAATTAATTTTTCCGGAGTTGTATAATTAATTTCAACTTGACCATTTTCATCCAAAGTTCCATCAAATGTATAATTACTTATTGATGAATTTTCACCGACATAATTATTAAATGAAAAATTTGTGAATTTATTGCTTACAAAATCTGTATGCCGAAATTGAATTTCTCCTTCGTATTTAAGCTGTGAAGCTTTTGCACCGAATAAAAATTCTGAGTCCAAATTTAATTTAACAGATTCACCCGGAGTTACTTTTTGTTTATCGACTTTAAAGTTTACTCTAATTTTATCTGGAACAAAATCTTCAACACTAAAATTATATGAGCCAATTATTTTTTTAGCACCATTGTAAAGTTCAGCTTTGTATAATCCGGTTTGTGCATAATTCGGCATTGCAAAAGATTGTTCAAATGATCCTTGTTCACTTAATGTTTTTGGAAATTCTTCAAAAACTTTTCCGGTCGGTGAAATAATTTTAAGCAAAATGGGTTCATCGGAAATTATTCCCATTTTTTCATTTCGTAAAATTCCGCTTAAATTAATTTTTTCTCCGGGTCGATATAAATTTCTCTCAGCATATATAAATGTTTTGTAGTTATCTGAATAATCAGAAAAACCGCCAACATCAAATCTGGAAGTTTCAACATAAGATTCGCGTAAATCCAAATAATTAAAATCACTTTCATTTTCAACAAAAATTATTCTTGGTGATTCATCTTTGTTCTTTCCATTTTCTAAACTAAATTTTACAACACCAAATTTATCCGTAACGCCTTCCAGCATTGAAGTATTGTGAGTTGAATAAATTTCAACTTTTGCTCCTTCTATTGGTTCTGCTTTAGAAATTGAATTAACAAAAACAATCATTTCATTTTTTGCTTTTTTTGTAATTATTCCAAAATCAGAAACCGCAACAATTTTTCTATCCTTAATCCATCTTTCTTCATTAGAAATTATTTCGATTAAAAATATTCCTTTTTCATTTTGGGTTATTGCTTTTTCTAAATTTATATTAATTGTGTTCATCCAATTTTGCGATGAATTTAATTTTATTTTTTCTTTATATAACGCTTTACCATAACTGTCATCGGATTCGTGTGGATTTAAATAATAATCGTAACTGTAATATCCCCAATAATCATTTGTGAAATTATTTTTGAAATACATAATATTATTTTTATTAATTTGCGAAACTTCAATATCGACTGCATCAATATTTACAATATTTGCAGAAAGATTTTTCAATCCAGGAAGCATTAAATATTTTCCTTGTTTATCGGAAAAATTTATTGCCGGATCAACATTTAAAAGTGAAACAACTCTTTCATATTCTCTATCAAGCGAGCCTCCGTACAAGCCTTGCAAACCTTTTTTCACTTTTAGAGTAAATGTATTTTCAGTTTGACCTTTAGTAATTATTTTAATGTGATTATCATAAACTTGAGTTTCAAATTCTACTTTTGGTTCTAGCAAAATATAATTATCAACATTTTCTTTTATTATTGTTTGATTCAAATAAATATCAATCCAGCCGTTGTTTCCATCAAATCCGGAAACAACATCAGAAATATCAAGTTTAGTAATTTTTGATAATTCATAATCAAATTTTCTATTTTCAACTAAACCTTCTTTTCCTAAAATTGATTTTAATCCTTTTGAAATTTCCACAACAATATTTTGATTTTCTGTAGTTTGTTTTATTTCACCTAAACTTATTGCAATAATATTTGATGAAGCTGTTGTGGTGATTTCAAAATTAGAAATTTTATTTCCATCAATTGTAATTATAAGATGCGATGAAAGTTCATTTGGCTGAACCGGATAATTGAAATAAAGATTTGATTGAATACTTGTTACATACGATTTATTTGGAATTTGTGTCCAGAAAAATTCTGCTTTTGTTACATCAAAATGTGGTGTGTTAAAATTAAAAGTTTCAAAATCCGTGCTGAGATTTTTATTAAACAAAACTTTGCTTGAAATTTTTGCAGTATAATTTTGCATAGCATCAAGAGAAAAATCTGGAGAAAATTGTAAAGTTCTTGGATCAATCCATTTAAATTTTCCATTTATTTTTGGTTCAAATACAACAAATTCGTCGGTAAGCCATTCACCAATTTTTTCCGTTGGAGCTAAATCTTGCGAAAATTCTATTGTAAAATTTGTGGCTTTTTCAATTTCTCCTTCGGGAGAAAAATTTACAACTTTTACCGAATCTTGAAATGAACATGAGTAAATTAAAATCATTAAAACAGCAAAAGTTATTTTGGGGAAGTTCATATGTTCTCACGATTTAATAAAAATTTGTAATTAAAGTTATAAATTTTTTATTGCATTAGTACAATTTTTCAATACCGAATTATATTTGTAAGTGATTTGAATTCTTGAGATTAAACAAGCATATAAGTAAATTTCAATTCAAATTTTTTAGTTTTACAGAAAGGAAAAGTTTTGCAAAAAAGTAATGTCTATATTGAAACTTACGGATGCCAAATGAATTTGGCCGATACGGAAATTGTTCAAGGAATTTTATCAACAAAAGGTTATGATTTAACAAATAATATAAATAATGCGGATGTAGTTTTATTAAATACTTGCAGCATTAGAGAAAATGCGGAACAAAGAATTTACGGCAGATTAGGAAACTTTAAAACTCTGAAATCGGAAAAACCAAATTTGGTAATTGGAATTTTGGGCTGCATGGCTGAAAGATTGCGCGATGATTTAATTAACGATAAAAAAATGGTTGATTTGGTTGTTGGTCCCGATGAATACAGACGTTTACCTGAATTTATTGATTTTGCTTTTTCCGGAGAAAAAGGAATTGGTGTTAAACTTTCCAAAACTGAAACTTATGATGATTTAATTCCGTTCAGAGCCAATGACGATGGGCTTTCTGCGTGGATTTCTGTAATGCGCGGATGTGATAAATTCTGCACATTTTGTGTTGTTCCATTTACTCGAGGAAGAGAACGAAGCCGAACTTTAGAATCAGTAATTAAAGAAGTTGAACAGCTTTCAAATCAAGGATATAAAGAAATTACTTTACTCGGACAAAATGTAAATTCGTATAATGATAATGGTTTGGATTTCGCGGATTTACTTTCCGCTGTTGCAATTGTTGATAGAAAAATTCGTGTGAGATTTTCAACTTCTCATCCGCAAGATTTTTCCGATAAATTACTTTATACAATTTCCGAACATCCGAATTTGTGCAATTATATTCATCTTCCGGTTCAGTCCGGCTCAAATAGAATTTTGGATTTAATGAACCGAACTTACACTATTGAACATTATCTTAACATAATTGAAAAAGCTAGGAAAATAATTCCGGGTGTTACATTTTCTACAGATATTATTTCCGGATTTCCGACAGAAACTTATGAAGATCATTTAGCAACTTTGGAAGTAATGAGAAATGTTAGATATGACGGAGCTTATATGTTTAAATATTCTCCGCGGGAAGGAACCAAAGCTTTTAAAATGATTGACGATGTTGATGAGGAAACTAAATCAAAAAGATTAAGTGAAATTATTGATCAACAGCAAAAAATTTCTTATGAAATAAATCAAGATTTAATTGGTAAAGAAGAGGAAATTTTGATTGAAGGATTCAGTAAAAAATCAAATGAATTTCTTGCCGGAAGAACCGATACAAATAAAGTTGTAATAATTCCGTCACAAGAAAATATTTTTAAAGGTGATTACATAAAAGTGAAAATTAATAAAGCAACATCGGGAACATTATTTGCAGATGTTGTTACAAAAGTAGATTTTTCTAATGAAGAAAAACATAAGATTGCATAAATGAAAAATTTGATTAAGATAATTTTATTAGTTTTTTCTACTCAAACATTTGCACAAAATGTTGATATAATTCCGCAATTAAAAATGATTGAACAAGGAAAAATTGATGAAGCGAAAGAAAATTTGGAGTTCTTCAAAAAGAAAAATGCAAATGATCCAAATGTAATTTTTCTTCAAGCGGTTTTAACGGAAAATGGAGAAGAATCACAAAAACTTTATGAATTAGTCTATTCAACTTTTCCAAACAGTAAATTTGCCGATGCAGCTTTGTTCAGAAGTTTCTCATATTTTTATGCAATCGGCCTATATAAAAAAGCTGAAACTCTGAAAGCTTTGCTCAACAAAGAATATCCAGATTCACCTTATCTAAAAAATACAGATAGAAGTTTTATTCAAGATGATGAAATGATTCTAGTTGAAAATAAACCATATAATAAAAAATCTGCAGCAAATAAAAAATATACAATTCAAGCTGGTGCTTTTGGAAATTTACAAAATGCTCAAGAGTTAAAAAATAAATTTATACAGAAAGGTTTAATATCAAATATTTCTCAAAAAAATGTAAATAATTTACAGCTTCATGTTGTTACCGTTGGAGAGTTTTCTTCACAATCAGATGCCGAAGTTTTGCAAAAAAGATTGAAAACAGAATTTTCTGTGGATGGAAAAATTAGAGAAATTGAATAGAAAATTTTTCCTTATTGAGTTCAAAACAAATTCAAAAAAATTTATTACAGACGATTTTACAAGAAATCATACCTAAATATTTAAAATTGATAAGTTTAAATTTCGCTTCAAATATTGCATTTTTATCAAATATTGAATAATTTTGTCGTATATTACTGTCATAATGTCATACAAAATTTAGTAAAATGGAAATAATTGGCAAATCCAAACAAATTAAAGATTTAATTGATATTGCACATCAAGTTGCTCAATCTGATATTTCTGTGTTAATTTACGGAGAAAGCGGAGTTGGGAAAGATATATTTGCGCGAGAAATTCACAATACAAGCAAAAGGGCAAATAAGCAATTAATTAGTGTAAATTGCGGAGCAATTCCAGAAGGAATTTTGGAAAGTGAGTTATTTGGACACAAAAAAGGTTCGTTTACCGGAGCGATTGATGACAGAAAAGGTTATTTCGAAATGGCAGATAAAAGTACGCTTTTTCTTGATGAAATTGCGGAAATGCCGCTAACAACTCAAGTAAAACTATTGCGTGTTTTAGAAACTGGTGAATTTTTACCATTGGGAAGTGAAACAACAAAAAAAGTAGACGTTCGTATTATTGCCGCAACCAACAAAGATTTGCAAACGGAAGTTGATTCAAAAAGATTTAGAAAAGATTTATTTTTCAGATTAAAAGCTGTTACTTTAAATATTCCTCCGTTACGTGAAAGAAGAGAAGATGTTGTACTTTTGATCAATTTTTTCTTAAATAATTATGCTGAACATCACAAGATTGAATCTCCAAACATAACAAATGAATCATATGAATTGTTAAATAATTATTCTTGGCCCGGAAATATTAGAGAACTAAAAAATGTTATCGAAACTGCGGCAGCGTTAAGCAAAACCGGAATTTTAAATGAAGATTCGTTTACTAATTTATTAACAAATCCTAAAATTGAAGAAAATAAAAATCTTCCAATATTTTTACAGAAATCTACAGAATCTTTGGATAGAGAAATAATTTTGGGAGCTTTAATCGAAATTAAAAAAGATTTAAATGAGCTTAAAAATTTAGCATATAGAAGTAATGTTCCGCAAAAATCTGAAGAAGCAAATTTTGATTTGGATGAAATAATTCCGATTACAAAACTTGAAAAAGATGCAATAAAAAAAGCTTTAGCATTTACAAAAGATAGTAAAAGAAAAGCCGCAAATTTATTGGGAATTAGCGAAAGAACTCTTTACAGAAAGTTAAAAGAATACGGAATCTAAATTAAATATCAAAAATCAAAAGTTAAAAATGTTTGTGGAATTTTGAATAAATTTGAACAAAATTAAATTAGGAATTGTATAAAATTTAGAAATGTTAAAAAAAGTAAATAAATATAAAAGTATAATATTATTAAGTTTCATTACAATAGTTTTATCAAGTTGCGCTTATTCATTCACCGGAAGTTCTGTTCCCAATCATCTAAAAACAATTGCAATTCCTTTTGCCGTAGATAGAAGTGGATCCGGCGAACCAAACATGGCTGATAATTTTACCAGCACTTTGATTGAAAAATTTATTTCAGATAATTCGCTTGCAATAACAGATAAATCAAAATCGGATGCACTTTTAGATTGTACAATCAACTCAATTTCTGAATCTCCAAATATTATTCAAGGCGGAGAAACTGTTTCAACAATAAGATTAACAATTAATGCAAGAGTTATTTATAAAGATTTTGTGATGAAAAAAACAGTTTTTGAGAAAAGTTTTTCGGATTACGCAGATTATTCAAATACCGGAGATGTTTATACAAATAGAAATAATGCAATTACAGAAGCAATAGAAAAATTATCGGAAGAAATTTTACTTGCTGTTGTATCTGATTGGTAACAATTGAAAATCTGATAAAATTACGTATATTTATGATCACTCTTTTTTAGTTAAAAGAGTTAATTTATTAACTTTGGAATTTATAAAATGGTTTTAGACGAAATTATTTTAATTATTTACATTCTTACAATGGTTGTTCTGCTTGTATTTGCAAGTCACGGTGTAATTATGCTTTATTATTACAGAAAGTTTATTTCCAACGTTCCGGAACCTTCTGAAGTAGAAAATTTTGATAAAAAAGTTACAATTCAACTTCCACTCTATAATGAACAATATGTTACGGAAAGATTAATTGATTCTGTTTGCAAAATAGATTATCCTAAAAATTTGATGGAAATTCAAGTTCTTGATGATTCTACAGATATGACAGTTGATCTTGTTAAGAAAATTGTTGAGCAAAAACAAAAAGAAGGTTTTGATATTAAGCAAGTTAGAAGAAGTAATAGAAAAGGTTACAAAGCCGGAGCTTTGAAAGAAGGATTAGAATCGGCAACGGGTGAATTAATTGCAATTTTTGATGCTGATTTTGTTCCAAAACCGGATTTCTTGAAAAAGACTTTAAAATATTTTACAAATCCTAAAATTGGAATGGTTCAAACTCGTTGGGAACATATTAATGAAGATTACTCAATTTTAACTCGAATTCAAGCTTTGGCGTTAAACGGACATTTTGTGATGGAACAACCAATTAGAAACAGAGCCGGATTTTTTATCAATTTTAACGGAACCGGCGGAGTTTGGAGAAAAGAGTGCATTTTAGATGCCGGTAACTGGAATGACGATACAATTACTGAAGATTTAGATTTAAGTTACAGAGCACAATTAAACGGATGGAAATTTATTTATTTAAAAGATTTTACAACTCCGGCTGAATTACCTTCGGAAATGAATGCCTTAAAAGCTCAACAATTCAGATGGACAAAAGGTGCAATCGAAACCGCAAAAAAATTATTGCCAATGGTTTGGAAATCTAAAATTCCATTCAGAACAAAAATTCAATCAACTTTTCACTTAACCAATAATATTGTTTTTCCATTTATTCTTATTGCCGGAATTTTAAACGTTCCGCTTGTATTTATTAAAAATAGCGGACCTTACGCAATATTTTTTAATTTTATGTCCGTTTTTGTTTTAGCATTTATCAGCTCATTTTTATTTTATCTATATGCACAAAAAGATGTTTACACCGATTGGAGAAAAAAAATGGCACTTTTCCCAATATTTATGGCTGGAAGTATGGGATTTGCAGTAAACAATTCGCGTGCGGTTTTTGAAGGGTTAATGGATAGAAAAAGTGAATTTGTTAGAACACCAAAATTCAAAATTGTTGAAAAATCAGACAAAATAAAAAAGAACGAAAGTTATCTTTCATCTAATAAAATAAATTCTACGATAATGGTTGAAATTATTCTAGCTGTTTACTGTTTAATTGGCGTTGTTGCATCACTATACTTTTTTGAAATTGCAGCATTACCATTTCACTTAATGTTTTTCTTGGGATTTTCATCTGTTGCCGGATTATCAATAAAACATGCTTTAGAAAATAAATCTTAATTTCTATGGATAAATTTGCTCTCATTTACGAATTTAACAAAGAATCTCCGTTAATTGTTTATGAAGCATCTAAAGAATTAGAAAAAAAAAACATTCAGAAATCAATAGAGTTATTCGAAAAAGCCTCACAAAAATTTCCGTATCACCCAACTGTCTTTTTTCTAAAGGCAGTTGCGGATGCTTATAACAATCAATTTGAACTTTCCAAACAAAATTTACTTAAAGGTGATAATCTTCTAAACGATAAAAAAACATTAGATTTTTATCATCAGCTTATAGAAAATATTAGATTAAAAAAAGATGATATCAATTTGGATTTAGGAAATTCTCAAAATAATTTTTTCTACAAATCAGTAATTGATAATCATGAATTTGATAATATTGATACAGAACAATTAATTTCAAATGAAGAAATTAATTCAGATGAAATTAATTTCGATAATGAACCAATTGTTACGGAAACTCTTGCAGAAATTTATGCATCGCAAGAAAATTTTACGGAAGCTTTAGAAATTTTTGAAAAACTTAAAATTGCTAAACCGGAATTAACCGAAAAATTT
This sequence comes from Ignavibacteriota bacterium, assembly GCA_016708125.1. Lineage (NCBI taxonomy): Bacteria > Pseudomonadati > Ignavibacteriota > Ignavibacteriota bacterium. The sequence continues at coordinate 2,125,416 of JADJGF010000001.1, read as the reverse complement.
GATAATAGAATTCGCGAAATTAAAACCGCAATTGAAAATAAAAACCAAAACAAATTTGGAAATTGAAAATAATTCCTTGTTATTAGCTCCCATCAAATTTATTTACTAGAAAAAAAATCTGGAGAAATAATGTCGCAACAAAAAAGTTCACCAATTAATGATTTGATAAAAGAATATTCATCAGAGTTCAATTATAAAAATTCGGAAACTGCTATCATTTTAGCGGCGGGTCACGGAAAAAGAATAAAATCTCAAACTTCAAAAATGCTTCATAAAATTTGGGGAAAATCAACTGTTCAACGTGTTTACGAAGCTTGCAAAAACGGACTTTCAAAATCTAACTCAATAATTGTAACGGGAATAAAAGCCGAAAATGTTATTAAAGTTATCGGAAATAAAAAAAATAATGTTTTCGCATTTCAAGAAGTTCAGCAAGGAACCGGACACGCAGTTCAAATTGCGCTAAAGAAAATTGAAAAAGAAAAGTATAACGGAACAGTTTATATTCTTCCGGGCGATATGGGTTTAATTGATGATGCAACATTAATTAGGTTCAAAAAAGAATTTCTAAAATCCAAAACCGATATGATGGTTTTAACCGGAATGTATGATGGAAAAGATCCTTATGAAAATAGTTACGGAAGAATTGTTAGAGTAAAACCAATCGATGATAATGGAAAATCTTCCGGCAAAGATACCGGAAAGGTAATTGAGATTATTGAGTACAAAGATATTTTAAGATTGGATGAAAAAATTCCTTACACAAGAATTTTTAACGGAAGAAATTATAGTTTTACAAAAGAAGAACTTATCAAAAATAATGAATTTAACTCCGGTGTTTTCGCATTTAAATTTAATTTTCTTGTAAAACTTATAAACAAAATAAGCAGCAATAATGCTCAAGGTGAAATTTATATAACAGATTTAATTGCTCTTTTCAACCAAAATAATTTATCTGTCGGAGCCGTAATTGCCGAGCAGCAGCATGTAATTATGGGATTTAACAATAAATCCGTGTTGAAAGAAATGGATGATATTGCCCGAAAACATGCATATGAAAAATTAAAAGATATAATTGAAATTGATGATCCGGATGATTTTTTTATTGCTGATGATGTTATGGAAAATATAATTGAAGCAGATAAAAAAGGTCAGCCGTTGGATGTTAAAATCGGCAAAGGCGTTTACGTTGGCGAAGGTGTTAAACTAAATTATAACATAAAATTGCGAAAAAATGTTTATGTAATGGGGAATGTTATTTTCGGACAAAATATAATTATTGGTGAAAATGTTCACCTTTCTTGTTTTCCAAATCAAAAGTTAGAATTGAAAGACAACGTAGAAATTCTTTGGGGCGATATTATAAAAGGAAATATTACAATTTGTGAAAACTCAAGAATTGAATCAAGCGTTAATATTACCGGAAGCGATGAACATCCGACAAGAATTGGAAAAAACGTTATAATAAAAGGAACCAGTTACGTTTTTGGTTCAATTGTAGATGATGATTTATTTATCGAACACAGTGTTTTGATTAAGAAAAAAGTTGATAAACTAATTAGAAAAGACGGAAAAATTCAAGATATTAGATTCTTTCTTCCGATGCCGGAAGGAATTGACGCAATTGATGAATTATAAAATGTTAGGTTTTTAAAAGCAAAAAGCGATCGGGAAATTCCAAGATCGCTTTATCATCTATTCTAATATGTAACTAAAATTTCAGAATTTACGCAGTTAATGAATTAACAAATTTTGTTAATTGTGATTTTTTTCTTGCAGCATTATTTTTATGAATTTTACCTTTCCCGGAAACTCTATCCAAATATGCAACAGCGTCTTTCAATTTAACTTCTGCAGTTTCTTTTTCTTTAGAATCAAGAACATTTTTAACTAATGTTTTTACTTTAGACATTGAAGCTTTGTTTATCAATCTCTTTTTTTCACTAGTTTTTGCTCTTTTTTTAGCAGATTTATGATTTGCCATTCTTTACCTTACAAAATTTTTTAAGACAATAAACTTAGAAAATTTATTTTTCAACTGCAACTTTAAAATGTACAAAAACTTCTATTTTATTAGTATTTTTGCACATAAAATGAAAAGAAAGTTAGAAATTGATTAAAATAAACGAGATTTTTTATTCAATTCAAGGCGAAAGTTCAAAAGTTGGTTTGCCTTGTATTTTTATACGATTAACATTTTGCAATTTAAGATGCACTTATTGCGATACGGAATATTCATTTTACGAAGGTAAAGATTATTCAATCAATGAAATTTTAACAGAAATCAAAAAATACAAATGCAATTTAGTTGAAATTACCGGTGGCGAACCGCTCGTTCAAAAAGAAAGTTTGGAATTAATGAAAATTCTCTCCGATCAAAATTATGAAGTTTTGTTGGAAACCGGCGGAAGTTTATCAATCGAAAATGTTGACAAAAGAGTAAAAATTATTTTAGATTTCAAAACTCCATCAAGCAAAATGGAAAAGAAAAATTTCTATGAAAATATTAATTTTCTAAAACCGAATGATGAAGTAAAATTTGTAATTGGCGATAGAGAAGATTTTGAATGGTCGAAAAATTTGATTAATGAATATAAATTAGATGACAGATGTGAAATACTTTTTTCTCCGGTTTTTGGTAAAATTGAATACAAACAATTATCCGAATGGATTTTACAAGATAATTTAAATGTAAGATTTCAAATTCAATTACATAAACATATTTGGGAACCAAACCAAAGAGGCGTATGAAAATTGCAAAAGAATTTAGATGGGAAATGGGTCACAGATTACAATGCCACAAAGGCAAATGTATAAATCTCCATGGACATTCATACAAATTAATTGTTGAATTTTCCGGAGATGTAAATAATGATGGAATGGTTTTAGATTATTTTGATGTAAAAGAAATTGTTGGTCCGCTTGTTGATGAACTAGATCACGCAGTAATTATAAGTGATAAAGATTTTGAATTACTTGATGTAATTAAGAAATTAAACTCAGCCCATGTAATTGTTGATTTTGAAAGCACCGCAGAGAATTTGTGCAATTATTTTTTGAGAAAAATTTCCGAAAAGAAATTGCCTAAAAATATAACTCACATAAAAGTTAGAGTTTGCGAAACTGAAAATACTTATGCGGAAGAAGAAATTTGTTTAATTGAAAAATAGACTTATCCTCATTAATAAGATCAGATCTTTTCAAAAGATCGGATCTTTAACATTTTTTTATTTTTTCGTTTTCATTTTTTTCACCAACTCCAAAATCTCCGGCAAAATTTCTCCGGATTTTCCCATGATTGAATAATTAACATTGAAAGTCATTTCGGTTGGTTCAATATTTATTTCAACTAAATATGCGCCATATTCTTTTGCCGTAAATGGAATATAAGCTGCTGGATAAACAATTCCCGTTGTGCCAACAATAAAACAAATATCACATTTTTTTGCATTTCGTTCACTATTTGGAAAAGCATTTCCACGTAAATTTTCACCAAACCAAACAACATCCGGTCTAATTAGTCCATTACATTTTGGGCATTTGGGAACTTTATTGTCAAACATAAAATCTTGATGTTCATAAAAAGTTTTACAATCAATACAAAAATTTCTTACAATACTTCCATGCAATTCTTCAATATTTTTACTTCCTGCGCGAGCGTGTAAATTATCAACATTTTGTGTTGCAACAAAAACTTCATAAAAATTTTGCAATTCTGCAATTGCTAAATGTCCGTTATTTGGCTTAGATTCTTCAACAATTTTTCTTCTGTATTGATACCATTCCCAAACCATATCGGGATTTTTCATAAATGCATTAAAGTTTGCAAGTTCTTCCGGTTTTAATTTATTCCATAAACCATCTTTTCCGCGAAATGTAGAAATTCCACTTTCCGCAGAAATTCCAGCGCCCGTAAAAAATAATAGTGTGTCGGCAGTCTTTAATTTTTCTATAAATTCTTTTTTGAATTCCATAAAAAAATATTTGAAACTTGAAATTATTTTATATTTAAAATTTTGTCATTTCGATTCCGATGAATTTTATCGGAAGAGAAATCTCTTTTTTAAACCAGAGATTCTTACGTCGTTCTTTGAAGCGAACTCCTCAGAATGACTTTATTAAAATTTAGAAACTTATTAAAACAACGTTTCCTTAAATTCATCATTTAAATCATTTACATCTTTTAGATATAATGAAGTTTCTGCAAGTGGTAAATATTTTGTCCAACTATTTCCACTTCTCTTTTCAGAAAGAATTGCATTTTTATATGCATTTGCTTTCGCGCTTAATTCATCGGCATGATAAAGTATTATTGCTTCTAAAGTTTTAGGAATTACAGGAGAAGCAAATTCTAATTTTCCTTGGTGACTTAACACAATATGCAAAAGTTGATTTTTTAATTCTTCCGGAAAGTTCTCAATTTTTTTGGATTCGTTTTCAATAATATTTGCCGCAATTACTATATGTCCAATTAATTTTCCTTTATCCGTATAATCAAATCCGGTTGTAAAATCTAACTCTTCAATTTTTCCAAAATCATGTAAAATTGCGCCGGTTAATAGTAAATCACGATTTGCTTCAGAATGAAATTTACACATCAGTTCACAAATTTTAATAATTTCCAAAGTGTGCTCTAACAATCCGGAAATATAAGCGTGATGCCAAGATTTTCCCGCGGGAACTTTTTTATATTTATTAAAATTTTCTTCGGTAAAAATATTTTTTAATAATTGAGTTAAATATTTTGATTTTATTGAATTTAAAATAGTTTTAAACTCACTTTCCATTTCGGCAAAATCTCTTTTGGATTTTGGAAGAAAATCATCAATCGCAATTTTATCATTTTTATCAGCAATTCTAATTTTCTCAACTTTTATTTGAAGTTGATTATTAAACTCATCAACCGAACCAAGAACTTTTACAATTGATCCGGGTTTTGCATTTCCCGCAAAATTTTCAAATCCGTTCCACATTTTTGCATTTAACGAAACTGTATCATCGCGCAATTCCATATCAAGAAAATTTTTACCGGTTTTTGCACTTTTTAAAGAAATGCTTGTCATCAATAAAAAATGTTCTAACTTATCTTGATTTTTTAATTGATTTAATTTTGTTTGATTTAACATTTCAAATCCTTTTTATTTTGCTTCAATAACGCTATCCTTTGGAATTTTTACAATCACAGTTCTTCTAAGCAAATCAATTGTTATTGCCAATATTTTATCTTGATTTGCATTTTCATAAACTATTCCTTCTACATCTTTAAACGGACCGGAAATAATTTTAACACGACTTCCAATTGCTAAATTTTCAGTTAAAGAAATATCCGTTCCGCGTTCCAACATTTTCTGGAGATTTTCAATCTGCCAATTTGGAACTATTGCGGGTTTGCCTTCAAAAAAAATTGTCCGCACAATTGATTGCTGTTCTAATGCAATTAATCTGTCTTTTTCATTTCCTCTTACAAAAATATATCCGCTGAATAATGGTTCTGTAACTTTCTTTTTTCTATCACTCCATTGTTTAATTTTTGTAACTGTTGCTAAAAAATGTTCAACTCCGCAAGCTGTTAATTGACTTGAAGCTTTAAATTCATGCCGGGGTTTTGTGTAAAGTGCGTACCATTTTTTATTTTCCGTAACTTCAGAATTTTGCAATTTTTTCCTTTATCAGATTTGTTAAACAATGTACTTAAAAATAAATAAAAAATTGAAATTGTTGGAATTTAAGATATGACGCCGGCTAATATTTCGCCAATTTCTTGAGGTGTTTTTTTAAAATCAACAAATTTTTCTACTTTGAATTTTTTATACTCTGATTTTTCTTCCTCTTCAATTTTATCAATTAAAATAATTACAGAGACTTTATTATGAATATCTTTTTTTCTGAGTGAAGAAACTAATTGAACTCCGTTCATAAGCGGCATTTTATGATATGAAATAATTGCCGAAGGTGTTTTTTCTAAAATAAAATTCAACGCTTCAAATCCGGTTTTTGCAAATAATAAATTAAATGTTGGATATTTTTCAGCAAAAACTTTTTGATATTCATTTCGTAAATCTTCATGTTCTTCAATTATTAGAATTGTATCATCAGCTTTTGGAATTGTAAAATGAAATTCGCTTCCTTTTTGCAGTTCCGAATAAAACCAAATTTTGCCGGAATGTTTTTCAATAATTTCCTTTACTAAAGCCAAACCTAACCCGCTTCCCTTTTCACCGGCAGTTCCGGCTTGTGAAAATTTACTTTCAACTTTAAATAATTTTATTTGATTGCTTTCAGAAATTCCAACGCCTTCATCTTTTACAGTAACTTCAATCATATCATTTTTGAAAAAACCGATATTTACTTTTATTTTTTTTCCGCTCGGAGTAAATTTTACGGCATTGCTAAGAAGATTTGTAACTGCTTGAGAAATTAATTTTTCATCGGCATTTACAAAAATTCCTTTCCCTCCATCAACTTTTATTTCAATATTTTTTCTAATTGCAACGCCGGTTAAAACGGAAATACAGTTTTCAACAATATCTCTAATTTCAATTCTTTGCGGTTCAAATTTCATTGCTCCGGTTTGAAGCCGCGTCCAATCCAATAAATGATTTACCATTTGAAGCTGAATTTTAGATGCATCGTAAATGTATTCTAAATATTCTTTTTTCTCTTCTTCGGAAAGATTTTGTTCATTCAATAAAATTTCTGAAAATCCTAATAAGCTTGTAAATGGTGCTCGCAAATCATGTGAGATAATTGAAATTAATTTATCTTTAGAATTATTCTGCTCAGTTTTAGCTTCAATAATTTCATGAAATTCAACTTCTTTTTGCTTAAGATCAGTAATATCAACAAGCAGACTAAGAAATCCATTGTTTAAATTTGATTCATCAACGGAAATAAATTCTTTAAGCCAAATTGGTTTTTCACTTTTTGAAATGATCTTGAAAATTTTTGTAATCTGCTTAATTTCCTCATCAAAATTAAGCTGTATTACTGATTTATAAATTTGCTCGTCTTCGTTATTTTCCGTTAATGAATGATGTTTGTAAGGAAAGCTTGAAATTTCTTCTTTTGTGTATCCGGTCATATTTTCAAAAGATACCGGACAATTAAACTCGCCGTTGTAACTCCATGAAATTACAAAATAATTTTTATTCGGAACTAAAAGTTTGTCTAAAATTTTGTTATCTGTAAATTCCATATTCGTTAAATGTTACATTAAAATGTTAAATAAAATTACATAAAATTTTTTAATAAATAATTTATTCTTTAATTGATCTTGTTGGAATTCCCAACAATTCCATTTTTCTATAAAGTGAGGATAAGCCAATATCTAAAGCATTTGCAGCTTCCTCTTTATTATTTTCATATTTTTTTACAACTCGTTTAATATGTTCCTTTTCAAAAATTAAAGTTGCTTCTTTTATTGATTCCGGCATGTTGTTTATGCTTACTGAAGAATTTACATTATCTGCAAGGTCATTAACTTCAATTTTATCGCCGCTGGAAAATATTATCGCTCTTTCAATTATATTTTCAAGTTCTCTAACTCCGCCTCGCCAATCATAGTTCATTAATTTTTTCATTGATTCATTATTTACGCCGATTACAGGCTTTCCCATTTCGTTGCAATATTTTTCAACAAAATGATCGACCAAAAGCGGAATATCTTCCCTTCTTTCATTTAGTGAAGGAAGTTTAATTTCAACAACATTTAAACGGTAATAAAGGTCTTCTCTAAATTCGCCGGATTTTGTCTTTTCGTAAATATCTTGATTTGTAGCTGCAATAATTCTTACATCAGTTCTTACTGGTTTAATTCCGCCTACCGGCATAAATTCTTTATCTTCGATTGCGCGCAATAATTTTACTTGTAAATTAATCGGAAGATCGGCAATTTCATCTAAGAATAAAGTGCCTCCATCAGCAACTTTAAATAATCCGTCTTTATCTCCAACTGCTCCGGTGAATGAACCTTTTCTGTGTCCGAACAATTCACTTTCAATTAAATTTTCTGAAATTGCTCCGCAGTTAATCGGCAGAAATATTTTGTCTTTTCTTTTACTGTTATAATGAATTGCTTTTGCAACAAGTTCTTTTCCAGTTCCACTTTTTCCCGAAATAAAAATATTTGTATTTGTTGGCGCAACTTGAGAAATTATATTAAATACTTTTTTCATCGGTTCACTTTTGCCGATTATATTTTCAAAATCTGCTTTCGCCGAAATTTTTTGTCGCAAAAATTTATTTTCATCGGAAAGTTTTTTGAAATCAAGAAGTCGTTTTATTTTATTCAAAATATCATCAAACTCAACCGGTTTTAGCAAATAATCATATGCTCCGTTTCTTAAAGCGCCGATTGCAGTTTCTACAGATGCGTAAGCCGTCATCATTATAAAATAAGTTTCGGGAGAAATTTTAGAACATTTTTCAAGCAATTCAATTCCATCCATTCCGGGCATTTTAATATCAGAAATCACTAACTGAAATTCATTATTTTTAATCAGTTCAAGTGCTTCAGCACCATCTGAAACAGCAATTGTTTGAAATCCTTCTTCGCTCAAAATCATTTGGAGCGAATCGCGAATTCCTTTTTCATCATCGGCAATTAAAATTTTTATATCCATAATTTTCCTTTCTTAAAAGTTATATTGGAATTTGAACAAGAAACTCGCTTCCATTTCCCAATTGACTTTCTACTTTAATATCTCCGTTAAATTTTTTAATTATTCCATAACTTACGGAAAGTCCAAGCCCTGTACCTTTACCAACTTGCTTTGTTGTAAAGAATGGATCAAAAATTTTCGAAATTACTTTTTCATCTATTCCGCAGCCGTTATCACTTATACTTACAAAAATAAATTTTTCCTTATAAAATGATTTTACTTTTATAATTCCTTCTCCTTCAACGGCATCTAAAGAATTTATTAAAATGTTTATAAATACTTGAATTAATTGATCGGGAACCACTTTTATCATCGGTAAATTTTCATCAAGATAAGTTTTAAACTCCACCTTTTTTACACGTTTATCATATTTAACAATTCCAACGGCGGTTTTTATAACTTCATTAATTTGAGTAATAACTTCATCATGACTTGGCGGTCGAGAAAGATCAACTAACTCTCTCACAATTTTTGAAATTCGATTTATATTATCCTTTACATTTGCAAGCTGTTCACTTGTAAAATGATCTGTAGATTTTCTCTGCAAAATTTGTACGATTGAAGAAATTGCGGCAAGCGGATTTCCAATTTCGTGCGCAACTCCCGCTGCTAACTGTCCAATTACCGCAAGCTTTTCTGATTGATCAACTTGCTGCTGAAGTTTTCTAACCTCAGAAACATCTGTAATAATAACAGTTCTTCCGGCATATGAATTATTTTCTCCCGGCAATTTTGCAACATTTAGCTGGACCGGAATTATTCTATTATCTTTGGATTTTCTTTCTGTTTCAATTACTTCGGCAAAACCTTTTGATTTTACTTCTTCAATAATATTATTTAATTCGGTAATATATTTTTGTCCACCTGGCAAAAGTGCGGAAGAATTTCTTCCAATAATTTCTTCTTGTGAATAACCAAAAATTTTTTCGGCACCTTTATTCCAAACTAAAAATTCTTCCTTGTCATCCACAACCATAATTGCGGAATCAAGATATTTAAAAACATTATGTAAATAATTAGGATTAATTCCCCAGCTGGAAGGCATATATTTTTCTATAAATATTCTAAATTAAAAATTTTATTATGTAGTTAAATTTAATAAAAATAGAATTCTATTTAGTTGTTTATATTTATTCTAAAAAATATGATTCTAATAAATTCATTGTTTAATAACACATAATTTTAATTTAGAAATATTATAATTGCTATTCGAAAAATTCTTTATTGTGATTATCAATAATTATTCTGCCAAATTTTAGTAAATAGAAAGATTGCCCAATTGAAAAATATTTTAAGATTTATTCTATTTTTCTCAGTTTCCGTAAATGCACAATTAATTTTGCGTGATGATTTTCAAAGTAAAAATAATTATTGGTTTTATAGAGCAGATGGAAATCAAACAATTCCCATTGTTAAAGATGGAATGCTGCAACTCACTTTGTTAAACGCCGAAAGTTCAGAATATTGCAATACAGAAATTTATGATCCGACCGAACCTTATTTGCCGGGAACAATTTTAAGAACAAGAATAAAATGCTCGCCGCAGCATATTGGATCAAGAGGCTGGGGTTTTTGGGATGGAGATTTAACTTTAATTGATCTATTTCTTGATTACGATGTTGCGTGGATAATGCAGCAAAAAAGTGTTTTAACTGAAGAAAAATATAATTGGTTTTTATTCGGCGTTGCCAGTGATTCTTTAAGCAACAAAAAAACTATGAATTTACAAAATAAACTTAATGAAACAGAATGGCATACTTATAAAATAATTTGGGAAGAAAATTTTACTTCTTTATATATTGATGATGAACTTTTCTATTTGGCGAATTCAAATATTCCCGATGATAAAATGCGGTTTGATGTTTGGATTGATAACCGAGTAATAAATATTGAAGATCCCAGCGAATATTGGAATAATATTTCCGAAGTTTCATCAATCTTTGTGGATTTTGTTGAAATTAGCGGATTAAACGGTACAGAAATTTCAAGAAATATTTTTGGCAATATTTTACTTTGGGATTCTCCAAATTCATACCCAAACGGTGAAAAAGAAATTTTGTGGAAAGAATATAATTTTACAATTGAAGATCAAAGTGAAGCTTTAATTTATATAACCGGAAATGCAGAAAATTATTCTGAAATTGAGATTGATGATGATTTAAAAATTGTTATTGATAATATTGATTATGGCTGGAACAATCAAAATTCATTAAACGGTGAATTAATAAATGGAAATGGATATTCAATTTCATTACCAGTTAATCTATCTTCCGGAAATCATAATTTAAAAATTTATACAGATGAAACTCCTTTTGTGAGCGATATAATTGTAGTAAATTCTCCAAGCGGAAAATTAATTTACAATAATAATTTTAATCAAATAGCAAATGATGAAGATGGGTTTTTCAAAAATATTGATTTAGAAATCTCAGAAAATTCTGAAATTACTTGCCTACTTTCATTTGATATGAATTCGTCCGATGATATTGAAATTACAATTGATGATAAAGAAATAGATTTAACAAATCAGAAAATCATTACTGGGAATGAATTACAAAAACGTCCTCAAACTTTTGTAATTAATGAGTTTTTAAATTCCGGCAAACATTCGTTAAAAATTTACAAATCCGGAACTCCGGAATTAATTAATGTTTCCGTTTATGCACCTTCAACCGTAACTGATATTGATAATAATTTAAATGAGAATTTAGAATTTGAGTTTGGTGTTTATCCAAATCCGTTCAACATAACGACAAATTTAAATTATAAAATATCGCAGCCAGCAAATGTAAAAATTAGAATTTATAATTTACTCGGGCAATTAATTGAAGAAGTAATAAATAAAAATCATCAAATCGGTGAATACAATTTTGAATGGAATGCAAATAAAGTTACAAGCGGAATTTATTTATTTACAATTTCTGCTAATAATTATTTTGAATCAAAAAAAGTAATTTTATTAAAATAGATTAGAGATTTCAGACAAAAGATATGAGATTTCAATAATATATTGAAACTACTTAATTATCACTTAAATGTCATTCTGAATCCCGCAAAATGCGGGATGAAGAATCTCATAATAATTTTAAATCGAGATATTTCGCTTCGCTCAATATGACATTTTATAATGTTTCAGAAGTTTTATATTAATTTTTAGAGAATATTTTTTACTTTTTTCCGTTTTTCGTTTTCCGTTTTTCGTCTTCACTTAAAAAACACTTTCGCAACATCAATTAATAATGAAGGATTATTTATCACAGCTTTTTTTGCAACATTTCCCAAAGTTCTTTTTTCATCGGGAAGTTCAACCAAAGAATGTGCAATCTGATCATATTTTTCATCACTGAACTTGTAAATTCCATTTTTAATTCTGTTAAACATTTCATGACGTTTACCAAGTCGTTCTCGCCACAAAATTTCATAATCATAAATTTTATGCAAATCATCATTTTTAATTGCATGAGCGGCAACTTTCCCGGCAATACTTCCGCCAATCATTCCGCTAACAATTCCACCGCCGGAAAGCGGATTTATTTGTCGAGCTGCATCTCCGACCAACATAATTCCGGGATTTACAATTTTTTCTAAAGTTGGAGTAAATGGAATTCCTCCGGCGACCGAAGATAAAACTGACGCATTTGGAAAATAATTTTTCATAAAATCATTAAGAAATGATAAAGCTGATTTTTTCTTTCCAATATCTCCGGTAATTGCCAACCCAATATTTGCTAAACCATTTCCTTTGGGAAAAATCCATAAATATCCTTGCGGCGCATATTCGCTTCCCCAATAAAAATAACAAGTATTTTGATCAACATTAATATTTGAAGCGGTGATTTGAATGCCGCTTTCCATATCTCTAAAATCCGAATGAGTTTTTAATCCGCCCCAACGCCCAACTCTTGATTCAACTCCGTCAGCTCCAATTACTATTTTAGATTTTATTTGAAATTGCTTTCCTCTAAAATCATATTTCACTCCACAGACGGAATTGTTTTCAATCAATAATCCATTAACATAAGCTCGTGTTAAAATTTCTGTCCCTTTTTGCGAAGCTAAATTTGCTAATTCATAATCAAAAATTTTTCTTTCTAGAATAACTCCTTTTCCTTCGAAGGGAATTATTACTTCGGTTTTATCGGGAGAAATAAAACTAAATTTTGTAATTTCCGCAGAAATCCATTTGGGATCAGGTTTTACAAATTCTTCAATTCCGGCCAAACTTACAGCTTCACCGCATCTTACCGGATAACCAACATCTCTATCTTTTTCCAGCATCAAAACAGAAACACCATTTTCTGATGCAAATTTTGCTGCCATTGATCCTGCTGGTCCCGCACCTACAACAATTACATCGTATTCATTTTTCATAATTCCGCAGCCTCAATTCCATTTCGGTTAAATTTTAGAACTTCAATTGGGCATGACCAAACACATTTTGAACAATTTGTGCAAAGTTCTTCAATAATTTTAATTTCCGCTTCTTTCAATTCGATTGCATCTTCCGGACAAACTCCAACGCAGCAGCCGCAAAAATCGCATTTATCCGGTAAAATTTCTATTAGCAGCAAAACAATTTCCTTTGTGTAATTATATTTTAAAATAAGTAAAGGGATGTTCAATTTAAAGAATTATTGTGTGATGCAACTCAAAATCTGTCAAATACTTCCGATAATACGTCAACATATTATACTTCAAAATGCTAATTAACTCTGAAAATACTGTAATTGGAAAGGAATTGGAAGAAAATTCTAAGGAAAGGTATATAGATTTTTTCAAGTCTGTTTTCAATGAAGCGCAAACTGCAATCTGTATTGCAGATTTTGAGGGAAATATTGTTGAAATAAACAAACATTTTGCCGAATTATTTGGATATGAAAAATCTGAATTGGTTGGAATTCCATATTTAAATTTACTTTCTGAAGATTCACAGAATGTTGCGCGAGAAAATCATCTAAAAATTTTTAATGGAATAAATATTCTTAAAGCTGAAGAAAAAGTTAAACATAAAAACGGCACTTATTTTTATATTCAAACAACAAATTTGCGAGTTAATGACGAAGACGGAAATAAGTTAAGAATTACAACCGCAATTGATGTTACAAACAGATTGAAAAATGAATTGGTTCAATCGGTTCTTCTGCAAATTTCAAATATTATTAACAAATCAAAGCTTGATAATAATCTTTACGATTCCATATACAAATATTTAACTCAATTAATGCCGATTAAAAATTTTGCAGTTTGTCTGTTAAATTCAAAAAATAATCAATTGGGATTTCCTTTTTTGTTAAGTGAAATTGAGTTTGATGAAAAACATAATTTGGAAGAAGAATTTAAATTTATCCAAAAAACCGGTGCATCATATATTTTAGATGAAAAAGATATTGAATTGCTTGTTACCAATTCTCAATTGTTTGAATACATCGCAAAACCAAATACAATTTTAGGAATTCCATTAAAAATACAAAGTGAAATTATCGGCGCAATTATTATTAAAGATTACGTTGGAAATTTATACACAAAAAAAGATAAAGAAGTTTTAGAACTTGTTGCCGATCAAATTGCAAGAGTAATTGAACGAAAAAAATATGAAGATGAATTGCTAATTGCAAAAAATGAAGCGGAAGAAGCTGCACGATTAAAATCGGATTTTCTTGCGCAAATTTCTCATGAAATTAGAACTCCATTAAACTCAATTTTGAGTTTCTCTGCATTAATTAGAAATGAATTAAATGGTCAGCTTAACCCGGAAATGGCTGAAACATTTGATTATATTGAACGCGGCGGCAATAGATTAACAAGAACAATTGATTTGATTTTAAATGTTTCTAAAATTCATAACCAAAAATATAAAATTGAATTAAGCGAAGTTAATTTAGAAGACGAAATTCTTTGGCCAATTATAAAAGAACTTCATCCAAAAGCTTTTGCAAAAGGAATTCATTTAGAATTAAAAAATTCCAAAATACCGTTAAGATTAGTCTGCGATCAATATTCAATTAACCAAATGTTTATTAATTTGATTGACAACGCAATTAAATATACAAACAAAGGAAGCATTACAATTGAATCATTTGTAAATTCATATGGAAATATTCAAGCTGATATAACTGATACCGGAATTGGCATTTCATCAGCTTACTTAAATAAAATTTTTGATCCTTTCATCCAAGAAGAACAAGGTTACACAAGATCTTACGAAGGTATTGGACTTGGTTTATCTTTAGTTAAAAGTTATGCTGAATTAAATAATGCTGAACTAAAAGTAAAAAGTGAAAAAAATGTTGGTTCTATTTTCTCTGTAATTTTTAATGCGTAATTATATTTCAAAATATTTTATAAATTCCTAAAGTAGTCTAAACTATCTTCTGTCCGCAAAGTAAAATAAAAAGTTGTTCCAAAATTCTCTATACTTTCAACCCAAATTTTTCCGCCGTTACGCTCAACAAATTCTTTGCAGATTCCTAAACCCAAACCGGTTCCTTTTTCGCCGGAAGTTCCATTTGTAGAAATATGATAAGAATCTTTAAACATATTTTTTAAATTACTTTCGGGAATTCCAACTCCCGTATCCGTAACAGAAAAAGTAACTATTTTATCATCTTTCATTTCGGCATTAATATAAATTTTCCCTTTATGGGGAGTAAATTTAATTGCATTTGATAGAAGATTTCGCATACATGTTTCTATCATAATTTCATCTGCAAAAATTTTAAAATTTCCATTAAAATTATTTTGAATTTCTATTTCTTTATTAAGCGCATTTATTTTTTCTTGATTTATTACTTTTTCAATCTGCTTATTCAATTGATAAGATTTTGGAGAAAATGTAATTTGTCCAAGCTGCAATCTTCCCCATTCTGCCAATCCTTCTAAAATTGAATTTAATGAAGTTGATGATTGATAAATGTAAATGCAATATTTTTTTATTTCGGATAAATCTAATGTATCAATATCAGTTACAAGTAATTCCGAAAAACCATTTATTGCAACTAGAGGACTTTTCAAATCATGACTAATGATTGAAAATATTTTACTTTTTTCAATATTTTGTTTTTCTAGTTTTTGACTATACTTAATTAATTTTTGCTGAATGTATTTTCTTTCAGTAATATCTATGTTAATTCCTATTGCCCTTTCCGGTTTTCCATTTTCATTTCTTTCCACAACTTTGCCTAAAGTTTGAATCCATTTCCAATTACCGGATTTTGTACCAAGCCTTAATTCTGCAGAAAAGTTTGGTGTGTAACCTTCAAGATGCTGATTTAAAATATCCAGAACTTCGTCCTCATCATCCGGATGAATTAACTTTTTCCAATTTTCAAAAAATGGTTCAATATCATTTTCTTTGAACTCCAGCATTGTTGCAAATTTTTCATTATTGTATAAATTGCCGGTTTTAATATTCCAATCCCACAAGCCCAATTCCGCAACGTTAATTGCTAAATCTAAACGTTGTTTACTTTCATTAAGTTCCTTTGTTCGTTTTTCAACAATATTTTTAATTCTTTCTTTTTCTTGCGAATGACGAAAATAATAAAACGAAAAAAATGCAGTTAAGAAAAAGAAGATTAATGAAATTAAATGAGGAATATACGCTTCATTTACATCAAAGAAATTTTGAGTTGGAATGCATGTAATTGACCAAGTTCTTCCGCCATATTGAATTTTTTGATGAAATTTTATTTCGGCTTCATCAAAATTAGTTTGTTCATTATTTTGAGAAAATCTTGATTTATGAAAATATAATAATTGATTTTCTTTCGGCGCAGATTCATCTAAAAGGTAAATATCAATATCGGTCTTTTGCAAAACAGAAATTGAATTTTCAACAATTTTTTCAGGTTTAAAAACACCGCCTACAAAACCAATTAAATTTTCGAGTTTTTTATTTTCAGTTTCGCTTTCAGAAAGATTTCTAATTACTGGTTCAAATAATCTAATCCCGATTTCATTTTTTTCACCTTGGACTAAAATAATTCTTTCGGAAGCAACAAATCTATTCTTTTCTGCAGAATTTTTTAATGCAGCATTTCTCTCTTTATTTGAAGCTAAATCAAAACCTAAAGATTCTTCGTTTCCTTTTATTGGTTCAAGATAATAAACCGGAAAATATTCTTCTCTTTCATTTGCAGAAATTAAATTATGATCAGCATTTAATTCAAGTATTTTGTAATCAATAGATAAAGTATTTTTTGCTTGGGTAATAAAATTTTCTTTATCGGAATGTTTAATTCTTGGAACCCATTCTAACGATTGAATTCCAATCATTTTTTTATTAAATGAGTTAATAAACTTTTGAAAATTCGGATAAGAAATATCTTCCGTAACTAAAAACAAATTTCTCATTGATTCAGTTACTAATTCAGTCATTTCTATAGATTGAATTATAAGCGCAGTTCTTTCTACTGCAGCTTTTTCAAAAATTATCTGAACTCTTTTTTGCTCAATTCTATATGAAACTATGAATGAAATAATTGTAGTGAGCAGTCCAACTGAAACAATTAGAACTAACTTATTCTGCTTTGACATTTTTCAGATCTTTCTAAAAAATTGTTAAATTGTATATCGTGTCTTATTTTGATATGTTAAGAATTTCTGAAGATATTTTTTTCAACTTTCTTAAAAGTTATTAAATTTATTGGGGGACACTTAAATTAAAGTAAAAATAATTACATTTTCAATGAATAAAATATTTTAATCTTCAGTTTAAAAACTAGTGAATATATTTTTACTTTTTTAACCTAATTAGTGTAACAGTTATAACCTACATTTAATTTCATAATAATTATTTTTAAACGATATTAAAAACAAAAGATTATTAATTTTCATTATGATTAAAGTTGAAGTGTGCATTAATTGCGATGGTGAACAAAGCTTAAGAGATTCGGTAGAAGCGGCATATTCCGGCGGTGCATCAACAATTGAATTATGCGGAGAAATGCAAGTAGATGGATTAACTCCAAAGTTAGATTCAATTACTGAAGCAAGAAAAGCATTTAGGGAGAAATCTGGCTTAATGGTTATGATTAGACCGCGGGCCGAAAATTTTTCCTATTCTAAAAAAGAAATTTTTGAAATGAAAGAGCAGATTAAAATTGCATCAAACGCCGGTGCGGATGGAGTTGTTTTTGGAGTTTTGAATAATCAAAACAATTTAGATGTTGATTCTATGATTTCGCTGATAGAATTAAGCAAACAAAATAATTTACTAATTACTTTTCACAGAGCATTTGATGCAACACCTAATCCAATTGAAACAATTGAATTGTTAATTAATTTGGGTGTAAATCGCGTGCTAACAAGCGGAACAAAATGGGGAAATAAAAAGAGTGCTTTAGATGGAATTACTTGTCTAAATCAAATTATTGAAAAAGCAAAAAACAAAATTGAAATAGTTATTGCCGGCGGCGTTAATAATAAAAATGTGGGAATAATTTTAAATCAACTCAATTTAAGTTACTGTAAAATTTCAGTTCACTCATATTCCGGAGTTCAGAAAAATGGTTTTACACAAACGGAATTAGTCAAATCACTTGTAGAGCAAGTTGAAAAAATTTAGTTTTCAATTTCTAACTAAAAACCTTTTGAACTATTTTAATAATTTACAAATTTTAAATGCACATTTTACTTCTAAAGAAAATGCGATTTAGTGAATTTGATTTTAAATATTTAAAATACTTTTTAAATTTTCAACTTCATATCATTTATATCTTTTTGTTTTCCCATAAGTAATAATGTTGTATCTGGTTTAAGAATATAGTCAGCTTCAGGCATTAAGATAAATTCATTTATTAGAATATCTTTTACTGCAATCAATAATATGTTGAATTTAGATCTTAGTTGAATTTTTCTTAATGAATTACCGGCAAACTTATCGGGACATGCATATTCAACAATTGAATAATCTTGTGAAAGTGGAATTCTTTCAATTAAATTTGGTTCCGCTAATCGAATTGCAATCCACTCAGCGATATCTTTTTCCGGGAATATAATTTCTGTTGCTCCCATTATTTTAAGAATTTGTGAATGCATTTCATCAACAGCTTTCACAATAATATTTTTTACTCCAACTTCTTTAACATGGTGAACAGCTAAAATACTATCAAAAATATTTTCGCCAGTGCTGATAATTGCGGTTTCAATATTTGTATCAATAAATTCATTTATGAAAAATTTATTCTTGATATCACCTATTACGGCATCATTTACAATATTTTTAATTTTATCAATTTGTTCTGGCGAAGAATCAATTGCTAAAACATTTTTCCCTTTTTCCGATAATTTTTTTGCAATGTTAAAACCAAAATTACCTAATCCTAAAACTGCGAAATTATTCATTATAATCTCCTTTTATGAAATAAATAAATCTTCTTCCGGGTATTTGTAATATTTTTCATTTGATTTTGTAAGGAAAACTAAACCTAAGGCAAATGGACCAACTCTACCAATGAGCATTAAAATTGTTATGTAAATTTTTCCGAGCCAAGTTAAATTAAAAGTTATTCCGGTTGAAAGTCCAACTGTACCAAAAGCTGAAACCGCTTCGAACAAAACTTTCATAAATCCAATATTTTCTGAGATTGTTAATAAGTATGAGAAAAGTACAATTGAAACAAAACCAATAAAAACTTGTCCCGTTGATTTATAAAAATTATTAATATTTATACTTCGTTTGAAAACTGAAGGAGTTTGTTTTTCCCTAATTAATGAAACTGAGAAAATATTTATCAGCGCAAATGAAATTGTTTTAATCCCGCCGGCAGTACTTCCAGGTGAACCTCCAACAAACATTAAAATGACTAAAACAAACAAGCTGCTTTCCGACATTTTTCCAATATCAATAGAATTAAAACCCACTGTACTTGATGCTGAAATTGCTTGAAATGCACTTATTAAAACATTATAAGTAAGACTTGTAGAAAATTTATTTTGCTCAGTAATAAAAATTAAAATACTGCCGATTGCATAAAGGTAAAACGATGTAGACAAAACAATCTTTGTTTGGAGTGTTAATTTTTTTTGATTAGAAGACTTATTAAAAATTTGAAGTACATCAAAAATTACAAAGAAACCAATTGCGCCGGTTATTACAAGAAAGTACGTTGTATAATTTATCAGCCAATCATTATTATATGAACAAAAACTATCCACAAATAATGAAAATCCAGCCGTGCAAAACGCTGAAATGGAATGAAAAATTGATTGATAAATTGCTTCCCAAAATGTGAATTTTTTCTGAAAAACAATGTAATAACAAATTACGCCTATAGATTCAATAACAGTTGTATATAGCAAAATTAATTTCACAAATTTGATAAGATTAACTTCCGGTAATCTTGAAATGGACTCTCTTAAAACTTTTTTACTTTTAATTGAAAACTTGCTATTACTTAACAAAACAATAATTACATAAATTGCTATATATCCAATTCCTCCAATTTGTAGTAAGAATAATATTACAATTTGCCCAAATAAAGTATAGTAGCTGCCGGTATCAACAACAATTAAACCTGTTGTAGAAATTGCAGAAGTAGATGTAAAAAAAGCATCAATAAAATTTTGTGATGATCCGTTGGTTGAAGAAATTGGCAGCATTAATAAAAATGCTCCGGTTAAAATTATTATTAAGTAACCAAGACTTAACAATTGTATTGGCGAAAGATTATTCAACAGCTTTTTTATCATTTAAATATCTGCGTTTATTCGTATTATTTATTTTGATCATGATATTAATAAGGCAAGTTGTGTACCAAATTAATTGGTTGGAATAAAAACAATATTTTGAGATTTGTATTAAAAATATTTGATTATATAGTTCAAAATGAAAATTGTTTTTCAAAATGAAAATATTTACGCGATTGGTAACGTGAAATAAAACTGGCTGCCATTATTTATTTCACTCATAACCCAAATTTTTCCGCCTTGAGATTCTACCATTTCTTTTGCAATAGATAATCCAAGTCCGGTACCTTTTTTATTGTCTGATTTAACAAATTTCTTAAATATATTTTCTATATCAACCTGCGATATCCCTGAACCATGATCAATTACAGAATATTTTATAAAATTATCTAACCTTACCATTTCGATAAGAATCTGACTTTTTTGAGGTGAATATCGAATAGCATTTGTTAAAATATTTACAAGAATCCAAACTGATTTTTCCTTATCAGCTCTAATTAAAGGCGGATTTTTCATCAATTCCAATTTTAACTCAATTTCTTTTTCGGATAGTAAAATCATAAGTGCAGATGCTGCAAGATCAACAATTTGAGTTGGATCTATTTGCTCAATAAATAAGTTTATTTTCCCAGTTTCTGCTTGGGAGTAATCCAACAATTCATTTACAACACGTAAAAGTTTTTTATTCTGAAGAGAAATTGATTCAACTAATTTTTTTTGATCATCATTAAGAGTTCCTAATCTAAAATCGTTTAGCAGCTTTAGGCTTAAATTTACTGAGGAAATTGGCGTTTTCAATTCGTGTGAAACTGTAGCAATAAGATTTGTTTTTGCTAAATCTCGTTCTTTAAAAAGTGTAACGTTTTTTAAAATAATTACTATTCCCTTTACTTCATTTTTATTACTCGATTCTTTTTCCTGCATAATTTCAATTTTATCCACATTAAAATATTGATCGGTCTCATGATCATAAAATTCTGTTTGTTTGATTTCTTTATCATTAGATAATAATTGACTACTAATTGTATTTAATTTTTCCGATAACTTATTTAATACGCTAATATTTTTATTTAATATACTAAGATTCTCAAGTGATAAAATCTTTAATGCATTTGAGTTTATCAGAATTACTTTTTTTTCTTTATCTAATAAAATGATTCCATCGTTTAATCCTTGCACTAAACTTTCTATTCGTTTTTTCTCAAACAATAATTGATCAATATGCTGTTCTTCATATTCCATAAGTCTTGAAGCCATAACATTGAAGGCACTTGTAAGTGATCCAATTTCATCTTTTGATTTAAATTCTATTTTTTGATCAAAGCTTTTTGCTGAAATAGCTTTTATTTTTGAAGTTAGTTCTACAATTGGCGAGACAATATATCTTGGAAAACGAATTACGAAAAATATGATAATAACTAAGCTTACAAATGATATAATCGACATAATCGATATTACTTCAGATGAGGTTTTTTCTGCAACTTTTTTCTTATGTAAAATGCTTTTCATATTGAGGTTGTAAATTTCGCTAATTGTATTTCTCATAAGTTGAAGATAATTTTTACTTTTTTTTCTGTTATGAATTTTCTGATAATAATTTGATTCTTTAGTTTCTAACTTATAAGTTGAAAAACTCTGTTTCAATTTTTCAACTAGCTCAGATTCGCCAATTTCAGTGATATTATTATTTTGCAGCTTAAGTAAATTTTCAAAGGAGAAATAGTGTTTTGCGAGAGAATCGATTATCACTAAATCCGGATTTTCATTTCTCTCCAAATGAAATTTTAAAGAATCATTTAATGCATCTATTTTATCTAATTCAGAAATCATTAAAAAAGTATAATCTATGGATAGAAAATTATCTTTGATAATTGCTTTCGAATCATTTGAGAGTTTCCTGAGTGAATAAATTCCGTAAAAACCTAAAACTATTATTGTAATAATAAGAATTGAGAGACTGCCATATATCTTAGATTTAAGATTTAACATTTATTTACTTTTTCTATAAACCATATTGCTCAATTTTTCTGTACAATGTAGTTAAGCCAATTCCTAATAAATCTGCAGTTTTATTTTTATTATTATTAGTAAATGTTAGAATTTTCTGAATATGATGCATTTCTATTTTTGAAAGTGAAAGATCGTTCTCATTGGACCAATCACTATTAGTTTGTATAAAAAATTCTTGCGGAAGATATTTTGAAGTTATAATTCCATTTTCCGAAAGTATAACAACGCGTTCACAAACATTGCGCAATTCTCTAATATTGCCTGGGAATGGATATAAAATTAACTTAATATGAAATTCCGGGTCAACAGAAATTATTTGTTTGTTTAATTTTTTTGAAAAATGTGAAATAAAATAATCTGCAAGTACTGTAATATCTTCTTTTCTTTCACGCAGTGAAGGTAAATTTAAAACAAATGTACTAATTCTGTAATATAGATCTTTTCTAAAAACTTCATTACTGATTGCATCATCTAAGTTTTTATTTGTTGCAGCTAAAATTCTAATATCAACACTTGTTTCTTTTGAATCTCCGGGTTTAATAAAACTATTTGTTTCTAGAACTCGCAATAATTTTGCCTGTAAATTAAATGCTATTTCACTAATTTCATCAAGAAATAAAGTTCCTCCGTCTGCCTCTTCGAACAAACCTTTCTTATTTGTTATTGCTCCGGTAAAAGCTCCTTTTTTGTATCCAAATAATTCAGATTCTAAAATATCTTTTGGAATTGCACTGCAATTTATTGCTACAAAAGGTTTATCTGCTCTATAACTTTCATAATGAATAGCCTGTGCAAAAACTTCTTTTCCAGTTCCAGTTTCACCAGTTAACAAAACTGTTGAATCAGAATCCGTAATTTTTTTAGCTAAACTAATTGCCTCTTTTATTTTATCGGAAGCACCAATTATATTTTCAAATTTGTATTTACTTCTTATTTTATTTTCAAGTTTGTTAAGTTTTGTTGATAGTCTATATTTATCAATTGCTTTTGCTACAGTTGGAATTATTTTATCATCATCATCACCTTTTACAATATAGTCAAATGCGCCTAATTTTATTGATTGAACTCCGTCATTAATTTTGCCATATGCTGTTAACATAATAATTTCAATAAATGGATTACGCTTTTTTACTATTGGAATGAATTCTATGCTGTTTACTTCTTTTAGTCTTACATCCAAAATAATTACTTGAATATCTTCATCGGAAATTATTTTTATTCCATCATTAATATTATCCGTTGAGAATGAATTATAATTTTCTAATTCCAACAACTTTGAAAGAAGATTTCTTATTTCAAGTTGATCGTCTATTATTAAAACATTTCCTTTATTCATAACTTCTTCTTTTTATTACTTATATACTAAAATATTCAATTATTATTTATATGAAATGAAATTCACAAAGGAAATAGTCAATATTTGTGCCGAAAGTTAAACGAACAAATCTTTCTATTTATTGCCTAATTTTTAATTTATTGTTTTCAATTTGAAAATAATTTTTCAAAATGGAAATAATTCAGTTGATCAGAATTATTAAACGGATGATTTCGAATTATAGCCCACACTATTATTTGTTGTTTATTTAAGTCAATTGTATTATAAAGATTTTGGAAGAGAATTTTTAAAAAATTAATTATTGAATATCATTTTCTGAAATTATCAGCATGTGTGAAATTTCTTTTAAATTTAACGCCATTTTATGTGCAGAATTTTTACAAAATAATCATTTACTAACATCTCTTTTAACTGTTGCAATAAAATCTTTTGGTCTGCCTAATTTTGAAAGTCCCAGCATTCCTCGTGCGTGATCAAGCGCATCATCAATATTTCCAAAAATATTATCTTCCCCATATATTTCTAATAATCCCGCTTGAGTCATTGCCATCAAAGGTTGTGTGTGCACACCGGAAAGTATTAATTTAGTTTTTTGTCTTTTTGCATCAATATAAAAATCTTTTAATGTTTGCAAACCAGTTGCATCAATTGCCGGAACATTTCTCATTCGAATAATTCTAATTTTGGGTGGTTTTTCAATAGCAAACATTTGATCTTTAAATTTCTTTGCAGCACCAAAAAAGAACGGTCCGTTTATTTCAAATACTTCAACACCTACAGGTATTTGTTTTTTATCAATAGCATTCGGATCAAGTATATCTTCAGCATCTTCAAATTCTCTTGTAATTACACTTACATTGGATACTTCTGCCATTCGTTTCATAAATAATAATACGGCTAATATCATTCCAATTTCTATTGCAATTGTCAAATCAAAAATTACTGTTAAGAAAAATGTAGTTAATAAAACTACAACATCACTTTTGGGACTTTTTAACAGCGACTTAAATGTTTTCCATTCACTCATGTTATAAGAAACAATTACAAGAATTGCAGCTAAAGTTGCCATTGGTATTAGCTTTGCATAACTTCCAAAGAAAAGCATAATTAACAAAAGTGTAATTGCGTGTACAATTCCAGCAACTGGTGTTCTTCCGCCATTTTTAATATTTGTTGCAGTTCTTGCAATCGCCCCTGTTGCCGGTATTCCACCAAATATTGGTGTTATTATATTTGCTAAACCTTGAGCAATTAATTCCATATTACTTCTATGTTTTCCGCCGATCATTCCATCTGCTACAACTGCGGAAAGTAAAGATTCAATTGCTGCAAGTAATGCAATTACAGTTGCAGGTTCTATTAATTTTCTAATTATATCTAAATTGATATCAAATGAACTTGGAGAAGGAAGGTTGGAAGGGATATCTCCAAATCTACTGCCAATTGTGTCAACAGGTAATTTAAATACTATAACAATTATTGTTGTTACAATTATTGCAATTAGTGAACCTGGAATCCGGTGAGTTATTTTTGGCCAAAAAATCATTATTATAAGAGCCAACATTGCAATACCAAAGACATAGTAATTTATTGTATAAAATTTTTCGAAATAAATAATCCACTTTTCATGAAACTCAGCCGGAACAGTTTTTATGTCTAAACCAAAAAAATCTTTTACTTGAGTAGAAAAAATTAATAATGCAATACCGCTTGTAAACCCCACAACAACTGGATAAGGAATAAATTTAATCAGCGAACCGAATTTTGCCAATCCCATCATTATTAGAATTACGCCCGCCATTATTGTTGCAATAGCTAATCCGGTTGTTCCAAATTCTTGAATAATTCCGTAAACAATAATTATAAACGCACCGGTTGGTCCGCCGATTTGTACTCTACTTCCGCCAAAAAAAGAAATAATAAAGCCAGCAATTATTGCAGTTATAATTCCTTTTTCCGGGGTTACTCCGCTTGCAATTCCAAAAGCAATTGCGAGAGGTAAAGCAACAATTCCAACAATTACACCTGCGGTTAAATCAGAAATAAATTGCTGCTTATTATAATTTTTTAACGTTGTAAAAAGTTTGGGTTTAATTATCGACATACTCTTATTTATTTGAAAGTTTCACTTG
This sequence comes from Ignavibacteriota bacterium, assembly GCA_016708125.1. Taxonomy (NCBI): domain Bacteria; kingdom Pseudomonadati; phylum Ignavibacteriota; species Ignavibacteriota bacterium. Next base: position 2,099,590 of record JADJGF010000001.1, on the reverse strand, counting down.
TTTTAATTTAACAAAATCATACGATATTATTTAAAGTCTTTATCCATTTTAGAGATAAAATATTTGTTTATTTTGTAAGTAAATAAATAGAATGTTCTATGCCAATCTTCTCAAAAATTTGCAAATGAAAAACTTCCTATAATTAATAACAACTACACAAGCTCTTTATCTTCGTCAAAACCCATAGAATTTCACAACAATTGATTTAATTCGTATATAACTTTTGTTCACTTATTAGATTTGTTATTACTCAAATTGGTTGAATTTATATAAAATGAAAGTGTTATAAGTACGTTAAATTACTTTTAATATAATCAACTAATTTTTAATACTGAAATATTCTTCATCTGTAACTGAATTTAACCAAATAACATTTCCTATATCTGTATTAAGACTAATGGCAATATGAGTTAAACCGCTGTCTGATGCAGCTCCATGCCAATGTTCTACATAAGGTTTTATTTTTACAATATCACCTTTTCTAATAATTTGAGCCGGCATTCCTTTTTCCTGATAAAACCCCTTTCCGTCTGTTACAAGAAGTATTTGTCCGCCCGGATGTTTGTGCCAGTTCGTTCTCGCTTTTGGCTCAAATGTAACGTTGCCAATTGAGGCGTTGAAAATACTATCACTTTTTACAAACATTTCTAACCATGCTGAACCAGTAAAGTTATCGTTGGTTATTTTGTTTCCTTTTGCAAATGCCGGTTTATTTTGAGTACTTTGTTTACATGAAGTATTCATAATAAAAATAACAAGCAGACTGTAAATAATTTTGTTTTTCTTCATTGGATTTTTTTCATTTATCTTAATATTGCCGTTACTTGTTTTTTAAAACTTCATTTAAAACAGTTTGTGCATCTTTTGCTTCTTTTTCACCAATCGTTGATTGAATAACTCCAACAAATTCATTCAATTGTGCTGGAGTCAAGCCAAGATTCAGACAAATTGATAAATGACTTTTAAGCATTGGTTCTGTTCCGCCAATTGAGCTTAACACTGATATAGTAACCAATTCTCTTTCGGCAAAGGTTAAAATATCTCGCTGGAAAATATCGGCGAATAAATGTTTTTTTAAAAATATTTCTATAATTGGTGCAAATTCTGCATATCCGCCTTTAAATTCAGATTGCGGTTTCCCAGTTAGTTTTTCTAAATTTATTTTACCTTGCTCATATTTGGTATTTTCATCAATTATATCGGATGATTCAGCACCAACAATATCATAAATTCCTCTAGATTTCCTTTCTTCAATCACATCCATAAAAGTCTGCAATCCTCTTATACTGCGAGGGAAACCGCAATAAGCATAAAGGTGAACAATTACTTCTTTTATTTCATTGATAGTTAAACCCGCATCTAATCCTACGTTCAGAGCAGATTTTAGTTCTGACAATTTGCCTTTTGCCGTAAATGCTGAAATCGAAATTATGCTACGTTGCATATTTGTTAATGACAGTCTCGCATCCATTTCACTTTGAGCTAAATGATTAAGTGTCAAAGAAACAAATACAACAAAAATCATTAAGTAATTTTTGATAACTAATGTAAATATCATTTTAGTAAAGTTGTTTTTATTTTCATTTACCAACATTTGTATCATTTCTCCTAAAGTTTACAATCTTAGTTTTTAAGCTCAGAAAAAATATCTGGATTAACGAAGATTTCCAGTTGTTACTGATTTTTCGATTAAGTCAAGTCTTGCTTTTTTAGGATCTGATTTTCCAACCACTGAACCATCAGATTGAAACTCTAAAATCTCATCCTTTTCATAATTATAAATTGGCCAGTGCGGCAATCCTTTACCGTTGGGATTACCAGTCTTGGCAAAGTTAGCCCAATAAGCATTCATCATATTAGCAACTTCTTGGTCTTTCAATTCAATTACAATTCCATTCCGATTACTAAGATTATTAAACACATAAGAAATTTCTGATCCGTGTCCGGCACCAAATCGCATCCAATTTTTCATTGAATTAGCTACATAAGAAAAAAGATATACATAAGCTGGAATTCCTTCATTTGCAAAAGCTCTTGCTGTTAATCTTACCGGTTCAGCCCATACCTTGTCAGTATTGACCATTGTAAGCATCTCAGCAAAATCAGCAGTCCCATTTGGATCATACACTTTATTTGCTTCGTCTTTAAAATTTCCAAATAAAGACAGTAATTCTTCTTTGGAATTAGCATTTACGAACCCTGCCGGAACTTCAGCGCTATTCGAACCAATTATGAGCGGAACGTTTGCTTGTCTGCCAAACTCGTATGCACTCTCAGCAGTTTCTACAACCAATTTTCCATCGAGAATTGGACCAGAGTATATTGGCAATTCTCCTTGACCATCACTTTCTTGTCCACCATCTACAATCTCTTCCACACTTAGTGTTCGTAATTTAACTAAAGCAGCTTCATCAGTTCCTTCGATTCCGTGTTTCCGTGCAAAATTAATTCCTATCGTTTCGGCAGAAACCGGGTAATACAAATCAGCATTTTCTTCACTTATTGGTCTGCCAGTAAGAACACCATCCCGACCTCCTCCTGATTGAATTATAGCTTTGTGAAAAAGACCTTTGGCGTCCGGAATTGTCAATAATGAATGTACCGAAACACCACCAGCAGATTCACCAAAAATAGTTACATTGTTTGGATCGCCTCCAAACGATGCAATATTACTTTGTACCCACTTTAGTGCTGCGATTTGATCCATATAACCATAGTTGCCCTTAGGTTCTTCCGGATATTCTTTACTTAATGCGGGAAATGCAAAAAAGCCAAGTCTACCAAGACGGTAGTTGAATGTAATTAGAATTATATCTTGCTTTGCAAACTGATCACCGGAAAAACCCGGATAAGATCCAGCTCCTCCAACAAAACCACCACCATGTATCCATACCATTACTGGTAACTTTGATTCCGGCTTTGCTCCTTCTGGTCTCCATAAATTGATAAATAAGCAATCTTCCGATGAGCCTTCTGCAATAGAGCCTGAACCGCGAGGCCATCCTGCTTGAGCACAATTTGCTCCGAGATTTGTTGCATCACGAATTCCTTCCCATTTGGGGCAAGGCTGTGGAGGACGCCAACGATATTCACCAACTGGAGCAGCAGCATACGGGATACCCTTAAAACTTTCACATTCGCATTCGTTAACGCCTCTCAAAATTCCGGAGATTGTATTAACAGTTACATAAGTAGTAGTATTTTCTGCATGTTGTGCATTTATTGAAAATGAAATAAAGAATAAAATGATTTCTAATATTATTTTTTTCATATCGTTCTATTTTAATGTTATTTATTTCAATTATTAATTGACACAGCGCATAAGCAAGTGGGTAAAGGTTTTTATACATCATTCATTATTCATCCCACAGTTCGTTTGCTATTGATTATCTAACCCAGCTATCAAGTTGTTCTAATGTTACACTGAAAAAACGTTTGTCTTTGTTAAGTGAACGCATTGTTGTCATTTCAGCATTACTCAACTCAAAGTCGAAAATACTTATGTTTTCTTTGATATGAACTGGATTTTTGGATCCCGGAATTGCAGAGAAACCTTCTTGGATATGCCAACGGAGAATTATTTGGGCAATGCTTTTTCCATGTGCTTCGGCAATATTTTTAATTGCCGGGTCGGTTAACAATCCCTTGTCTCCATGACCTAGTGGATACCAACACTCTATAATAATGTTGTAAGGTTTAACCCACTCTCTAATATCGTTACGTTGCGCGTATGGATGACATTCTATTTGCAACACAACTGGTTTAATTTTCATGCTATCTACAATTGCATGGAAACGTTCGTTGCTGGCATCGAAATTACTGATTCCTAATGATCGTACCTTTCCAGATGAAACAGCCTTTTCCATATCCTTCCATGCATTGATATAATCTCCAATAGGCTGATGGATATAGAGCAAGTCAATATAATCTGTCTGAAAGCGTTTCAGTATTGTATCAATAGAAGCAAGGGTTTTGCCATTTGTATAATCGGAAACCCATAATTTGCTTGTAATAAAAAATTCTTCACGCGGAATTCCACTCTCTTTCATTGCTTCACCAACTGCTCCCTCAACACGATATGCGGTAGCACAGTCCACATGGCGGAAACCATTTCTAAAAGCTTCGAGACATGCTGCCTTTGCATCATCGTATGAGACTGCAAAAGTGCCAATCCCCAATTGGGGCATTTCAATTCCATTGTTCAATTTTAAGGTTGGCACATTTTCTTTACCTTGTGAATTAATATTATTGATGCTGACGAAAAAGAAAACTATAAGAAGTAGACGAAAATAATTTTTTGCTGTTTTCATTTTTTCCCTTTTAATTGTTTGCAACTATTGTATTCTTAATTCTCTAAACCACTTTATTATTGTTGTGAATTACCGATACTTATTGAGCATTAGGGATAAGCAGCTTAGTAAATGATAGTGAACCTAATTTCCAATTTCCATTTTGATTTATATACACTTCAGTAACTTCAAAAGGATTGGTAACTTCATTTCCTCCGACAACTGCAAGCAGTGTAATTTTATTTAATAGGATTGCAGTATTATCAATAATTTTTACAGATACTTCATGAATGTCCGCATTCTTATACCAGATTCCACCACTCTTTATTATGTTGATTTCCGGTTCTTTCCCCCAAGTTCCACCCATATGCACGAACATAGACTTTTCATGGAAGAGTGAATCTAGCTTATCTACATTTTTGTCTGACATCCACTGCCATTTGGCTTTGGAAAGATTAATAATTTCCTCTTCTTCAGAAGAATTTTGTGCAAGTGATAAATTCGCTGTTAAAAATGTTAGAAAGAGAAGCATAATTTTTGTTTTCATAATTTTATCCTTATTGGTTATTAAAAAAATTATAAATACTTGTCGAAGAACTCGTTGAGTTTGTCCATTGCTTGATCTACATATTCTGGAACATAATATGTTTGAATGTGAGTTGCTCCATCAATCAAAAATAATTCCTTTTCTTTAGTGCCAGTAGCAAGTTTAAATGCGCTTTCTGACATGTAATATGTATCGGCTTTACTTCCGGCAATCATTAACAAAGGTTGATTTATTAAATCCATATTAGTGGTTGCATCAAAAGCCATCAAATCGAGCAGACTACTCATAGTATACCTGAAAGTTGAATTGGGATGCGCATGAGTTCTGTTATAGTAGTAATGACCTTCTCGATATAAATCGAATGGCATTTTATCAGCCATTTCATCTGTAATTTCTGCATTTGCGGCATATATAACTTCGCCACCCACTGCTTCTTGAGCGCGTGCATCAGATGCTTGTTTTAATCTTTCATGAATTGAAGATACTTGGGAATTCATAAATCCGTTTCGTCTTACTAGTCCGGAATTAAACATACTTAAAGTAGCTACAGCTTTAAATCTTTTATCGGTTTGAGCGGCAGCTAATGAATAACCTCCACCGCCACAGATTCCCAATAAACCTATATTCTCTTTGTTTACACCTTTATAATGTGAGATAAAATCTGCCATTCCTCTTACATCCTCAATCCTATTTGATGGTTTATCAACATTACGAGGATACCCACCGCTGGCTCCTTGGAATGATGCATCGGCAGCAATGGTGATATAACCAGATTCTGCCAAACGTTGGGCATATAATCCCGCTACTTGTTCCTTTACTCCGCCATTAGGCTGTGCAACAACAATAGCTTGATAAGTTTTCAAAGAATCATAATTTGCTGGTGTATAAACATTTGCAGATATTTCAATGCCATTAAGTTTATAATTTACTTGTCGAATATTTACCTCACCTGAAAGATTTTCTATTATTGCACCCTTGTAAACAAGTGTAAAAGGATTTTCTATTTTATTTTGCCCTTTGATATTTAAACTCATTAACATGAGAATTCCTATTAGTAGATTATTCACAAATATATTTTTCACAACTTATTCCTAAAAATTTTATTTAATTATATTACTTCAACTTTTTATCCGTAACACTATAAGTCAACTTTTCTGCTTCCCATCCATTTAATAATTTCCGGATTGTGATGATCGAAAAAGTAGCTGGTTTTCATATCAAGATTTGCAATTGCTTTCATATCTTCTGGATTTAATTCAAAATCAAAAATGTTGAAATTTTCTTTTATCCTTTCTTTTTTTACAGATTTAGGTATTGCAACTATTCCTCTTTGTGTAAGCCAACGAAGCACAACTTGAGCTAAGCTTTTATTATACCTTGCAGCAATAGAAAGCAGTAAATCGTTTTGAAATAGATTGTTTCTTCCTTCTGCAAATGGGCCCCAAGATTCTAATTGAACTCCAGTATCAATTAAAAATTTCTGAGCTTCTATTTGTTGATTGAATGGATGAGTTTCAATTTGATTTACTGCCGGAGCAATTTCGTTAAAAGCAATAATATCCATTACTCGATCGGGGTGAAAATTGCTTACACCAATTGCTCTCACTTTTCCTTCTTTGTAGAGTTCTTCCATTGCTCTCCATGAACCATGAACATCACTATATGGCTGATGGATTAAATACAAATCAAGATAATCTAGTTGAAGTTTATTTAACGATTTTTCAAATGCAGCTTTTGTTTTTTCATAACCTGTGTCATGCACCCAAAGTTTAGTTGTTATAAAAAGGTCTTCTCTTTCAACACCGCTAATTTTGATAGCATTTCCAACTGCTGTTTCGTTCATGTAAATTGCGGCAGTGTCGATAAGTCGATAACCGGCTTCAATTGCTTGAAGGACACTATTTTCACATTCTTTAAGATCTGTAACTTGAAATACTCCAAAACCAAGAATCGGCATTTCAACACCATTATTAAGTTTTACTGAATTCATATTTTTCCTTTTATATATTATTTATCTAATCCTTTTGCTTTTAGCCAATCTGATAGTAAATCGGCAATTTCTAAATTATTTAAATCTGAAAATGGGAAATGAGTGTTACCTTTAATTCCAACTTCCGGCAAATGAATAACAGTTACATCTCCCCCATTTTTATTTACAACATCTCTCCACAACTTTGCCATTTCAAGTCTTACTCGCCATCCATCTTGTCCGGGATTAGGATTTGGTTCACTTGGTATATAATCTCCATAATAAATTACAATTGGAATTTTTGTAAGTTTTAGAAATTCTTGCATTGAAACACCAATAGCTACAAGCGTACCACCAGAACTTGCCAAAGGTTCGGGGACTTCAACATCCGGAAAAATAAAACCACTTCCCGGTTCATAAGAAACAATAGCTTTTACATTTTGATTTTTAATTGCGGTGAGCCAGCCCATTCCGCCAGAATGTGAATGTGTAATTAAAATTGCAGAACCTATTTTATTAAAAAGTTCAGACACCGCTTCTGCATTAACATTTATGTCGATTGTACCAATGCTTGGTGTCATAGAACGAAAATATTGATCAAGAGTAACAGAATCTTTGGCGAATTGTACTCCATCAAAATAATTTGGCCATATACCTAATCGGAATGTACCAAACCATTGTTGTTCATCGGCTATTGGTTCAATATTCGCACTAACTGTGCTTCGACCGGCATCACCTCTTCTTGGTTGATCAATTAAATAAACCGGAAAACGTCTTCGTAAAAATATATTCTGAAATCCTTCACGCCCATCCGGTGTTGTTTCCCATGTTTTTGAAAACTGACCGAAGCCATGCCACATAACTAAAGGATATTTATGTGCATTGTCCGGAATTTGATAGAAAACGTAAGCATGATCACCTCGATAAGTTTGTCCGGTTGGTGTTGGGTTAAATGGATCAAATTTACCGGGATTGCGAATGATCTTTCCACCTATTGTAAAACTGCATTGTTCTTTGATAATAAGCTGATCTTCATTGAATAAATTACATGATGAAATAAATATTACGACCAGAAATAAAATTAAAGATTTCAATAACTTTTCAATTATTCTAATGTTTTTTTGTTTCATTTTAACCTTTTATATTTTATTTTCTCAAAATCTATACTTTTTTTTCAATTCAAATATACAATCATGATGATTAGTAATTGGTATATAGATTACTGTATTATCTACCATTTTTACTGATTTTATTTCTATGATTATTAAAACGATGAATGAATGATTAAATTTGATTTAAAAAAATAAATGATATGGAAAAGATTTTCAGATTTAACACCGTAAAAGAATACAATGATTTAAATAATCATCAAACTCTTCACCCTTTGGTTAGCGTTATTGATTTTTCAAAAGCCGATCCAAGATCTTGGGGAGGACAAAAAACCGTAAGAATCAATTATGGTTTATATTGCATTTTTTTGAAGGAAGTAAAATGTGGAGATTTAAAGTATGGGAGAAACTATTATGATTACCAAGAAGGCACATTGGTTTTTGTCTCTCCGGGACAAATAATGCAAATTGAAAATGACGGGAAAGTTTATCAGCCCAAAGGTTATGCTTTAGTTTTTCATCCAGATTTAATACATGGAACTTCACTTGCAAAAAGCATAAATGATTATAGTTTTTTTAGCTACAACGCTAATGAAGCACTTCATTTATCAGAAAGAGAGAGACAAATTGTTTTGGATTGTTTTTCGAAAATCGAATTTGAACTGAACGGCAGTATTGATAAGCACAGTAAAAAACTTATAACTTCAAATATTGAATTATTCCTAAATTATTGTGAACGTTTTTATGATCGTCAGTTCATTACGAGAGATAATGTTAATAAAGGTATTTTGGAAAAGTTTGAAGATTTATTAAATGATTATTTTAATTCAGAAAAACCAACACAAATAGGCTTACCAACTGTTTCATATTTTGCGGTAGAACTACATTTATCTGCAAATTATTTTGGTGATTTGATTAAAAAGGAAACCGGAAAATCTGCAAAAGAATATATTCACTACAAAATTATTGATTTAGCTAAAAACAAAACATTAGATACAAATAAAACTGTAAATGAAATTGCATACGAATTAGGATTTAAATATCCTCAACATTTTACTCGGTTATTTAAAAACTTAACTGGCCAAACACCCAATCAATTTAGGTCTTTGAATTAGAGATTTGTTTATTCAATAACAAAGTTCAAAATCATAAGAAAATTCTTGTTGATAAAAATATTATTTTAACTTTCACTTCATTTTAAAGTAATGTTCATAAAAAAAGAAATGAAAACGGCAGTGAACTCTGGCAAAAACTAATAAAAGAAATCGGAGATTTATAGTTTTTAATTTTCTATTTCTCATTAACTCGTTATTGTGTCTTCGAAAATGTTATAAATTCATTATGATAAATATTTATTTGAAAATAAAAATTCCCAAACCAAAGTCACATTTTATAATCTTCAGTTTTTGTTGGGTTTATCGCCCATAATTAAATAGGGGTTTTCCACCATCTATTATATCATAATGATTTATAAAACTCCAATAAACTTATCATCATTTTTATAATTCAAAACCTTTAAAATTATTTTTTAAATTCGTTTGAAAATGAATATGGGAAATCTTCTTTATTAATTCCTCTTTTCAAATTTGGAGTATTACTCATTTCAAAATCCAATTTTCCACCATTCATAATATCGCTATGACGAATAAAATTCTTGGTGTAATTTTCACCGTTTAGTTTTGCATTATGGATGTAAATATTTTCACTTGAATTATTCTTTCCGGCAATTGTATATGTTTTTCCGTTTTCAAGTTTCAGTGTTACTTTCTCGAAAAGAGGTGAACCTAAAACATATTCGTCTGTTCCGGGACAAACAGAATAGAAACCAGCAGCAGACATTACATACCATGCAGAAGTTTGACCATTATCCTCATCACCGCATAGTCCATCCGGATATGGAGTGTACATTAAATCTAAAGTTTGACGAACATATTTTTGTGCTTTCCAGGGTTCACCGGCATAATTATATAAATAAATAGCATGTTGAATCGGCTGATTGCCATGTGCATACTGCCCCATTCCCGCAATAACCATTTCTGTTATTTCATGAATTTGAATTCCGTAATAAGAAAAATCAAAGGTTGGTTCCGAAGTAAAAACTGAATCCAATTTATTTACAAATTTTTCTCGTCCGCCCATCAAATCAATTAGTCCTTGCGGATCATGAAAGACTGACCAAGTATAATGCCATGATGAACCTTCTGTAAATGCGTCTCCCCATTTTTCCGGAATAAAAGGAGATTGCCAGTTTCCATCTTTGTTTTTCCCTCGCATAAAATTTGTTGATGGATCAAAAACATTTTTATAATTCAATGCACGTTTTGCAAAAAGATTGATTTCACTTTGCGGACGATTTAAGGCTTTTGCGAGTTTCATTATTGTAAAATCATCATAACAATATTCCAAAGTTCTGGCAACATTTTCATTCACATTAACATCATAAGGAATATAGCCAAGAGTATTGTAATATTTAGCACCAAATCTTCCAACAGATTTAAGCGGACCTTCATTTTCAGAGTTTTTGAGAATACCATCGTAACATGAGTTAATATCAAATCCGCGAATTCCTTTTAAATATGCGTCAGCAATTATTGATGCTGAATTTGATCCAACCATACAGTCTCTGTGTCCGGGACTTGCCCATTCCGGAAGCCAGCCGCTTTCTTTATAAGCATTTGCAAGTCCTTCCATTATATTACTGCTCAATTCTCTCTGCATTATTGTAAAGAAAGGGAAAACAGCACGGAATGTATCCCAAAAGCCATTATCAGTAAACATATAACCCGGTAATATTTCGCCGTTATACGGGCTGTAATGAACTACATTATTATTTTTATCAATCTCATAAAATTTCCTGGGGAATAACATTGTGCGATACAACGCTGTGTAAAATGTTTTGAATTGTTCTTCACTTCCTCCATCAACTTCAATTCTATTTAATCCTTCATTCCAAGTATTTTTTGCTTTGTTAAGTGTTTGTTCAAAAGTGTCATTACCAATTTCATTTTTTAGATTTAATTCAGCTTGATCATAACTTATAAAGGATGATGCAATTTTAATATTCACTTTTTCATTTTCTTTAACTTTTAATTTTACTACCGTTCCAACATGTTCACCTTTACTTTCAAAACTGTTTGCAGAAAGTGCTGTTCCATTCCATGTGTAAACAGAATCAATTTCCTTATCAAGATAAATCACAAAATAATTATGAAAATTTTCCGGAACTCCGCCATCATTATTTCTGCTAAATCCAATAATCTTTTTTTCTTTTGGTAATACTTTTACAAATGAACCTTTATGAAAGGCATCAATAACTAAATAAGCTTTTTCTGTTTTGGGAAAATTGATATTAAATTGTGCGGCTCGTTCCGTTGGTGTGAATTCAACCCAAGTATCGTAATCACCAAGATAAACTTGATAGTAATATGGTTTAACGGTTTCTCGTTTGTGACTGAACCAAGAAGCACGATCATCTTCGTTGAATTTTAATTTACCAACAACGGGCATAATAGAAAATGCACCATAATCATTTATCCAAGGCGATGGCTGATGAGTTTGCTTAAATCCACGAATTTTATATGCATCATAAGTGTACTGCCATCCGTTTCCCATTTTCCCGGTTTGCGGTGTCCAAAAATTCATTCCCCACGGCACTGCTATTGCCGGATATGTATTTCCATTTGAAAGAGTATAATCTGAATCTGTGCCCACAAGCGGATTAACAAATTCTGCAAGTTCTTTTTTCTTAACTGAGTCATTTGCAAATATTGTAAATGTAAGCATTAAAACTGCCAGTAATATTCTTTTCATTTTTCCCCATGTAGTATTTTTTTATATAAGAAATGTAATTAATATTTTTTTCGTTTATCAAAAACTTTAAGCAAAACATAAAAGTTGAATATTTTTTTTGTGAATTAAGTATAACTACATTTGTTTTTGGTTACTATATTTGTTGTAACTATAAAAATTTTTTATAAATAATTCTTTGAAAAATTAAATGGGAATAAGATGAGAACTAACTTCGGGGAAAAAGTATTTTTAACAAATAATTTATCTTTTCTTTTCACATTTCTAGCTCTTGTATTTTCTTTCAATTTAACTATTGCCGCAAATAAGATAATTGTTAATAATCTGCGAACTGAATACAAGCAAAACCCAATTGGAATTAATAGTAAAATTCCAAGATTAAGCTGGGAAATAATTACCGAGCAAAGAAATTTTATTCAATCGGCATATCAAATAAAAGCTGCTAAAAGTATTGCGGAACTTGAATCAGACAAAAACTTAATTTGGAATTCCGGGAAGATAATTTCAGATCGTTCAAATCAAATAGAGTATAAAGGAAATAATTTAAAATCATCTGAAAGAATTTTTTGGCAAGTAAAAATTTGGGGAATTGACGGAAGCCAATCCCAATGGAGCGATCCCGCATTTTGGGAAATGGGTTTAATTAATAAAAGTGATTGGAAAGCAAAATGGATTGAGCAATCGGAAAAAGACAATCTGAAAAATTCAACTGCTTGCCCAATGTTTAGAAAAGAAATTAACTTGAAGAAAGGAATAAAATCTGCCAAAGCTTATGTTACAAGTCATGGATTATATGAACTTAGAATTAATGGTAAAAAAATAAGTGAGCAGCTTTTCACTCCGGGCTGGACAAGTTACAATGCAAGACTTCAATACCAGACTTATGATGTAACACAAAATTTAATTAGTGGCGAAAATTCTTTGGGTGCAATTCTTGCAAACGGCTGGTATAAAGGTCCGATGAAATGGGATTATACTCCTAATAATTATGGCTCAAAACTCGGTTTACTTTTGCAAATTGAAATCACTTTCGAAGATGGTTCAACGAAAACAATTATTTCTGATGAGAGTTGGAAATACTCAACTGGACCAATTTTAATGTCTGAAATTTATGACGGTGAAATATATGATGCCCGCTTAGAAAAATCCGGCTGGGATAATAATAATTATGATGATAATTCTTGGGAAAAAGTTTCCGTTGCAAATTACGGGTACGAAAATCTCATTGCTTCGGAAGGACCGGAAGTAAAAGTAACACAAACAATTCGCCCTATTAATAAATTCGTTACTCCAAACGGAGAACTCGTTTTTGATTTTGGACAAAATATGGTTGGTTGGATTCAAATAAAATTAAATGGAAATGCCGGAGAAAAAATCACTTTAAAACATGGTGAGGTTTTAGATCAAGATGGAAATCTTTATTTAGCAAATTTGCGTAAAGCCAAGCAAATAGTTGAGTACACATTTAAAGGTGAAAAAGAAGAGATTTATGAACCACGCTTTACTTTTCAAGGATTTAGATATGTTGCGGTAACAGATTATAAAGGTGAAATTGCACTCAACGATTTAGTTGGAAAAGTTATTCACTCGGATATGACTCCAACCGGAAATTTTGAATGTTCTGATTCTTTAATCAATCAGCTTCAAAAAAATATCCAATGGGGATTGCGCGGAAATTTTCTTGATGTTCCAACCGATTGTCCGCAGCGAGATGAAAGATTAGGATGGACGGGAGATGCACAAGTTTTTGCTCCAACTGCATGTTTCAATATGGATGCCGCTTCGTTCTATTCGAAATGGATGAAAGATTTTATTCCAGATCAGTTAAGCGATGGAAGAATTCCGCATGTAATTCCAAATATTCTTCCCAATGAGGGCGGCGCTGCCGGCTGGGCAGATGCTGGAATAATTGTTCCTTGGACAGTCTATTTGAATTACGGCGATAAACGAATTTTAGAAACTCAATATGAATCGATGAAGAAATGGATAGAATATTTAAAGACTCGCGCCGGTGATTCTTTTTTATGGAATACCGCCGTCGGATACGGAGATTGGCTTGCTTTCGCAACAAATCGTTCTGACTATCCTGGAGCTACAACAGATAAAGATTTAATAGGAACCGCATATTATTATTACTCAACAAGTTTAATGAACAAAATTGCTTTTGTGCTTGGGAAAAATAAAGATGCTGAAGAATTTTCACTTTTAATGACTAAAATTAAAAATGCATTTCAAAAAGAGTTTATTACTTCAAGCGGTAGAATTGCTTCAAATACACAAACGGCTTATTTACTTGCATTGGCATTTGATTTAGTTCCAGAAAATTCAAAGAATGAAACGGCAAAAAGATTGGCCAATGATGTAAAGAATTTTGGTCATCTTACAAGTGGATTTCTTGGTGCTTCTCATATTGCAAAAGTACTGACTGATTTTGGTTATGAAGATTTGGCATTTAAACTTTTGTTTAGAAAAGAATACCCATCTTGGTTATATCCGGTTACAAAAGGTGCAACAACAATTTGGGAACGCTGGGACGGAATTAAAACTGACGGAACTTTTCAAAGTGAAGGAATGAATTCTTTCAATCATTATGCGTATGGAGCAATTGGCAAATGGCTTTACAGCGATGTTGCCGGAATTGATTTGGATGAGAATATTCCCGGTTTTAAAAATATTATTGTAAATCCGCATACAAATGAAAACCTTAAATTTGCCAAAGCTGAGTTCAACTCAATTTATGGGAAAATCAAATCATCGTGGAAAAATGTAGATAACATTTTTAAACTGGAACTTGAAATTCCGGCAAATACAACCGCAGATGTTTTTCTTCCAACTGACAAAAAGGAAAATATTTTAGAAAGCGGAAAATCTTTAAATGAAATTTTAGGAATAAATTCTGTAAAAGTTGAAAGTGGAAAAATAGTTTTACACATTGGTTCCGGCAAATATCATTTTGAAGTTAAATAAAATTTGAACTAAATGAATTTGATTAAATTGAAATAATGATTTTTGTCATGCTGTCCGTTAGCCAACGGAAACGGACTCAATATGACAAATTATAATTTTTCAGAATTTTCTATTATTTATTTACTGATATAATTTTAAGCAACTGAGTGGGGTGTTCTACATGTTTGGTATTGTTTCACAATAATTTCATCGGTTTTACCGATTCACTTACACATAACTTTTTACGCAATTGAAAAAATATTAAAACTTAATCGCAGCAGATGAATATGTAATAATTTAATTTCTTATTCCAAAATTGATTTAACCCAAACTGAAAATCTTTCATAATGTTTTCTTAAAGTTTTTATATCAGCCGAATCATAAATTTCACCTTGGTACGATACAGCATTTTTATGATCAATTAATTTATCAAAATGAGTTATTGCAACCGATGTCTGCTTAGAATTTGGCGCAGTTTCCTGAAGTAATTTTATAATTTCATAATGATTTTCGCCCGTACATTTTACTGATCCGAAACGAATAGTAACTGCATCGGCTAATGCAATAGCTGAATGAATTATTAAAACTCCGGCAGCATTGTAGTATTCATAATCTAAGGCTAAGTCTGCTCCATTTATAAAATTTTCTGCAACTTTTAAAAAGTTTTTATAGTTCGATGTTTCATACTGTTTACGTGATACTTTTTTAACCATTTATTAACCTGCTTATTGATAAGCCCGAAATAACTTTTCCTTCATTTATTATATTTTTTATTGGTGATTTATTTTTTTTGTTCCCTTCAATAAATTCTTTTTGACTAACATAATAAGGTGCAAGTGTTATTCCATAGTCATCGTATAGCTTAGTTCTTAAATTTTTAATTTTATCTTCAATTTGTTTTTTCTCATTATTATATACAATACAAATATCAAAATCGCTTTCCCAATTCTCGTCTTTTCTTGCAACACTTCCATATAGAATAATGCTTGATGTTTCTTTGCCAATTTCCTTTTTTATTTTATCAAAAATACTTTTTAGATATTCTCTTTCATATTCAAAAATACTTTCAATAATTTTTTTCGTTAGAAAATGATTTCTGTTTAATGTAAAGAAATGAGATCTTCCAGCAAATTCCCTTTTCACAATTTTAAGTGTTTCTAAATTACTAAGTGTATTATGTACGGCTTGCGGTGTAATATTTATTACTCTGCCTAATTCCCTTCCAGTTATTCCGGTATTCCGCAATGATAATTCTCTTAAAACCATAATTGATGTTGGTGCAGAAAATAATTTGTTTAAAACATTATTAACTATCATTTCTTAATTTCCTTTGTCTATAAAAAGTTACATATGTCTATAATTATTGACATAAAAATAATAAATAATATCAAACATAACACAAATCAAAATAATAACACTTTTTCAAAATGGTTTAGAAGAAATTGTTTCAATTTTGAAGTTAAAAATTAACGGAAAATCCGCAGTAAATTTAATTCCCAATTTATTTGTTTCCGCTAAATGATCAGAATCATCTTTCACTATTGTAATAATTAAAACTATAATATTTTTATATAAAATAAGTAATTATAAATATTTTAATGAGACTTCTGAAATATTCAAAATGTCATTCCCGTGATCCGTCAACTGACGGACGGGAATCTATTTAATTCTCTCTGGATTCCCACTTTCGTGGGAATGACAAGCACCATTAAATTAATTTTTCAGAAGTTTCTTAATGTTAGTATAATCGGAAGAAAATTTGGTTTTTGAGAATATGAATTTCAATAATGTATAAATGAAGTAAAATTATTTACTCAAAATCAATTTCTTGCATAATACGGTTTGTTTCTGTTAATGCAACAATTATTTTTTGGTAATGTTCTATTTCATCATTTGTTAGTGTTCTGCCTTTTCTATCTTTTAGCCATTTCTGTGCCGGCTGATATCCGCCAATGTAAAAATTCCATACAATTTCCGGAACGTTTCCAAAATATTGTTCTTCGTTTATTATAACGTTTCCGTTTGTATAATTTATTTTCTCTACAATGTCTGATCCCAAATTGGGAAATGTTGTTATAAATTGATTTACTTTTGGTGATTCTAATAAATGTAATTGGCGTAATTCTGTGCCGAGTTTTACCAATTTGTTAAATGTGTTTTTATCTTTTGGATATGGAACCCGGGGAAAATCTATCTTTAAAAATTCTTTATATTTTTTGCGGTAATTCGGCGAGTGCAAAATTGCATAAATGTAATCTAAAATTTCTTCCGGTTCTGTTTTGCCAACAATGTATTCTATCTTTTCTAAAATTTCATTATTTAGGTTTGGGATTTTTGTACCGTCTTTTGAATATAGATAAAGTGGGAATGCGTATCCAACTTCACCAGTTTGTAAAGATACCGAACAACGATCTACAATATTTTTTGAAAGGTAAATATGTTGAAAATCAAATGACGTTTGTTTTTTACAAGTTAAAATGGCAATGTTTTTTTGTAAAAGATGTTTCATAATTTCTGGGCGAGGTCTTTGATATACTCCATCACTATTGGGAGAATACAAAGAATATCTAATATCAAAAGGTCTATAAAGAATTTGTGTGAAGTCATTTACGATATTTGGTAAATCATTTTTTACAAGTTCAACTTTATTCAGATCAATTTTATTTTTTTGTGCAATTTCTTTATTGGTATATTTTTCGAAACTGATTTTAAGTTCTTTTATCTCAGCTTGTGTAAACTTAATTATAAAACCATCTTTTGCAGTTGCCACTCCAGAAGCATAATTCGCAAATAGTTTATCAATTTTAAATCCTTTTTCATATTCATCTTTTTCACTAAAATCTTTTTTCGTAAAAAAGAAATTCGGTTCAGTAATTTTTAATTCATTCCATTTAATTGTATTCAAATTATTTGAATTAAGATTTTCAAATTTTTCATTTCGCTTTCCGTAAAGTTCTGCAAATTTTACGGTTGCCAAATTTTTATAAACCTCGGAGGTTTTTGTTTTAATATTTTTCTTAATCATTATTGAAATTGAAACGCCTTGCATAATATTAAAAACATTTTCATCTTTGCTTCCATCCGGCGCAGTTTCTTTCTTTTTCGAGTTTCCGTGCAAATCCAAAATATAAATTTCATCAAAAGTTTCAAGCAAATGTTTACGCATTTGTCGGTGAATAATTCCATCTAAAAAAGAATTGTTTGTAATCATTGCAACAATTCCGCTTTTATTTTTTTCAACAAAATGTTCTGCGTAACGAATAAATTTTATATAATCATCAGAAAGCGGCTGAATATTTTTTTCATTCAAATCCTTTTTGTATTCTTTAATTAAATCCGTAATCCACTTACCTTTATTGGATGAACTAACGCTGTACGGCGGATTTCCGAGAACAACCATAATGGGAGTTTCGTTTTTAATCTGGATTGCTTCTTTAGATTCTTCGGCAATACTTTCCGCAAAACCAAATCCGGTAAAAAGATCGCTTAAATTATCGGCTTCTTCCAAAGAGTTTGTAAGATAAATTCCCAATCTTCTGTTAAAATGGTTAAATCCGGTTTCCTTAAAAGCCATGCTTAATTTTAGATGCGCAATTGTGTAAGGCGCCATCATTATTTCAAATCCGTGAATTCTTGGAAGCAGATCGTGATGAACGTAAGAAGTCCATCTTCCTTTTTGTCCGGTTTTTAACAAATGCTCATAAATATTTCTTATTGCTGCGCTGATAAAAGTTCCGGTTCCAACTGCGGGATCAAGAATTTGAACTTTGTGATTTCCATTTTCCAATTTAGAAGTATCAGCCAAACCGTTGGGAAGATTAAATTCGGTTTTTAGAATATGATCAACAGCGCGAACAATAAAGCGCACAACGGGCTGCGGCGTATAATAAGCTCCCATTTTTTTACGAAGTTCTGCATCATACTCACGGAGAAAATCTTCATAAAAATGAATTACTGGATCTGGACCATCATTAGCCTTTCCCCAAAGATCATCTTTAAAATATTGCTTCATTAATTCCGAAATATTTGCATGAGAAAAAACTACGCAAAGTTCATCAACAATAAATTCAAGGCGTTTATCAAAATCGGCGCCGGTAATATGATCAAAGAAATGACGTAAAAAAGGATTTGATTTTGGAACGAGATCACGAGCTTCGCGGCGTGAAAAATTTTCGGGAGTTTCATCAAAATATCTTGCGACAAATAAACCGTAAACTAAAGTCTGCGCATACATATCCGCAAAATTTTCTAACTTAAGATCATGCACAAGAAGTTTTTTTAAGGTTTTATAAATTTTATTTATTTCAACATTTTTCTCAGAATCTTTGGAAAGAAACTGCAATAAATTATCTCTAATTCTTTGAGCTTTTCCGCCCATAATTTTAGCAAGATGAAGCCCGCTTTTAATTGGTTCTTTATGCGATTGTGTAAAATCAATTAAAGTTTTTGCGGCAAGTTCAAAATTATTTGGCAGCGAATTTAAAGTGCGGGATTTTAAATCGTACTCCGCAATTTTAATCGGCTCTTGATATTTTTCGCCGTTTCTGTAAAACCGGAATTCTACATAATCCGTTAACACCAAATTTGCATAACCGAAATAACGTTCCATTTGCTCGGATTTTTCAACTTTATCAAGAGAAACGCCTATATCTTTTGCTTCAATATAAAGAAGCGGAACGCCGAATTTTAGAATAATAAAATCTGGTTTATTTCCTTTTACGGCTTTTGCATCATGATCAATTCTGCTTACGTTTATTGATTCGAAAATTCCTTTTAGAAGAATTTCAAAATCGGTTCTGTAACCCATTTCTGAAGTTGTAGGATGAGAAAATTTTGCGGAAATTGATTGAGTATAATTCTCAAAATAAGTTTTGCTTGAATTCATAAAGCCAAAAAGTAAATCAAAAAAATTAGAGTTTATTACATAAAATTTATCTATAAACTTAATAATTAAAATATAATGAATCTACATTTTATTCACTTACGGATAATGCCCTATTTTTCTTTGTGCAATTAATATAATTAAATCCTACTTTTTTACATTCTCAAATACTTTGCAATTTCATGTTAACATCTTAATTTTTAGACATATTGCCCGATAATAAATTAAAATGAATTTGGAGGAAATATGGTAACAAAGGAAGCATTAAATTCAGCAATAAATAATCATTCCATTTGGAAACGCCGACTAATTAGTGCAATAGAAACCGGCAAATCAGAATTCCAAACAGCAATAGTTCAAAAAGATAATGTTTGTGAATTTGGTAAATGGTTGGAAAGTTTGCCAAGTATTGAAAAAGGAACAGAAGATTTCCAAAAAGTAAAAGATTTACATTCAAAATTTCATAAATCTGCAGCTTCCACACTTGGATTAGCATTAACCGGTAAAAGAGACGCTGCAATGGAAGAATTAAACTTCAGCGGTACATTTGGTGAAATTTCAAGCAAGTTATCTGTAGCGCTGGGAAATTGGAAAAAGAAGTTATGAAATAGCACAACACCGTTTCTAATTGTAAAATTGAATTTCTTATTTTGTTCAAAATAAATTTATTGGTTACAAAATTTTAAGATATTCTACTTCGAAATGTACTTCGATGAAATTTTCTTTAAAATGAAAAACCCGAAAAAATACGGGCTCTAAGAATTGTACATTTTTTGCATAATTAAAATTTTTACAATTGCTTAATTGGAATTAAATCTTCTTTCTTGATAAAATATTCTATACTTAAAACTAAAATCATTGAAAATAACAAAGATACTTTCTGCATTATTGCCAATAATCCCCAATCCCCTGTACCATATAAAAATAAAGTAAAATAAAAAGTTAATAAGCAAACTATATTGAAGATTTTAAATAAATGAAGTTTAGACTTAAGAATAAATACAGTAATATAAAATATGCCCAGCAATGATAATGTGCTCGAAATTGTCACCATAATATCATGCAATGGCGTTGCAATTAGGAAATTAAATATTATGTTAGCTGTTCCCACATATTTTAAGACATTTTTACTGTGTTTATGAGGTATCTTTTTTGATGTATTGATAAAGAATATTCCATAACCAATTGAGTGAACTGCCATCCCTATGATTGCCCAAATTCTTGATGTGTTATCAAAACCATTTAACGCTTTTTCTAAGAATAAATTGCTTATAAAGTTTTTTGACCAATCAAAGCCTATTGAATTCTTATCTAATATTGAACCTCCTGGATAAACAGAAGTTGCGATCATAAATAAAATCACCGATATTGTAATGGATATTAAAACCGAATATTTCTTAATCATTTTGCCATCATATTTAAAAATGGAATTATATTTCAATGCATATTGTTACGAACAATTATTGATTTAGTTTCGATATTTTAGCAAAAAAAATTATTAAGCGTGGTTGGTGCGAAGTCTTTTCCAATGACTCTAACTTTGTATTTCATGTAATAATAGGAAATTTAATCAAGACAAGAATTCATAATTCTGAAAGTATCATGAATACTTAAAACAATGTAAAAAAGAAAATGAAAGTTGTGTTTGTAAAACAAAATTGTATATTTTTTATATAATTTTTTATAGAACAAAATCGTTTAGAAATCCTTTGATTTAAATATTTTTAATCCAAAAATAAAGCTAATCAAAAACCAAATTATCTGAACAGATAAAGAAATTATTAGACCAACATTATTTCCAAAAAAATCTTCAAAAACTGCTCCGGTATAACCCATTAACGCAGATACATCAAATTTTAGAATTATAAATATTCTGCCAAGATCAGCTGGATTTATCATTGTTAATCCAAGCGCAATTCTTTCAAGCGGATAATCTTGAAATGTTTGAAGTATAAATAAAATTAATCCATCATAAATTATTGTAAAAAACAGCCATACAAATATTGATATCCCCAATCCTTTAAGTTTATCATCATTTGAAGTTGCGATTAAAAATGCAATTGCTGTAAAAATTAGAATTTGAAAAAGTCCGGTTATTAAAAGTAAAATTACAATGCTTAAATATTCTTCAAACAGTGGGAAAAAAGTCAATACGCCAATTCCAATTCCAAAAGTCAAACAAAATAATAACGGAATTACCAAACCAAAGTATAAACCAAAATAAAGCGAAAGACGTTTAATTGGCTGCGTTAACATAAATTTGATATAATTCAAATTGTTGTAAATATAAATTGATCCGAACACTAAACTTATAAGCGGAATAACAATTAAAATCATGTTTAGAATACTTAAAATTACCTTTGGCGCATCTCCGGTAAAATTTATTAACCAATATGTAAAAGTCAGAAAAAAAATAAAAAATCCAATAATCCATCTGCTTTGAATATTGTCCTTAATTTGATATTTGATAATTTTTAAAGTTTTATTCATTTTGAATTTTTTATCATTATTGATGCAATTGATTTTTCAAGATTTTTTTCATTAGTAGAATTTATCAATTCTTCTTTAGCTCCATTGAACCATAAATTTCCATCTAACAAAAAAGCTATGTTTTGAGCAAGGTCTTCCAACTCACTTATAATGTGGGACGTAAAAAATATTGTTTTACCTTTTTGATTTTCTTTTAGAATTTTTTTCTTTAAAATATTGCTTGAAACCGGATCCAAGCCGGATGTTGGTTCATCAAGAATTAATATTTGCGGATCAAATAAAAATGCAATTGCGGCATTAACTTTTTGAATTGTTCCGCCGGAAAGATTCTTTAACTTTTTATTCATCTCCTTTTCAAGTGAGAATTCCAAAATCAATTCTTCATCAATTGTTTTGGAATTTCTAATATCTTTAACCATAGAAAAAATATCTTTTACTAAAAGATTTTCCGGAAAACTTGCACTCTGCGGCATATAACCAATTAGATTTCTATGATCACTTTCGCCGTTAATAATTTTACCATCAATAGAAATTGTTCCGTTATACTTTTTTATTAAACCAAGAATTGCTTTTATTAGTGTTGATTTCCCAGAACCGTTTGGTCCAACAAGATAAGTGATTTTGCCTTTTTCTATTGATAATTCAATGTTTTTTAGAACACACAATTTACCGTAAAATTTTTCTAAACTTTCAATTCTAATCATAAAATTCTTTTCATAGATGGAGATTCATCGATAAGTGTTTCCGGTGTTAGTACCGGAAATATTTTTTCTGCAACATCCAAAATTTCGGTAAATAAACTTCGCAAAAGAATCATTGTCGGTCTATTTTTCTCAACAATTAAAGAAAATAATTTTACCGGTCGGTATGGAATATCACCAATTCCGTTTTTATCAATATCGTATCCTTTGTAATCCGACCAGAAATTATTTTCAAAATAGTTAAAGTTTTTTGTACTGTTTGTCGTTACATCAAAAGAATTTCCAATAAAATTATTTCGTTCAAAGTGGTTATCCATAGAATTTGCCATTAAGCGGATTGCCCAACCATTTTCGGTAAAATTATTATTATTGATATTTATTCTATTCGAGCCTTCAACATAAATGCCGCTGGAATTTTTGTAAAAGAAATTGTTTTCAATTTCGCTATCTGATATGTCTTTTAATAATATTCCATAAGAAGCTGGTCCCCAATTTCTTTCAAATTTATTTTTAAACATTTTAACTTTTTTTGTGTACATAACAGCAACACCGGCGCCGTTTTCCAAAAATTCATTATACGAGTAACTGCAATTATCTGAAAACATAAAATGCAATCCATATCGTAAATTATTAACACTTATGTTGTTTTGAATTTGACTTTCCCTAACAAACTCAAAATAAATTCCATCACGATGACCATTGATATAATTTTTATCTACTGTAATATTTTTACAATACCATAAATGAATTCCATTTCCAGAATATGATTCCTTTTTTGTATATGCCTTAATAACATTATCTCTCACAATACTATCCGAAGTTTTAGCTAAATAGATTGCAAAAAAATTATTATCAAAAGTATTGTTATAAATTTCACATCCTTTAACCGAATCTAATTTAACGGCTGAATTATCATCGATAAAGCTAATTCCGGTATTTATAAAAGTAATGCCGGATATTTTAACTGAATCAGATTTTACCGTTAAAATTTGATATTTATTTTCACCGTCAATTACGGAGTTTTCAAAACTTATTAATTCAATTTTCTTATCAATAACAATATCATGTTCAAAATATTTTCCACTATGTAAAATTATTCTATCATTAGTATTTGCAATACTTAAAGCTGATTTAATAGTTTTAATCGGATGATCTTTTCCAACATGAATTTCTTTCGCATAAAAATATTGTGGAATTAAGAAAATTATCCAAACTAAATTAATACTAATGATGCATTGTTTTGTGCTGCCATTCATGATTAACATACTCAATTAGTTCATCCCAATTTATTTTTTTACCTTGATACTGATTCTTAATTTTATTTAAATCTGTTTGAGAAGAAAAAGCAGTAAGATTCAATCCCATTGGACTTCTTAAATTTGCACTTAACAAAAAGTAAGCTTTATTTTTTCAACTAATTCATTCTTATTTAAAAAGTCTGTAACCCACAATGTTGAATTTTCATCATCATTCATATTTTTGCATAAAATGCTAAACATTCAACTGAATCAAATTTATAAATTTTCCCTTTTGATGTAACTAATTCGGTTCCGTATTTTGGATCCATAATTTGCATTCTGCATTTATCACAGCTATCATGACCATATTTAATTGGTTCCGGTCCGTTTGAACAATTAGTACTGACCAAAAGAATTATTCCAAATAAAATATTTTTCATAAAGTTTTTTCCTTTTTATTTTTTTTTATTAAACAAAACATAACTCCCAAGCAGAAACGATATTCCAATAAAATAACTTCCAATATCCGGTAATGAAATTGATTTCATATTTAGCAATTGCTTTGAACCCAATAACGGCGGCTGATATGACATTCCCGGTACTTTAATTGGTGCATTTGGATTTAAATTATGACCGTAATCATATCCCCAAATGTAAAAATCATATAAACCGGCAATCATAAGAATTATAATAAGAGACAGCCAAATTGTTAGAAATCGTTTATTTTTTAGAATCGATACTAATATTCCAAAAGCTATAAGAAATAAAACGATATATGGCATTATTTTTAATTCCGGTATTGATGATGGAACAATTTCTTTCATACCGATGTAATGATTAAGTTTATTGATATTATTCAAATCAAATTCATTAAATCCGGTAATTTGATTCACCCAAATTCTTAAACCAATCCCTTCCGGATATTGTGGAGCTTGCAAATCAATTTTCCAAATTGGAAATAAAAAAACACCGATTAAAATAAGCGCCGCTATTATTGTTTGAAGTCTCTCCTTTTTATTCATCATATTTTCCCTCATAGTTCTCTGAATATTATATCATAATAACGGTTGTCTCAAAATTGTTTTGAACGGAGCCTTATTCCAACCATAATTAACTATTACATTCTGAGACAACCTATTTCAAAATCCCTAATTATATTTTAATTCATTACTGCTATTTTTTGCGGAGACACGAACATACCCTTGCATCTCTTGATGTAATGCTGAACAAAAGTCTGTGCAATAAAATGGATAAACACCTTCTGATTTCGGTTCCCAAATTGCAGTTCTTGTTTGTCCGGGCATTATTAAAAGTTCAGCAGTATTCATTCCTTTCACTGCAAAACCATGCGGGATATCCCAATCTTGTTCTAAATTGGTTATGTGAAAATAAACTTTGTCTCCAATTTTAATTCCTTCAATATTATCAGGCTTAAAGTGAGTTCTTGTTGTTGACATATAAATATGAACATCATTTCCATTTTTTTCAACTTTTGCATCTTTCTCTGATCTTAATCCATATTTATGATTGTTTTTTCCCAATTCATAAATTTTCTTTTGTCCCTTCATAAGAATTTCAGCTGGAATTCCTTGTGCATAATGAGGTTCGCCGATTGTTGGGAAATCTAAAAGCAATTTCATTTTATCTCCTGAGATATCAATCAATTGCGCTGATTGACAAAGTTCAGGTCCGGTTGGTAAATATCTATCTTTTGTAATTTTATTTAATGCAACAACATATTTACCGAAAGGTGTTTTGCTGTCTCCTCCCGGAATCATTAAGTGACCGATTGAATAATATGTTGGAATTCTATCAACAACCTCCCAAGTGCCCAATTTCCATTTTACTATTTCGGATGAAATAAATGCAGAAGTGTAAGCATATCCATTTCCATCAAACTCTGTATGTAAAGGTCCCAAACCAGGATCTTCAACTTCACCAGCAATTACAGATTCATATTTCAAAACCGGAATTCCAAATATTTCCGAAATGAATTCTTTGTTTTCTATGGCTTTAATCATTTTGGAAAATGAATGAACCGGGATAACTGTTGCAAGTTTTCCACCGGCAACAATATATTCACCAGAAGGATCAACGTCTACACCATGCGGAGATTTTGGAGTTGGTAAATAATATATTAAACCCGGACAATCTTTTGGATCTAATACGAGTATTTCTTTTTCAACATTTGAAGTAGCGGTATGAGTTTCATCATTATAAATATTGTGGTAATATTCCGAATTATATTTTTTACCCTTTCCTTCTTTAATATATTCTTCCGCTTTTTTCCAATTTATTGCTGCTATAAAATCTTTATCATTTTGGGATGCATTGATCTCCAATAAAGTATTTGCTTGTTCACTATTATATGAAGTAAAAAATGCCCAACCATGAGAAGGACCTTTTCCCGCATGTGCCAAATCATAGTTGAAACCCGGTACTAAAATTTGAAATTCGATATTCATTCTTCCGTTTTCCGGATTAACTTTTATGAATGAAATTGTTCCTTTAAAATTTTCTTTATACGAAGAAATTGGAACATCCTTTTGGGGAATCGGAACGCTAAATCTTGTTGAAGCAACAACGTATTCCGTATTCATTGTAATGAATGGAGAACCGTGATTGCCTGCAGAATTTGGAATTTCTATTATTTCCTCAGTTTCAAAAGTGCTTAAATTTACTCTTGCAACCCTTGGAGTATTATTAGCATTAATAAATATCCATCTTCCGTCCGGTGTTCCATCGGTTTGTGATAATTCTGGATGATGGGCATCATCCCAAGGTATTTCTCCATATGAAGTTTGCAACATCGGTTTTGTTTCCGGAGTGTAGCCATATCCATTCTCCGGATGTTGAGCAAATATGGGAATGATTTTAAACAATCTACCCGATGGTAATCCATAAACAGTTATTTGTCCGCTAAATCCACCCGACATGAAAGCATAAAATTCATCATACTCTCCGGGTGCAACATAAACTTTTTCGGCAGCATCACTTGTTCCCGGTTTTCCATTATTTCCAGAACAGCTATAAATTAGCGCTATGAAAAAAATAGAAATTATAAATCTTGCTTTTTGTTTCGTTGACATATAATTCTCCCTTTTAATGTGATGATTCCATTCTTAAATATTCGAGAAGTGCTCTTGCATTATCTTGTGTAACATTTTGAAATGTCATCTGATTTGCGTGAATTCCTAATAACTTTTTAGCTTCCGGATGTCTTTTAGTCATTTCTTCCGGATTTAAAATCATATTCATAATATATTCCGGAGTTCTTCTTTCAGTTACTCCACGAAGTGCCGGACCAGTATATCTTTCATCCATTTTATGACACTGCATACATTTTTCTTCAAATAATTTTTTTCCATCATCCGCCAATGATTTGCTTATTTCACCTAAAGTAATTTTTTCTTTTATTGGTCCAACACCATTTTCTAATTCATAAAGAGTTAGTCCAAATTTTTGCGCAAGTTTTTCTTTTGCTGAATTGTTACTTCCAGTTGAACTATTGGAATCTTTATTTTCTCCGCAATTAATTAAAATTGTTGAAATGAGTATTATTACAAATATTTTATTTTTCATTTATTGTTCCTATTAATTATTAGTATATATTGTCTTATTTTATTGTAAAAAAAGTGTCGTTTTAATATTTTCTAAATTTGAAGAAATCAATACAGTTTTTAGGTTTACCCATTGGTTATGAAAAGAACATTTACATTCATTACAATCATCAGATAAACCAATTAGGCATTTAGAGTAAAATTTTTCGTTATCAAAAAGATTTATAAGTTCTTTTAATTCAATTTCATTTTTCGTTTTAAGTAATTTAAACCCGCCGCCTTTCCCTCTTTTTGAAAAAACAATTCCTTTGTGAGTTAATTTTTGTAATATTTTCGAAAGATATTCTTTGGGAATATTTACTACATTGGCTATTTCTGTAGCACTAAAATATTTGTAATCTCCAGCCTCACACATGAATAACAATATTCTAACACTGTATTCTGTACTTTTATTAAAAATCATATTAGCTATTTATTATTCGGATTTTTTATTCTGATTTAAAGTAAGAAATTAATATTTATTTGTCAATCATAAAATTTTTTCTTTTTCAAGATATTAATTGTTTTTTGATTATCTGCAAAATGTTGATAAGATTTATGCGGGTTTATTTCTCAAATGTTCATTGTATAAAATTTAAGAAAAATAGTTTACTTAGAATTTTTCACCTTTTGCTTCACGATATTGGCTCCCAACTGGTCTGATTCTTCCCCACATTGAATAGAAGAAAAGCAAAATTGCAATAATTTGGAAAAACGAAAATATTGTAACCATAATATTTATCCAATCAACGTAAAAAAAGTTAGCAATAATTTGGAAAATAAATCTTAATGCCGTAGAAATTGTAATTAATAAATATGTCCACAAAATTAAATTCGGATTATACTTTTTATCTTCCTTTTCAGCCCGTGGGAAAAACCATAAAGCCACACCCATAATCATCATCATTACTGAGCCAACAAGAATAATATGTACATGTGCAGATATAAATGAAGTTCCAATTGGAATATGAAAGAAATCTTTTGAAATAGAAATATACAATCCGGATAAAATTCCAATTATTAAAAAAACAATGCTAGTTTTTATAAAATATCTTACTGTTGAAAACATTTTATATTATCTCCGAAATTTTAACGCTTAATTATTACCTATAAAATTGATAAAAATCTATGAAAGAATATTTTTGTATCTAATTTTATTAATATCCTTAAATTAAATTTTAAGATTTATTATCTAGTAACCATTTAATCAATTTTGTCTTTCTTATTTCGAATAAAGAATTTTGATTGAATATATTATTAAGTTTTTAATACTCAGCTAAGCTTAACAAACCATTGCTGAAAAGCTGTATAGAGGTATGAGTTTTTAGATCGGCTGTAAATCGTAACTAAATTTAGAAGCGAATAAATTCCATCACTTAGATAGCGTTAATCCGCAAGATTGGAAATTGTTTTCCAATAAAAATATTCGAAGAAATTTCTTTTGAAATAAAATATTATATCTATGGGAAATGTATGCCCAATAATATTGCCAAAACCTATTAAATTGATACTTTAGCTTCTAACAATATTTTTTTTGCTTTATCAATCATATTTGGATAAAGATTATTGGGTACATATTCTTTTCCCAAAGCTACTTTTACTTTATGTCTTGCACACTCCATAAAATTTCCTAAACAATAATCTCTCTTAAATATTTTTCCAATACCGCTTTCGATTGACATTTTATCATTAAAAAAAGGACACCCATTTATACAATCACATTGTTGCATTTCTCCACCTATTTTTTTTTGACTATTAACCTATAATCGTTAATTTATAAATTATTTTAATATTTAATATACAAACTAAATTACTTAGTAAATATTCTAATTGATACAAGTATTCTTTTTTATTGAAGCTATTAAATTCTGAAAAGTTAAAACAAACTTTTTTAATTAAAAAAACTTGATTTACATGGGAAATATCAAGAGTGAAATCCGGTTAAGCTAATTTCACAGTGAGAATATATCAAGATTTCTATTCTTGATTATATATTACCGGAGTGTTATGATTCCACAAAGACCATAATTGTTTATCCATAATTAAATCTGCTATAAATTGACTTACATTTATTCTGCTGGTTTTACCAGGGTTAAAAATTGGACTTCTCTTTTTAAGTTCAAAAACTTCATAAGCACTTTTACTTGTTTCATCAATAAGTGAATCCGGTCTAACAGCAATCCAATCAATATTATTCTCTGCTCCTAATTTATATAATAAATAATCACATGCATCCATATTATCTCTGTGCGGTGGTAAAAAAAGTTTCAGAAATGAAAAAATTATTTTTTCACCTAGTATGTTTTTTTCACCGATTTTTTTATTCGTATATGCTGTTGTACTCATTAGAATAAATTTAGTATTACTATATGGAAGAATTGCTTTAGTTATTTTCTTAACAGTTTGAGAAACTAAATTATATGGAGGACCAAATATTCCCTTAAAGTTAATATTATGACCAAGACAACATACTACTGCATCACAATCTTTTACAAGTTCCTTTATTTGTTCCAATGTAAATTTGCTTACTTGTCCTCTTATTATCTCAACTTTATTGTTATCAAGTAAATTATGCGAAATTGTTGCAGTTTCTCGTATCACAACTTTAGTATTAATATCTCTTTCAACAAGTTCTTTTGTAACCAATTTTCCAGTCGCTCCACTGGCTCCAAAAATCAATACTTTCATTTTTTACCACACAAGATTTTTAATTTTAAATTGGCTTACAAGACGAAGAAAAACAAAGTTAAGTCGTAATTATCATTATATCTATTTAAAGATTTCGTCACTAAATAATTATTTTGAATTTAAATTTGTATTCAGAAATATTTTTTTACAAACTCCATCCTTCTCTATATTTAGGATTTATTAAGTCATTTGCATATTCATTATTTTCAAATTTCATTTCTTTACCATTCCATTTCAGATTTTTATCCTTTACTTGTATTGCAATCATTCCAAGTAAAACCATCTCCGTTAATGCTCCTCCATATTCAAAATTTGAACTTGCCGGAACTCCATTTTTTCCTTCTTTGCATGCTCGTATCCAATCATCTTCATGTGATCCTTTAATTCTTGGGATTGTTTTAGGCGGAAGTTTATATTCCTTCATTTTATTTTCCGGAATTATTCTAACATTTTCTGCCCCATGACTACCATGCATTATTACACCCTTATCACCAATTATTAATGCGCCACTTGATGGTAAATTTCTTCCCAATTCTAATTCTTCCGGAATTGGGGGCATTAATCTACCATCGTACCAAGTAAGTTTTATTTCATTACGTTTTTCATTTTTAGGAAATGAGTAACGAACGATTGATGCCCTTGGAAATGTTTGAGATTCAATTTCTGGCTCCCAATGAGTTGATGTAGCTTCAATTGAAGTTGGAGAACCTAAATCTAAAGCCCAAAATGCCGGGTCTATAATGTGACAGCCCATGTCTCCCAATGATCCGGTTCCAAAATCAATCCATGATCTCCATTTTGTCGGATGGTAATCCGGATGATATTCTCTATATTTGGCTGGTCCAAGCCATAAATCCCAATCTAATCCTTCCGGGATTGCAACTTTTTCAGTTGGTATTGATTTTATTAAAAATGTTGACCAAGGATCTCCGCCAACGGGTCTATCTGTCCATGCATGAACTTCCGAAATATTTCCAATAGCACTATCTTCAATCCATTCCTTTAAAATTCTAATATGATCAGATGAGTGTCCTTGATTTCCCATTTGGGTTTGAACACCGTAGTACTTTGCAGCTTCCATTATTTTTCTTGCTTCGTAAATATTGTGTGTTAATGGTTTCTGGCAAAAAACATGTTTCCCTTCTTGCATCGCAGCCAATGTAATTACTGCATGAGTATGATCAGGAGTTGCAATAAGAACTGCATCAATATTCTTTTCCTTTTCAAGCATTACCCTATAATCTTTATAAATATTTGCATTTGGATATCTTTTAAAAGTATTGGCTGCATAATTAAAATCAACGTCACACAATGCTACAATATTTTCATTCTCAAGCATTCTTAAATTTGCCCCGCCCATTCCACCTACACCAACTGCTGCAATATTTAGTTTGTTACTTGGTACTGTTTTACCTCTTACTGAAAATGGAATATAATTGAATGCAAAAGTACTTAATGCAATATTTTTGATAAATGTTCTTCTCGTAGTACCGTTCATTTTTTTCTCTTAATTAGTAGAAATATCTTAGTTAATTTTAATATACTAAAATTTCATGTTTTTTAATATGTTTTGAAAAATAAAGATTGGTTCATAGCTTCTTTGAGCTTTTAAATATCTCTTAAAAATAATAAATATAATGATTACAAATTCATCTCGAATCAGAATTGATTTTTTTTATTTGAGCAAATTAGTAAGAAAAAGATTTAACTTATTGAAATTTAAATTCCTTTTTGGGGTTGCTGAAACTTAAAAGTATTTTTTTTTGATTTGTGGTATTTTTTTTGAAAAAACCTTTCAATAGATTTTTAAATATTCAGAAATCTATTCTTTACAAGGAGCTCTTTAAATATTTAGACTAAATTATTTAAAATAAAAGTTACATTCGAGAGAGAATAGTCCTTGATTACATTTGCATGGTTTTCCTATAAAATATCACTAAATAATTTTGAAAATAGTTGGTATACTCCCTTTGTATTCTTTACATGTTATTTGAAATCTTGAAAAAAAATATGGGTGTGGCCCGTAATGGATTTTTAAAAAAGTCTCAAATGAAGAATAACGGGTTACTTAGAAATACGCTTGTCGATAGGGCTTATGGTCAATGACGAATATACAATTCTCGTTATTTTATCATTTGAATGAAGTATTTTAGGATTTTGAATTAACATATTAGATATTTTAAATTTGATGCGACCTTTTTTAGATCGCACCTTTATATACTCAAATAAATTACTTAGTTAAAATCATCTTTTTACTTTCAAAGAAGTTGTTTACCTGCATTGTGTATATATAAATTCCGCTAGCAAGATTTGATCCATCAAATTTCACTTTATAACTTCCCGGTGTTTTTATTTCGTTTAATAATTCCTTTACCTTTCTGCCCAATACATCATATATATTAATATTTACATTTCCGATTTCCTTTATTGTATAATTTATTATTGAAGTTGGATTAAATGGATTAGGATAATTTTGCGATAGCTTATTATAACTATAACTCGGATAAATTTGTTCCTTTATTCCAACAGTCGATAAATTATAAACAAAAAGACAATTTTCAACTTCGTCATATGTCCAAAAATTATTATCAATATACAATTCTGAAGATGAGGCTGGTAATTCTAGATTTCCTAAATATGCACCATTTACTGGATCAAATTTATTCACTTTATCAATTCCTACCCAAAGGATACCATCTCCATAAGTAATATGTTCGACATTTTCACTTTGCAAATCAATAAACAAATCTGGTTGAATTTCAGAAACTTGATCTGGATTGAATTTGACTATTCCTTCTTCACCTAAATTATTTTTCACTCCTACGAAAAAGTTGGTTCCATCACATGCAATACCATTTGTGTTTTCTATTAGTGAATTAAATTTGATTTGTGAAGAAGAGTTGCTTGTATTTAAATCGATTTTAAAAACACCATTAACATATCCTGTTCCGCTTGGATCACCAAATCCACCTACTGCCCATAGTTCTTCATTTCTAAATGTCATTTCTTCAATCCAGCTAATTCTATTAGGTGCCGATTCAAGATTCAAGTAAATAGTATTTTTTATTTCTCCAGTTTCTGGATTTATTATATAAACTTTGGCACTTGGTGCATCTTGATAATCATGTTTATATAGCAAGATTGAAGTTCCGTCGTATGCAATACAAGGATTTTTGCCTGCTTCTGTTAGTTCTGTTAACTGTAATATTGCTGATGGCTCAATGTACTTTTCCGCAAACGGATTTGGATTTTCTTCTGTTCCATCAATTAATGTTAAATTTATTCCCGTAACATTACTATTACCTAAAATTATTACTGCAGTTAGTGAATCTGATGTTCCCCAAAAACCATAAGGATCGGTTGCTTTAATATATTCAGTACTGCTAGTAATTACAGATACAACATAATATGTTCCGTCATCCAAATTTTCAAGTACATAATTACCTGGTTCACTTAATGAAGTAATTTGTATTGGTTCACCATCTAAATCTGGAGTTAAAAATGCAGCAACAAAAATTGAATCTTTGGCACCACCTAAATAAGATATTTCTCCTGATATTGATCCTGCCCATGTTTTAATAGATACAATAAGAATTATTACTAATAAATTAATTGTTGTTTTCATTCCTTCACCCTTGTTCAAGTATAATTATTTTTATAATAGTTTTAGTTATTGTCAATTGTAGGTTATAATTTATATTCAACTGAGCGGTATTTCGACTATGACAAAAAATGAGCGATACAAAAGTATATCTATTTACAATTATATTATTAATATTCAATTTACACTCTATAAATTTTCACACTACATTATCGTATTAAATTTTTAAAATACAAATATCATCTAACAAGCCCAGTATATTCTAAAACATTTACATGTAATAAAATGAAAATCTAATAATTAGTAAATGTGAGACTTACATTGTTTTTAAGAAAAGTATTGTTAAGTAGTTATTCGGTAATAATAGCTCTTCGTTCTGACGAGACAATTTAAATTTATTTTATTATATACAAATCAAAGTAGCTATTTTCATTTCATCCGAGATATTAGGGATTATTTATTTGAGAAACTTACTCGTTGATTATTTCGGAAACTTGTTAGTTAAATTCTTGAATTAACTTGCAATTTATTTTACAAGCTTTCCTCTCAAACCCCATAATATAATTATACAAACCGATACAATAGAAATTGATAAGGATATCAAACCAAATTTTATTATTATTTCTTGAAATGCTGATCCTTGCATACTTCCTCCAGCAATTGGCATCATTTCCGAACCTGCTCCCCAGAATCCAGCCAGCAGAGTTGTAAACCAATTTGTATATGTTCCAAATATGGTAAGTATAAAAGTCCATTGGAATTGTTTATCCGATAAATTTAATTTTGGCCAAATTAATCCAAAAATTATTATTAAAATTCCATTCATTACACCTTCAAGATGACTAGATAAACCCATCCTTGGATTTTTCAATAACGGAATTAAAAAACCAGTAATTAATCCAAATAAAAATAACAATATTCCATAACGGATTAATCTTATACTATATCTATTATGAGAGTTACTATTCAATTTTATTTTCCTTTATTTATGATTTTAGTTTAATATTACCGAATATTAATAAATGATTCAACTATATAATTGAGGAATACTTGTAACTGTTTATAATTAAGAATTAATAACTTACCATAAAAATTTTATAATCAGCAAATAGAAATTTTAATCGATCATAATGAACAAATGCAATTAAAACGCCGCAACCTCTTTTTCCATATTCCTCTAATCCTTATACAGCTGGCATATTTCCAAGTTACTATTTGAATCACCGGACAGATATTCTATAGCTTCCTGCAATCCAAGTATTACAGGCATTCTGTTATGAAGCTTAATCATAAATTCATTCGGCCTTTTAGAAAATAAAATTATACTCTATTTTCTTTCTTTATCATTTCTGAGTTTCCAGTCCAAATTTGAATATGGGGGTGGTTCGCATCGAAAATAAGAAAGAGTCTCAAATGAAGAATAACGGGTTACTTAGAAATACGCTTGTTGATGGGGCTTATGGTCAATGACTTTTATCTAATTCAGTTATTGAATAAATCAGTTTGTATATCATCTTGATCAAATTAACTATTTACAAAAATTATGTCCTCAATTTTGTTGCTCGTTTATTGAATTAAAAAGTTGATCTGTTTTAAACAAAAAAAAATTGTTAAATTATATAAAGAGCAAAATATTGTTGCAAAAACTTGGAAGGATTGCTTTTATAAAAAACCTATCATTTTAGCATGACTTAAAACATCATCATTTCATAGGGGGGAAGGATGAAATTTAGGGTAAAAAATATCAAAACCGGCAATTTTGTAACCGCGCCGATTTCTATGGAAAGTGCCGTTAGATTATTAGAAAATATTTATTCAAACGATCAGAATTATAAAATTGTTCCTTTTGAAATTGACATGGATAAAATGTCCAATGAACTTAAACCGATGGAAGATATAATTAAAACAGCAATTGAGTGCATAAAAAATAATAAATTCAATTTAGCTGAAATACAGGCGAGTGTCTCTGAAAAGCTAATCAACAGATATAATTCCGGAAATTTTATGATTACCGAAAAAGAGTGTTACATTATTTGGGCAATAATTTTTAAGAACAAAAATAAAATTGAAGATCCAAAACTACTTTCATTAGCACATCAACATTTTATTTTTTGATTGTACTAAAAAGTTAGATATTCCATTATAAAAAAACCAACCTTCCCCCAAGGTTGGCAAAGAACCCCCTATATAAGATTTTAATTAAAAAAAAATAAGTTAAAAGTATTCTCAATTAAGTTAGTAATAAAATAATCTAAATAATATTTAGATTTTATGAAATTGGTAATTCAATAAAAAACGTTGTCCCTTTATTAATTTCACTTTCCAAATAAATTTTAGCACCAATTAATTTAATGTACTTCTTTGCAATGGATAGACCAAGTCCTGTCCCCTGATAATTGCGGGTTGTTCCTTCGCTTACTTGCCTAAATTCTTGCCAAATTATTTCTTGTTTTTCCTTAGGAATTCCAATTCCTGAATCTTCCACTTTAAGTAATAAAACATCTTTATTTTCTTTCATTATAATACTTGCAGATATAATGATTTCACCTTTTTCTGTATAAATAACAGCATTACTAACTAAGTTACTTAAAATTTCAAAAAGTAGTGATTCATCAGTATTTATTTCCAACGATTCAAAATCTTTGACAATTCTTAAAATAATATTTTTCTTCTGTGCTGTAATATAAAATTCTTTAAGTATGGTATTTAGTATTACAGTAATGTCAAATCTATTAGGACGATATTCAATTTCGTTAAACTCCAACTTAGATAAATTTAGTATTTTAGTTAATGTGTCTCTCATTCTCTTTGCTGTATTTAATAACCCAATTGCCATTTCCTTTTCTTCATGATCAGATAAAGATTGAGATAACAAATCAGCATATCCCATAATTCCAACAAAAGGCGTACGTAATTCATGACTCATATTTGCAAAAAATATTGATTTAACTCTATTCATTTCTTCAGCTTTTTCTTTTGCATCAACTAACTCTTGCATAATTCTCTTCTTTTCAGTGATGTCTTCTTTTATTGCTACGAAATGAGTTATTTGATTATTAGAATTTTTTATAGGAGAAATAACAGCACTTTCCCAAAATAATTCACCATTCTTCTTTCTATTTTCAATTTCTCCAAGCCAGTCTTTACCTGATGTTATTGTATCCCACATATTTTTATAAAATTCTTTAGAATGTTTCCCAGAGCTAATAATTCTTGGGTTTTTTCCCTTTGCTTCATTTAAATCAAATCCAGTCAATGTCTTAAATTTCGGATTTGCATATTCAATATTACCTTCAAGGTCAGTAATCACAATTGTTGCGGAACTTTGTTCTACGGCAGTATATAACTTAAGAAGTTCCATTTCAGATTTTTTTTGAGCATCAATATCTTTTACAAATCCTTCAAAGTACAAAATGTTTCCATTTTCATCTTTCTCAACTCGTACTGAATTTGTAATCCATATTGTTGAACCATTTTTCTTTTTCCACTTAAGTTCATAGTCTCGACTTTCTGAACCGGAAATTATTTGGTTTATTAAAGTTGATCTGCTACTTGAATCAAAATAAATATCTTTTTCTAATTCTAACTGAAGTAACTCTTCTATGGAATCGTATCCTAAAATTTGCACAAGCCTATTATTTGCGAGAAGGAACTTACCTTCAGGAGATGATTGATAAATTCCAACAGGTGATAGTTCAATTATATTTTGAAATTTACGTTTACTTTCTTCTAATTCTGCTTTATATACTTTTTCATCAGTTACATCTGTCCCAAAGGCTATAACTCCAATAACTTTTCCACTATTATCATGCTCTGGAGTCAATTTAATGTTGTGATTACGTAGCTGGTTATTTTTGTCTGGAATCAATAATTCAAATTCTTCCGGAATACCTGAATTAAGAACACTTTCTATTTTATTTACATAAATTTTTGAAGGCGTGAAATTTTCATTCACGTTTATTTTTTTACCAAGCAGTTCGGACAAATTTAAACCTAATTCAAAATATGAATTTCGATTGGCATAAAGAAACTTTCGATCTGAATCATACAACATAATATTATAAGGGGAATTTTCTGTTAGTTCACGATACTTTAATTCACTTTGAATTAATTTTTGTTCATTAAGTTTCCTTTCGGTTATATCTCTTGTTAAAGTTAAAATACTTATAGGAATTTTATTTATATCCCGAATAAATGATGCAGAAGTTTCAACTTGAATTAAGCTTCCATCTTTGCAATATTCTTCTAACTCAAGTAGAACATTTCTTTCAATATCTTTTTCATTATTTAACTCTTGTTTAAACTGATTTTTTAGTTCATTTGAAACTATTTCCAGAGATTTTGGTGTTAATATTTGATCAATAGTCTGTCCAAGTGTTTCTTCAACTGTAAATCCTCTTAATTTTTTTACGGAAGGACTTACATAAATTGGTTTAAAATTAAGATCAAATACTGCAATAGTATCAGCAGTATTTTCTGTGATTAGCCTATATCGTTTTTCACTTTCACGCAGTTCTATTTCAACTTTATCGCGCTCCAGCTCCATATTAATTTTCGAAATTGTTGCTGCTAATTGGCTTGATAGAGATTTTAAAAAATCTAACTCAATATTAGAAGGAATTTTAATACCTTCTTCATTGAATGTCCCTAATCCCACACTACCCAAAATTTTTTCAGAAATAGTAATAGGAATATTTATAATGCTCCTATTTCCCAGATATTTTACAATATCTTTATTAGTTCTATTATCATTAATTGCTTCTTCAATAATTACAGGTTGATAAGAAGTCGCAATTTCTTCTAACATTCTATCACCATGAATATTAAGTTCAGCAACTTTTATATCATCAAATATTTTAAAGGAAATTGGCCCTTTTACTGCAATAACTCTTGCTTTTGTTTTATCTGAATTAAATAAGTAAACCCACAAATTTTTATACCCAATAATTTCCTTTATTTCAGTATATGCAAATTCTAAAATTTCTTCGTATGTCTGGGCTACTTCAAAATGTTTTGATAGTCTTAAAAGTGATTGTGAATGCCTTTCTTTAATTTTTAATTGTTCTTCAATTATTTTTCGTTTTGTAATATCATGTATGAAACCATACCAAATTACCCCACCATCAGGATGCGGTTTGGGATTTGTTGATCCTTCTAACCAGATCACACCGCGCGATGGGTGTATTACACGGAATTCACAATGCCATGGGGTTAAATTTTCTGCTGATTCTGCGATAGTTTTTTTTACTCTTTCAATATCATCCGGATGATTTCTTGCAAGAAGTTTTGATGCATCTTCTTTTACTTCTTCTGGAGTTAATCCATATAGATATTCGATTTGTTTTGAAGCGAAGGGCATGCATATTGAACCATTCGGTCTCTGATAAAAAGT
Source organism: Ignavibacteriota bacterium (assembly GCA_016708125.1). Lineage (NCBI taxonomy): Bacteria > Pseudomonadati > Ignavibacteriota > Ignavibacteriota bacterium. The sequence goes on along the minus strand of JADJGF010000001.1, from coordinate 2,060,332 downwards.
ACCCATTAAACCAGGTGATGAATCCGATAGATTTTTAAACTCGTTTTGAGTGATAAATTGTTCTGCCTCAGTACTTTTAATAGATATAGGATCATCTTTTATTTTTTTGATATTATCAATATAGGAAACGTTTTTTTTTGTATAATTTTGAACATTTGTTACTAATTCATTTCTGTTTTCTTCAATTGCCTCTAAAATTACATGACCTAGAGTTTTAATATTTTTTTTAAATATATAATTTGCAGCGCCATTCTTTATATGTTCAATAATTAGTTTTTCACTTGTCCTTGTGGTAATTACGATTAAAGGAATTTTAAGGTTTTTTTTTCTTAAAATTTTGAGAGCGTTTAAGGCAGATATTTCTGGTAATTTTATTTCGGAAAATATAACATCCCAATTATTATTTTCAAGTTCTACTTCAAAATCTATTAAACTTAAAACTTGTTTATGATTAACGATAAAACTCTGATTCTTTAATACACTTAAATATGCAAATATAAGATTACTAGAATCATCAATAATCAATATATTTATTTTCTTTAGCACAATAATCCAATTCTTTATTAGAACGTATTACAATAAAGTCAATAAAACTATCGTGATTATTTGCAATGTCTTTAGTAAATTTTTGCTCATGATTAAAATACTGAAAATATTTTCAATTATTAATTATAATATGAATATCAACGATAAAATTCAGTTGAATATTATTAAATCTTGAAAAAGCTCTTAAATCTGAAGCTATTTTTAAAATGCCTTTTTCACTATTTTAGAAATCTGTTGAATACTTTTCGTCAATAATTTTATTACCTATTAAATTGTAAAATTTCTTATAAATTTGTTTTTTGCCAATTGGGCTGTTTTTTATAGTGTAATAATTTCTAAATTTCTACGCATATGGTATTGAATTTAATTTCAATTACCTCGCCTATCTGAATATTTATAACTACTGAGATTCTCATGTCGAAGCGTATTTGTTTAAATCGCCGACATACAAGATTTTTCTTATTATTTCTTGCTTAGTGTTTTCTGCAATGCAAAACTCATTTTTCATAATGAAAAAATCATTCAATTCTGTTAACTTAATACTTAAATTTTTGAAGAGTTTTAAATGCCTTTAAGCTGGAATGAAATAAAAGACCGTGCGTTAAAATTTTCTCAAGAGTGGAACGGAACTTTTAACGAAGATGCCGATGCAAAATCTTTCCTTGATGCTTTCTTTAATGTGTTTGGAATTTCAAGAAAAAAAGTTGCCACTTTTGAAGAAAGAGTAAAAAAGCTTGATGATCACGATGGCTACATTGATTTGCTCTGGAAAGGAACTCTTCTTGTTGAAATGAAAAGCCGCGGCAAAGACCTTGACAAAGCTTTTACACAAGCTAAAGAATACACCGAAGCACTTAAAGAACATGAAATTCCCGATTATATTCTCATTTCCGATTTTGAAACTTTTCGTCTGCATAATTTAGTTGAAAATAACAAAATAGAATTCAAAATTTCCGAATTTCTAAATAATGTTCAACACTTTGGATTTATTGCCGGATACCAAAAAAATACTTACAAAGAACAAGATCCCGTAAATATTTTAGCCGCCGAAATTATGGGAAAACTTCATGATAAATTAAAAGAAGTCGGTTATGAAGGTCATCCGCTTGAAGTTTATCTTGTTAGACTTTTATTTTGCTTATTTGCAGATGATGCTACAATTTTCGATAAAGATATTTTTTATGATTTTCTAACTCAACGAACCGATGAAGACGGAAGCGAACTTGGTTCAAGATTAAGCGAACTTTTTTATGTGCTAAATACTCCGCGTGAAAAAAGATTAAAAAATCTTGATGAACAATTAAACGCATTCCCGTATGTAAACGGAAAACTTTTCGAAGAGTTTCTTCCGCCCGCAGCATTTGATAGCAGTATGAGAAAATTATTGCTTGATTCTTGTCAATTGGATTGGGGAAAAATTTCACCCGCAATTTTTGGTTCAATGTTTCAAAGTGTAAAAAATCCTATTGAAAGAAGAAATCTTGGCGCACATTATACAAGTGAAAAAAATATTCTAAAACTTATTAAGCCGCTTTTTCTTGATGAACTTTGGGCGGATTTTGAAACAGTAAAACACAATAAGAATAAATTAATTGCATTTCATGAAAAGTTAAGCAAACTGCGTTTCCTCGATCCCGCTTGCGGTTGCGGTAATTTTCTTGTTGTTACTTACAGAGAATTAAGACTTTTGGAAATTGAAATTCTGCGGCAATTATACAAAGATAAAGTAGGACAAGGATTTTTAAATGTAAGCGAATTGGTTTTTCTTGATGTTGATATGATGTACGGAATTGAGTATGAAGAATTTCCGGCAAGAATTGCGGAAGTTGCAATGTGGCTTATTGATCACCAAATGAACATGGCAATTAGTAATGAGTTTGGTCAATATTTTGTTAGACTTCCGTTAAAAAAATCTGCAACAATTATTAACGGAAATGCACTAAGAATTAATTGGGAAGAAATAATACCTAAAACAGAACTTTCTTACATTTTGGGAAATCCGCCGTTTGTTGGTTCAAAAATTATGTCAGTTTCCCAAAGAAATGAAGTTGTTGAAGAATTTGAGAAATTTAAAGGTTCGGGTGTACTTGATTATGTATCAGCGTGGTATTCTAAAGCAGCAAAATTTGTAAATAAAACGAAAATTAAAGTGGCATTTGTTTCAACTAATTCAATAACACAAGGTGAACAAGTTGGAATTTTGTGGAATATTCTTTTTCATCATTATAATATTAAAATACATTTTGCACACAGAACTTTTAAATGGAATAATGAGGCGAGAGGCAATGCTGCAGTTTATTGTGTTATTATCGGTTTTGCGAATTTTGATACAAATAAAAAATATTTATTTGAATATGAAGATATTAAAGGCGAGGCACTAAAGATTGAAGTAAAAAATATCAATCCATATTTGGTTGATGCAAATAATATGGTAATACATAAACGATCTACACCACTATGTAATGTGCCTAAAATGAGTTTTGGCAATATGCCGTTAGATGGTGGAAATTTAATATTATCAGATGAAGAAAAAAGTGAATTTCTTATTAAAGAACCAAATGCTGACAAATTTATTCTTCCTCTAATATCTGCTTATGAGTTCTTAAATGGCAAAAATCGTTGGTGCTTATGGCTTACGGATGTTAAACCAAACGAATTAAAACAAATGCCTGAAGTACTAAAAAGAGCTGAGTTAGTTAAAAAGTTTCGGCTTGATAGTGTTGCTCCCTCTACACAGAAATTTGCGTCAACACCAACTCTTTTTCGTGATAGAAATCGACCTGAAACTTTCATTGTTGTGCCACGAGTTTCTTCTGAAAATAGACCATATATTCCATTCGGCTTTTTTGATAAAAACTCTATTGTAAGTGATACTTGTATGGCTATTCCAAATGGTAATCAATATCATTTTGGAATATTAATGTCTAAGATGCACATGGCTTGGGTAAAATATGTATGTGGGAGATTGAAAAGCGACTATAGATATTCTAAAGATATTGTTTACAACAATTTCCCATGGCCGGAAAATCCGACAGAAAAACAAATAAAAGAAATAGAAGAAGCCGCACAAAAAGTTTTAGATACAAGATTAGAATTTCCAAATAGTTCACTCGCAGATTTATACGATCCTTTAACAATGCCGCCAACTTTGGTTAAAGCTCACAACCGACTTGATAAAGCAGTAGATTCGGCATACAGAACTCAGCCATTTACAACAGAAGCAAAAAGAATGGAATTTCTATTTTCCCTTTACGAAAAATATACCGCAGAATTATTCACAAAAGAAAAACCGAAGAAGAAGCAAAGAAAGCAAAATTAACATTTCAGATTTGCAATTTTGCAATTATAAATGAGATATTTTCAATGTGGTTATTATCAGTCAAATTGGCAAGTTTAGAGATTCTTAAAATAAAAAACATAGCGTGATTAAATAATCATTTATTAAGTTTTTATTTGAAACTACTACTATTTCTACTACGATTCAAATTCTTTAAAAAACAAAACCCTCATAAGATATTATCTCATAAGGGTTTAGGGGAGTGAGCGCGGGTGGTCTCGAACCACCGACCCTCTGCTTAAAAGGCAGATGCTCTACCACTGAGCTACGCGCCCAAATTTCAAGACAGCAAATTTACCAATATTTCCTATTTATTTCCAATTATTTTCGAAATTTTTATAAAAAAACCACTGAAAAATTAAGACTAATGTCATGTTGAACTTGTTTCAACATCTAAAATGTGAGATTTTGAAATAAACTTGCCAACTGCAAGCGAGTTCAAAAATAATCGGTAAAATTTTCCTATTTGGTTTCGACAATATTATAACAATTATTTAATTAAAAAGAAAAGACTTTACAGCTTCAAAATTTCCATTAAATTAATAGACAGCTTTCTACTTTTTTAAACTTTATAAAATGAATAAAAACAATAAAATTTTAATTGCTGATGATGACGAAACCTTATGCTATCTGCTTAAAGAGGAGTTGATAAACCAAAATTTTTCTGTTGATATTGTTTATGATGGAAAATATGCAATTGAAAAACTGAAAGAAAAGGATTATGATATTCTTCTACTCGATTTGGAAATGCAATATATTTCCGGCGAAAAAGTTCTAAAGTTTGCAAATGAAAATAAACCTCGTCTTCAAATTATTGTTCTTACCGCACAATCTGATATGCGCACAGCAATTGAATGTATGAAACTCGGCGCTTTTGATTTTCTCAACAAACCTTACGATTTTCAGCAATTATTAATTACAATTGAACGGGCATTAAAACACCGCGAACTTCTTGAAAAAAATACAATTCTTGTTAGTAAAGTTGAAAAATATAGTAATATAAATATTATTGGAAACAGCAAAAGCATTAAAGAAGTAATTTATTTAGCCGAAAGAGCAGCACTTTCCGATTCAAATATTTTGCTCGAAGGTGAAACCGGAACGGGAAAAGAAATTTTCGCCGAGTTTATTCATCAAAATTCTTTACGAAATCAGAAACCGTTAGTTGCAATAAATTGCGCTTCGCTTCCAGATCAATTAATGGAAAGTGAACTTTTTGGATATGAAAAGGGAGCTTTTACCGATGCAAAAACTTCAAAACCGGGATTGGTAGAAATTGCTGACGGCGGAACTCTTTTTTTAGATGAAATCGGCGAGTTGAGTTTAACACTTCAGCCAAAAATTTTAAGATTTTTAGAAAACGGAGAATTCAGAAGAATTGGAGGAGTTACAAATCATTCTTCCAACATTAGAATTATTGCAGCAACAAACAGAAATTTAATGGAATTTGCAGAAGAGAAAAAATTTAGAAGAGATTTACTTTTCCGATTAAATGTAATTACTTTAACAATTCCACCTTTGGTTGAAAGAGAAAATGATATTCTTTTACTTTCAGAATATTTTTTGAAGAAAAAATGTTCAATAAATTCACCCAAAATTCTTTCTAACGAAGCAAAGTTTGCACTTCAAAATTATGAGTTCCCAGGAAATGTGCGGGAACTTGAACATATGATTGAGAGATCAATTATTTTTGCCGAAGGAAGCACAATAGAAGCAAAAGATTTGAACTTGCCAACGTTTTACTCAAAGCCAATTTTAGAAGAAGAAAATGACAGTGCATTACTAAATTTAGAAGATGTTGAAAAATTCCATATTCAAAAAGCATTAAAACTAAATAGTTGGAATAGAGAAAATACAGCGCGTATGCTGGGAATTAGTCAGAAAACTCTTTATTCAAAAATTAAAAAATATAGTTTAAAATAAATGAATGGCAGCAACCGCTATATTTTAGATTCTAATTTTTCCAACAACAAATCTAAAAGTGAACTGCAAAAAATTAAGCACGATCTTAATAATCTTTTAAACAACATTTTGAACTCCGTTGAACTAATTAATGAAAATTTTAGTTCTAAAGATCGAGCTGCTCAACTCCTAAATATTATTAAAAAAAATACTCTGCTCGCTTCTGATTTGGTTTCTGAAATTTCAAATTCTCAAAATAATTTTAAAGAAAAAATAAGTTTATCAAAAGTTATAAATGATTCGATTCAGCTTTTCAACATTGATGTAAAACAAGAGTCAATTCAATTTATTCATAATTGCAAGTATGATTTTATTCTTGCTAATTATATGAATATAAGTCGGATAATTTTGAATATAATTAAAAATTCCATAGAAGCAGATAGTGAAGCAAAAATTACTATTTCATTAAATGATTATTACAAAAATCAAATTGAATTAATAATTAGCGATAATGGTCCGGGAATTAATTCCGAAGATTTAAAATATATTTTTGATGTTGGATTCTCATCAAAAAAATCTGATAAGATTGAACACGGTTTAGGATTATCAATTGTTAAGGAATTGGTTGATGAGCTTTCCGGAAACATTTCCGTAAAATCCCAATTAGGTAAAGGAACTTTATTTAGAATTGTTTTCCCAACACACAAAACTGAAAAATTTTCAAAATCATTTATCAACAAAAAAATTATTATTGGTGAAGATGATCCATTCCAGTTGGAAGTTTTAAAGGATTTATTAACTTCGCTAAATATTAAAACTTATTCAGCGGCAAATGGTTTAGAAGTTTTAGATTTATTAAATAATCAGAAACCGGATTTAATAATTATAGATAGATATATGCCAATTATGGATGGAATAGAATGCATCAAAAATATTAAACTTAAATTTTTAGATATTCCAATTGTTTTAACTTCCGGTTCAGATGTAGAAAATTTTAAGGAAGAAATTAAGATTTCCGAAGTTTTATTAAAGCCATATAGTTTTGAAACAGTGCAGAGTATTTTAGAAAGACTTCTCTGATTCTACAATTTCTTCTTCACCAATTTTAAATTGATTCGCCTTCAAATTATCTAAATACTCTTTTACTTCCGGCTCTTTAATTTTTAACATTGTTCCCATAAAATGTAAAATATCTTTAACCGCATTTTCAATAAACTCAACTCTTTTTATTGCAGAATTTTTATTAAATGTTTCGGATTCAATTTCACGTTTTAGTGCGGTAACAGATAAATTAATTAAAGTAAGCGGCTGTTTAATTTCATGGTTTGTTTTTTTTACCGTTGTTGAAAAGGTATTAATTTTTTCTAATTCAATATATAATTTATTTGTTTCGTTAAATCTTAATGCTGCTTTTACTCTTGCCAAAAGTTCAGTTCTATTAAACGGTTTTTTTATATAATCAAAAGCTCCAACCTCAAATCCCTTTTCAATATCCGAAGATGAATTTAACGCAGTTACTAATATTACCGGAATTGAATTTGTGTGCTGGTTTAGCTTTAATGATTTGCAGACTTCAAATCCGTCGATATCAGGCATCATTACATCTAACAAAATTAAATCCGGTTTCTCAAGCTCAGCCTTTTTTATTGCTGATTTTCCATCGTAAGCTCTGCTGACATTAAATCCTTCTTTATTCAATCTATCTTCAAGAAGAAAAACATTATCCGGCTGGTCATCAACGACAAGTATTTTAAATATTTTTGTCATGCAATTAATTTGAAAATATTTTTTAATCTTTTTTCTAATTGTCCGGTATTTACTGGCTTTGTGAATAATCCGTTAAAACCATTCTTTTCAATTATTTCTCTATCTGAAAGCATTGCATAAGCTGTTAACGCAAATACTCTAAGTGTTTTAGTTTCCGGATTATTTCTAATTTTTTTAATTGTTTGAAACCCATCCATTTTGGGCATCATAATATCCAGTAAAACAATATCCGGTTTTTCGTTTTTCAGAATTTCCAAACATTCAAATCCATCTTCTGCAAAAATTGGGTTGTAACCTAATGATTTTATAATCTCGCCAATTGTAAATCTTGCATCTTTGTCATCATCAACAACAAGAATATTGTAGGAGTCTGAATAATTTTTCTGAACAAAAGTTCTACCAATATTTACGGATGTTTCAATATTCTCATTTTGAATTGATTTAAAAACCGAAGCGTCAATTAGTTCAATTCTATCTTTAATAATTTTTAAAACATCTAAAGGATGATGTTGAGCAATTAATGTTGTTTCAAATATTTTATTATTTGTTTCTTGAATTTCTTTTTCATCATTTAAATTTTGAATGAACGAAACAACGGGAATATTTTTCGAATAAATATCTTCTTGAATTTCATTTAATAAAATGAATGAATCAAAATTTTTATTGAATTGATCAATTATAATTAAATCGGGTTCAATCTTTTTAATATTTTCGCATATTGAGTGATGATCTGACGTTTGATAAGTTTTCAATTCATCGTGAATTAATTCTTCTTCAAGTTTGCTATATTTTTGTTCATCCGTAACAAACAAAATTTTTCTGAACTTTATACTTTGTTTTTTCTCAATGTTTTCAATAACATTTATAACATTTAGTCTTGTTAAATCTTTAACTGCAAAATCATAAATATTAAATCCAAGTCCGCAATTTGCTTCTTCATCCATGTTAATTAAAACTATAGGAATATTTGAAGTGAAATTATTTTCTTTTAATTTTTGTAAAAGTTGCCAGCCATTTCTATTTTTCAATAATACATCAAGAATTATTACATCCGGAAAGCTTTCTTCAATTGTAATAATATTAAATTCATTAACATTCGGAATTTCTACTTGAACATTATTTGATTTTAGATAATCGCCAATTAATTTTATTGAATCTTCGCCGTCAGAAATTATTACAGCTTTAAATATTTTTTGCTGAGTGTTCTCAAAATTTACAACATGATTTTTTACTTTGTCTTTTATTGTATTTGGAATTCGCACAATAAATTTAGAACCTTTTGCAAGTTCTGAAATTACATTAATTTCTCCGCGCAAAAGATTTGTATATTTTTTACAAATTGCTAAACCCAAACCTGTACCGCTGAATTTTCTATTTAAACTTGCATCGGCTTGTCTAAATTCCTCAAAGATTATTTTTTTATCTTCGTCAGAAATTCCCGGACCGCTGTCTTCAACTTCAATAATTAATTCATTGTTATTTACATGTAATTTTAAATTTACAAATCCCTCTTTTGTAAATTTAGCAGCGTTTCCAACAAGGTTATAAATTATTTGTTCAATTTTTTTGATATCAGATTTTATCAAATAATCATAATCATTTGGAATTGTTATGTTAAATGAAATTTCTCTTTCTAAGAAAATCGGCGAGATAAAACTTTTTACTTCATTTATAAAATCACTCAATAAAATTTCCGATTCGGTTAATACAATATTGCCGGATTCTAATTTTGAAAATTCAAGAATGTTTTCAATAAGATTTAAAAGTTTTTTACCATTTCGCAAAACTACATTTAATCTTTCCTTTGTTTTGGAATCAGTATTTGTATCTTTCAAAATTAATTCCGTTAAACCCAAAATTGAATTTTGCGGAGTTCTTAATTCATGCGACATGTTTGCTAAAAATTGAGATTTTAGTTTTGCAGATTCAACAGCTTTTTCCTTTTGGATTTCTAATTCTTCAGCACCTTTTTTTAGTTTATCATGAAGTTCCAATAATTCAATATTTTTTTCAGTTATCTCAATATTTTGTTTTTGATAAGCATTATTTAATTGCTGCAATTCATCAACAAGGTTTTGAAGTTTGCTGAATGCTTTTCCGTTTGCAATTCCAATTGATAATTGATCTTTAATTTTTTCATAATATTGCTTAACGTCATTCTGCGGTTTATTTACTGAAGCCAATTCTAAAATTGCAATAACTTCATAGTTATAAGAAATTGGCAGAATGTATAAGTAATTTATTTTGAGTTCGGTTAAACCGGTTCTCACAATAGGGTGATTATTTTCAAATTCTATTTCAATAATTTCTTTATTATCAATCGCGCGTTTATAAAAACTTGATTCGTAAATAACCTTATCACCTAAATGTGGAATCCCGTAAACTGCCAAAGGCATAAGCAAATTATTTTCTAAAAGATAAATTCCGCCAATATCAACACCGGTTGATAAAATTATTTTCTCAATTGTAACTTCGCCAATTTCTTTTAATGCCGGTTTCTTATTTATCAAAGAAATAAATTCTGTGTATTCTTTTTCAGAATCGTCTCTTTTTTTAATTTCCTCAAGCATGTTATTAAATGCGGAACCAAGATTTCCAATTTCATCCTGCAAAATTATTTTAACTCTTTCATCAAGTTTACCTTTAGCAATTTGTGAAACGCTATTTGAAATGTACTCAAGCTGTTTTCTGAATTTTGTGGTAAATAAAAATAGAAAAACAATTGTTAATGAAATTCCGGATAACACAATTACGAGTGTTACAAGATTCATCGTATTACTGAAAGTTGAGGCTTCGTTGGAAATTGAAAATACAATAAAGTCTAATTTATTTCCAAAATGATTATGCGCAGCCGGAGAAAAATGTGTAACAAATAAATCGGCATTATTTACATCTTCTTCAAAAAGTTCAAAATTACTTTTACCGTTTAACTCCCGCGCAGCTTTGCTTAAAGAAGGAAGATATTGTTCGTTATCGGTATTATTTGATAATAACGAAATTACACCATTATCAACAAGCGCAATATCGGAGCGAATTTTTTCCGCGAGATTTGTGAGAAAGTTTGAGTTAATAATTTTGCCGAAATAAATATATCCTTCATTATTTTTTTTCTGACGAATAATTAGATTTCGGTTTAGTTCATAGAATTGTTTAAGTGAATGAACATCCGTATAAATTTTTACATTGGGTTTAATTTTAAAATTTGATGATAATAATTCATCTTCAATATTTGCAGAAACTATAAAATCAATTTCGGAACTTGAAAACGAAAAATTTTCATTTTTGTAATTATTTTGAAAATCAGAATCGATGTCATCAACTATTTGCTGAAATGTAAAAATAAAATCATTTGCAGAATTAATTAAATTTTTTGATTGCTGCTTTAGTAAAAATTCTTTGGTGAGCGTATGATAAATAAATGCCGAAGTAACGGATACTAAAGTGATAATTGTAAATGTGAGTAATAGTAGCTTTGCATTTATCTTCATTTTGTTGATTTGATTACATAAATATTTGAAATAAAAATTTACCCAACAATGATTTACACAGTTGGGTAAATAAAATTTTCTTAAAAATTTTCTACTTAATTACTGAGTTTGTTTTCATTCTTGTCATCTGCATTTCTAAAAGCTTTTATTTTATATTTCTCTAAGTATTCATGATCTTCAATAATTTCTCTTTCAATTTCATTTGCTTTCTTTTGTGCAACTCTATCTTTAAGTGTCGGCACTAATTCAACTTGTAAAACAATGATAACCTCTTTTTTGTTTACTGTTATTTTATCATAACCGGTTAAATATCTTATGCCCAATACCCACCAAGGTAAATCTTTTAAGAATGGAATACCTTGACGAATGTTTACTTCTTCATTTACAAATAAACCGCCAATTGCTTTTTCTTCACCATGAAGCATTAGTAAGTCCGTTGCAACAACAGTTTTCTTAATTTCTGTTGTAATTTCTCCTGGGATTGCAGAACTTCTTTCGGCACTAACTTTTAATAAAATATAGTCTTGTTTTTCTTCATTATAAATATATGGCGTTACCTCAATTATAGTACCTGTTGAGAAAAACGCATCAATAACATTTCCTGCAAAATCTCTTTGTTTAATAGAAATATCAGAACCAATTTGAATTCTGCCTTTCATTTTATCACGTACTGTAATTTTTGGTCTTGCAATAACTTCACCTAAATTTTCAGATTCGAAAAATTTAAATACACCCTCAACGGTTCCGCTCCAATCTCCAGATGTAAATTCGTGCACTCCGTTTATTAAGTAATCCGGCGGAGTTTCTGTGCTTGCGCTTGTTGAATTTTCATTTTCAACAGTTTCAGAAAAAGATCTCAATTTTGTTCCGAGTGAAATACCTGAACTTGATAATAACCATTCCCAGTTTATTCCTCGTTCTTTAATTTCATTTACATCAGCTTCAAAAAATATTGCGGAAATTCTTACTTCTCTAGAATCTAAAGTTGCAAATGTTTCGTCTGTTAAATTTTTTGCTTCAGCACTTTTTTTATGAACAATTATTACGCTTTCTTTTTCCTCAAAAACAAGATTGTTATACTGAACAATAATTACCAACGCTTTCATATATGGAAGTTTATTTATTTCAACACCAATTGGTGTTACAACTTCTGCTGCGCTCGTAATTCTCTTGCCGGTTTTTCTCTCGCTTATCTGACTTAATATTTCCAAGGCTTTATCGAAAGGTGTGTATTCAGAAATTGATACCAATTCTTCCGGATTTACAAATTCATTTAGTGATTTTTCTAATTCTCTTTGACCAAAAATTGGTAAGGAAATTAAAAATACAGTTACGAATAATATTAGATTTTTCATTTTATTTTCTCGTATTTTTTTTGTCTTTTTTTTGATCTTTTTGTTCGAGAGTTAGAGTAATATTTTCAATAACTCCGCCTTTGTTAAGAATAAATTTCACGTCGTTTGTTGTATAATCTATCTTTGTTAAGTATCCTAAATAAACTTTATCACCTTCCCATAATAAATGTGTCGTTCCCGAAGCGTCCGTCAAATATGCTCCATCCGGTATTAGCGCTAATAATTGCGCTGTTTGAACATCAAGCAATCCTTCTGAATTTGGCGGAATTTCTTCTCTTATTAATGGATAGAAAATGTTGTATAATGGATTTGGTTCAAGTCTGTTTTCGGCATAATTTGCAGAAGCAAACATATCGTTATCTGAATAATAAACCATTGCTTCTAAAGTATATGAAACTAAATAATGCGGCATTCCTTCATCGTCAACTTCAACAAAATTTGTCAAATTTCCTTTTGTTATTTTTTTAAGTTCTTTACTTTGCTCAACCGAATAAATTAGTTTAAATAAATCATTAAACTCTGCTGTTCCTTTTAAAACATAATTGTGAGTTGAAAAACTGCCCTGTTCTCCCGATGTAACATATTCAACATTTACATGTGAATTTTCTGCAAAGCCGGCGCTAACATCATTTACAAATTGAAAGAAACTTGACTGAGAAATTTTTGTTGGAATAACATATTTTCTTAAAGATAAAATTGAATCCATTTCTTCAATCTTTAATTTCAAATCGGCAAGCTGCATTTCTAATTCTTCAGTATTTTGTGCATTGATTTTCAATTCTTTTAATTGCTTTTCGTTTTCGTCAATGTCATTACCCTGAAAGTAATATGTATATGCACTGCCGGTAATTGCAATTATTGCAAAAATTGCCACAAGCAATAGTGTGCTAAATGTTTTACGGTTCATTTTTTTCTGCTCCGTTACTTTTGATATTAAATTTTAATGAGTAAGAGTATGATTTTGTTTCTCTCAAAGGTTCAAATGTTACCGTGTTTAACAAAGATGAATTATTAGCATCTGCAAACTCTGTTAGCACATTTCTATTTAATGTATAACCTTTTACGGCAACAGTTTGGTCAACATTTGTTTCAAGTCCGGCAATCCAAAAATTTCTTCGTCTTTCCATAAAGTCGGAAACATTAGTTAACATATTTCCCCAAATTTCCGTACCGGCAGTTGCTGAATCCAATATGGCTTGTGTTTCATCGAATTTACTAATTTTAGTAGTTAATTGATCCATCTCGGCAATAATCAATTCATTTTGTGCTTTAAGTAATTTTAATCTTTCTATTTCCATTCTTTGTTCGGCAATTTTTTTATTATTCTCAAGTATTTGAAATGTGAAAAAGAAAGTTGCCGCAAATAATAATGGGAACACAAGTAATGCGTGCCAGCCAAACTGAATTGCTTTCTGGTTTTCGACAATATATTTTGGAAGGAAATTAATTCCAACGTGTTTATTTCCTTTTGATTCAAAAAATTCTATACCGGCAGCCAATGGGAACGCAAATGCAGCTAAATTTTCAATTTGTTCTTCATTTAATGAAGAAGTATCCATATTATCGAATTTTAGTTCCGTAACATTTGCTTCCGGAAAAGTTCCGTAGAATGAAAGAACTAAGTTTTCTGATTTGTCTTCACCGCAGAGAATTACATTATCTAATCTTGGTATTCCGCCATTCTCCATTTCGAGAAGAATTTTTGAGAAATAAACATCATAAGTATGAATGTTTTGAGTACCAATATCTAATGATGAACCAATATGTAAAAGTTTACTTCCTTTTAAGAAAATTAACTTACTTGATTCGTGTCCGGTATTTATAATTAGAGTAAAATCTTCATCAAAAAATTTATTTATTTTGATAACATAATTTGCAAGCGCGGTTTCTGAATTTTTAATGGTAGAAATTTTGTAATATCTTCTTCCGTTATGAGCAGCCCATGCGTTAATAAAATTTACGCTTGGATTATCCTCCCTTAAAAATACACTGTGTAATGTCTTTTCATCAATTTTAATATAATCAATGGAATCCGGCGCAACAGTAATATTTTTTTGTTTTGCTATATCACCAATAATTGCGTTTAAAGTTTTTTGTTTATTGTTTGAAATATTTCCGGTAAAAATATGATGATTAACAATTGGATCTGTTACTACGGAAATAAAATCCGCATTTTTAAGTTCATCAGAACCAAAATAATTAGCAACAAAACTTACGTCGTTTTTATCAACAGTAGCAAGCTTACCGCCGCTTTCATTTATGCTGTCAAACGAAATATCAGAGTCGCTATTTTTTAGAAATTGAATTTCCGAATTATTTCCCATTGGATCTTTGAAATCATGTCCGCCGGACATAATCATAGAAAAAGTTTTTTTTACTTTTATTTTATCTTTTTCTTTAGAAAGAACCACAATCTTGGTATCATTTCCCTCTGACGAGACACATACAATTGGTTTCATAATTTATACCGCTTTAAATAATTGTTGCATTCTTGTTTTGTTGTTTGAAAAAGCTATCATATTTTCTTTGGATATTTTTCTCTGCTGATATAATCGCATTAAATCTTGTTCCATTGTAATCATTCCAAGGTTTCCCCCTTGGTTCATCATCATATAAATTTCACTTGTATTATTATTTTTGATAGCTGCTTTTACACTTGGTGTTACAATTAATATTTCTTTTGCTAAAACTAATTTTCCATCTAAACCCGGAATTAATTTTTGAGATATTACAGATACCAAAACATCAGCAAGTCTCATTCTTACTCTTTCCTGCTCAACAGGATTTACTTCTGCAATAATTCTATCTATTGATTCAATTGCAGATGAAGTATGTAAAGTTGAAAATACTTTATGACCGGTATCAGCAACTTCCAAAGCAGCTAATATTGTATCAGGATCTCTCATTTCACCTATTATTATTATATCCGGATCTTGTCTTAATGCTTGAGTTACCCCATCTTTAAATGACAAAACATCTCTTCCAACTTCTCTGTGTTTTATAATACATTGATTTGAAGCATGCACAAATTCTATTGGAGAGGCAATTGTAATAATTTGGCAAGGTGTGCCTTGATTGTGCATATCAATTAGTGCATCAAGAGTTGTTGATTTTCCCGAACCTGTAATTCCAGTAATGAGTGAAAGTCCAAATTTTATATAGTTGATACTCATTGCCTGCATGGCAAAAGGATGAAATTCATAACTTTGGATTGATCTAAGTTTACTTGAGATAGATCTCATGTTTAAAGTTAAATTGTCTAAATCATAATATGCATCAGCTCTAAATCTTACATTAACATTTTCTTTTATATAGCGGAACGAATAACTGAAATCCAGATTTCTATCTACCATTAAATGACGGTGCTGATTTTTGTTTAGGAAAGCTGCAATTAATAAAGTTGCTTCATCAATTTTTAGATTTGGCAAGTCTTTAATTCTTTGCTTTATTCCTTGAATTCTAAACCAAACATAATTTCCGGATCCGGGTCCGCCAATTTCTATATCAGAAGCTCCTCTATCTACCATAACAGTTAAAATATGATTGATAAGCTTAATGAGAAGATCTTTATCTTTAATACTTAGTTCTTGAGATTTCTCAATAATATAATTGGTTCGATCAAGTCCGATGTATGCATCTGGAATTGACTTAGCGAATTTTGATAATATTTCTAATGCGTGATTTATCATATATTTTTTATAAGATTATTCTTCCATTGTTGCAGCAATTACTTCTGTAATGGATGTTAATCCTAATTTTACTTTCTCAAATCCATTTTCTCTTAAATTAAAAGTACCATCTTTCCTTGCTTGAATTCTTATTGCTTCTTCATCAACTTCGTTTCCAGACCTTACAATTATTTCTCTAATTTCCTTAGTAAAATAAAGAGCTTCATGTATTGCCAATCTTCCCTTAAAACCAGATTTATTACATTTTTCACAACCGACTGCTTCAAAAATTTCATAGTTTTTCCATTCTTCAACATTTAATCCATGTGCTTCCATATGTGCGCTATCAAATTCTGTAACTTTACGCTTACAATGTTCGCAGAGTTTTCTAATTAATCTTTGCGCCACAATAATATTTATTGCGTAGGCAATTAAAAAAGGTTCAACACCCATTTTAAATAATCTCGCAACTGCACTTGGCGCATCGTTTGTATGTAAAGTTGAAAAAGTCAAGTGACCGGTATTTGCAAGCTTAATTGCAGTTTCTGCAGTCTCTTTATCTCTCATTTCACCAACAAGTACAATATCGGGATCATGTCTAAGTATTGCTCTTATGGCTTGTTCAAAATTCATTTTGTGGCCAATTTTTAATTGGCGAGCACCTTCAATAACATATTCAACCGGATCTTCAACTGTTAAAACATTTACGGTTGGATTTATAACTTGGTATAATGCGGCAATAAGAGTTGTACTTTTTCCACTTCCCGTTGGTCCAGTTAAAATTACCATTCCCTGGGGTTGTTTGATTGCTTTTTCAAAAGCTTTTTTTGCATAATTTACTAATCCAAGTTTACTTAAATCTTTTACAACGTTTCTGTCATCCAAAATTCTTATTACAATACTTTCGAATTTACTTTTAAGTTCTGTTCCAACCATTGGCAGAACTGAAACTCTATATCTAATTACAACATTATCAATTTGTCTTTGAATAAATCCATCTTGAGCTCTTTCTCGTTCAAATCTATCGAGACCTTTTGCTCTATCTTTAACTACCGCCATTACGGCTTCCGGTAAAGTATTATCTTGTGTGTACCAAAGTTGTAATTTCCCGTCAGTTCTAAAATGAATTTCTGTCTTTTTTCCGCTTTTGGGAAAAATATGAATATCACTTACACCTCTTCTAACTCCTTCAACCAACGCAGCTTCAACTAAATTTACTAATGCACTTTTGTTGATTTCAGAATCGAGTTGTTCTTCCGAAACTGAACTTTCATCAACATCCACCTGCATAATTTCATCTGAAGCTTCAACCATTTGAAGAAATTCATTTTCTTGCGGAACTAATAAATCGGCTAATTTTTCATAATCTTTCTTTTTTATGAAATTCAGCTCATATTTTTTTGCTTTAAGATTATATGCAATTTTTGTAAGCGATCTGTCAGTAGGATCAATTGCGGCAAGAATTAGTTTATCTCTGATTCTGTCATCGAATTTATAAGGTAAAACTTTATGAGCTAAAAGTTGTTCTTTAACATCTTCACCGGCTTCTTCCAAAATCTTTTGCATTTCTGCAATATGGATTTCAGAATATTCAAGCGGATTAAATATTATTTCCTTAAATGCATAAAGTATAGCAATTTCTCTAAAAACAACATCGTGATCAAATCCAAATTCATGAACTAATATTTGACCCAAATTTCGTTTTGCGTTACCATACTCTTTATCTTTAATTTGAAGAGCTTTTTCGAGGATTTCTAAATCGATTATGCCTTTCTTTAACAAAAGGTAACCAATTTTATCCGTCATTTCTATTTTTTCTTCAATCATTATCCGCTCTTCAATCTTTCTTTATAATTACATTGATGGTGGTTTAGGACTTATTGTTGCTGTTTCTGCTGAAACTAATGTTAACCCAATCATAACTACCATAATTATCATTGCAATAAATACTTGAATCATTTCTATCACATTTTTTAATCTAAATACAGTTTCACTTTCGTAATAATTTGCTAATTGTTTTGCTGTATTTTTAATTGTACCGGTTTCTTCACCGGAATGAAATCTTGAAATTGCAGTAGATGTAAAAATGCCGCTCGCTTCTAATGCATCCGTAAGACCAATACCTTTGCTTACCATCAGTGGAATCGAGACATTTTTAATTTGACTTTCGAAGTACCTATTTCCTGTAGCTTCTGCCGCAATTCTAATTGGCTCAATGCTATCTGCCGAACCTGTATATAATGTGTAAAATACACGGCAAAATACTTCAATATTTGTTTTGTGAATTAAAGATCCCATAATTGGAATTTTCAACATGTATCTATCTACAAAGAATTTTCCTTTTTCAGTTTTTGAAAATCGCCATAATACAATTGGCGGAGCAAGAATTAGTATAGTTAATAATATTGGATTTGCTAAAATGAAATCACTAAAATCTAATGTAGCTGCCGTCATCGGAGGAAGAGGAATATCAAATTTCAAGAATAACTTAGCTGTTTCCGGAAAAATGTAACCAACATAGAATAACACTGCAATGAAAAGAACAAATAATGTTATAAGCGGTGTTATTAATGCACTTCTTAAATTCTTTTTAAATTCTTGTTGTCTTTCTAAGAACTTTGCAGTAGCTCTGTAAATTTCTGTCATGTTACCGCTTTTAGAAGCCAACCCAAGCATATATGCAGTAAACTTTCCGAAAATGCCTTCATACTTTAAATATACTGCTTCACTATCTGCACCTTTTTTCAATTCGTTATTTATTTGCTTTAATGTTTCTCGTAATGCCTTATTTTCAAGATCATTTTGAAGCAAAGTCATAATTTCACTGTAAGGTAATTTTTGATCTAAAAGTTCTGCACTGATTTTTACAAACGAAACAATCTCCTGTGCAGGAGGTTTCATATTAAATTCAATGAGTTTTTTGTTGACAGAAATTACCTGGTAACCAAGCTTTGATAATGCTTGCGTTACCTCTTCTTTATTAAATGCTTTTTGCTCTCCAGAAAAAGGTTTTTCACTTCCTTTTCTAACTTTGAACATGAATGTAGATTTCTTTTCAATGGATTTGGTTTTTAGTCCATGTTTAGCAACAAGTTCTTGTATTTTCTTTTTACCTGCGCTTAAAGTTGGAGCACTAATTGTACCTGAAATTGCTTGTCCATTTGCTTTTAAAGCATTAAAACGTAATTCTATCATAATGTTTTCTTCTTAGTTTTTTTAATAAAGAAGGCTAATAAAACTATCTTACTTCGCTCTATTAGCCTTTCAATGATTAAGAACTTTTAATTGATAATCGAACTAAATGATAAATATTTTAGAAGTTCGCGAAATAAGTTGTATCAATTTCATTTTTGGTAATTTCCATTGTAACTGAAAATGGAGTACCGTCTACACCAGCTTCAGTTGATGTTGCTGTTAAAGTTAAAGCATCTTGAGTTTGAGCATCGATAGTTACATCTTCAGACATATTTGCTGTTTGAACTAATGAACTTGGAACATCCCATCCTACGAATGAGTTTCCGCCACCGCCCATTGCTGTTGGTTTTCTATAATATTGTTGAGCCATAGCAGCTAAAGTTGTAAGATCTGCAATTACTGCATCTCTATTAGCATTTTTACTGCTTGCTGTAAATACGTTGATACCAACTACTACTGCGATACCAACAATGATAACACCTAAAACGATTAATAATAACTGTTGTTGACCCATTATTTTAACTCCTTTTGTTTGTTAATGGTAATTGTTTGAGATTAAATGTTGGAATAACTAAAGAAATAACTGTGCCAATTCTAAAAACATTCAAAACTTTAAAAAAAAGTGATTTATATCACACATATGTGTATGAAAATGATTCACTATTGGCTAATATTCTCAAATATTTCAATTTGGTACAGTAAGAAGGTAATGAGGATGTAAATTTTACCTGTAGAATTGACTTAAATTTTAATTAATAATTTCCGTAGAAATAGAATCAGCGGTAACCGTCATTGCAACTTTAACAGAATCATTTTCGGTTACAACTTCGTTTCCGGTACCGGTAATTATTACCTGCTCTGCTTGAATTTCTGTATTGACAAAAAACCCAGCTTCTGTTTGGTTAAATTCTTGAGGAAGCTGCCATCCAATAAAAGATTTTCCGCCGCCGCCGTATGCTTTAGGTTTTCTATAATATAATTGAGCTTCACTGGCTAAGATTGTACATTCATTTATAATTTCATTTCGTTTTTGTTCAACAGAATTAGCAGTAAACATTCCGATGCCAACAAAAACTGCAACGCCAACCAATATAACGGTAAGCATTATTAAAAGTAACTGTTGTTGACCCACTTATTTTCCCCCCAGAAAATATTTAATTAAGATATTCATACATATACTTATCAAGTTTCTTGCCAATTATTATCGTATAATCAAAGGATTTTATAATTGCTATAAATCAATAATTCATTAAAATATCTCAATATTGATCTTAATCAAAAAAGTAATCCCAATTTTAGAACAATCTATTTCAATTGTTAAAATTTTTTAACTTTATGAACTTTTGGCATTTTAGTTCACTTTAAGTACTTTTTTTACTTTCTCAGCCGAATGTGCAAATCTCTTAATTGTTCATCATCTACTTTTGATGGAGCTTCATCCATTAAAGAAATTCCGCTTGTGGTTTTGGGGAACGCTATTAAATCTCTAATTGAATTTTCATCCGTAAATAACATAACCATTCTATCCAAACCAAATGCAATTCCACCGTGGGGCGGCGCTCCGTATTGAAATGCGTTCATTAAAAATCCAAATTTTTCTTTTGCTTCTTCATCGGAAATTCCTAAAGCTTTAAACATTTTAGCTTGTAATTCCGAATTATGAATTCTTATACTTCCGCCTGCAATTTCATTTCCATTCATTACCAAATCATAAGCTCGTGCGTGAACTTTTAACGGATTTCTTTCAAGATATTCTACATCTTCTAATTGCGGAGAAGTAAACGGATGATGCATTGCATAAAGTCTTTGAGTTTCATCATCCCACTCAAATAATGGGAATTTTGTAATCCAAATTAATTCATCTTCAACAACATTTTGTATTAAATTTAATCTTTTTGCCATTTCCAATCGTAAATTTCCCATAATAGGAAGTGCTTTACTTTTTGAGCCGGAAAGAATTAAAACTAAATCCCCGACTTTTGCGTTTAACTTTGAGATAATATTATTTTTTTCGATATCGGTTAAAAATTTGGAAATTGGCGCTTCTAAACCATCTTCTTTTACACGCATCCAAATTAAACCGCCGGCACCTAATTTTTTTACAAATTCCGTTAAAACATCAAGTTGATTTCTTGTATAATCTCCGCAATTTTTTGCCAAAAGCGAAGTTATAATTCCGCCATTATCTAATGTATCTTTGAACACTTTAAATTCAGTTGCTGAAAAAACTTCATTCAAAGTAACCATTTCCATTCCGAATCTTGTATCGGGTTTATCGCTTCCAAATTTTTCTAATGCTTCATTGTACGTTAATCTTTTTAGAGGAAGCTGTAAATCTTTACCTTTAATTTCTTTGTATAATTTTGCCATCAAACCTTCAACCATTTGATGAATAATTTCTTCGTTGATAAAAGACATTTCCACATCAATTTGGGTAAATTCCGGTTGGCGATCTGCACGCAAATCTTCATCTCTAAAGCATTTTACAATTTGAAAATATCTATCATACCCGGAAACCATAAGCAATTGTTTATAAGTTTGCGGTGATTGCGGAAGTGCATAAAAACTTCCTTTGTGAAGTCTGCTCGGAACCAAAAAGTCTCTTGCGCCTTCCGGAGTACTTTTCATTAAAATCGGAGTTTCAACTTCTATGAAATTATTTTCATCAAAATATTTTCTTACAATTTGATAGAATTGATGACGTGTTAGAAGATTTTTCTGCATTCTCGCTCTTCTTAAATCGAGATATCTATATTTTAATCGAAGTTCTTCTGAAACATCTATATTATCTTTAATTGGAAAAGGCGGAGTTTTTGCTTCATTTAGAATAATTAATTTATCAACCATTATATCAACATTTCCGGTTGCCAAGTTTGAATTTTCAGTTCCGGTTGGTCTTTTTCTAACTTTTCCTTCAATTGAAATTACAAACTCACTTCTTAAAACTTTGCTTAGTTCATGCGAATCTTTATTATAAGTTGGTTCAAAAACAATTTGTGTAATTCCGTATCTATCTCTTAAATCTATAAAAATAACGCCGCCTAAATCACGACGGTTATCAACCCATCCGTTTAGAACAACGGTATCGTTAATATTACTTTCTCTTAAATCATTACAAGTATGTGTACGAATTTTGAAATCCATTTATTTCCCAGTTATTATCTTAATTTAGTTTGCTAAGATAATTAAATAGAGCCCTTTATTCAATACGACGAAGGTTTAAAAATACAAAAGTCCGGCAATTACCGGACTTTTTATACTTATTTTTGAATAATTTAATTAACGTGTAATTCCATTTGCAGAAGCACTTGATCTGCCATTTGGACCGCTTGAGCTAACAGTAACAGTTATAGCGGCAGGTGTTAATTCATCCGGTTTAGTATCTTGAACAGAGAAATAAAATATTGTATTTCCTTGTTGTGTATCCGGCATTGTAATATTTATATCTCCGCCGGCGCCGGCATCGCCATCAGTTGCAATTCCAACCGAGTAATTATTTCCGGAAGCTAATGGATGACCCATATCATCGGTTACGGTGTACATAAATGATTGAAGTC
The DNA here is from genome assembly GCA_016708125.1 of Ignavibacteriota bacterium. Lineage (NCBI taxonomy): Bacteria > Pseudomonadati > Ignavibacteriota > Ignavibacteriota bacterium. The sequence continues at coordinate 2,037,517 of JADJGF010000001.1, read as the reverse complement.
CGCCGTTTGCAATATCTACTGTTTCAACTTGTGTAACGTTTCCTAACGTATCAATATTTAATGGATATAGGTTTACAACCGGTAAACCGGAAAATAATAATCTTGTTCTTGTAGTAATTTGTTCTTCATTTTCATTTACTGTTGATGCATATACAAAGAAAAATCCGGGTCCATAAGTTGGATCATTTGGTTTTGGATAACCCGAAAGAAGACTAACTGAAGCGACTCCCATTTCGTTTGTTAGTGCAGAACCGGCAATTACACCAGCATCCGAACTAAAATAAACTGCTGTTCCGGGTCGTACCGGATTTGAAAATTTATCGCCAATTAAAACTGTTATTCTTGCTTCTTCATTTATTACATAAAAATAAGGATAATTTAATTTTTCAGGACCAATACTAAAATGTGCCATATCCGGGAAACCGCCGTGAATTGTAACGCTTACTGGTTTTGATGCAATTGGTTTTCCATCAACAACGGCTTCTGCAATTATTTGAGCAACTCCTGCTTTTGTCCCGGTTTTTAAAGAAACTGCTGCTTTTCCTAAAGCATTACTAACAACCGAAGAAGGATATAAATATTCTCCGCCGTTTGGTGCAGAACCAAATCTAAAGCTTACTTCAATTGCATTACTTTCACCAATAATTATTCCGCTTGAATCCGAAATTTCAAAAACTATATCAATATTTTCTGCAGCACCGCTTGCGGTTACACCAACAAATTCCGATGATTGAGTATAAAGATAAATTGATGCCGCTTTACCGGAATACCCGGCAACATTTGAGCTTTCATCTCTTTGTAATTGAAAAAGTGGAACTTCCATCTCTGTATTTACGATTGCAAATATTTCGGTTGTATCTTGAAAATATCCCGCTTTAAATGCAATTATTGATAAATCAGTATCAGAAGTTAATTCAAAATTTGCTGTAAATTTGCCGTCAGCGCCCGTAGTTGCACCTTTAACGGTTAATCCATCTGAAATTTTTATAATTGCACCGCTTAAAGGATCACCGGATTCTGCTGCTACAACTTGACCATTCAGAACTACTACATCAGTCGTATCAGTTCCATCGGTATCGTCAGGATCTGTACTTTTTGTATCGCAGCTAATTATAAATGCTGATAAGATTAAAATGAAGGCAAACAAAATATAGTTCTTTTTCATAATTGTATCTTCATAGTTATTTGTTTTTAAAATAGTATATTCTATAATCGACTTAAGTTTTCTTTAGTTAAGTAGCAAATTATTTTATCAAATTTATTCAGCTAAAATTTTTCATAAAATTATTAGGTAATTGAATTTTTGATTTTTTGTGTCTCAAAAATCATTCAAAATGCTTGAAAAATTTAATAATGAAACAATATTTTTTTAATTGTGATATAGCTCACACAAATAAATAGGAAACAAATTGCCTCCGCAAGTAGTAATATTATTTAATTTTAGGTATCGTTTTTAGAAAAGTTTGAAAAACAAAATGATCAAAATTTTACTAATTATAATAATTATTACTTTTGCAGAAACTTTTTCTCAAAATTCCCCATTTTTTGAAATTGCACGAGTAAAATATTCCGGCGGCGGTGATTGGTATAACGATCCTTCTGCAGAAATTAATTTGCTAAAATTTGTTTCGGAAAAGACAAATATCATAACAAATCCCGTTTATAAATTTGTTGATATTGAAACAACCGAAATTTTTAGCTTTCCATTTTTATTTTTAACCGGTCACGGAAATATTATTTTAACAGAAAAAAGTGCGAATAATTTAAGAGATTATTTGGATAACGGAGGATTTCTTTACGTTGATGACGATTACGGTTTAGATAAAAGTTTTAGAAGAGAATTAAAAAAAGTATTTCCAAATAATGAATTAATTGAACTTCCGTTTAATCATGAAATTTATAATTCATTTTACGAGTTTGAGCAAGGTCCGCCGAAAATTCATGAGCATGATAATAAAGCTCCAAAAGGTTTTGGATTGTTTTTAGGAAAACGTATGGTTATTTATTACACGGCGGAAAGTAATCCAAGTGACGGCTGGGCAAATCCCGATGTGCATAATGATTCTCCGGAAAAAAGAGAAGAAGCATTAAAATTTGGAACGAATATTATTATTTATTCACTCACACATTAAAAATGGATTTAAAAAATTCAAATATAAATTTGCTGATTTCTAAAATCTCGGAATTTATCAAACATATTTATTTTAGAGATTTTGCAATTGGAATTGTTAAAACTTTAGGAATTATCACATTAATATTTTTAACAATTTCATTGCTTGAAACTTATTTTTATTTCAGCTCAATTATTCGAACAATTTTAATAATTATTCTTTTTGCAATTTTTATAATTTCAATTATTCCGGCAATTTTAAATTTTTACAAATTATTTAAGAAACCGGAACAAACTTCAATAGAATCAGCATCTAACCAAATTGGTTTTCATTTTCCGCAAGTAAAAGATAAACTTTTAAACTCAATACAATTATTAAAAAATGATGATTCTAATTTTTCTCCCCAATTAAAAGATGCGGCTTTTCTCGATGTTTTTAACTCGGTTAAGGATTTGCAATTTGCAAAAGTTATTAATTATTCCCACTTAAAATATTTTTCAAAAATTACAGCTCTTTTTATTTTAATATTTTTTGTTTTCATTTTATTAAATCAAGATTTAAGAAGTGCTTCAAATCGAGTAATAAACTTCGGCAAAACTTTCTCAAAGCCAAATGAATTTTCACTGGAAATTTTTCCCGGAAATTTGGAAATACAGAAAAATGAAAATGTTGAAATTAAAATTATTGCAAAAGGAAATGCACCGAATACAATTGAGTTTTTTACCAAAAATCAATTTCAATCAGAATTTATTTCTCAGAATATTTTTTTAGATTCTAATAAAATTTATACTTTGCAGATAAGAAATGTTAAAAGTTCTTTTACATATTTTGCCGGAAATAAAAATTACAAAACCGATATTTTTAAAATTAATGTTTCTACAACTCCGCAAATCACAAGTTTAGTTCTGGAAATTATTCCGCCGGAATATTCCAAATTGCCAAAAATAATTCAGAATGATAACGGCAATCTTTTAGTTTTAAAAGGTTCAAAAGTTAATTTCAATTTGAAAACTTCTAAGGAAATAATAAATGCGACGATTATTATAAATGATAGTTTGAAAGAAAAATTAATTATCGATAAAAAAAATATAACCGGCACTTACAAAATTTTTAATGAAATGAATTATTTTTTTGAGATTATAGATTCAGCGAAAAACAAAAATGAAAATCCGATTTATTATTCCGTAAAAATTATTCCAGATGAATTTCCGGCAATTGAAATTACAAAACCGGAACAAAATTCTCTGCTTCCGCAAAACAATTTGATAAATATTAATTACACAATTAAAGACGATTTCGGATTTTCAAATTGCATTTTGAATTATAAAATTTCCGAAACAAATGAAGAAAATTCTGAACAAAAGTTTAACCAATTAATTTTAGCAATTGATAAATCTGAATTGGAGCAAGCGCTATATTACAATTGGGATTTAACAAAATTATTTTTGCGTGAGAATAATATTGTTACTTTTTTTATTGATGTTTTTGATAATGATAATATTTCCGGTCCCAAACAAACGAGAAGTAATTTTTTCAAAATTAGAATTCCAACTTTAAATGAACTTTTTGCCGAAGTTGAAAACACGCAAGAAAATGCAATTGATGAGTTGACAAAAACAATGAAAGAAGCTGAAGAATTAAAACTTGAGCTGAACGAAATAAATAATGAATTGAAGAAAAATGAAAACAAAATTGATTGGAATGAAAAAGAAAGAATTGAACAAGCAGCTAAAAAATTTGAAGAAGTTTCGGAAAAAATTGAAGATGTAAAAAATAATTTGCATGAAATGCAGAATAAAATGATGCAGAATAATTTGCTCTCCGAAGAAACTATGAAAAAGTATGAAGAACTTCAGAATTTATTTGATGAGCTAAACAGTGATGAATTAAAAAAAGCTTTGGAAAATTTGAATGATTCCATGAAAGATTTAATGCGTGATAAAGTGCAAAATTCTTTAGAGAATTTATCAATGAATGAAAAAGCTTTTCAGAAAAGTATTGAAAGAACATTGAATTTATTGAAGCAAATTCAGATTGAGCAAAAGATGGATGAAATAGTTAAACGAACGGAAAAAATTGTTGAGAATTTAGAAGAGCTTAAAAAAAATACAAATGAGAAAAATTCGAAGAATGATTTAAGTAAACAAAATGAATTATCGAATGAACAAAAAAATATTGATAAAAATATTTCTGAATTAAAAGATGAGATGGAAAAGTTAAGCGAGAAAATGAAAGAAGTAGAAAATATGCCTAAGCAGCAAATGGATGATGCAAATAAAAAATTTGATGAACAGAAAAATGAAGAACTCTCGCAAAAATCTTTAGAGGAATTACAGAAACAAAATTTTGATAATGCAATGCAATTTCAACAACAGCTTTCTCAAAATATGAATTCAATGAAAAATGATTTGCAAAGTATGCAGCAGCAAATGCAGAAAAAAAATCAATCTATGGTTATGCAGAAAATGCTTCAAGCAATTGATAATATAATTGATTTATCGAAAGAACAAGAAAGCTTAAAAAATAAAGTAGAAAATTCTTATTCGCAGCAAAATCAATATTCTGAATTTATGCAGAACCAAATGGAGCTTCAGCAAAACCTTGATAATATTTTTAAGCAATTAGATAATCTTTCTCAAAAAACTTTTGCAATAAGTCCGGAAATGGGAAAAGCTCTCGGCGATGCAAAAAAAAATATGATGGAATCACTTTCCGGTCTTCAAAACAAAAACGGAATGGGTTCAACAATTGGACAAAACGAAGCCATGAAAAATTTGAATGATGCTGCTTCAATAATGCAAAACTCGTTACAAAGTATGATGCAGGGCGGAGGACAAGGCGGAGGAATGATGTCGCTTATGCAGCAGTTACAGCAGCTTGCTCAACAGCAAATGGGTTTGAATCAGCAAACACAATCTCTTCGACAAGGACAATTATCAATGCAGCAAAGAGCGCAGGTTCAAAGATTAGCTCAACAGCAAAGTGCAATTCAAAAATCGTTGCAAGATTTAAATAGAGAAGCGAAAGAATCAAGCGAATCAAAAAAACTTGCCTCAAATTTAGAATCTGTATTGAATGAAATGAAAGAAGTTGTATCGGGAATGAATACACAAAAAGTTGATGATAATTTGATAAAGAAACAAGATAAAATATTATCGCGACTTTTAGATGCACAACTTTCAATTAATGAGAGAGATTACGAAGAAAAAAGAGAATCCAAAGAAGGAAAAATTTTTGATTTAACTTCTCCCGGAAATATTAATCTTTCAAATCAGCAAGCAAAAGATATTTTAAGAGAAGAACTTCTTAAAGCAATAAAGGAAGGATATTCCAAGGATTATCAAGATTTAATCCGCAGATATTTTGAATCACTTAATAATGATGTAAATAAAAATTAGTTATACAAATATCTCTTAATTTTTTTCGTCGGAGTTTTTTCAAATGGTTCCGGTTGTTGAACAATTTTATTTAAGCGCGAAAATGTTGAAACTCGTTTATTTACATTAACCATAATTTCATTTAGCAATTCATCAACTTTTTTTCTTGCATCGGATTCTTTAACATTCTGCAAATTAAATTCTCTATCAAGTTCTTCATAATTTAAATGAATTCTTGCGATCAATTTTTTATCTGATTCATAAACTAAAGATTCTAAGACATAATTATTTTCATTAATCACAGATTCTATTTCTTCGGGATAAATATTTTTTCCGTTGCTTCCAATTATTACATTTTTGGATCTTCCTTTTAAAAACAAATATCCATCTTTATCAATATAACCAAGATCGCCGGATTTGAACCATCCGTCTTTACTTAAAACTTCGGCAGTTTTTTCGGGATCTTTGTAATATCCTTTCATAACATTTGGACCTTTAATATAAACTTCACCTTCATTTGTTGTCGGATCGGGATCAACAATTTTAACTTCCATTCCGTAAAGTGTAGTTCCCGAAGCACCCGAACGAACGCCAAAATTATCCGTTCCAGTAACAAGCGGAGAAGTTTCAGTTAAGCCGTAACCCATTGCATAAGGGAATTTTGCTTCAACTAAAAACTTTTCTACATCGGAAGCTAAAGCTGCGCCGCCGATACAAAACATTCTTAAACTTCCGCCAAAAGTTTCTTTCAATTTTTTACCGGCAACTCCATTTATTTTTTTTCTAAGAAGAGGAATTTTATACAAATTCCGCGTAACTGCTTTTTTATTAATTTCCGGCAGAATTTTCATTTTGTAAATTTTTTCAATAATTAACGGAACCGAAACCATAATTGTTGGTTTTACTTTTTTTAATGCAGGCAATAAAATTGCGGCTGTTGGAGGTTTTTCCAAATAATAAACTGCAGCGCCAACCATAATTGGCGTAATCAATCCAAGTGTGCATTCCATTGTGTGCGCAAGCGGAAGCTGCGAAAGCATTCTATCTTTTTCATTTATATCAACAAATTCGGTTGTTGCAACTGCATCAAAAACAATATTTTTGTGACTAAGCATTACTCCTTTAGAATGTCCGGTTGTGCCCGATGTATAAACAATTGCGGCTAAATCATCTTCATTAATTTTTTCATCTTTTATTCCAACAAATTTCATTGCGGCATCTAAAATTTTTGCAAATTCTCTTTTTCCTTCCTTTAATTTTTCACTAATAATATCACTTGTTTTATCGTGCGGAATAATGCTTAAATCATCTAACAAAATATATGTTGTTAAATTTTCCGAGCTAAACTCTTCAACTTTTTCGTAAAGTTTTGCTGATATAAATAATGCTTTACTTCCGGAATGACGTAGAATATGATGAAGATCAGCCGATTGAAATTCCGTCATAATCGGAACAGCAACTGCTCCAATTGTTGTAATTGCCAAATAAGTCAATGCCCAATTGGGAGTATTTTCACTGCAAATGGCAACTCTATCTCCACTTACAATTCCACGATCTCTAAGAAAATCAGAAATTTTCTGAACTTTAGTCTGCATTTCATTATAAGTTATTGCGTTTCCATCAATGCTTGACATTGCAATATTTGAAGGATATTTTTTAACTGATTCGTTCAGAACTTCGGCAATTGTATGCTTCTCAAGAATTACCATTTTTGCCCCGATAAAATAAATTGTGTTTGAAAATATACTTTTAAATTTATTATTCGTGAAAATAAATAAAGGTTACTTCAATATATTTTGAAATAACCTTTAAATAATTACGCAATATTTTCAGCTTTTTCTTCCCAAATTTTACAAATTTCTACAATAGTTTTTGTTGACATTTCCATATCTTGAATTGCAACATATTCTGTAACAGCATGAAAATTATGTCCTCCCGCAAAAATATTCGGAGTTGGCAAACCCATAAAACTTAAGCGTGAGCCGTCTGTTCCGCCTCTAATTGGAGATTGAATTGGTTTGATTCCCAATCTTTCTAAAGCTTCAATTGCATTATTTTCAATTTCCGGATGCTGAACTAAAATATTTTTCATATTTCTGTATTGTTCAATAACTTTAAAATTGCTGACTGAACCGGGAAATTTTTCAACAGTTTTATTAACTAATTCTTGAAGATAATTTTCATATTCTTTTAGTTTTGTATCAATAAAATCACGAATGATAAATTTTAAAACTGTTTTTTCTTCGTTGCCATTTATTGTTGTGCAGTGAACGTAGCCTTCTCTTTTTTCTGTTGTTTCCGGAGATAATTTATCTTTGGGTAAAAGTTCTAAAAAGTATGAAGCCATTTTTACGGAATTTATCATCTTCCCTTTTGCATAACCCGGATGAACATTTTTCCCAATAAATTCAATGTTTACGGCATCTGCGCTAAATGTTTCAGTTTCAATTTCTCCTCTTGTTCCTCCGTCAATTGTGTAAGCATATTTTGCACCGAATTTTTCAACATTAAATTTTTCCGTTCCTCTGCCAACTTCTTCATCTGGAGTAAAACAAATTTTTATTGTTCCGTGTTTAATTTCCGGATGCAAAATTAGGTAATTCATAGCATCCATAATTTCTGCAATTCCCGCTTTATCATCAGCACCTAAAAGTGTTGTACCATCGGTTGTTATTATATCAAATCCCAACATATCTTTTAATTCCGGATTGTTCGCAACATCAATAATTTTACCATTTAATAAAGTTATATCGCTTCCATCATAATTTTTTACAATTTGCGGATTTACATCTTTCCCGCTTACCGCCGGTGAAGTATCCACATGTGAAATAAAACCAATTACCGGAACATCTTTTTCCGTATTGCTATTTAAAGTTGCAATCACATAACCGTTTTCATCCATGTGGGCATCGGTTAAACCAATTTCCTTTAATTCATTTACAAGATATTTTGAAAGTTCAAGCTGTTTCGGATCGCTTGGAAATGTTGTTGAATCTTCATCTGATTTTGTATCGAATTTTACATATTTCAAAAATCTATCAACACAAGTAAACTTATAATTTGGATTGAACATATTTTTCCTCAAAAAATTTTATTTAAATAAATAGATTTATAATTTCATAATATCTAAAATGATTCTTAATTTCAATCTTAACGAGATAAATTTTATATTGTATTTACATTTTTATTAATCAATTCTAAAAATATGAACACTGTAACTTTAATAAAGAAAAAAAGAGACAAAGAGGAATTAACTAATTCCGAAATTAGTTTTCTTGTTTCTTCATTCAGTAAAAATTTAATTCCGGATTATCAATTTTCTGCATTTTTGATGGCTGGATTTTTAAATGGATTTACTGAAAAGGAAACTTCTTACTTAACAAAAGCGATGCTGTATAGCGGCAAAGTTATTAACTTATCTCACATCTCCGGGAAAAAAGTTGATAAACATTCTACCGGCGGAGTTGGTGATAAAACTTCATTAATTATTGCTCCAATTGTTGCGGCGGCGGGAGTTAATGTTCCAATGATTTCCGGAAGAGGTTTAGGTCATAGCGGCGGAACTCTTGATAAATTGGAAGCAATTCCCGGTTTTAATACAAATCTTTCTCTTGCACAATATCAAAGTATTTTACAGAAATGCGGAGCTGTTTTAATTGGGCAAACAAAAGATGTTGCACCGGCTGATAAATTAATTTATGCGTTGCGCGATGTTACCGCAACCGTTGAATCAATTCCGCTTATTACCGGAAGTATAATGAGCAAAAAATTAGCAGAAGGAATTGACGGTTTAGTTTTAGATGTTAAAACCGGAAGCGGCGCATTTATGAAAACTCTTAAAGATGCCGACAAACTTGCAACTTCGTTAATTGATACGGCAAAATCATTTGATAAAAAAGTTATTGCTTTTATTACAGATATGAATCAGCCGTTGGGAAATTACATTGGAAATTGGTTGGAAGTTTATGAATCTATAAAAATTTTGAATGGCGAAAAAGTTGAAGGTTTGTATGAACTTTCTCTAAATCTTTCCGGAGCAATGATTTTTCTTGGCGGAAAGGCAAAATCAATTGAAGAAGGTTTTATAATTTCCGAAGAATTAATTAGGAATGGAAAAGCATTTGATAAATTTTTAGAAATTGTTAAACTTCAAAAAGGCGATACTAAGTTTTTAAAAAATCCCGAATCATATCCCAAATCAAAATTTCATGAAATTATTTATTCCGAAAAAAACGGATATTTAAAATCAATAGATAATTATCAAATTGGAATGGCATCATTAGAATTGGGTGCTGGAAGAATTACAAAGACAGATATTATAGATCCAACTGCGGGAATTATTTTTTATCCCAAAATTGGAAATAGAATTAATAAAGGCGAAAAAATAGCCGAATTATTTTCGAACAAAAAAAATAAAATTGACGAAACAAAATCTATGATTTTAAATTCGTTAATAATTTCATCAAATAAAGTTAAACCGAAAAAATTGATTAAAAAAATTATTAGTTAGGTTGGAGGAAAAATGTATTTCATAATTGGAATTTTAGCTGCGGTAGTTTTTTTCGCAATTCATGTAAATGTTAAAAAAAATAAGCGATTTCAAGAAGCAACAATTACGTTAATTATTTCTATTGTTGCTGCAATTTTTGCAATTGTTCAAATATTTACTGTAATACCCGCGGGAACAGTCGGCGTAGTAGATTTTCTTGGAACTGTTAGTGACAACACTTTAAAACCGGGTGTAAATCTTGTAAATCCGCTTGCAAGAATTATTAAATATAGTTTTAAAACTCAAGAGATTAAGGAAACGATGACGGTTCCTTCAAAAGAAGGATTAAGTGTAAATTTGGAATTAAGTCTTCAGTTCCGGCTTGATCCATCCAAAACAAATGAAATTTATAAATCAATTGAAGGCGGAGATTATTTAAATGTAATTCTTGTTCCGCAATTTAGATCAGTTACGCGCGGAGTTACTGCTAAATATGAGGCAAAAGCACTTTACACGGCATCAAGAAAACAATTGGAAGATGAAATTGTAAATGAATTACAGCATTTGGTTAGCGATAGAGGAATTATTATTGAAAAAGCTCCGTTGCGACAAGTAGCTTTGCCGGAACGTTTAACAAAATCAATTGAAGAAAAATTGCAAGCTGAGCAAGAAAGTCAGAGAATGTCTTTTATACTTCAGAAAGAAGAACAAGAAGCCGATAGAAAAAGAATTGAAGCAAAAGGAATTGCAGATTTTCAAACAATTGTTAGCAATGGAATAAATGAAAATCTTTTAAAGTGGAAAGGAATTGAAGCTACTGAAAAATTGGCGAATTCTCCAAATTCAAAAATTGTAGTAATTGGTTCCGGAAAAGACGGATTGCCATTAATTTTAGGAAACAACTAAAACAAAGTGTGCAAAAGTATTTTAAGTATTTTAGGCACTTTATGAATTTTAAGTACTTTTAATTTTGCTATGAAACCAAAAAAAATAAAACTTATTGATCAAAAAATTTTATTAGTTGAATGGAACGAAAATAATATTGTTGAATTCCCATTGAAATTTTTAAGAGATGAATCGCCGGATGCCGGAAATAAAGGCGAGACAATTCTATGGAAACATTATCCGCCGCCTCCGGCTGGACCGGATAAACCCGGGAAATATGAAATTGCAGATATTAAAAGCGTGGGAAATTATGCAATTAGTATTACTTGGAAAGATGGTTATGATTCGGGAATTTACTCTTGGGAATTGCTTGAAAGATTTGCGGAATTTATAAAAATCAAAAGTTCAATAAATGAATAAAATGTAAAATATTTTTCCATTTTTGTTGCAAAATATAATTCGTATCTTAAAATAAAAAACTTGCTCAGATGAAAATATTAATTGCAGATGATCATGCGGTTGTAAGAGAAGGTTTAAAACAAATTATTTCCCAAATTGATGAAATTGCCTCCATTACCGAAGCTGATAATGGAACTCAAGTTATTGATTTGTCGTTAAAAAATAATTATGATTTACTTCTTTTGGATATTTCCATGCCCGGAAAAAGCGGTTTTGAAATTTTAAGTTATTTAAAGCAAATTAAACCGGAACTTCCAATTTTAATTATCAGCGTTCACCCGGAAAATCAATATGCAAAAAGAGTTTTAAAAGCCGGCGCCTCCGGATATATTCCTAAATTTGCAAGTCCTGAAGAATTAAAAACTGCAATTCTTACAAGCATAAAAGGCGGAAAATATATTTCGAGTGAATTAGCTCAAGAATTAGCAAAAGACTTGATTAAAAATAAAAGTGAAAATCCTGCTGAAATTTTATCTAACCGTGAATTTGAAGTTATGCGTTTAATTGCATGCGGAAAAACTGTTTCGGAAATTGCAGATGAAATTTGCTTAAGTATTAAAACTATCAGCACTTACAGATCAAGAATTTTAGCCAAAATGAATTTCAAGAATAATGCAGAAATTACAAAGTATTGTATTACTAATAGTTTAGTTTAATTTTTTGTAAGATTTATTCCTACAGCATTTATAGAATTTAATCCGCTCACAATAAGAAAAATCCTATTATTTTTACCAAAGCTTGTTGTTACTTTGCCATTAAGATTTACATTCCGAATTATTTAGAGGTTAGTGAATGCAAAAACTTATGATAGTTGATGATTCGGAACTTCTAAGATCTCGACTTAAAACAATTATAGCTTCTGTAAGTGATATAAATTTAGTTGCAGAAGCTTCCAATTCAATTGAAGGACTTCAGTTAATTAAGCGATTTAAACCTGATATTTTACTTTTAGATATAAGGATGCCGGGTGTAAATGGATTGGAAGTTTTAGCAAATATTAGAAAAGTAAATAAAAAAATGAAAGTTGTGATTCTTACTAATTATCCCAATGAACAATATAAAACTTCTGCATTAAAATTAGGCGCAGATTATTTTATTAATAAATCAAGCGAGTTTAATCAAATTCCCTCAATACTTTCCAATTTGACAAATCCAACATTTAAGAAAGCTGTTAATTTATAAACCTTATCTAAATATTTATAATCTATAATACTTAGCGATTTTTAAAATACTTATTTAAAAGAAAATTCATGAACTTTAAATATTTATCAACAATTCGATAATGAAGAAAAATAGATATTTAAATGAAAGAAAATATTACAAGGAACTTTAAAAGTAAAAACAAATTGAATGATTATGTTTTTGAAAAGGTAATCGAGGCGAAACCTTTTAATTTTATTTTAAAAGATGAAATTACACCACAAAATAAAATTGCTTTTCTTCAAAGCACAGCTCTGGAAGCTGCTGCTAACGGAATTGCTATAACTGATGCCGAAGGAAAAATTATTTGGATAAATAATGCATTTTCTTTGTTAACAGGATATTCAAAAGAAGAAGCAATAAATATTAATCCAAAAGTTTTAAAATCGGGTTACCATTCAGATGACTTTTACAAAAATCTTTGGCAAACAATAAAAGCTGGTAATGTTTGGTGTGATGAAATAATAAATAAAAAAAAGGATGGAAGTTTTTATACAGAGGAAATGACTATTACTCCGGTAAAAAATTCAAATGGAATTGTAACTCACTATATTGCTATTAAACAAGATATAACAAAACGAAAAATTGCAGAACAAAAAATTGTTAACAATGAAGCAAAATTCAAAGCAATAATTAATTCAACAAAAGATGCAATTATTACTTTTAATCAAAATTTTGAAATTATTTTTTGGAATGAATCGGCAAAAAGTTTATTTGGCTACGCAGAAAATGAAGTCATTAATAAATCAATAAGTTCATTAATTATTTCTCAAGAAAATATTTCCGAATTTGAAAATTATATTAAAACAATTGTTACAATAGGAAAGGATTATAAAGCTTCTTCCAGTTTTATTACAAAAAATAAGAATAATAGAGAATTTGAATCAGTATTGTCAATTTCACTTACAGAAGTTCATAATGAATGGTATTTAACCGGAATATGGAGAGAAAATCCAAAATCGATGTTGTCTTCGGAAAAAGATAAATTAATTGAGTCTCTTAAAAATGAAATAGAAATTTTGAGAAGTAATAATAATATTCTGAATACTATCATAGATTTTTTACCTCACCAAATTTATGTAAAAGACGAAAAATCGAGATTTACCAAAGTAAATAAATCAATGATTAATTTTCTCGGAATAAAAAATTCAAACGAGATACTTGGTAAAACGGATTTGGACTTTTTTGATTACTCTGTGGCTGAAATATATCTTAAAGAAGAAAAACAAATTATGGCAACCGGTAAAGAACTTATCGGAAAAGAACATTCAGAAATCCATAAAAACGGAAAAATAACTTGGGGTAAAACTTCAAAATTTCCGCTAGTAAATAAAGAAAATAAAATTATTGGAACATATGGAATTACAGTCGATTTAACAGAAAGAAAACAATTTGAAACTAAACTTGAAGAGAGTCAATATCGATTTAATAAACTTTTTGAAAATTCAACCTTGGGAATACTCAGATTAGACGAAGATGGTAAAATTATTATGGCTAATCCGGCATTAGTTAAAATGCTCGGGTATAATTCTGAATATGAATTGATAAGAGTTAAAAATGAAAACATTTATTTATCACCGACAAATGAATTTAAGCTTTTAAATTTATTAAAACGTGAAGAACACACAATCGGATACGAAGATATTCTGCTCAAAAAAGATAAAACAAAAATTGATGTTAGACAAAGTGCTTGGTCAATAAAAGATAGAAATAATAAAGTTGTTTATTACGAAGTAGTTGTTGAAGATATTACTGAACAAAATCAAGTATTAAGAATTCTTCATGAAGCTGAATTTAAATATCGAATGTTAATTGATAAGTTAAATGAAGCGGTTTACTTATTAATTAACAGAAAATTTGAAATTGTAAACAAAAAATTTCTTGAATTATTAGAAATAGATGAGGAAGATCTTCTTGCCTCTGACTTTAATATGTTAGATTTTGTTACCGATGAAAGTAAAAAAATTATTATAGATAGAGAACAAAAAGTAAGTAAAGGTGAAAAAGTTCCTTCTAAATATGAAATGAGAATTATTACAAAAAACGGAATTGAAAAAGATGTGGAAGTCTCTGTAAGTAATTTAATGTTCAACAATAAAATTGGTGCACAAGGTATAATAAGAGATTTAACAGAAGTTAGAAAAAATGAGACTCAGATTAGACATTTGCAAAAAATGGAAGCTATTGGTACCTTAGCCTCGGGGATTGCACACGAAATAAATACACCTTCCCAATTTATAAACGATAATTTATATTTTTTAAGAGACACACAAATTTCCTTAAATCCGGTTTTGGAAATACTTAATAAAATAAAAAACAATAAAGCAGATTCAAATGAACTTCAACCAATTTTATCAGAAATAGATTTTGATTTTCTTATTGAAGAACTCCCTTCTGCAATTGATCAATCTATAAAAGGAGTTGAAAGAATTGCGAAAATAGTTGGAGCAATGCGTGATTTTTCTCACTCAGGTCCAAAAGAAAAAGTAGCTACAGATTTACATAAATTAATTCAAAATTCAATAACAATTTCGAGAAATGAATGGAAATATTACGCAGAAATGGTTACGGATTTTGATGATACAATAAATTCCTTTGTTTGTTATGCTTCAGATTTAGGACAAGTTTTTGTTAACATTATTGTAAATGCTTCTCACGCTTTAGAAAGTAAATTTAAGAATACTGATTCAATTAAAGGACAAATATTAATTAAAACTTTAAATAAAAATAATTTTATAGAAATTAATGTTAAAGATAATGGAATTGGAATGTCTCAAAAAATTAAAAATAGAATTTTTGAACCTTTCTTTACAACCAAAGAAGTGGGGAAAGGAACCGGACAAGGACTTTCCATAGCTTACGATATTATTGTAAATAAACATGGCGGAAGTATTGAAGTGGATACGGAAGAAAATGTTGGGACAAGTATAAATATTAAATTACCAGTAGTTCAAGTTTAAAAATAAAATTAATAGAAAAACTATATGAATTTAAGTGTATTATTTGTCGATGACAGTGAAAACGTTCTTTCCGGAATCAGAAGAATGATGTATCCAATGAATAAAGAGTGGAAACTGCTTTATGCAAACGGAAGGAATGAAGCAATAAATATTTTAGATAATAATCATGTTGATGTAATTGTTTCCGATATTAGAATGCCGGGAATTGATGGAACTCAGCTTTTGCAGGAAGTAAAAGATAAATTTCCAAGAATAATTAGAATTACACTTTCCGGTTACGCCAGCGATGAATTGGCTTTGAAGAATTCGAAAATTGTTCATCAGTCACTTTTAAAACCTACAAGTCCAAGAATTTTAAAAACAACAATTGAAAGAACAATAAGATTAAAAGAAATATTAAACAATGATGAATTACAAAAAGTTGTAAATGGATTAGATACACTTCCAAGTTTACCGGAAATTTACATAAAACTTGAAAATGAAATTAATTCTCCAAACACATCAATAGATAAAATTGGAAATATTATTGCTAACGATCCGATAATTACTGCAAAAATTCTTCAACTTACAAATTCCGCTTTTTTTGGTCTTCCTCATAATATTACTAATATTAAGCAAGCTTTAAGTTTTTTGGGAATCAAAATGATTCAAACTTTAGTTTTAACAATAAAACTTTTCAAAGCATTTGAAGAAAAAAACAAAAATTCAAAAATATTTAAAGAAGTTTGGGATCACAGTAATAAGGTAGCTTTGTTAGCAAGGAGAATTGCATTGTTAAAATCATTTTCAAATGAAGATACTGAGGATTCATACTTAAGCGGATTGCTTCATGATATTGGCGAATTAATTCTTCTAAATAATTATTCAGTTGAAGAAATAAATTTACAATTTTCAAAAACTTCTCACGCAAATATTGGAGCATATTTATTAGGTGTTTGGGGTTTGCCGGATCCAATTGTTGAAGCTGTGGCATTTCACCACAATTATATTTTTACGGAACCGGATTTATTTACGCCGACAAAAATATTATTTATCGCACACAAAATATCTTACAATAATAAATTTAACATAGAAAGTTTAGATGAAACAAACATCAATGAAATAATTGCTGATTTTGACAAAGATGAAGGAGAAGATTTGCATGAATCCTAAAATACTTCTTGTTGATGATGAAGAACATGTGCTTTCCGGGTATAAACGAAATTTACGTTCACACTTTGAAATTATAACATCAACTTCTGGTAAATTGGCACTTTCAACATTAAAGCAAGAAGGACCTTTTGCAGTTGTAGTATCGGATTATAAAATGCCGGAAATGAACGGAAATCAATTTCTTTCACACGTAAAAGATTTTGCTCCGGATACAGTTAGAATGATGTTAACCGGTTTTGCAGATTTATCAACAACAATTGAAGCTGTTAATGAGGGAAATATATTTCGACTTTTAACCAAACCTTGCTCAACCGATAAATTACTTTCATCAATTAATGATGGAGTTCTACAATTCAAATTAATAAATGCGGAAAAAGATTTATTAGATAAAACTTTAAAAGGAACAATAAAAATATTAATCGATATTCTATCAACCGTAAATCCCGTGGCTTTTAGCAGAGTTTCACGTTTTCAAAAATTTATTCCTCAAATTGTAAGCTTATTAAATATAGAAAACAAATGGGAGGTTGAAGTAAGCTCATTACTTTCTCAAATCGGCTTAGTAACAATGCCCTCGGAAATTCTTGATAAGAAATTTAAAGGTGAAAAGTTAGATATTGATTTAGAAAATATTTTTAATCAACATCCGCAAGTCGGTAAATCTTTGTTAAAAAATATTCCCCGGATGGAAAATATTACCGAATCAATTTTTTTTCAATTTCATCCATACAAAAGTGAAAACAAATATGATATTTGCGGTGAACAGCTTCCTATTGCTTCAAGAATTCTTTATGTACTAAATAAATTTGATAGTTATGTAACAACCGGAATGTCTTTTGAAGATGCTTATGATGAACTAAAAAAATATGAAGAAGAATTTGATCCAAATGTTTTAATTGCCTTGGATGCAACAATTGCGGGAATTTATCAAAACTTAAAATTAATTTCGACCAATATTGATGAGGTTGAACCCGGAGTTGTGGCTGCTGCCGATATTGTAGATAAAAACGGATTTGTACTTATTACAAAAGGTGCAGAAATTACAAACATGATGAAATTGAAATTATTGAATTATGTTAAACTTGGAAATGTTAGTAAAGAAATAAAAATTTTAAAATAAAAACTGAGTAAAAATAAATTTTAAATTCTTAGAAGAATTAAAAATACTTTTACTCAGTTTAGTTTACAATTTTTTTGTAATCGAAATTGCGCCTCTTAAATCGCCAATTTTATAACCGGTTGCTTTATCATTAGAATATTTTTTCTGAATTAATTCTTTTACTTCCGGGATAATTTCATTTGCGCTTCCATGACAATTTAAACACGGAGCTTCAACAAGAATTGGTTTCACATATCTGATAGATTCTTTTCCATCAACATTTACTTTTTTTATAATTTCTGTTTCGGCGTTAATTTTATTTACGGCAAATAATTCTTCAAATTTTTTCAAACTTTCTTTTTCAAAATTATCCGGTTGATTATTTTCGTTTCGATTTTTAAAACTTACTCTCTTAATTTCCAAATTCATTGTCTCTGCATAGAGTTTTGTCAAATCCGAAGCCGTATCGGCACAAACTGTAACTGCTTTAATCGGTCCGCCTTCGTGCATATTTTTCATCAAAACAGATTTTAAGCCAAGTAAATATTCTTTTGCATATCCTCTAAATTCTTCTGAATATTTTTTTTCATCAAACTTTACTTCTTGTTTACAAGAAACAAAAATTAATGCTGATACAATTAAAAGTGCTATTAAATATTTCATTTTATTCATTGTTATTTTGCTTTTGGTAATGAAAATTCCGGAGCAATATATTTTTTATCCGAAACATAATTTTTTGCTAATGCTTTATTAATATCACTTACATATTGCGCTTTTTCTATTAATCCTTGATAATAAGAAACAATATATCCTTCTTTATCAATTACAAATGAAGTAGGAATTGAATTTATTCCGCCGTATTGCTGAGCAACATTCATATCTCCAATTAAAATTGGATAATTAATTCCATAATCTTTCATAAACGGAATAACATCATTTTTAGTTGCTCCGCCTCTTGTAAAGCTATCAAGTGAAATTCCGATAACTTCAACGCCTTTATCTTTAAATTCTTTTTTAATTTCAATTAAGTCCGGAATTCCTTTTCTACAAGGTGGACACCAAGTTGCCCAGAAATCTAAAATTATAACTTTGCCTTTGTAATCAGAAAGGTTGGTTAATTTCGATGTATCTAAATTATAATTCGGCGGATAC
The DNA here is from genome assembly GCA_016708125.1 of Ignavibacteriota bacterium. Lineage (NCBI taxonomy): Bacteria > Pseudomonadati > Ignavibacteriota > Ignavibacteriota bacterium. The sequence goes on along the minus strand of JADJGF010000001.1, from coordinate 2,018,633 downwards.
GGACCTTCTTCCGATTCACCATTTGTATTGTTGATTACAAAGAAAAATAATACCGCAACAATAAACATTCCGGTATAAAGATAACTTCTGTGTTTGGGATTTTGAAAATCAAATTTTTTGTTTGATGTATTTTGAGTTTTATCGTTATTGCTCATTCACTTCTCCTAAATCATTTAATTTTATTTTAAGATGAAATATTATTTAAATCGGAAACAAATTTACTAATTTCTGAATCAGTAAAACCTTTTTCTTTTGCGGCATTTTCCAAAGTTCCCCATATTGGTTCGCCGCAACGTAAACATCTAATTCCATTTTCCATCAAATAAACAACCGCATCGGGAATTTGTTTCACCAAATCTTCAATTTCTATTTCTTTAGTTATCATTTTCTACTTTTATTTTCTTTTTCGAAGGAATTGAAATTAAAAATCCTACCGCCGCACCGTAAACAGTTGAAATATATGGATTGCTTGTAATTGGACAGCTTCCGGAATTACAGCCAATAAAATAGTAGTATGCATATCCTAAAATTGCACCGCCTAAAACCGGTAAAATTCGCTTGTAAACTATATTCATTTATTTTCTTTATAAATTATTGTAATTTGATGCACAATTTCAATTTGGGATTCGAGAAAATTAAAAATTTTTCCAAAAATTTCTGATGACAAAAAAAACATTTTATTTATTTGTTATATCGTTTTTAACAATTCACTTTTTCCTTTCAAATTTTTGGCAAAAAGAATTTACAAATCAAGTTTTTACGAAGAAAAAAAATCTAGATGCAAAGTTTTTCCCCGCCGATTATGAAATGGTGAAAAGAACTTTTCCCTATTATGATTTTAAACAAAATGCTTACAATGAATTATTTGCGCAATTTAAAAGTTTACGAAAAGAACAAAAATTAAATAAAAATAGTGTATCGCAAAATTTTGAATGGGAATTTGTTGGTCCCACAAATATTGGCGGAAGAGTTGTGGATATTGAATTTAATCCGCAAAACCCGAATATAGTTTATGCTGCGTCGGCAACCGGTGGAGTTTTTAAATCAGAAGATACGGGAATAAATTGGTTCCCAATTTTTGATGAACAGCCGTGTTTATCAATTGGCGATATTGGAACTGATCCAAATAATCCAAATATAATTTTTGTGGGAACCGGAGAAGCAAACGGTGGACATAATAATTTCCCCGGAGTTGGAATTTTCAAATCCATTAATGCCGGAGAAACTTGGAATTTTATTGGATTGGATTCGTCTGTTTCTATTGGAAGAATAATTGTTGATCCAAATAATTCGCAAAAAATTTGGGTGGCGGCGGTTGGAAGTTATTTTACACCAAATTCACAAAGAGGAGTTTTTTTAAGCGAAGACGCCGGTTTAAGTTGGGAAAAATCTCTGTTTGTATCAGACTCAACCGGTGCAATTGATTTGGTAATAAATCCAAATAATTCCAATGAAATTTTTGCGGCAATGTGGGAAAGAGTTAGGCGACCAGTTTTTCTTTTGAATAGTCATCTTTATGGACCAACAAGCGGAATTTACAAAACAATTAATGGCGGGAAAACTTGGGAAAAATTGGGAACCGAAAATGGTTTGCCAAATGAAGCAATTGAAAATATTGGAAGAATTGGTTTAAGTATTTCTCAATCAAATCCTCAAATTATTTATGCAACTTTTAGTGATGGAATTTTTTTAACCGGAATTTTTAAATCGATTGATAGCGGAGAAAATTGGATAAAAACAAATTCTGATTTTACGGGAAGCGGAAATTTTGGCTGGTATTTTGGACAAGTTAGAGTTCATCCGCAAATTCCGGAAACAATTTTTGTTCTGGATGTACCGCTTTTAAAATCTACAAACAGCGGCGTAAATTGGGATTTCAGTTACGGTTACGGAATTGATTTTCCGCTTCATGTTGATCATCACGCATTGGCATTTCATCCAAATAATCCGGATTATATAATTTCCGGAAATGATGGCGGAATTAATATTTCACAAGACGGCGGAATTACTTGGTCAAATCCGGTTCAACTTCCAGCAACTCAATTTTATGAAATCGGTTTGGATAAAAATAATTTGCAAACTTTTTTGGGTGGAACTCAAGATAACGGAACTATTATTACTAATTCCGGCAGTGAAAATGACTGGGAAAGAATTTTAGGTGGAGATGGATTTTACACAATTGTCGATCCGAATAATTCGCAAATAATTTTTGCAGAATCACAATTTGGAAATTTATTTAAAAGTATTGATGGTGGAAAGAATTTTAATTGGACCTTAAACGGAATTAATCAAAGTGAACCAACAAATTGGTCAACTCCGGTTGCAATGGACCCAAATAATTCAAATGTTTTATATTACGGAACTTATAAAATTTACAGAACTATAAATTCTGCAGAAACTTGGGATTCAATTAGTCCAAAATTGACTGATTATAATTTTGAAAAAAAAATTGGTACAATTTCTACAATTGCAGTTTCGCCTTCAGACTCAAATGTAATTTATGCGGGAACGGATGATGGAAATGTTTGGGTGACTAAAGATTACGGAAATACTTGGGAAAACATTTCTAATAATCTTCCGCAAAGATGGGTTACAAGAGTTGCAGTTCATCCAACAAAAGAAAATATTGTTTATGCAACTTTTTCCGGTTTGCGTTGGGCAGAACCTCAGTCCCATGTTTTTAGAAGTGAAAACTTTGGCGAAAGCTGGCAAGAAATTAATAAGGGATTACCAGATGCACCAGTTAACGCTTTTGAAATTGATAAAATAAATCCAAAAATTCTTTATCTAGGAAATGATATTGGAGTATTTGTAAGTTACGATGAAGGGAATAATTGGGAAATTTTAGGAAGTAATTTACCAATTGTTGTTGTAAACGATATGAAAATTCATTCCACGGAAAATTATTTAGCAATCGGAACTCACGGAAGAGGAATTTATAAATTAGATTTGAATCCAATTACAAATGTAAATTATGAGAAATCTGAAATCCCAAATAAATTCGTATTAAAACAAAATTATCCAAATCCGTTTAATCCAACAACGACAATAGAATATTCTATTTCACAGTCTGTCATGCTGAATTCATTTCAGCATCAAAATAATTCAAAGATCCCGAAACAAGTTCGGGATGACAATGATCATGTTTCATTGAAAATTTATGATGTTTTGGGAAGAGAAATCAAAACATTGGTAAACGAGAAAAAAACTCCTGGAAATTACCAAGTAAATTTTGATGCAGAAGAATTAAGTTCGGGAATTTATTATTATTCATTGATTACAGAAAATTTTTCCATTACAAAAAAAATGATTTATCTAAAATGAGTTATGATTTTTAACTTTACAAGTGTGATTCCATCCATAATTTCTAAATAATACTTTCATATATTTTGAATACATCAGAGTTATTTTTTTCTTAATTTAAGAATTAATAATTTAATACAACTAAAATGCTAAATAATTCACGAAAAATTATTTTCATAATTTCAATATCCATTTTATTTTCATGCAATGCGCCGCATAATAATCCGCTTGATCCGGAAAATCCGGATAATAATATCAGCATTTTAGACGGTTACATAAAAACCGTAAAAATTCCGCAAACACCAATAAAAGATGTTGAAATTTTTTGGGTGAATGAAGGAATAATTACAAATTCTAACGAAAATGGTTTTTTCGAAATTGAAAATATTGAACGAAATAACGGCTGGCTGATTATTGAGAAAGCCGGATATTCCTCTGATTCAGTTTTCGTTAGTTTCAACAATCAGAAAAAGATTTCACAAAATATTTTTCTTAATGCAATTCCGGTAATTTCCGATTTGAAATTTTACAGCATAACCGAAAATAAATATCCATCGCAGCAAAATTATAGTTTAGGAATTAAAGTTAAAATTAATGATTTGGAAAATGATGTTGATTCTGTATTTATCGAAAACTCTGAACTGAAAATAAATAAACAGCTTATGTACAATGCCTCGCAGAAGCTTTACGAAAATTCAATTACTCTGGAAGATTTAAAAATTACATCGATAGATATTGTAATTGGAAAAGAATTTAAAATTAATGTCTTGGACGCAGAATCTAAAAAATTTGAAATTGGTAAAACAAATATTAAAAGAATTATTAAAGAAGAAATTACCGCTATTTCACCTATTGGAAAAGATACAGTAAACTCGCCAAATCCAATACTGGCATGGAATAGATTTAAACCGGGTTTTGATTTTAAATATTTGTTAGAAATTTATACGGATGAAATTGCTCCAACTTTAATGTGGCAAAATGAAATAAGTTCAACGGAAATTGAATTTACGACAAATGCTAATTTATCTTCCGGCGATTACTTTTGGGTAATTTTGTCAATTGATGAATTTGAAAACCGAACACAATCAAAAAAATTTAGTTTTGTAATAAAGTAAAATTTATGAAAAAAAATTTTCCAAATATTAATGAGCTTAAAAATCTTACAAAAGATCAATACGAAGCCTTATATAATTTAAGTCAAACTTTAAATTCAGCTTCACAAGAAGAACCTTTAATTGAAAATATAATTGATATTTTAATTGAAGTTACAAATGCCGAACGAGGTTTATTTGCAAAATACGATTCGGAAACTTTTAAATTCAGTATTGTCTCGGCAAGAAATTTAAAGAAGGAAAATATTTCGGATTTATCAAATTTTTCTTCAAGTGTAATGCAGCAAGTGGTAAATAAAAACAAGCCTATTCTATATCATGATGTTCAATCAAATCCTAAATTAACTCAGTTTGAAAGTGTTCAGCTTCACAAAATAACTTCAATCTTAGGAGTTCCGATTAAAAAGAATGAAAATATTTGGGGAGTTATTTTGGTTGATAGTCAAACCGATAGAAAAGAATTTACTGATAAAAATTTATTGTTTTTACAATTCTTTTCAAATTTGTCATCAATAACTTTAGAGAAAATTTTCGAAATTGAAAATCTTGCCGATGAAAATATCCGCTTGAAAAATGTTTTGGAATCCGTTGATAAAATTCCGGAAATGATTGGTGAAAGTAAACCAATTAAGGAACTTACTAAAACTATTTTCAGAGTTGCAAACACCGATGCAACCGTGTTAATATTGGGCGAAAGCGGTTCCGGAAAAGATCTTGTTGCAAAAGCAATTCACAAATTAAGCCCAAGAAAAAACTCCCCATATTTAGCGCAATTCTGCGGATCAATTCCGGACAGCCTTTTGGAAAGTGAATTATTTGGTTATGTAAAAGGCGCATTTACCGGAGCTATAAAAGATAAAAAAGGACTTTTTGAAATTGCTGACGAAGGAACTTTTTTCTTAGATGAAATTGCGGATATATCAAGTGCACTTCAGGCAAAACTTTTACGTGTAATTGAGAATAAGGAAATAATTAGACTTGGCGATACAAAAGTTAAAAAAGTAAATGTTAGAATTCTTACTGCGACAAATAAAAATCTTAAAAAATTAGTTGAAGATGGAAAATTTAGAGAAGATTTGTATTACCGCCTAAATGTTTTCCCAATTAGAGTTCCCACTTTACGCGAACGAAAAGATGATATTTCTTTACTCGCTCATAATTTTATCGAATCCGGAGGAAATAAAAAAATCAAATTAAATATTGATGCAATTACCAAATTAGAAAATTATTCTTGGCCCGGAAATGTTAGACAATTGCAGAATGTTTTAAGTCGTGCCATAATTTTATCGACAGATGGAATTTTAGGAGAAGAACATATTGCGCTTGAAAATGAAGCAAATGATATTTCAAACAAAAGTACATTAAGAGAATTAGAGAAGAAAATTCTGTTAGATAGATTAAACGAATTTCAAGGGAATAAAACTTTAGCCGCAAAATCTCTCGATGTTTCCGTAAGATGGATTCAATTAAAAATGAAAGAATTTAAAAGTGAATTCGAATGAAAGAAAATTCAAACGAAATACTTTTTAAAAAATTTGAAATTCAAAGCTGCTTTAAAAAAGATGAACATTCCGCAGTTTATTTGGCAAATCATATTTTTTTAGAAAAAAAAGTGTTTCTAAAAATTTTAAACATTGATACGATTCCGGATTCATCAATTATTGAAAGATTTAAACGGGAAGCTAAAATCCTTGCCCAGCTTGAACATCCGAATATTATTAAAGTTTTTGATTTCGGAATGTTTGAAAAACATTTCTACATTTCGTTCGAATTTTTCGAAAGTAAAAATCTCCGCCAAGTTTTAAATTCTATTAAATTATCTGAAGAAAATAAAAAAAATATTTTTCTGCAAATTGTAAAAGCATTGGATTTTGCTCATTCAAAAAATGTAATTCACAGAGATATTAAACCGGAAAATATTTTAGTAAACGAGAACTATGAAGTTAAATTAACAGATTTTGGTTTGGCTCAAGATTCATTAAACAATTTTGTTACGCAAAAATATTCTGTTGTTGGAACTCCGGCTTATATGTCGCCCGAACAAATTCAAGGTGAACAGTTAACTTTTAAAAGTGATTTATTTTCGCTAGGAATTACGACTGCCGAATTATTTCTTGGAAAAAATATTTTTCTTGGTGAAAATACAAATGAAACAATAAATAATATAATTTCTTTTAACGAAGATAATTACGAAACTATTTTTCAAAATTTTTCCGATGAAATTAACAAAGTTTTAAAAGGATTACTGGCATTTAATCCAAATGACAGATTTGATTCGTGCAAAAATATTTTGAAAATTTTTAATGTTGAAAGTGTTAACTCAAATAAAATTGAAGAAAAAAATAGGAATAAAATTCTTCTTCCCATTTTTATTTTTTTCGGAATTATAAGTATAATTTTTTTGTTGAAATTTTTATTAAACAATTTTGAAAACAGAAATTCAACTGAAATTCATAATCTCAAAACAGATGATTTTTCTGATACAAATTTTACAAATCAACCGAATTTTAAAGCTGAAAAAGTTGATTCTCAAAAATTATCAGAAAATGAAAAAGATGAAAATTTAATTCCGCAAAATGATGATAAAATAATTTCCCCGGAAAATTTAAATTCTTCAGAAAATATTTTCGGCGAACTTTTTATAAAATGTTATCCGTGGGCAAAAGTTTATTTAGATAATAAATTTATAGAAACAACTCCGCTTGAGAAAAATATCACCACAAAATCCGGAAATTATTTGCTCACATTAGTTCATCCGGATTATCCAAAATATTCTGATAGCATTAAAATTAATCCAAAAAAATTAACATTTATTGAAATTAATTTAGATACACTTTTTGGTTACTTCGATTGTCAAATTTATCCGTGGGGAGAAATTTATTTGAACGGAGAAAAGAAAGGAATTACTCCTCTTGAATTTCCAATAAAATTAATTGAAGGAAATTACAAATTAACATTGAAAAATCCCCAATTTTCTGATATTGAAACGATAATCAAAATTGTAAAGAATGATACTTTAGAAATGAAATTCAACATGAAAAATTATCAATAATTATTATGGTATAGTTATTGAGCATTTATAAATTTAGTTCAATTTGGAAAGTTAAATTATGAGAAAATTTTTAATAATATTTTTATTTGTAACTGCTGCAAATTGGGCGCAGTTTTCATATTGGGAATTTTATAATTCCATGCCAAAACCGGTTGCCGGCGGTGATATTTGGCAGAATTTTGATAATGTTTTCATAATCGGCGGATATTCTGATTCAACTCAAAGAAATACAAATTGGGTGCAAAGATATAATTTATCTTCAAACTTGTGGAATCTTGATACAATGATAACCGAACGATTTGGTTTAGTTGTAGAAAATTATAATAATCAAATTTACTTTTTTGGCGGAGTTAATTCAGATGATACCTCAATTACCGGAATTACAAATTGGGGTGCCGATATTAACAGTGAAATGGCTTTAAATTATAATAATAATTTTAATAGAATTTTTTCAACGGGACATATAATTGGCGATAATTTTTATATCATTGGAGGAAATCCCCTTCCCGGAACTCGTTCTGACACACTTGCATATATTGTTGAATATAATTTAAATGAATCAGTAATTAGTTTTAAAAATGATACACTTTTTACTAATGAAGATTTTCCAGAGCAGCAAATGTCGGAAGTTGTTGGAGACGATATTTTTATTTTCGGCGGAGTTATAAATGGAATTTCGCAAGATATTTATAAATACAATATTATTGATCATAGTTATAAAAAATTAGATATAAAATTATTGGAGCCTCGAGCCGGTGGAAGAGCAGTTCTTGGAATGGATCCAAATCAAATAATTATAATCGGTGGATATAACGAAAGTTCTCCCGCATTAAATTCTGTGGAAGTTTTTTCTGTTTTCGATGATCAATATTTTATTGAATCAGCAATGCCGATTCAACAAGCAAGATATAATTTTATGACAGCAACTTTATATGGTTATATTTATATTTTCGGCGGATTTGATGAAAATAGAAAAGTTATAAATTCAATTGAAAGAATGAATTTTGAAGCAGTAGTAAATATCGAAGAAGATATTAAAAATATTCCAAGTAATTTTGAATTGCAGCAGAATTACCCGAATCCGTTTAACCCAACAACCACAATAGAATATTCAATTCCAATTGTAGAGACGGGATATATCCCGTCTTTACAAATAATTGTTTATGATGTTTTGGGTAGAGAAATTAAAACATTAGTTAATAGAGTTCAAACTCCGGGAAATTATAAAATTGAATTTGATGGAAGTAATTTTCCAAGCGGAGTTTATTACTATCAATTAAAATCCGGTACATTTATTCAGACAAAAAAAATGCTGCTGCTAAAATAATATGAAATTTAATTCCATTTTATTAGCGTTAACTTTTTCAACAATTCAATTATTTGCTCAGTCAAATGTTGATTTAATTAATCTTCAAAATCATTATGAATTGTTTGAATATTCAACGGTTATTTCCAAATCCGAACAATTATTGTTAGATAAAAAAAGATTTTCTCAACACGATATTATTCAGATTTATACTTTAAAAGCCGTATCGCATTATTCAATGTCGGATATGGAAAACTCACGTAAATCATTTGTTGAAATATTAAAAATTAACGAGAATTTTGAGCTGAACAATTCGCAATTTTCGCCAAAATTAGTAACATATTTTAACGATGTTAAAAAAGAATTTTTAGATATTTTAAAAGTTAAAGATGAGTCGGAACAAATAAAAATTGAGCCTAACGAAAATAAAATTTTATACCTGCAAAATAAAAGCGAATTAAATAATGCATTGGCAAAGTCAATATTATTACCGGGTTTGGGCCATCTGCATTTGGATGATAATTCAAAAGGATGGATTTTAACTTCCGCCTCAATTGTAAGTTTAGGCTCAATGATTTATTTTATTTTTGATGCAAACCAAAAAGAAAAAAATTATTTAGCGCAAACAAATCCACTGCAAATAAAAATAAAATATGACGAATATAATAAATCGTATAAAATTAGAAATGTCTTAATTGGAACTTACGCTGCAATATGGCTTTATTCGCAAATAGATATTTTATTTTTTTCAAATGAGCTTGGAAGTGAAAAAGTTTTAACAAATTTTCAAAACATAAATTTCGAAAATCAGCAAAATAATATCTTATTTTCTTTCAGCATTCCTCTATAATTTCCACGAAAAAAATTCGTTTAAACGAAAAGAATTCGCACTAAACACAATTACAAATCTAGAATTTCATCAAAACAGTTGAATAATAAATTAACTTGTTGGCATTTAATTTGAATTGCTTTCATAAGAAAATAATTTATGATTTCTATGAATTCGCATCAATTTAAAAATTTTTTATTCTTCACTTTTATTCTTTCCGTTTCAATTTATTCACTTTTTGAACCGCAAGATCCAAAAGAATTAATGAAAAAATATTATCAGAATTGTGATTATGAAAAAGTTATTGAACAAGCAATAATCATTTTAAAAAATTCTAATCTCTCGAATAAAGAAAAATCAGAAACTTATTTAATAAAAGGTATTGCAGAGTTTTCATCAAATAAATTTTTAGATGCAAGATTTTCGTTTACTGAATTTTTAAAGTTAGATAAAAATTCAAAACTTGACTCTGGAGAGGTTTCACCAAAAATTGTAAAATTTTTTAATGCAGTGAAAATCAATTATGAATTTACAAATTAATAATAAAACCAACCCCTTAATAGAGATTGTGAAAAGTTAATTTTTCCTAAACAACTTTTTCGCAGTCTCTATTTTATTTGAATTTTTTTAGAACAACAAAAGGTGGAAAGATGAAAAAAATTAGACAATCAATAATTATTTTACTTTTACTTACCAATATTTCATTTGCATATTCGGATTTAATGATTAACAATCCCCAAGCGTGGTATGTTGGTCAAGGTACAATTGAAGAAGCAACTCTTTCAATTCAGCCAAAAGGAATTTATTTTGAGTACAATTTGTTTTTAACAATTTCTGCAAAAGGTTTAGGATTAACGCATCAAGATACGGTTGAAATAATTTACAATTTCGGTTTGCCGCAAAATTCTATTGTTCACGATTCTTGGTTATGGTTTAACGGTGAAATTATTAAAGGAAAAATTCTTGATCGCTGGACTGCATCTCAGATTTATGAACAAATTGTTGGAAGAAGACAAGATCCATCAATCCTTGTTAAAAATTATGATAATCAATATGAGTTAAGAGTTTTTCCGTTAGCCGGTGATGAAAGAAGAAAAATTAAAATTACTTTTTTGGTTCCGGCAATTTGGAATTCACAAAATGTAACTTCCCCTATTCCGCTTGATTTATTGCACTCTTCGTATTTTCGATTAAAGAATTTAGATTTGCGAACAACTTTTTCAAATGAATGGAAAAATCCAAAAATTTCAGAATTACCAAATAAATTATTTGTTGAAAAAAGTGATTCTATAAATGGAAATTTTCATCAACTTATTCTTTCTGAAAATGAAATTTATAATTACAGCACAATTAATTATTCAGTAGATGCGCCATTTAACAACGGAATTTATTTAAGCAAATTTGAAGGAAATGAAGAAAATATTTATCAGCTTGCATATTTGCCTACCGTTCCGCAAGATGTGAAAAAAAATAAGAAAACTGCAATACTTGTAGATTATCAAATTTCAAATAGCAGCACAACTAAAAATAATGTACTAAATGGAATAAAAAAAATGCTGCATCAAAATTTTACTGAGCAAGATTCATTCAATTTAATTTTATCAAACAAAAATATAAATCGCATAAGTGAAAATTGGATTCCGGCAGACAGCAATTCTATAGAAAATACATTTAATAATTTATCTCAAAATTTAATTTCAGATTACAGCAATTTGCCTTCGCTGCTTGCAAACGGAATTGAATTTATTAACGGAAAAAATTACAACGGACAAATAATTCTTTTCGCAAATTCAGATCAAGTTGGTGAAGCTGAAGTTGCAAATTCTTTAATTGAAGATTTGATGAAAATGATGACCGAAATAATTTCCATCACAATTGGGAACTATCAAGAAAATTATTCGAACTGGTATAATTACGGGGAAATTCATTATGGCGGCAATTCATATTTTTATCAAAATTTAACAAAACTTACCGGCGGAAATTTATTTAATACCGGTTATCAAGTTCCGTTCAGCACAATGATAAATAATTTATTTTCTTCGCTTGGCGCACTTTTATCAACGTATGATCTTCACACAACTTTGGAAAGCGGTTTTACTTATGGCAGATTTGATATAAACCGAAGTGATAATTTAATTTCTTTAAATACTCCGATTTTGCAAATAGGAAAATATATTGGAACTCTGCCGTTTAATATTGAATTCAACGGAATTTACGATGGAAATCCTTTTTCAAATTCTGAAAAAGTTACGGAAGAAAACACAATTATTACGGATTCAATTTCCGATGTAATTTGGGCGGGAAAATTTATAAGCACTTTAGAAGATGATTACAATTATTATTCTTATTTAACAAATCAAGAAATTTATGAGGTTATTGATTTAAGCATAAGCAAAAAAGTTTTAACAAAATACACGGCATTTCTTTGCTTAGAACCCGGAATGGAAATAGATATAACTGATCCAAATAGATTTATTGATGATGGAAACGGCGAATGGGTTGTTGATGTTGAAGAAACTGAAGAAATAAATTCCGATACACTTTTTACTTCGTATCCAAATCCGTTTAACAATCAAACAACAATTAAAATTAGATTGAGCAAAAAAATAAATCCGGAAATTGCCACATTTAAAATTTATAATGTACTTGGTCAAGTAGTAAAAACTTTTATTCCAAATACAAATATTAATGAAACAAATGAATTTGAATTTTTCTGGAATGGAGAAAATGACAACAACTCAATAGTTGCAAGCGGAAATTATTTCTTCGTTATGCAGAATGCCGGTAAAGTACAAACATTAAAATTAGTTTTAGTTAAATAAATATTTCAGACATAAATTTTTAGGAATAACAGATTTATTTTTTTTGTGAAATTTTCATTTCGCAAAAATCTGTTTGGAGGCAATTCTAAAATATTTGTGTGCTGATTTTTGTATTTAAGAATTACAAAATTTTTCAGAATTTTGATATAGTTTCAGTAAACTGAAATTGAAAAAAGTTTTACAGTTAATTTATGATAAAAACAAATCTGTATTTCTATTTTTTCGATAATAAAAAAGGCATGTTTTTTGTAAATAATATTAATAAGTAAGAGGAAAAAATGAAAAACTCCAAACTAATTTTACTATTGTTATTTTCTATTTATAAACTTAACCTTGCTCAGCTTAGTATTGATGCATTTACCAATAAAGACAATTATGAATATGGTGAGCAGATTGAACTTTATTGTAAAATAACAAATAATTCAGATTCAACATTTGAGTTTTTTGCCGGCAATTATGAAACTTGTCAAGCAGAATTTTCTTTTAATGATTTTAATTCTTGGGAACATACAAGTTGTTTATCAACTAATGAATTATTGACTTTCAAACCACATTCTTCTAAAATCTATAAATGGAAAATTGAACCGCAAAGTTTAGGTTTGCCAAACAAGGACGGCTATCAAACTATTATATGCAATTATTTTTTTGATTTAAAAGATACAGTTATAATTAATGCACCAAAATTTATTGGTGGAGAAATTATACTATCTTATGATAGAAATAAGTATGATATTGTTAATAACATAAGTAACTCTCTTAATGCTGATATTGTTTTTGGAAGTGATTATGGAGATACTATACATGAAGTTTGGCAGATTGAAGGATTTGATATTGATTCTTTAGTTCAAATTTATTCCGAAGATTCAATTTTTGTTTCGTTTGAAAAATCGCTTGGAATTGCATATGATAAAATATACGATGAAAATCTTTTTGATTATTATCCACTACAAATTGGGAATAAGTGGCAATACGAAACATTTGTTGATTTTCTTGATGGTAGTTATGAAAACTATTTGAAAACAGTGGAGATTATAGCAGATACAATTTTAGGGAATGGTAAGAAATATTATATTTTTGAAGAAACTTCAACCACATCTGCAGATAAAGATTATACATTTAGAAGAATTGACTCAGTTCAATATAAAGTATATGAATACTTCCCCTATATATTTGAAAATATCCCTTGGATTACTTGTCAAGATTCAGAAAGAGTAATATTTGATTTGGCAATTGGTGATACTACAAATTGGACTGATTGTAGTCAAGAAGCAATATTTTCAATTAAGCATTCAAATTCAGAGTTTCAAGTTGGTACTTTAAATATTTCTAGAAAAAAAATTGAGTATTTAGGTGAATATTGGATTTTCAATAAAACAATTTCAGAAGGTTTTGGTCTTACTTTTACAAGCTATGGAGAACAACTTAGTGCTTCAGAAATTTTAATTTATGCTAAAATAAATAATATTGAATATGGTAAAATTGTAGGAATTAATAATTTAAAACAAACTTCACCAACAAATTTTTCACTCGCACAAAATTATCCAAATCCGTTTAACCCAACTACAACAATAGAATATTCAATTCCTTATAATTCTGTCATCTCGAATCTCCAAAGAGATGAGAGATCTCAAAATTCAAATAGTTTGGAGATTTCTCCCTTTAGTCGAAATGACAATAATAATTTATCGTTAATAGTTTATGATGTTTTAGGAAGAGAAGTTGCAACTTTAGTTAATCAAAAACAGAAAACGGGTAATTATAAAATTAAATTTAACGGAAGCTATCTCCCAAGCGGTGTTTATTATTATCAGTTAAAAACCAATAATTTTACACAATCAAAAAAAATGATCATTCTCAAATAAATTTAAAAATCATATGAAAAATATTAAGCTAACTTTTTTTGTAATATTTCTTACTACTTTGCAAATTTTTCCTCAATGGACAAAACTTAACGAAGGAATTAAAGGTAATTATCCCAACCATTTGGAATTTATTAATGATAATTTCGGTTATACATATCTTTATCCGGCAACAATTTTAAAAACTTTTGATGGAGGTAAAACTTGGTATTCAATAGAAATTGATTCAGATTTTGGTTTACAACAATTGAGTTTTCTGAATGAAAATACGGGCTGGATGGTTTGCTCAAATAATTCCGCAACAAAAATATTTATCAAAAAAACTGAAGACGGCGGAACAACTTGGCAAACTCAATTTGAAGCTCCTTACGAAAATTGGTACGGCTTAAACTCCTTACAAGTATTGGACGAAAACCATATTTATGGAACAAGTTACAACAAAATAATTTCTTCAACAGACGGCGGAAATATTTGGGATGAAATTACACCGCAAGGATTTGTCGGAGAATTCAGAAATATTAAATTTACTAATATTAATTCCGGATTCGTTAGTTTTTATAATTACTCAAATTATGAACCGGCATTATTATCTACAACGGATGGCGGAGATTCATGGAATATAAAATCATTTAACGAATTAAGTTATATAAATATCCTTCAATTTATTAGTGATTCAACCGGTTATTTTACTGCAGTTGATGATTCCTCGGATAATTTAATTTTCAAAACTACAGATGCCGGTAAAAATTGGGAACAAATTTTTAAATCGGATACAATCAGTTTTAACAATTTAAAATTTATAAATGAACAAATAATTTACGGTACAACTTGGCAAGTAAGAAATAGTGAAATCAGTTTTCTTAAAAGTTACGATGGCGGAAAAACTTGGGATTTTCAAAATCCTAAATTTCATTTTTCCGATAATGAATATAATTTTTCACAATTTAGTTTGACTGATATATTTCTAAATTCAAGCGGCGAAGGTGTAATTTTGGGAAGTCTTGGCAGCTACATTACAGTTTATACAAGTACCGATAACGGAAATAATTGGTACCTACAAAAATATTCTTGTCCCTTCACACAACTAAGTTTTACAGATTCTTTAAATGGTATTGCATTCGGCGGATATGAAGTAGGTGGTTTGCATGTTTTAGATTCTTACGGACAAGTTTTTTCCACAACTGACGGCGGTAAATCTTGGGAAATTATTTCTGAAACTCCAAACAGAATTATGAAAACAAATTTCATAAATGAAAATACTGCATATATTTTAACCAAAACCGGCGATTGGGGAATGATTACGAAAATTTTTAAAACAAATGATAGAGGTAAAAATCTTACTGAAATTATTTCTCTAGAAGAAGATTTTAAAGTGCAAAATATTGTGGCTTATGATTTTACTATGATTGATGAAAACAATGGCTGGATTGTAGGAAGTTACTATGATTCAATTTCTAGTGGATCAATAATTATTGAAACAAATGATGGCTGCAATTCTTGGGAAACGGTTTTTATTACCAAAAGTACAGATGTAATTTATAGAAGATTAACAGCAATTAGTTTTAACAATAATATTGGCTGGGCGGTTGGTGAAAGCGGACAGATTGTAAAATACACACCGGAATTGGGCTGGAAAGATATAAAAACAGATATTTCAATTCCTCTTGAAAAAATATTTTTTAAAGATGAACTTCAAGGATGGATAAACGGAGGATTTTATAATGGAGAAGATTTTGAATACTCATTATTTAAAACAAACGATGGCGGAAATTCATTGCAGAAAATTAATAATTTAACCTACAAAATTAATGATATGGTTTTCACTGATAATAGTGCGGGAATTTTTGTCGGCAATGATTCAGAAGATAATGGTGTAATTTTCAAAACATTTGATGGCGGAAATAATTGGGAATTAGTTTTAGATAATATAATCGGTTCACTTTATGATATTGAAATAAAAGATAATAATATTTGGATTTCGGGAAATTACGGTTTACTGTTAAAATCAAAAGATTCAATTTTAACTTCTGTTGAAGAAAAAAATACAGTTCCGCAAAATTTAATATTACATCAAAATTATCCTAATCCGTTTAACCCAACTACAAATATAGAATATTACATTCCGTCAAACCTTGCCTACCGGCAGGCAGGTGTGAAAAGCGAAATGTCAGATGTAGCCTCAGACTTTAGTCTGATTAAAGTATCATTAAAGATCTTTGATATTTTAGGCAGAGAAATTAAAACATTACTCAATGAAAATCAAAAACCGGGAAATTATAAAATTCAATTTGATGGATCTAATCTTTCAAGCGGAGTTTATTATTACCAATTAAAATATGGTTCATTTGTTCAAACAAAAAAAATGTTATTGCTAAAGTGAAAGAAATAATTTGATGAAAATTATATTAAAATACTTTCTGATTTGTCTATTTGTATTTACAAATAATTATTTTGCTCAGCAAAATCCAAAAATATTTATTAACGAATTTCTGGCATCAAATGTTTCTGTTGATGCTGATATTGTTGACTTTGACGACTATTCAGATTGGATTGAAATTTATAATGATGAAATTTTTGATGTTGATATTTCCGGATTTTATTTAACCGATAATTTTAACAATCCAACAAAATGGATAATTCCTTCCGGAACAATTATTAGTGCAAAAAGTTATTTACGTTTTTGGGCAGATGGATTTGATAATTTTCCCGGACAAACGAACAAAAGAGATTATTATCCTTACGATTATTTTACAACAAAATATTATCATGTAAATTTTAGTTTAAATAGATCGAATGAAGAAATTGGAATTTTTAATCAAGATACAATTCTTGTAGATTCGGTTTCCTATAATTTGCAATTGCAAGATGTATCAATGGGAAGAAAACCGGATGGATCATCAAATTGGTTTTATTTTGGTGAACCAACTCCAAATTCATCAAATATTACCGAGGAAATTTTAAATACAAATTTTTCGGAAGAACCAACAGTTTCGTTAGAAAGTGGGATTTATAATTCGACACAAAATGTTACAATTAATTCAACAAATATTAATCCAATAATTAAATTTACTTTGGATGGTTCAAATCCAACAAGTAATTCTGAAACTTATACAAGCTCAATTTTAATTGATAAAAATTCAGTTTTGAAAGTAAGAGTTTTCGAAGCTAATAAACTTCCAAGTAAAATAATTACCAAATCATATTTCATAAATGAAAATTTTTCTATTCCGGTAATTTCATTATCAACACATCCAAATATTTTATTTGATAATTCATTTGGAATTTATTCTAATAATTTCAAAGAGCGAGAAATTCCTATAAGTATTGATTTAATTGAGCCAGACGGTAGTTTAGGATTAAGTTTAAACGCCGGATTAAAATTAACCGGACAAGCTTCATTATTCTATCCGCAAAAATCATTTACAATTTCTGCTGATAACAGATTCGGTTTTGATGAAATTGATTACAAATTTTTTAGTGAAAGAAATTACACAATTTTTAATTCCATTTATTTAAGAAATGCTGGTGTGCCGGATAATCGTTCAACATTTTTTAGAGATGCACTTCAGCACAGTTTAGTGATAAATAAAATTGATATTGACTGCCAAGCTTACCAACCTTCGCTGGTTTTTATTAACGGAAACTATTGGGGAATTTATAATATCAGAGAAAAAATTGATAATAATTATTTATTTGCACTTCACAATGTAAACCCGGATAATATTGATTTGCTTGAGTATAACGGTAATTCAATTCCCGAAGTTATGGAAGGCGATGCAGATAATTATAATTCATTTTATTCATTTATTGAAAATAACGATTTAACAATTGAGCAAAATTATAACACTGTTACGAACTGGATGGATATTGATGAATATATAAATTATCAAATAAGCGAAATATTTTTTGATAATGTTTTTTGGCCCGAACAAAATATGAGAATGTGGCGTGAGAAAAAAGACGGCGCTAAATGGCGATGGATATTGCACGATCTTGATTTTGGCTTTGGAATGCCGAATCAGCGTTCAATCGGTTATGCTAATAATTCTTTAAAATTAGCAACTTCAACAAAAATTAATAATGAATTCACTCCTCCGATGTGGTCAACTTTAATTTTTAGAAAACTTCTTACAAATAATGATTTTAAAACAATATTCATTCAAAGATTTTCAAGTTATTTAAATTCAATATTTCACCAAGATACAATTCTTTCAAATATTGATAAGCTCAGAAATGCAATTGCTCCAGAAATGCCAAAGCATATTAGTCGATGGCGAAACGGCGAATACTATTACGGAAATCCAATTCAAAGTTTATCTGAATGGCAAAGTAATATAAATGTAATGAAAGAATTTGGAGAGAATCGTCAATTCCATCAGCGCCAGCAAATAATTGATTTTTTTAATTTATCGGGTTTGTCAATTGTTACAATCAATTTTGAAAATGAAAACTTAGGAAATGTCTTAATTAATTCTGTTGAAACAGTTTACAAAAGTTCAACAAATATTTATTTCAAAGATATTCCGATTGAATTAAAAGCAATTTCAAATGTTGGATATAAATTTGTAAAATGGATTGGAGTTTCACAAGAAGTTGAAAATCAAAATCCTCTAATTTTTACATTGATTGAAGAGTCGCTAAATATTTCTGCACAATTTGAACCAATTTCAATTAACACAATTCCAAATGTAATTTCATCCAATACCACATTGAGTTTTACAAATTCTCCTTATTATGCTTTAGGAAATATTAAAGTAGATTCAAATGTTACACTCACAATAGAAAGTGGTGTAGAGATTTTAATGCCGGAAAATTCCAAAATTTTGCTAAATGGTTGTTTAATAATTAACGGAACTGAAGAAAACCCAGTTATTATAAAAACTAACGAATCTTCAAATAATTGGGGTTCTTTGTGTATTGTTAATTCAACCGATTCATCAATTATTAAGAATCTTAAAATTATTGGAGCAACAAAAGGATTTGATAATTCAAGAGATAGAGCTGCAATTTCCACATTTAATTCAAATGTTTATTTAGAAGGAATAACTGTTGAAAATGTTCAAGCTCCAATTTTTTCTCAATACGGTAATATTACAATAAAAAATTCTAAACTCTATACTGAATATTCGGGAGATTTAATAAATATCAAAAAAGCAAATTTTGCGCTTGTTGATAATTGTGAACTTATCGGGAATTATCAATTTGATTCTGATGGAATTGATTATGATGAAATAAATTCCGGAATAATTAGAAATAATAAAATTTATAATATTTACGGCTTCAACAGCGATGCAATTGATTTGGGCGAAGGTGCAAAAAATATTTTAATTGAGAGCAATATAATTTTTAATGTAAATGATAAGGGTGTATCAATCGGAAACGGCTCATCCGGCATTATTAAACGAAATGTAATTGCAAATTGCGGAATGGGAATTGGAATAAAAGATCATAATTCATACGGATATATTATAAATAATACATTTTACGGAAATCAGTATGCAGTTGCATGTTTCGAAAAAAATATTGGTGAAGGCGGAGGAAATGCTGATATTATTAGTTGCATTCTTGCTAATAGCAAAACTTCAGCAATTTTAGTTGATGAATTATCCAACATAAATATTTCTTATTCTCTTTCAAATACGGAAGAATTAACCGGAATAAATAATTTAAGCGCTGAACCAAAATTTATTAATAATTTATTTTTATCAATAAATTCTCCGGCAATAAATTCGGGTGATCCAAATTCACCTTATGATATTGACGGAAGCATTTCAGATATTGGCGCATATCCTTTTGATCAATTTAAACAAACAAATTTAATTATAAATGAAATTCATTACAACCCGGCAAATGGAGAAGATTTTAAATTTGTGGAAATTTATAACAGAGGAAAATCTTCTGTAAATTTAAATAACTTTAAATTTTCCGGAGATATAAATTTCACTTTTGAAAATGCAACTATTGCTTCTGGTGAATATTTAATAGTTGCAAAAAATAAAAATGTATATGAAGGAAATAATTATAAAGTTTTTCAATGGCAAAATGGAAATTTGAAAAATTTTCTTGGCAATATTTTATTTTTAGATAACAACAATAACATTATTGATTTTGTAAATTATGACAATAAATATTGGTGGCCAAAAGAACCAAATGGGAACGGACCTTCACTCGAACTGCAAAATATTTCTTTGGAAAATATGGTTTCGCAAAATTGGCGAAGTAGTTTCACAAATGGCGGAACTCCAGGAAAGACGAATAATTCAAATCAGTTAGGTAATATTTTTATTAACGAATTTTTAACAAGCAATGATAATTTAAATAAAGATGAATTCAATGAATTTGACGATTGGATTGAAATTTTTAACAATAATGATTTCCCAATAAATATTGGCGGAATGTATATTACTGATAATTTTAACAATCCATTCAAATACCAAATTCCATTTACTTCTTCTGAGTTAACAACAATTCCGGCAAAAAAACATATTATATTTTGGGCTGATGAACAAACTGAACAAGGAATTTTTCATTTAAATTTTAAACTTGATAAAGACGGAGAAGAAATTGCTTTAATTCAAGTAATTGATAATGATACTATGTTTATTGATTCGCTGACTTATTCAGAACAGACAAACAATATTTCTTACGGAAGATTTCCGGATGGAACAAATAATTGGCAGTTTATTAATAATCCAACTCCGGCGGATAGCAATAAAATTATTACTAATATTAATGATGAAATTAATTTGCCGACTGAATTTTCATTATCCCAAAATTATCCAAATCCGTTTAACCCAACTACAACAATAGAATATAGTATTCCGTCAAAGGTGAAAAGTGAAACGTCAAATGTAGCCTCAGACTTTAGTCTGAGTGCAATTTCATTAAAAATTTACGACATCTTAGGGCGAGAAGTTGCAACTTTAGTTAATCAAAAACAAAAACCGGGAAATTACAAAATAGAATTTAATGCAAGCCAATTATCAAGCGGAATTTATTTGTTTCAATTAAAATCCGGAACTTTTATTAAAACAAAGAAAATGATTTTATTAAAGTGAGAAAGGAATGAAAAAACTTATACTGAACTTCATTTTAATTTTTACAGTAAATTGTTTTTCACAAGTTGATACAACATTTTTTGGATTAAGAGGTTATGAAGATCTAAATGGAAATACACAATTATTTTATAGAATGAAAAGTAATTATTCTTACCAAAGATCAGACGAATTTTGGGCTGGAGAAAATAGACAAGATATTTTTCATTTTGATGTCAAGAAAAATTTAGACTCTTTATTCTTAATGGATGGCGGTGACTATTATGAACCATTCCCATCAACTGGTCATGTTGTTAGTGATTTTGAATTTATTGATAGTACCTTAACAAATTTTTATCAAGCTGGTGATGCAATTACAAGTTTTGAACCTGGGCCAATTGTAATTTATAATAGAAATTATGATTCACCTTTTCAGGTTCAATCATTTCATGGTGTTACTCATAATTTAGAAATAGCAAATTTTGATTCAAGTTATAAAGTTTATGTTTATGCAGACAATTCTCCCAAAGGCATATTTTCGCAAATTTCTGATGATTATTTTGAATTAGTTGAATCAACAGAAAATTTCAAATTAGTTTCCATTAGTAAGAAAAATCCAAATCTTTGGTTTGTTGAGGACCAAAAAGGTTTTTTATATAAATCAATTGATACAGGAAAAACTTTTTATTTAGCGGATTCAGTTTATAATGCAAATGAACTTTATCAACAAGATTATATTAACTACTCTTTTATAAATGACCTCGATAATATTCACATTTATAGAATTATTATAAATGACAATAAATATAAACTAGTTGTTTCAAATAATTTGGGAGAGTTGGGAAGTTGGAATGAAGTTTTTGAATCAACAAATGAAATTTCTATTACTTGTGATAATTCTTTAAGCGGAGCAATTTACATTGCTGCTGACAAACAGATTTATATATCTTCGGATTATGGTAATACATTTTCAAAATTCAAAGAATTAAAAGCTACAATTTCCGGTATTTATAAAAGACCTAATTCTGATTTACTCTATATAACAACTCCTTACAAACTTTTAGAATTAAATTCTGATTCTGTAAGAATAATGAAACAATTAACTGATTATAATAGTTTGAATTTCTATCCGCTTCAAATTGGGGATAAATGGTATTATGAAATAATCTACAACCCAGTTTGGGAAACTGGTGGACAGCATTTATACTATCTTACAAAAGAAGTAAAAAGCGATACAACTTTAAATAATGGTAAAAAATATTTTACTATTAAAGAAACAAGAAGTGATTCTAGTAAAGTTAAAATTTACTATGAGAGAATTGATTCAATAAATGGAAAAGTTTATAAACTTGATGATGAAATAAATAATTCTGAAGAATTTTTAATTACTAATTTATATTCAAATGTAGGCGATACATTTCAGACTTTTATTAAAATTAATAATTTTTATGAAATGGAAGATGTATCTTTTTCTGAAGAAAAGTTTCAAAGTATATTCGAAAATAATTCTATACAAGAAATAACTAAAAATTATTTGATTTCTTCAGATGGTCCTTTTAATTTTTTTGAATATTCTTATGCAAAAAATTTTGGAAAAACTTATCAGCATAAGGGACATTTTGAGTCATATGATGAATACCAGAATTTAATTGCCGCATTTATAAATGGCAAAAAATTTGGCGATACAACTTTAGTAGGTGTAAAAGAGAATTTAACAAATCTTCCAACAGAATTTTATCTTTCACAAAATTATCCAAATCCGTTTAACCCAACTACAACAATAGAATATTCTGTTCCAGAACCTTCTGTCATCTCGAATCCCCAAAGGGGTGAGAGATCTCAAAATTCTAATAGTATAGAGATTTTTCCCGTTGGTCGAAATAACAATAATAATATATCATTAAAAGTATTTGATATTTTAGGAAGAGAAGTTGCAACTTTAGTAAATCAAAAACAAAAACCCGGAAATTACAAAATTGAATTTGATGCAAGCCCATTATCGAGTGGAATTTATTTATATCAATTAAAATCCGGAGCTTTTATTCAAACAAAGAAAATGATAGTTTTAAAATAATTATAAACTATTATTCGTATTAAATGAAAAATAATTCCTCTCTTTTAAATTCTTTAAAATCTGAACAAAGAAAGATTTTCTTAAAATTAAATTCAATTGAAAAAATTCAATTATTTCTAGATTCAATTGAGTACAGCTCAGATCCTATTTACAGATGTCCCTTGAGAGTTTTTAATGAAAAAGTCGGGCATTGTTTTGATGGAGCTGTTTTCGCCGCATCAGCATTGAGTCAAATTGGATTTCAACCAATAATTTTAGATATGCTGCCAAACAAAAGAGATGATGATCACATTCTTGCTTTATTTAAAATTGATAATCATTGGGGAGCAATTGCAAAATCAAATTTTGTTGGATTAAGATTTCGTGAACCAATTTATAAAACTTTGCGGGAATTAGTTCTTTCATATTTTGAACAATATTATAATACTACAAAAGAAAAAACTTTGCGCGGTTATACAGTTCCATTAAATTTGAAAATTTTTGATAAATATAATTGGCAGACTGATAATAACACAATGGAATTGATTGCACAAAAGTTAGATAAAATCCGCAAGTTTAAATTGATGACAACAAAAATGGAAAAACGGTTATTACAAGTTGATGAAAGGACTTATTCTGCCGGATTAATTGGAGTAAATGAAGCAGGTTTATTTAAACCGTAAAATTTAGTGAACCTCTAAAAACTCCAAATCGCAGAAAACAAATTTAAAATAATCTCCAATAACCAAAATTTAATTCTGAAATTTTATTTTTTTGAATTTGGTATTTTTTTGTTATTTCGTACTTGTTGTTTGAGATTTTTGAAATATTTTTTATATGTTGTATTTATTCAACATAACAAATTAATCCTTTCAAATATAATCCTTCCGGAAAATTTGAAGCAACGGGATGATCAAAAGATTGAGTAAGCCATTTAATAATTTTCACATTTTTTCCAGCATCAATTGCTGCATCCGAAACAATTTTTTGAAACAATTCTCTATCCATTAATCCCGAACAAGAAAACGTAAAAAGAATTCCACCTTTATTTAAGATTTTAAACGCAAGCATATTTATATCTTTATATCCTCTGCTCGCCTTATTAATATTTGCTTTGGACTCAATAAATTTAGGCGGATCAAGAATTATCAAATCAAATAAATTATTTTCATCACGATATTTTCTCAATATTTTGAAAACATCGCCTTCTACATTTATATTTTTTCCCTTAGGAAAATTATTTAACTCAACATTCTTCAACGACAATTTCAAAGCATCAGATGACGAATCAATATTTGTAACTGAATTTACACCGGATTTTAATGCATAAAGACTAAATCCTCCGGAATATGAAAAACAATTCAGTACATTTTTTTCTTTGGCAAATTCTGAAATTAATTTTCTATTATCTCTTTGATCTAAATAGAAACCGGTTTTATGTCCTTTTTTTACATCGACAAAAAATTTAATCCCGTTCTCAATAATTTCAATAAAATCGGGCAGTTCTTCACCAAATAAATTTCCAATTTTAGGTTCAAGTCCCTCTTTTTTACGCACATCAACATCTGATCTTTCATAAATTCCTTTTGATGGAATTACATTTTTTACCGCTTCAATAATTTGACTTTTCCAAAATTCCGCTCCGGCAGATAAAAATTGGCAAACTAAAAATTCATTATACTTATCAAAGATTAAACCGGGAATTCCATCAGATTCTGAATTTAATATTCTAAACGAATTACTATTTTTTTCAATTATGGATTTTCTTAAATCGATTGCTGATTTTATTCTCTTTTCAAAAAAAGTTATATCAATATTTTCGGATTCATCAAAAGTCCAAATTCTAACTCTAATTTGCGATTGAATTGAAAAAGCTCCTCTTCCCAACCAAATATTTTTTGATGAAAAAACTTCAACAGTTTCACCATTTTGCGGATTTCCCAAAACTTTTTCAATCGCTCCGGAAAAAACCCAAGGATGTTTTCTCAATAATGATTTTTCACGTGCCGGTTTTAAAATTACTTTTATCATTATAATGTGATGAATTTTTTATTTGCAAAATAGCTAATTGATTAGTAAATAAAATAATAATCGTAATTCTTAAAAACATTAAAAATTTTATTCGTAAATTTTTAATTCAAATAATCAGATATTACGACAAAATATTCTTAATTATTTTTTTAATTGAACGAAATTTAATATTTTTGATTAGCAATCTTGCAAATTCGGCTTAATTCAATATTTGCAGTTTCAGTTCTTTAAAATTTCTTTAAATTATTTTTTTTTATTCGATAGTAATAAGTGAAAAACTTTTTTGACGAAAGAACTGTATAAAGTAAAAATTTACATTAATTTGTCGATAATAAAACAAAAAGCGGTAATAACATGAGTGATGAACTACAAAGCAAACCAAAATTATTAATTGTTGAAGACGATTATGAAAATCAGAAATTCCTTCAAATATTTCTGAAACGAAAATTTGATCTTGAAATCTGCGATTCTTCCGATACTTTTTACGAAAAATTAAATAATTCCAAATTTGATATTATCTTAATGGATATTTCGTTACGAGGTAAAAAAGATGGTTTGCAGTTAACACAAGAAATTAGACAAATGGATGAGTATAAAAATTTGCCAGTTGTCGGCTTATCGGCTCATGCATTTCAAAGAGATAAAGACAATGCGTACAATGCCGGAGTTGATATTTTTCTAACAAAGCCTGTTCAAAATGATGTGTTGATGGATACATTAATTAGAACTTTAGAAAAGAAATCCAGAAATTAGTTTATATTTTTTAATCATCAAATTTGTAATTTTCCCCAACGGTTTTTCAATTAAAACTTTGGGGATTTTTTATGTTTGATAAAGTTTTATCAAAATTTATTACAATAACTTTTCTTACCTCGCAAATAATTTTTCCGCAAGAAAATATAAATTTAAAATCTGCACAAGATAATTTCAACTTTGGAAGTTGGTTTTCCGGAACCAAAAATTTTATTGAAGTTTCTTATGGATTTGGTGAACTAAAACACAAAAATTTTGAATCGGAATTTAATCCTCTTTCTCTTTCTGAAATAAAACTTGGAAAAAGATATTTAAAACCCGCCGGAAATTATCGCATTTTAGAATTTGAAGATAATTTTCTGTTTTCTTCCTACTTAAATGATAATTCAAACAATACGCAGAATATAAAAATTAATTTTAAAATTTGGCGTTTTGGTCTTGGATTTAGAAAAGGTTATGGATATAGTTTTGGAAATAATTTTGCAATTTTGCCTTCTTATCAATTAGGATTTGTCTGGAACCAATCAAAATTTATTCATCCGCTTGAAAAAATTCGTACATTTGAGCAAATTCCTATTTGGCTAACAGAAAAGAAAATATTAGATAATTATGATAATGAAATAAAATTTGGAACAACAACTGTTGCGGGACTTGATATAAAAATAAGTTCAATGTTAAATATTGGCGTAAATTATGAAACACAAATTGTAATGCCAGCTTATTTGATCTGGAAGCATTTGGGAAGTTTTGGAATTGAATTATTGTCACAAACCGGAATTGACTTTTTAACGGAAGGAGTAATTATTAAAGCCGCACCAAGTATTACTCCAATTTTATATTTCTTGATGAAAAACGGATTATCATATTTTTTCTACACATTAAAACAAGAAAAAATGAATTGGCCATTTGATACAAAAGTTCCGTTAACAATGGAAGCATTAAAATTTGATGTGAAAATTACATTTTAATTTTTCAGAAATTTCTATTTTATAATTCCATGATTACTTTTTTCATTTTTCTTATCTCTTTTAGCAGCTTTTTTTTCTTTCATCGTCTTTGCCGCTTCTTTCTTTGAACCTTTTTTGGTATTCAATCCTTTACTCATATATTCTCCTAAAGTCATTTTGCTGAAAGTTATTAATTATTGAATTTTAAATTTGTATAAAATTATTCTCAAATTACTAATTATTCAAATTGAGCCAATCAATTGCTTCTGAATTATTACCATTATAGAAATATTTTATTATACACCAACTATCATTTCTATTTGTTGATGGTTTTACACTTGAATTTTTCTTTCGATCAATTAACACAATTGCAATTTGATCGGAATTTTTAAATCCAAATTGCTGTAATTCATCTTCTGCTGAATGAAGATTAAAAGTTAATCCTTGCAAAGTTGCATCGTTATGATCAAAAATAAATTTATTGCAATTATTTTTACGAGCTAACTTTACAGCTTCTTTACAATATTCTTCAACAATTTTAAAATTTAGTCGCCCCTTTGTTTTAATTCCAATGATTTTTTTTTCAGACAAAAAATCAATTGTATATTTCATAACAAAATCCTTATACCATTAAGTTGATATAATATATGAAGAATAGATTTGGTAAACTAATTAATAAATTGTTTGGAATATTTGAGAATGGAATGAAATTATAATTAAAATCCCAGAATCAATCTGGGATTTTAATTTCAAAAGTTTTATCTAATTACTTTTACGTCAGATGCTTGTAAGCCTTTTGCACCTTGAGTAATTGAAAATTCTACTTTATCATTTTCATTTAATGATTTGTAACCATCACCAATAATTGATTGAAAATGTACAAATACATCTTCGCCATTTTTTTGTGAAATAAATCCAAATCCTTTTGAACTGTTAAACCATTTAACAGATCCTTGTTTTCGCTCTGCCATGACAGATGCTCCTTTTTAAATAATTAATTGATTTTGTTTATGACAGGGCTCTAAAATTTTTACAGGGGAAGTTTATGAATTGAATCTACTTCTACATCTACAAATATCTGGAAAACCAGATTTACTTCTAAAGTTACTGCCGTACTGTGTAAAAATATAGTAAATATCTAAAGTAACCTAATTAATTTTTTAATTTTTGTTTTGACCTTTCACTTTTGACTTTTCATTTTTCTACTTTCTTTTCGGTCTGTACAAATGTGTAGCTTCACCAAAAAATATTTCCGCACTTTCCATCATAGTTTCAGATAAAGTTGGATGCGCGTGAATTGTAAGTGACAAATCCTTTGCGATTGCAGCCATTTCTATTGCTAAAGTTCCTTCCGCAATTAATTCACCTGCTCCTGGACCAACAATCCCAACTCCCAAAATTCTTGTAGTTTCCGGATCAATAATTAATTTTGTTAAACCATCACTTCTATCCATTGTTCTTGCTCTTCCGCTCGCCGCCCAAGGAAATCTTGTAACCTCTATTTTAATTCCTTTTTCTTTTGCTTCAGTTTCTGTTAATCCAGCCCAAGCAACTTCAGGATCAGTATAAACAACTCCGGGAATTGCAGCGGGTTCAAACGCAACTTTGTGCCCGGCAATTGCTTCAACTGCAACTTTTCCTTCAGCAGATGCTTTATGTGCAAGCATTGGTCCTTTTACAATATCACCAATTGCAAATATATTCGGATCATCTGTTTGCAATTTTTCATTAACTTGAACAAATCCACGTTCGTTAAGTTTTAATTTAGTATTCTCAATTCCTAAATTTTTTGTGACCGGCGTTCGACCAATAGAAATTAGGGCTTTATCAAATTCTAATTCTGTTTCTACTAAATTTTCATCGACTAAATTTACTTTTAAAACATTTCCAATATCTTCCAACTTTGCAACTTTTGTTTTTGTAAGAATTTTCTCAAATTTTGGTTCAATACTTTTTTGAAATACATTTACTAAATCTTTATCAGCTCCAGGCAACAATGATGGAAGTAATTCCACAACTGTTACTTTGCTTCCTAAACTTGCGTATACTGAGCCGAGTTCCATTCCAATGACACCGCCGCCAACAACTAATAATCTATTGGGAATTTCTTGTAGTTCAAGCGCATCTGTAGAATCCATAACTTTCGGAGAATCAATTGAAAGTCCCGGGATTTTTGCGGGAATTGATCCGGTTGCAAGTATTGCTTTTTCAAAAATTAATTCTTCTTTTCCGCCATCAACTTTTTCAATTGTTAAAGTTGTGGAATTTACAAAACTTGCTTTTCCTTGAATGTAATTTATTTTCCTCTGCTTAACTAATTGTCCCGTTCCGGATGTATTTTGCAAAACTACATCCTCTTTAAATTTGCGAAGTTTATCAATATCAATTTTGGGCTCTGAAAAATCAACACCCCATTTGTGTGCTTCTTTAGTTTCATTCAATAATTTTGCAACATGCAGATATGCTTTCGATGGAATACATCCAACAAACAAACATGTTCCGCCGGGATTTTTTCTCGGATCAATTAAAGTAACTTGCATTCCTAAATCTGCTGCGAGAAACGCAGCCGTGTATCCGCCGGGACCAGCGCCAATTACCGCAAGTTGTGTTTTTGTACTCATTAAAAATTCTCCAATATCAATAAATATTTCTCTTACTCTTAATCTGAATCATTTAATTAAGATTCCAAAATTCCATGATTACAAAATTGCAAGATGAATAAGAGTAAGATTAAGAAAAAAAATTATCCTTCCAAACTTAGTAAAAACGGTTGCTCTAAGGCATTAACAATCCATCTAATAAATCTTGCACCATCAGCGCCATCAATAATTCTATGATCATACGATAAAGAAAGAGGCAGCATTAATCTTGGAATAAAATTTCCATCTTTATAAACCGGTTCATAACTTCCTCTTGAAACACCAAGAATTGCAACTTCCGGTGAATTTACAATTGGAGTAAAAGCTGTTCCGCCAATTCCCCCTAAATTGCTTATTGTAAAACTTCCACCTTGCATATCTTCAATCGTAACTTTTTTATCGCGTGCTTTTACAGAAATTTCATTTAATTCAACCGCAAGTTGAATAATATTTTTCTTATCAACATTTTTTATTACCGGAACAATTAAACCTTTTTCCGTGTCCACAGCCACACCAATATTGAAATAATCCTTATAGATAATTTCTTTATTATCCATATCTACACTTGCGTTAAATTGAGGAAAAACTTTTAATGCTGATGCAATTACTTTTAGCAAAATAGCTGTAACAGTTAATTTTCCTCCAACTGATTCTGCTTTCTTAGAAAACTGTTTTCGTAAATTTTCCAAATCAGTTATATCTGCTTTATCAAATTGTGTTACATGTGGAATTGTTGCCCAAGCGTATGAAAGATGTTCCGCTGTTTTTTTTCGAACATTACTCATTGGCTCTTTTCTTGTACTTCCCCACTTTGAAAAATCCGGGAGCTGCTCACGCTTAATTCCAATCGGCATTCCACCGGTACCGGTTCTAATTTTTTCGTTAAATGATTTTGCAAATTTTTTAACGTCTTCTTCAGAAATTCTTCCGCCGGGCCCGCTTCCATTTATTTCATTTATATCAATTCCAATTTCTCTAGCAAATCTTCTTACAGATGGAGCAGCTGCAGCAATTTTATTTGGAAATTCTTTTTTAATATTTGTATCTATAAAAGTAGATTTTGTTTGAGCCGGAATTTCTACTTTTTGTTGAATTGGTTTTTCAATTTTCGTTTCTACAATTTTACTTTCTTCAACTTTTATTGGTTTCTCTACTTGCTGACTTTCACCGGTTTCAACTATTAAAACTACTTCACCAACTTTTGCTTTATCACCAGATTTAACTTTTACTTCTTTTATTATTCCGTTAAACTCAGAGGGAATTTCCACGGTTGCTTTATCTGTTTCAATTTCAAAAAGTATTTGATCTTTTTCAACTTTATCACCAACGGATACTAAAACTTTTGTAATATCCGCAGAAGATATATTTTCTCCAAGTTCCGGTAATTTAAATTCAATAATGCCGGATTGGCTTTTACCGATTTCAACTTTTTCAGATTTTGGTTCAATAACTTTTTCTGTTTTGATTTCTGGTTTTTCTAATTCAACATTTTTCGTTGGAATATTTTTTTCACTTTCAGAAATTACATTTTCACCTTCTTCAAAAATAAAAATTACTTCTCCAACTTTAACAGTATCACCGTCCTTAACATTTACACTTTTTACAATTCCGGAAATTTCCGCCGGAATTTCCACAGTTGCTTTATCGGTTTCAATTTCCAATAAAATTTGATCTACTTCTACTTTATCTCCAACAGAAACCAAAACTTTTACAATATCGGCTTTTTCAATATTTTCGCCGAGTGCGGGTAATTTAAATTCAAGTGCCATTTTTTACTCTAAATTTTTAAGTTATGATTTAATTGGATTATTCTTTTTCAAATCAATATTCAAATCCGTAATTGCTTTAGAAATAATTTCTTTTGAAATTTTTCCTTCTTCAAAAAGTGAATACAGCGTTGTGTAAACTATATGTTTAGCATCAACTTCAAAGAAATTTCTTAAAGCTTCGCGGCTTTCGCTTCTTCCAAATCCAAGTGTTCCCAACGAAGTAAATTTATTTGGAAACCATTTTGAAATTGAGTCAGCTAAAATTTGTGAATAATCTGAAGCCGAAATAAAAATTCCATCTTCGCCCTCTGTAATTTGTTGAATATAATTTTTCTTTTTGATTTCGGTCGGATTCATTCTATTCCATCGTTCAATTTCCAAAGCATCATAGTGTAAATTTTTAACACTTGTAACACTCCAAACATCAGCAGAAACGTTATAATTTTTTTCCAAAATTTCTTGTGCTTTTAAAACTTCATTTAAAATTGAACCGCTTCCCAATAGATGAACTTTTAATTTCGATTTAGTTTCAGAAGTTTTGTATTTATACATTCCATTAATTATTCCGTCTTCAACGCCTTTCGGCATTGCTGGCATTGAATAATTTTCATTCATCACAGTTATGTAATAATAGCAATCTTCTTGAAGTTCATACATTCTATAAATTCCATCTCGAATAATAACAGCAAGCTCATAAGCAAAAGTTGGGTCATAAGCTTTTACCGTTGGAATTGAATGTGCGAGAACGTGGCTTTGTCCATCTTGATGCTGCAAACCTTCTCCGGCGAGCGTTGTTCTTCCGGCTGTTCCGCCGATTAAAAATCCTTTGCACTGCATATCAGCTGCAGCCCAAGCAAAATCTCCAATTCTCTGAAATCCAAACATTGAATAAAATGTAAAAAATGGAATCATATTAATTCCGTGAGTGATATAAGCAGTTCCGGCTGCGATAAACGAAGACATCGATCCGGCTTCGGTAATTCCTTCTTCAAGAATTTGACCATTTACGACTTCTTTGTAATATAGCAAACTATCTTTATCAACTGGCTCATAAAGTTGTCCGCGAGTTGAATAAATTCCAACTTGCCTAAACAAAGCTTCCATTCCAAAAGTTCTTGCTTCATCCGGAACAATTGGAACGACAAGTTTTCCAATTTCTTTATCTTTCAAAAGTTTCGTTAAGATTCTAACGTAAACCATTGTTGTGGAAACTTCTCTTCCTTCAGTTCCTTGATAAAATTCTTTAAATAATTCTTCGGAAGGAGTTTTTATTTTTTGATTTCTAATTATTCTTTTGGGAACGTAACCGTTTAATTCTTGTCTGCGTTTTTTTAGATATAGAATTTCCGGACTATCTTCTTCGGGTCTGTAAAATGGTGCAGTGATTACATCTTCATCAGACATTGGAATTCCGAATCTGCTTCTAAATTCCTTTAATTCATCTTCATTCAATTTTTTTTGAGAATGAGTAATATTCTTTCCTTCACCGGCTTCGCCTAATCCATAACCTTTAACTGTTTTTGCTAAAATTACGGTTGGTCTATCTTTTGTATTTACCGCAGCTTTAAAAGCGGCATAAACTTTTTCCGGATCGTGACCGCCTCTTTTCATTTTAGCAAGATCTTCATCAGTATAGTGTTTTACTAATTCTAAAAGTTCGGGATATTTTCCGAAGAAATGTTCTCGAATATAAGCGCCGCCTTCAACAATATATTTTTGAGATTCGCCATCAATAATTTCATTCATACGTTTTGTAAGAAGTCCGGTTTTATCTGCTTCTAATAAAGGATCCCAATCGCTTCCCCAAATAACTTTGATAACATTCCAACCAGCGCCTCTAAATACTGCTTCCAATTCTTGAATAATTTTTGCATTCCCTCTAACCGGTCCATCTAATCTTTGCAAATTACAATTAATTACGAAAATTAAATTATCAAGTTTTTCGCGCGAAGCTAAAGAAATTGCGCCTAAAGCTTCCGGTTCATCGGTCTCACCATCACCTAAAAATGCCCAGACTTTGGATTCTGATGGAGTTTTTAATCCGCGATTTTCCAAATATTTATTAAATCTTGCTTGATAAATTGCCATGATAGGGCCCAATCCCATTGAAACAGTTGGGAATTCCCAAAAATCCGGCATTAACCTTGGGTGAGGATAAGATGAAAGTCCACCGCCGGGTTTTAATTCGTGTCTAAAATTATGAAGTTTTTTTGCATCTAATCTTCCTTCTAAATATGCTCTTGAGTAAATTCCGGGGGCAGCATGTCCTTGAAAATAAATTTGATCGCCTTGAGTGTTATTATCCTTTCCTCTAAAAAAATGATTAAACCCAATTTCATAAAGGGTTGCAGCGGAAGCATAAGTTGAAATATGTCCGCCAATACCCGGATCAATTTTATTTGCACGGACAACCATTGCCATTGCATTCCATCGGACAAGACTTTTAATTCTTCGTTCAATTTCACGTCCGCCCGGAAATTTGGGTTCATTTTCTTTTGGAATTGTATTTATGTAAGGTGTGTTTGCAGTAAATGGAAGCTCAACTCCGGCTTGATGTGCATAAGTATCAAGGTCATTTAAGAGTTGTTGAACTCTTTCCGGACCTCCGGTTTGTAGAACAAATTCAAGCGATTCTAACCATTCTTTAGTTTCAATTTCATTTAATTCCTCTACATTATCTCTTTTTATATCATCCATTTCTTAATTTTCCTTATTAATTTGCAAACATGTTAAAGGTTATTTTATCTTATTAAAAAACCTTATTTTTTCTCATAAAATTAAGTTTTCAACAAAAAATTTATTATTAAAAGTTAATTTAATATAGTTTTTCAGCATTTTCAAGCAAACAGATTATTAAAAATGATTCTTGGTTGCATATGCAACATAGGATGAATTCAATATTTAATATATTTTTACCAATCATACTATTTTCAATTCGATTTTTTAATAATTTCAGTTGAATTTACTTTAATCTAATTTGCTTTATATTTTTAACATTTTTAAAATTGATATGTGAAGTTTCAAATAAATTTATATATTGCAGCACGATATTTTTCAACAACAAAAAAAAAGGAATAAAAAATGGATATGTTAAAATCTGTTCTTGGCGGCGGAGATAAAAATGATCTCATGTCAATCGTTATGAATTTAATCGGCGGACAAAAAGGAGGATTAGGCGGATTGGTAAGTCAATTTGCTTCAAAAGGTCTTGGTGATATTATTGGATCTTGGGTTAGCACAGGTGAAAACAAAGCAATTGCTCCTGATCAATTACAAAATGCACTTGGCTCCGATACCGTTAAAGATATTGCATCAAAATTGGGAATGGACCAAAACTCAGTTTTATCACAATTATCAAATTTATTACCACAAGCTGTAGATAAATTAACTCCGGATGGAAAAGTTCCGGATGGCGATATTTTAAGTAAAGGTATGGATTTATTGGGTGGACTTTTCGGTAAAAAATAATTTTGATTAAATTCCCCCAATCTCAAAAATTAGCCGTGATATTTAGTCACGGCTTTTTTTTTTAGAATCATAAAGTTTTATATGATTTAACATAAATATATATTTACGATTATTCGGTGAAACCATAACTATATTTTCTTGTTTTCAAAGATGCGATCTTTATATAAGTTCGCATCTTTTTAAAATAACTTTTCTGTTTTACTATTTATTTTTCAAATTTATATGTCCTCGTTTCTACATTTACATTTCTTCTATTCAGCATTATATACCAAAATTTCTGCGCCAGAAGAATTTACCAACAATTTATTTCCATTGTGATAAAACAAAATATTATAAACCGGATTTGTAAAATCTGACAATATCAAAACTAATTCGCCCGTTTCAATATCCCAAATTCTTGCAGTTAAATCTGAGGAACCGGTTGCGAGTCTTTTGCCATCCGAAGTTATATCTAAGCAAAAAACTCTTTGCTGATGTCCCTTAAATTCTTTTATTAATTTTCCGGATTTTACATCCCACATTTTAACTGTTCCGTCTTCTCCGGCGCTGAAAATAATTTCATCATCTTTCGAAAATGATAAATCGTTTGGCTGACCTTTATGCGCTTGAGTTTCCATAATTTTTTCTAATGTCTCTGAATTCCATAAAGTTATTTTTCCATTTGATTCACCGGCTGAAATTAACTTTCCATTATTACTAAATTTCAATCCGAATGGACGAGATTCCAGCGAAAGTTTTTTAATTAAATTTCCAGTTCCTACATCCCACAAAACAATTGCTTTTTCTGTTGAAATAATTGCAACAATTTTTCCATTCGGAGAAAATTCTATTTTTGCACTTCCTCCATTTGATCCGGCTAAATTTCTGTATAATTCACCGGTTTCGGTTTTATAAATTTTTACAGAGTTATTCCAATTGCAAACAGCCGCCAAAGTACCGTCATTATTGAACGATACATCATTCAGCAAATCTTTATTTATTCCGTTTATATTTTTTATAAATTCGCCGGATTCAACATTCCAAATACTTAGCAAAGAATCCGGTCCGTTCATTGTTAATAATTTTCCATTTTGAGAAATATCAATTGCATAAGTTGCAGAATTATTTCTTCCTTCAGAGTTTGTAAATTCAAGTCCAATATTAGTTTTCCATTTTCTGATTGTATTATCTTTTGATGCGGTAAATATTTCTTCACCGTCTTTAGAAAAAATAAGTGAATGAATTTTTCCATCATGACCAAAAATTTTATTTAAACGATTTCCGTTTTTTGCATCCCAAACAATAATTACACCTTCATCGCCGGCAGTGTAAATTTTATCTCCATTTTTATTGAATGAAATTGAATAAACCGGTTTAAAATGTCCGCGTAATTCATGAATTAATTTTTCGCTTTCAATATCCCAAATTCTTGGAGAAGTATTTTTTGTTGCGGCTGCAATTAATTTACTATCCGGACTGAACGCAATATCATCAATTGCTGAATATGTTTTCACATCATTAAAATCAAAATTTTTATTTGTCGAAAGATCGTTCAAATCCCAAACGCCTACTTGCCATTCCCAACTTCCTACTGCAAACTTTTTTCCATCCGGTGAAA
Organism: Ignavibacteriota bacterium; assembly: GCA_016708125.1. Taxonomy (NCBI): domain Bacteria; kingdom Pseudomonadati; phylum Ignavibacteriota; species Ignavibacteriota bacterium. Next base: position 1,982,059 of record JADJGF010000001.1, on the reverse strand, counting down.
ATTTTATTGAAACAAGCGGATGTGTATTAAATTCTTTATGCCAAATTTTTTCTTTCTTTTCTAAATCATAAAGTTGAATAAATCCACTTACTCCATTTTGATTAAAATACCAAGAACAATAAGCAATAGTTTTCCCATCCGGTGAAACATCAACATCGGCAAGTCCAAGTCCGCCGGTTTTAATTTGCCATAGTTCATTACCGGAATTAAAATCCCAAATTCTGATTGTAGTATCGCGTGAACATGAAATTAATTTTGTATCATTATCAAAAAACTTTGCAGAATAAATTGTGTTTGAATGACCTTCAATAATTTTAATTTGTTCAAAATTTTCTGAATTGTGAATATGAATTTTTCCTTCAAGATCACCAAAAATTAAAAACTTTCCGTTTTCACTCAATGAAATTTTTGTTGGCGTAATTTCTTTCAAATTTAGAATTGCCGAACTTTGATCAATTTTATTTTTTAAATATTTCCATTCCCAGCCGCGGAATTCGCTCGGAGCATTATCAATCCATTTTTTAGCTTCTGATTTTTCATTTAATCGAAGTGAAGAATTTGCCGCTGAAATATGCGCAAGATACGATTGGTATTGAGGATTTTGCGTAACTTGTGAAAAAAATAAATTTGTTATAAGTAAAGTGAGAGATAAAATTTTTATTTTCATTTTTCACCAAAAGTTTTAAATGAAAATATACAAAGTGTCTTATTTTTGCAATAATTTTTCTAAACTCAAAATCACTTACAAAATTTTCATTTATTTAAATTTATAATTTCTCTAATTCCTTCAATTGGAGAGATTGGTGTAAAAATAAAATGTTTGGTAAACTTTGCACTGTTAAAAAAATAATCTCTATCAAATTGGTATGCCATTTCTTTCAACTCTTTTAAAATTGGAATAAAAATTCCAAGCGGACCAATTGCCCAAACCGGAATTGACTGAATATTTTTTTTCATATTCATTTCGTTCATAAAAATTTCAATCCAATTTCTTGTTAATAATTTTTCATCAGTCGTTGGCAAATGCCAAACTTGATTAAACGCATCTTTTGTATTTCCAAGAAGCGCAACTGATTTACCTATATCATTTATATTTGTAAAACTATGAAGCACATCTAATTTACCAATCCATTGAGGATTTTTATTTTTTAACAAATTTTTATATACAGTTAAAGTTAGCGCACTATTTTCAACATTTGTTCCGTAAAAATCTGCCGATCTAGCAAAAAGTGCAGTAACTTCTTTTTTATCAATTGCATCTGAAAGCATTTTTGCAATTTGTGCACGAATTTTTCCTTTTTCAGAAATTGGATTTATTGGTGTTTCTTCCGTCATATCTGATAAATATTTTGGATCATACATATAAATATTATCCACAAACACAATTTTGGAATTATACTTTTTACATGATTGAATTAGATTGAACATAAATTTTGGCCAATTTTCTTTCCATACGGAAGTTTTATATTCAAATGCAATTGTTACATAAACAACTTCTGAACCTTTCACTGCTTCATCAAGCAATGCTGGATTGAGCAAATCCGCTTTCATCAAAATATCGGCATCGTTAATTTTTGTTGGATTTCTACTTACAAGTTTAATTTCATTTGTGTAATTCATTAATTCTTTTGCTAGAACTTTACCTACCGAACCGTTTGCACCAAGTATTGTTTGCATAATTTACCTTTATTATGATTTTAAGATATTTTGAATAATCTTCAGAACTCTGAAATAAAATAATAAATTTTAAGTTCTTAAATATCCTTCAGAAATTAATTTTATATTAAATATCGATAAGCAATTTTAATCTTTCTTTAAAATCACTATTGAAAGGTCATCGTATTTTTTTTCACTACCAATAAAAGATTTTACGTACTGTAGTAATTTCTCACCAATTTGTTGAGGTAAAAGCTGATTTGATGTTTTTAAGAATTGATAAATTCTTTCCGTACCGAAAAATGTTCCATGTAAATTTCTTGCTTCCGTCACTCCATCGGAAAATATTATTAAACAATTGTCTTTTTCTAAAACAATATTTTGAGTCGTAAATTTAGAATTGTTTGATAAACCCAATGCCACATTGCCTTTTGGCAATATTTCAATTTCATTTCCTTTTAGAATTACCGGCGGTAAATGTCCCGCATTAAGAATTTCCAATGCGTTTGAATTTTCTTCAATTGCACAATAAACCATTGAGGCAAAACTATTTGGCAAAATATCTTTGTGAAATACTTTATTAATTTTTTCTCCGAAATCAGAAAGATTTATTATATCCGGCGCAAAAGCTCTAACAATTGTTTGAAGTTTAGACATAAGTAATGCGGCTGCTAATCCTTTTCCGGAAACATCCGCAAGTGTAATTCCATATTTATTTTCTCCGACTTTTACAAAGTCAACAAGATCGCCGCCAACTTCATTTGCCGGTTCTGTAAACAGCCAAATTTTCCATCCGGAAACTTTAGGATTTTTATCCGACATTAACGCAACTTGAACTGATTTTCCAGCATTGAGTTCATCCTTTGCTAAAAGTTTGTCTTTTAGTTCAAGCATTAGAATAAACAAAATAATTATTCCGCCCAAAACACTTGTGTCATAAGAAAAATTTACGTTGTTTCCATTTAAGCCAAAACTTCCGGCAGAAACAAGAAATACAAATCCAATAATTAAAAGCAATCTTCTTGTGGGATTTAATTTTAACAAAAGTTCTTTTAACATCCACCAAATCATATAAAAGAATCTTTTAACTTTTCCCATTCCGGAAAGCTGTTTTTTTCTTTCTTCCGTTAAAAAAAATTCTTTCAGTTCGGAATAATCATTAGAAATATTTGTGCTGAATCCGCCTTCGGAAATATCATCTTTCAAAGTTTCGTATAATTTTCTTTCGTTATTGCGTTTGTAATTTTCGTTCATGTTTATACTTATTTTTTTCTTAAGACGAATTTTACTCTATTTTGTTTCAGCAATTTTTCAAATATCAATTTTATAAATAAGAATTAACTTTTTCATAAAATTTAATGTTGATGTTAAAACTTCTTCGGCTGTGTTAAATTTGTTTTCTGATTCCAATTTCATTACATCTTTTTCTTGAATAAACTTAATGGTTTTTGAATATTCGGAAACAATTAATTGCATTAAAATTGAAAATTTATTTTTATAAAAATCTTCATTTTCGCCTTTTGGTAAAATTAATGTAACTTTTTTTCGAGTGATTACAATTCTTTCAAACTGCGCAAACGAAGAATAAAATCTTAATACAGCAGTTAAAATTAACCTTTCAACAATTACAGGAAATTTTCCAAATTTATCTTGAAGTTCATCCTTAATTTCATCAAGCTCATCAATTTTAATCATGGAAAATAATGCTTGATAAAAACTTAATCTATCCGATTGATCCGGCATGAAAGATTTCGGAATTCCGATTTCAAAATATGTATCAATAGTCGGCTCCGATCTCTGTTGATGTTTAGGCAAATTTTTGAAAACATCTTTAAATTCATCTTCCTTAAGTTCTGCAACTGCTTCATCCAATAATTTTACATACATATCAAAACCAACGGTGTCTATTGATCCGGATTGCTCAGTTCCTAATAAATTTCCCGATCCTCGAATTTCCAAATCGCGCATTGCTAAATTAAATCCGCCGCCAAGTTCAGTCGATTCTTCAATTGCTTGAAGTCTTCTTACAGCTTTTTGATTTAACGTATCTAACGAAGGAACTAAAAAATAACTGTATGCTTGCCGGTCCGATCTTCCAACTCTTCCGCGCAATTGATGAAGTTCTGCTAAACCAAATCTATCTGCACGATTTATAATTATTGTATTTACGTTTGGAATATCCAGTCCGCTTTCAATAATTTTTGTGGAAATTAAAACATCCGCTTCTTTGTTCATAAAACCATAAATTACTTTTTCAAGCTGAGCCGGTTTTAATTGTCCGTGCGCAACTAAAATTTTTATTTGCGGAATATGTTTATGTAAATATTGCGCAATTTTTTCAATTGATTGAACGCGATCATGAACAAAATAAATTTGACCTTTCCTTTTTATTTCGTCCAAAATCCATTGTCTAATTTTTACAATATCAAAAGTTTCAACTTTTGTATAAATCGGCTGGCGGTTTGGCGGAGGCGTTGCTATAATTGATAAATCCCTTGCGCCGAGTAATGATAAATTTAATGTTCTGGGAATTGGCGTTGCGGTTAAGGTTAAAGTATCAACATTAACTCTAATTTGACGAAGTTTCTCCTTTGCCATTACGCCAAATCTATGTTCTTCATCAATTATCAATAATCCCAAATTACTGAATTTAATATCTTTTGATAAAAGTCGGTGTGTGCCAATTACAATATCAACTTTTCCTTCAGAAAGTTCTTTTATAATTTCAGTTTGTTTTGCTTTACTTGCAAACCTTGAAAGTACTGCAACTTTAACCGGGAATTGTGAAAGTCGATCTTTAAAAGTATTGTAATGCTGCTCTGCTAAAATTGTTGTGGGAACCAACATTCCAACTTGCTTGCCATCGCTAACGGCTTTAAATGCAGCGCGAATTGCAACTTCGGTTTTACCAAATCCCACATCACCGCAAACGAGCCGATCCATCGGATTTTCTTGCTCCATATCGGATTTCACTTCTTCTGTAACTTTTGCTTGATCCGGAGTCGGTTCATATAAAAACGATGCTTCCAATTCTTTTTGCCAAACTGTGTCATTAGAAAAAGCAAAACCTTGTGCAGCTTTTCTTTGTGCGTAAAGTTTTATTAAATCTCTCGCAGCTTCTTTAATTTTTGTTTTAACTTTTTTCTTTGTTGATCGCCATTCGCCGCTGCCAAGTGTAGTAAGTTTTGGTTCTAATTTATCGCCGGAAGAATATTTTTTTACAAGAGATAAATAATTCATATTTAGATAAACAATTCCGCCTTCAGCATAAATTATTTTTATTGTCTCTTGCTCAACCATTCCAATTTTTATTGTTTCTAATCCTACATATTTTCCAATTCCAAAATTTTCATGAACAATAAAATCACCAATTTTTAACGATGCAAATTCTTTAACTCGAGATTTTCTTAAAATTTGTTTCTTAGAAATTTTTGTTCGATATGGTTTATTAAAAGTTTCATAATCTGTAAGAATTAAAATTTTATCACTTGGAATTAGAAACCCTTCTTTGATTGCTAAAACTTTAATTTTAACAATCCCCAATTCCAGCAAGCGATTTAGCTCTTCGTTAAAACTTGATAATAAATCAAATAATCTTCTTCCTTGAATTTCATTTTCTACGGTGATAAAAATTCTAAAATTTTGATCGGTAAAATCTTGCAGAGTTTTAAATAGTAAAGTAAAGTTAGAGTTTATAATCGGTGCAGATTTTATATATAGAAAAGTTTTATCATTATTATTGCCAAACAAATCTTCAATAATCCAATTTGCTTTTTCACTAAATAATTTTTCCAAAGGAATATTATTTTCAACGTTAATTTCTTCTTTCAGAATTTGGGGAATACTATTTTCCAATAATTCCGATTTTAATTCTTCATCTAAATCATCTTCATAAATTTCTTCAACTACTTTTTTATCTCCGTTTAATTTTTCCAAATCGTAAATATTTGCAAAAACCAACGGTGTACTTAAGTAACTAAAAATATTTTCGGAATAAATTGATTCTTCATTGTTTAGAAACGATGCAAGAGTAATGCTATTAACTTTATTTGATGAGCGTTGACTTTCTGGATCAAATAATCTTATTGATTCTAAAAAATCCCCGTCAAACTCAAGCCGACATGGATGTTCTTCACTATATGACCAAAAATCAATTATTGACCCGCGCACCGCAAAACTTCCCGGATCAACAATAGCTTTTTCATGATTATAATTTATTGTGTTTAAATATTCTACCAATTCTTCATAAGTTAATTCGCTGCCGACTTCTATTTTTGTTGTGTTTTTTTCAATTGCTTCTTTTGATGGAAGTTTAATTTTCAGAATATCATAAGTGGCAATTATTATAAATGAATCTCTATTTTTTATTGTTGTTAATTTTTCTTGCAGAGATTCAATTTCAATAACTTCAATCGGAATTAATTTTTCGGCTAATCCTAAAATTGTTAATTCAACATTAACTTCATTTACCAATTGTCTTGTAGGAAGAAGAACCAAAATTTGTTTTTCTTTTTTACTAAGCAATGAAATTATTATTGATTTTGCAGAGCCGGATAAATGTGAAATATTTATTCTATTATGATTTTCTTTTCGTTTATTTATTTCCGTTAGAAAAATTTTAAAGAAATTTAAATCGGCAATTTCGGATTGAAAATTATCATTCATATTGTTTAAATGGATTTTACCCTTCCTCACAAAATTATGCGGGAATTGATTAGTTAGAAATTTTTATAAAATAAATTTACTATAAATTGAAATAAAGTTTTTGGTTATATTTTAGTAAATAAAATATTCAATTATTATTGGTTTATTTATGACACTTCATAAAGCTCAAAAATATCTACCTCTAAAAACAGAACAATTAAAGTTAACATGCGATCCCGGTTGTTTTAAATTTGATACAACGGACAGCATTACACCTATTGACGGAATTGTTGGTCAAGCAAGAGCGATTAAAGCTCTGAAAATTGGAATTGATATTGAAGGACCTGGTTATAATATTTTTATTACTGGACTTTCCGGAACGGGAAAACAAACATCAATAAAAAATATATTGAAGGAATTTTTACCGAAGAAAAATGTAAAACTTAACGATTACATTTATGTAAATAATTTTAGAGACAGCGATCACCCAAGTTTATTGGTATTTCCCGCGGGACAAGGAAGAATGTTTAAGAATGATATGAAAAATTCTATCAAACTTATACATGAAAATATTCCGCAAATTTTAGAGCGAGAACCATTTTTATCCGAACGAAAAAAATTAGCAACCGATTATGGAAAATCTCAGCAATCATTAGTAAGCAGTTTTGAAAAAAAATTAAGAAAAGACAATCTCACACTTGGTCAAATTAAAGTTGAAGAAGTAACACGTCCGGAAATTTTTGCAGTAATAGAAAATCAGCCGGTTTATATTCAACAGCTAAATGAACTTGTCGGTTCAAAAAAAATCAGTGAAAAGGATGCAGAACAAATTGTAAAAAAATATACTTCTCATCAAGATGAATTATATTCTGTTTTTAAGGAAAGTTTAAAACTCACTCAAAGTTTTCAGACTCAATTAAGTGAACTTGAATCTAACGCTGTGAAGAATTTAATTTCCGCAACATTTGATGAATTACGCGAAAAATATAAATCGAAAAAAGCTCAAAAATATTTTGCTAAAGTAACAGAAAATATTTTGGAAGATTTGGATATTTTCAAAATTCCTCCTCAGCATAAAAATAATAGTGAAGTTGAAAACGCAGAAAATTTATTGGCGTATCAAGTGAATTTAATTCTTGATAATTCTAACGTAAAAGAAATTCCCGTTGTGATTGAAACTTCTCCAACATACAACAACTTATTTGGTGCAATTGAAAAAGTAAATGATGGCTCGGGAGTTTGGCAATCAGATTTTACAAATATTAAATCCGGTTCAATTCTAAGAGCCAACGGCGGTTATTTGGTAATTAACGCAATTGATGCAATTCAAGAACCGGGAGTTTGGAAAACTTTAAAACGCGTTTTACTTCATGGGAAATTGGAGATTCAAGATTTATCGAGTGTTTATCAAATCACTTCAAGCACATTAAATCCGGAACCAATTGAAATTAATTGCAAAGTTATAATGATCGGAAATAATTATTCTTATTCATTGCTTTCAAATTATGAAGATGATTTTAATAAAGTTTTTAAAATTAAAGCTGAGTTCGATTATGAAATGAATCGTACGGAAAGTGCCTTGATTGAATATGCTAAAGTTGTAAAAAAACTTGTTACGCAAGAAAAATTATTGGAATTTGATAAATCTGCAATTAGTAAAATTATTGAATATGGTGCAAGATACGCTGGTGATCAAACAAAATTAACAACAAGATTTGCATACATTGCCGATCTTGCGCGTGAAGCAAATTTTTGGGCTAAAGATGTAGGTGAAAAAATTGTAACTTCGATTCATGTTCAGCGAGCTTATGATTCTTCCGTGGAACGCCATGCGATGTATGATTCCAAAATGAAAGAAATGATTGATCAAAAAACAATTTTGATTGATACACATGGTTCAAGAGTTGGACAAATAAACGGTCTTGCAGTTTATGGCGGAAGTTATTATTCATTCGGAAAGCCAACAAGAATTACTGCATCGGTTGGACTTGGAAACGGAAATATTATAAATGTTGAACGCGAAGCCGGACTTAGCGGAAGCACACACAATAAAGGAGTTTTAATAATCACCGGATATTTTAGAGAAAAATTTGGAAAGCGTTTACCGCTATCATTTACCGCAAGTTTGGTTTTTGAACAAGGATACGGAATGATTGACGGAGACAGCGCTTCGGTTACTGAAGTATGTGCGCTCCTTTCCAGCATTGCCGAAATACCGATCAAGCAAAATTTTGCAATTACCGGATCAATAAATCAAAAAGGTGATATTCAGCCAATAGGCGGAGTTAATGAAAAAATTGAAGGCTATTTTGATGTTTGTAAATCGAGAGGTTTGGATAAAACTCATGGTGTAATTATTCCTCTTCAGAATGTAAAAGATCTTATGTTGAAAGATGAAATTATTGATGAAGTAAGAAATAAAAATTTTTCAATTTATTCTATTCAAACTGTTGATGAAGCAATAGAATTGCTCACTGGAGTTAAAGCCGGAAAGCAAATGAAGAATGGAAAATATCAGCCGAATACTGTTTACGGAAAAGTTGAAAAATGTTTAACCGATATGAAACACAGAACTCGTCCGCAGCCGCAAAATCAAAAAGAGAAAGAAAATAATGGAACTAATACATCTAAAGTAAAAGGAAAAAATTGAATACTAGATTTGTAAAAACAAAAATTTTAGCTACAATTGGTCCAGCAACAGATAGCAAAGAAATGCTGCTTGGACTTATTGATGAAGGGGTTAATGCATTTAGAATGAATTTCTCGCATGGAGATGAAAATTATTTTACGGATTTATTTAACAAAATTCATGATGTATGCGAAACGAGCAAAATGCCAATTCCGATTCTTCAAGATTTGCAAGGACCTAAAATTAGAATCGGCAAATTAGAAAAAGATGAAGTTGAAATTCTAACTGGAAATAATATTGAAATTACAATTGATACTATTTTGGGAAATGAAAATATCATATCATCATCATATCAAGAATTAATTGTTGATGCAAAAATTGGTAATCAAATCTTAATTGATGATGGATTAATAAAGTTAGAAATTATCAGTAAAAAAGAAAGATCGGTGGTTTGCAAAATTCTTGAAGGCGGAAAACTCAAACCAAAAAAAGGAATGAATTTACCGGGAATGATTTTAAGCACGCCATCATTTACTGAAACAGATAAAAAAAATATGGAGTTTGCATTCAAACACAGAGTTGATTATGTGGCTCTATCGTTTGTGAGATATGCAGAAGATATTTATGAACTTAAAAATTGGATGAAAAGCAAAGGTTACAATAAACCTATTATTGCAAAAATTGAAAAACCGGAAGCAGTAGAAAATTTTGAGGCAATACTTGAAGCTTCTGATGGAATTATGGTTGCAAGAGGTGATCTTGGAGTTGAATTAGCTCCGCAGTTGGTTCCAATAATTCAGAAAAATATTATTGGAAGATGTAATTCAGTTGGCAAACTTGTAATTACTGCAACTCAAATGTTGGAATCGATGATAACAAATCCAATTCCCACAAGAGCCGAAGCATCCGACGTGGCGAATGCAGTTTTAGATGGAACTGATGTTGTAATGTTAAGCGGTGAAACGGCTGTTGGAAAATATCCACGACAAACAATTAAAACGATGAAAAGCATTTTAATGTCAACTGAATCTCAGAGTCAATTTAAGACAAAAGTAAAATTTGAAAATCCTAAAAGTAAAGCTGATAATATTTTTGATGCAACGGGAAAAGCTTTTGTCGAAATTGCAAATCAAGTAAATGCAAAAGCGCTTGTGGTTTTTACACATCAAGGACGAAAGGCAAACATACTTTCAAAATATAATCCGGATGCACATATTTTCGCTTTCTCAGATTCTTTTGACACGCTTAATCACTTGAATCTACATAAAGGTATAAAACCCTACTTTTTAAAAGATATAATGAACGAAGATTTTTATATCAAAAGTGCATTGGAAATTTTGATAAAAGATGAAATAGTTACAACCGGTGATGTTGTTGTTTTTACAGCCGGAGCTCCGATTGATGAAATAAACAGAAAAAATTGGGTGCGTTTTTTAGTTGTAGATTAATAAAAAAATCTTACTTTAGTAGGAAAAGAAAAAGTAAGAAATGGAATATAAATTAGCAAAATGGTGGGAACTTCAATCTAACGGAAAAATACTCTGCACACTATGTCCGCGCTACTGCACAATTGGAAATGGGCAAAAAGGTTTTTGCTACATAAGAGAAAATATTGATAATAATCTTTATTCTATTGGTTACGGAAGACCAACCGGATTTGCAATTGATCCAGTTGAAAAAAAACCACTCTCGCATTTTTTACCGGGAACACAAATTTTAAGTTTTGGAACTGCCGGATGTAATTTGGGATGCAAGTTTTGTCAAAATTGGTCAATCAGCAAATCTAAATTGGATGAAATAAATTCTCTTAATGCTTCTCCGGAACAAGTTGTTAATCTTGCAAAAAAATATAAAACTCCTTCAATTGCTTATACATATAATGATCCGACAATTTTTGGTGAATACGTAATAGATATTTCTCAAATTGCTCGTGAAGAAAATATCAAAAATGTAATGGTAACTGCCGGATATATTGATAAAAACGCTCGTAAAGATGTTTACAAATATATTGATGCGGCAAATGTAGATTTGAAGGCATTTACTGAAACTTTTTATCACAAATTAACTTTTTCTCATTTGAATGATATTCTTGATACTTTATTGTGGTTAAAGAACGAAACAGAAATTTGGTTAGAAATTACAACACTATTAATCCCAGATGAAAATGATAGTTCAGATGAAATTAAAAAAATGTGCAATTGGATTGTTACAAATTTAGGTGAAAATGTTCCGCTCCATTTTACAGCATTTCATCCGGATTTTAAAATGAGAGATAAAATTAGAACTCCAGTTTCAACATTAGAAATGGCTAGAAAAATTGCAATTAATGAAGGTATTAATTTTTGCTATGTCGGAAATATTCATAATTTGGAAGGACAAACAACCTATTGCCCAAATTGTAAAGAACCAATTATTATTAGAGATTGGCATTCTGTTTTAGACATAAAAATGAAAAATGGCAAATGCAAAAATTGTGGAGAACAGATTGTTGGAGTTTTTAATTAAACTAATTTCGTTTCAAAAAAATTATTTTTGAAATATCTTAACATATTCATCAAAAATATAAAGACGATTTCTTTTAAAACCAGTCAGCTCAACTAATATTCCAAATTTTGCAAATTCTTTAATTAAATTATTAGAAGTTGTAGGAGTAACATTAAGAATTTTCATAACTATAGAGCTATCAACTATTGGATTTTTATATAATTCATCAAGCAACTTTTTTGCTCTAATTTGTTTTTTTCCCATTTTTAACAATACTTCACTTTCCAATTTTTGTTTAAGTTTAATAATGCTGTTAAATGTTTCAATTGAATTTTGAGAAGTTTCAACTACACCTGCCAAAAAAAACTTTATCCATTGTGAAATATTATTATTGGTTCTGGCAATTGTTAGATTATCATAATAATAAATTTTATTCCTTTCAAAAAAATCCGATAAATATAATGTTGGCTTTACTAAAATTTTATTGCTGACCAAATATAATGTTATTAAAAGCCTTCCCAATCTTCCATTGCCATCTAGAAAAGGATGAATCGTTTCAAATTGATAATGACCTATTGCAATTTTGATTAAATGAGGAACGTTTATATTGTTATTATTTAAAAACTTTTCTAAATCACTCATTAATTCATTTACTTCATCAGCAGTTGGTGGTATAAAAACCGCATCTTTTAGCGTTGCTCCAATCCAATTTTGACTTCTTCTAAATTCACCGGGTGTTTTCTTTTCTCCTCTTACACTTGTTAAAAGAATTTCATGACCCTTTTTCAGCAATCTGTTTGAAAGTGGTAAATTTTCAAGTTCGCTTATAGCATAATTCATTGCAGATACATAGTTCTGTACTTCTTTATAATCATTACGCCTTTCCGGCTTTATATTTTCTTCTTTTATAAAAACTTCTTCAATACTGGTTTGTGTGCCTTCTATTTTACTGGATTTTGTTGCTTCTTTTGTAATATGCATCATAATAAAAAAATCAACATCTGGGATAAGTTGAGAAAATGCGTTTAATTCTCCAATTTTTCTATTTGCTTCTCCTAATAGGCTATTTAACTCCGGATCTGAGATTATCCATTCAATATTTACTATATTCGGGGAAAAACTAAAGTATTCATATTGTTTCTTTAAATTTCCGGCTTTGAAATTCTTTATATCCATATTTTTCCTATAATATAAATAATCATATTATAATTTATAACAATAACTTGGAATATAAAATTTTATATTCCAAGTTGCAAGAGAATTTTGGAATATAAAGCAATGTTTTGTTATGTATCCTGAAAATGTAAAAATTGTGGAAACAAAATTGATGGAGTTTTTAATTAACAAACGTATTACAATTTTTTGATTCATTTACTATCTTTATATTTATCAATAAACAATATTTAAAGAATGAAAAACATTTTATCTATACTAGAAAAATACTCGGTCGAATATGGCTTTAAAATTTTAAGCGCAATTTTAATTCTAATAATTGGGATTTGGCTTGCGAAAATAATTTCGAAAATTTTCAATAAATTTTTAGCTAAATCAAATGTAGATATAACTTTACTAAAATTCTTTACTTCATTAGTTAGAATTATTTTAATAACTTTTGTTGTAATTGCCGCCGTAAATAAATTAGGAATTGAAACTACATCGTTTGTTGCAGTACTTGGTGCTGCCGGACTTGCAGTCGGTTTGGCATTACAAGGTTCTTTATCAAATTTAGCTTCCGGAATAATGTTAATTATATTTCGACCAATTAAAGTTGGCGATTATATTCAAGGCGGCGGCGGTGAAGGAACTGTGAAAGAAATTGGAATTTTTGTTACAAAATTAATTTCAATAGATAATAAATTATTATTTGTTCCAAACTCAAAATTGACTTCGGATAATATTGTAAATTTTACGTTTAATGAAACTCGCAGAGTTGATATGATTTTCGGAATTGGTTACAAATCAGATTTTAAAAAAGCTAAAAATATTATTGATGAAATTTTACAGAATAATCCAAAAGTTTTAAAAGAACCGAAGCCGGATATTTTTGTTAGAGCTTTAGCTGAAAGTAGTGTAAATATTGCTGTTAGACCTTGGTGTAAAACAGATGATTATTGGGATGTTCTTTCTGAAGTTACTGAAAATATTAAGTTACAATTTGATGCAAATAATATCGAAATTCCATTTCCGCAAAGAGATATTCATTTACACAATAAATAATTTTTTGAAATTTGATTTTTAGAAAAAGTAAAATTTATATTCTATTTTTTCATCAAAAAAACATAACCGCTGAAAACCCAAGTTGTAATTACTTGAATTAATATCGGTGTTGAAATTAAACTTCCATCAATAAGTAATAAACTCAGTAATCCGAATTTTACTGCATAATATGCCATTTTGCTTAATCCAATACTTATAATCATTGATGCAAATTTATTTTTAATTTTTTCTGTTAAGAAAAAGAAAAGCCAAACATTTAGTAATAATTCTCCGGTAATTAAAAATGTTTTAATTAAATGCGGATGAGCAGAAATTACAAAAGAGAAAATAGGTAAAGTTGCAGCAATTATGTAAGCATTCTTTTTTGAAGTATGAGCAATTGATAAAATTAACATCAAACGCATTGGTTCAATAAAATAAATTGGTAAAGATGTTAAGTGAGAAAGTGCCGGTACAAAATATACAAACGCCAATGCTAAAACATCAAACACAGAACTTTTTACAATTTCTTTCTGACTAATTTTTCCTAAAACTAAATCCATTTTACACCTTTTGTTTTTCTTGTAATAAACATAATATATTTCTATTTTAAAATAAACAAAAGAGATAGTTTTATCCAATATCAAATGGAGAATTTTTATGAACCGACGCGATTTCTTTAAGAAAACTTCTTATGCAGGAGCTGCTGCTTGCACTTATTTTTCTTTTGGAGACAAACTTAATCTTTTTGCAAATAGTAAAACTGTAAGTTCTGAAGTTTATGATTTAGTTGCAATTAAAGGCGGTGAACCAGATCTTATGTTTGATGAAGCAATTAAGTCATTTGGAGGAATGAAAAAGTTTGTTAAAAAAAATCAAAAAGTTGTAATTAAACCCAATATTGGTTGGGATACAATACCAGAACGTGCCGCAAACACGAATCCAAAATTAATTTCGCAGATTGTAAAACATTGTTTTGATACCGGGGCAAAGGATGTTTATGTTTTTGATCATACTTGTGATAACTGGAATAAATGTTACACAAACAGCGGAATTGAAAAAGCAGCAAAAGATGCCGGTGCAAAAGTTGTTCCGGGAAACAGTGAAAGTTATTATCAAAATGTGGAAATCAAAAATGGCAAAAATCTTAAATCTACAACCGAACACGAACTAATTTTAGATTGTGATGTTTTTATAAATGTACCGATTCTGAAAAACCACTCAAGCGCAGAGCTTACAATGGCTATGAAAAATTTAATGGGAAATGTTTGGGATAGAGGTTTTTGGCACAGAAATAATTTACATCAATGTATTGCAGATTATGCAACTTTTAGAAAACCGGACTTAAATATTGTTGATGCATATTTTGTTATGAAAAAAAATGGTCCTCGCGGCGTTTCTAAAGATGATGTTCTGACTTTGAAATCTCAAATAATTTCTACAGATATTGTTGCCGCAGATTCTGCAGCAACAAAATTATTCGGAAGAGAACCAAGTGAAATTGGGTATATTAAAATTGCAGACGAAATGAGAATTGGGACAATGGATTTATCAAAATTAAAAATTAATAGAATTATTCTTTAATATGAATCTTCAATTTCTGAAAAAGATCAGAGTTATATTTTCATTAATATTTTTTGTTTCATTTCTAATTTTATTTTTCGATTTGTCTTTTTCTGTTCAATCAAAATTTTCGCAATATCCGCTTTATCTTCAGTTTATTCCTTCACTGCAAAAATTTCTTACAACTTTTTCTATTACTTCGATGGGATTTATTTTTATAATAATCTTGACATTAATTTTTGGAAGAGTTTATTGTTCAACTGTTTGTCCACTTGGAATTTTGCAAGATATAATTATTTTTTTTCGCAAAAAAAGGAAAAGAATTAATTATAAATTTTCTGCCGCTTGGGATAAAACTAGAAATACAATTTTAATAATTACTATTATTCTATTGGTGTCAGGCATTTCTTTCGGAATAAGTTTACTTGATCCTTACAGTAATTTTGGAAGAATTCTATCAAATATTTTTCGACCAATAACAATTGAAATCAATAATTTAATTTCTTTCCTTTTTGAAAAAGTAAATTTGTACATCATAAATCCGTTAGATTTTGCGGGAGTAAATTTCTTCTCATTTTTATTTTCGTTAACAATTTTTATTTTGATTTTGTTTTTCAGTATAAAATTTGGAAGATTGTATTGCAATTCTGTCTGTCCGGTTGGAACTTTTTTAGGAATTTTATCAAAATTTTCATTTTTCAAAATTGCTGTAATTGAGCAGAATTGTATTTCATGCGGTGATTGCGAAACAGTTTGCAAATCAAATTGCATTGAATCGGAAACTCAGAAAGTTGATTTTAGTAGATGTGTGGGATGCTTTAATTGTTTTGATGTTTGTCCTTCTATTGGAATTAGTTATGTATCGCGATATCCATTAAAATCAGAAGGAAAATCAGAATTAATTAAAAATTCTACTCGCAGAAATTTTTTAAAAAATATTGGAATTTTTACATTCGGTACAAATTTAGTTTTAAAAGCTCAACAAAAAATTGAAGTTTACAAAGAAAGTAAAATTCCGGTAATTAGAAAAACTCCAATTTCTCCGCCCGGTTCAGTTTCGATAGAAAATTTTACGGATAAATGTACTGCGTGCAGTTTGTGTGTCGCAAGTTGTCCAACGCAAG
Source organism: Ignavibacteriota bacterium (assembly GCA_016708125.1). Lineage (NCBI taxonomy): Bacteria > Pseudomonadati > Ignavibacteriota > Ignavibacteriota bacterium. The sequence goes on along the minus strand of JADJGF010000001.1, from coordinate 1,965,763 downwards.
TTCTACAACCTTCATTTTTAGAATATGGATTGCTGGGAATTATGCAGCCGCGAATGGATTACATAGCAAGTTATTGCAATTTTGATTGTGTAATTTGTTCGGAAGTTTGTCCGACCGGTGCAATTCTTCCTCAAAAGTTAGAAAAGAAACAATTAATTCAACTTGGTAAAGCAAAATTTGTGAAAGAAAATTGTGTGGTCTATTCACAGAAAACTGATTGCGGAGCTTGTGCTGAACATTGCCCAACAAAAGCCGTAGAAATGGTTTTAGATAAATCAGTAAATTTAAAATCACCATTTTTGAAAGAAGAAATTTGCATCGGTTGCGGTGCCTGCGAACATGCTTGTCCCACAAAACCCTACAAAGCCATTTATGTTGAAGGAAACGAAAAACATATTTTTGCGCAGAAACCTAAAACTGAAAAGTTAAAAGAAAAAGTAGATTTAAAAGAAGAGTTTCCGTTCTAAGTAAAAATCGTTGAAACATAAAATGATAAACGTGGAAACGAAAGACGAAAAACGTTGAGATGTAGAAACGATAAAAATTTAAAAAACAAATGTTTGTCATTTCCGATGATTTTTATCGGAAGAGAAATCTCATAAATTAATTCTGAGATCTCTCAATCTCCGTTAGCAAACGAATCACTCTTTCGAGATGACAAAATGTTTGTCATTCCGTAAAATGTTTCGGGGCAAAAAGGGTTTTTCTTTAGAATGTTATTTCAATTTCCATACACTATAATTCAAAGATGGCATCTTTTTAAAGTTTTTTAAAATGAAAACATGCCCCAATATTGTTTTTATTTTCCTCGTTTCACTTTTTGCGTTTTCACGTTTTTACTTACTTGCGTTCAACATCCACAAAGATTTTTCTAACCAAGCAACATTTCCATCTGCTAAAGCTTGAGTTGTTAAATCATTTTTTGCCGACTGCAATTTCTGACGTTTGCTTAAATTCATTTAACAAATATTCAAAATCATTAACCACACTATTTATTACTTCGCTTGCAGAAAATTCCGATTTATTTTCTTCAGTAATTTTTGCTTTTTCCAAATAACTTTTTAATGTTGTTAATGGTTTTCCGCCAATTTGTAAAATTCTTTCTGCAACATCATCATAAACACCGGCAAAATAATCATAATATTCTTCGGTTTGTTTGTGTATTCCAAAAAAGTGCGGACCTTTTACATTCCAATGATAATTGTGAAGCTTTACATACAAAACTTGAACATCTGCCAAATTTTGATTGAGTTGTTTTACTAATTCTTTCATTTCATTTCCCTTTTGATAATATATTTTAGATAATAATAATTATTATATAAAATTATAAATTTAGGCTATACTAAAATTCAGATTCTCACGAAGTTACATAAAACGTAACTTCTCAGAATGACAAACTCAAATTTTAATATAGCCTATAAGATTTATAAAGACTTTTTGCTGAAATACCAATCTGTATATTCGTAACCTTCATCTTTACGTTTTGTTTGAGCTTCTTGTGTCTGCGGAGGAAGAATAATTACTTTTTCTCCCGGTTTCCAATTTTCCGGAGTTGCAACTCCAAATTTCTGACTTGTCTGCAAAGCTTCAACAATTCTTAAAATTTCATCAATACTTCTTCCGTTTGTTAAAGGATAATATATCATTGATCTTAAAATTCCTTCTGCGTCAATTATAAAAACTGCACGAACTGCCGAAGTATCGGAAGCTCCGGGATGAATCATTCCGTATGCTTTTGCAACTTTCATATTTAAATCGTCAATAATTGGGAAAGGAATTTCAACATCAAAATTATCTTTAATATTTTTTACCCAAGCCAAATGTGAATAAATGCTATCAATACTTAAACCAATTACTTGTGTGTTTAATTTTTTGAAATCTCCATTTTTTCGTGCGAATGCCATAAATTCCGTTGTGCAAACCGGTGTAAAATCTGCCGGATGAGAAAATAAAACAACCCATTTTCCCTTTAGATCTGATAACTTTATCATTCCGTGAGTTGTTTTTGCATTAAAATCCGGTGCCGGTTCATTAAGTCTTGGTAAACTGAATACTTGTGTTTCTTCCATTTGTAACTCCTTATTTTGCAAGTGATTAAATTTATTTTTTCAATATGATGATGAGATTTCCAAAAGGATTCAAATAATTATTAGATAATAATTATTATTGATTATCTAATTTCTGCAATCACTGCAAATTACATTAAATTGAATATTATAATTGATAAAACTATGTTCAGATACAATATCCGGTAATTTGAGATTGTTTAATTCAGGCTCAGAAACATCAACAATTTTTTTACATTTTACACAAACAACATGATGATGATTTTCAATTTCTGCTTCATAACGAACAGTTTCGTGCAATGGTGTAACAACAGAAATTATTCCCTTTTCTTCAAAAGTTTCAAGAGTTTTATAAACCGTTGCGAGAGAAATTGTAGGAAATTCACCCACAATATTTTTGTGCACAGTTTCTGGTTTTGGATGCGATTTATCAATTATTAAAGCTTTGTAAATTGCCAATCTTTGCGGAGTAACACTTAATGCGTTAGTTCTGCATTTTTCCATAAAAGAATCTATTTTTTCTTGCATTTCCATTTTGAAATTATTCTTAGTTGATAATTATTATTATGTAATATACTGAATTTTAGATACGATATCAAGATATGTAAAATAAAAAAGGGTAAAATTGCTTTTACCCTTTCGAATTTAAATAATTTAGAGCTGTTATTGAGTAGCTACAATTTTGTAACTTTTTTTAAATTTCTCCGCATTACAAAACTCCAAATAAAAGTGTGATGCACTTTTATCTTCCTTTTTCTCCACTATTTGCGCGGAAAAACCTTGAGCAGTATGTCGATCAATTAACAACTTAAAATATTTAGAGGCAATTCTGTTTGCTTCTTCAAGAGTGATGTTGGTCATTAAGTCTCCTGAGTTAATAATTTTTCAGAACAACCGTAGATGATTATCGATATGTTCTATAAAAAATTAAATTAATTTTGCAAGTGGAAGTTCAATTATTACTTCAACACCTTCATTTAATTTGCTTTTCAGTTCAATTTTACCATTATTAATTTTTAATAATAAATCAGCTAAAATTAAACCCAGACCAGTACCTTTTATCCTATTTGCAGAATTTAATGTTATATCTTCATTAACTTTAAATAATTTCGACATTTGTTGTTCTGAAATTCCAACTCCAAAATCCTTAATAATGATTTTAGCAGATTCATTAAACTCATCAATTATACAACTAATTAAAACTTTTTCACTATTTCCGGAATGTATAACGGCATTTTCTAAAATATAGTATAGAATTTTATTAAAAGATTCGGAATCCGCTTTTACATAAATTTGTTGTTCGCAATTAAATATAGGATTCCGTGTATTAAGTTTCTGAGTTATTAATTTTATTGAATTATTTATCTGCTCTTTTAAATCTAAGTTTTCAATATTAATTTTTACTTTACCGGTTTTATAGTAAATCCATTCAAAAAATCTTTCCAAATATTTATTTGTAAAATGCGCAGATTTTAAAATTTCATTTAGATAAAATTTTCGTTCCTCATCATCAAGCTGTTCATAATCTTCAAAAAGCAAATCTGAAAAGCCCAATAATGTTGTAAAGGGATTTTTAATATTGTGAGATATAATTGAAAAAAATTCGTTATTCTCTTTTGATGCCGGAATTCCAGCACTAAGTTCTGAATTTGAATTTTCAAAATCTTTAATATTTGTCAAACTTTCAAAATAACTTTCCATTATATTGCTTTCATTAATTGTTAATTTTTCTGTTAGACATTTATTTCTGCTGCTCTGTTTAATCTTGGAAAAAAATATTTTCGATGTAAGTCTTTAGCTTAATTTGCTGCTCTTCGTTTACGTATCTTTTCTCAATAACTTTATTACACCTCATTAAGATTTTTTTGAAATTGCCGTTTCTTCTACTCTCTTCAGGTGTTTCCCTAATGTTAAGTTCCTTCTCTACTTCCTGCAATAAAATATATGCAGATAAAGAAGTTTCGTAAGATAGCTCCATTATTAATACTCCCCATTGTTAATTATGAAACTTGCCGGTTTTGTTAATTTGTTTGTTATCATTTTTGTGGTATTTATTTGCAATAACTATACCAAGCAAACTGTAAAATTTTTCTAAATAAATTTTTAATTTTTTGGTGAGTTTTTACTGGTAATATTGAAAAATAATTTCGAATTTTGCTCAAAAACGAAATGCGTCAATTTTAATTTACAAATTTAATTGTACATTTTATCCATTTTTGAAGCATGATTTTTGAGATTTTAAAACTATTGTGCCTCAATTTGAAATAGGATTTTGGCAATTTACCGTAGTTCATTTTATAAGAATTTTAGTTTTTACTATTTTCTGAAACAGCAACTTCTAAAATTGAAACCGGAACATAATATTTTTCAATTAATATAAGTTTGGAATTAAGAATTGTTCTTATCGCTTCGTTGTTTGTAGTTTGGTCAATTAATTTTTGCCGCAAACTTGGCGGAGTTTTAATTAGTAATGATAAACTTAACACAATAAAATCAATAAGCATTTCTTGTTCTTCGGTAAGTTTAGAATTTTTTGTCAGCAATTTTTTCTTAAAATCATTTTTAATTGAGTTTATTATTTCAACCGCTTTTGTTTCGTTTGGTAATTTATTGTCGACTAATAATTCTTTCACATTCTGCTCATTAAAAATCTCCACATACTTTTCAATTGATTCAAGAAAAGATTTATATTCAAGAGAAATTTTGTTAATCAATTTTGAATTTTTTCTTTCGTTATAAACCAAATAAATAACCAAAAATACAATTAAAGAACTAAGCAAAATATTTATGTTTTCCATAATTCACCAAAGTAAAAATTTATCTGCATTAATATAACACAACATTAAACAATTTTGAAGTGCTCTATGTGTGCTGAGACACAACTCCGCATTAGTGTTTTCTATTATTTTCAGCTAAAGATTAAGGCAAATAAAATTTATTTTTGATAAAAATTTTGGTGAATTGAAGAAAAATAATAGTTCATCTTTTTGCTAAAATATTTGCTTTCGTTTTTGAATAGGAGTAAGAATTTATTAAATTTTATCATTGCGGAGTACAAAATGTTTAACGTATTATTAGTAGAAGACAACAGCGGAACACAAATTTTACTTAAGAATATTCTTAAAAGAAAATTTTACTGCAATGTATATACTGCAAAAGATGGAATTGAAGCATTGAAACTTGTTCCTATCAGCAAACCGGATTTTATACTTCTTGATTATATGATGCCGAATATGGACGGTTACGATTTTCTTAAAGAATTACGACAAAGAAAAATGCACAGAAATATTCCCGTAATTGTAATTTCTGCTGTAAATGAAAAAACTTCATTAAATAAAATTTTAGCATTAGGTGTAAAAGATTACATCTTAAAACCATTTAATATTGAATCTACTTTGGAAAAAATTGCTAAAGTTATGAATGAAAGAAATAAAGATCTTTCTTTAAGTGTGAAAAATCTTGAATCGAGAGTTACCTTACTTGAAAGACAAAATAAAACTCTTAAGAAATTAAATTCTGAAACTTCCTTAATTGATAGAAGAATTTTTCTCAATTAAACATTGATAGACATAATTTCTTGGGTGTCACTTTTATTTTCTTTTTCGTGATCATCCAAAAAATCTAAATGATCAAATCCGGCAATTCCCATTAGATGCAATGTTTCATGTTTTTCAATTAACTCTTCTGCCAATTTTATATATGATTTTGATGCTTTTGATTCTGCATGAAAAATTATGATTGGTTTATTATAAAAAGTAGATTCTGCAACCTCAGTATTTTTTGGAATTGTAGTTTTAAAAACCAAATTAGGATATTTTTCATACAATTCTTTTTTTGCATTAAATGCGGCTCTGGTATTCATTTCGTACATTGTTAAAAGTAATCCATCAACTTGTAATTTTGGATTTTCATACTTTTTAATTTCGTTCACAAAATTCATCATTTTATCAACAGCTTCTAAAGAAAATTTTGAAGATTTTACCGGAATTATTAAATAGTCGGAAGCAATCAAACTATTAATTGTTGAGCCATATAAAAACGGCGGACAATCAATAATCACATAATCATATTTATGTTTTACTTGATCTACTGCATTTTTTAAAACACTTTTATCTGCTGTAAGTCCGTTAAAAACTACTTCTTCATCATAATTAATTTTAGCAAAAGGAATGATTTCCAAAAATTGTAATTCAGTTTTATGAATTACCGAATGAACGGATTTTGTCTTTTTGTACAAATCCAGAACATTACCAAAAATTTTGTCTTCATCATATCCAAATGAAGAACTTGCGTATCCGCTTGGATCAGCATCGAAGAGTAATGTTTTTTTATTTTGAAGTGAAAGTGCAACTGCAATATTGACTGCCGTAGTAGTTTTTCCTACTCCCCCTTTTGGAGCAGCAACAGAAAGTACAATATTGTTCATATTTTATATCATTTTTTGAAGTTCATAAATAGATAAATTAATTTTTAATGCTAAGAATATTATGAATATATAGACACACCGCTTGTGACTAAAATCACATTTTATAAATTCTCTTAAAAAAATTAAGATCTAAGTTATTATTCCCCCATTTTGAAATTTTGTTACTCTAAATAAAAATTGATTTTATAAAATCTCTATTCATTCTTGCAATGTTTGATACAGAAATTCCTTTGGGACATTCAGCTTCGCAAGCATAAGTATTTGTACAGCTTCCAAAACCGGCTTCATCCATTGCTGCAACCATTGCTTCAACTCTTTCAAATCTTTCCGGTTGACCTTGCGGTAATAATGCAAATTGTGAAACTTTTGCACCGACAAATAACATTGCTGAAGAATTTTTACACGCAGCAACACAAGCTCCGCATCCAATACATTCCGCAGCATCTAAAGCTAATGAAGCAATTTCCTTAGAAATAAGAATAGCATTTGCGTCCGGGGCGCTTCCGGTATTGAACGAAACATATCCACCAGCTTGCTGAATTTTATCAAATCCGCTTCTATCAACAATTAAATCTCTAATAATTTTAAATGCACTTGCTCTAAACGGCTCAATAAAAACTGTATCGCCATTTTTGAAATTTCTCATATGCAATTGGCATGTTGCGGTTTTTGGTAATGGTCCGTGCGGGTGTCCGTTTACTACTAATCCGCAAGTTCCGCAAATTCCTTCACGGCAATCACTTTCAAATGCTATTGGAAGTTTTCCTTCTTTTTCTAATTTATTATTTAAATCATCCAACATTTCCAAAATTGATGCATGGGGTGAAACCGAAACTTTAAATTCTTCAAAATTTCCCTTTGAAGTTTCTGATTGCTGACGCCAAATTTTTAATGTTAAATTAATATTCGAATGTGCCATTATTTGTAACTCCTTGTAGCTAATTTAACATATTCAAAATTTAATTCTTCTTTATGAAGATTCCATTTACCGGTTTTTTCATATTCCCAAGCTGAAACGTTAGCATATTCATCATCGTTTCTTACGGCTTCACCATCTTCTGTCTGATATTCTTCTCTAAAGTGAGCGCCGCAAGATTCATTTCTGTCTAGAGAATCTATTGCCATTAATTCACCAAGTTCAAGAAAATCTGCAACTCTTCCGGCTCTTTCTAATGTTTGATTTAAATCTTCACTTTTTCCAACAACTTTTACATCGTTCCAAAACTCTTCTCTCAAATCACTTATTGATTTTATAACTTTTTCTAATTTTTCTTTTTCTCTAGACATACCAACATCGGCAATTAACAATTCGCCCAATTTTCGATGAATATCATCAACCGTTTGTTTGCCATTTATAGAAAGCAATTTATTAGTTGAATCTTTTACACTTTTTTCAACTTCTTTAAATTCGCTTTTTTCAACAGAAACTTTTTCGGGTTTTTCACTTGCAAAATAATTACTTAATGTATATGGGATTACAAAATATCCATCTGCCAAACCTTGCATTAATGCGCTTGCGCCAAGTCTGTTTGCGCCATGATCAGAGAAATTTGCTTCGCCTAAAATAAATAATCCATTAACTGTGCTCATTAAATTGTAATCAACCCAAAGTCCGCCCATTGTATAATGCGGTGCCGGGTAAATCTGCATTGGAACTTTGTACGGATTTTCTCCAGTAATATTTTCATACATTTCAAAAAGATTTCCATACTTTTCTTTAACTGCGGGTTGACCAATTCTCTTAATTGCATCTGCAAAATCTAAGTAAACCGAGCGTCCGCCATTTACTCCTTTTCCTTCATCACAAACATATTTTGCACTTCTTGAGGAAATATCTCTTGGTGCCAAATTTCCAAATGACGGATATCTTCTTTCCAAATAATAATCTCTTTCATCTTCCGGAATATTATCCGGACTTCTCGATTCTCCAACTTTTTTAGGTACCCAAATTCTTCCGTCATTTCTTAAACTTTCGCTCATCAAAACTAATTTGGATTGTCCTTCGCCATGAAGCGGCAAAGCAGTTGGATGAATTTGAGTGAAACACGGATTTGCAAAAAGCGCGCCTTTTTTATGCGCCCGCCAAATTGCCGTTGCGTTACAATTCATTGCGCTTGTAGAAAGGAAAAATACATTTGAATATCCGCCGGTAGCAAGAATTACTGCTTGTGCAGAATAACTTTCTATTTCTCCGGTTATTAAATTTCTTACAACTATTCCCTTTGCCTTTCCATCTACAATAACAATATCAAGCATTTCTCTGCGATGAAACATTTGAACATTTCCATCATGAATTTGTTTATTAAGCGAACTATATGCCCCAAGTAACAATTGCTGACCCGTTTCTCCTCTTGCATAAAAAGTTCTTGAAACTTGAGCTCCGCCGAAAGATCTGTTAGCTAAAGTTCCGCCGTACTCTCTTGCAAATGGAACTCCTTGGGCTACACATTGATCAATAATATTGTTGCTGACTTCTGCCAATCTATGAACATTTGCTTCTCGTGAACGGAAATCTCCGCCTTTAACTGTATCATAAAATAATCGATAAACAGAATCACCATCATTTTGATAACTTTTTGCAGCATTAATTCCGCCTTGTGCAGCAATTGAATGAGCCCGTCTCGAAGAATCATGATATGTAAATGCTTTAACTTTATATCCTAATTCACCTAAAGTTGCAGCAGCAGATGCGCCGGCTAATCCGGTTCCAACTATTATTACGTCATATTTCCTTTTATTAGCGGGATTTATAAGTTTCATATTAAACTTATGGTTTGTCCATTTCTCAGAAATGTTACCTTCGGGAATTTTTGAGTCTAAGTTTATCATTATTTACCTCCCAATGAAGCTATAAAAAAGAATACCGGAATTGCAGCAAATCCAATTGTCATCGCAATAGCGATAATGGTTCCAAATTTTTCTATGAGTGATGTATATTTTGTATGGCGTAATCCGAATGTTTGAAATGCACTTTGGAAAGCATGATTAAGATGAATTCCCAAAGTTACCATTGCAACAAAATAAAAAATCGCAATTATTGGATTTGCAAATGCTTCTTGAACAATTGTATAAAAAGGAAATTCAACATTTAAATTATGTGCATCAAAATTGAATGATTTCCAAAATGTTGAAAGATGTATTACGAGAAAGGCAAAAATAAATAATCCGGTTACGGTCATATATCTTGAATAAAAAGTGCTATTCTGCGAAGATGCATCAACCGCATACTTTAGCGGTTTTGCTTTCTTGTTTTCAAAATATAATTTTAATGCATTATATATATGAAGAACAAAAATTGCCAGTAAAATAATTTCAACAATTCTTATCAGTGGTTTAATTGATTCAAGCTGTTCAACATTTTTGTTGAACAATTCTGGTCCAGCGAAAAGCAATAAATTATTAATTAAGTGAACAACAAGAAACAGCATTAAAGATAATCCTGTAACCGCCATAATAATTTTTTTTCCAATGGAAGAATTTAAGCGATCTAAAAGCCAGCTCATTAATTACCTCCTAAGTGCAGATTGATTTCGTTTAATTGTTTATAAGAATAAGTAAAATTTTTGAAAGGATTCAAAACAGACCTAATAGTATAATTTATAGCATAAAGATAATTGAAAGCCATGTTATATTCAAATGAGTGTTAATAATTATTTTATTTCTTATATAAATTTTAATATAAAAACTATAAAGTATTATTAATTAACCGTTTCACCTGACTAAAACTCTTGAATTTATAAATTCTCCTATAACCCACTTTGGAAAATTTTTAAACTATGCAATTTTTCTTGCGATAATTTTATTCAGATATATACTTACTCAGAATAACTAAAATTTTAAACAAACGATTGCCTAATGGAGTAGAAATGCGACAACAAATTCATCCAACAGAAGTTGAAATGGTAATGCGAGATGATGATTTTATAGTCTCTAAAACAGATACGAAAGGTGTAATTAATTATTGTAATCGAATTTTTATGGAATTTGCAAAATATGATGAACAAGAATTACTTGGGCAACAGCACAATATTGTGCGCCATCCGGATATGCCCCGATGTATTTTTAAATTGTTATGGGATACTTTACAAGATAAAAAAGAAATAAATGCTTACGTAAAAAATATGGCTAAAGACGGCTCATATTATTGGGTTGATGCAAATGTTACACCAGTAATGGATGATAGAGGTTTAATTCAAGGTTATTACTCAGTAAGAAGAAAGCCAGATCCAAAAAAATTAGAAAAAGTGAAAAAAATATACAGTCTTTTAAGTTCCGAAGAAAAAAAATATGGAACAAAAGAAGGATTGGTTGCTTCTGAAAAATTATTAAACAAAATGTTAAAGGATGAAGGTAAAACCTATGAAGAATTTATTTTCGGTTTATAAGTTCACTTCCGTAAAAGGAATGATCTATAATCGTGCAATTATTATTGGCGTTTTGATGTTTTTATCAACTGCAATTCTTTTACTTAAACTTAATGAGTTAAATACAAAGTCAGATTCTTTATGTAATTATTATGAACAAGTTGTAAAAGGTAATCAAGAATATTCTAATGAAAAAGTTGAAGAGTTAAAATCCACATCTCCTGTTATTTCAATAGTCTTTTGGAGTAGTTTAGTTTTTCTTTCGATTGTTCTTATTTTAATCGCAAATCAAATAATTAACTATATACTTAATTCAATTACGGTTATTGAACAGCAAATAAGATATTTGCGGAACGGCAATTTATCTGAAAGAATTACACATATAAAATTTAAGGATGAGTTTGGAAAAATCTGTTGGGATCTTAATGATGCAACTGATCAATTTGAAGCATTGGTTAAAGAATTACTAACATCAATCAATTATGTTTCGCAAAAAAAATATTTTAGACCAGTTCTAACAAAAGGTTTAAAAGGTTCTTTCTCAATTAGGCTAAATGAAGCTGATTCATTATTAAGGAAATACTCACAAACATTAATTAAAGAAAAAAATGATATTGAACAAAAAGCTTCAGAATTATTAAAAGCTATGGATAAGTTTTCAAAAGGTGATTTAACAGAGCAATTAAATGTTGAAAATGATCAAGAGTTAATGGGAAGATTGTACACTGGATTTAATAATTCCGTTACAAATATTAATGACATGGTTAATCATTTAAATGAAGCAGTAAATTCAACAATTAACGCAAGTACACAAATTGCAGCCGCAATTGAAGAAATGGCTGCTGCATCAGAAGAACAAAGCAGACAAACAAATGATATAACAACCGCTGTTGATGAAATGCTTAAAACCGTTTCTGAAACTACAAAAAATACTTCTACCGCGGCAGAATCTGCAAGAAATGCAGGATTTTTAGCTCAAGAAGGAAGTGATGTTGTTCAAAAAGCTGTTAATGCAATGGGACAAATAGCAACAATAGTTTCTCAAGCTTCAATAAAAGTTGTGGGATTAGGTAAAGACAGCGATAAAATTGGCGAAATTATTAAAGTAATTGATGAGATTGCAGATCAAACAAATTTACTTGCTCTAAACGCTGCAATTGAAGCAGCAAGAGCCGGAGATCACGGAAGAGGTTTTGCAGTAGTTGCCGATGAAGTTAGAAAACTTGCCGAACGAACTTCAAAATCTACCGAAGAAATTGCTTCAATGGTTCAGCAAATTCAAACCGCAACAACAACAGTTGTTAAATCAATAAATGATGGAAATAAAGAAGTCGAATCCGGAATTAGTTTAGCAGAAAGTGCCGGCAAAGCAATTCTTGATATTGTAAATACAACTAATAACGTTGTTGATGAAATAAATCAAGTTGCAACAGCAAGTGAAGAACAATCTTTAACATCGGGACAAATTGCAAAAAATATTGAAGCCGTTAACAATGTAATTTCAGAAACTTTACTTGGAATTCAACAAACTGCTCGCGCTGCCGATGATTTAAATAATATGACAGCTAATCTGCAAGAATTAATTAGCCAGTTTAAGATTAAGAAAAATCATTCATTTAATGAAAGATTTTCGAATAAAGTAAAACACAAATCACATGATTTAGTTGATGTTCATTAAAGAAATATTGCGAAAAACAAATGAGGTTTTAAAATGGAAAAAGCTACAAGTACAACAATAATTACAGATGAACTTTTACAGCTTGTAAGTTTCAAGATTGGCGATGCTGAATTTGGGGTTGATATTCTTAGAGTTCAAGAAATTAATAAAATGATGGAATTAACTGTTGTTCCAAACACTCCAATATTTATTGAAGGAGTTGTAAATCTTAGAGGAAGAATTATTCCGGTTTTAAATTTAAGATCAAGACTTGGATTGGAAGTGAAAGAATACAATTCGGAAACAAGAATTATTGTTGTTGAAATTGAAGATAAAACTATTGGATTTATTGTAGATGAAGTTAAAGAAGTCTTAAGAATTCCCAAAAGCATAACTGAAGCTCCGCCGGAAATTGTTACCGGTGTTGATTCTGATTATATAACTGCAATTGGTAAATTAGAAGATCGATTAATAATTTTACTTGATTTAACTAAAGTACTTTCTTCATCAGAAATGCATTCCCTTTAGCAAAAAGGAGTCTCGATAATTATGTTCTTTAATTCTGAAGATAAAATTAAGACAATCACAATTTTGATAAAAGAAAAAGATCAAACTATTATCAAATCTATATTGGATTTTTTGAAAGATAAATACAAAGATTTTTCTGTAATGAAATACCGAACCGGGAAAATCGGCGAAGATGTTTTAGTATCTTTTAAAGTTAATCATAATTACTACCCAAATGTGCTTGAAAAATTTGCCTATAATGATATTCCGGTTATTATAAAAGACCAATCGGTTATTGATTATATTGATGAAAAGAAAGAATTAAAAGTACAGAAACTTAGAGCGCGCGGCTGGAAAGAAATTGGTGTTCACATAAAACAAATTACTTTCCAAGAACTCGACCAACTAATTAGTGAAGGCAGAATTAAAGAAGTTGCAAAAGAAGCAAAAGGCGGAGTTGGAACAAACTCAGAGATAGTTCAGAAAGCTAAAAATTCACTTACACATACCGTTGATGTTGCAATTGAAAATTTAATAAGATATGCAGAAGAAAATCCTACAAAAAGACAAAATGCAATAAATGAGCTTTTGGATATTGCAACAGATTCTGATTTAAAACTTTTCCAAAAAAGAAAAGAAATGATAAAAGCCGGTGAAGCTGCCATTGCACTTGCAATAAACCATGAAGATCTTTATGATAATTTAATCTCTATCGCAAACAATAATAAACTTGAAAATATTTTGAATGTAAAATCTACAATTTATCTTTCCGGAATTATTTTAAGCATTGATGAAAATAATCAAGAATTAGATTCGGATAAACAAGTTGAACTTCCGGATGTTGTAAGATTATTAAATACGCGCTGGCTAAAAATTGCTTTTGAAACTGTTCAGAGCAAACTATCTGAAGAAGAAAAAAATAATTTTAATGATTTAATTTCTTTCATTGAGCAAAAAAGAAAAGTAGCATAAAATTCTACTTTGAATACTCAGCCAACTTCGCTACTTTTGAGCACAATTTATGGTGCAATTAGCATAACAGGGAAATCGGTTAAAATCCGATGCTGCCCCGCAACTGTAATGAACATATAAGTCTTTAACATTTTGCCACTGTCTAATAATTTTAGATGGGAAGGCGTTAAAGATGTTCAAAGCCAGGAGACCTACCGTAAATTTTAATTAATTTACCTTCGAGGGCGAGGCTAATTTACAGTATTTTATTCTGTAGTTTTTTCTTTCAAAAACCTTCGAAGTTACAATTCTTAATTTTTTAAGGAGTAACTTCAATGAAAAAAATATTTTTAACAATTCTAATTTTTTCTACAACAAAAATAATTTTATCTCAAAATAATTTTTCCAATACTGAGTTAAACGAAATTGTTGTAACAGCAAATAAGTACGAAACTTCTTTATTTAATACTGCAAGTTCGGTTTCCGTAATTTCTTCTGATGATATTTTAAAAATGCAGAGTAATTCTGTAGTTGAATTGTTAAATAATATTCCGGGTTTAACAATTGTGCAGCAAGGCGGAACCGGAAAACTTTCCTCGGTTTTTATGAGAGGTGCAAACTCAAATTTTGTTTTAGTAATGGTTGATAATGTTGAAATAAACGATCCGTCATCGGCGAATAACGCATTTGATTTTTCATCACTTTTAGTTTCTGATATTGAAAGAATTGAAATTGTTCGAGGTCCGCAAAGTACTTTGTACGGCTCTGAAGCTGCAGCCGGAGTAATAAATATTTTAACCAAAACCGGAAATGAAATTCCGGGAATAAATTTAAAAGCAGAAGGCGGATCAAATAATTTTTACAGTGGAAATATTTCCGCAAAAGGTGAAATTATTAATTTAAATTACTTTGCAAATTTCTCACGAATTCAAACCGATGCTGTTTCATCAATAAAAGGCAATGATTTTGAAACCGATGGATTCAAAAATAATTCTGCATTTTTAAAATTGGGCTATGAATTGAGTAAAATGTTTGATCTAAATATTTCGTATAAATTTACAAAAAGTGATACGGAGCTTGATCAATCTTATGCCGGCGGAGATGATCCAAATTTTTCTTCGGATTTTGAAAGCCATTTGTTCAACTCAAAATTTAATTTGATTTTTTTCGATGGAGATTGGGAAAGTTCATTCAACGCATCATTTTTTAAAAATCTAACTACTTCTTTGGATAAAGTTGATAATTATAATCCGTTCACTTCTTCAAATAGTTTTTATGATGGAAGAAGAACTACTTTTAATTGGCAGAATAATTTAAAGATTGTTAAGAATAATATAATATCCATCGGCATTGATTCTAAAATTGATCAATCAAACTCTACATATTTTTCCGAAAGTGAGTACGGACCGTTTGAAAGTAAATTTCCAAAAGAAAGTTTAACAACAAACGGAATTTTTATTCAAGATATGTTTTCAATGAATAATTTTTCATCAACTGCTGGAGTAAGATATGATAACAATGAAAAATTTGGCTCAATATTAACGTATAGATTTGCTCCGATGTATTTTATTGAAATTTCAAATACAAAGTTAAAAAGCTCGTTGGGAACTGGCTTTAAGGCTCCTTCACTATTTAATTTGTTTGCTCCGTATTATGGTAATTTAGATCTTAAACCGGAAAAAAGTTTTGGCTGGGATTTAGGTTTTGAACAATTTTTGCTTAACAATAAAATTTCAGTAGGATTAACTTATTTCAATATTGATTTCAAAGATATGCTTGGTTACGATGAAAATTTTAGAACAATAAATATTAATAAAGCAGTAAGTAAAGGAATTGAAGCTTCGTTTGAATTGTATAATTTTTATGGAATAAATTTAAATGCCCAATACACATATAATGAAACAAACGATATAAGTTTTAAAGAACTTGAAAATCAACAGTTAATAAGAAGACCAAAAAATTATTTCGCAATTGATTTGAATTATCAAATAAATACTTTATTTAATGCGGGCTTAAATGTAATTCACAGCGGAACTAAATTTGATAATGACTTTTCAACATTCCCAACAACAAGAGTTATATTAAGTGAATATACGCTTGTTAATTTGCGGACTTCATATCAAATTCTTGATTACTTAAAATTATTTGGAAGAATTGAAAATTTATTTAACACTGAATATGAAAATATTTTGAATTACGGAACTTTGGGACGATCTATTTATTTGGGTTTCGACGTAAATCTATAACAATTTAAAGATGCGATCTTTTAAAAAGATCGCATCTTTAAAAATATATTTTGTTAAATATTAATTTATTTCCAATCTTTTTTCAGTAAACTTTAAATTTAATTTTTTCAGTTCATCTAATATTTTTGGAAAAACTTCCGGATGCGTGGGAATTTGACATCCTCTTAATTTTAATTCGCCATTTAATAATAGCTTAACGGCAATAGCCGCGGGAGCTCCAACCGTTTTTGCAATTGCAGTCATTTTATTTTTAGGATCGCCATAATCCACCAGCGTAGAAATAATTTTTTCTTTTTTGTTATTGGGATAAAAAGCTTCAATCTCATGATGTAAAATTACCATATCTCTTGCGCCTTCCGGCAAAGGCAATTTCTTTTTTATTAAATCAGTCATTAACTCAACTGAATTTTTAAAATTCATTCCTATTTTTTCATCACTAAATAATCCAAGCCATTCCAAGTTTTGTATAATTTTTCCGGTAGGATTTATTCCCAAATAATTCGCAACTTTTAATTTCAAGTTTGTTCCGGAAATATCAGAAGGCAAGTACATTTCGGTAAAATCTCTATATGATAAATTTTCTACTTCCGGTAATAATAATGTACCTTGTGTAAATCCTAATTTTATTAATTGAAGCCAAGTCTCGCTCCAGCCGGGGTTTCTTAATGTTCCTCTAATTACCGTTTGCGAATTTTCAAGATTAAATATTTTTTGATAAAGCAAAGAATCTCTATTGGGATAAGCTTCAAATTTTCCGAGTTCATCAATATCAACATTCCAAGTTCTATTAAAAACTTGCTGATAAGGTAAAATTTTCATCAATCCATTTTCTAAATATTGAGCTCCGGCTTCTCCGGCTGTCACTACATTTGCAGCATTCCAAGTTATGCAATAATTTAAAGGATTTGATTTCACTTCCGGAGCCGGCAGAGCACTTCCGTATGAAATAAAACTATTTATTGTTCCGCCTTTTTCTCTAATCTCCGTTAAAATTTTCATTGCCGACATATTATCAATTCCGGGATCCAAGCCCATTTCATTTAATATCAGCAAATCATTTGCAGCGGCTTCGTTATTTAATTCTGCAACTTTAGGGTTTGCATAAGATGCGGTTATCATATGTTTTTTAAATTTAATGCATTCGGTTGCTATTAAATATTGAAACATAGGAGCTAAAAAATTTACAACAACTTCACAATTTTGAACTTGACTTTGGCGTTGAGTTTCATCGTTTACATCAAACTCAATTGCTTTTCCATTCGGATGATTATTAACAGCTTTTTCGGCAAGATTTAAATCGCGATCACAAACTGTAACAAACCAATTATTTTGTTTCGATGCTTCAAGAAGATATTGAATTAAATACGGCGCACTTTGTCCGGCACCTAAAATTAAAATTTTTTTCATTGTAAAACCTTAAAGGAATTTAAAATAAAATTTGTAAAATATTTTTTTTATTTAGTAAACCTATAGAATATAGGAATGATTACAAATTCAATTTATGATAAATATTTTCTTAGGTATTCAAACGGAGGTGTAAGTTTTCCTTTGTGTGCAATAATTGCTTTTTTAATTTCGTCTGAAATTTCAAGTTCATCAAAATCTTTTGAATAATCTGCAGAAGCTAAAATTTTTACAAAAGGCAAAAGTGAATTCCCAAAAAATTGTGATGATTCTCTTGGCAATTCTGCCGGAAGTTTATCAACCGCCAATACAACCGGACCATCACCAACAATTCCGTTTTTTACTTCATCGGTCAGCGGTTCATATACAAACGAAGGATTATTGGATTCAGTATTTTTTACTGTAATTTCAATTGAGCCTTCAACATCGCAGCTTATATCGCCAATTACTTTAAGCTTATGCTTTTTATCAGATTTATATAATTCTTTCATATACTTTTTTGTAACATGTTTTGGAAATTTATTTTCCCAATAAATTCCATTAATAAGCAAAGATAAATTGGGAATATATTTTGAAAAAATACTTTCATACTCACTTGGATTTTTTACAAAGTGATCAAAAATAAATTCATTGTTGGAAATATGTTTGTACATATCAGTTTCTCTGAATTCAACTTTGTACACTACTTTATTAGAGAATTCACCTTTTTTAATAAAATTTTCTAATTCATTTGGTTTAAGTATTACAACCGGAAGTAAATCATAAACATTCTGCGCACCTTTAGAAACATTTCCGTAACCCGAAAATCCCGTAATTAATGGAGTAATTTCTTGCGGCAATCCATTTTCGGAAATTTCTTTCCCTACTGATTTTATTGCTTCTTCGGCACTTTTTAAATCATCGTAATTTAAAGCTTGCTTAATTTTAGAAAGTGGATTTTTTATTCCTTCGTGTACCAATCTATTTCCTAAAAGCCAAAGTGAATTTATCATTCCGGCATAACCGGCATAATTTCCGAAATATATTTGTCTAAATCCTTTATCATTTTTTACAAGCTCATAATCCATTAACGTAATATTTTTCTCCAAAATTGCCTTAAGTAAAGGCATATTATATTTTTGTCCTTTTATTGTATGCGAGAAAAAAATAAACGGTTTGCTGGGAATTAAATCTTTAATTGGAACTTCTTTTACTCCAAAAATTATATCGCAGTTTGATAAATCTGAAGAAATTTTAGCACCGGAATTTAAATAATCTTCTGAAGTGAAAATTCTTTGCTCGGCTGGTTCAACGAAAATTTCACAATTTTCTTGTGTTAATTGTTTTACTTGTTCCGGAGTTAGCGGAGCTCTTCTTTCCAATGGATATTGTGTTTCTTTTCGTATGCCAATCTTCATTTTAATTTTCCTCAGTAAAAACAAGAATTTTTGAACATCAAAAATATAGAAAAGTAAGGTGATTAAAAAATTGGCGTGATTTTAATCAATTATGCATACACAATTTTCATATAGAAATATTAGATTTTTTTTGAGATTAAGAATAGTTTACTAAAGTAATGAAAAAATTAAAAAATGAGTAAGATTAAGAGTAAGATTAGGATTAAGAAAAAAAATTGGAATGAAAAACTATTTTAAAAATTGTGTGTACCGCTCGTAACGCTTCATAATTTCTTTTACAAAATTTATTGTTTCATCACATTTGCAATAACCATTTCTTACAACTTCATCATTGTAAAATTTTTCCGATGATTTTTTCTTAAGATACGATTCAACATTCATGTCCCATTTAGTAGAATCTGCTCCGTATTTTTTTGCTAATTTCAAAGCATCGTTTATATGTCCGTAACCTAAATTGTATGAAGCAAGAACAAATTTAACCCGCTCATCTTTATTTTTTATTTTTTTTGCCCAATAATCATCAAGCCATTTTAAGTATTTTGCACCGACTTGAATATTTTTTTCCGGATCCAATAAATCATCAACTCCATACGAAGCACCGGTTTCCGGTAATATTTGCATTAAGCCAATTGCTCCAGCCCACGATGTATCTTCGTTTACAAATTTTGATTCTTGGTAAATTAATGAAGCTAATAATCGCCAATCCCAATTTATATTCTTTGCATATTTTTTTATTAAATGATCGTATTGAGAAATTACTCCGCCTTCTTTTAAAAGAAATTTACTTTGCCTTCTATTTTTATAATATGATTTATGTTCATAATATCTTTCATAAATTACTTGAAACTCCATTGTTTTTTTAAAGTCATCAATCCATTTATTGAATTCTTCCAATAATTCATTAGAATTTTTATTTACCGCCCAAGCAATTCTTTGCGGAAGTGAGATTTTTGTATCAATATCTAAAATTGAATAAAATTCTTTATTAAGATTTGCGATATTTTCATCGGCAATTGTGAAATCAATTTTCCTATTTGCTACTTGATCAATTAAATCTTCAGTAGAAAGTGTATCATTAGCAATAACAACATTTATATTAATTCCGTTTTCCTCTGCTAAATTTTTTAATCGATTAATATATGCACTTCCGTTTCTTACATAAACAGTTTTATTTTCGAGCTCATAGGGAGTTTTAACCAATGAATCATTTATTCGGTCAATGCTTAATCTTCGCCATTTTTTTGGCTTTCTTTGTATTAAAACTTGATGTGTAGTATTTATGTGATTTGTAAAATTAAAATTCTTTTTCCGCTCTTGTGTAATTGTTAAATTGTACGCAATTAAATCTCCGTTATTTTTTTCAAGATTTGCAAACATTTCATCAATATTGTTTTGAAGTTTTATTTCAACTTCAACACCTAATTTATCTGCAAATTTTTTCAATAATTCATATTCAAAACCCAGTGTTTTGCCTTTGTAAATAAAATAACTGTAATTATTATAGCCGGTAATTGCTACTAATTTTCCACGGTTTTTTATTTCTTTAATTAAGTGGGTATTAATTTGTTTTTCATTTTCGCAGGAATTTAAGAAAAGTGAAAATATTAGAAATGATGCAAATGTTATTTTTTTTATTGTACGCCGCAGTTTCATATAATAATATTTTATTTAATAAATTATAAATTAAGTTAAAAATAATATTTCAAAATTTATTTTTTATTCAAAAGAATAGATTTTAATCGATAATAAAGCAAAAAATAAAATTGAACATTGCAATATTTGATATTTCAGCTACTTTAAGAGCAAAAATAAAAAATTCACTTATTTCTCATAAAAAAGTTTCTAATCTTTATATGTTCGGTAGCATAGAAAGTTTAGGAAAATTGCCATTCTTTTCAAATGTTGAAATAATTATAATAACCGCGGAATCGGTAAAAACCAATATAACAATTTTTACAAAATTAACCAGTGATCGAAAATTTTTATCAAATATAATACTGCTTTACAATCATGAAAATCAATCAACTTTAGATTTATTAAAATCTGTTAAAAATTTAACAGCATGTTATGTTCCCACTTTAAATAAAAATGGTGATTTACTTTTAAGAGATTTGCAATTAAAATTATTTCCAATTATTGATAAAATTATAAACTCTTCAAAAACAGAGCCGGCTGAAAAAAATATTGAAAAGAAAATAATTGTTCCAATTGTTGATAATTATTGTGCTGTTTTTATTGGCGTTTCAATGGGCGGACCAAAAGCTTTAAGAACTTTGTTGCCGGAATTATTAGAAAATATTGAACTTCCAATTATAATTGTACAGCACATGATGGCGAAATTTTCTCATGTTTTTGTTGAGACCTTAAGTGCTTTAACAGAAAAAAAAATTCTATTAGCGGAAAATAATATGCTAATCGAGAACAATACGGTATATATTGCTCCCGGCGGAATTCATATTGAAATTGCGAAAAATAGAAATAATGAATTAATAATTATACATAATGATTCTAAGCCCGAGCAAAGTTGTAAGCCTTCAATTAATTTTCTTTTTAGATCGGCTGCAGCAATTTGTAAAGAAAAATCAATTGCAATAATTCTTACCGGAATGGGAAAAGACGGAACTGACGGAATATTAAAATTATCGGAACATCATGCTTACACAATTGCTCAAGATGAAAAAAGCTGCGATGTTTGGGGAATGCCGCAAAGTGCAATTCAGACTGGGTGTATAACTCAAGTATTGCCGTTAAATAAAATTGCAAAACATGTTGCTGATCTTTTATCCTAAAATTTTTTTTCTACTATTTTATTTTTCAGTTTCATATTTTCTTCAAAATCCGTAATCCATTCAGTTCCAATTTCACGTAATAAATTATCAATTTCCAGCGCTTTAATATTCATTTGTTTGCCATTAATTTCTGAAAATTCACCTTCGCGTGAAGCGCGCGCCCAGTTAGTTAATTCAAATTTCACATCAATTAATTTTTTGATCAATTTATATGTTGTTTCAATTTCGTACAATTTTTTATTCCCAAGTTTACAATATTATCGTTCTTTCTCTAATTATTTTTATACTAACAATTGATAGATCCTACATAATAAAAACAAAGTTATTTTTCTATAATTAAAAAAATTAGGAATTATTTATTTTACGATACTAAAATTTTATGTTTCTGGAGAAATATTATGTCTGATGAAATTAAGTTAATTTCTAAATTAGATTTATCAAAAGAATTCCATTCGCCAACTTTTGAAGAATGGAAAACAAATGTGGAGCAAGAATTAAAAGGCGCTTCTTACGATAAAAAAATGTTTACAAAAACTTATGAAGGGATTGAGCTAAAGCCAATTTACACAAACGAAGATTTACAAAAGCTGAATTTTGTTGATTCACTTCCGGGATATGAAAATTTTGTTCGCGGAAAAAATAAATCCGGTTACTTTGAAAAAAGTTGGAAAGTAAATCAAGAAATTAATATTGCAGATGCCGAAGAATATAATTTAGCTTTAATTGATGCACTAAAAAATGGTCAAAATTGTATTAACATAAGTTTGGATTCTGCAACTAAATTAGGAATTGATGCTGATTATTCTGAAGAAAAAAATGTTGGAGATTCCGGATTATCAATTTCTGCAATTAAAAGTGTTGAAAGATTATTTAAAAATATTGATGTTACAAAATTTTCATTTTCAATTCACACTGGAATAATTTTATTACCGTTTCTTTCATTAATAAAATCATATTTCGATTTGAAAAATATTGATGTAAAATTATTAAAAGGTGCAATTTCCGCCGATCCAATTTATGAATTTGTTCAAACCGGAAAATTAAATTACGACGAAAATTTTATTTTCAACTCTATGAAATTATCAATTGATTGGGCAGAAAAAAATTCTCCAAATTTAAAAGTTATTGGAATTAATACTTTACCATTTGCAAATAGCGGAGCAAATTCGGTTCAAGAAATTTCAATCGCTTTATCAGTTCTAACTTATTACACAAATAAATTAATTGAATTGGGTTTAACTCCGGAAGTGATTTTTAACAAAGTACAATTCACATTTGGCATAAGTACAAATTATTTTATGGAAATTAGCAAATTTCGTGCAATCAGAATTTTGTTAAATAATTTCGTAAATGCTTATGGAATTGACTCTTCCAAATTTGAATTTGAGATAAACGCAAAGAACACAACTTTTTATCATACTGGATTGGATCCTTATGTTAATTTACTGCGAACAACAACTCAAACTTTTAGCGCAATTTTAGGCGGTGTTGATGGAATAACTTCTTCGCCGTTTGATAAAACAAGCAGAACTCCGGATAATTTTTCACGAAGAATTGCAAGAAATACGCAAACAGTTTTACGTGAAGAATCACATTTGGATCAAGTTATTGATCCGGCTGGCGGCTCTTATTTTATTGAAAGTTTGACCGAAGAAATTGCAAAAAATGCTTGGGAATATTTTAAGAAAATTGAAAATGAAGGTGGAATTTTAGAATCGTTAAAAAATAATTTCATTCAAAATGAAATTGAAAAAGTTTACGAAGAAAGAAGTAAAGATATTAACAAACGCAAAGCTGTAATTGTTGGAACGAATATGTATGCGAATATTAATGAAAAACCATTGGAGAAAATTGTAATTGATAAATCTGAATTTCATAAAAAGAGATCTGAATATTTAAAGAAATTTAGACTAAACGGAACGAATGAAAAACATGATATTGTGATGAAAAAGCTAAATTCAATTTCCAACAATCCCGAGATTGAGCTCATAAATATTATGTCGGAAGCATATTTACACGGCGCAACAATCGGAGAAATTACAAGCGCTTTAACTTCATCGAACAAAAATGAAATAAGAATAAATCCATTGAAGCAAAAAAGAGCTTCCGAAGATTTTGAAAATATTAGAGAATTAAGCAGAAATTATAAAATTAAAAACGGATTTTTGCCGAATGTATTTTTGGCAAACATGGGCACAATTAAAGATTATAAAGCCCGTGCTGATTTTTCAAAAGGATTTTTTGAAATTGGCGGTTTTGAAGTTTTTGATCCGCCCGGTTATACTGATATAGAAAATTTAATAAACGATGTTTTAGATTCCGGAACATTGATTGTTACAATTTGCTCTACTGATGATAAATATCCGGAATTGGTTCCGCAAATTACGAAAGCAATAAAATCTAAAAATGAAAATATTCAAATAATTTTGGCTGGTTATCCGAAAGAGCAAATTGAGCAGCATAAAAAATCCGGTGTTGATGATTTTATTTTTCTTGGAGCTGATGCAATGAAAATTCTCACTTCCCTCTATAACAAAATTGGAGGGCAAATATAATGTACAAGCCAAACTTTAAAGATGTAAATCTTAATTTAAGTTTTGATAAAAAATCATATTCCGACTGGAAAATGGAATTTGAAAATTCTTTAGGAAAATCAACTGAAGAATTAATTTTTCAAACGATGGAACAAATTCCGCTAAATCCACTTTTCACAAAAGAAGATTTAAAGGATTTTGAACATTTAAATTTTTTGTCGGGCATTCCTCCATTTCTTCGCGGACCATACAGCACAATGTACGTAGTTCGTCCATGGACAATTAGACAATATGCCGGATTTTCAACTGCGGAAGAAAGTAATGCATTTTATAGAAGAAATTTAGCGCAAGGTCAAAAAGGTCTTTCTGTTGCTTTCGATCTTGCAACACATCGCGGATATGATTCGGATCATCCTCGTGTTGTTGGCGATGTTGGCAAAGCCGGCGTTGCAATTGATTCCGTTGAAGATATGAAGATTTTATTCAACTCAATTCCGTTAGATAAAATGTCGGTTTCGATGACGATGAACGGAGCCGTTTTACCAATCATGGCATTTTTTATTGTTGCCGCTGAGGAACAAGGAGTTAAACCGGAATTATTAACCGGAACAATTCAAAATGATATTCTAAAAGAATACATGGTAAGAAATACTTACATTTATCCGCCGGAACAATCAATAAAAATAATTGCTGATATTTTTGAATTTACATCGCAATTTATGCCGAAGTTTAATTCAATAAGTATTTCCGGCTATCATATGCAAGAAGCCGGAGCAACTGCTGATTTAGAAATGGCTTACACTCTTGCAGATGGTTTTGAATATGTTAAAACCGGAATTAAAGCCGGATTATCCGTTGATACTTTTGCTCCACGCCTATCATTCTTTTGGGCATTGGGAATGAATTATTTTATGGAAATTGCAAAAATGCGCGCGGCAAGAGTTTTATGGGCAACTATTATAAAACAGTTTAATCCGAAAAATCCAAAATCAATGTCGCTAAGAACTCATTCGCAAACTTCCGGTTGGAGTTTAACCGAACAAGATCCGTATAATAATGTTGTGAGAACTTGTGTTGAAGCGATGGCTGCGGCATTGGGTCATACTCAATCTTTACACACAAATTCACTTGATGAAGCAATCGCACTTCCCACAGATTTTTCCGCAAGAATTGCACGTAATACGCAGCTTTATTTACAACATGAAACCGGAATTACAAATGTGATTGATCCTTGGGGCGGTTCATATTTGATTGAATATTTAACCGATGCACTTATTAAAAAAGGCTGGAATCATATTTTAGAAATTGAATCTCTTGGCGGAATGACAAAAGCTATTGAAGCCGGAATTCCAAAAATGCGGATTGAAGAAGCTTCTGCAAGAAGGCAAGCCAGAATTGATTCTGGACAAGAAACAATAGTTGGCGTAAATAAATTCAGACTCGATAAAGAAGATCCAATTGAAATTCTTGAAGTTGACAATACTGCTGTAAGACTTTCACAAATAAAAAGATTAAATCAAATTAAAAAATCTAGAAATGAAGAAGATGTAAAAAATTCTTTAGATTCAATTACAAAATGTGCCGAAACTAAAGAAGGAAATTTATTAGATTTAGCGATTAAAGCTGCCAGAGTTAGAGCAACGCTTGGAGAAATTTCTGATTCAATTGAAAAAGTTAGCGGGAGATATAAAGCTGTGACAAGAACAATTTCCGGAGTTTATAGCAGTGAATATAAGAATGATGAAAATGAAATGTTTGAAAAAGCAAGAAAGTTGACTGATGAATTTGCTGAATTAGAAGGACGCCGACCGCGAATTTTAGTTGCAAAAATTGGACAAGACGGACATGATCGCGGAGCAAAAGTTGTTTCAACGGCTTATGCCGATATGGGATTTGATGTTGATGTTGGTCCGCTTTTCCAAACTCCCGAAGAAACTGCAAAACAAGCCGTAGAAAATGATGTTCATGTAGTTGGAATGAGTTCGTTAGCTGCGGGACACAAAACTCTTCTACCGCAATTAATGGAAGAATTAAAAAAATTAGGAAGAGAAGATATAATTGTAATTATTGGAGGTGTAATTCCCCAGCAAGATTATGAATTTCTATACGAAAATGGAGCTTCCGCAATTTTTGGTCCCGGAACAAAAATTCCAGAAACCGGAATTAAAGTAATGGGAATTATCAAGGAAAGATTTAGCAGTTAATTTTTATTTTGAATCATATATAAAATAAAACCGCAGCAAATATGTTGCGGTTTTTATAAACAAATGTTCCAAAATTTTTATTCAAAAAAAATGATTATCATTAAGTATATTTATAATAAACCTTCGCATTTTCTTCAAGTTAATATGCAATAATATTATTACTTCAACTTTAACATTTTTATACTTTTTGAAAAAGTATTATTTGCACTAAAGGCATTCATTTGAAAAATGTAAATGCCGCTTCCTACTTGCTCATTCTTATCATTTAAGCCGTTCCATTCAACTGAGTAATAGCCTGAACTATTTAAATCTTCTGATATAGTTTTTATCTTTTCACCTGTAACACTAAAAATATTGAAAACAACTTTGGCGTCTTGAGCAATTTCAAATTTTATAATTGTTGACGGATTAAATGGATTAGGATAGTTTTGGAATAAATTGAAAGAATTAATTATTGAATTATTTTCATCTAATTTAATAGAAGTTTCGGAATCATAAAGTGAACCGGTTCTTTGAAAATCTTTTTGAAAAGTTGGCCATTGCAAAGCATAAAAGCCTTCAGAAATATTTTGGTATTTGGGATCAATAAAACCATAAACATTATTATCACTACTTCCAACATAAACTCTTCCGTCGGCAGTAATTAAAGAAGCACCTTGAACAGCGGAATTAGCTTTAAATTTCCATTTCATTTCCCCATTTTTATTTAATGCAATAATGCTTCCATCATCACAGCCATATATAATATCACCATTTAAAGCGATTGACGGATTTCCATTAGCAGGTGATTGCGAATTAAATTTCCATAAAAGTTCACCATTACTATTTAAGGAATAAAAATATCCATCACCAGATCCAAAATAAATATTTCCACTTTCATCCAATACTGGGGAGGAAATAATTGCACCATTTGTTTTATATTTCCATTCAACTTCTCCAGAGTTGGAGAGAGAATATAAATATCCATCTTTACTTCCGAAATAAATTTTTCCAAAAGCATCTAAAGCTGGTGAAGAATGAATTTCTCCATTTGTTTTGAATTTCCAGTTTAGTTCACCGGAAGATTTGAGGGAATAAAAATATTGATCGTTGCTGCCAAAATATATTTCTCCAAACTTGGAGACTGATGCAGATGAATTAATTGGACCGCTTGTAAGATAATTCCATTTTATTGAACCGTCTTCACTTTTTATTGAATATAATCGGTTTGTACTTGTACCAATATATAGATTTCCGTTTTTGGTAATTGCTGGTGAAGCTGTAACTATTCCGCCAACTGGTTTATCCCATAAAAAATTTCCTTCCAAATCAAAATTATAAAGTCTTGTATCACTTGATCCGACATAAATATTATTGTCTGGGCCAATTGTAGTTGTTGATTGAATGTCTCCTCCGGTCATAAGTGACCATTTAATATTATTGTTTCTATCAAAACAATAAATTTGGTCATCGGTAGATGTTGCAAAAAATATACTGTCACCAATTGTGCTGATTGATGAAGATATTGATCCGTTTGTTTCCATTTTGAAAGAACAAACTTGAACAGTAAATACTTTTTCTGCGGAAATTCCATATTCATCAGTCACTTTGAGTTTGATTTCAGTTGACCCGGTTGGAAGTTCTAAGTTAACTATACTTTCAGTACTAACGATCGAATCGTTTATCGACCATGAATATCCAACTATTTGAAATCCATTTGGTGAAGTACTAGAGGCTCCATCTAATTGACCAAAAGCTTTTCCATCCCAATCAAGATCATACCAATTTTTATCCCCATTTATTACGGCTAATGGTGTAGATTTTAATTTAAAAAGCCAAATATCTTTTTGTGCCTTAGTACCACAGGCAATATATCCATTATCATTAGTTGACATGATAGATTGACCATAACTATTATCACATATATTTTCCCATAAAATATTCCCTTCACCATCCGTTTTCAAAATAAATGTTTTAGGATTTGTATTATCACCAGTACCGCCTATAATGACATATCCCCAAGGTACAGTAATAACTTTATTTCCAAATTGCATAGCTGGCGTATAGCGATCATATGTTTTTTCCCAAATAACATTTCCCCATAAATCAGTTCTGATTAAAGCTAAATTTCCCATTTGTTCTCCGGTTAAAACATAACCGCTATCTTGGGATTCATTAAAAACATAACTAATTGAATTGAAAGATTGAGATAAAACATCATCCGGTCTATATGATTTTTCCACGAGCAAATTGCCAAATTTGTCTGTCAATAAAAAAAACAAAGTGTTTGATCCAGCTTGTTCATTGCCGGCAATAAAAAAACCCTCACTGGATTTTAAAAAATGAAGATGGTATGAATCTACCCACATAGTTGTTTGAATAATTTTTGCCCAATTAAATTTTCCTTCCGAATTTACACTTGCTATCCATAATTTAGGCTCAAGATCTCCATATTTTCCTATTAGATATACGCCGTTATTTTCATCATTAATTATTTCTGATACGTAAATAAGTGTATCTTCCGGAAAAATATTTAATGTATCTTTACCATCAAAATTGTTTAATAACAAAGACCATTTAATATTACCTTCTAAGTCAAATTTATATAGTTTAGTAGAAATGAAACCATTCCCAACTACATAAAAATTTCTGTCCTTACTTGCTTGCATATGATCGAATTTACCATATACCGAATTATTAAATTTCTTAACCCACTTTGTATTGCCTATTAAATCCGTTTTAATCAATATGGATTCAGAAGATGACCAAGATGTATATCCTAAAGTCAAATAACTACTATCATCAGTTTCAAATACACTAATACCACGATTATAAGTTCCGTAATTAAAGCTTTTCGTCCAAGCAGTATCAACTTGTGAATAATAATTTTGTGCAGTAATAAAAATAATAATCAGATAAAAGAATGCAAATTTCCGATATAAATTCATAAGTTTAATTCCTATTTTTTTTGAAGATTTAACATTATCGTATAAACTAAAATTAAGTGTAGATATTTTTTAATTCAATAGTTAATTTTTTAGATAAGTAAATAAGCAGATCAAACCATAACAATACAAGTAATTTTCAATCTTGTTTTTCGGTATATTTGCACAATACTGCAGATTGATTTTATTGAATGAAATTTTAATTGAAGATTTCTTTTTGATAATAAGCGTTTAATTTCAATTTTCCTTTAATTTTTGAGAAATGAAAAAAGACAGAACTTACAAACCAGATTGGACACCGAAAAATGCCGGAGAAGAATTTGCTGTAAATGTTGTAAAAGGTTTGGAAATTAATTCAAATAATTCCGTAACAAATTTTAATAGCATAAAAACAAAAATTAATTCGGTTGATGAATTATTCAATGGTGTAATTAACGATGATAGAAATCTTCTCGCAAGATGCATTACTTTGGTTGAAAGCAATTCACAAAAACATCATGAAAAAGCTGAGCAAATTTTAAATAAACTTCTTCCATATTCAGAGAAATCCATTAGGATTGGAATTTCCGGAGTGCCCGGTGCGGGCAAAAGTACTTTAATTGAATCTTTAGGTTTATTCTTAATTGAGCGTGGACACAAAGTTGCTGTTCTCACTGTTGATCCGAGCAGTTCGGTTTCAAAAGGAAGTATTCTTGGCGATAAAACAAGAATGGAAAAACTTTCGCGGGAGAAAAATTGTTTTATTCGTCCTTCACCTTCTGCGGGAAATTTAGGCGGAGTTACAAGAAAAACTCGCGAAACAATTACGGTTTGCGAAGCTGCCGGTTTTGATATAATATTAATTGAAACTGTCGGCGTTGGACAAAGTGAAATTTCGGTAAGATCCATGGTTGATTTTTTCTTGCTTGTAATGATTGCCGGAGCTGGTGATGAACTTCAAGGAATTAAAAAAGGAATAATTGAAATTTCCGATGCATTGGTTTTTAACAAAGCAGATGGCGACAATAAACAAAAATCAGAAATTGCTAAAACTGAATTTGCAACAGCAATTCATTATCTACAGCCTTTTACAAAAAATTGGGAAGTTAGGGTTTTAACAGCTTCTGCATTAAGCGAAATCGGTATTCCGGAAATTTGGGAAATGATTTTTAAATTTGTGGAAATTACAAAATCAAATAATTCTTTTTATGAGGTAAGAAAAAAACAATCACTAGATTGGATGCACTCGCTGGTTAAAGAAAGTTTGATTAATGATTTTTATAATAATCAAAAAGTTAAAAAGGAATTGAAAAAAGTTGAAGAAAAATTAATTTCCGGCAAACTAAATGCTACGTCTGCCGCCGAATTATTGCTCAAAAATCAAAATTAAATTCTTTGAGTTTTTTTAAAAATTACATAATTCTTTCAAGTTGAACCGGCTTAATTAAATTAGCAAGTTCAAATTCTATATTTTCTAATTCGACTAAAAAATCATCTTTAACATCTTCAAATTTACTTCTAAGCTCTTCATATAAATTTTTGTAATAAACAATTCCTTCATTCATATTTTCAATAAAATTATTAAAATATGCAATTTGCTTATCGGTAAACGGAGTATCAATTTCTTCAATTCGTTTTTTCAAATAATCATAATACAATTGCAATTCTTTCATAAAGAAATTTGGTCTATCCGTTCTTGAAATTACATTCATTCTTCCGTAAATATGATCTGCCATTTCCTTCAATGAAATAATTTCCGAAAAGTATGCAAGGTTTGGACCCGGACAAACTGAAACTCCTTCACTTTTAATATTATTATCAATGCCGTGCACATGCCTTGTGGAATTGGCTAAACCGATGCACAAACATTCCTTTTCAACAATTTTTTTTCTTGCTGAATTATATTCAAATGTTTCAAGATTTTTTGTTTCCAATTCTTTTAACTTTAAATTTTGATATTGACGCGAAGCAGTACAAATAACTTGTTCGGTAAACTCTTTATTAAATGTTAAAAACTTTTTAGGACATGCACTTCCCGGAACACCCTTTTTATCCTTTTCAATTTTATCTAATTCTTGAGTATTTCCCTTAACCGCATTAAACGGAACACCCAAAGGAGAAATTCCACTTAAATATAAATCATCTTCCTTTGCATTACTTAACAATTCTCTTGTCTTAGCATCAACATTTGTCACTTCCGGCACGAGCAAAAAAGGAGTTCCCCAGCCAACGGAATCAATATTATAATAATCGAGTAAAAATTCTTGCTCAGCGTTTGTTCCAACTCCGCCTTGTGCAGTAACTAAAATATTTAATTGCTGGGGTGGAATTTGTTTTCCTTTTTGTTTTAATCCTTCAATAAAAATTTCATACACCGTTGAAACAAGTTCGTTTCTTTTTATTTTGAATTCTTCGAGAATTGGTCCGAGCAAATATCCATCGGTAGCAAATGCGTGTCCGCCGCAATTTAATCCGGATTCAATTCTATATTCGGAAACCCAAATTCCTTTTTTGGCAAGAAATTTTCCTTGAATTAATGCCGAACGGTAATCACTAACTTTTATTACAATTTTCTTTTTGATTTTGCCATTTTCATCTGGGAAAAAATCTTCGAACTTTTCAATGTAAGAATAAAGACGCGGATTCAATCCGGCAGATAAAACTAATGATGATTCCAAATTGCTGTTTGCAAAACCTCTTAAAGCAGCGTGAGCATCATTAAATTCAGAAGGAAGTTTTTCTTCATTAAAATAATTTTCTTTATCGAGCTTAGTCATAATGTTTACATCAATTGAACCAAGATGTAAGTGTTCATCAAGCCAGCATTGAACTTTTTTAATATTATCATTTAGAATTTTATTGAATTCTTCCTTTAAATTTGACGCATCCGGAAGCATTTCAAAATATTTATGAATTTCATCTACGTTTTTATGGTAAGAAGTTTTTAATTCTTCAAATTTTTCTTTAACAAGATTATCCAAAAGATTTAAATACTCCGTAAATCTTTTTGCTCTAAAATCTTCAATTTTATTTGTGATTTCTTCAAAAGGAAGATTGAATTTTTTGGAGTAATATTCGCGCATATTTTCAACAAGAATATCATCCACCAAAGACACAACTGATGAAATACCGTATTTGGCAACTTTGATCGGCGTATCAATTGTAAAACCGGTTCCCATTACTGGAATATGAAATGTATGTTTTATCTTATTTTCTTGCATAATTATTTCAGCCTTTTGTATAGAATATCTATTGTGAAGATAATCAAATAAATATTTATACAAAAGTAGGAGAAATTTTATTCCATAAACTTTTTTAAAATATTCTGGTGATATTTTATTTTTTTTATAAAAATTGGAAAATTTATTATTGTGCTCAAACAATCTTCTTTCTAAATCTTCAGTTTGACCAATATAAATCTTATTGAATTTTGAGGAATATAAAACATAGACTTTATACATAAACAAAAAACCCAAGAATTTTTTCCTTGGGTTTTGCTCCGCGAGTAGGGCTCGAACCTACAACCCTTCGGTTAACAGCCGAATGCTCTACCATTGAGCTATCGCGGAATAAATTTTAGAGTGCCAAAAATATGCTTAATTCTAATTTTTGTCAAGATGTTTTTTAGGTTACTAATTTTTATTGTTTCAAATGAGAGAAAATGAACTTCCAATATTTGAGAATAAATTCTATTTAATTTGTTTAAATAGTTTACAAAACTAAAATAAATTACAAATTATGAATAATAAATTGATATTTAATTAGTAACATTTGTAGGCACGTTAATTGTAATTAAACTTTCTTGAATTTTAAAAAAGGGAAAAAATGAATATAAATCGTATTGAACATTTGGGAATTGCGGTAAATAATTTGGAAGAATCCATAAAATTTTATGAAGAAAAGCTCGGATTAAAATGTTATGCAATTGAAGAAGTTGCAGATCAAAAAGTAAAAACTGCATTTTTCAAAGTTGGCGAAACAAAAATTGAACTTTTGGAATCAACTTCTCCGGATGGACCAATCGGAAAATTTATTGAGAAAAAAGGTGAAGGAATTCATCACATTGCATTTCATGTAGAAAATTTACAAGAATCACTAAATGAACTTCAGCAAAAAGAAGTAAAATTAATTGATGTAAATCCGCGTAAAGGTGCAGAAAGCTTAAATATTGCTTTTCTTCACCCAAAATCAACCGGCGGAGTTTTAACAGAACTTTGTTCAGATAAATAAACAATTTAAATAAATTAGTTTTTTTTAGGAGAAATAATGTCGTTACAAGATAAGATTAAAGAATTGATGGAAATGCGACAAAAAGCGCGTTTAGGCGGCGGAGAAAAAAGAATTGAAGCCCAGCATCAAAAAGGAAAATTTACCGCACGCGAAAGAATTGAAATGTTATTGGATGATGGTTCTTTCGAAGAATTTGATATGTTCGTTTCACACAGAACTGTTGATTTCGGTTTGGATAAACAAACATATTTATCGGATGGAGTTGTTACCGGGTACGGAACAATTGACGGAAGATTGGTTTATGTGTTTTCACAAGATTTTACAATTTTCGGCGGATCGCTTTCGGAAATGTATGCACAAAAAATCTGTAAAGTTATGGATAAAGCAATGAAAGTCGGCGCTCCCGTAATTGGAATTAACGATAGCGGCGGTGCAAGAATTCAAGAAGGTGTAAAAAGTTTAGGCGGTTACGCAGATATTTTCCAAAAAAATATTTTAGCTTCCGGAGTTGTTCCGCAAATTTCCGCAATATTTGGTCCATGTGCTGGTGGCGCAGTTTATTCTCCGGCTTTAACAGATTTTACTATTATGAGTAAAAATACAAGCTACATGTTTGTTACCGGTCCAAAAGTTGTGAAAACAGTAACTGGTGAAGTAGTTACTGATGAAGAACTCGGCGGCGCAATGGTTCACGGAACAAAATCCGGTGTTACTCATTTTGTTGCAGATTCCGAAGAAGAAGGAATTTTATTAATTAGAAAATTGTTAAGCTATCTTCCGCAAAATAATTTGGAAGATCCGCCGTTAGTTGCATGTGATGATCCGATTGACAGATTAGAAGATACTTTAAATGAAATAATTCCGGATAGCCCAAATAAACCTTATGATGTAAAAAATGTAATTCACGCAATTGCTGATAATCATGAATTTTTAGAAATCCAAAGACATTATGCGCCGAATATAATTACCGGTTTTGCAAGATTTAACGGAATTTCTGTGGGAATTGTTGCAAATCAGCCGAATTATTTAGCAGGAGTTTTAGATATAAATTCATCACGAAAAGCTGCAAGATTTGTACGTTTCTGCGATGCTTTTAATATTCCAATTTTAACTTTGGTTGATGTTCCCGGATTTTTACCCGGAACAACTCAAGAATACGGGGGAATAATTTTACATGGTGCAAAATTATTATTTGCATACGGCGAAGCTACTGTTCCGAAAATTACAATTATTTTAAGAAAAGCATACGGCGGCGCTTATGATGTTATGGGATCAAAACATTTACGCGGAGATATAAATTACGCTTGGCCTTCAGCAGAAATTGCTGTTATGGGTCCGCGCGGTGCAATTGAAGTTTTGAATAATAAAGAAATTGCCGCAATCGAAAATCCCGAAGAAAGAAATGCTTTCATCACTCAAAAAGAAAATGAATATAAAGCAAAATTCGCAACTCCTTATGCAGCTGCAAAATATGGTTATATCGATGATATTATTGAACCAAGAAATACTCGATTCAGAGTTATTCGCGCACTTCAATCTTTATCGACAAAGAAAGATGTAAATCCGCCTAAAAAACATTCCAATATTCCATTGTGAGGTATGAAATGAATTTAGGTTTAATTTTACAAGCAACCGCTGCAAAACTTGATTCCGTTTCGAATGCGAAAATTCATGAAAACGCCGATAAGTTCAATCAAATTGATCCTTGGGGCGTAGGAATGACTTTTGTAGGAATGACAGTAGTTTTCATGTCTTTATTACTTCTTTATTTACTTTTTTATAACATTACAAAACTTCTTAATCTGAAATTAAAAAAAGCTAGAAAAGTTGAAGGTAAAGAAATTAAGGTTAAAGAAAGCGAAGAAGATTTAAGCGGAAACGTAAGTGCGGCAATTGCAATGGCTTTGCATTTATACATGAGTGAATTGCACGATAAAGAAAATACGGTTCTTACAATTAATAAAGTTGCAAGAACATATTCGCCATGGAGTTCAAAAATTTATGGTTTAAGACAAAATCCAAGATGAGGGAAATGAAATGAAAAAGTTTAAATTTACAATAAATGGAAGTGATTACGACGTTGAAATTGTTAATATTGAAGATAATATTGCCGAAGTTGAAGTGAACGGAACATCATACCAAGTGCAAGTTAATAAGCAAATTCAAACAACAAAAACTCCAAAATTAGTTAGATCGGTTGTTGCACCATCTACGGATATTGCAATATCTGAACAAAGAACGGCAAAACCAACTGCAGCAAAAGGTGCGGGACATATAAAATCTCCTCTTCCCGGAGTTATTTTAAATGTTCATGTAAGAGAAGGAGATTCTGTAAAAATCGGTGATAAGTTAATAACACTTGAAGCTATGAAAATGGAAAATAGTGTTAATGCAGATAAAGAAGGAAAAGTTGTTAAAATTAATGTGCGACAAGGTGATTCTGTTATGGAAGGCGATGTTCTTGTTGAGATTGGAGGTTAAAAATGCAGCAATTTATTGAATTTGTAGCTCACGGTTTTGATCAATTTATGCGGTACACTGCATTTGCAAATTTTACGCTTGGTCATGTTATAATGTTAATTATTGCTTTAATATTTCTTTATTTAGCAATTGTAAAAGATTATGAACCGCTTTTACTTGTTCCTATTGGATTTGGAATTTTAATTGGAAACATTCCTTTTTTAGAAGGCGCAAATTTGCAATTAGGAATTTATGAAAAAGGAAGCGTTCTTAATTATTTATATTTTGGTGTAACTCAAGGAGTTTATCCCCCATTAATATTTTTGGGAATTGGAGCGATGACGGATTTTTCTACTTTGCTTTCAAATCCAAAATTAATATTAATTGGCGCTGCTGCTCAATTAGGAATTTTTGGAGCTTACGCATTATCTTTAGCTCTGGGATATCTTCCTCAACATGCTGCAGCAATTGCAATTATTGGCGGAGCAGATGGACCAACTGCAATTTTCTTATCATCTAAATTAGCTCCGGAATTAGTTGGCGCAATTGCAGTTTCCGCATATTCTTATATGGCACTTGTTCCGGTAATTCAGCCGCCGATTATGAAATTGCTTACAACCGATAAAGAACGACAAATAAGAATGAAACCTCCGCGCCAAGTTTCTAAATTGGAGAAAATACTATTCCCTATTGTTGGTTTACTACTTACTTGCTTTATCACTCCTTCTGCATTGCCTCTTTTAGGAATGTTATTCTTCGGAAATATTTTGAAAGAAAGCGGAGTTACAAAAAGATTGGCAGATACTGCAAAAGGTTCATTAATAGATATTGTTACTATTCTTATTGGATTGACGGTTGGCGCTTCAACTCAAGCAACAACTTTTTTGACTGCAAAATCAATTGGTATTTTTGGATTAGGAGCGCTTTCTTTTGTAATTGCAACAACCGGTGGAGTAATGTTTGTAAAAATTATGAATTTATTTTTGAAAGAAGAAAATAAAATAAATCCATTAATTGGAAATGCCGGAGTTTCTGCAGTTCCCGATAGTGCAAGAGTTTCTCAAGTTGTTGGTTTGCAATATGATTCAAAAAATCATTTACTTATGCATGCAATGGCACCAAATGTTGCGGGAGTAATTGGATCGGCAGTTGCAGCCGGTATTTTACTTTCGTTCTTTTTGGGATAAAAACGTATAGACGTATAAACTTTGAGACGGAAAACGAGAAACGCAATGAAAAAAATATAAAAAAGATGCGATATTTTTAAAAGATCGCATCTTTAAATTATTTTAAATTTATCCATCACTATTTTCATTTATATTTATAATTTTTTTATGAGATTTCTCATTTCATTCGAAATGACAAGTATTTATCTTTTTGTGTTTCTTCATCTTTCATTTTTCGTTTTACGTTTACACGATTCTACATCTCAACGTTTTCCGTTTTTCATTTCTCGTTACTTCAAAATTCCCTATCTTTGCCCAAATAATTTTAGGAAACCATGGAAATTCATTTTCTCTTTTGGTTAATATTTGCTGCACTTTTTATTGCTGTTTTTATTTTCGATTTGGTTTATACAAGTCACCACCGCGGAAAAATAAATATAAAAGCCGCTTTGATGTGGAGCGTAATTTGGATTGCAGCCGGATTTTCTTTTGCAATTTTAATTTATTTTTATTTTCCGGATGGACACACAAAAAGTTTTGAATACGTTGCAAGCTACTTAATTGAAAAATCTCTTTCTGTAGATAATTTATTTGTATTCCTAATGATTTTCGGAACAATGGGAATTCCAGAAAAACATCAACCGAGAATTCTTAAATGGGGGATTATTGGAGCTGTAGTATTGCGAATAATTTTTATTCTTGCCGGTGTTCAGCTTTTAAAAACATTTAGTTTTATGATCTACATTTTTGGCGCAGTTTTGGTTTATACTGCAATTAAAATGTTTACCGCAAAAGATGAAAAAATTCATCCGAATGATAACGTATTTGTAAAATTAACTAAGAAATTTTTCCCGGTAAAAACAGATGTAGAAACGGATCATTTTTTTATAAAAGTGGGAAAGAAGACTTATGCAACCGTTGCTTTTATAACTTTGATATTAATTGAATCGACAGATTTAATTTTTGCAATTGATTCAATTCCCGCAGTTTTAGCAATTACAAATGATTCATTTATTGCAATAACTTCAAACCTTTTTGCAATTCTTGGATTGCGATCACTTTTCTTTGCACTTGCCGGAATTTTAAATTTATTCAAATATTTGAAATACGGAATTTCATTTATTCTTCTTTTTATTGGAGTAAAAATGTTGCTAAGTGCATTTTTTCATGTACCGGTTCAAATTTCATTAATTATAATTATTGCTGCATTAGGAATTTCAGTTTTTGCCTCAATAGTTTTGAAAGGAAGTAAGGTTAGTAAGTGAAAACGAAAAACGTAGAAACGTTAAAAGTGAAACGTAAAAAAAGTATTGATTAAAGATGCGATCTTATAAAAAGATCGCATCTTTTTAAAACCTTATTCGTGCATTAGTGGCTAAGTTTTACTATAAATAATTTTGCAATTTTGCAATTCTATTCTTTAGCTAATTGATATCCTTCAGATTTTGCGACATAAGCTGCGCAAGTAATATCTCCCGTAACATTTAAAACGGTTCTGCACATATCAAGAAATCTATCAACACCAAGAATAATTGCAATTCCTTCTGCGGGAACATTTACCATCATCAAAACCATAACCAAAAGTGGAATTGATCCCGATGGAACTCCGGCAGTTCCTATTGCGGTTAAAACGCTCATTAACACAACAATTAATTGAACACCAAAACTTAGCTCAACTCCAAAAACTTGTGCAAGAAATAAAACTGTAACTCCTTCAAACAAAGCTGTTCCGTTCATATTCATTGTTGCGCCAAGTGGAAGAATAAATCCGTTTATGTGTGATGGAATTCCCAAATTCTTTTGCGAAACCGAAATTGTTGTTGGTAAAGTTGCACTGCTTGAACTTGTTGAAAATGCAGTTAACATTACTGTCTCAATTTTCTTAAAAAATAAAACCGGATTATATTTTGCAAAAGTTTTGATTAAAATGGGAAACGACACTAATAAGTGAATTGATAATCCCAGTAAAACTGTAATTACGTACATACTTAATGCAACTAAAAGCTCAAAACCGAAACGCGAAGTTGTAGAAAATATTAATGCAAAAACTCCGTATGGTGCTAATTTCATTGCGATGTTTATTACAACAATTGTAATTTCGTTTATTCCTTCCAAAAGATTAATTACAGACTGAGCATTATCTTTTCCAATCATTGTTAAAGCAACGCCAACAATTATTGAAAAAAATATTAATGCCAACATTTCGGGATTTGGTTTTGCTATTGCTGCTATTGGATTTCGCGGAACTATGTTTACTAAAGTTTGAATTCCAAATTCTATATTTTCCGATTTTTCCTTTATCTCGCTTGCTTCACTTTGGTAAGAAGTTAACAATTTTGTTTTAATTTCATCCGATAAATAATTTCCCGGTTTTATTGTATTAACTAAAGTCAATCCAATTGTTACAGCTAATGCAGTTACTAGAAAAAAATATGAAATTGTTTTTAATCCAATTCTTCCAAGATTTTTCAAATCGCCAATTTGAGCAACTCCTATAGACAAACTCGCAAACACCAATGGAATTACCATCATTATCAACATATTAAGAAATATTTTTCCAAGAGGATCAGAAAAATAAGTTTGAACAAAATTTAAAAAACTTGTTTCGCTTAAATATATATTGCTTAAAATTCCGAAAACTGCACCGGCTAATAATCCAATAAAAATTTTTGAATGTCTGCTCATTAAAAGAAACCTTATTTTTAACTTGAGAAACTTTTTTTAATTGTATACTATTTGTTTCAAAATTACACTTTAAATTTTGCTTAACCAAAATTTTGATTTATAAGAGAATAAGATGAAGAAAACAATATTTATTATTTTAATTTCAATTTTTACAAATGCACTTTCTCAAGAAAAAGGAATTGATTATTGCATCAAATCGCAATTAAGTAAACATAATAATTTTATGAATATTACTTATAGCGGCGATTCAAAGTTTGATGTAACATATTATAAATTAATTTTCGAAATAACTCACACACCAAATTTTCTTTCCGGAAATGTTACAATAAATGCAAAAAGTAATTTTGATAATGTGACAAATATTTTTATCGATTTACAAGAAACAATGAATGTGCAAAATGTAACGGTCGATGGAAATCCGGTTAATTTTATTCATGATAATTCAAATACAATTAAAATTGATTTGGGAAAAAGTTTGAGTTTGAATCAAGAATTTTCCGTGCAAATTATTTATGATGGAATTCCCGGGAGTTCCGGATTTGGAAGTTTTGTTTTTAGCGAACATGATGGAAATCCCGCAATTTGGACTTTAAGTGAACCATACGGTGCAAGCGATTGGTTTCCGTGCAAAGATACACCGGCAGATAAGGCAGATTCTTCTGATGTTTGGATTACTGCGGATGATTTTTTTTACAGTGTTTCAAATGGTAAATTAATTGAAGAAAAAAATAACGGAAACGGTACAAAAACTTTTAAATGGAAAAATAGTTATCCGATTGCACATTATTTAATTTCTTTGGCAATGACTAATTACGAAATTTACGAACAGCAGTTTGAATATGCTGAAAATAAATTTATGCCGGTAATTCATTATAATTATCCGGAAAATTTAAATGATGAACGAAAATTAGATTTGGATAAAACCACAGAAATGTTAGAAGTCTTTTCAAATCTATTTGGTGAATATCCTTTCGCCGAAGAAAAATACGGACATGCAGAATTTAGCTGGGGCGGCGGGATGGAACATCAAACTGTTTCTTCAATGGGAAGTTTTGGTGAAGAAATTGTTTCTCACGAGCTTGCACATCAATGGTTTGGCGATAAAATAACATGTAAGGATTGGCAGAATATTTGGCTTAATGAAGGCTTTGCAACTTATGCGGAAGCGCTTTGGCTTGAAGCGAAATACGGTAAAGAAAGTTATGATGCTGAAATCAATTCTATAATGTTTCGATCTACGTTTGCACAAGGTTCAATTTATGTTCAAGATATAAGTTTACTTTCAGAAATTTTTGAGAGCTCTCGCAGTTATGCAAAAGGTGGTGTTGTGCTTCACATGTTAAGAGGAATTTTAGGTGATTCTCTTTTCTTCAAATCTTTGCAGACATATTTAGTTCATCCAAATTATTCCTACAATGTTGCGGAAACCGAAGATTTCAAAAATGTTTGCGAAGAAGTTTCCGGAATTGATTTGGATTATTTTTTTGATGAATGGATTTATGGTGAAAACTATCCAAAATATTCTTTAGAATGGAATTACAATTCTGCTGGAAATAATAAAAACAATGTTCAATTATTACTTTCTCAAGAAGTAAATACAAATCCAAATTATTTTACCATGCCGGTTCAGATTTTAATCAAAACAAATTTAAATGATACTTTAATCACAGCATTTAACAATTTGCAAAATCAAACATTTACTTTTGAAGTTGATGGAATACCGGAAAATATTGAGCTTGATCCGAATAATTTAATTCTAAAAACTGTTACAAATATTACATCAATAAATAATACGCCGCAAAATTTTGATTTTAATTTAGAACAAAATTATCCAAATCCGTTTAATCCGGTAACGACTTTAAAATATTCTATTCCGCAAAACGAAAAACGTGAAACGTCAAACGTAAAAATTTTGATATACGATGTTCTGGGAAAAGAAATAAAAAAATTAGTAAATGAAAAACAATCACCCGGAAATTATAAAATTGAATTTGACGGAAGCAGTTTACCAAGCGGAGTTTATATTTATCAATTACAAGTTGGAAATTTTCTCACTTCAAAAAAAATGATTTTGCTAAAATAATTTTTACTTTATTTTAATCTTAATTATTCCTAAGTTAATTAAAGATTTTAGTGAGGTAATTATGAAAACTTTATTAAAGCTCTTAATACTATTTGTAATTTTTACTTCATGCAGAGACGCAGTAACAAATCCAACAAATGAAGAAATAAAAGAGGAAAGTTTTTATTCAAATTCGCTGCAAGTGCAAAGTCCTTCGGATACAGATAAATGGCAGCAAAATAATACATACAGAATTA
Source organism: Ignavibacteriota bacterium (assembly GCA_016708125.1). NCBI lineage: Bacteria > Pseudomonadati > Ignavibacteriota > Ignavibacteriota bacterium. The sequence continues at coordinate 1,923,455 of JADJGF010000001.1, read as the reverse complement.
AGTGGGCAATAACTGATAACCTTGATTATGTTAAAATCGATTTAATTAGAAAGTTTAATAAAGTAATTACAATTGCAGAATCAACAGAAAATGACGGAATTTATGAATGGAAAATTCCATCGAATCTATCCGGCTCACATCACTACAGAATTCAAATTTCACATGTAAACAATAATGCATATTTTAGAAATAGTGCAGAATTTGAAATTCCCCCATTACCCGCAACTTCTGAAAATATAGATATTTCTTACTAAAATATTAGAAATTATCTCATCATTTTATTTTAACTTTTCCTACAAATTCTTGTAAGGATTCAATCTTTTAATTAATTTACAACTAATTTAATACGATAATGTCTATGAAAGCGCAATTAAAAATATTTGCCTTTACAGTAATTATTCTTCTTATTCCAAAAATAAATTCAAAGGGTTGTAAGTTGTATATTTCAGAAAATAGAGAGTTTATAAATTCAGATACATCAAAATATAAATTTTCACAGCATCAGTTAAATACATTATATTCCGAAAAAGAATTGGGCTCTTTCGTTTCGGTAAATCAAACAACATTTAGAATTTTTGCACCAAATGCAGAAAATGTTATTCTAAAAACTTTTGAAAATGTAACAGATACAATTTCCGTTGATTTTAAAATGAACAAAGATGATGATGGAGTTTGGGAAGCAATTATAAATGAAGATTTAACGAATAAATTTTACGGTTATCAAGTTTATTCTGAAGAAGATTTAGAAAAGAATAAAATTCCTCCTTTATGTGTTGATCCATATGCAAAAGCTGTTGCGACTTATACAGATTATTTGAACCCAAGAAAATCAATTGTTTACAACCAAAATTATAATTGGGAAGATGATTCTTGGATTCAAAGAGATTGGCGAGATTTAATTGTTTATGAAATGCATATTAGAGATTTAACAGCACATAAATCTGCCGGTTCAAATTTTCCCGGAACTTACAAAGGTTTGGTTGAAGAAAAAATTACCGGCGGAATTAATTATATAAAATCTCTCGGTGTAAATACGGTTGAACTTTTACCTTCGCAAGAATTTGGATATTGTGAAATTCCTTTTAAAGATTCATTAGCCGGAAAGTATAATACTTGGAATCCTTACGAAAGAAATCATTGGGGTTATATGACCTCAAACTTTTTTGCGCCCGCTGCGTATTATTCAGAAAATATTGGAGTTTTAACAAGAGGCAAATGGCTTGGTGAAAAAGGCGGACAAGTAAATCAATTTAAAGATATGGTAAAAGCTTTTCATAAAAATAAAATTGCAGTAATTATGGATGTTGTTTATAATCATTTATCGGAATATGAAATTGGAAATTTGAAAGAAATTGATAAACAATATTATTTCAGATTTGATGAAAAAGGAAATTACATTGCCGAAAGTTATTGCGGAAATGATCTGAAAACCGAAAGACCAATGCTGAGGAGATTAATTGTTGAAAGTATAATTTATTGGATGAAGGAATATCACATAGATGGATTTAGATTTGATTTGGGAAAATTACTGGATTGGGAAACAATTGAAGCCATAATCAGAGAAGCAAAAAAAATAAATCCCGATGTTGTTTTTGTCTGCGAACCTTGGGGCGGCGGATATAATCCAATGGGATTTTCTTTACGCGAATGGGGAAGCTGGAATGATCAAATTAGAAACGGAATAAAAGGTGAAAATCCTTTTAATGGTTTAGGATGGATATTCGGAAAATGGCAAGGGAATAATAATATTGATAGAATAAAAAGTTATGTGCGCGGAACTTTAATAAATGAAGAACACGGATTATTTCAAGAGCCGGAGCATTCCGTAAATTACTTGGAATCTCATGACGGGTATACTTTGGGTGATTTTATTCGTATGGGTTTGGGAAAAATTAGAAAAGATGAAGTAATTACAAATATTAATAAAAATGTTCATCTCACGCATGAAGAATTAAAATTGCACAAATTGGCTGCAATGTTCTTGTTTACTTCGCAAGGAATTACGATGATTCACGAAGGACAAGAATTTGGCAGATCAAAAGTTATTGAGTTAGATGAAAATATTGAAGATGTTGAAGCCGGAACTATTGATCACAATACTTATAATAAAGATAACAATACAAATTACTTAAATTTTGTGCATGCAGAATTGAATAAAGATCTTTTCAATTATTACAAAGGATTGATCAAACTCAGAAAATTCCATAAAGTATTTAGTAAAGCAAATTATGATGATTATTCATTTCAGAATTTTAAGAAGAATGAATTTGCTTTAGCATATCAAGTTAAGTTTAACAGTAAAAGTTATTTAGTAATTTTTAATGCTGATAGAAGCCAAGATTTAAAATTTGAACTTCCTTTAGGTTGGTGGGAAGTTTTAGCTGATGAATATTCTGTTTTACCGGATATTATAAAATCTATTTCGGGATCAATAGTTTTAAATCCTTCTACTGGAATTGTTTTAAAGCAAAAATAGTTTTGAATATTATTTAAAATCTTATGTTAAACAAAATTAGTAATTTTGTCATATTGAGCGAAGCGAAATATCTCAATATCGTTCATATTCACAACATTGAGATTCTTGAGTAACATGAGTTACAATTTAAGATTATTTTACTCCAAGAATAAAAGTATCTAAAATAGATTTGAATAATTTTATTTCAATCGGTTTTGTTTGAACTCCATCAATTCCAATACTTTTACATTTTTCAAATTCAGATTTGCTGATTTGTCTTGTTAATACAAAATACGTTGGAATATATTTTGCGACATTTGTATTAAGTGATTTGTAAAAATCCGAAGCATTAATTCCATTAATATTACTTTCTGAAATAACGAGCATCGGCATTTTATCATTAATGATTTTTTTTGCTTCTTCAAAATTTGAAGCAGTGTAAACTAAAATTCCGTCTGTTAGACTTTCAATTAATTTAGAATAAATGATTCTTTCAGTTTGTTTATCATCAATCAATAAAATTGAAGGTGTTGAAATTGGAATTGTAAAAATGAATTCCGTTCCTTTATCAACTATACTTTTTACATAAATTTTTCCGTTATGTTTTTCAACAATTTCCTTTACCAAACTTAAACCAAGTCCAGTTCCCCGCTCACCTTCCGTACCTAAAGTTGAATGCTTTTCCTCAACAAGAAAAAGTTTTTTAATATCTTCTTGCTCAATTCCAACACCGGAATCTTTAACAATAAATTCAACTTTTTGCTGATCATCTAACTTAGATGCGGAAATCATTATACTTCCGTTTTTGGGTGTAAACTTAATAGAGTTTGAAACAAGATTATTAAAAACTTGAGTGAGAATTCCTTCATCAGCTTGAATAAAAATATTTTCATCAACATTAACATTAATTGAAATATTTTTTTGTGCTGCAAATCCATATAAAATTTCTGTGGTTTTTCTAACTAAATAATTTGCATTAACAGTTGTAGGTTTTATTGTTAATCTTCCAGTTTGTAATCTTGTCCAATCAAGCAAACTATTTATCAAATCCAAAGTATGTAAAGATGCATTGCTTATGTAACCAAAATATTCTTTCATTTCTTCGGAACTTAAATCGGTTTGCGTTAATCCTAATTCAGCAAATCCAACAATTGATGTAAACGGCGCCTTCAAATCGTGAGAAATTATTGAAATGAATTTATCTTTTGTAACATTAAGTTTTTCTAATTCGTTAATTTTTTTATTTAGTTCATCTTTTCGCAAAGTCGATTCGGTAATATTATCAATTACGCCAATTATATTTTCAAATACATTTTCTTTATTTAATATTTTTTTCAGTCTGTTGATAATCCAAACAATAGCACCGGATTTTGAAATAATTCTATATTCTACTTGAAGATATTCTTGTTCATCATTTATAAAATTTGTAAGTGATAAATCAAAATTTTCAAAATCATCCGGGTGAATTATATCTTTCCATAAATCTGAATTCAACGCAAAATCATATTTTTTGTAACCGGTTATTTTTTCAATTGAATCAGAAAAAGTATCAATTATAATTCCGCTATTTTCTAAATGTCCTTTCCAAAAAACTTGATCAAAATTTGCAAATTCACCGGTAAATCTTTTTGATTCTTCAAACTTTTGTTTTAATTCTAAAGTCTCCGAATCAATGCTTAGAATAACAATATTTTTTTCTTTGTTAACATAAATTTTTTCAAATCTTACTTCTATTTCATTTCCTTCATCTGTAAGAATCGTTATTAAATCTTCATGGTTTTTCTGTTTTTCATCGTTAAGAAAATTTTCAAATTCTTGTCTAAAATTTGGACTAATAATTTTAGAAATTCCTTTGTTTAATAAATGAGATTTTGCACCTATTAATTCTTCGAAAGTTCTATTTATATCAATTATAAAATTATGTTTCAGAACCGCAATTGCTTCCGGAAAACTTTGCAACAATGATTCCGATATTTCGGTATCGATTTGTTTATTGTAATCAACTGCATTTAAATATATTGTAAAATATTTTAGATTTGGACCGGAAAGTGAAATATTAATCATTGATTTGGCATCAATCATTTTGCCATGTTTTGTAAACATTGGTAAATGTTCAAATGATTTTTTGTAAACCGCAGTTGAAAAATCAGTTAAATCGTTTTCAATTCTATAAGCGTGATCAATTAATTCTAAAAATAAAATTCCTCTAATTTCATCGAGTTCAAATCCAAATGTGTTACAGAATTTTTCATTTGCAAAAAGAATTGTTCCATAAGGATTTGCTTGTAAAATCATTTCATCTGATTTTAAAACTGTTTCTCTAAAAAAATTCGTTTCTTCTTCTTTTGCAAAATTTAATTTTTGAAGCTGAACATTTACCTTATCACAATAAAATAATAATTCATTTACGCGATTTGATTTATATAATTTAACTTTTGTTTTTGCAATAAATTCCGAACCGTTTATTAAATGATTAAGTTCTCCTTCCCAATTGCCTAATGTTATAAGTTCACTTCTTAATTTTTCAAAATTACTTTTAGTCATTTCCGGAAAAATTTCATCTATAAATTGATCAATCACAGTTTCATTTTTTTTCATAAAAAGTATTTCTGCGGTATTTGACCAATATGTAATTATTCCATTCAAATTTGTTTTGAAAAATGCTTCGGAGCCAGCCGAGGTAAATGTTTTATAAATTTGTAATTCTTTTGCACCGCTTAAAAATTCTGCGGTATCGTTGCTGAGATAATTTTTATCCTTGAATAAAAACAGAACCGATATTACTTCGCCGTTATTGTTATTAAGCGGAACAATTACAGTTTTGTATGTATAAGTTTCAGTATCGGAATAAAAAATTATTTCTAAGTACTGATTTGTATTTTCTTCAATTGCTTTTTTAAAATTTTGCTTAATTAAAATATTTTGTTCACTAGTAAAAATATCATCAATTGTGTTTCCGCCCAAAATTAAATTATGGCGACAGCTATCATTATTATTTGGTTTTAAAATTATATTTCCTTTTATATCGGTAATTAAATAACATGAACAAATATTTTTCAGCAAACTTGAAATTGAATATTTATCCGAAAGTTCAAAGTTTGTTTCGGAATTTATATTCATTTTTTCTAAAAGTAATAAACCGCCTTTAAAATTATTTTCTTCAACAAACGGAATTCCTTTAACTATAACTTTCTCATTATCATTTTGCTGATTCGATAATTCCTTAATTTCACCTTCAAAATTATTTCCATTTTTCATACTGAAAATTTTATTTAAAGGAAGGATAGAAGAAAGGTAAAAATGAGTAAAAATATTTATATTTTTTTCTATTTCAATTTTTTTTGCGGAACAAATAATTTTTACGGCATTTGTATTTGCAGAAACAACATTCCATTTTTCATCAAAGAAAATAGCTCCAACCGGCAAAATTTCAAATAAATTTTGAAGATTAATATTTGCCTGCGTTATGAATTTTTCTATTTCAGAATTTTGCTGCATATAGTTTGGTTAAATTAACTTAAAAAGTAAATAATAAGCATTAATAAAGTGATGAAAGATTAAATAGATGTGATAAAAAACACAAGGCTATTTTCAAATATTATAGTTATGTAATATTATGTAAAATTAATCGCAAACCAAATGATATAAGTCATTTCTATCTCTTTTACATTGTGAAATAGTACAAATTTTAATAAATTTACGTTCGAAAATAATTTATAATCGTCAAAGGTTTTTTAAATACCCCATTTAATCAAAACCTCCCAATTCTAAAAATCACAAGGAGTAATTAATGAGTGTCATTGATCTAAATAAGTACGGTATAACGAACGCAAAACAAATATATTATAATCTTTCTTTTGATGAACTTTTTGAACATGAAACAAATCCGAATCTTAAAGGTTATGAAAAAGCTCAAGTTACAGAACTTGGCGCTGTAAATGTAATGACCGGAGTTTTTACTGGTCGCTCGCCAAAAGACAAATATATTGTTAAGGATGATGTTACAAAAGATTCAGTTTGGTGGACATCCGACAAAGCAAAAAATGATAATAAACCAATAACTACAGAAGTTTGGAACGATTTAAAGAAAACTGTAACTGATCAGCTTTCTGGAAAAGATTTGTATATTGTTGATGCTTTCTGCGGTGCAAATGAAGATTCCAGATTAAAAGTTCGTTTTATTATGGAAGTTGCTTGGCAAGCCCACTTTGTAACAAATATGTTTATTAGACCAACACAAGAAGAATTAACAAATTTTGGTGAACCGGATTTTGTAATTATGAATGGTTCAAAAACTACAAATCCAAAATGGCAGGAACATAAGTTAAATTCTGAAGTTTTTACGGTTTTTAATCTTACTGAAAAAATGCAGATTATCGGCGGAACTTGGTACGGCGGCGAAATGAAAAAAGGAATTTTCGCTATGATGAATTATTATTTGCCGCTAAATGGAATTTCATCAATGCATTGTTCTGCAAATAAAGGAAAAGACGGAGATGTAGCAATTTTCTTTGGACTTTCCGGAACCGGAAAAACTACACTTTCAACTGATCCAAAACGTGAATTAATTGGAGATGATGAACACGGATGGGATGATGATGGAGTTTTCAATTTTGAGGGCGGTTGTTACGCAAAAACAATTAATTTGGATATTGAGTCCGAGCCCGATATTTATGCGGCAATAAAAAGAGATGCGCTATTGGAAAATGTTACCGTTGATGCAAATGGTAAAATTGATTTTAACGATGGTTCTGTTACAAATAATACAAGAGTTTCTTACCCAATTTATCATATTCACAATATTGTAAAACCAATTTCAAAAGCGGGACATGCAACTAAAGTAATTTTCTTAACAGCAGATGCTTACGGAGTTATGCCGCCGGTTTCCAAATTAAGTCCGGATCAAACCAAATATCATTTTCTTTCCGGATTTACTGCAAAATTAGCCGGAACTGAAAGAGGTGTAAATTCTCCTCAGCCAACATTTTCTGCTTGCTTTGGGAAAGCATTTTTAAGTTTACATCCAACAAAATATGGTGAAGAATTAGTTAAAAAGATGGAAAAATATGGATCAGAAGCTTATTTGGTTAATACCGGTTGGAATGGAACCGGAAAAAGAATTTCGATAAAAGATACAAGGGCTATTATTGATGCAATTTTAGATGGCTCAATTGAAAAATCGAAAACAAAAATTATCCCGGTTTTCAATTTGGAAGTTCCAACTTTCTTGCATGATGTAGATCCAAAAGTATTGGATCCAAGAGAAACTTATTCTAACCCAAATGATTGGGAAGTTAAAGCTAAAGAATTAGCTGCATTATTTATTAAGAATTTTGAGCAATACACAGATAATGAAGAAGGCAAAAAATTAGTGGCTGCTGGTCCGCAATTATAAAATATTCAATTCTGTAGTGAACGAAAATTTTCGTTCACTACATTTTTAAATTTTACTTTTGACTTTTCACATTCAAATCAGTTCTTAGATTTATTCACTTTTATCAATTCATAAATAATTTTTTCAGTAGCACCAATATTATTTTCAACATATTTACGGGAAATTTCACCTAAATTTTTTCGCTTTTCATCATCAATAAATAGTTCCCTTAAAGTTCTGTATGCTTCAAATTTATTTTTAATTTCGATACCGCATCCTAATTCAATCATTTTTCTTGCTTCTTGACTATTTTTATTTTTAGGACCAAAAATAACGGGAATTCCATAAACTGCCGGTTCAAGGACATTATGAATTCCTTGTTTAAAACTACCGCCAACATAAGCAATATCTGCGTAATGATAAAGTGTAAGCAAAACTCCAATAGAATCAACCAAAATAATTGGTTCATCGTTATAATTATTTTTATATGAAAATCGAATATTAGGTACATCTTTAAAAGTATGTTCTAATGCCTCAAGTCGCGGAATCGAAGGCTCATGCGGAACAACAATTGTAACAATATTTTTATCATATTCTAACAACTTAAGAATAGCCGGAAAAATTACTTCTTCATCCGATTCCCAAGAACTTCCAAGAACAAGAACTTTTTTACTTTTAAATATATCGGGTCTGAATAAATTTTTACTTTTTGCATCAATACTTTTTTGATAAACACGATCAAATCTTGTATCGCCAACTACAGCTAATTTTTCCTCCGGAATATTAAAATCCTTAAAACTTTCCTTATCTTTTTCACTTATTGTTAAAATTTTTACAAAATCTTTAAACAATTTATTATGAAATTGTCTTGAAATGGGCAATTTTCTTTTTGAAGTTCTACTCATTGTTGCATCTACAATAAAAGTTGCAACTTTATATTTGCTTAAAACCCAAATAAAATTCGGCCAAAAATCATATCTCATAAATAAAACTGCGGAAGGTTTTACTAATCCCACAAACCTTTTTGCATTTGAAAATGAATCAAATGGAATATAAGATATTATATCTGCATGAGGATATTTTAATGAGTTATTATATCCCGAAGGTGAAAAAAAAGTAACTAAAATATTTACTTGTGAAGAATTTTTTATCCTTTCAATTATTGGTTTTGCTTGTTCAAATTCTCCCATAGATGAAGAATGAATCCAAATTATTTTTTTGCTTCTATCAAGTTCGGTTAAGTTAATTATTAAATTTTCAAAAAGTCGTTTTCTTCCTTTTATTCCGGTTCTAATTTTTTTATTAAAAAAACTTAAAATGTATAACGAAATTTTTAACAGTGGAAGAATAAGAAAGTTGTAAAAGTAAAACCAAAATGTTTTCATATATTTTTAATAAATTCCAAAGTTTTTTGAAATACAAATTGCGGAGTTATATCAAGCATGCATTTAAAATGTTTTTGCGGACATTCCCCCAATCCAATATGACTGCATGGTCTGCAAGTTAATAAATTATTTTCTAAAACTAAATTTTTTCCTTTGTACGGCGCAAATCCAAATTCTTTTACTGTTGATCCGAATATTGCAACAACCGGAACTTTTACGGATAAAGCCAAATGCATTAAGCCAGAATCGTTGCAAATTATAATTTTACAATTTTTCATTTCTTCGGCTGTTTTCAATAATTCATCATCGTTCGATAAATTTATTGAATTAGGAATTTGCTTAGATATTTTTTCACAAATCTCTTTATCATCTTTTCCGCCAAAAAGTAAAATTGTTTTTCCGATATCCGAAAACATTTTGCCTAATTCAACAAAATATTCTTCTTTCCACATTTTTGTTTTGTGTCGCGAGCCCGGACAAAATCCAATTTTATTTTCATCAATTTTTATTTGATCATTTTTTCCTATAAAAATTTCCAAACCTTTTTCATCTAAATTAAAATTTGGAATTGTATTTGCATATCTAACCGGAATTGGAATTATTTCTTTAAAAAGATTCCATTTAAATTTTACCAATAAAAATTTCTCAATCGATGGTTTTTTAAATCTTAAAATTTCTTTGGAAATTCCTTTAGATAATTTTCTGCTTCTAAAATTATTTTGAAGATCAATTACCAAATCGTAATTGTTAATTAACAAATCATTTTTTATTTCATCAAACTGAGAATTTCTTTTTAACAAAATAATCGAATTGAGATTGGGATTAAAAATTACTGCATCTTTATATTCTTCGCGTAATAAAAAATCTATTTTCAAATTTGGAAATTGATTATTAAGCGAACGAATTAATGGCGAAGTTAATAAAATATCGCCAAGCGAGCTTAATCGAATTATTAAAATTTTATTGATTTTGCTTAAATTCACAGTAAACATTTTTTGTTGAACGAAATTTAATCAATTAGTAAGACGCTTGCTAAACAGATATTGTGATATTATTTATTTATCTATATTTTACAATATTATTTTGAAGAAATTAGGATAATTAAATGTCAACATTACCGCCTTCAGCAGTTAAACTTTTTCCGGAAGATTCAATTGAAAAAAAAGTTTACAACTTAGTTAATTCGCTGGGAAATTATATTCCAATTATGAACGATAGAAATAGACTTTCTTTTGCTTTGTTGAATTATTTGAAAGGACAAGGCGATGAGCCTTTAATAACCGTAAGAAATAATAAACTTACGTTAAAAGATATTAATAAAGTTGAGCTTGCAAAATTAATTGAAGAAAAATTAGCCTCAATAAAATAATTTATTGATTTTCATTTTTTAAATATTCTTCCACTTTATCTACGGCTTCTTTGCTTCCAATATATATTGGAACACGCTGATGTAAATTCGTCGGCTGAATTTCCAAAATTCTTTTTGATCCGTCAATTGCTCTTCCTCCGGCTTGCTCAATAATAAAAGCCATGGGATTACATTCATACATTAATCTTAATTTTCCATCGGGATTTAAATTATCAGCGGGATAAATAAAAATTCCACCATATAACATATTTCGATGAATATCCGCAACCATTGATCCAATATATCTTGCGGAATATGGCTTTCGTCCTCTATTATCCGCATCTTGAATATATTTAATATATTTCTTCAAACCCGGATGCCAGTATTTATAATTTCCTTCATTGATGCTGTAAATATTTGCCTTTCCCGGAATTCTAATATTTTTGTGGGAAAGTAAAAATTCACCGAAAGCAGGATCAAGTGTAAAACCGTGAACTCCATCTCCAACCGTATAAACAAAAATTGTACTTGAGCCATAAACAATATAGCCGGCTGCGACTTGCTTCAGTCCCGGCTGTAAGCAATCTTCCAAAGTTCCGCCGGAGCCATCATCCGGAGTAACTCTTTTATAAATTGAAAAAATTGTTCCAATACTCACGTTAACATCAATATTAGAAGAACCGTCAAGCGGATCAAAAAGTAAAACATATTTCCCTTTACTGTGATAATCGGGAATTCTTAAAATATCTTCTTCCTCTTCTGAAGCCATAACACAAAGGTGTCCGCCGTGATCCATAGCTTTAAACAAAGTTTCGTGCGCAAAAATATCTAACTTTTTTACTTTTTCTCCATGAATATTATTATGACCGGCAAAGCCAATAATATCAACCAATCCGGCTTTGTTTACTTCTAAAGAAATTACTTTTGCGGCTAAAGAAAGTTCGTGCAGCAAATCAGAAAGTTCTCCGGTTGCGCCGGGATGCCGTTTTTCTCCCTCGTAAATATGTCTTGTTAACGTCATAAAATTAATTGCCATAAATTCTCCTTTTAAGAAAATTCTTTCAGCTCTTGTTCTTTGTACTGAAGCTGATACAATTTATAATAAATTCCTTTTTGTGAAAGTAAATTTTGGTGAGTTCCCATTTCACGGATTTCACCTTTATGCATAACAATTATTTTATCAGCGTTTTGAATTGTTGAAAGTCGATGTGCAATTACAATTGATGTTCTACCGACTAATAATTTTTCAATTGCATTTTTTATAAGAATTTCTGTTTCAGTATCAACGCTTGATGTTGCTTCATCTAAAATTAAAATTTGTGGATCATAAGCTAAAGCTCGGGCAAATGAAATTAATTGTTTTTGTCCAACGCTAAGCGACGAACCTTTTTCTTTTACTTCTTGATTATATTTCTGCGGAAGTTTTTCAATAAATTTATCTGCACCAACTATCTGTGCGGCTTTTTCAATTTCTTTATCGGAAATATCTTCCGAGTTTAATCCGATGTTTGATTTTATATCACCGGAAAAAAGATATACGTCTTGCAAAACAACTGATATTTTTTTTCTTAATTCGTGTTTGCTTAAATCTTTGATGTTAATTTCATCAATTAATATTTCACCTTTTTCAATATCATAAAATCTTGTAAGCAGACTTATAATACTTGTTTTTCCGGCACCGGTTGCGCCAACAATTGCAACAGTTTTACCGGGATTAATTTTGAACGAAACATTTTTTAAAACATTTTCATCACTGTTATAAGCAAAAGTTACATTTTTAAACTCAACTTCACCGTTGAATTTATTGATGATTTTAGGATTTTCCGGATTTGCAATTATTGTTTTATCATCTAAAACTTCAAAAATTCTTTCCGATGCAGCCATTGCTGTTTGCATAATATTATATTTTTCCGAAAGATCGCGGATTGGTCTGAAGAACATTTCCGTATATTGAATAAATGCAAATAAAATTCCAATTGTCATTGTGCTTTGAATTACACTTCCGCCGCCGTACCAAATAATTAAAGCTATTGAAATTGAACTAAGTATTTCTACAGCTGGAAAAAAAACCGCGTAGTAATAAATAGATTTTATAATTGCATTTTTGTAATCGGAATTTATTGAAAGAAATTTCTTAAACTCCTCTTTTTCTCTATTGAAAATTTGGACAACATTCATTCCGGTTATGTGTTCCTGCATATAAGAATTTAATTTTGATAATTGCTTTCTCTCTTTTCTGTACGCATCTCTAACTTTTTTTCTGAATAAAAATGTTGCGTAAAATAAAATTGGCAATACTGAAAGTGTAATAAGCGCAAGTTCCCACGACATGAAAAACATAAATCCGAAAATCCAAATAATTGTAAAAACATCACTAAATACAGTTACAATTCCGGATGAAAATAATTCATTCAATGCTTCAACATCATTTGTAACTCTTGTAACAATTCTGCCAATTGGAGTTTTATCAAAATATTTTAATGATAATTTTTGAATATGTTCAAATAATTTTACGCGCAAATCAAAAATTATTTTCTGTCCCATCAATTGCGTATAATACGTTAATGCATACTGAATTGCCGCTTGAAATATTAATGATGCAAACAAAATTAAAATTATTATTAAAAGTCCGTGATAATCCTTATTTACAATTGAATCATCAATTGCAATTTTTGTTAAATACGGACGAACCGGACCAAGTCCCGCAACAAGAATATTTAAAAGTATTCCGGCAACAATATATTTTTTATACGGTTTTGCATAAGCCAACAAACGCTTCATTAATTTCGAATCGTATGCTTTCCCTTTTATTTCATCAACTTCTTCTTCTTTACTCATTATTCAATTTCTTTCAATTCTTCTTCGAGTAACTGTTTGTTATTTAGATCGGCATAAATTCCATCTAATTTAACTAATTCATCATGAGTTCCTTGTTCAACAATTTCACCGTTCTGTAACACAATAATTTTATCTGCATTTTTTACCGTTGAAATTCTATGACTAATAATTATGCTTGTTCTTCCATTCATATAATTTTTTAATTTGCTTAAAATTTCTTCTTCGGTATTTGTATCAACCGCTGAAAATGAATCATCAAGAATTAATATTTTTGGATTGATCGCTAAAGCCCTTGCCAAGCTTGTTCTTTGCTTTTGTCCGCCAGAAAGTGTAATTCCGCGCTCACCCAAAATAGTTTCGTAACCTTTAGAAAATGTATCAATATCTTTTTTAAGCTGGGCAATTTCAGCAATTTGATTTATAAATTCCGGTTTGGGATTCTCAACACCATAAGCAATATTGTTAAATAAAGTATCAGAGAATAAAAATGTTTCTTGGTTAACTAATCCAATACTTTTGCGGAGTTTGTTTCGCGGAATATTTTTTATATTAATTCCATCAATATAAATTTCACCTTCGGTTGTGTCAAATAAGCGTGGAAGTAAATTTATTATACTTGTTTTTCCACTTCCGGTATGACCAATAATTGCGAGTGTACTTCCAACTGGAATTTTTATATTTATATTTTTTAAAACTTCCGGAAGCTGATTTCCATATTTAAATGAAACATTTTTAAATTCAATTTCACCTTTAATTTCAACAATTTCATTTTGATTATCAGCGTCTTTAACTTCATCAATTTCGCCAAATATTTTCAATAATCTTTTCATACTTGCAGATGCTTGCTGAATTAAATTTGTAACCCAGCCAAATGCAATTACCGGCCAAATCAGCAAACTTAAGTAAGCTACAAATGCAACAATTTCTCCAAGAGTTAATTTTCCATCAATAACCATCGAGCCGCCAAGCCAAATTATAATTATGATAGAAATGCCGGAAATCATAAATAAAATTGGAATGAACAATGCCTGAATTTTAACTTGATCCATATTTCTGTGAAGATATTCATCGCTCAATTTTGTGAATTGCTTTAATTCATCTTTTTCTCTAACATAAGATTTAATCACCCTAATACCGGAAAAACTTTCTTGAGCTTTTGCAGTAAGTTCACTAAACTTTTCTTGAATCCGCGTAAATTTTAAATGAATTTTTTTGCTTAGTTTATAAACAAAATATGATAGAATCGGAAGTGGAATTAAAGCGTAAACTGTTAATCCAACATTTAAACTCAACATTAAAACAATTACAATTACAAATTTTGAGACATTATCAAACGTATACATTACTGCGGGACCAATATACATTCTTACGGCGCTAATATCATTTGTTGCGTGCGCCATTATATTTCCGGTTGAATTATTTTGAAAAAATCTTGTTGGCAGTTTTTGAATATGTGCCCAAAAATCACTTCTCAAATCATATTCAATTTTGCGCGAAACTATAATTATTGTTGTGCGGATTAAAAACCTGAAAACCCCTCCAATTATTGCTGTTCCAACAATTAGCAAAGAATATTTCAAAATTAATTCATTGCTTAAATGTTTTTGGAGCGCATCTATACTTTCTTTAAGTAAAATTGGAATGTAAACTTGTGCTGCGTTTGAAAGTAAGATGAATATTAGTCCAAGAAAAAGTGTGAATTTATATTTTAAAAAATATTTGTTTAACGTAAATAATGATTTCATGGAAGAGCTTTCATAACATTTTAAATTACAAATTGTAATTTATCATAAAAAATAATCAGACGTTTGGTAAATTTTATTCGTGTAATTAAAAACAGTAAACCAAACAACAAACAAATTACAAATCCGATATAAGAAATCACAAACTAAATTTTTAACTGTAAATATATCTTTTACTTGTTGGTTTGAATATTTGTTTTTAAAATTTGGAATTTGTTTGAAATTTGAAAATTGTTATTTGGAGCTTGTTTAATGAATTTGAATATTTTTCACAATGATAAAAGCAAAAGTAAAAATGCAGAATATTTTTTTGCTAAACCTAAGTATTTACCAACTTCACCCAAATCATAATTCGGTTGATTTTTATAATATTCTGAAATTGATTTCATTAGGAATTCTCTTTGCTGATTATGTTCAATCATTTGATTTGCTATACTTAAATTTGGTTCATATTCACTCATCATTTTAAAGTGCAAGAATAATTCATTTATATTTTTTAAACTATCAACACAAATTGAATTTATATTTGTATCTAAACCAAAACTTTCAAATGATAAATTGTTTTGAAGCGAATTATTTGTTAAATCAATAAAATTTATTTGGGGAATTTTTACCGAATCTTGAGCAAATTGATTTTGAGAAATAATAAATAAAATGAAAAATATCGTTAAATGAAATTTCTTCATTATTAAAATTTAAAATGAATAACTTTTATAAATCCCAATCAATAATTTTGTTTCAAGAGGTTTTGTATGATTAATAATATTTTGTTCTTTAAAAATTCTGCGGAATTAAGAAAATGGTTTGAAAAAAATCATGAAACAGAAAAAGAATTACTATTGGGTTTTTATAAAGTTCAAACTAAAAAGCCGACTGTTACTTGGTCGGACTCTGTTGATGTAGCAATTTGTTTCGGCTGGATTGACGGAATTCGAAGATCAATAAATGAAGAAAGTTATTATAACAGATTTACTCCGCGAAATCCAAAAAGTAACTGGAGCGCAGTTAATATTGATAAATTTGAAAAATTATCAAAACTTGGATTGGTTCATAAAAAAGGATTTGAAGCTTTTGATAAAAAGACTGTGGAAAAATCAAAAATATATTCTTACGAAAGAAAGAATGTAAAGCTTTCTAAAGAATTTGAAAATGAAATTAAGAAAAATAAAATTGCTTGGGAATACTTTAGTAAACTTCCGCCTTCCGCAAAACATATAACAATTTATTGGGTGATGAGCGCCAAAAGAGAAGAGACACAAAAAAGTCGATTAAAAATTTTGATTGAATCTTCCGAACAAAATTTGAGAATTCCCGTTTTAAGAAGATGAGATTTTAAGAAGAAATGACTTCCGATATATTCAAAATGTCATTCCCGTGAAAACGGGAATCTATTGAATTCACACTGGCTTCCCACTTCCGTGGGAATGACAAGCACTATTAATTTAACTTTTGAGAAGTACTTGCAGAAAGTTCAGATGTTTATTTAAAAAGATTTATTAAATTGGAAATTTTATCCGATTATATTGAACCCGGTATATTTCTGTAAAACTTTTGGAACAATAATTTTTCCTTCCGGTGTTTGATTATTTTCCAAAATCGAAACCATTAATCTGCTTGTAGCCAATCCCGAACCATTTAAAGTATGAACAAATTCCGGTTTTTTATCATCTTTTTTTCTGAATTTAATATTAGCTCTTCTGGCTTGGAATGATTCAAAATTACTGCAAGAAGAAGCTTCCAACCATTTATTTTCCGCAGGCGACCAAGTTTCAATATCATAACATTTTGCTGCGGCAAAACTTAAATCACCGCTGCATAACATTAAAATTCTATACGGAACTTTTAATTCTTTTAAAATATCTTCCGCGTCTGAAACTAATTTTTCTAAATGATCATAAGATCCTTCCGGATTAACAATTTTCACCATTTCAACTTTATTGAATTGATGAACTCGCAAAAATCCTTTTGATTCCTTTCCGTAACTTCCCGCTTCTCTTCTAAAACATGCTGAGTAAGCAACGTAATTAATTGGAAGCTGATCTTCATTTAAAATTTCATCTCTATGCAAATTTGTTACCGGAACTTCTGCAGTTGGAACTAAATATAAATCATCTCTTTCGGCATAATACATATCTTCCTGCATTTTGGGCAATTGTCCGGTTCCAAACATTGAATCTGCGTTAACCATAAACGGAGGAAATATTTCTTTATAGCCATGATGCTCAAGATGATAATCTAACATAAAATTAATAAGTGCTCTTTCTAAAGTTGCACCTTTCCCGACATAAACCGGAAATCCCGAACCGGAAATTTTTGCGCCGCGTTCAAAATCTAAAATTCCAAGTTTGCTTCCAAGCTCCAAATGATTTAATGGTTTTTCAACCGGAGATTTTTCAAATCCTTCTGGAAGCCATTGTCTTGCTTCAACGTTATCTTCTGCACTTTTACCAATTGGGGTTGATGAATGCGGCAAGTTTGGTAATCTTATCATCAGCTGATGAAGTTTATCATTTATTTCTTTTAATTCGTCATCTAAATTTTTAATTTCATCACCAACGTTTTTCATCTCTGCCATAATAGAATCAGCATTTTGACCGGCTTTTTTAAGTTTACCAATTTCTTGTGATGCTGAATTTCTTTTTGCTTTTAAATCTTCAACCAATTGTAATTTTTCTCTACGTGAAGTATCAAGTGATAAAATTTCATCTACTCTATTTTTATCATTTTTATTTTCTAAACCTTTGTTTACAAACTCGGGATTTTCTCTAATTAATTTTATGTCTATCATATTTCCTTCAAAATAATTTTCATAAAAAATGTTATTCTGGATTAACGAAGTTAATTCCGGAATCTACGTATTTTGTTAATTGAGATACCGGCATTAAAAATCAAACCGGCATAATAATAGTTAAATATTTATTGATTATCACTTAACTACAATATTATAGATTTTATTTTTGATGTAAATTTCTTTAACAATTATTTTTCCATCAGTGTGAGTTTTTACATTTTCATCTGAAAAAGCGGTTGTTTTAACTTCAGCTTCATCCAAATCAATTGGAAGATTTAGTTTTGCACGAATCTTTCCATTAACTTGAACAACAATTGTAACTTCATCAACAACTAAAGCATTTTTATCAACTTTATAATCATGTTTATATTTATAAATTGAATTTTCATTTCCTAAAAGCTGCCAACATTCTTCACCCAAATGAGGAGCAATTGGCGCAAGCAAATAAGCAAACCTTTCTAATGAATAAGTAATTAAATCTTTCCTACAATTTGGTAGTGATTTTATAAGTTCGTTTAATAATTCCATTAAAGAAGCAACCACAACATTAAATCTGAAATTTTCTAATTCACCATCATATTTATATAAAGTTTGATTTACTTTTCTGTAAACATCTTTTTCAACATCCGATAAATCACTCATTAAATAAATTTCCTTTGAGGGATTTTCTTTCAACACATTTTCATTATTTTGAAAAAGTGTATATGACCTTTGCACAAAACGATCAACACCGACAATTCCTTTATCGCTCCAATCACCGCCTAAATCATACGGACCCATAAACATTAAGTACATTCTGAAAACATCTGAACCATATTCGCTTGTAAAAATTCCGGGATCAACTACATTTCCTTTTGATTTAGACATTTTAGCACCTTGATTTGTAATTGTGCCTTGATGTATCAATCTTTGGAAAGGCTCATCGTTATTGATCAATTTTAAATCACGCAAAAATTTGTGAATGAATCTCGCGTAAAGTAAATGCATTGTTGCGTGTTCCGCACCGCCTACATAAGTATCAACCGGAGTCCATTGATCAGCTAAATCATTATCAAAAATCTTATCACTTATTTTGGGATTAAGATAACGTAAATAATACCATGATGAATCAACAAAAGTATCCATTGTATCAACTTCACGTTTAGCTAAAGCTTTACACTTTGGACATGTTGTATTTACAAAATCTGAATTTCCGGCAAGTGGAGATCCGCCATCGTGTTTAAAATCAACATCATACGGAAGCTTAACCGGAAGATCTTCAATCGGCACCGGCACTTCACCACAATTTTCACAATGAATTATTGGAATAGGTGTTCCCCAATATCTTTGTCGAGAAATTAACCAATCCCTTAATCTATAATTAATTTTAGCTTTCCCTAAATTATTTTCAACAAGCCAATCAATCATTTTTTGTTTAGCTTCTTTAACATTTAATCCATTAAGAAACTCACTATTAATTGCCGGACCATCTTCCGTAAATGCTTTTCCATCAAATCCAGCTTTAGGTTGAACAGTTCTAATAATTGGCAAATTAAATTTTTCTGCAAATTCCCAGTCTCGCTCATCTTGTCCCGGAACTGCCATTATTGCTCCGGTTCCGTATGTCATTAAAACATAATCTGCAATCCAAATTGGAATTTTATTATTGTTTGCCGGATTGATTGCAAATGCACCAGTGAATGCACCGGTTTTTTCTTTAACTGTTGATGTTCTATCAATCTCAGATAAATTTTTAACTTTTTCTTGATAATTAAAAACTTCACTCTTTTGTTTGCCAATTGTAATTTTTCCAACTAACGGATGTTCCGGAGAAAGCACCATGTATGTTGCTCCAAACAAAGTATCCGGTCTGGTTGTAAATACATTAAATTCATCATCTGAATTATCAATTTTAAATTTAATTTCTGCACCAATACTTTTACCTATCCAATTTCGCTGCATAGTTTTGGTTTTTTCCGGCCACTCAATATTATCAAGTCCGGAAAGAAGTTCTTCCGCATAATCGGTAATTTTGAAAAACCATTGTGTTAAATTTTTCTGTTCAACAATGGTACCGCAGCGTTCACATGTTCCATCGTTCTGAACTTGCTCATTTGCTAAAACAGTTTGGCAAGACGGACACCAATTAACTGGTGCTTTTTTTCTATAAGCTAAATCTTTTTCAAATAATTTCAGAAATAACCATTGATTCCATTTGTAATATTCGGGAACACAAGTCATTAATTCTGCATCCCAATCATACATGCAGCCCATAGTTTTCAACTGTTCTCTAATATCACTTATATTTTTCAATGTAGAATCTTGCGGATGTACACCGGTTTTAATTGCATAATTTTCCGCGGGCAATCCAAATGCATCATATCCCATCGGCTCAAAAACATTGTTTCCTCTTAACTTTTTGAAACGTGCCCAAGAATCTGTGGGAGCATAATTATACCAATGCCCAATATGAGTTTTTGATCCCGAAGGATAAATAAACATTACAAGTGTATATATTTTTTTTTCTAAATCGGAAAGATCTGTTTTAAATATTTTATTATCTTCCCAAAACTTCTGCCATTTTTTTTCAACTTCTTGATGTGGATATTTCATTTTTAATCAACAATATTTTATAAAAGAAGTTGAAAGCTATTAAAAAGCATATGGTTTATCAAGATTGCAAAGTAAATTGCTTCCATTTGGGCGCACTTTTTGAGATATTTTGATAACTAATTTTAAACAATACGGTTATTTAATGAACTATTTTGATTCCAAATATTTTACATATAAAAACAACAAATTATTTTGTGAAAACGTAAGCTTAGAAAACATTGCAATAGAAATGGGAACCCCAACATTTGTTTACAGCAAAAAGTTTTTTGTTGATCATTTTATTGAATTTGAAAATGCTTTTAAGAGTTTAAATCACAAAATATTCTATGCTTCAAAAGCTAATTTTAATATAAATGTAATTAAGTTGTTTAATCAACTTGGAGCCGGTATTGATGTTAATTCTGCAGGAGAATTTTACAGAGCACAAAAAGCCGGAGTTTCTCCCAAAAATATGATTATGTCCGGTGTTGGTAAAACTGATGAAGAAGTTCAATTGGCTTTAGAAAATGAAATTTTATTGCTCAAAGCGGAATCAATACAAGAAATAAATCGAATAAATGAAATTGCAAAAAGTTTAGATAAAATTGCTCCATTGGCAATTAGAGTAAATCCAAATGTTGATTCGGCAACGCATCCTTATATTTCTACGGGTTTAGCAGAAAATAAATTTGGAATTGACGAAACTTTGGCAAAGCAAATTTTTATAAATGCAAATAAACTTTCCAACGTAAATTTATTAGGAATTGATATGCATATTGGTTCTCAAGTAACAACAATTCAACCTTTTGTTGAAGCTGTAAGAAAATTGATTAATCTTGTAGATGAATTAAAATCAGAGGGAATTGTTATTAAACATATTGATGTTGGCGGAGGTTTAGGTGTTAAATATAACGATGAAAAAACTTTTACAATTGAAGAATTTGCAAGTGCAATTTTGCCAATTTTAAAAAAATCAGATTGTGAAATATTTTTTGAACCGGGACGCGCATTTACAGCAAACGGTGGAGTTCTTTTATCAAAAGTATTATATACAAAAAATAATTTAGGAAAAAATTTTATAGTAGCTGATGCCGCAATGACTGATCTTCTCAGACCAAGTCTTTATAAGGCTTATCATCATATTCAACCTTTAGAAATAAAAAATAAAAAAGAAATTGTTGCAGATATTGTTGGTCCGGTTTGTGAAAGCGGAGATTTTTTTGCAAAAAATAGAAATATTTCCAATTGTGAAAAAAATGATTTTATTGCAATTATGTCAGCCGGCGCATATGGAATGGTAATGTCATCAAATTATAATGGAAGAAGACGAGCCGCAGAAGTACTTGTTGATAATGATAAATATTTCGAAATTCGTAAAAGAGAAACTTTTAAACAATTGATGCAAAATGATATTCTACTTTAAAATATAAATTAGATTTTTCCCTTAAAAAAAGTAATTTAATTACATTTGATATAAATAAGAGAACCCTTATGAAAAAATATTTACCATTTTTTGCACTGTTATTATTTACAACTTTAAGTTTTTCACAAACAAAACATGTATTGTCCATTGAAGATTTATGGAATATGAAAAGAATTGGATCATTTACTGTTTCGCCGGATGGAAATAAAATTATTTTTGATGTTACAACTTATAACATGGAAGAAAATAAGGGTAACTCAGATTTATGGATTATTAATTCAGATGGGAAGGAACAAAAGGAATTTATAAATATTGATAAAAGTGTTTCTTCACCACAAATTGTAAATGATAAAGTTTATTATAACATTGGTAATCAACTTTTTTCACAAAGTATTAACGATACTTTAAAATTAAAAGTTACAGATTTTTATTCTGGTATTGGTGGTGTAAAATTTGCTCCTTCTAATAATCAAATTATTTTTTCCTCTCAAGTATATGCTGATTGTAAAAATCAAACTTGCAATAAAGCAAAAGATGTAGAAAGAGCCAACAGCAAAGTGAAAGCTGAAATGTTTACCGAATTGATGTATCGTCATTGGAATGATTGGCGTGGACCAAAATTTAGTCATTTATTTATTTTCGATTTTGAAACAAAAAATTATATCGATTTAACTCAAGGTTTAAAGTTTGACGTTCCTCCAATTGCTTTGGGAAGTGCAAATGATTATTCTTTTTCACCTAATGAAAATGAAATTGCATTTACAATGAATGAAAGTAATTTTCTTGCAACAAGTACAAATAATGATATTTTTATTTTAAATGTTAATGATATTAAAGATGGGGAACAAACTCCTTACAAAAAAATTTCTGCAAGTGAAGGAAATGATAATCAGCCAATTTATTCACCCGATGGAAAATATATTGCGTACTGTTCAATGGAAAGAGCTGGTTTAGAATCTGATAAACAAAGAATAATGTTGTATAATAAAAATTTGAAAATTGCAACTGATTTAACTTCAGCAATTGATTTATCCGCCGGAGAAATAATTTGGTCGCAAGATTCAAAATTTATTTATTTCACTGCCGCAAATACAATTTATAATTCTATTTATAAAATTGATATTTCATCAAAAGAGTTATTTACAGTTGCAGAAAAAGTAACTGCTTCTTCAATTGCACTTTCACCAAATGGAGATAAAATATTTTTCAAAAATCAAAAATCAGATTTGCCTTATGAAATTTTCTCAATTGAAATTAATGGTAAAAATTTAAAGCAAATCACAAATATTAATGTTGATTTACTTTCTAAAATTGAAATGAATCCTATAGAAACTTTTTGGGCAGAAGGAGCTGAAGGCGCAAAAGTCCAATCAATATTGGTCAAGCCGCCATTTTTTAATCCGAATAAAAAATATCCATTAATGTTTTTAATTCACGGCGGACCGCAAGGACATTGGAATGACGATTTTCATTATAGATGGAATTTGCAAATGTTTGCTTCCAAAGGTTATGTTGTTGTTGCAACAAATCCCCGAGGAAGTTTTGGTTACGGACAAAAATTTACAGACGAAATTTCACAAGATTGGGGCGGAAAAGTTTATACGGATTTAATGAATTCTTTAGATTATGCAATTAACAATTATGAATTTATTGATTCTCAAAATTTATTCGCAGCCGGAGCTTCTTACGGTGGATATATGATAAACTGGATTGAAGGTCACACTGATAGATTTAATGCCTTGATTTGTCACGCCGGTGTTTTTAATTTAGAAAGTATGTACGGCACAACCGAAGAACTTTGGTTTCCGGAATGGGAAAATGGCGGAACTCCTTGGGAAAACAGAGAACTTTATAAAAAATGGTCGCCACATAATTTTGTACAAAACTTTAAAACTCCAATGTTAGTTATTCACGGAGAATATGATTTTAGAGTTCCGTTCGGACAAGCAATGGAATTATTTACTTCTTTGCAAAGAGTTGGAGTAAAAAGTAAATTGTTATATTTTCCGGATGAATATCATTTTGTAACTAAACCGCAAAATGCAAGACTTTGGTGGAATAGTATTTATGATTGGCTGGATGAAAATAAAAAATAATTAATCTAAAAAGATTGGATAACTAAATGAAAGAATATTCTAAAAATCCGGATATTAGCGAACTTGAGGAGCATGATTATATGGAGAATTCTTTAAATGATTTAAGCGAAGATTTTTCTACGCATGATAAATATTTGCATGGAAAGGAATTTGTCGAAGAAAACCTTTGGGAAAAAGTTGAAAAAATTGGAAAGAAAATTTCTTTCACGAAAGATATTAAAGCATTGTTTAAATATTTTAGAGATAAAAATATTCCGTGGTATAGAAAATCAATTGTTATTGGTGCGCTTGTATATTTTATAGTACCGATAGATAGCATTCCGGATATAGCTCCGTTAATTGGCTACTTGGATGATCTTGGAGTTATTACAGCCGTTATAAAATATCTTGGAAGTGAGTTGGTTCCATTTTATGATAAATAAATTACTTTATTTTTTCACTAAATATTGAAAAGGTGTAAATGAATTTTACTCTAAAAAAATCTGAAAGAATTTTTAACGGCGTTGTGTTTGATATTAAAGTTGACCAAATAGAATATCACTCCGGAAATATTGGAATTAGAGAAGTAATCGTCCATAATGGCGGAGCTGTTGTTGTTCCCGTTACAAAGGATGGGAAAATAATTTTAGTTAAACAATATAGATATCCTTTTGATGAATGGATGTTTGAACTTCCAGCGGGTAAATTAGAAAAAGGTGAAGATCCGCTTGTTTGTGCAACAAGAGAATTAACAGAAGAAACCGGTTATTCTGCCGAATCAATTTCACCGCTTGGGAAAATTTATACTTCTCCGGGATTCTGTAACGAAATTCTATATATATATTTGGCAGAAAATTTAAAAGCCGGAAACCACAATAGAGAAGAGGGTGAACACGGTATGGAAGTTTATGAACTTAGTTTAGATGAAATTAATGGAATGATTTCTTCGGGAAAAATTGTGGATGCAAAAACTATTAGCGGAGTTCACTTTTATCAGAATCTTAAATAGTAATTTCAAATAGATGGTACTTTTCAAAAAGCACCATCTATTTTTACTTAATTTTATTTCATTAAAATAAGTTTTTTTGTATCACTAAAATTACCGGCTTCTATTTTGTAGAAATAAACACCACTTGATAAGTCACTTCCATCAAATGTAATATTGTAATTTCCACTTGTTTTAAATTCATTTATTAAAGTTATTACTTCTTTACCAAGCGTATCGTAAATTTTTAAAGTTACATGCTCATCTTTTGGTAATTGATAATTTATTGTTGTAGTTGGATTAAATGGATTGGGATAGTTTTGGGATAAAGAATACTCGGTTACCAAACTACCGATATTATATGTAACTTCTTCATATTTACTAGTGTTCTTCTTTGGCAAAATACTTTCATCTGAATGAATATTTGCAAGACTAGTTTCACTTTTTGTATTTGTTGATACAACTAATCTAAGATAAACTTCTCTGTTTCCAATTCCTTTGGGAATAATTTTAATTACCTTAGAACCATTACCAATTATGTTTTGTTTAATAAACATTACTTTACCGTATTCGGCAATTACCTTATCATTTTCATTCTGTACCAATTCAACACTGAAACTTACAAATTCATTTTTATTTAAAGATGTTTTTGCTAAAATTGAATCAGTAACTCCGTAAAGTATGGAAAATGAAAACTCGGATTGATCTTTCAATTTAAAAGATTCAGTTTTCAAATATGTATTTAATTTCTCTACCTTTTTTAATTCTGGATTTGCTTCTACTTCAATTGGTTGAATAGAATTATTATCTACTAAAACGTCTCCTAAAGTATAGTAAAATTGAATTGAATCCATAAAAACTATTGCTTCCCTGCCAGACATTATTTTTCTATCAGTTTCTTTTGACAGACTATTCAAATTATTTGAAGTTGAAAAACTATATGGTGACAGAGAATTTTGAAATGATTCGGCAAATATATTACTCATTGATGAACCATTACATAATTGTACTTGATTTCCCGGAATGTTTAGATTTTTATAATTTGTATACCACCAGATATGAGCAAATTTGTTAGTATTTCCATAATTATCACTGTAGGCAACTATGTTTCTACCATCATCTGTTGCAGAAATACTTGCACTTGTGGGATACCAGCCAAATTTATAATACTGGTTATTAAAATAGGTAACTGCTTTTTTCTCACCGGTTCTTTCCCCAATCCATGCTATTCTATAATTATTGTCTGGCATAACAGAAACAGAGGGTTCTCTATTATAAGTATAACCACTGCTAGAATAATAATGATATTGTGAAAACTGAATTGTATTGGAACTTTCGGTTAGTTTATAAAGAGGAATGGTTTGACTGTTTTGTTCCCAGGCTAACCAGTAACTTATTGGTTGATTATAATTTTTGGTTGTTGCTATTGTTGGATGTGTAGAGACGGTATTTGTATTTGAAATTGTAGCTGTTGAATTATACCAACTAATATAGGTTGTTCCTAAATATCCAAATCTATATTTTAATCCACCCGGTGTAATATTATTATTCCAAACTACAATAATTCGTGAGTTTTTTGAAAGAGCAACTGTGGGTTCTGAGATATCAGAAACATCAAAAATACTGCTTGCTACAATATTTTCATGTTGAAAGATTCCATCAATAAAATATGAAACAGCAATTTTTGTATAATCTTTGTTATAGGCAATTATAATTTGATTATTATCGTAAAAATCTATTGATGGATGTTGTGCATTTCCCAAACCAACGGGTCTACCGTTATTCATTAAAGTCCAGGTGCTACCATTATTAGTACTTCTTTCATACCAAACTTTTCCCATACTTTCATATACTCTATGCATGTATCCATTATTTGTTCTTACTACTTTTCGCTGACTGTCATTGTTAAATGCATTGGTGTTGTTGGAGAGTTGAGTTCCTTTCATAATAGCATCTGCAGTTGCACTTGAAGAAGTAAACACAACAGCAGTTTCTAAGTTATTTGGATTTTGATAATTTACATTTGTTCCACTCCAGTTTTGAAAATAAAACTTATGTGTTTTGCCTGTTTGGCTTAAATAGATATCTTGTGGCGAGGTTGTTTTTATAGAATAGTAAGGATTGTTTGGTATATCATATCTTTGATTCAAGAAAATACCCTTATAATCATTATCATTAATTTTTATTAAAAATGGTGAAGGTTTGTTATGATATATTGCTCCAAAGCCTCTATTTTTTTTACCAATATCGATTATTAAATCTGGATACCAAGGATCTTTAAATGCAATTTGAGAATTAATAATATTACCCGATAATTCAACAGCATTATTTTGTATTTTTGCTTCATAAGCTGGAATAAATCCACCTTCATAATCTTTCTTAAAAGGATACTCATATGCCAGATTTTCATAGCCTAGTATATTCGCATAGTTCCTTACTATATAAAATTTACTTTGTGTATTTGGAATAAAATCATAGGAAAATTTCATTGTTAAAGCTTGTCCATCTTCTACTTGGTAGTATCTAGGAGCTGTGCCAGTATTCCATGCGCCCATTCTATATAATCCTACCGAACCGAATTCATTAGAGGTTTGATCTTGCATCTGAGATAATCTAAGAAAAACCAGTTCTTGTCCACTTTCTTGATAAACAAAAACGCTCAATTCACTTTGATATAAATCATCTGTTTGTATAGTTATTCTTCCTGGT
Organism: Ignavibacteriota bacterium; assembly: GCA_016708125.1. NCBI lineage: Bacteria > Pseudomonadati > Ignavibacteriota > Ignavibacteriota bacterium. Next base: position 1,895,759 of record JADJGF010000001.1, on the reverse strand, counting down.
CTTTCTAAACCTGAATTATTTGGAGAAACAGTAAAAGTAACGACCGCTCCATTTATTCCTGTCAAAGGTGAGATATTCGTAATCCAATCTACATTTTTTGATATGCTCCAATTTATATTGTTAAATGGATTGGGATTTTGTATTACAAAAGAATAATTACCTCCATTTACTGGAACTTCATCAAAAATATTTTCTGATAAATTTAAAGAAGGATATAAATTACCTCTGCTAACAAAAATAGTAGCTTGCATCCTTTGCTTTTGCCCAGTAGTAAACATAAACATACATGCATCATTTACATAATCCATATAGTTCATAAAAATATCACTTTCATTGCTACATGAGGGACTGGGAAATGAGGGGCAACCCCAATTTGCCGTATCTTGTACAGGAGTATCATAGACTTCATCGTCATCCTCACAACCACCCCCCAATGGCTTACCCCAAAGGTGATATAGACCTAACCAGTGCCCAACTTCATGTACGGCTGATCTTCCAAGATCATACGGTTGTTTAGCTGTACCTACTGTACCAAAATTTTCGTAATCTATTACGACTCCATCTTTGCTAGCAGCCCAACCAATCCCAGATGAATAACCCAATATCTTCCAGCTATCTTTAAGATCACAAACCCATATATTTAAATATCTATCTCGATCCCATATATCATGACCTCCCTGAGCTGAAAATTTCATAAAATCATCTGGTGGTAAAAAATATTCACGGTTTGTTTGCGTACGAGTAATCCCTGAAGTAGGGTTCCCAAATGGATCAGACTGAGCTAGTCGAAATTCAATATTACAATCATCTGCAAGATTATAAAAAAGTTCTGGTGTGCTTTCAACATCATCATTTAATTTCCTATAATCCCGATTTAGTGCATCTATTTGTGAATTAATTTGTGCATCTGATATGTTCTCTGTACTAGTATTATAAACTACATGTACAACAACCGGAATAATCAATGGGTTTCCTGTTTTATATAATAAGTATCCCTTATCATCAATCAATTGTTCAACTTCGGTTCTCTTTTGTAAAGAGCCTGGATTCGAATTATAATAATTTGCCCAATATTGATCAGTGTAACATCTTTGGGCAAAACTAACAGTAAAATATGCTAACAAAAATTGCATGATTAAATAAGAAAAAATAATTTTGATAATTTTGAACTTACAAAACATATTACCTCCTTTTGTATTTACTATTTATTTCCAATTATTATTTCAACTTTACTATTAGATGTACCACCGACAACTATCACTTGGGAGGTGGCTGCGACGATTGTATATTCGGTCAAAGTAGGTAATAAGGTCTTAGGGTATAGATACCAATTTGTTCCATTAAAGTGCGAAAAGAATTGATCTGCACCTATGACATAAATATCATTATAATTATTTCCCACTATTCCAATTACTGGTGACGAAGTATTTAACTTAATTTCTGTTGGATCAACTGCGTTTTTTCTATATAATTTGTCGCCACAAAGATAAAAATCAATTCCATTTTGAGTCCAAAACGAGTATATAAACCCTATTGTTATATTTATTATTTCTATTTCATAGTTACTTTTTATTTTATAGATTTTTGCATCGTTTGTGAAAAAATCTACGGCAGAAGAATAAATTTCCATTTTACCAGTTGTACTGTTGACAATACCATATATGTTTGTAAAGTTATATTCAGTATGAGTTTCTATTTTTTTCCAAGTAATACCATTATAATGGATTATACTACCACTATTCCCAACTACATATAAATCATTACTTTTGCTACCCCAAATTCTATTTATCCTGCCAGTTAGTAATGAGTTTATTGCACAATCTTGTAAATATTGCTTGCCATCAAAATGAATAATCTCACCTCCGTCGCTGAAAAAAATGTCATTTTCATTAAAAGCATAAATTGCAAATATTGTGCTGTAAACTGGATAGTCATTGCCACAAATAATAGAAGGCACTCTCTTCAATTCCCATTTTGTTCCATCCCAGTGCACGGCGTTGTAGATGTGCTGGTCAGTTGTGCCAGGCGAGTTAGTAATATAAATTTCACCAACAATCCAAATATTATTTTCATCGATAATTGCTATATCGTAAAGTGTGCTGCTACTTGTCAGCACATCAAATGTATAACTTTGCCAGTCAAAATCATGGTCTGTTGTATCCATTGTTGTAACCTGAATGCTGTTACTTATCCCTAATTGGTTTTCACACATTGCATATATTTTATACGTTTGGTTTGGTTGTAATGAATCTACATAAATTACAGTATCCGTAGTATTTATTTTTATTCCATTCATATTTTTTTCATTAACAAGCAAATTTATATTTGTTGGTAAAGGGATATTATTTGTACTTAATGTTAGCCATGCTTCTGTACAGCTGGCATCTTCCAACATTATTTGTAAGTTTTTATTAGTAGGTTCCGTTGTATCACAGCTAAACGTTAAAAAGGTAAGACTCAATAGTGAGATTATCAGTATTAAAAAAAGTTGCAGTTTTTTCATTTTAGAACCCTTGTTTTCATTAAATTTAACTTGGTTCTTATATTACTAAAAAACTATTTTAGTTTAAATCCGACATCAACATACGAAAAAAAAAAAACAAATTGTCAAGATTTACAATATTAAGTTTTTGTTAATTGAGTTCTTTATATATAATAAAAATTTTATAAAAACTTAAATATGCTATAATTGATTTAAGAAATTAAAATAGTTGAGTTTTTTTGGCTGAGTAACATTAAAAATGTGGATTTATGTTTAATTGTTGTCATCGACCATTTGATGACAAAATTTGTAATTAACTGAAGTTTCGCAAAATGTCATTCTTAACGAAGTGAAGAATCTTAATATTGCGGATTTACTCTATTTTGAGATATTGAGTCCGTTAGCTAACGGACTCAATATGACAAAGACGTCAAATTGCGTAACTTCAGTAATTAATCAAACATTTATAATTTCTTCAAGATCAACTTTTTCTAAATAATCTAATTCTTTACCTAAAAATCTTTCGGCAATTAAATTAAATTTTTTAGGAACATCACTTACATAAAATTCGTGCTTCGCAATGTTATGCTGATAATTTTTAATTCCTCTGCCTTCTAAATATTCATTAACTTCCACATATGCGGCAGAACCGGAATCAATTAATTTTACATTTTTGCCAATTACTTCTTGAATTACATCTTTCAATATTGGATAATGTGTGCAGCCTAAAATTAATGTATCAATATTAGCATTTTTTAATTCGGACAAATATTCTTCCGCTATTAATTTTGTTGCCGGATGATTGATCCATCCTTCTTCTGCAAGCGGAACAAAAAGCGGACAAGCTTTTTCTATTACTTCAATTTCCGGATTAATATTTTTTATTGCTTTTGAATATGCTTGATTTGAAACCGTTGTTTCTGTTCCAATAACTCCAATTTTTTTATTTTTTGTTTCTTTAATAGCGGCTTTGGCTCCGGGATTTATCATTCCAATAATTGGAACATCAAATTTATTTCTTAATTCATCCAGAGCAACTGATGAAGCTGTATTACAAGCAACAATAATAAGCTTCACATTTTTCTTAGCTAAAAATTTTGCATCTTGCACTGAATATTCAATAATTGTTGAATTTGATTTTGATCCATAAGGAACGCGAGCCGTATCGCCAAAATAAATTATTTTTTCACTTGGCAAAAATGTATTTACACTTTTTACAACTGTCAATCCGCCAATACCGGAATCAAAAATTCCAATTGGATTTGTTTTATTCATAAAATTCATATTGAATTATAATCCTTTAATTACCGTAATTAATTCAGTTCTAATAAAATCATATTCACTTTTTCTTAATTTTTGTCCGTTATTTTTTAGAACATAAAACACATCGATAATTCCATCAAGTTTTGTTACAATTTTTGCAAAACTTACTGCTAAACCAAGTTCAGCCAATTTGTTTGTGATTGTAAAAAGCAGTCCAATTTTATCTGTTGAATGAACTTCAATAATCGTAAAATTTTCTTGATTTTCGAAATCAATTATTGTGTTTTTTGTATTAGATGTATTTGTATTTAGAATTCTCTTCCATTTTTGTTTAACTCTTTCAAATTCTTTTTCAATTTTCAATTCACCAAGAATTGCTGATTTTAAATCTTTTTCAATTTTCTGATATTTGGAAGAATCAACTAAAGAATTACTTCTAAAATCCGAAACACTAAAGCTATCAATTACAATTCCGTCTCGTCTTGTAAATATTCTTGCATCGTGAATATTCATATCGTTAATTGCCAGCGCCCCGCACAGCTTGGCTAAAAGTGCATCCGAATCTTTTGTAAGAATTGTAATGTTAGTAAAATTTTCGCTCTCTTTAAAAAATACGGCAACTTTTGAACCTTTTTCAATTTCTTCTATATGTTGATTAATTTCTTCTTGAGTAAAATGAAATAAATATCCTACATCATCAACTTGATCTAAATGATCTGCAACTAATGAGTTATCTCCAAAATTTTCATTCATAATTTGAGAAGACTTTGCGTTTATAAGTTCTTCACCGGAAAGTTGTTCCATCAACATTGATTTTGATTTTAAATATAATTCTTGTAAAAGATCCGCTTTCCATTTTGTCCATACTTGCGGATTTACGGCAGATAAATCTGCGTAAGTTAAAATGTATAAATAATCCAAAGATTTTATTGATGGAAAAATAGTAATAAAATTATCTAAAGTTGTGGGATCATTTAAATCTCTTCTGAATGAAACTTGTTCCATTGTTAAATGTTGCCTAATTAAAAACTGCACAAATAAAATTTCACTTTGCCCGTAACCTAAATTCTGCATAATGCTATTTGCAATTTCCGCACCAATAATTTCATGTCCCGCAACACTAATTGGCTTTCCAATATCGTGCAATAAAGTTGCAAGATATAATAAATCTTTTGACTGTATGGTTTTATAAAGCCGCGCAAGATGATTATCTTCATTAGATAAATTTTCAATATTCTGCAAAGCAACTAAAGTGTGTTCATCAGCGGTATAACAATGATAAACTCCCGGCTGGAAAAAACCGTTTAAACTTTTAAACTCCGGTAAAACCACATCTAAAAAACTAAACTCATTCATTGAAGAAAGTGTTTTTGCAACATTTGCCGGAAGCTTTAGTAATTCTCTAAAAAAAACAGAAGATGTTACTTCCGGAGTTTGGGTTTCTTCAATTAAGTGAATACTTTCTATAATTAACGAACGGAGATTAAGTTCAAAAAATGCATCGTGAACTGCACGATAATAAAATGCGCGCATAATTTCGGAAGTTGTTAAAATTCTATCATCTTTAAAATTTAAAATATTACCTTTAACTTCAAAATCATCATCAAGATCAATAAGTAAAAAATCAGAAATTGTTGTTGCATACGACTGCTTATATCGTTTCATCATAGTTTTTGAAAAACGATTAAGAATTGTTGATGCTCTAAAGTAACTGTACATAAATTCTTTCCAGTCACTTTTTTTATATCCCAATCTACTTGCTATTAGTTCCTGCTGTTCAAATTCCAATCTATCATTTTTTCTTCCTTCAACAAGATGAAGATGATTTCTTGCGTTTAAAATTATATGATAACTATCAAACAATCTTTTATAAGCTTTTCTGTTTATTGAACCGTTTTGCAGTAATGTTTTTAAGAAAATTTCGGTGTGTGTTACTTCGTCTTGATTTGTAAGAAGAATATTATTTTTTATTGAATACATCCATTCAACACAATGAATATCGCGCAATCCGCCGCCGGTAAATTTAACATTGGGCTCAAGCACTTTTGGAGAACTTCCATATTTTTTATAACGAAATTCAACGTCATCAAATAAATCAAAAATTAATTGCTTCTTATCAGTTTTATGAATTATTTCAAAAACTTTTTTATTCCATTCATCATAAAGTTGTTTATTACCAAGCAAAAATCTTGTTTCAAAAAATTGTGTAAACGCATGAAGATCTTCATTCATAAATTTTTGAATATCACTGAATGTACGCACAGTATGAGAAACCTCAATTCCAACATCCCAAAGTTTTGTTACCGCTTCCCTAATATTGTGTTCATGATTTTCAACTTTTGGAATTATAAACATTAAATCAATATCGGAGTAAGGAGAAAGTTCACGTCTGCTAAACCCTCCGGCAGCAACCATTACACAATCGGAAGATTTTGGTTTTACAATTTTTAAAATATATTCTTCAACTAATAAACTGTAATGAACGCAGAACTTATAAGAATTTTTTATTAATCCTTCATCGTTAAAAAGTCTGTTTCTATCAGTTAAAAATTGTTCTTTAGAATTTTCCATAATTTGAAAATTATTTTTTTTCTTTCTGATTAAATAAAAAAACTTCTGAAATATTCAAATTGTCATTTTCGTGATCCGTCAACTGACGGAAGGGCATCTATTGAATTCTCACTGGATTCCCACTTTCGTGGGAATGACAAGCACCATTAATTTAATTTTTCAGAAGTTACTAAAAATTACAATGCGTAAAATTTTTGGTTGATAATTATACTAAAAAAAAATCCCGCAAACTATTTATGTTAAGCTTACGGGATCAGTTTCATTAAAAATATGATTTTACAATTTTTTGAATTTTGCTTGAAAGAATCTTAAATATTTTGGTTCGTAAATCATTTTTAAACCTTTAATACTTTTTCTATTTTGAAAAACACTTGCAATAGATTCTACCGTAACATCAATGTGGGCTTGAGTATAAACGCGTCTTGGAAAAGTACATCTTACCAATTCCAATTTAGGATAATTATTTTCTCCGGTTTCTTTATTTCTTCCCGCAGAAACAATTCCTCTTTCCATAGTTCTCACACCGGAATCAATATAAATTTCTGCAGCTAATGTTTGTGCCGGATATTGATCTTGTTTTACATGTGGAAGAAATTTTTTAGCATTCAGAAATATTGCATGTCCGCCAATTGGTTTAACAAATGGAACTCCATATTGAGCAAGCTGATCACCAAAATATCTTATTTGTCCAATTCTTGCATGAATATTATTATAATCCAACATTTCCTCAATTCCAATTGCCATAGCTTCCATATCTCTTCCGGCAAGACCGCCGTAAGTGTGTAAGCCTTCATAAATTACAACCATATTTCTGGCTTCTTCGTATACTTTTTTATTTTTGGTTGCAATAATTCCGCCAATATTTACCATTAAATCTTTTTTCGCGCTTACCCAAACTCCTTCAAAATAAGAACACATTTCTAAGAAAATTTGTGCGATAGTTTTTGATTTATAACCTTTTTCTCTTTCTTGAATAAAATATGCATTTTCTGTTGCGCGAGTTGCATCAAACCAAAGTTGTATTCCGTATTTATCGCAAACTTTTTTTACTTCTTTTAAGTTACTCATCGAGAACGGTTGACCGCCGGCCATATTTACTGGTCCAGCCATACTTACATAAGGAATTTTTTTTGCACCGACTTTTTTTATTAAATCTTCCAACTTTTGAATATCAATATTTCCTTTGAAAAGATGTTCATTATCCGGATCGTGGGCTTCATCAATAATAACATCTACGAAAGTTGCACCGGCTAATTCTTGGTGAAGTCTTGTTGTTGTAAAATACATATTGCCCGGAATGTAATCTCCCGGCGTAATAAGTATTTTAGAAATCATATGTTCAGCGGCTCTTCCTTGATGTGTTGGAACAAAATATGGGTGACCATAATATTTTTTAATATTATCCCACAAGTGATAAAAGTTTTTACTTCCGGCATAAGCTTCATCGCCAATCATCATTCCAGCCCACTGACTATCACTCATTGCGTTTGTTCCGCTATCAGTAAGAAGATCAATATATACATCTTCAGATTTTAATAGAAAAGTATTGTAACCGGCTTCTTTTATAGCTTTTTCTCGTTCAACTTTTGTTGTCATTTTTAAAGGTTCAACAACTTTAATTTTGAATGGCTCTGCCCAGCTTCGTTTTGTAATTTTTTTCTTAATCATTGTAAACTCCTTAAATTTTTAAAATGTTTATAGTATTTACAAGCATTAAGAATATCTATAACATTGCCATGTATTTGTACAAGAG